>REGQ01000003.1:19795-313794 GCA_004134985.1 Paenibacillaceae bacterium | reverse complement strand
TTCGCTCGACTTGCATGTATTAGGCACGCCGCCAGCGTTCGTCCTGAGCCAGGATCAAACTCTCCATAAAAGTTTGTTATTGCAGCTTGTCCGAAGACGCCCCGCAACAACGAATTTCAGGAATGAGCTTGTGCTCATTACGTTTATTTGTTGCTTATCTGCAGCTCTTTCAAGCTACAGGGCTTTTCGCTCGTTGTTCAGTTTTCAAAGAACAAAATCTTGCTCATTTACTCTTTCCTCATCGCCCGTTTCTCTCAGCGGCGACTTTTATAATATACCACAGCGGGCTATCATAATGCAAGTCTTTTTTTTAAGAAGTTTAAAGTTTTTTTTCAAAAGCTTTTCTTCTTGGTGATAAACATAGGCTTATCTACCTTGACCTGACTGCCTATTCGGTGTTAGCCGTTGAAGCAGCGAGGAATAATATATCACGGTATGATGATCATAGTCAAGCATTTTAATATAATATTTTTGCAGAGGCTATTTACCCTATAATTTGTTCAATAAAGAGCTGTCGCTCCAGCGTCAAATTAATTACCCGCTCAGCTGTTTTTACCCACGGACGCGTGAGATCATTGCGGTCTGTGAAAATAATTTCACCTGCAGCGCCATTGCTTAGCCGCACCATTGTACCGTTATTAAATTGTGTTGTCTTTTCTATAAAGGTTTGGACTAGTACTGGGTCAAGCTTCCCGAATGATTCCTTCTGAATCTGCTCCAGGACAAGATATGGCGATTCAGACTTTCTATAGATACGCTGCAATGTCATCGCATGATAAATATCCGCAACAGCTACTATTTTGGCGTAGGCATGAATTTGCTCTCCTTTAAGTCCCAATGGATAGCCGCTGCCGTCCAATCTTTCATGATGCTGCATAACTGCGAGTTTAACCCCTTCATTGACAGCAGCAACAGGTTTAAGCAGATGATAGCCATACAACGTATGCTGCCTCATCTCTTGGGTCTCAGTGGCCGTTAATGCGGTTGGCTTATGCAGTATCGCTTTATCCACCTTAACATTGCCTATGTCATGCAGAAGCCCGGAGAGAGCGACAGGAAGCCAATCTTTTCGGGATAATCCGCTCCACTGCGCAAGAAGGTAGGAAGTCAATGCAGTAAGCACGCTATTATGATAGAGGTAGTCCTCTTCTTTAAAGCCGCCAGGCAAATAAGTAAGCACATTATAGCTAGTGCTAACTTGCAACAGCGTTTCCAATTGATTTCGAATATCATAGATAGGCAGCGCTTGTCCAATTGTGTACTGACTGAACAGAGGCTTTAGCAGCTGTACCATTTTGTTGTATTCCTGGTTGAACACTTCGCTGCCCGAGACGCTTCTTGTCTCCTCTATAGATGGTTTGCTGGCCGCTGCCTGCTCATTAACACCTTCACGGTGTCCAATGACCACTTGCTGAACAAGAAAAGCGCGTAAAATTTCCAGTTCTCTCATTGTAATGATTGTACCCTTATGGAAAAGAACGCCGCCTAGCTCAGTGTTCACATTTTGAGTAAGTCGGTCCCCTGGCTTTACTTGATCTAATTGTACTGTCAGCATTGTGCTCTCCCCCTACCTTTTTAAGCAGAAAACCGGGAAACACCACCCGATTATTCTTCGGATGGTGTTCCTTCTCCTTGATTGTCGCCATTTAAAGCCAGCGGTTGCGTGCCATCTGCATCTACATCTGCATCTACATCTGCATCAGGTTCCTCTTCGCTTTCCTCGCTGCGTCCTACACGGGTAACCGTAGCTACGGCATCATCTTCACGAATGTTGATCAGCTTCACGCCTTGCGTGTTCCGTCCCATTGTAGAAATACCGTCCATGCTCGTACGAATAAGTGTGCCGCTGGACGTCATAATCATAAGGTCCTCATCATTATCGACAACCTTAAGCCCAACAATCGGACCGTTCTTATCCGTGACATTCAACGTCTTGATCCCTTTGCCTCCGCGGTTCTGGCTGCGGTATTCCGCCATTGGAGTCCGTTTGCCGTAACCTTTGGAGGTGACGATAAGCACATTGTTGTTTTCATCCACGACGTCCATATCGATGACAATATCATTAGAGTCAAGCTGAATTCCCTTAACGCCTGTTGCCGAGCGTCCCATTGCCCGTACATCGCTCTCAGGATAGCGAATCGACATTCCCTGTGCCGTTCCCATAATGATCTCTTGATTTCCATCGGTTAATTTAACCCCAATCAGATCATCATCCTCGCGCAGTGAGATGGCGATCAGGCCAACTTTGCGGATATTGGAATAGTCATCAAGTTGCGTCTTCTTAACGATGCCTTGCCGTGTGGCGAAGAACAAGTAATGATCAGCATCGAACTCTGGAACAGGGATGACCGCGTTAACCGTCTCACCTTGTTCGATCTGAATCAGGTTAATAATTGGCGTCCCCCGTGCAGTTCGGCTCAAATCAGGAATTTCATAAGCTTTCAACCGGTACACTTTCCCTTTGTTAGTGAAGAACAGCAGGAAGTGGTGCGTGTTGGAAACAAATAGATGCTCAACAAAATCATCATCCTTGGTTTCCATTCCGATCACGCCGCGGCCTCCGCGTTTTTGACTGCGGTAGGTTTTGACTGGCAGCCGCTTCACATAGCCTGTATGGGTAATCGTAATAATGACATCCTCGCGAGGAATCAGATCCTCATCCAGAATTTCATCTTCGCTTATCGTAATTTCCGTACGGCGCTCGTCCCCGAAGCGTTCTTTCAGTTCTTCAAGTTCCTCGCTAATAATTTGAAGGACCAACTGCTCGTCGGCAAGAATAGCTTTGTACTCCGCAATTTTGCGCAATAGCTCGGCATATTCGGCTTCAATTTTATCACGCTCAAGTCCTGTCAGACGTTGCAGACGCATTTCGAGTATCGCCTGAGCCTGCTCATAGCTAAGCTCAAAACGACTGATAAGCCCTTCTCTTGCCTCATCCGTTGTCTGGGAACCCCGAATCAGTGCAATGACTTCATCAAGATGATCCAAAGCGATGCGCAAGCCTTCAAGTATATGGGCTCTGGCTTCAGCCTTCTTCAGGTCAAACTCAGTTCTTCTGCGGATGACTTCGATTTGGTGCATCAAATAATGATAGAGCACGTCTTTAAGATTCAGAACCTTCGGTTCGCCCTTGACAAGCGCGATCATATTGATTCCGAAATTGGACTGCATCTGCGTCTGTTTGTACAGGTTGTTCAGAACAACATTCGGATTGACATCCCGTCGCAATTCAATAACAACACGCATACCGTTGCGGTCGGATTCATCTCGCAGATCAGTAATGCCTTCGATGTGCTTGTCCCTGACAAGCTCGGCAATCTTCTCTACCAAACGCGCTTTATTAACCTGGTAAGGCAGCTCATAGACAACGATGCGGGACTTTCCGTTGTTTTCCTCAATCAACGCCCGTGCGCGCATTGTGACCGAACCGCGTCCGGTCGTATAGGCCTGCCGGATACCCGTGCGTCCCATGACAATCCCGTATGTCGGGAAGTCAGGACCTTTGACAAACTCCATCAAATCCAGCGCCGACAAATCAGGATTTTGAATCAATGCCTGCAGTCCATCGATAACCTCCACGAGATTATGCGGCGGGATATTCGTTGCCATTCCGACAGCAATCCCGGAAACACCGTTCACCAGCAAATGAGGAAATCTCGCTGGCAATACGACAGGCTCATTTTCTTCACCATCATAGTTCGGTATAAAATCAATAGTTTCCTTGTTGATATCACGCAGCATTTCCATGGCGATCTTGGAAAGCTTCGATTCAGTGTAACGCATGGCCGCTGCGGCGTCGCCGTCAATTGAACCAAAGTTTCCGTGCCCGTCAATCAACATATATCTGAGCGAGAAATCCTGTGCCATCCGTACCATCGTCTCATAGACTGCTGAATCACCGTGCGGATGATATTTGCCGATTACTTCGCCGACAATTCTGGCTGATTTCTTGTGAGGCTTGTCCGGAGTCATACCGAGCTCCGACATCGCGAACAGAATGCGGCGATGCACAGGCTTAAGCCCGTCCCGCACATCGGGCAGCGCCCGGCTTACGATAACGCTCATGGCATAATCCATGAATGAATCTCGCATTTCGGTGCCGATATCGCGATCTCGTATTTGGATATGTTGCTGGTCTTCCGCCATGCTCAACCTCCTGATCTATCGTTAAAACGAACGATAACAACTTTCTAATATTATATTACTTTCATTACGGCAATACAATTCACCAACTGCTGCGGGTGTTCGCCGTGACCGGCATAACGAATGCATCATATGCTTAACTATAAAGCCTATTATATCATTTATTCTCAATTCTGTGTGCTGATAAACCTTTAATTGCAAGCGGAGTGCGACGGGACGGCCGTGTTTTATTTTACGATTGCAGCCAAGACCGAACTTCCGCAGCCGATGCTCGCAAGTTTGTACAGCGTTTAATTATGAATCGCAAAGCGCTTCCCTGTTCTTCGGACCGGAAAGCGAAAGGAGGAAGACTGTTGGCAATCGGACGCGTCCACAGCAAATGGCTCAAAACAAAAGTGCTGATAAAAGATCCAGCCCTGCATGAGCTTATTCCGCAAACCAAACTTTTTAACAAAGAAAATCTGAGACAAATGCTCTCACAGTATTCCATGGTCTATGTTAAACCCAACTTAGGTACTTTCGGTCTGGGCGTCATTCGTGTGGAGCAATTGCCTGACGGCGGCTATCGCCTTCAGACGGGAACCCGCAGCAACCATTTTTCCTATTTCGACCATCTTCATGATGATCTTAAAAGGCGGATCGGCAAGAGGACTTTTTTGGTGCAGCGCGGTGTTCATTTGTTAAAACATAAAAACCGGCGCTTTGACTTGCGCGTCATGGTGCAGAAAAATCTCAATGACAAGTGGGAAACGACAGGCGTCATCGGCAGATTGAGCCATCCACAGAAGATCGTCACTAACTATCATAGCGGCGGAACACCAATGTCGTTCGAGAAATTAATGAGTGGACATATGAGCAGCGCCCAACAGCAGGACTGTGTGAGTCGACTGAACAAGCTGGGCCGCCATACAGCGAAACAACTGCAGAGCACCTATCCCCGCCTTAAAGAGATTGGTGTCGATGTTGCGCTTGATAGTGATTTCAAACCGTGGATACTGGAAGTCAATACAAAGCCTGACCCTTATATTTTCCGCAAACTAAAAGATAAACGGATATTTTCAAAAATTTATCGCTACGCTGCCGCTTATGGCAGATTCAGCAGTAAAAAACGAAAGTCCCCGTCGTAAAACTGACCTGATTTTCTGAAACAGCCGCCCGATCCGGGCGGCTGCTGCTCGCTAAATATCCAAGTTTTTCACATTTTTGGCATAGGTTTGAATGAAGTCGCGACGCGGCTCAACATTGTCGCCCATCAGAATATCAAACACAGCATCCGCTTCAATGGCATCCTTGATGGTGACCTGCATCATGGTACGGCTTTCCGGGTCCATCGTCGTTTCCCATAGCTGGCCGGCGTTCATCTCCCCGAGACCTTTATAGCGCTGGACGTTTACTTTGGCGCCTGGGCCGAATTCGGCAATGATCTCATCCCGCTCACTTTCGGACTGCGCATAACGAATGACTTTGTTGCGCTCAATCTTGAACAGCGGCGGTTGAGCGATATAAATATAACCGGCATCGATTACTTTGCGCATGTAGCGGTAGAAGAAAGTGAGCAGCAAGGTGCGGATATGGGCGCCGTCAACGTCGGCATCGGTCATAATAATAATTTTGTGATAACGCGCTTTGGCAATATCCATGTCCTCGCTGATCCCTGTGCCAAGCGCCGTAATAATCGCCCTGATCTCGGTATTTCCCAGGATCCGGTCCAACCGCGCTTTCTCAACGTTCAATATTTTACCGCGCAGCGGCAGGATCGCCTGAAAATGACGATCACGTCCCTGTTTCGCAGAACCGCCGGCGGAGTCGCCTTCGACAATATAGAGCTCGCTGATCGACGCGTCTTTGGAAGAACAGTCCGCTAATTTCCCAGGCAATGAACTGACTTCAAGCGCGCTTTTGCGGCGTGTCAGCTCTCTTGCTTTGCGTGCAGCCTCGCGGGCACGAGCAGCGGATAAGCCTTTTTCAAGGATTTTTTTGGAGACGGATGGATTTTCCTCAAGAAATTCCTGCAGTTTCTCTGCGAAGAAAGACTCTACGATCCCCCGTACCTCGCTGTTGCCGAGCTTCGTCTTCGTCTGGCCTTCAAACTGCGGCTCCGGAATTTTGACAGAAATAATCGCAGTCAACCCTTCACGCACATCATCCCCGGACAGATTGGATACATTATCTTTAATTGCCCCTGACTTGCGGGCATAATCATTAATAATCCGTGTAAGCGCGCTTTTAAAACCTGATTCATGCGTGCCGCCTTCATGGGTATTGATATTGTTGGCAAAGGAATAAATATTCTCTGTGTAGCTGTCATTGTACTGCAGCGATACTTCAACATGAATATGATCCTTATTGCCTTCCACATAGATCGGCTTCTCATGAAGCGCTTCTCGGTTGCGGTTCAAATATTCCACAAATTCAATAATTCCGCCTTCATACTTATAGCGATTATGGGTGCCTGTTCGCTCATCAAGCAGCGAAATTTCAATTCCTTTATTTAAAAACGCGAGCTCACGCACCCGCGATTGCAATGTTTCGTATTCGAAAATCGTCGTTTCAGTAAAAACTTCATTGTCAGGCTTGAACCGGATCTGCGTTCCTGTCTTGTCGGTTTCGCCGACCACTTTCAAATCATACTGCGGTGCACCCCGACGATATTCCTGTTCGAAGATTTGACCTTCCCGCCGAACCTGCACAACCAGCGATTCCGATAATGCATTAACAACTGAAACGCCGACACCATGCAAACCACCGGAAACTTTATAGCCCTCGCCGCCGAATTTACCGCCGGCATGCAATACGGTTAATACTACTTCTACGGTCGAACGCTGCAACTTTTCATTCATACCCACCGGTATTCCCCGGCCATTATCAATTACAGTTACGCTATTGTCTTCATGAATAATAATCTCAATGTGATCGCAGAAACCAGCCAGCGCCTCATCGATACTATTGTCGACAACTTCCCAAACAAGATGATGAAGCCCCTTGCTGCTCGTCGAACCGATATACATGCCCGGGCGTTTTCGAACCGCTTCTAGCCCTTCAAGCACCTGGATTTGACTTTCATCATACGTATGTTGATTCAACGACATGCCTATTTCACTGCTCCTCTCGAACTGCTGCTTCCCGTTCTCTGCCGACCCTATTGCCTATGTCGCCACGAATTGATGCGCTCTTTTCTTCAGCGTGGAAGATGAGATCGGCGAATAGTAGACTCTCTTCTTGGTGATGACGATAGACTTTGATTCTTCTTCCCCAATGACTTCAACGCCTTTGCGCTGTCGTGCTCCAGCCACAAATTGTTTGGACAGCTTGGAGGATTGCTCAATTGAAATATCGAAGATGGCAACAAGCTCGACTGCTCGAATAATTCGTTCTCCACCCAAATGGATATACATCGCATACGCCTCCTTAACGCTTTACCTGGCCGCTCTCCACATGATACACGCATGCATCCTGAAGCTTGCTCAGGTTGACACTTTCTAGTCCGGTCGTTGTGATGAAAGTTTGCACTTTCCGCTGAAATGTATCAATCAATTGTATTTGCCGGTTCTGATCCAGCTCTGAGAGCACGTCGTCCAGCAGCAACAAGGGATATTCTCCGATTTCCTCATGAATCAGTTCAATCTCCGCCAGTTTAAGGGATAGCGCAGTTGTCCTCTGTTGGCCTTGCGAGCCGTAGATATGCGCCTCTTTGCCATTGATATGGAAGGTCATATCATCACGGTGCGGGCCCACCATAGTCATTCCTCTGCGAAGTTCCTGATCTTTCACCTGTGATAACTTTATCATAAATTGTTCAAATAAAACAGATTCATCTTGTGCAAGGTCCAGATCGAGCGATGGACGGTACTGAATCGTCAGCTGTTCGCCTCCGGTAGTAATCCCCAGATGAATCTCTTTGGCCCAGCGTTCTAGTTTATGAATAAAGCTTTGCCTTTTTTTTATGATTTTAACACCATATTCAGCAAGTTGCATATTCCATACATCCAGCATCGTCTGCTGAGCGGTCGATGAGGTGACGGATTTCAAATAATTATTGCGCTGCGCAAGCACTTTGCCGTACTGCTGCAAGGTGTGCAAAAAACCGGGCTGAACCTGCCCGATTTCCATGTCGAGGAACCGTCGGCGGATGCCTGGCGTGCCTTTAACGATCTCCAGATCCTCAGGAGCGAACATAACGACATTCAGCGTCCCGACAAACTCGCTGAGCTTGCGCTGCTCAAGACCGTTAATTTTCGCTTTTTTTCCTTGATTTGAAAAAATCAGATCAAGTTTGACCCCGCCGTATTTGCGCTCCACTTCTCCGTAAATGTGGGCAGACTCAGCGTTCCAGCCAATAAGCTCTTTGTCTTTGCTCGTTCGGTGCGATTTGGTAAGCGCTAGTGCGAAGATCGCTTCCAGCAGATTGGTCTTGCCTTGGGCATTCGGACCGACGAACAAATTAACCATGTGATCGGTGTTTAGTTCAACCTGATTATAATTACGGTAATGCTGCAAATGGATCTTGTTCAGAAACACGCGGGCAGCCTCCAGTATTCGTACTTGTCAGGACCTGACAACTTTAAACAATCCGAATTCGCCCACATTGACGATATCGTCTTGATATAGTTTTCTGCCGCGGCGGTTATCTGACTCACCATTAATGACGACGGGGTTTTCCTGCAGAAAAAATTTGGCTTGACCACCGGAATCGATGCAATCCGCCAACTTCAAAAATTGTCCAAGTGTTATATATTCCGTCTTTATCGTTATATTCCTCATGCTGTTGTCCTATAAGGCAGAATAAGGTGCAAATTGTAAGGATGATCGGTCGGTTTCAAGATAATCGGACTCATCGCTCCCGTAAATCCAATAAAAAGCTGCTCGCTGTCAATTACTTTTAGCGCGTCGAGCACATATTTGGAGTTAAAGGCAATGCGCAGCGGGTCGCCTTTAAGAGAAACGGGCTGCAATTGTTCTGTGACACGTCCAAGTTCGGAGGAACTTGAAGAAATTTCAATGCTGCCATCCTCAAGTGTCATCAGGCGGACGATATTCGTTTTTTCCTCACGAGACATCAAATAAGCCCGGTCGATGGCATCCATTAAATTTTTGGTGTCCAAAACAAGTTCTGTTTTGAATACTTGCGGAATAATCTTAGTCGTATCCGGATAAGTTCCGTCAAGCATCCGCGAATAGAAGAGCACATGACCGACTTTAAACAAGATTTGGTTGTCGGCTACGACGATACCGACACCATCGTTATTATCAGGAATAATTTTCGACAACTCACCGAGCGTGCGTCCAGAAATTACGATATTGGAAAAACGATATTCCGGCGCGGTTTCTACTTTAGCGATTCGGCTTGCAAGCCGGTGACGGTCTGTTGCTACAAACTTGAATTGCCCTTCTTGCAAATTCCACAGTACGCCTGTGAGAACAGGGGTTTGTTCACTGGTTGAAGTGGCAAATATCGTTTGTCGAATCATGCTTTTCAGCAAAACGGCAGGAACTGTGAAAATCTCGCTTTCTTCGACACTTGGCAGAACAGGGAATTCTTCAGGATCCAGTCCAACCATCTGAATATCGGTGGAGCCTGAACGAATTTGCGTTTGGTACTTCTCACCTAGTTCAATTTCCAATTGGTCCGAAGGCAGCTTCTTAATAATTTCAACAAGAAATTTAGCCGGGAGCACAATGCTTCCAGGCTTGTCGATCCGGGCATTAATTTGTTCGCCTGATTCAACAGGAATATAGCTTTGGATGGAGATATCCGTATCACTGGCTGTAAGCATGATGCCCTGATGGGTCACGTCCATTTTAATACCGCCAAGTATCGGAATGGCTGGTCTGGAAGATACAGCTTTGGCAACTTGCTGTATCGCCTCGTTTAATGGGCTTTTCATTATCATTAATTTCATAGTTTCACTCCTATGGCGTTTGGAAAGAGTAGTTGCTGATTGGGGCGGCAAGCCGAAGCGCCAGCTAAACGCGAAGCGCCTGCTCTATAGATGTTATTTTAACATGTTTTTTAGTAGTCGTAGTAGTAGGGGCACTGGATATGTGGATAAGTGACCTAAAGACACGCATGAGCAAGCTGTCCACATGTGTATAAACTGTGTGTAGGCTTGCTCCATTTATTCACATGTGTGCTTTTATCTTGTCCGTCAAATTTTGAATGATTTTGTATAATTCCTGATCCTGGGTCAACTGCTGCGTTATTTTCTCATGGGCATGAATCACAGTCGTATGGTCGCGGCCTCCGAATGCCTGCCCGATCTTGGGGAGGGAGAAGTCGGTAAGCTCACGAGCGAGATACATCGCGATTTGCCGGGGGAACGCAACGGCCTTCGTACGTTTCCGTGCTTTAAAATCGTCCAGCTTGAGGGAATAAAACTCGCCCACCTTATGCTGAATATCCTGAATCGTAATCATTTTGGGACGGTTAGATGGAATGATATCCTTCAGCGCCTCGGATGCCAAATGTGTCGAGATATCCTCATTAATGAGGGAGGAGTAGGCGACAACGCGAATGAGCGCGCCCTCCAGCTCACGAATATTCGTATCGATCTGCCCGGCGATATAAGCCATCGCTTCATTTGGGATATCCAGGTTTTCCGCTTTGGCCTTCTTGCGCAATATCGCAATGCGCGTTTCCAGATCCGGCGGCTGAATGTCGGTAATTAGCCCCCATTCAAAGCGGGAGCGAAGCCGATCTTCCAGTGTTGGAATTTCTTTGGGCGGCCTGTCACTAGAAATAACAATTTGCTTACGTTCTTCGTGCAGGGCATTAAAGGTATGGAAAAATTCCTCCTGGGTCTGTTCTTTGCCGGCGAGAAATTGAATATCATCAATTAACAGCACATCGATATTGCGGTATTTATTGCGAAAGCTTTCGCCGCGGTTGTCCCTGATGGCATTAATGAACTCATTCGTAAATTTCTCCGAAGAAATGTACAGCACCCGTGTACTCGGGTTATGTTCAAGAATATAATGTCCGATCGCGTGCATAAGATGCGTTTTGCCCAGTCCGACGCCGCCATAGAGAAACAGCGGGTTATAGGCTTTGGCCGGCGCTTCCGCAACGGCAAGCGATGCGGCATGGGCAAACCGGTTATTGGCGCCGATGACGAAGGTGTCAAAGGTATATTTCGGATTGAGCACATGGGAAAAGGGCTCCTCCGGAACAATCGGCGCCGTCTGGGAAACGGCAGGAAACGGCGCGGCTGATTCAGGCAGCTTCGCTTCCTCCAGAATGAATTTAACATCCACCTGTCTCCCCAGATACTCGTAGTACGTTGTGCGAACAAGCTTCGTATACCTGGTGTCCAACCATTCGACAGCGAAAGTCGTTGGAGCAGAAATAACGACCAGATCGTCCTTCAAGGATGACGCTTTGGTCGCTTTAAACCATGTATCGAAACTAGGTTTGCTTAATTTGGTTTGAATAATAGACAATACTTGCTGCCATATCTCCTGGGGATGGCTATCCACAGCTTTGTCACTCCTTATGCAAAAATTCTGCCCGGCAGTTTAACCCGTCTCAAACGGAAAAATGTCGAAATGTAAATGATTCTGAATTAAATTGTGCACAGTATTCAAGAATTATATAGTTGAAGATATCAATAGGGGGATTAAATTGTTCACAAAGTTATCCACAGGCTGTTAATAAGTAGCGGAGCAAATTGGAGTCATCCACAACAAAAACAAATCTATCATAGCAAAATAATAGCGTTAATTCAATGAAAATCGCGATTTTATCCACAATTTCAATAGCTTGTGTACAAATGTTATCTACACCACAAGATATTGTTTATAATTTGTGAAGTTTCGACAACTTCTTCGATTTTTCGTTTTGCGTTGTCCACATGTTATTATTTTTTGGGGCAATAATACGAATGTGGACAACTTTTGGCGAAAATGAGGGTGAAGCAATTTCACTGCGAACTGGTAAAATGGGGGATAACAATCAAGTTGACTTTTGCCAGCGAGCATGGTTTAATTGAAAAAGGCGTTTTTTCTGAACGTAGGGATGATTGATCAAGGAGGTGCGATAAATGAGACCGACATTTAGACCGAATGTGAGCAAACGTAAAAAAGTTCATGGCTTCCGTAAACGGATGAGCACAAAGAACGGACGTAAAGTGCTTAGCGCTCGCCGCCAAAAGGGCAGAAAAGTATTAAGCGCGTAATTAATGAAGACCACATTCGGTGGTCTTTTTTTCTGTAAAATCAAGCGAAAACGGCTTCGTCGCCTATGTAATGGAGGCAATCGGATCGCTATGCGGGACAAGCTGATATCAAGTGGCCGAACGCATCATTTCATATAATTTAACAAATCGCATGCTGTTCTGCGTGTGAGGCTGCTGGAAAGCGGCAATACTACAAATACTATTGTTACGGTGGGTTGCTGTTGTGCAAAGGAAGCTGCGTCTTCGAAACAGACAGGATTTCAATCGAATATATCGCGGCGGCAAATCGTTTGCGAACAGTCAATTGGTTGTTTATTGGTCGCGTAAGCCTGAGGTAGAGCAATTTCGCTTTGGTGTGTCCGTAAGCAAGAAGCTGGGCAATGCGGTTGTACGCAATCGCATGCGGCGCGTGCTCAAGGAGATTGTGCGTGCGCAAACAGACAGCATTGCCGACCATACCGATTTGATCATCATTGCCCGCAAGCCATCGGTTTCTATGAGTACCAAGGAGTTGGAGCGAAGTGTGCTTCATGTGCTCAGAAAATCAAATCTACTCAAGCCCCGCCATTCCCGTCAGCCGCAGCGTTAACTGAAGGGGAAGGGTTGTTTATTTGTTTTTCAAATTATGGTATAGTTACACCTATATGCGTTGCTCTTTTAGAGAGGAGTTTTGATGTTGTCCCGGAGTGTACGAAAAAGATGGTTGCTGGTGCTTTCGATGCTGCTGCTCGTTGTTGTTTTATCCGGTTGTGTGCCGACTGATCACACAACAACGATCGATGAATTGAAAGAGGGCAACTTTTGGGAAAAGAATGTTGTCTATTGGTTCGCGCTCATGCTGGATTCCTTTGCGAACTGGTTTGATGGTTCGTACGGCATATCCATCCTGATTCTGACGATTATTGTCCGAACACTTATTTTGCCGTTAACGCTGAAGCAATACCGCAGTTCCAAGGCGATGCAGGCTCTGCAGCCAGAGATGAAGAAGATTAAAGACAAGTACAAGGACAACCCGCAGAAGCAGCAGGAAGAAACAATGAAACTCTTCCAGCAGCATCAGGTGAATCCGCTTGCCGGCTGTTTGCCGTTGATCGTACAAATGCCGATTTTCATCGCGCTCTACAATGCAATCTACTGGAACCCGGAAATTAGGGAGCACACATTCTTGTGGCTGCAGCTTGGCCAGAAGGACCCTTATTACATTTTGCCAGTTATCGCTGCCATCACAACTTTTGTTCAATCGAAGATGATGCCGCAGCAGCCTAACAACCCGATGCAGGCGATTCTGCTTATTTTCCCGGTGCTGATTTTTGTTATGGCAATGTCTTTCCCAGCGGCGCTGCCGTTGTATTGGATATACACAAACATCTATACAATTATTCAAAACTATTTTCTGTACGTACGCACCTCTGACAAAGGCAAGGAGGTTCCTGCGAAATGAAGAAAATCGTTGCATCAGCAAAAACGATCGAAGATGCTGTTCAGAATGGTTTAGCGCAATTGCAAGTGGCTAAGGACCGTGTAAACATTACTGTGCTAGAGCAACCTTCCAAAGGTTTGTTCGGACTCATCGGGGTGAAAGAAGCGAAAGTTGAACTTGAGCTGATTCCTGATCCTGCCGGCGAGGCTGAACGGTTTGTCCTGGAGGTTGCTAGAACGATGGGATTAACGGTTAGTATTAAACGTCAGGAAACGAGGGAAGGGCTGCTGCTTGAATTATCAGGCGGAGACGATCTCGGTATGATGATAGGCCGGCGTGGACAAACACTTGATGCTTTGCAGTATTTGACCAATATTGTCGCTAATAAATATTCGGATAGTCATTTTCGTCTCGTGCTTGATGCAGAGAATTTTCGAGAACGCAGGCGCAAGACACTTGAGGAATTATCAGATCGCTTGGCGAATCGGGTAATTCGCTCTCGCAAAGAAGTCGTGCTGGAACCGATGTCGCCGCAAGAGCGCAAGATCATCCACTCACAATTGCAGAGCCATCCGAGAGTGAAAACCTTTAG
The DNA here is from genome assembly GCA_004134985.1 of Paenibacillaceae bacterium. Lineage (GTDB taxonomy): Bacteria > Bacillota > Bacilli > Paenibacillales > Paenibacillaceae > Paenibacillus_D. The sequence continues at coordinate 299,468 of REGQ01000003.1, read as the reverse complement.
CAAAGGGGACGAGCCTCATCGGCGCGTTGTCATTGCGATTCGTTCGTAATGCAGTATTACAGAATATCGCATCTTGCGACAGAGCGCTCTTCACAGCAATGTGGGGAGCGCCGCGCTCGCTTATCACAGCAATGTCTCGTCGGAGCCATTGCTGTTTTTTGAAAGCATAGAAGTTTGACCACATACACGATTCAGCTATTTTTAGAAGTTTGAGGTGCTATGATTATGATGGAAGATACTATTGCCGCCATTTCGACTGCAGTCGGAGAGGGCGGCATTGCCGTTATACGGGTTAGTGGAGAGCAGGCAGTACCAACTGCCGCCAGAATATTTCGCGGCGGCAGCAACCTTCTAGAGGCCCCCTCGCATACCGTTCATTATGGCCGCATCGTTGAACCTGCAACGGACGAAGCAGTTGAGGAAGTTTTGCTGACGGTTATGAAGGGACCGCGCTCATTTACCGCAGAGGATGTAGTGGAGATCAGCACGCATGGCGGATATATATCCGTGAAGAAGGTGCTGGATCTGGTGCTGCGCCAGGAGGGTGTCAGAGCAGCTGAACCTGGCGAATTTACAAAGCGTGCGTTTATAAATGGCCGCATCGATTTGGCGCAAGCCGAAGCGGTTATTGATTTGATTCGCTCTAAATCAGACAAGGCTTTTTCAATTGCGCTCAAGCAAGTGGATGGGAAATTGTCGAGATTGATCAAACAGCTGCGTGGCGAGGTCATTGAACTGCTGGCGCATATTGAGGTGAATATCGATTATCCTGAACATGATGTAGAAGAAATGACAGGCAAATACATTCACGAGCAATGCAATCTTGTCATTGCCAAAATTGACCGTTTGCTGCAAACGGCAAGTGAGGGTAAAATTCTGCGTGAGGGGATTACAACGGCAATTGTAGGGCGGCCTAACGTTGGCAAGTCCTCGTTGCTTAATGCGCTGGCACAGGACAACAAAGCGATTGTTACCGACATTCCCGGCACAACGCGCGATGTCATTGAAGAGTTCGTAACGGTGGGCGGGATACCGCTTAAACTGCTGGATACAGCAGGCATTCGGGAAACGACAGATGTTGTGGAGCGAATCGGCGTGGAGCGTTCGCATCACGCGCTGAATGAAGCAGATTTGATCTTGCTGGTATTGAATTATCATGAACCGCTTCATGATGATGAACGACAGTTGATTGAGCAGCTGCGCGATCGTCAGGTCATCGTCATTGTTAATAAAACAGATTTGCCGCAGCAGCTTCATCTGGATCGTCTGGACCCGGCGCTTGCGCCCGAAGCGATTGTTAAAATGTCCGTGCTGCATGAGGAAGGCTTGGAACAGCTGGAAGCAGCGATTTCCAATTTATTTTTTAGCGGGTTGCTGGAGACAGCTGATATGACATATGTTAGTAATGCACGGCATATCGCGCTGTTGAAGCAGGCTAGACAATCATTGTTGGATGCCATCGATGCATCAACTTCGGGTATTCCGATCGATATAATACAGATTGATGTCAGAACAGCATGGGAACAGTTGGGTGAGATTGTCGGCGATAGTGCTGGAGACTCCTTGATTGATCAAATTTTCTCCCAATTTTGCTTGGGTAAGTAAAACATATAGATATATAGATATAAGTTGAATAAAGAGGTCCCTAGGGGAAATTGTTGTATTTTGTGCAACTTTTCCAGGGAAATGTGCCGATTCTCGTGAAATTGTTGTACTTTATACAACAATTCTTAAGAAAAATGACTTTTTTAGGTGAAATGATGTAGTTTATACAACAATTTCTGCACCCTGCGCAGTCCCAGCACGCGGTGGGGGCGATACTGTTGGCAGTCAACCACAATTTCACGTTTGTCGCGGCGATTCTTTTGCTCGTGCAGGAGATGCCCGATTTGTGCAAGCTCGGAGTAATCTGCTGTTGTGTGTGGTTAATTGTGGGGAGTTAGGTAGCGAAGGGATGCAGGGATGCTGAAAAAAAAACAAAGTGGTCGCTTTTTAAAGACGGATTTCACCCTTTTGAAATTAGAGAGAAGAAATCCGGCTTTGAATGGCGATTGGAAGCAACCTGCAAGCCCGAAGTAATCGGGCGACCTTATAAATCACTGGCTTAGGTTGTGGATCAATTGTTTTAAATGGTTATTAACATGTGGATAAAAAAAGAAGGAGGAGTTCGAAATGGGATATGAGGCTGGACAATACGATATTATTGTCATCGGCGCTGGCCATGCAGGATGTGAAGCGGCTTTGGCTGCTGCCCGAATGGGCTGTGAAACGTTGCTGTTGACCATTAACCTGGATATGGTCGCATTCATGCCATGCAACCCATCGATTGGCGGACCTGCCAAAGGGCATGTCGTTCGCGAAATTGATGCGCTAGGCGGAGAGATGGGACGCAATATCGACAAAACGTTTATTCAAATGAGAATGTTGAACACGGGGAAAGGCCCCGCGGTTCATGCGCTGCGCGCACAAGCTGACAAAGTGCTGTATCAAAATACAATGAAGCAAACGATAGAAGAAACCAAACATTTAACGCTTCGCCAGGGAATGGCTGAGGATCTGTTGGTTGAAGATGGGGTTTGCGTAGGAATCGTGACCAAAACAGGGGCGATTTACCGCGCCAAGGCGATTGTATTGACGACAGGAACGTATTTGCGCGGCAAAGTTATTATGGGCGAGCTGAGTTATGAGAGCGGACCGAACAATCAACAGCCGTCAGTTAAATTGTCGGAAAGTCTGCGCAGGCTGGGTTTGGAACTGGATCGCTTCAAAACAGGAACACCGCCTCGCGTGCATAGAGACACGATTGATTTTAGCAAAACGGAAATTCAGCCAGGCGATGAGGAGCCGAAATTCTTTTCCTACGAAACCGAATTTTCGGATAATGAACAACTGCCATGCTGGCTGACCTATACTTCTGCAGAAACCCATCAAATTATTAATGATAATCTGCATCGCTCACCTATGTTCTCCGGTGCAATTGAAGGAACGGGGGCACGGTATTGCCCTTCTATCGAAGATAAGATTGTAAGGTTTGCTGATAAACCGAAACATCAGATTTTCCTCGAGCCGGAAGGACGCAACACGACAGAATACTATGTCCAAGGTCTGTCTACCAGTATGCCGGAGGATGTGCAGTTGCAGATTGTCCGTTCTGTGCCAGGACTCGAAAAAGCTGAAATGATGCGCAATGGCTATGCGATTGAATATGATGTCGTCGTTTCCTCGCAGCTGTGGCCTTCACTGGAAACGAAGAAGATTACCAACTTGTTTACCGCCGGACAGATCAATGGAACCTCGGGTTATGAGGAAGCGGCAGGGCAAGGAATTCTCGCCGGCATTAATGCTGCACGCAAAGTACAGAGCAAGGAGCCGGTTATTATCGATCGCTCGCAAGGCTATATGGGGGTCATGATCGATGATCTGGTTACGAAAGGGGTCAACGATCCGTATCGTTTGCTAACCTCACGCGCCGAGTATCGTCTGCTGCTTCGCCATGACAATGCCGATATGCGATTGACGCCGCTCGGTTATGAAATTGGCTTGATCTCTGAAGAACGCTATCAGCGGTTTTTGAACAAGAAGGCTTCTGTAGAACAGGAAGTAGAACGTTTGAAGCAAGTGAAGGTGAAGGCTGATGAGGCATTGGAGCAATTGCTGATAGAGCTTGGTTCCTCCCCAATTCAAACGACGGTCGATGCGCTTTCGCTGCTGCGGCGGCCTGAGATTTCTTACAGCCATCTGGAGCGGGTTATGGAAGTCCCTGAGCATTTGACAGCAGAGATGAAAGAGCAAGTTGAAATTCAAGTGAAGTACGCGGGCTATATTGAGAAGCAGCTGCTTCAGGTAGAACGTCTCAGCAAGATGGAGAAGAAAAAAATACCAAGTGATATCGACTATTTCGATGTCCGGGGATTGGCGATGGAGGCGAAGCACAAGCTGTCTGATATTCGACCGTTATCGATTGGGCAAGCAACTCGTATCGCCGGCGTTAACCCTGCCGACATTTCCATCCTGCTTGTCTATCTGGAACATTACAACCGTGTAGTGGCAGCGAGAGGATAATGATGGATATTTCACCGAAGTGGTTTATAAGTCTAATTGCTGAACAGGGAGTTTCGTTGACTTCTGTACAACAAGAGCAGTTCGAACAATATTTCAAGCTGCTGGTTGAATGGAATGAAAGAATGAATTTGACGGGCATAACTGAGCGCGCGGCCGTGTATGAGAAACACTTCTATGATTCGGTCACGTTGTCAGCTTGTGTGAATATGAATGAGGTTCAGACGATTGCCGATATCGGCTCCGGAGCAGGGTTCCCAAGTTTGCCTCTTAAAATATGTTATCCGCAGTTGAAAGTGACGATCGTCGATTCATTAAACAAACGCATCCAGTTTTTGAAGCAAGTTGTTCAGGATCTGGGGCTCGCGGATGTTACATGCGTGCATGGTCGAGCAGAAGATATTGCCAGGGACAAACAGCATCGCGACAACTATGATCTGGTCACTGCAAGGGCAGTTGCGAAGCTGGCGGTTCTCAATGAATTTTGTCTGCCATTTGTAAAAACCGGGGGATTATTCGCCGCAATGAAAGGGACGGAGCCGGACCAAGAAATTAAGGATGCTGGCAAAAGTTTAAAAGTGCTAAAGGGCAAATTAATCAGCACGCATAACTTGAAGCTGCCAAACGAACAATCTGATCGCCACATTCTTGTTATCGAGAAGATGGCGCCGACGCCAAGGGAATATCCGCGTAAAGCAGGCACCCCGTTGAAGACACCGTTAATATAGAGCTTCAGCACCCATTGGTGCTGAAGCTAGAACTTAATATAAGATGAACGACTACAAGCCAATGTTTCACGTGAAACATTGGCTTGTTTTTTTGTGGCATAAGCTGCAACTTATCAATTGTCTTTGCTCGGGAACAGTTATGGAAACCTCTTAAAGGACAATGAATAGATTTCGTTTAAAAGACTTTGGCAATCATATTAAATTTTTAAGTCAAGCAGGAAAATGGCTATTGATGGGCGAAATATTATATCTATAGAAGAAAAAGATATGCTGTCTGGCTTGATACCATCGGAGTGGCGATGTTGCTAGATGATATGAGGTCGGAATAAATAAGAAATAAAAGGACGGTCGCCACGTGATGGTAAAAGTAGTGGTGCCGTCTCTGCTTGTTTTTTGATGGTGGAAAGCGCAATTCTTTATCCCTTCCTATCGAGTCATAATAGGGGGGAGTACGGGTGTGCTCGGAATTGTAAGGGTTTAGTCGGAATAATAGTGTCGCGTTAGCATTTTGAAATCGGGTGGTTATGCATAGTATGAAAGAGCAATTTTCACGCTTGTTCGGATTTGGGGATAAAAGCACTCATGACGAAGTAAAGCAAATCCCAATAGGGGAAATTGATCCCAGTCCATATCAGCCGCGTACGATTTTTGATGATGAGCGGATCGAAGAGCTGTGTCAAACGATTAAGACGCACGGCATTATTCAGCCTATTGTGGTTAGAATGCGGAATAACAGGTATGAAATTATCGCTGGGGAGCGGCGTTTTCGGGCAGTTAAAAAACTGGAACTGCCCACAATTCCGGCAATTGTACGGGACTTCAATGACTCCCAGGCAGCATCAATTGCCTTGATTGAAAACCTGCAGCGTGAAGGGTTGACTGCCATCGAAGAGGCAGTGGCGTACCAGAAGTTGATTGACTTGCACAGCCTGACCCAAGAAAGTCTTGCGCAGCGCCTTGGCAAGAGCCAGTCAACAATTGCCAATAAAATAAGGTTGCTTAATTTAAGTGAACCAGTTAAAGTTGCCTTATTTGAAAGAAAAATTACAGAACGGCATGCGCGTGCACTGCTTTCGCTAGACTCGGAGGAGCTGCAGGCGAAAGTTTTGGATGATGTACTCACAAAAGAGTTAAATGTGAAGCAAACAGAAGCGCGTGTGATGTTTTATAAAGAAGCCTCTCAGATTAAGAAGAAAAAGCGTGTTTCCTTCACGAAAGATGTAAGGCTCGCGTTGAATACGATTCGTCAATCTGTAGAGATGGTCTCCGGATCGGGTTTGAAAATTAAGACAGATGAGAAAGATACTGGGGATCATTATGAGATCGTCATACGTATTCCCAAGCGTTAGGCAATTATAATAAAACGACCGTATAGCCCGCGGGGATGCAGTTGTTTCACTACGACGGAATGGGTATGCTGCATTGTTATGTGGCTAATCAATTATTATCAAAATATAAGAGTATACAACGTTGTTCACATGATTGGTCTTATATTTCTATGCGAAACGAACACTTCTCCGCCAAAGGAAGGTGAAGCCGTTTACGCTTGCATCGAGGTGAATCGGTTTGTCCAAAATAATAGCAATAACAAACCAGAAGGGCGGCGTCGGCAAGACGACAACTTCTGTTAATCTTGGTGCTTGCTTGGCATCACTAGGAAAGAAAGTACTGCTAGTAGACATAGATCCTCAAGGCAATACGACTAGCGGGATCGGGATTAATAAGGCAGATGTTGAAAACTGCATTTATGATGTCCTCATTAATGATGTGCACCCCAAGGATGCAATGGTGGAAACCAACATTCCTGGTTTAACTATAATACCTGCGACGATTCAGTTGGCGGGTGCAGAAATTGAACTTGTGCCAACAATTTCAAGAGAAGTTCGTTTGAAAAAAGCGCTTCACTTGGTGAAGCCTTTTTTTGACTATATTCTTATTGATTGTCCGCCATCGCTTGGCATATTGACAATCAACTCATTAACCGCGGCCGACTCGGTCATCATCCCAATTCAATGCGAATATTATGCGTTGGAAGGACTGAGCCAACTACTAAACACGGTGCGGTTAGTTCAAAAGCATCTTAACACCTCTTTGCAAATTGAGGGTGTGCTGCTGACCATGTTTGATGCGCGCACCAATCTGGGCATCCAGGTTATTGAAGAAGTGAAAAAGTATTTTCAACAAAAGGTATATCAAACGATCATTCCGCGCAATGTCCGTTTAAGTGAGGCCCCTTCACATGGACAAGCCATAATCACATATGATCCCAGATCTAAGGGTGCTGAGGTTTATCTTGAATTGGCAAAGGAAGTGATTACGTATGAGCAAGCGGCTAGGTAGAGGCCTTGATGCACTCATTCCGTCATTGTCCGTTAATGACGATGATAAAGTGATCGAAATTTCATTGACAAAACTGCGTCCGAATCCGTATCAACCCCGGAAACATTTTGATGATGATTCAATTAAAGAACTGGCGGAATCAATAAAGCAGCATGGTGTCATTCAACCGATTATTGTTCGCAGCGTACTTAAAGGCTATGAAATTATTGCCGGTGAACGACGGTTCCGTGCGTCAGGGCTGATCGGTTCAGAGACGATCCCTGCGGTTGTACGTTCTTTCTCTGATCAGCAAGTGATGGAGATTGCATTGATTGAAAATCTCCAACGTGAAGATCTAAATGCGATTGAAATTGCTGTTGCCTATCAGGCAATTATGGATAAGTTTGAACTGACACAAGAGGAGCTTTCTTTGAAGGTTGGCAAATCACGCTCGCATATTGCTAACTTCCTGCGGTTGTTGTCATTGCCGAATGAGATCAAAGATAATGTTTCACGTGGAACATTATCTATGGGTCACGCACGAGCGTTGGCAGGAATAAAGGAAGAAGATGTGAGACGGGAACTGGCTCGACTAACGATTGAAAACGAATGGAGTGTGCGTGATCTGGAAGCTGCGATTCAGAAGCTGGATCACAAAAAAGATGAGCAGCAAGATACGAAACAAAAAGCAAAACGAAGAGACCCTTATATTGAATCTGCGGAAGAGAAACTGCGTGATCAATTTAAGACAACAGTGAAGATTAAACAGCAAAAGGATAAAGGGAAAATAGAACTCTCTTACTACAACAAGCAGGACTTGGAGCGGTTGTTGGAGTTGCTGGAACAGTTGGCTTAATAGGGTGAGGTTCGATTATGAAATGGCATGCCGAGTTGTTTTCTTTCCTGGGAAAGATTAAACTAAGGTATGCTATTTTTTTGTGTTTTTATATGAGGGTGAGGGAGGGGGAGTTATATGAAAACTGCAGCAAAACCTTTGATCTATCTCGATCACGCAGCGACATCATGGCCTAAGCCGCCACAGGTGCTGGAGAGGGTTGCTGAGGCTATGATGAGCGAGGCTGCCAATCCGGGGAGAGGTAGTCATGCTATGGCTGTGAAAGCCAGTCGGGCATTGTTCGGAGCGAGAAAGCAATTGGCTCGCTTATTCGGGGTTGGCAATCCTAATGATATATCGTTTTCACTAAATACGACCGCAGCGTTAAATTTGGCGATTAAGGGTTTTTTGAAGCCGGGTGATCATGTGATAGCAACAGCCGTTGAACATAATTCAGTAAGGCGGCCGCTCTCATATCTGAAGCGTGCAATGGGGGTCGAGGTTACATACATTGAGGTGGATCTGGAAGGGCAATTGGATCTTAAACAATTAGAACGAAGTTTTCAGAAAAATACAACACTTGTAGTGGTGAACCATAGTTCCAACTTGTTGGGGAGTATATTGCCTGTAGCAGAGATTGGAGAGATTGCCAGAAGTAAAGGCGCCAGACTATTAGTTGATGCTGCCCAAAGCGCTGGCATTCTGGACATTGATGTGAAAGCGGCGGGGATCGACATGCTGGCTTTTCCGGGGCATAAAGGGTTGCTGGGACCGCAAGGAACCGGCGGGTTGTATCTTCACCCGGACCTTGAACTGGAGCCGCATATGCATGGTGGAACAGGAAGTCAGTCTGAAGCGGAGGAACAGCCGGTAATCCGCCCTGACCGTTATGAAGCCGGAACACAGAATACACCAGGGATCGCCGGATTAGCTGTTGGCGTACAATATATACTTGAACAGACAGTAAGCAGAATATATGATGAGGAGTGGAAACTTACGCAGCAGATGATAGAAGGGCTGCAGTCGATTGACGATGTGAAAATATTAGGGCCGAAACTGGGGGAGAGAAGAACGGGAATTGTTTCTTTTCTTGTCGGTCAGGTCGATCCATCAGAGATCGCATTCGTGTTGGATCAACATTATGGGATCGCAGTTCGCTCTGGTTTCCATTGTACGCCGCTGGCGCATGAAAGTGCCGGGACGTATGCCACAGGGGCTGTGCGGGCCAGTGTGGGCTATCAGAGCACGTCAGATGATGTTGCTGCATTGGTTGCCGCTATAGCGGAAATGAAACAGCATTTTAATTGAAAACCAAGTTTGCTGTGGGAGATGCCAAGTGGTTAAAAGCGGTTTGTGTAAAGGGTATGTGAGAGTGTAAAATAAAGGTGTGACACATTTGCTTCGCCATTCGGAATGGGAGCTGAAGCTTTTTGTGTTGGAAATATAAAAACGGATGAGTTTGAGCAAAATAAAACGACATATAGTTACCCGCGAAACGATTGCTCCCCCTTCATAGGATGGAGGGACCGTGGCGCTTGCATTTTTTTATAAATAGGGGAGAGAACCAACTGATGGGAGATTCCACAGCAGAGAATTTAGTAGTCATCGTAGGCATATTGGGTTTGTTGATGGTTGTGCAGTTTTTATGGACACTTATTGTACAAATGAAGCTGACAAAGCTTCGCAAGCGTTATACCCAGATGATGAACGAAACTGGGGTAGACGGCTTGGAACGCATTTTGCTCGATATTCAGGAAAGGATGGACAGCCAGCAGGATTTATTGGATTTTCAACAGGTTGACATCAAAGCGATTAATGAGGGACTGCGGAATGTCAAAGGTCATATTGGAATACACCGCTACAATACCTTTGCAGAAGGCAGCGATATGAGCTTCTCAGTAGCAATCATCAATGAGCTGCAGGATGGCATTGTGTTCAGCGGTATTCAAAATCGCGAAAATATGTATGTGTACGCCAAGCCGTTGCAGCGCGGCGAATCGACTTACGTGTTGACGGATGAAGAAAAAACAGCGATTACTCTTGCGGTGCAGCAAGTGTAGTTAATCTGTGGACAGCTTGTACAGAGCGCAGCAGATTGTTGGCAATGATCTCCGACATTTGCATCACAAGGTGAAGACGTGTGTTCTGAAGGACGAAATATTCCATGAAGCCGCCGACATTAACGATGCCCGTAATATGAATATCGCCAACAGGAGGCAGCTCTTTATTGACGCCTGCTCCGGGACGCACCGGACCTGTGCCGATTTGTATGCAGCCTACACTGGAGGCTTGTCCAAGGCAAGCGTCAATGCCGACGATAAATGGAGGATGAGGGACGCTGTTGATCTTTTCCATCGTCTCTTCAAGGTTCATCGCATGAACAGGGTTTTCCAATGTGCCGTAGAGATCAAACTGGTTGCTGCACTTTTTGCTAAGAGCTGTGCCGACCAATGGGCCAAGCGCATCCCCGGTTGAGCGATCCGTACCAATACAAACAATGGCAATATGCTGGTCTGCAGGCAATAGACTGATCAGTCTTGGGGTCAGCAGTTCGTTTACGCTGCTGCTTGTACAAGGAACCTTTAATGGCGAATCTTTAAATGGCACTACATTCATAGAGTCCCCTCCATATGTGTTGATATCGTGTTACTAGTATATGGATGGAGCAGTTGTTTTATACTTTATAGTAGAGGAAAATCCAAACATTCGCAGGAGGCCGGTAGAATGCTGATTGCTTTCGATTCAACTCAACAGGCGCTTCGTGCAGAGATGCTCTTGGAATATGCGGATATCGAAATCGATCTATGTCCAACGCCCAAAGAGATTACCGCGGGCTGCGCATTATCCATTCAGTTTCCGGACGAGGACTTGTCAACTGTCAATCAGATCATTGTAAGCGAGCGTGTTGAAATACGGGGAGTTTACCGCGAGGTAGATAACGGGTATGAATTGATAGAGTAACTACCTGGGAAGCGGTAAGGGGGAAGCGGCGTGTGGTTAAATGAAGTAACGTCAGCGATTGGGAAATGGCTTGCGAATGAACAAATGTGGATGGACTATGGCTGGCGGATCGTCAGAATTCTGATTATTCTAGTCATTAGTCGAATCGTGATTATTGCCGTTAATAAAGCAATTATCATCGCAATGGACAACAGAGAATCCAAGAGGCTGAATATCCAGGCCAGACGGATGCTGACCGTTGGCAAGCTGCTTAGGAATGTAGCTACTTATGTCATTCATTTTGTAAGTGTGCTGCTTATCTTGTCTGAGTTCAATATTGAATTGGGACCTTTGCTTGCAGGGGCCGGAGTTGTCGGGCTGGCTATCGGATTTGGCGCCCAAAGCCTGGTGAAGGATATAATAACCGGCTTCTTCATTATCGTGGAGGATCAGTTCGCTGTTGGCGATGTCATTGAGACGGGTTCATTTAAAGGCACCGTAGAGGTGATTGGACTGCGAACAACCAGACTGAAAAGCTGGACGGGGGAAGTGCGGATTATTCCCAATGGCGCAATCAATGAGGTAACTAATTTTTCATTCAACAATTCCGTAGCCGTCATAGATCTGTCCATCCCTTATACCGCGGATATAAACTTGGCAACAGAGATCATTAAGCAGACGACAGCAGCCATTGAAGATGAAAATTTGGCAAAAGAGCCTGTCGTCCTGGGTGTGCAGACGATAGCAGCTGCGAAAGTAACGTTGCGTATTATTGCGGAATGCAAGCCGAACACCCAAGAGGCGGTGGTCATGCGACTTAACGCTGAAATTAAAAAAGCGCTTGATGCCCATCAAATCGCGTTGCAGTAAAAACAGTTAAAGTCGAAAGCAGGGGATGAGCATGGAACGCAAGCAATTCCAATTGGGTGACATCGTTCAGATGAAAAAACAGCATCCATGTGGAACGAATGAGATGGAAATTATCAGGATGGGAATGGATATCAGAATTAAGTGTGTCGGTTGCAAGCATAGTGTATTAATCCCGCGGGCCAAGTTTGAGAAGAACATGAAGAAAGTGCTGCACTCCACAGCGCCAGAGGGAGATGCAAGCGGCGCAGAGGGATAACCTAATGCGGGCTCAGAGCCGCTACGTCGGGCTGTACAGGCTTCTTGCTAGCAGGGCAGGGTAAAAACCTGCCCGGGGAAAGTCAATCCGCAGGGGCCGGCACAGGTGGGTAAGCGGGGCTTGTTGGTATTAAAAAGAATAATTAGAAAAATTGTTGCGTTCGGAGTAATTGCTGTGATATAATATCATCTAGATTCTTTATTTATGGAGAGGTACCCAAGAGGCCCAAGGGGGCTGACTCGAAATCAGCTAGGCGTGTCAAAGCGTGCGTGGGTTCGAATCCCACCTTCTCCGCCATTCTATAATTCTACTAATTAACCTTCCACGTGAAACCATGTGGGAGGTTTTTAATTGTGTGGGAACGAGGGACATGAAGTGTTTCATTGAAACCGTTACGTAATAAGCCGCATGCACATTCCATCACACAGCTTTCTTCAGGACAATACACCAAATAAAAAAGTTGACAAACTATGAAAGCGATTTTATTATGGAGTTGTAACAAAAACCCAAATGTAATGACATTACAATGTCTTTATGATTTAGTTAATAAAGGAGACACGATTATGGCTGATCTGTTTAGCAGAACGTTAAACAAAGAGGTTCCAATCCCGTATTATTACCAACTCAAAGAAATCCTTCTGGACTATATAACAAATGATCACGTAGGCTATGATCGCCCAATACCGACGGAGGTGGAGATTAGCGCCCATTTCAATATCAGCAGGCCGACGGTAAGGCAAGCCATTAATGAATTGGTTGTTGAAGGCTACTTCGTCCGTCAGAAGGGCAAGGGAACATTCGTAACGAAGCCGAAGATCAGTCAGGAGTTTCTGCAAGTTCTAGATAGCTTCAACAATGAGATGATCAAGAAGGGGCTAGAGCCTTCCACCAAAATTCTTGGAATTGATGTCATAGATTGCGACGATAAAATCGCTGATGCGCTTCACATTGCGACCGGAAGCCAGGTCATACGTTTAAGACGGCTGCGCTTTGCGAACGAGGATCCGATTGTATATGTTGTCACTTACCTGCCGTATGATCGATGTAAGCCGATTTTGGATCGAAATTTCGAATACGAATCGCTGTACGAAATATTGCGGCAAGTGTGCGGCTTCTCTTTAATGGAGGCTGTTCGCAATCTGGAAGCGGTGCTGGCTGGTGAATACGAGGCCGAGTTGCTGGGCGTTGATAAAGGCGCGCCGATTCAATTTATTAAGAGTATTACTTATTTGACGGATTCTTCGCCGATTGAGTATTCATTGGCCAAGTATCGAGGTGATCGAAGTCAATTTTCATTTAAGCTTGGCATTCGGTAAAGTTTCTGTTAATGGAAGCGATTGCTAAATAAAGAGTGGGCACAAGGCAGGAGGGCGATAGAATGAAATCAGAGGTATTGTGTTTGGGAGAATTGCTGATTGACTTCGTATCTGTAGACGCGGATCATTCTTTGATCGACAGCAGCGGCTTTCATAAAGCGCCTGGAGGCGCTCCTGCCAATGTAGCAGCTGGCCTTGCAAAACTTGGCAGACGGGCAGGATTCATCGGCAAGGTGGGGCAAGATCCGTTCGGTGAATATTTGAAGCAGGTGCTGGAGCAAGCTGGCGTCGACGTGAGCGGGATGGCTTATGACGCCGAGTCGCGCACAACGCTGTCGTTCGTAGCGAATCGCTCCACCGGGGAGCGGGACTGCATGTTTTACCGCAATCCTGGCGCAGATTTGCAGCTCACCCCTGAAGACCTGGATGAAGCGGCCTTTGCGGAATCGCTGATCTTTCATTTCGGATCGGTCAGTCTTGCAGGCGAGCCTGCCCGCACGGCTACCCTGCACGGGCTGGAGCTGGCAAAACGGCACGGATTGCTTGTCTCATATGATCCGAATTTGCGCCTTAATCTGTGGGATAGCGAGTCGAGGGCGCGAGAAGAAATTCGCGCAGTATTCCGCCATGCTGATGTAGTGAAAATTAGCGAAGAAGAGATGACATTTATAACGGGTTATAACACGCTTGAAGAGAGCGCATTAGATATTCTGAATCAAGGACCGCGCCTCGTTGTTGTCACCCGCGGCGAAGAAGGCTGTTACTACACAGACGGACAGGTGAGCGGCAGCTTCCCTGGGCACCCGACGAATGTAGTGGAAACGACTGGAGCCGGCGATGCCTTTGTAGCGGGGCTGCTGGCCAAGCTGCTGGAGAGAAGGGCGCGTACCGGACAGTTTGAGCTTGCAGTTGACGATGAGTTGGTCGAAGCGATCAGGTTTGCCAATGCATCAGGCGCGCTTGCGACGACCAAGGTCGGGGCGATTCCCGCCATGCCTGCACACGCAGATGTGCAGCGTTTACTGGAAGGGATGACAGGATGAGAATTGGCGATCAAATGAAGTCGCCGTTTCCGATTTAAAGAGTGGGCTCAAGTTCGCACTGCGGCGGCTTGGCTTGGGCCCGCCGCCCGCTCGCTATAGGGTATTTGGAGAAACAAGGAGCATATTTGGAGGCTCCCTCCTATATCCATTAGAAAGAAGACAAAGCGGAGGATTCGCACTGGTAAAGACATTTTTTTATCCAACAATGTAATGACATTCTTACGAAATGAGTAGATCGGCACTTATGTGAAGGACAACGCCAGGTTGCGGCCGGGAAAACGTTCTTCACTTTGCATCCTTATGTCATGACAAATTGACATGTAGGCCGCATGAGAGAGGGGGACACAAATGAACAAAGTGCTTGTAACGCCAAAGTCTTATCATCACTACAAAGATAAAGCCTATGAGCTGCTGCGAACAAAAGGGTATGAACCGATCGAGAACAAGACCGGGCGAACATTGACGGAAGAGGAGCTGATCGGGCTGGCGAAGGAGGGGGTTGTCGGTGTGATTGTCGGCGTTGACCCTATGCCGGCCGCGGTGATCGAGCAGTTGAAGGACGTGCGCGCCATCTCCAAGTACGGAATGGGTGTCGATAATATCGACACGGTGCGGGCGAGCGAGCTAGGCATTCAAGTTCGCGCTGCGCAGGGCACGAACAATGTGTCGGTTGCTGAATTGGCCATCGGGTTGATCTTGGCTGCATCACGCCATATTCCAGCGATGACCTCCAAAGTGAAGCAGGGCAGCTGGGACCGGGTGCTCGGCCGCGAAATTACGGGCAAGCGGCTTGGTATTGTCGGGGGCGGACAGATCGGGCTCGAAGTGGCGAAGCGGGCGCAGGGGCTTCAGATGGGAGTAACCGTGTATGACCCGTTTTTGAAAGATGAAGCTTTTGCCGGTAAGCCGGGAATTGCGCTGGAGCGCAATCTTGATACACTGTTCGCTGAATCGGATTACATCACGCTGCATGTCCCTGCTGTGCCGGATACACGCGGCCTGATCAATGAAAGAACCCTCGCGCTTATGAAGCCGTCAGCTGTGCTGATCAATACGTCGCGGGGCGAGCTTGTGGATGAAGAGGCATTATACGATGCGCTTATCCAAGGAAGGCTTTCGGCCGCGGCGACAGATGTTTTTTCAGTTGAGCCGCCGCAGCCAGGCAATAAGCTTGCCCAGTTGGAACAGTTTATTCTCACCCCTCATACCGGTGCGTTTACTTATGAAGCGATAGAGAGAATGGTACTTCGGTCGACTGCCAATCTGCTTGAGATGCTGGAGCAGGACAATAAGCCGGTCTAAGGATCAAACAAAGGAGAGGTTCCATATGCAACTGCCAGAAAAAGCAACGCAACCAACGATGTATTTTATTGGAGTAACAACAGGGAAATCATCCATTATGAAATTATTCCCGGAGTGGGCAGCAGTGCTCGGACTGGATAATGCCATCATCAAAGGGATCGATATTGCCATTCATGCTGATCCGGAACAATACCGCCAGGTTGTCGCATTTATTCGTGACGACGAGCTGTCGATGGGCGCCCTTGTTACGACGCATAAAATCGACTTGTATGATGCGGCGAAAGATTTGTTTGACGAATTGGACCCTTATGCCACGATGTTTGGCGAACTGTCCTCGATCTCCAAGCGGAACGGCAAGCTTGTCGGCCACGCGAAGGACCCGATTACGAGCGGGCTGGCAATGGAAGCCTTCGTTCCAACAGGGTATTGGGAGCAGCAAGGAGGAGAATTGTTCGTTATGGGAGCTGGCGGGAGCGCAATAGCGATTTGTGCCACCCTGCTGGAAGAGAAGCATGGCACCGATATCCCGTCGCGCATTGTCGTCACCAACCGCAGCGAGCCGAGACTAAAAGAGATTGAGCGGATCGTGCGTGCGCTTCGCCCGGATGTTCCGGGAGATTTCTATCTGACACCCAGTGCGGAGGACAATGACAAGGCAATGAGCGGCATTAAGCCGTATTCGCTGATCGTCAACGCGACAGGACTTGGCAAGGACCGCCCGGGTTCGCCGCTCACCGCTTCGCCCGCATTCCCCCAGGGAAGCCTGGTATGGGAGCTTAACTATCGGGGGGAGCTGGATTTCATGCAGCAGGCGCATGCAGTCTCCACAGACCGCGGCTTGACGGTGGAGGATGGCTGGATATACTTCCTGCACGGCTGGACGCAGGTCATTGCAGAAGTGTTTGATCTGGAGATGACAGAGGAGCGATTTGCACGAATCGCGGCGCTATCGGCCGCCATCCGCTAGATACAGTGACGATGAGAGGGGAAATGATGATGAATAGCAATCAAGGAACGCTCCCGTTTACAGAAGTATTTGATTTAAAAAGCGGTTTGTCGTCTACCCGCCCTTCGACCAAACGCCATCTGTCGCGCATGAAAGGCATGTATGCGGATGAAGCTGCATTTGAGCGGGATGCTGCCGACGGAGAAGGACCGCTCGTATATGAATTTTATGAACTCAAGCTGCCCGAGCATCCGGGCGAGCTGCTCTTTGGCACTAGTATTGTGTATCCCGGCCAAGTTGGCAATGAGTATTATATGACCAAAGGGCACTTCCATACGATATTGGATACCGGTGAAGTCTACTACTGTCTTTCCGGTCAGGGCTACATGCTGATGGAAAATCCGGAAGGGGACGTCCGGATCGAGTCATTCACGCCGGGAGCGGCCGTGTACGTCCCGCCGCGCTATGCGCACCGCAGCATTAACAGCGGCAATGAGCCGCTGGTCACTTTCTTCGTCTTCCGTGCCGACGCAGGCCACGATTATGGTACAATTGAGACGAAAGGCTACCGCAAGCGGATCG
The DNA here is from genome assembly GCA_004134985.1 of Paenibacillaceae bacterium. Lineage (GTDB taxonomy): Bacteria > Bacillota > Bacilli > Paenibacillales > Paenibacillaceae > Paenibacillus_D. The sequence goes on along the minus strand of REGQ01000003.1, from coordinate 282,272 downwards.
TTGAGCAGGACGGCAAGCCTGAAGTGATTGACAATGGGCAATGGAAGGCATGAGGAGGGAGAAACGCACCTTATGGAATATACGTATTTAGGTAGAACAGGACTTCGGGTAAGCAAGCTTTGCCTCGGCACGATGAACTTTGGCGTTGATACCGATGAAGCGACATCATTCCGGATTATGGATGAGGCGCTGGAAGCTGGCATTACGTTTTTCGATACGGCCAATATTTATGGATGGGGCGAAAACGCCGGTCTGACGGAGACGATTATCGGGCGCTGGTTCGCCCAGGGCGGCCAGCGCCGTGAGAAGGTTGTGCTGGCGACCAAAGTATTCGAGCCGATCAACAATGCTGTTGACGGGCCTAATGATGTACAAGGGCTGTCGCTATACAAAATTCGCCGCCAGCTGGAAGGCTCGCTGCGCAGGCTGCAGACTGATCATGTCGAACTGTACAAGATGCACCATATTGACCGCCGTACGCCTTGGGAAGAGCTGTGGGAGGCGTTCGAGACGGTCGTTCGTCAAGGGAAAGTCGATTATATCGGGTCCAGTAATTTCGCGGGCTGGCAGCTTGTGAAAGCGCAGGCAGCCGCGAAGGAGCGCAAATTTATGGGGCTCGTCTGCGAACAGCACAAGTATAGTTTGCTGAATCGTCTGCCGGAGCTGGAAGTGCTGCCGGCTGCGCGTGACCTGGGACTCGGCGTCGTCGCCTGGAGCCCGCTGAACGGCGGACTGTTGGGCGGTGGCGCACTGAAGAGCAGCGGCGGGCGGACAGACAGGCAGAAAGCGGTGATCGAGAAGCATAGGAGCCAGCTTGAGCAGTATTCCGCACTTTGCGCGGAACTTGGGGAGAGCGAAGCCAATGTGGCGCTCGCCTGGGTACTGGCCAATCCGGCTCTGACAGCGCCGATCATTGGTCCGCGGACGGTTGATCAGCTGAAGGACGCGCTGCGTGCCGTAGAAATTTCCCTGGATGCTTCCGTGATCGCTGCGCTGGACGATATATTCCCTGGACCGGGCGGAGAAGCGCCGGAAGCTTACGCCTGGTAAGGCAGGTTGCAACCAGCCTGGACGGTGAATAGAATGCAATTCATTCGATCTGTTTGGGGCGGCGAAAGGCCCGTGCTTGCTGGCCTTTCGACCCCCATACCATCTAGCCCCCATGACCGCCACTTGTCATGGGGGTTTTGATTTGATATAGTTATATGGTATGCAAAGAAGATGCATAATGGTATGCGAGTAAAATCGCTCCTTGTTCCCGTTAGGGGACCGCTAAGTCCAGAAGGAGGTGAAACACAATGCGCAAATATGAAGTGATGTATATTATTCGCCCTGAGGCTGAGCAGGAAGCTGTTCAAGCGATCGTCGATAAATTCCAAGGCATCATCTCGAATGGCGGAGAGGTAACGAAATCCGACATTATCGGTAAACGCCGTCTTGCGTATGAGATCAACAAGATTCGTGATGGGATTTATGTTCTGGTTCATTTCAACGCAACGCCAGAAGTGATCGTGGAACTTGACCGTGTCATGAAGATTACGGATGAAATCATCCGTTATATGATCGTCAAAGATGTAGCTTAGTCTACGCAAGGATGTTTGTTCGATTGGGAGGCGAAATTGATGTTGAACCGTGTCATTCTTATAGGCAGACTAACGAGAGACCCCGAAATGCGCTACACTCCAGCAGGAGTAGCGGTAACCCAATTTACACTGGCTGTAGATCGTCCATTCACTTCAGGTCAAGGCGAGCGGGAAGCGGATTTTATCCCGGTTGTGACTTGGAGGCAGCTCGCGGAGACTTGTGCGAATTACTTGCGCAAAGGCCGTTTGACAGCTGTTGAGGGACGAATCCAAGTGCGGAATTACGAGAACAACGAAGGCAAGCGCGTCTACGTGACGGAAGTCATTGCCGATAACGTTCGTTTCTTGGAATCGGCGAGCCGCGATGGCGGATCGCGTGATGATTCTGGCGGCGGGCACAGCGGCGGCGGCAATGCCAGCGGCAACAGTGGTAACAGTGGCGGTTACGGTGGAAATAGCGGCAGCGGCGGTTCTGGGGGCAATGCCTCGTATGGCGGTAACCGTTCCGGGAATAATTCGCGGAATAACAACAATGATCCGTTCTCGGACGATGGACGCCCGATCGACATATCGGAAGATGATTTGCCATTCTAAAGGAAGGGACGATGAAGAATGAGCTTCAAGCAAAGAGAAGGCGGCGACGAGCGTCCAGAGCGCAAGTTCAGCGGCCGTAAAGGCGGACGCAACAAGCGTCGTAAAGTATGTTTCTTTACTGCTAACAAAATCACGCACATTGACTATAAAGATACTGATTTGCTTCGTAAATTTATCAGCGAACGTGGTAAAATTTTGCCGCGCCGTGTGACAGGTACGAGTGCAAAGTATCAACGTGTATTGACGATTGCAATTAAACGTTCACGTCAAATCGCATTGCTGCCATACACGACAGAATAGGCTGCGACGCGGTTAGAAGCAGCGCGACTTATTTTACTTTGAAGAAAGGGACAGCCTCCATCTAGCGGCTGTCCCTTTCTATTCTGCCGCAGGCAGTAACGGGATATGAATTTAATTGAATTTGTCCACCTGCTGCTCGGCGATGTCGCCGACGTAAGGCAGTTTGAACCAGCGCCCTTGCAGGGCCATAAGCATCATGACAACCCATAGTATGAAGCTAAGCGGCGTCAGAATAAAGCTTGCCACCCAGCCTATAAAAGGGATAGCACTTAAAATCATATTAATAACGAAAATCGCGCCGAACACGATCGTGGACTGAAGCGCATGCAGCTTCACGAATCGGCTTTCCTTTTCCATAACTAAGAAAATAATTCCCGTTACGAAAATTCCAAGATAGCACAGCAATCCGGCAATTTTCGGATCAAGCCCTGTCGAAGATTTGGATAAAGGGGGTTCATTCATAGACATTTGGTGATCATCCTCCTGGTATAGGTGTCCTTATTCCATATCGCATTCATATTCGCCGTTTGCGGCAACTATACCTTAACGATAAGCGAAAACATCCACAAAAGACAAGACAAATTGTATAAAAATAAATATTTGACTGTCATTTGTTTTGCATATTTTTATTATTTATGGAACTTAAAAACCTTTTAAATCGTTTATTGTGTGTAAGGCAGCTATAAACCAAATGATTGGAGTTAGGAGACTCATGATGAATGTATTGAAAAAATACAAATGGTTGATGGTCATCGCAGGAGCTGTTATTATTCTTGGCTCCACCGCCTATATGAACCGATCAACATTAGCAATGTGGGGATTCGATATTTTTCTTTCAGACGGGATAGAGAAGAAGCTTGAGAAATCGTATAAACCGCTGGAAGGGCGAGATCCTAAACCTGTTAGCTATGAAGCGCCGAAGAAGCTTGAGCCGTTCTCGATGCTGCTGCTCGGAATTGACCGAAGAGGACAGGAGCGGGGCCGCTCGGATACGATGATTTACACGGTCGTTCGTCCGGCTGACGGGGCGCTCCTGATGGTCTCGATTCCACGTGATGCGTTCGTGACAATTCCTGGGCGCAAGAACGGGGACAAAATTGCGCATGCTTATGCTTACGGTGCGGCCGAGCTAGCTGTGGAGACGGTCGAAAAGCTGTTTGACCAACGTGTTGATCATTATGCAGCTATCAACTTTGATGGATTCAAAGAAGCGATTGATGCATTGGACGGCATTCCGCTGCCAATTGAAAACGACATTATCAATAAAGATCCTAACCATGAGAAGTTTATAGTCAAGGCTGGGCAAGATTTGTATAATGGACAGGACGCACTAAACTTTGTCCGGTATCGTGAGGATTCCGATATGAATCGCACAGGCAGGCATCAACTGTTCATCAATGCGCTGCTTAACCGTGCGACCGATGTTGGGCAATGGACCAAAATTCCACATTTAATTGACATTATGGGTGAGAACTTCTCAACGGATCTTACGCCTGATGATATGATCGATTTGGGTAAATCAATGCTGCAGGCAGGCACCCGGACGATATACGGCCACTCTCTCAAGGGAGAGGGACGACTGGAAAACCGGGTTGGAGGCTGGTATTACGATTTAGACGATGAGGATCTGGATAAGGCGAAAGCATGGATTGAAAACTGGCTGGACGCATCGGTTCCAAAAGGGCAGTTGCTGCTGCCTGACCAATATCAATCGAAAAAGCCCGTTCAATCGCTTTCGGCATCTGAAGAAGTTCAGCCTTAAGAAACGGAGTGGCAGGGACAATATGAACATCGCTTTTTTCCTACTTCCCAAACAAGAAGTAATCTGTGTTACTGAAGAGGCGACGCTCCGCCAGACGCTTGAACGTATGGAGTACCATCGCTATACCGCTGTGCCGATTCTTAACCAGGACGGCGGATATGCGGGTACAGTAACAGAGGGCGACTTGCTCTGGTATTTTAAGAATCAGCCTGAGCTCACCTTTGAGCAATCACACCGGGTGCGACTGATGGATGTGCCGCTGCGGCTGTCCAATCGCGCTGTGCAAATTGACGCGAATATGGAAGATTTAATCTCGCTTGTTAAGGTGCAGAACTTTGTGCCTGTTGTTGATGACATGAATCGTTTTATTGGCATCGTGCGGCGCAGTGATATTATTGATTACTGCGCCAAAGCGATGGTGGAGCTTACGAGCGCGTCCCAGCAATCGGCGTCATCATCGGCGGCAGGCGGGACAACAACAGGTTAAAACTTAGAAAAATAGTCAATACAAAATATAGTGGAAGTCTGTTGATAGGAACGCTAACAAGCTATTGGCTTGTGATAACACCTTTCCACTAAAGGACGGCAAAGCCGTTTGGGAGGGTTGAGATGGCAAACCAAAGACGGCATGTGCGATCAGGCGGCGGAAGGCTTCGCGCCCTGCTGTTGATTGCCGCATTGCTCGGTTCGGTATTTGTTGGCTTCATCGTCTGGTCAGCCTTGTTTAGTGAGGATGGAGCCCCGTCCAGGGCTGGCACTAAGCCGCCGCTTGCCAGCAATAATGGCACAGGCCAGGAGCCGGCCAAGGGCGGGAAATCTCCAGTGCCTGACGACAAGGAGGGGCTTGACCCCAATACTGATCCGGAAGAGGAAGCAACGGAAGCTGAAACACAGAAGGTTTATGATCTTGTCATTTCCAATGGACGTGTCATTAACCCGGAGACGACGCTTGACAAGGAAGGGATGAATGTCGGGATTAGCGGCGGAACGATCGAGGTTGTCACCTCGAAGAAGCTGACCGGCACGCGTGAGATCGATGCTTCTGGCCTGGTCGTGGCGCCTGGTTTTATCGATAATTTATCCTATGATCCGAATCCGCTTGGCGTCTGGAACAAGATTGCGGACGGCGTAACGACCAATATCGCAATGCATGGCGGCAGTTCGACGCCTGGCAGTTGGTATACGCATTATGAAGGGGACAAGCCTCCGGTGCATTTTGGCGCCTCCTTTTTCTACACGCAGGCCAGGAACCAGTTCAAGCTTGGGCGGTATGACGCAGCCAAACCGGAACAGACAGCGAAGTTGAAGGAGCAGGCAGAGAAAGCGCTTAATAATGGGGCGCTTGGCATTTCCTTCAGTCTGGAATATGTGCCGGGAATTTCGCCGGAAGAAGTGCTGCCCTTGATGGAACTGGCGCGTGAATATAACGTGCCTGTCTACTTCCATGGCCGCTACTCCGATATGGAGGAGCCAGGTACAAACATTGATACAATGAATGAGATTATCGGCTATGCCAGAGCAAGCGGCGCAGCCGTGCATATCGATCATATTCACAGCACCGGCGGGACATTCTCGATGGGGCAATCGCTGGCGATGCTTGAGGATGGGCTAGCGGAAGGGCTGGATATAACGGCCTGTATCTACCCGTATAACTATTGGGGCACCTACTTGAATTCGGCCCGGTTCGACAAGGGCTGGCAGGAGAGGTTCCGGATTTCTTATGAGGATTTGCAAATAGCAGGCACAACGGAAAGGTTGACTGCGGAGTCATTTGTCAAATATCAGAAGGAAGGGAAGCTTGCCGTTGCTTATGCGATTCCGGAGCAGGATGTCATCGATGCGCTGAAAAAGCCCTATGTGATGATCGGAAGCGACGCTATCCTGGAGCCTGGTCACAACAATCATCCTCGCGCTTCGGGTACCTTCGCCCGGACGATCGGCCTTTACGCGCGCGATAAAGGCGCGATCTCCTTGATGGATGCGATTGCCAAGCAGTCGCTGCAGCCGGCACAACGGCTGGAGAAGCAAGCGATTGCGCTGCAGAAGAAGGGGCGAATCGCCAAGGGGATGGATGCAGATCTAGTTATCTTCAACTACGACACGATCAATGACCGCTCGACAGTGGAGAAGCCGGAACTTTTCTCTGCGGGCATCGAATATGTGCTTGTTGAAGGCCAGCTTGCCTTGGAGAAGGGCGAGCTTAACAAACAGGTGCGGCTTGGCAAGCCGATTCGGACGGAGTTTGTCCGTTTCAGCGCGACCTCCGGTACGGCGAAGTGGGAAGACAGCAGCTATCCGGTTATCAACTATCGTGAGAAGCTGTACGTCGATGCGGCGGCCATGTCAGAGCATGGATATGCGCTGACGTGGGACAAGGTGTCGCGTCAGTGGAACGCTGAACAGGGCGAGGCTGGCTCCACTGCAATCGGCAGCCCGTCAACAGGGCCAGCGGCCAACGAATTGATGCTGGAGCGGGGATACAAGCTGCATGTTGACAACGAGAATACTGATCTCCTTTCCATCGGAGACCGTGCCTACGTTCAAGTCGAGTTTTTGAAGGCGCTTGGGCATGCTCTTGAAGTGACACGCAATTAAGAATGAGACCTGGCGGTGTTATCCGTCAGGTCCTTTTCCATCTTTGACGGACACCAGTTCTCTGTGAGTGACGACCTACGCAGCACAGTGGGATGGCCAAAATAGATGTGTTAACTGGCGGCTGCAGAACACTCCAATGGAGTTGTCGCCAGATGCCTTCAACGGTCTCCACCCCGGCTGTTGAAGCCGGTTACGCTTGGTGAATTTTTTATGTTATAATGAGGAGTAAAGCTTGCTTGCAGGCTCATAAAATTCAAGAGGTGAACGGGTTTGAAAACCGGCTTGAAATCGTTGTTGTGGAGCGGCGCGGCGCTTGTGCTGCTGTTGTCCGTTATGGTTCCGGTATTGAATGTGCTGGCCTTCACCTTGATCATGGTGCCTTTTGTTATGTTGTTTACGCTGCTGCCCAAAAAAGTCTACGCGCTGCATGTCATTCCGGTGTTTGTCATCGCGTACGTGCTGCTGGGTCCGGCATCGCTTGTGCTCGGCTTGTTTTTCCTAGTGCCATCCATTGTGATGGGCCATATGTATAAACGGCAGGCGCAGGCCAGAACGGTGCTGACCGTTGGGATCCTGACGGTGCTTGCCCAGTTTCTGTTGGAAATTATTCTATTTCAGGCGGCGTTTAATATCTCGCTGACAGCGGAAATGTCCAACATTATACGCGCCTATTTCGAACAAATTGATTCTCAAAACTTGCTGCCTGCAAATTGGACGAATGAATTCATCGATATGTTCATTCGCACGCTCATCCAATCGGTTCCATACGCTTTGATTGCCGTATCCTTTGTATTGGCTGTTGTCACGCATGCGATCTCACGTCGAACGCTGCGATCTCATGGTTTCGATACACCGGGTCTGAAACCGGCGAAAGAATGGATGCTTCCAAAAATTTTGGTAATGTATTATTTGGTGGCTATTGTACTTGAAATGTTCATCTCCAGTACAGATGATTCGTTCATGGCGGTTGTACTGATTAATCTGATCCCCCTTTTGCGATTGGCCTTTACGATTCAATCGATCGGATTTTTCTTCTTTCTAGCTCACCAAAAAGGGTGGAACCGCGCTGTGCCGATCTTATTGACAGTGCCTGTACTGCTCTTTCCGCCGCTCAGCCTGATCGGCGTGCTGGATATTGCTTTTCCGATACGAAAATCGCTTACGAAATCCTAGTTACAGGGGCGGATGAATTTGCCGAAGTTTCTTCTTAAACGTTGGCACGGCATGCATCATGTATGGGCGTTCGTGCTGATGATCGTATTGACTATTGCGCTGGCCTGGTATGAGTGGATCGCAGGGCTGGCTGCGCTTGTATTAACTTTTGCTGTCGGCGTGCTGTCTTTGCTCGCAGAGCGGGCATTCCGGCGGGATCTGAAATCTTACTTGGGCACCATTTCTTATCGTGTGAAAAAAGTGGGCAACGAGGTTGTTAGCGATCTGCCTTTTGGAATTCTCATCTACAATGAAGATAATGTTATTGAGTGGCATAATCCTTTTGTCGCCGAGATGCTGGAGCGGGATACCGTAATCGGTGTGCCCCTCGCTGAAGCCCTGCCAACCTGGCAGCCAGCCAAAGAGAAGGAGACCTTGGTAGAGCTGTCGATCGGCTCGCGCATCTATGAGCTTATTGTGAAGTCCGAGGAGCGTCTGGTCTACATTCGGGATATCACGCTGCGCTGGACGACGCAGAAAAAGTACGAAGAAGAGAAGCTGGCTCTTGGCATTGTCATGATGGACAATCTCGAAGAAGTGACACAAGGAATGGACGATCAGCAGCGCGCCGCGCTGCTGTCTAGGGTAACAAGCGCGATAACGGATTGGGCGCAGCGTTATCAACTGTATATTAAGCGTCTGACCTCTGACCGCTATCTCTTGATCACCAATCAAATGACGCTGAAGCAGCTGGAGCATTCGCGGTTCGTCATTTTGGATGAGGTGCGGGAGATGACGCATGAGCAGAAAATACCGATGACGCTCAGCATCGGATTTGCAGCTGGCGCCGAGAGCAACATTGAACTGGGCCAGTGGGCGCAGATGAGTCTCGACATCGCGCTGGGGCGCGGCGGCGATCAGGCGGCTGTGAAGGTCGGTCAGCGGCAGTCTTTCTATGGCGGGAAGTCCAATGCTGTCGAGAAGCGGACACGCGTGCGGGCGCGAGTCGTAGCCCATGCGCTGCGGGATATGATCAAGGAAAGCGACAAGGTCGTCATCATGGGGCACAAGATGCCTGACATGGACTCTGTCGGTGCTGCAATCGGCGTGCTCAAAGCGGCAAGGCTGTTCGACAAGGAAGCTTATATTGTGCTGGAGGGCGTCAATCCGGCGATTCAGAAGATGATTGAGATTATCAAGGAGGATGAACGCATCTACAAGCGGTTCATCACGCCGGATCAGGCGCTTGGCATGATCAGCCCGCATACGCTCGCTGTTGTTGTCGATACACATAAAGCTTCCATGGTGAAGGAGCCGAGACTTCTGACCCTTACAGACCGCATTGTTGTCGTGGATCATCACCGGCGGAGCGAAGAATTCATTACGAATCCTTTGCTGGTCTACATGGAGCCGTATGCTTCCTCGACCTGCGAACTGGTCACCGAGCTTCTGCAGTATATCCATGACCGCGTGCTGCTTGATGTGACAGAGGCGACCTCGCTTTTGGCGGGGATTGCAGTGGATACGAAGAGCTTCTCCCTGCGCACTGGCGCGCGGACGTTCGAAGCGGCCTCGTTCCTGCGCCGGAACGGCGCTGATACGGGATTGATCCAGCGCATGCTGAAGGAAGATCTGGAGGAGTACATCAAGAAGGCCGAAGTGATCAAGCATGCAGAAATCATGTATGATCACATTGCGCTGGCGGTGACGGAGCCGGGGAAGAAATATTCCCAGCTGCTGATTGCCCAGGCAGCCGATACGCTGCTGAACATGACGGATGTGATGGCCTCGTTTGTAATCGGGGAGCGGACAGATGGGCAGATAGGCGTTAGCGCCCGGTCGCTTGGCTCGATTAACGTACAGATTGTAATGGAGCGACTCGGCGGGGGCGGGCATTTGACGAATGCCGCTGCACAGCTGGAAGGCTCGACAGCACAGGTTAAAGAACAGTTAAAAGCAGTTCTGGCTAAAATTGAACAGGAAGAGGGGTTATTTGAATGAAAGTCATTTTTCTTAAGGATGTAAAGGGGCAGGGCAAAAAAGGTGAAATCAAAACGGTGTCGGAAGGCTACGCGCGCAATTTCCTGCTGCCGCAGGGCCTTGTGAAGCTGGCGTCAGACGGTAACCTGAAGACGCTGGAGCTTCAGACAGCTTCTGAGGTTAAGCGCAAGGAGCGGGAAAAAGAAGATGCGCAGGCGCTGGCTGACAAGCTTGGCGAGCTGACCGTCGTCATTCATACAAAAGCAGGCGAAGGCGGACGCTTGTTCGGCGCAATTACAAGCAAGCAGATCGCTGAGGCGCTCGCAGCCAAAGGCATTAAAATCGACAAGCGGAAAATCGAGCTGGATGAGCCGATTCGCGCACTCGGCGTTACACAGGTGCAGGTGAAAGTTCATCCGGAGGTAAAAGCGAAATTAAAGGTTCAAGCTGCCGAGCAGTGATGGAGCGATACAGAGGAGCCAGAGAACAATGAACAACGAAATGTTGTTTGACCGTGTTCCGCCGCAAAACCTCGAGGCTGAGCAGGCAGTGCTGGGTTCGATCTTGCTGCAAAGCGAAGCGTTGATTACGGTGATGGAGCGGGTGCGGAGCGAAGATTTCTATAGTGTGCCGCATCAGCAGATTTATGAAGCGATGGTGGAGCTCGGCGAGAACAGCCAGCCGATCGATCTGGTGACGCTCACAGCTTACTTGCAGGATCGCCAGCAGTTGGATGATATCGGGGGCGTCAGCTACTTGGCAAGGCTTGTAGGCGGCGTCCCGACAGCGGCGAACGTGGATCACTATGCGCAGATTGTTGAGGAAAAATCAATGGTGCGCAGACTGATCCGGACGGCGACGGATATTGTCAGCAACGGCTTTGCGTCTGCCGATGATGTCGGAATGCTGCTTAATGAAGCGGAACAGCGCATTATGGAAATCTCCAATCGCCGCTCCAGCAGCGGGTTTATTTCCATTCGGGACGTACTGATGGAAGTATTCGAAAAGGTTGAGTTTCTCTACAGCAATAAAGGCGGTTCCACCGGAATACCGTCAGGCTTTACCGATCTGGATCGTATGACTTCCGGCTTCCAGCGCAGTGACCTGATCATTGTTGCCGCTCGTCCTTCTGTGGGGAAGACGGCTTTCGCGCTTAACATCGCCCAGAACGTTGGGGTGCGGGCGCGGGAGACCGTCGCGATCTTCAGCCTGGAGATGTCCGCGCCACAGCTTGTACAGCGGATGATATGCGCGGAAGCGAATGTCGATGCTGGACGGATGCGTACAGGCTTCCTGGAAGGCGACGATTGGGAGAAGCTGACGATGGCGATTGGCTCGCTGTCAGAGGCAGAGATCTTTATTGACGATACGCCAGGGATAACGGTAGCGGAAATCCGGGCGAAATGCCGTCGGTTGAAGAAGGAGAAGGGACTCGGCATGATCTTGATCGATTACCTCCAACTGATTCAGGGCCGCGGCAAAGCCGGGGAAAACCGCCAGCAGGAAGTATCCGAAATATCCAGGACGTTGAAGCAGATTGCCAGGGAGCTGGAAGTGCCTGTTATTGCACTGTCCCAGCTTAGCCGGGGTGTCGAGCAGCGTCAGGATAAGCGTCCGATGATGTCCGACTTGCGGGAATCCGGGTCGATTGAGCAAGATGCCGACATTGTCGCATTTCTTTATCGTGACGATTATTATGATAAGGAATCGGAGAAGAAAAATATCATTGAAATCATCATTGCCAAACAGCGGAATGGTCCGGTAGGTACCGTCGAACTGGCTTTTCTTAAAAACTTTAACAAATTCGTCAGTCTCGATCGCTCGCATCAGGAACCTGCTTAAAACCGCATAGCAGAATGCTGATTTCCACCTTTCGCAGTGTACATGCATAAGCTGATATTCCGAACAATCGAAACAAGCCACTACACAATGTTCGTTTTTGTTGACTTTGAAAAAAGGTGCTGATACACTGATATTGCTGCCTTCTCGGTTAAATTTGTTACAGGCAGTAATTTTCGGTGTGTCTAAGCGCTGAAACGGGAGGTATAGCATGTCTACAGTTGTTGTTGTTGGAACGCAATGGGGAGATGAAGGTAAAGGAAAGATCACGGATTATTTGGCCGATGGGGCGGATGTTGTAGCCCGCTATCAAGGTGGCAATAATGCCGGACATACGATTTTGATTGGTAATAAGAAGTATAAGCTGACGATGATTCCTTCAGGTATTTTTAATCATGATAAGCTATGTGTAATCGGAAACGGTATGGTTATTAACCCGGCCGCATTAATTGAAGAAATTAATTATATACATGATAACGGATTCTCGTCCGCCAACCTGAAGATCAGTGACCGCGCGCATGTTATTATGCCTTATCACATGATTTTGGATGGACTCGAAGAGGACCGTAAAGGCGACAATAAAATTGGAACGACCCGCAAAGGGATCGGCCCTTGTTATATGGATAAAGCGGCACGTTCCGGCATTCGCATCGCTGACTTGATGGACCCGGAAGAGTTCTCCACCAAGCTGCGTCATGCCGTTAAAGAAAAAAACCATGTCATTCAGCAAGTATACGGCGGAGAGCCGGTTGATGCGGAACAGATCATTACGGAATACCTGGGCTATGCTGAAACGCTGCGTCCTTATGTGACAGATACATCGGTTGTGCTGAATGATGCGATTGATACGAACAAGAAAGTGCTGTTCGAAGGCGCGCAAGGCGTTATGCTGGATATCGACCAAGGCACTTATCCATTCGTTACTTCTTCGAACCCGACAGCTGGCGGCGTATGTATCGGTTCAGGCGTTGGCCCTTCGAAGATCCAACAGGTCATCGGCGTTGCCAAAGCTTATACGACGCGTGTCGGCGATGGACCATTCCCGACGGAATTGCATGATGAAGTCGGCGATACCATCCGCGAGACAGGTCATGAATATGGTACCGTAACCGGGCGTCCGCGCCGTGTGGGATGGTTTGACAGTGTTGTGGTAAGGCATGCTCGCCGCGTAAGCGGTATTACAGGCTTATCCTTGAACTCGCTGGACGTGTTGACGGGACTTGAAACCGTGAAGATTTGTACAGGATACAAGTACCGCGGCGAAATCATTGAGCACTATCCTGCAAGCTTGAAGATGCTCGCGGAGTGCGAAGCGGTCTACGAAGAAATGCCGGGCTGGAGCGAAGATATTACCAATGTAAGCACATTGGATGAGCTGCCGGAGACCACAAGAAACTATGTGGCGCGCGTTTCTGAATTGACAGGCATTCCGATCGCGATCTTCTCGGTTGGACGCAACCGGGAGCAGACGAATCCCGTTATTAAAATCTACGGATAGTACCGAACCCGCCGCGTGCTGTATTGTGGCAGATCGGTTGATACTTATGAGAGCCAGGCTGCTAACACGCAGTCTGGCTTTTTGGTTGTGGACTGCGGGTTCCGTCTACGGTGGTTGCCATGATCCGCGGCGCTCAAAGCAAAAGGCCATGTGGAATTCGGGCCATGTGGAATTCTAACGCTGGTGAGCGGCGCTATTAAGGGAAATACAGTCCCATAAATATTGTAAGGAAACTGAGACACCTTATTTCTAGAAAATCGCACGATTTTAGCCGTCCAAGGGGGAATAAGCACTGTGAAGAGCGTTAGATTCGCAAATGGGTCATTTGAGGCCATTTAAGCGCTGTGGCAAGCGTTAGCGCAAGATCCCCTGCTCGCTCCTCTATTAAATTATGGTTTGGCACCTGTATGGAAAATATTAGCGTAATACGAATGGGGGATTGCTCTCTTGCCCATACTGAGCATTAGAAGGAACGATATTCAAGCGCCAGTATGGAAGAGGAGTGAGGCCAATGTTGAAGATGGTAGAATGGTTGGGCAAAATCATTGCAGCCGGACTGATTATCAGTTTTTTATCAATCTGGACGACCGGGTATATTGTGAATAGCTATGTTGAGAGTCTATTAAAACAGTACGAGCTGCCGCTGGAAGTGCAGCCTTTTGCGCTATCCGGGCTTTGGGGCAAAATGTGGGGCGCTGATCCGATGGTCGCTGCGGTTGATGGCGCGGATGCGACAGTCGATGATGGAGCAAGCGATGGAGAACATCTACAAGCTTCAGCAAATGCTGGTGAGCCGAGGGATGGGCAGGGCCAAGGAGCAACCGGTCAGAACGGTGGAGGTGTAACAGGTCAGAACAACCAAGGTTCATCCGGGCAAGCTGAGAATGGCCAAGGTGTGGATGGACTTGGCGCGGGAGCGCCGGATGGGGATGAACCGGGTGGAGCGTCAGGCGCGAATGAGCGGGGGGCAACTGAAACGGGGACGGATGACGCGGAATTAGATGATCTCGAAACACAGCCCCCGCACTCTACGGTGACAGGGTCAGGCAGCGGTGCGAAAGCAGAGAGCGGCGCGTCAGGCGTGCCGTCCAGCGGAGTGAATGACGGGCAGGCGGGTGGATCAGGCACGCCTGGACCAGGTGATGACGAGGCAGCTGTGCCGGTATGGAACAGCAAGGATGCGCTGACGACGGAGGAGCTTTCGGATGTGAAAAACCAAATGGATGCCGAGGACCGCCAGAAGCTGTTCCAACTGCTGGTCAGCAAGCTGCCCTCGGAAGGCTGGCAGCGGCTTTCCGTGCTTATGGAAGACGGTTTGACAGAAGAGGAGCTGCGTGAAGCCGAGCAGATCATGGCGAAGCATCTTAGCACAGAGGAATATGATCAATTAATGGAAATTCTAAAAAAATACTAATTTATCTATCAGCTGGCATTGTGCGATAGGCTTTTGACAGTAGGATAAAGGCTGATAATAAAGGGGGAGCATTGGGGCAACGAAGGGCTGCGTCAGTGCTCTTTTTGCTGAAAGTATGGTAGAATAAAGCTAGGAAAACAGGACAAGTGACGGGCGGTGAATTGATGCACGGTAAAATTCTTGTTGTAGACGATGAACAGCCAATTGCAGATATTATTAAGTTTAATTTAGAGAAGGAAGGCCACCAGGTCATCTGTGCGTTTGACGGCGGTACGGCAGTGGAACTGGCCTTTCAGGAGCAGCCGGATTTGATCCTGCTGGACCTGATGCTACCGGTTAAAGACGGGATGGATGTGTGCCGCGAGGTGCGTACCCGGCTTCAGACGCCGATCATTATGCTGACGGCCAAAGATACCGAACTGGACAAGGTGCTCGGATTGGAACTTGGTGCAGATGATTATGTAACCAAACCATTCAGCACGCGGGAACTGCTGGCCCGTGTCAAAGCGCATTTGCGCAGACAGCAGAAAACGGCCGCAGCGGTATTGGCAGGCGGCGACCATGAACATGTTGAACGTGAAGCGGAACAACAGGGCTTGAAGATTTTCAACCTTTTTATTGATACAGATATGTATGTAGTGTATAAGGACGGGGAGCCGCTTGACCTGACGCATCGGGAGTATGAGCTCGTATACTATTTGGCGCGCAACAATGGCAAAGTGATGACTCGCGAGCATTTGCTGCAGGCAGTGTGGGGGTTTGAGTACTTCGGCGATGTGCGGACAGTCGATGTAACCATCCGCAGGCTGCGTGAGAAGATCGAAGATGATCCAAGTCGTCCGGAGTATATTTTGACCAGACGCGGTCTTGGGTATCTGATGCGCAATCCGAAGTCAGGAGGCTTCGGCACCGGATGAAGGGCGCACGGATCTTCCGCACGATTCAGGTCAAGCTGATTATTATTTACGTGCTGCTGATCCTCATTGCGATACAGTTGATCGGGGTTTATTTCATTACGACGATGAAGACATCGCTGATGGCTTCGTTCACGAACAATTTAAATGAACAAGCCAATATTCTGACCAAGTTTGTGGAGCAGACGCTGTCCCCGAGCTCGCAAAATTCCAACGCTGTCGACGAGCAGACGATAGCAGACTTGCGCGAGATGGTCAGTACGCTGTTCAGTATCAATGAGGCGGAAATACAAGTGGTAGATGCCAGCGGCAAGGTGCTGACGACATCGGTTCAATCCCATCAATGGTATATCGGCAGGAAGAATACGACGCTGGCCGTGAGCAGAGCGCTGCAGGGTATCCGCGACAATGAAGAAATGATTGTCGGGGAAGACAATGAGCGCAAGAAGGTTATCGCGAAGCCCGCCTATTATCAGGATAAGATCGTTGGCGCTGTCTATATTATTGCTTCGATGAATGAAGTGAATGAGACGGTGAATCGCGTCAACCGGATCTTTGTCTCCGGGATGCTGATTGCGCTTGGCTTGACCGGGGTGCTTGCGGTACTGCTCGCCCATACGATTACGAACCCGATCAAGATGCTGACCAGACAGGCGACAGCTGTGGCGGAAGGCAAGTTCAACCAGCAGGTGCCGGTTCATGGGGACGATGAGATTGGCCAGCTCAGCGATGCGTTCAACAATATGACGAATCGGCTGCAGGAGGCCTTGTCCGCCAATGAGGAGGAGAAGGAGAAGCTTTCTTCCATTCTCGCCAATATGAGCGATGGCGTTGTAGCGGCGGACGAGCACAATATCGTCATGATGACCAACCATCGGGCGCGTGAAATGCTGGGGATCAAGCGCGAGGGAGAGGGCTCGATGCTGAGCGAGCTGCTGGGCTTGCAGGAGGCGCAGGTACAGAAGCTGCTGCATGGTGTGGAGCATGCGATTGTCATCCGCAAGGAAGCGGTTGAGAAGGATGAGAGTGAAGAGATTATGCGTGTCACCTTCACCCCGATCTACCGCCGGGATATGACGGCAGCATGGACGATCGCCGTGCTGCAGGATGTTACCGAGCAGGAGAAGCTGGAGCAGTCCCGCCGTGAGTTTGTGGCGAATGTCTCCCATGAGCTGCGGACGCCGCTCACCACGATCAAGAGCTACGCAGAAGCACTGGACGATGGGGCCATGCAGGACCCTGAGCTGGGAGATCGCTTCGTCGGCGTTATCCGCAACGAAACGGAGCGGATGATCCGGCTCGTGACCGATCTGCTGCATCTGTCCCGGCTGGATTCCAGCCAGGCAATACTGCGCCGGCAATCAACCAGCATTCCGGACATGCTGGACGAGGTGGCTGACCGGTTTTCATTCCAGCTGCGGCAGAAAGCGATCACCGCGACCGTACGCGTGGAGTCCGGCATCCGCTCGATCTGGCTTGACCGTGACCAAATTGATCAGGTGCTCGATAATCTCGTTTCCAATGCGATCAAATATACGATGGATGGCGGCAAGATTGAAATTGCGGCACGCAAGCCGGACGCGGTATCGATAGCCATCAGTGTGAGAGATACAGGGATCGGAATCCCGCAGAAAGACCTCAATCGGATTTTTGAACGTTTCTATCGGGTGGACAAAGCCCGGTCGCGCAATATGGGCGGCACGGGGCTCGGATTGTCCATTGCCCGGGAAATTATTAAGGCGCATGGCGGCGCCATTGCGCTGGAATCGGAATGGAACGAAGGAACAACAGTCACATTCACGCTGCCGGACCTGCAGGAAGGGGGGGAATCGGCATGATGGACAAGGTGAAAACAACCGTGCTGGTCGTGCTGGTTGCGCTCAGTTTGCTGCAAAGCTATTTTCTGGCGTACAGTTTCCCTAGTCTAAGCAAGACGATTTCCTCTGAACAGGACTATGTGCAGACAGAGAAGATGGGTCCGGAGGAAAAGGTTGAAAATGTCATATTTCCCATGGATATGATTTTGCATTTCGGGAATGGCAAGCACACGCTGCTGTATCCGGGTACAGAATTTTATGACCGCATTTTCGATAAGTTGAAAAGCAGGGAATTTAAAGGTTTTCAGCGCAACAGTTTGAACGCCTTTAACTGGAATGAGGTTCGGAACAGCAACACGGGCGTGGAGCTGCGGTTTGACAATGGAATGCCAGTTGAGCTGCTGCAGAAGGTTTTGAAATTGGAAGGCGATCTCCAGTTTATGGAGGATACGATCGACCGCATCTGGATTTTCAGAATGGAAGAGCGCGAGGAAGTGAAGGTCTACTTCTTCAGTTCCGATGGAGACACGGCTTATGAGTCGATGCGGGCGGATCTGACGATCAGTGATGTGCAGGAATATGTCGGCTTCGGAGCGTACTTGACCCCTTACAGCACAGCAGATGGACGGCTGTACTTGCCGGACAAGCCGCTGCAGGCGGTTGAGGTGACCGTCGGGTTCAATACGTATACCCCAGAGCAGATGCAGCGCAATTTGTTCTTTAATGCAGGGAGCACCCGTGCAATTGAGGATCGGAGCGGCACGCAGATTTATACCGATGGCAAGCGCGGATTAGAGGTTGAGCAAGGGGGGCAATGGGTTAGGTACACAAATCCCGTATCTTCAGCAAGCAGCCCAAATAACTTGAGTGACAACGTCTACGCAGCCATTCAGTTCGTCAATGACCATGGCGGCTGGGACGGCACCCATCATTTTGTTAATCCTGGGGAATTGGAGCGGGGAAGGCTTGTCGTGTTCAGGCAATACTTCAACTCGCTGCCCATCGTATCCTATCCCAGCTTCCGGTTTGGCGACATGAGGCTTGTGCTGCAGCAAGGGGTTATTGCGGAGTATGAGCGCTCATTGGTGACGCTCGGCGAGCTTGCCGACACGAAGGTCGTCCGTTATCTGCCAGGCGGCAAAGCGCTGGAAGATGCACTGGCCAACTATGACCGCCGAGTCGAGGTCAAGACACTGTTCCCTGCGCTGGAGTCGTCGCTGGCTAGTGAAGAGGAGATACGGCTCACCCCTGTCTGGGCGGTGCGACTGCGGGACGGCACAATCGAGACGCTGATGCGGGCGCTGCCAGCGGGTACTGTTATTCCTGACGATGCGGTACCCGCGGCCAATGACCTGACGGAGGAAGCAGGGCGGGGCGAGGAGAATGATGCGGACAATGTCGAAGGAGATAGGGAAACAGGCGGCAATACAGCGTCGAACGGCACAATAGGCGGAAACACCATTTCAAGGACTGACCAGAATGCTGCTGATAGCGAAGATCAGGCGCTCGATTCGGATGCTGCAACAGGCCCGAACACAGACCTGATTCTAGATACAGGGGAAGAAGATGAAGCGAACGCTGATCTGGTGCGAGACGCTGAGGCCAGTCCCGACGATGGGGCACCAAATCCGGAACAGGACCAAGATCAAGGGCTTCCTTCGAAGCCAGCGGATAAGTCGAATGAAGAATCAAGCGCAAACGCGGATGCTGGCGAAAGCGGCCATGAGGACCAGGCGGGAAATGGGAGTTTGGACTTATGACCGCAGAGCCAGTCAAGCTGTAAACTGGAGGTGAGAGGATGGATTGGGGCCGCGCGAAAAGCGTGCTGATTTTTGCATTTCTTATGCTCAATATTGTATTAGGATATCAATTGTGGCTGGATTTGCGGGAGCGGCTGAATATGAATGTGGACCTCACAAACCTCCCTCCGGAAATAAACAGCATTATGCAGGAACGGAACATTCGGCTGCAGGCCAAGCTGCCGGCAGAAACGCCGGAGCTGCAGGATTTGACTTATCGGTTTACCATTGACCGTGGAACGGCCGAACTGCAAAAGCTTGATCAGCCGGTGGACAGCCGTATTATTTTTTTCTCGAAGAAGGAATTGCTAGATGGGTTAGGGGATGTGATCCCTTCACTGGAGGAATATGAATTCGATCCTGCGATGAGTACGGACCGCGTGTTTGTACTTTACCGAATGGTCGAGGGTTTGCCCATGTTCGATGTGACGCTGGAGCTGTACTCCAGCAATCAGAAAATTTATGCGTACAAGCAGTACCTGGCCGAGCAGATCCAGCCGGGGCAGAACAAGGAGCAATCCGTGCTGTCGGCCTCGAAGGCAGTTGGCAATCTTATTGAACGCAATTTGCAGCCAGATGCTGTGATTAAGGAAATTCGGCTCGGCTATAAGGGTCAATTGTTTGATTCGAAATCGCAGGTATCAGCGCCCTCCTGGCGTGTAGTGCTGGAGGATCGGGAAATTTACATTGATGCCATCAGCGGCGAGGTTGTGACAGAGGAAAGCGATACGGCGCTTTCGGTGGAAGAAGGCGAGTAGCAGAAGGAAGGCAAGTGGGGATATGGGACTTCGATTTACAGTATTGGCGAGCGGTTCGACAGGCAATGCGACCATCGTGCAGTCGGAGAATGCGACAGTGCTTGTCGATGCCGGCTTAAGCGCCAAGAAGTTGGAAGAGTTGATGAAGGAACGTGATGTGTCGGGACATGAGCTGGATGCGATTCTAGTTACGCATGAGCATTCCGATCATATTAAGGGGCTGGGCGCCATTGCCCGCAAATACGAGCTTCCCATCTACGCTAATGAAGCGACCTGGGAGAATATGCATAAGCATGTAGGAAAGATCGAAGCCGACAAGCGGATGATTATGGAAACGGGATCTGCTGTCACTTTCGGCGGGATGCTGGGAGAGATGAGGGTAGAGTCCTATGCCATCTCCCATGATGCCGCGGAGCCGGTCGGCTATTGCTTCTACAATGGCGAGAGCAAGCTGAGTCTTGTAACCGATTTGGGCTACATGAGCGAGAAAGTCAGACAGCAGGTCATTCATTCGGATGTGCTGGTGTTGGAATCGAATCATGATGTGGACATGCTGCGGGTCGGGCGGTATCCATGGAACATCAAGCGCCGCATTTTGAGCGATATCGGCCATCTGTCCAACGAAGCGGCGGGCGATGCCCTCTGTGAACTGCTGACAGACCGGACGCAGCGCGTTTATTTGGCCCATTTGAGCCGAGATCACAATCAGATGGATTTAGCCAAGCTTACCGTGAATAAAGTATTAGAGAACAACGGATTCTTCTTTAAGAAGGATGAGTTTTCCTTGATGGAAACCTACTATGACCGCCCCACATTATGGGATGAAGTCAGGCGGAGATAGACGAGGCTCATGCTCCTGATCAAGTTGGCGAATGGTTGTGGCAAGCTCGT
Organism: Paenibacillaceae bacterium; assembly: GCA_004134985.1. Taxonomy (GTDB): domain Bacteria; phylum Bacillota; class Bacilli; order Paenibacillales; family Paenibacillaceae; genus Paenibacillus_D. The sequence goes on along the minus strand of REGQ01000003.1, from coordinate 261,376 downwards.
CCTGCGTAAGCAACCCTTTGGAAACGAGCAGATCAATGACAGCGCTCAGTGACAGCAAAGTGCGATAGTGATCGGTTTTTAGATCGGCGACTGAGGCTCCAAGATTAACGTGGTCCAGAATGGAAAATGGTACTTGTTTCATGATCATCGCTCCCTATAGTAATTCAGATGAATATATCCTATTATCATTGTAGTCCAATCTTTTGAAATCATTCCAAATTCCCAAAAGTCTTGATGCCCGAAACGGCGTGTTGAGAGGAGCGATAACGCATGAGTATTTTCGACGACGATTTTTATTCCACAAGGGTTTCGCGTCGTGCACGCCCGAAGAAAAACGAATTTACCGGAAAGGGTCTCCCACGCGGCCTCCCACGCGGTCTCCCGCGTGACTGGAATGCCATCCGAATCGCGTCGGTGACGTCGATTGCTAGCGCTCTGGCTACCGTGCTTCTATTCGGCGTGGTGTTCGGATTCAGTCCGGGGCATAAGGGTTCCGTAAGCGAAGCAGCTCCAACGCAGACGGTTGATCCTTACGAAAGACCTATTCTGGCAGCGGCCAAGATTAGACCGGCAGTAGTCAATGTCATTAATGAGCAGATGACAGGTATGGGGCTCGATGACTTTGAATGGTTCGACTGGGATGAGGAAGAAGGGGACATGGAAGAGTCCGAGACCGACGACTTTGAGTTTTTCCCTGAGGAAGAGGGCGAGGGAGAACTGCAGCAGGCGGCTATCGGATCAGGTGTTATATTTGAGAAAGTAAACGGCAAAGCTAGAGTCATAACGAATTATCATGTTATCGATGAAGCGGTTGTCGTGAAGGTGGAGCTTGGCAATGGCGAAGTCCGCGAAGCCAAAGTAATCGGCAAAGATCAAATTACCGATTTGGCTGTGCTGGAGATAGATGGAAAAGGAATTAATACCGTTGCGGAAATCGGCGATTCTACCAAACTGCGGGACGGGGAGACGGTGATAGCGATTGGCAATCCGATCGGCCTTCGCGACTCGCTGACCATGGGCATTGTAAGTAAAACGCATCGGCTCATTCCGATTTCGCTGAATCAGGATGGCAACTACGATTGGGAGCAAGAGGTCATTCAGATCGATGCCTCGATTAACCAGGGCAACAGCGGCGGGGCGCTCATTGACTTGAACGGCAAGCTCGTCGGCATTAACAGCATGAAAGTGGCAGATTATGGGGTTGAAGGAGTTGGCTTTGCCATTCCGGTACATAATGCCCTGCCGATCGTAAGAAGCTTGATTGCCGATGGCAAGGTGAAGCGGCCCTACCTCGGGGTGTTCACCCTTGATCTGGAGAAGTTCCTGGCCCAGCAGAAGTATATGCAGCGCAACAAAGGGAAGGACGACGGAGACAAGAAAAAGAACGATGCCGAGGAGGACGAACTGCTTACGCTGCCTGCGGATGTGACGCAAGGTGTAGTCGTTCTGGAGGCCGTCGATCCGGCCAAGAAAGCGGGGCTGACATACAATGATGTTATTGTGCGCCTGGACCGCCAGCCGATCGGCAGCACGATGGAGCTGCGCAAATACTTGTACACAAACAAGTCGATCGGTGATAAAATAGAAATCACTTATTACCGTGATGGGAAGAAGAAAACGATGACCTTGACGCTGACAGAAGTTGGGGATGAGGGTTAATATTTTAACAACAAGCGCAGAACAGCGCTTGTATAGAGATGGAGCTGTAACGAATCGATGTTTTGTGTATGCCGCGAACATACGGAATTGGCAATTGACAAGTTTGTAGATGAGCTGGAAGACGCGCCTGATATCGTAGATCTAAGGGAAACAAAGTTCGCAGACTGGGATCCTCCGGTCAAATGCGAGATGTGCGATGAATTGGCTGTCTTCCTGGTCGTATAACAACAGTGCAGAGCAGTACATGAGGAAACACAGCAATAAACAAGGAAATCTACAGAGCAGCAAATAAGAAACCCGCAAGGACGCAGCAGCGCCCAATGCGGGTTTCTTCTTCAAGATAGAAGAATCTATAAGTCAGACATCATTTGAAAGATTCATCAAGCAGTACGTTATATACGTTGGCAGGCTTAAGGTGCTACCGGAGCGTCGCCCAGTGGAGCATCAGTGCCGGTGCCAGGGTCAGGAGTGCCCACCCCGTCATTCGTGATGGCATTGTTGGTGCCGCCTGTTCCCGTGTTATCCACACTGTCACCGCAAGCGGCAAGAGCGAATACCAGTGATAAACTCATGACTGCAGTGAGCAGCGTAGTGACCTTTTTCCGTTTGCCTGTCGTGGTTCTCATGTTAATCGTTCCCCTCTCGGTTAATTAGAATTTGTCTTCCTGACATGTATTTAACCGCTGAGCGCGCATTGAAACGGTGGGTTTGGTTAGAAAACGTTAATGTTAACAAACTGGGGGAAAGGGTGTTTCAAGTGTTTTTAGGGTCGGAGCTGGTCGAGGGGCGTGCATTGTAGCACTGTTGCTAGGACAGGTTTGGGGATGAAGCGGGCGAATATTTGCATGAATAAGCGTATGATTTGGAGCAAAAAAGAAAAGATCTAGAGATGCGCGGATTGCTACGGAAGGGATGAAGAGCCAATGCATATTCAAATTGCGGCAGTAGGCAAATTGAAAGAGAAGTATTGGGTGCAGGGCATAGCAGAGTATGCGAAGCGCCTTGGACCTTATATAAAATTGACATTAACGGAGGTCAATGACGAAAAAGCGCCCGAGTCGATGAGCGCGGCGGAGGAAGCGCAAGTGCGTGACCGGGAGGGCGAGCGGCTGCTGGCGCAGATCAAGCCGGATGCGCATGTCATCGCGCTGGCGGTGGACGGCGAGCTGTGGTCGAGCGAAGAGCTGGCCGCGCAGTTGGACAAGCTGGCGACGTACGGCAGCAGCCACGTCGTGTTCGTCATCGGCGGCTCGAACGGCCTCTCGCCGGCCGTGCTGCGCCGCGCAGCCCAGAAGCTGAGCTTCGGGCGGATGACGCTGCCGCATCAATTGATGCGGCTGGTTCTGGTGGAGCAGGTTTATCGGGCAGTGAAGATTAATCGGGGGGAACCTTACCATAAGTGACGGCGAAAGTTGGGTGTGGGGTACGTGTGGGAATGTTGTAGGTGTGTGTAATATAAAGGAAGCGCAGAACCCTTGAGACCTTGAGGATCAAGGGTTTTAGTTCTTTTAGGCGTATCTTCTCATTTGTTATACGTGGGGAGAAGAAAGTAAACATGCTTTATGAACGTTCTTATCAAATAAATCAATTTATTTTCTGAATTGTAGTCTGCATTACATTTTATCCTGCTCCAGTTTGCTATAATCATAGGCAAATGGAACACATTCATCATACGAATCGTGTTTCTACAAGGTGGGCTCTATTACATCCAACATACTATTGCTCGTTTGATTGCAGAGCCCATAACAACCGCTTCATTCTACCTTAAAAGTCTAAGCAGGGTAGGTTTGATTCTGGGCATGAAACGGAGGGCTTCTCAAACGTGGAACAAAAATGGTTTGGCATTTACAGTAGGCGATTAGCGAAATGGCGCTTGGGGCATCGAAAAAAAATTTACCAGACAGCCTTGTCTTGCTGTCTGGCTATTCTACTTTCCCTTCAGACCGTTACGTTGGATGTCTCAGCGAATCCAGCAGACTATGGCGGATAATTAGATCCCGGCATGCCGGTCACACAGGCGGTGTATGTGAGTAATGCAGACATTTCATATAGGCATTTGAAAAGGATATCGTCGCCAGACTCGATCCCGATTGATGGGGTTTATGACCGTCGTATTCAACCGGAGCAATTTGTAGAGGGTGCAATTACTTGGAGGGCACTATTATCAAAATTTAATAGGAACAACACTGCAATGAAGTTTCCATTGGATGGGACAACGTTCTATTCCAATCCAAGCACCTACAATGTGAGTCCGGGTAATACACGTGGTGTTTATGTGCAGCCGGCATTCCGCATGAATAAAATGGTAATTCGGAATTAATAAACAGAGGATTTTACCCGTTTAGCTCGAAAATAGTAAGAAACTCATCGAAGAACGGAAACCAGGAATGAGCGTTCAATCTGACAAATTGGCAAGAAAATTCGTTGTAAGAAAGAAGGAAGTTTAATGAAAATACGTTCAAAAAACATGCTGGTCCTTTGTTCAGCTCTCGCATTCGTTTTATTATTCATGTCCACCGAAGGCGGGAAAGCGGCCTCTATCGATTCATTGGATCAATTCACACCAAGCAACCCGAGCAGCCATGGAGGATCCAACAATGTTGGACAAAGTTTTACTGCGGGATTGACGGGATATATGTATGATCTTGAATTGATTATGCTTAATGAATCCGCGCCTCGGATGACGGTGACCGTCGAAATTCTGGAAGGCCAGAACATGAATGGAACAGTGCTTGGTAGGGTGAGTTTCGATAGCAGTCACGTTACGGCTCGTCTTCCTGGTGATTGGGTACACGTTCATTTCATAGACGGTGTGTATTTGGAAGCTGGTAACGTGTACACCATTAAGATGACGACATCGCCAACAAGCGGCCAACTGCAATGGTCTATGTTTGCAAATAATGTGTATGACCGTGGGACCTCCTACTATCTAAATTCGTGGGGATCGCACCATGGAGATTTCGGATTTCGAACGTACGTTGCTGCAGAGCAACGCGTGACAACGAACCTGTCGGTATCGGGGGTATCCGGTAACTACGGGGACACGGTCCAACTGGCTGCCGGCTTGACTGCTGCGGGAACCGGCCTTCCTTCCCAAACGATTTCTTTTGCCATCAATGGGGTTGCCGTTGGAACTGAGCAAACGGACGCTTCGGGGAGGGCAACGTTGAATTATCCATTAGATCTTATTCCAGACAACTATACCATCACCGCTTCTTTTGCTGGATATCAAACGTATAAGGTGTCTAACGGTAGCGGCTTGCTAAGCGTAAACAAGAGACCGTTAAGCGTAACGATTAACGATGCCTACCGACTGTATGGAGCAAGTAATCCCTTGTTCACTGGTACATTGACGGGAATGCGAGAACAGGATGGCATCACCGCAACGTACGGAACGACCGCAGACTCCTCCAGCGATACAGGTATGTATCCGATTAAAGCAACGCTAAACGATCCAAATGGGAAGCTGAACAATTACGAGGTTACGCTAACGCCTGGCACACTGACAATCGAGCAAGCGCCGCTGAGCGTAACACCGGACGCATTGGCACGCTGGCTGAATTATGACAATCCAGTATTGACGGGGGAATTAATCGGCGCGGTCCCGTCAGACAACCTTAGCGTGAGTTACAGAACAACTGCCGATAAGAGCAGTCCAGTTGGCACGTATAAAATCGAGGCGGAGTTAATTGATCCTGAGGACCGGCTTGGCAATTACGAAGTGACAATGACGTCTGCGGAACTTGTTGTGTATGCCGCGCCGCATCCAGCCTACTCATCCGGGGATACAGAGAAAGGGGTGACGGGAGATATCGGACTGGCGACAGCGGACGAAAGAGAAAGGCCGATTACGTGGAGCTCATCTGATACCCGTTTACTTGATCCGGCAACGGGTCAAGTCCAGAGACCGACCTTTTTGGAAGGAAACGCCGAAATTACGCTACGGGCAAGCGTGGAGGCCTACGGAACGGTTTATGAGACAGTCTATGATGTGACAATACTTGCCGCGGACATGACTGATGAGACAGCAGTGACGATTGACTCTCAAAATGTAGAGATCGGGTACGCTCAGGGGGACAATGCGACTCAGGTGCGTAACTCGATTTCACTTAAGACTAGAGGAACGAACGGGACGACAATTTCTTGGACGTCATCGGCGCCGTCCTTAATCGACACTGCGACCGGGGCCGTGCGCAGACCGTCTTATTTCGCAGGAGATCAATCCGTTACGCTGGAGGCTACGGTGAGCAAGGGAGACGCATCCCTGAAGGTTACGTTCCAGTTAACGGTCATTCGATCAAATTATACAGGGATAGGCAACGTCTTTGAGCCCCAGCCAAAACCAGAACCTGAAGCGGAGACGCCAATGCCTGAGCTTTACTTCGATATCGAAACCCCTCACGGAAAAGAGAGAGCTGAACTGACGCAGAATGAGGGAGTTTTGGATGAAATCTGGATGACTGTGGACGAGGTGGATGCAAAATTCACTTTAGAGAACGGAGTGTTAGAGAAGCTTAAGTCGCTCCATCCAGACATGACACTCTTCATCATTACTAGAATAAATACCATCACCATCCATCTCTCCAAAATGGAGATCGACCAAGCGGACGGCGCACTAAGAATCAGCGTCCGCCAGGTCAACGAACGGCCCGAACTTGCGTCCGCGATTACTGAGCAACAAGCTAAAGTGCTGGTGGGAGCGATGCAATTTGATATCGCTGTATTAGATGCTAATGGACAACGCGTAAAGACGGATCGTCCATTCTCAAGGTTTGTGGAACAGCGTATACGCCTCGGAAATACAACTGTATTCGATAACGCATCCGTCGTAAGGTGGGATGAGGAGCGAAGGGAGCCTCGCCATGTGCCCGCGAGCTTCTCCACCCAGAATGGCGAGGTCGTGGCAGTTGTCCGAAACGGTGGCACCGGAATTTACCTCGTTACGGAACGTACGGTGGGCTTTGCCGATATGCAGAATCACTGGGGACGTGAAGACGTAGAAAAGCTTGCTTCCAAATTAATCGTGCAAGGCCGAGGAACGGATCGGTTTGAACCAAACGGTGAGCTAACACGTGCGGAGACGACGGCTTTGCTGAACCGGGCGCTCGGTATCTTTTATTCCGGATCTGCCTCGCATTTCTCTGACGTAAGGGGGCAATGGTACGTGGCCGATGTTGTGACTGCATACCAAAATGGACTCATTACAGGCTACAATGATGGAACGTTTCGCCCGAATGAGTCAATAACACGAGAAGAATTGGCGGTTATGATCGCCAGAGCCTTATCATTCGTGGGGGACGCTCCCCTTATCCAACCTACACGCGATTGGCAACCGGTCGATGTGGATGACATATCCCCTTGGGCAAGGGAAGCCGTTAATCAGGCGATTCGCCTCAACATTCTTCATGGCGATGAGAAGGGCCTCGTCAGGCCGCAGGCCGCAACAACGCGAGCAGAAATGGCCGTCATGCTCTCTCGCATGCTGCAAACACTAAATTGGATCTAATAATCAACAAATGCGTAATGGAAGGTTAGCCTTTCATTACGCATTACTTATGAGGAGGCGAAAATTAAGGGTTGCTTTTGTTGAAAGCTGGCATCTATAAGAGCATTTATAAGAAGGTGATTTTCTAATAGATGAAAGCGTATAAGGTGATGATGGATATGAGTTGGAAAGACGTGAACCATGAAGGTATATCATACATCGAAAGACTGTTGCGGAGTTTGATGTATGGGTTCATCATTTACTCCCTTTTGCAAAAATGAAAGTAAAAGTAAAGGAGAATTCTAGATCAGGTACGTTTTTCGGTCAAGTCAATGTTGCGGTCATAAGCGAGTTAGATGGTACACCAGATTGGATTGGCGGTAACGGTTTAACAATCGAAGAAGCACTGGAAGATGTGGTTAAGCATTTTACTTAACTCTGCAAGGCAGAGAAGGATTTTCAATTGATGATTTTGAATGGGCTGACCCACATGATTTTTAGATATATGACTAGTGAAACCACTCCATTATCAGGAGTGGTTTTGTCTTTATATAGTGATGTAAATGTTATGGTTAAATCGTACTTTGTGCTTAGATACTATACGGAGAGCCTTATCATAAGTAGGGCTGAGGGTATGATGGGAGAATACTCTGGAATAAGTGTCATGAGACCCCTAAAGTAATAGTTCCTTTGGTTCTTTCTTCGTTACTACTTAGGACATAATATAGATGTTTATTTTGAAAATCTTAAAGCTAATTGGAAGGATCCTTAGGTAGTACTGATTCAACTAGCTATAAATAAAGTAAAGTCTGATATTTCTAAAGCGATGTCATTGGTAGAAAACGCAGGACAAACATTAACAAATGTAGCAGTTCAGAGAGAGGAAGAGCTTCGTCAGGCAGAGCTTGCTGCCCAAGCACGTGCAGAAGCGAGCAGTAAGTCACAAAAAAATAGTAGGTGAAGGCATGGCAAAAGTTTGAAGTTGATTACGAGTTAGTTAGAGGAGTACAGCCTACAATTAAAAAACCAATTACCATAATAAACGATGTTGAAAACCAGTTTGACTATTTAAGAATGCAGTTAGATTGGGCAGTACGAAACAGGTGTAACGTATATGAAAATCTTCAAACTGCAGGTCATTATTTAGTCGATGCAGTATCTCTTTTGCATCAGCTTGATAGACTAGTTATACATAGCATGAAGGAATACGAGAAAACAGAGAGCTACATTAAGTTAAATAAATTCTTTAGAGATTCATTTCTAGAATTAAGGAATATGCTTAATGAATTCCTGGGTAAAGACAAGCTTGCGCGAGCGGGTCAAGTTTTTCGTAATACTATTAACCCCTTCAGTGATTATACGGGATGGTTTGGCAAGGGAGTGACAAATTTAAGTCGCGTTGCCACGTTGCCGGGTATTGTAGGAATCGGTATTGATGTGCTAGATAATTTGGACACAATTCGTGATGAAAATGGTAAAATTAACTTTGTTGGAGCTACATTTGAGCAGCGTAAAAAAATTTGTGGTGGATACTTCAATAGACGTACTCTCCGGCTCGACAGCAATGGCAACCGGGGCAGCTGTTGGATCATTAATTGCTCCACCTGTGGGCACAGTTGTAGGTGCGATTGCAGGCGGTGTAATGTATGCAGGAATGAATTGGAAGGTTTTTTTTGGCGATGACCCTAAAAAAAGTGCGGTGGATGCCATAAAGGACGGAGCAAATTCTCTTGCAAATGGTCTTGTAGACGGTTTTAGAAAACTCGATAAAGTATTTTGGTAGGGGAGATCATTCTGAAAACCTTAACAGAAGCGCAAGTGCAGAAGATTAAAGATCTAGGCTGGTCCAGACTTAGCCCCGACGGGATGAGTGCATTTTTAATTGTAACTTTTATTTATAGTAGTTTTATGAACCTGATTCCCTTTTTTGCCGACCGTTCGCATGAAGTACAAATAGTATGGATTTCTGTAATAGTTAACATTTTTTTTGGACTTTGGGTTATGCAAGGAGCATTTGTTCTTTTTTTTCTATCTCTTAATCGTGCATTTCATTATCAGCGTCTACAAGCGGTGGTTACCAATTTTGTATTTATTAAACTGACTCTTGACGGTTATGTTTTGTATTTAGTGGATGTAAAAGAAAAACGAAGCGTACTCTTGTTGCTTGGACTTGTCTCACTAGTTTTAGGAATTGTATATTTGCTCTGGTCCCTTCGCAGAGCGCAAATAAATATTGCGAAAGGTGAAGCTCGAAGAGAGGGACGAGGGATTCTTTATGCTGGAAATTTTAAAATATGGATTATAGTTCCTATTTTATTTATCATTACATTGTTTATTACAGCGATTATATGTACATTCACAGGAGTAGGGAACATATGGTTACTCCTTTTAATAGCACCACTTCAATGGATTCTAGGTTATGTATATCCGGAATATTATTTTTTTGCTTACTGTAAGTGGATGGACCCGTCCTTTATCTATGAGCGTCCAAAAGTAAAAAAGAAAGGATAACTTCAAAGATGAGAATTAAAAGAAGGCCCATAATATTTCTTAATGTGTTAAGCCGAGAGTCTCAGTGTCTGCCTGAGGATTGGCATTTGTATGCCTGTGAGCTGCGCAACGACATTATTAAAAATAATCTTTATCCTACAGGACCTGTTATGTTCTAAGTAAAAATGCTAGAGGAACGACATGGTCATACCTTCTATGTACCTATTAGTGAAGAAGTCGATACTCAAGGACTACAAGAGTATACATTTTATTCCCAAATGGTTTACGAGGATGGACTGCTTTTCCGTCATAGTGACAGTGAGGAAAGTCTCGAGGTGTCGTATGAAATGCTTCGTATGGCTGCGGCTGAGTATGGACTAACGCTCAAAGAACCATTTTTCAATAGTTATATCCATGTATATGGGGAAGCTGTCATTGATATTTACGCCCCAATTTGCCCAGAAGGAGAAGTTATTTGATTATTAATTCGCACGATGACCTGCAGGCTTCTAATGTCCTCTCCAAGCCAATGTCCTTCAACAAACGACGCCTTTTTTTTCTTATTGTTTCAGGAGACTTCGAGTTTCCGTACACGTACATTAAGATTGCGATTTCAAAGTAAAGCAAATGAAGAAGTTTGGAAGTAATTTAATAGTGGATAGTGATCGTTGGGTTCCATTATAAAAAGCTTTGCTTGTTTCTATCTTACTTGATCTTCGATCTACACTTTAACCGTTTTGCCGTCTACTTCTTTCCTGAACGATTCGTGGGATACAGATGAATCCTCGGTTTGTCCGAACTAGCTGAGGCACCCTTCCGGGTGCCTTTCGATTTCGCCCTATCGATGTTACGCCGAACCGTATCATAAGTAGGGAGGAATCCGTGGCAGGCGCAAATTCATTAATAAATAGCGGCGTAGGGATCACCTCCCTTACGCCGCTATTTTTCTTTTATAGTGAGTTTAAGTAATTATCAATAACTTCCTGGATTTCTTGTTTAGTGGACATGGGCGTTAATGAGCCGCCTAGACCGCCACCTGGACCTCCGCCTGGACCTCCGCCCAGACCTCCCCCATATTCCGTTTGAAGGTGCGCTATTATATCAACTATATTCAAATCTGTCACTCCGTTAATACCAGCGAGATCGAATACTCTTTTGTCAGGCTCAGCTCCATAACCATATCCAAAATAATTATTAATTGTATTTAAATTAATGGTCACGTCAACAATCGTTTGAATTTGAGTCAATGTTTTCGGAAATGGTGCTACAGCGTAATCGTCTTGCAATATGCCCTAGATGCCCACTAGGTACTCATCTGTGACACCGATAACTCCCGCATTGGCAAAAGTCGTCTCAGTAACTTCCGTCCATGAACGCGAAGTCGCTGCAGCATTGATCAAATCTAGCGCCGCTTGCTTCGTAATCTCCGCATCGACGATGTCTTGAATTTCTGAAACCATCCACGAAGATCTTCCATCAGATTCGAGTACAACTTTAACAGCTGATACATTGTCTGTCGTTACACCCGTAATACCTGCATTGACAAAAGTCGTCGCATTAACTTCCGTCCATACACCCGAAACCGCTGCAGCATTGATCAAATCTAGTGCCGCTTGCTTCGTAATTTCCGCATTGACGATAGCTTGAATTCCTGAAACTGTTCTCGGAGAGCTTCCACCAGATTCGAGTAGAACTTTAACAGCTGATACATTGTCTGTCGTTACACCCGTGATACCTGCATTGGCAAAAGTCGTCACATTAACATTGGTCCATGAACCGGAAGCTGATGCAGCATTGATTAAATCTAGTGGGGTTTTGGATAGTGTTGGCGTAGGCGCTGTTGGCGTAGGTGCTGGTGTGCTTTCCTCAGTCTTTTTCTCTTCTTCAAGCTTCTTCTTCTCTTCCTCAAGCTTCTTCTTCTCATCTTCAATTTTCTTCTCTTCATCCTGCTTCTGCTTCTTCTCTTCTTCCTTCCGTTCCGTTATCACTTGCTCTGCCTGATAGGCTAAAGACGCTAGGTCCGCTCGTGTAGCAGCCTCTGTATAATTCGTTGGAAAATCAATTTCTGCGTTTATTATAGCTTGAACATAACCTGCAGCCCAATCTGCAACTCCCTCTACTTTCGCACCCTGTACAGGTTCAATATCTAGTACGCGTCCAACTGCGACCGCCGTCTCTTGGACGGTCATATCCTTACTAGGGCTAAAGGTTCCATTTCCATTCCCTACCATAATGCCAGCTTCTTTAACAGCTGCAATCTCTTCTAAGGCCCAGTGTGTCAGCTCCACATCACTGAAAGGCTTTGTTGTTACAACCTTAGTATCCGTTGCTCCTATACCATCAAGATCTAGGATTAACGCAGCGACTCTAGCAAATTGTGCACGATTCATATTCTGATCAAGTGCTGCTTCGCCGTTGATTCCGGCAAAAATTCCTTTCGCTACTAAAGCATCATATTTTTGCTGCGCAGTAAGATCAGTAGCGTTCGCGGCATTTCCTACTGTTGGGAAGAGGAAAGCACCCATCAACAAAACAAGTAACATTCGACCTAGATTCTTTTTCATAGAGTTTCTCCTCCTTAAGTATGTGTATAATCACATAGGTCTATAGTAACATGCCAAGTGCGTTGCAAGAGCGAACTTAAAGTTTTCTTTAAATGGGCTATTCTACCAGTTAAGGCGTTGGCAAGTCAACGGAAGAGATGAAACAGCAAGATACGTATGCGGATTGGAATTTTGAACAAGTATGGGGGATCGACTCATCGATTAATGACGATACCCCTTTGTCGACGGATGGTCCATACTGCGGCAACGTGATTCAACAATTTGGCGATTTTGGCGATTAGAGAAGAATCCTTAAGACGAGGATGGTATAATAACTCTAGAGCATTGGAACCAGAAGGGTGATAGCCATGAGCGTAATACGTTTGGAGAACGTCACGAAGAAGTATGAAGATTCAATGATTTTTCGCGATATTTATTTTAGAGTTATGCAAGGGGAACGTATCGGCCTAATCGGACGGAACGGTGCAGGCAAGTCTACGGTATTTAAGCTCATTATGGGCCAGGAAGAGCCGACTTCCGGCAGAGTAGAAATAGATCCTCAGGTGAAAATCGGATATTTCTCGCAATTCTCGGAATTAAGCGGAAGCCTGTCCGTCCAGCAAGAACTGGAAATGTGCTTCGAGCAGGTTGCCCGGATCGAACGAGAGCTGCAAGAGGTCGGAGATAAGCTGGGTTTGATTACAGACGATAACGAAATGGAGGGGCTGCTAGCGAGGCAGGCGGAGTTATTCGAGCAAATGGATCATCTCGATGGCTGGAACGTGTCCGTCGAAATTAACACAGTGCTCACGAAGCTAGGATTCAACGACAGATCTCGCAATCAGCCGATCGATGAGTTGTCCGGGGGATGGCGTAACCGCGCGGCGCTCGCGAAGATGCTAATTGAGCTGCCCGATGTCGTTCTGCTCGACGAGCCTACCAATTACTTGGATATAGAAGGCATCACATGGCTGGAGCAGTGGCTGTACCGGTTCAAGGGAGCCATGATTCTGGTGTCGCATGACCGGCAATTCATCGACAAGGTCGTCACGCGTACGATCGAGATCGAAAATTACCATTTTCAGCAATACGAAGGCAACTACACCGAGTACGTCCGTAAGAAGAAGATGCGCAAGAAGGAGCTGGACCGCCAGTTCGAATGGGAGGAAGAGCTGCTGCTCATGGAGTCCGAGGCGATCGACGACCGTGCGAGCAGGAAATCCGCTTCCAAAGACCGTCTTTCGCGGAAGCTGGCGGATAACAAGAAGCGGATTGAGCCGCATCCCGTTAACGTGCTGATTACCGATATTTACGAGAGGCTGCGCTTCCCGGACAAGCTATGCGAAGTGAAGAAGATCGGGCAGACCTACGAAGGCAGGCAGATCTTCGAGAACGTTAGCTTCGATATTCAGAAGGAAGATCGCCTGGTTATCGCGGGACCGAACGGAAGCGGGAAGTCCACGCTCATCAAGACGCTTACCGGGGCGGAGAAGCCGGAGTCAGGAGAGGTTATCTGGGAGAAGGGCGTTAGCTACGCCTACTTCAACCGAATGTGGGAGGAGCTTGATCCCAAGGATACCGTCAGTCACTCGGTGAATACGTATGGATTGGGACTGGACGCCCCGCGCAAAAAGGTGGCCAAATTCCTAGCCATGCTGCAATTCTCGGAGGCGGATCTGAGCAAAGTGATTGGCAATCTGTCCGGCGGACAGAAGGCTCGAGTGGCGCTTGCCAAGTGTCTTCTATCGGGTGCGGCGGTTATCGTCTTGGACGAGCCTACCAACCATCTGGATCTCATGAGTATTCAGGTCATGGAGCAAGCTCTAATCCATTTTCCCGGTGCCGTCATTACGGTAAGTCATGATCGCTTCTTCATCGATAAGATCGGGACGAAAATGTTAACCTTCGATCCGGTAGCGGGAGTAATTGAGCAGAGTTTGTAGAAGCGAATGGACAATTCCGTGATCAAGGGATAACAAAATTTTTGTTCTGCAATACATTTAATAATAGTCACCATTCTAGTTGTAAAGAAAGGTAACACTATGATAAAAGTTAATCACTTATCCTTCTCATTTCCGCAAAAAGAACTATATAAAAACATTTCATTTACGTTTGAAGAGGCACAGCATTGCGCCTTTATAGGAACAAGTGGCAGTGGGAAAAGCACACTGATCGATATACTGATGGATCCGGAAAGATATTTGTTCGATGGCAAGTTAGAGATAGACCCGACATGCAAAATAGGGTATGTAAGTCAGTTCTCACAAGTAGACACGACTAAAGAAACAACCGTTTTTGAATATATAGGAGAAGAATTTATTAAGATACAAAATGAAATAACAGCTATTTGTACGGAGATGGAAACATCATCGGAAATTGATTCGTTACTAGAAAAGTATCAGTTAGCTTTAGACGCATTTGATTCAATGGGTGGGAATGATTTTGAAAGCAATATTAATAAGAAACTGAATCTAGCAAACCTCATGAAGCTAAAAGATCTAAGGGTATCCGACTTGAGTGGTGGAGAATTCAAACTTATTCAAGTGATGAAGGAAATGCTTAGTAGTCCAGACTTCATGATTATGGACGAACCAGATGTATTTTTAGACTTTGTAAACCTAAATGCGCTTAAAAACCTTATTAATTCCCACAAGGGAATGCTGCTAGTTGTTACGCACAACCGATATCTATTGAATCATTGTTTCAACAAAATTATTCACCTTGAAAACATGGAGATCCAAGAGTTCGATGGGCGATATATTGATTATAACTTCTTTCTACTTCAGACTAAAATTGAGTTGCAAGAACTTACAGTTGCTGAAGATGAAGAAATGAAGAGAAACGAAGATTTAATTGATAACCTTAGAGAAATCGCAACTCATAATGCAGATCCATCTAAAGGTAGAGCGCTAAAAGCTAGAGTTAAGTTTCAAGAAAGATTGGAAGCAAGTAGAATTAAAGCTCCTTTTGTTGATATTAAGCAACCGAATATTAATTTTGGTATGGATCATGAAATTGAAGACGCCGTTGTTGTAAATGTAAATAATTATAGTGTTTCTTTTGATGAGTTGATTTTAGAGAATGTTAACTTTGAGATAAAATCTACAGATAAAGTAGCCATTATCGGTCCAAACGGTACCGGGAAGACGACTTTACTCCGAGAAATCTTAAAAAATAATCTGGATTCAATTGAAATAAATGCTGATGTTAAAGTGGCTTATTTATCTCAGCTGCAAGGCGAAATGCTAAAGGATTCTAATACAATACTAGAAGAATTCATCGATGCTGGTTTTGAAACTTATGATGAGATTAGATCGTATATTTCAAACTATGGTTTTGAAGGAGAAATCCTTAATCAAAAGATCGAATCTTTATCTGGTGGAGAAAAAAACATCCTTCAATTGGCTAAAGTTTCTGCCAGTAAAGCAAACGTATTGCTTCTTGATGAACCGACAAGCCATTTAGACACCTATACACAAATAGCACTGGAGAAAGCGATTCAAGACTATAAAGGCGCGATTCTCATGATTTCTCATGATTTCTACACTGTTGTAAATGGTATGAATTATGTTTTGATCATTGATGATAAGACGATTAGAAAAATGAGTATGCGAAAATTTAGACAGATGATTTATGCTAGTCATTTTAATAGAGACTATTTAGAAACTGAACAAAAGAAAAAATCAGTTGAAATGAAAATAGAAATGGCTTTAAAAGATACTAATTTTGAGCTTGCAAAAGTATTGGTTGATGAGCTAGAAGAACTAATTAAGTTGCTTTGAATTATAACTCTCTAATTGAAGTGATTGCTCCGAGTTCAACTATGAAACATGATGTTGTTGGAAAAGTATCAATAAACAAGACACTGATGAATAGAATCTCAGTGTCTTTTTTCGACATTGAGTTCTTGATCGCTCTTGCCGTGTTCAGGGGTCTGTAAAATGAAACGTGGAACCTTTGAAATGAATCGAAATGGGACATACTAACTCTCAAGTAGATCATTCATTTCGGAGGGAAAACAAATGACAACGGAAAAATTTTGGAGCAAGCAGGCGATACAGGACTTGGTAAAGGAACATCAGTTTCAGTCGGTGGAGCAGATCCAATCGACGCTGAAGGACATGTTCAAAGATGTGCTGGAAGCCACGCTAAAATCAGAGCTGGATACGCAACTCAATTACGCCCCGTATGATCACAACAAGGAAACGAAAAACAGTCGAAACGGGTACGGGAAGAAAACGATCCATACGGAGTACGGCGATCTGCAAATTCAGGTGCCGCGCGACTGGCTGGGCGAGTTTGAACCCGTCGTCATCAAGAAAAACCAAACGAACGTCACAGGGATTGAGGACCAAATCACAGCACTGTATGCCAAAGGCGTCAGCACGTGGGACATCCAGGACCACTTGCAGGGCCTATATGGCATCGAAGTATCGCCGACGCTCATTTCTAACGTCACCAATAAGATTATGCCCGTCATTAAGGAATGGCATAATCGTCCCTTGCAGCCGACTTACGCCGTCGTCTTCCTGGATGCCATCCACTTCAAGGTCAAGCAAGACGGAGCCATTGTGAATAAAGCGGCCTACATGGTCATCGGCATCGATTTGGACGGTAACAAGGATGTGCTGGGCATCTGGATCGGTGAAAACGAGTCGGCGAAGTTCTGGATGAGCGTGTTGAACGATTTGAAAACCCGTGGTGTGCAGGATATCTTGCTCGTTTGTGTGGACAACCTGACGGGTTTCAGCCAAGCGATTTCGGCTTGTTACCCGAAGACGGATATCCAAAAATGTATTGTCCATCAAATCCGCAACTCGGTCCGTTACGTCTCCTACAAGGATCTCAAGCGGGTCACGGCCGATCTAAAACCAATCTACAAAGCAGCCACGGAGGAAGCCGCCTTACGGGAGCTAGACCAGTTTGAAGCCACTTGGTGAGCCAAGTATCCCTTAATTGTGAAGTCGTGGCGGCAGAATTGGGACGAGCTTTCCACCTTCTTCATGTACCCGCCGGAGCTGCGCAAGCTGATTTACACGACGAACATGATTGAAGGGTACCATCGACAACTGCGCAAGGTCACGAAAGGGAAAAGCATCTTCCCTAATGATGACGCCCTCCTGAAGATGCTGTACTTGGCGATGATGGACGTCGTACGCAAATGGACAGGACGCGTGCAGAACTGGGGACAGATCTTGCTGCAATTAACCGTCTGTTACCCAGACCGCGTTCAGGTCCGCTAAAAGTGACTTGAGGTGGAGGGGGCGGGTCTGGTAGGCTGATGCCCGGCGCGAGCATGGCCCCTAGTCGCGGCGCAGCAGTTACTAGATTCTGGTTTCAAAGGTTACACTTTTTACTTGACAGTCTCGTGTTCAGTGCCAGCACGACTTCTCCACCCTTCAACTGAATCGCTCCTCTGTGCTGCGGCTCTCCCCGCTGTACTATAACCTCTTCCTCCGAAGAGTTCAGAACCGCAAGCCCTCCTATCTCTGCGCTTAGATCCGTGCTTTTTCCTGCGCTTGCTGAGCCCAAACAAAACCATCTTCCTCCAAATAATTGCTTGTATATAGGTTTGCTATCTTCGCGAATTCGCCGATAGAATCCGGCGTTATTACCATTTCACCGCTAGTAACCCGCTCAAATTCGGCGACATCACACTCTCTCCCGCACGGATGTATTTCATTGTCTCTCCCTGTCCACCCCCCCAGATCTATCGTATTCTCAGTTCTCCATTCCCACTTTCAACTCCAGTAACCTCCGCCCTAACGTGCTATCTGCATGTGTCTCTCTATCGATCCCAGCTCTCTGCAGGACTTATATTTTTCCGATTGCGCACGTTGCTGCCTACGTATAGATGATACGGTGAACCGTATCACAAGTAACGGCAAGTTTTTCGGATGGAGGCCGGGCAAACTCCATACCTGGCTGGTCTTGTCGGTATTTATCTCGTAGGCTTTCAGGAACTTCTCTCCATTCAACTATTGGGTAGCATAGTTGAACTTTTATTGGAATTAATTGATACTATTAGAGGAAGTAAGAAATACGGAATCAAAGGAAGTGCACATATTGTCAATTCAACCAAATTCGCTGCGCGACCCGAGTCGTGATAATCTTCGCGCTGATTGCGAAAAATGTTTCGGGTTGTGCTGTGTCGCATTATTTTTCTCAGCATCGGAAGGTTTCCCTATCGACAAAGTGGCGGGCCAGCCTTGCCCCAACTTGCAACCAGACTTTCGCAGTGGCGTTCACAATAGCCTCAGTAAACGAGGTCTCAAAGGATGTATAGCTTTTGACTGCTTTGGCGCGGGACAAAAGGTTTCACAAGTCAGCTTCGGCGGACAAAACTGGGTGGAATTTTCTGAATCCTCAGAGCAGATGTTCAAAGTGTTCATAATTATGATACGACTCCATGAATTACTATGGTATCTGACTGAAGCGCTCTCATTAGAACCAACCCGACCTATCCACGGTGAGCTCCGTTCCATGCTTGACGAGACGGAACGGCTTACATACCTCAGCCCTAGCTCACTCATGGAACTGGACGTGGCCGAACACCGGGTTACCGTGAATACTCTACTCCTAAAAACTAGTGAACTTGTGCGATCCGAAGCGCGAAGCAGGCAGAAGGTCCGTTCGGGACAAAAAGCCCGGTTAGGACATCAGAAGACCATTGGTCGAGGAGCCGACCTTATTGGCGCAGACCTCAGAAGAATGGACCTCAGAGGATCCAACTTGAGAGGCGCATATCTTATTGCTGCTGATCTTAGAGGAACCGAATTGGGGGGAACTGATTTCATTGGGGCAGATTTACGGGATGCTGACCTTAGAGGTGCTGACCTTTCCATGAGTATCTTTCTTACCCAAGCCCAACTCAACGCAGCAAAAGGAGATGTTCACACTAAGTTGCCACCATTGCTTAAACATCCAGCACACTGGGATTGAGCTAACGGAGACGATAGTTGGATAAAGAGAGATCAAAGAAAGGGACATCCCGCGAAGGTCGGCCCTAAAACTTGCCGTTACGGACAGCGCGGAGAACCGTATCATAAGTAGGGCGAAAAATAGGGGGTGCCTGGCACTTCCTTTTTGCTGATATTGTTCTCTCATTAAAAAAATCTTCGCGTTTTTCAATAAGGCGAACGAATGAAATGCTTATTTTCGGAGCGAGGCATTATATCGGTGAGTGTATACAAACCATGTAATGCTTGCTGTTAATAGTGCCGACGAAATCAAAGCTGTAAGAACACTATATGTTTGCCAAATCAATATCGTTGACCAATCTAATGCACAGCACATTATACACTGGACAATCGTAGCAATCAGCAAAATAGCTGTTACGATTATTCGCTTTTTTGTCATTGGCTGCCGCTCATTCGTTTTCCTTCTGCGTAATCCTAAGAGAAAGAACAGAACAGCCAATAGGCAAAGAATAATTGTGGTAGACGACAAAATGATGTCCAAAAGCTGTGTGCCGCTTATTCCATATGACTGCGTCAGATTGCCGTCTAATATATCTTTAACTTTTAGTACCATGCTTCTATTGATATTTGCGCCGTTGGTCAGCAAGCAGATGGCTGTTCGTTCATTTGGCAGTATGGCCACTGCGGTTCCGAAATTGGGATTGCCCCCTGGGTGCTCTATAATCGTTTGGTTGGCGTTTACCGACCAGCCCGCCGCATAATACATTTCGTTGACAGCCGGAACAGACATATCACCCTGATGTGATTTTTCGATAATCGTATGGAATATTTCGGGTATGTCCTGCACAAGACCCATCTGTATGCCCATCCAACGCGCCATATCTTTTGTACAAGAAATGATGTAGCCTGCGGGTTTATTCCCGGAATAATCCGGCGCGTTATATGGAGTTGTCATAAAAAAGGAAGAACGGTAGCCCTGTGCCAACTGTCCGGTGGCTTGAGCATCTTCTTTATAAACATACGTCTGGTGAAGACCCAACGGCTGAAATACCTGTTCCCTCATAAAGTCTTCATAGCTTTGTCCCGACACAATCTCAATAACCAGACCTAATACGTCATAATTAACAGTTCCGTAATTATACTGCTCACCAGGATAGAACGACAATTCAGAATCTACGAGCATTTCTACGGTTTTTTGCAACATATCTGGCGTATTGCCTTGTGGAATGTTTTGACTGTGACTGCCATTTGTTAAGCCGCTAGTATGGTGTAAAAAGTTATTGAGTGTAATACTTTGCATATCAACGTGTTTCCCCTGATACTTTAACGTAAACCAAGGCAAATATTTCTGGATAGAGTCTGACATTGACAGCAGTCCTTGTTCTTCCATCAGCAGAATACCCATGCCAGTAAAAGCTTTACTTACCGAAGCCAGCTCATATAGAGTATTTTCACTTGCCGACAGTCCCTTTTCACGGTCTGCGTACCCGGAAGAAAAGTAGAGCACTTCATTGTTCGCAAGTATTGAGATTGAAATTCCCGGTACACCTGATATACGGCTTGCATCATCCAATAATGTTTGTATTGAATCAGATTGCGAATCTGATAATGCATAACTTGGTGTTGCGAATCCGGTGAACAGTATAAGTAATGCAATCATAAAGACAATAATTTTTTTCATAGTCTCTCCATTCCGAAAAAACTCCCGTACGGAAAATATAAATAATCCGCAGTACGCCTTATTCCCCTAAAGTGTAATAAGATATATATTATGAAGCTTATTATTGCAAAATCTTATTGTATGTAAAGAATCATACGATATAAAAAATTAGATTGCTATCATAATCTTCTACTTACTACGAACTATTTTGCTAGGAACACAAAAAGCCCCCTCTGCTTCATTAGCGGAAGGGGCAATAGTTTGGAAGTATTCCTCAATCTTCTCATCAAAGGTTAGCTCGATCTCTTTGTGATGCACTTATTTGTTCTTTTGATAGGAGTTAAGTTTGCTTTATAGATGATATGGTGAACCGTATCATAAATAGAGCGAATTACTTGACTTAATCCCCCAAGGTGTGTGGTTATTCTTATCATAACAGCAGTAGTGAGTGATGCAGGAGAGATTGCAAGGCTGTCGCTCTTCATATCTATGCTCGGATGGGTGTTGTACAAAGGAAGTCACAACATATAATCGATAAGGAACTCCATTAGTAGTAAAAAGGAGTGTGCAGCACGGTTTCCGGGAGGCTCTCTCGCATGCTCGAGGCCCTTGGTTTGACAGCACCTTGAAATTACCTTTGAACAACAAACTCGCGAAATTCCAAGTAGGTATTTCTTATATAATGGACATAAAGATATCTCTATCGTCCGTTTCTCTGCTATATTAACTGTGATAGATTATGGAGAGTACATATTTAAATGTCTTAGAAGAAAATGACTAGGGGAGAAATACTTCTTGGAAACTCACTTATCCAAATATCAAATAAAAAAGAGCTATATTGTATTAATGGTAGTGTCCATATTAGTTGTTTTAACCGGTTTGCGCATTTTGTGGATAGAAACGTTTCATGTTCCCAAACAAGCGTCAATTTATAATGGGCAATCCGATTTGCGTAGTTGGAATGCAGAAGATGGCAGCATTCTCTTACTTGATGGCGAATGGGAGTTTTATCCCTCGCGATGGTTGATAGATTGTAGTCGGCAACAATTGTTGGGCGATAATGCGCCAAGGTATATTCAGGTACCGGAAGGATGGAGTGAAGCTTTGCATGCTGACAAGCCATCTTCATACGGGTATGGCTCTTATCGTTTGCGTCTTTATGTAGACCCGGCAAAGCACCTTAATTATAGTATTCGTGTACCCAGCGTACGCACTGCATCAGAATTATATGTAAACGGTCGATTGCTTACTAAATCCGGACAGGTAGCGACAACAAAGGATGAATATATTTCGAAGGATCTACCTTATTCTACAACCTTTACAGCAGATGACAACGGTGTAATCGAACTCGTCATTCAGGCGGCAAATTATGTGGATAGTCGAAGCGGGGGCATTGTCCGATCCGTTAAATTTGGTTCAGAAGAAGCCATTGCCAAAGAGATGAAAGCCTCCACTTTTATGCAATTATTGGCAGCGATTATATTTATTATGCATGCTGTCTATGCGCTTATTTTGTATTTTCTAGGAAATAAGGAAAAGAAGCTGCTTTATTTCAGTTTGCTTGCATTATGTGTAACGATCATGAGTTTCTTTAGTACGGATGAGAAGTTGTTCCATCAATTATTTTACATTGGGGTTAATTGGGATTTCAGGGTGGCTAATATTGCTTTCGTTATTGCAGCCTATGCTTTGCTCCAGTGTACGAATCATTGCGAGCTTCCATATTGGCGCAGGATGTACCCTGTCTATAAAGTAATGATTCTAGGGACTGTCGGCATCACTTTGTTTTTAGATCCAACTCAAGTGATTATGCTCTTTCCCGTTTATTATCTATTACTTGGTACTGCGGGAGTTATTACGCTGATTACAATGTTTAAAAAAGTAATCAAAGGTTTAAAGAGCAATCTTTTACTGCTTTTCTCTTTTCTTGCGTTGATTAACCATGGTCTTTGGTCGCTAATCTTGTTGGATAGCGGTTTGAGTCTTGTCTACTATCCGTTCGATATGATTATTGCGATGGGTTGTTTAGCCTCTGAATGGTTTAAGGGTTACTTTATCATGCATGCGAACACCAAAGAGCTTGCTGCAACCTTGCAAAGAATGAATGATCATAAGGATCAATTTCTGGCAAACACTTCGCATGAATTTAAAAATCCGCTACATAGCATTCTTAACATGTCACAATCTGTTTTACAAAGGGAGCAGCATTTATTGCAGGAACGAAGCATCAAGGAGCTTGAAACAACCTTATCTGTAGGACGTCGGCTGACATGGATATTAAACGACTTAATTGATGTAATGAGCTTACGGGAAGGCAATCCGCATCTACAGAAAAAAGTTATATTTATTCAGCCGATTGTGACCGGAGTAATGGATATGCTGCAATTTAATGCAGAAGTAAAGTCTGTCCAAATTGCAAATCAGATTCCGGAAGATTTTCCCCCAGTAATTGCGGATGAGAATCGAGTGATCCAAATCGTGTTCAATTTACTGCATAATGCTGTGAAATATACGAATGAAGGGACAATTTCGATTCAAGCTTTTGCCAAGGACGGAAGAGCGTATATTGTAATTACTGATACGGGAATCGGAATGGATGAGCAGATGCTTAAGCGCTTATTTCGTCCGTATGAGCAAGGCAATACGAGTGTGACCATGATTGAAGGCGGCTTTGGGCTAGGTTTAAGCATAAGCAAGCAACTGGTTGAGCTTCATGATGGTACGTTAGATGTATCCTCTGTTTTAGGCGAAGGCTCGAAATTTACATTTTCGTTAAAGCTGGCTGAAGTAGAAGAAGAGAGTGAAGATTTGAACCGATTGGAACAGTTCGTATTGCAATCTACGGCGATGCAAGAAATAGGCTCTACAGCCGATTTGAACCAATTGGAACTTCCGATAGATGCGATACCAACAACATCAACAATTACTTCATTCAAAATGAATCGTAATCGTCCGCTCATATTAATTGTTGATGATGATCCAGTCAATCTTCAAGTGCTTGAAGCCATACTGGCACCAGACGAATACGAGTTAACGATGGTAACGAGCGGTAAAGAAGCGTTGGCTGTACTAGATACAAAGGAATGGGATCTGGTCATCTCCGATATTATGATGCCGCAGATGTCCGGTTATGAGCTGACACGAATGATTCGTGAGCGGTATACACTCACGGAGCTCCCTGTATTGCTCCTTACCGCAAGAAGCCAACCGAAAGATATTCAGAGCGGTTTTATAGCGGGGGCAAACGATTATGTGACGAAGCCAGTGGAAGCAATAGAAATAAAGTCGCGGATCGAGGCGTTAACTACGATTAAACAATCCGTTCGGGAACAACTGCGATTAGAAGCTGCATGGCTGCAAGCACAAATCCAGCCTCATTTTATATTTAATGCATTGAATGCTGTAGCAGCTTTAAGCGATATTGATTTGGATAAGATGCGTAATTTGCTTGATGAATTCAGCAATTTTTTGAGGAATAAATTTAAATTTCAAAATATGGATAGGCTTGTTCCGATCGAAGAGGAGTTAAGTCTAGTGCGTTCTTATCTATATATTGAAAAGGCTCGGTTTGAAAAAAGGTTACAGGTTATTTGGGAGATAGATGGCTGCGGGGACATAAAAGTCCCATTTCTTACGATCCAGCCTCTCGTTGAAAATGCGATAAGACATGGCATAATGAAGCGCAATCGTGGAGGAACGATTTTTATTCGGATTCTTGTCTATGAGACGCATACAGAGATAACCGTTGAAGACGATGGGGACGGAATAGACGAGGTTCAATTGCAACGAATATTAGAAAGAAAAGCAGATAGTCGTTCAGGCGTCGGATTGATTAATACGGATCAGCGATTAAAACGGCACTTCGGAACAGGACTTCATATCACAAGTACGTTAGGTACAGGGACAAAGGTAACTTTTCATGTACATAACAGGTTGAATAGCGGGGAAAAAGCTAGGAGATAAATAAGTGATTGAATGAGGAGCATCCTTGGCTGCTCCTTTCTTAATTTTCGCCGATAGCCCGTTAAGCTGAGTCTTATCATAAGTAACGGCAAATAAATGGGGTGCTTTGCGAGGGATTTTTGTGGGTAGTGGAATAGAGTTTGTTTTAACCCCTTTGATCTTTTGGTTTAAGGGGTTTTGCTTTGACAAGAAACAATGTTTAACCATATATTTCTATTCTGTGATATCATAAAATTGATGTGGAATTATGCGATTTACAGGAATGTAAGTGAAGCGGTGGTATTACGAAGTTCGTGAATAAGACGTTGCGAAATTTCCGAGAGAGGAAAAAGTAAAGATGAAGAACATAGTTCTATCGTTACTTTATTACATATTCTTAGGGATTGCATTGTTTATTGTTTTATATCTCTATTCAGATGATTATGATTTTCCGTGGTCAACACATGACGAAGGATTAAAGTACTTACATTTCTTAACTACAGTTCCTATCCCATTAATAGTTTCTTTATTTTCTACTTTGGGGCTCAGTGGTATCGGATGGAGGAGAGTTAGGATAACTCGACAAGTGCTATTATTATTAACATTTTGTGCAACTACTGTATACATGTTGGCTGATGGTGGATCCTTAGGAGATACAAAATTATTAATGGGTTTTATTTTATCAATGTCAATTACAGTTATTTTTTTACTGATGCCCGTAGTTGAATTACTACTCATTAAAAGAAGTAAAAAAATCTGATAGACAGTGCGTTGCAGACGGTAGTGAAAACCGTCTGTTTTTATTTGAAAAACGTGTGGACTACTTTATGGTTGAAAGGACGGTCTTTGTGTGGCAAAAAAGAAAATAATGAAAAGAATCAACAAGATCCTCCTGACTTCGATAGGTAAAATTATACTTGTTTTCGGTGTCTTAGCGGGTTATGTTTACTTCTTCATACTTGAAAAACCTGCTGAACCGGATAAATGGGTTGCTGCGGAGCGCTATGTCTGGAATAAGATCAAATTTGACCAGAATGCACAAGTATTTTCTGCCGACGGTTCGGAATACTATTTACTTGCCAATAAAGGAGCAGCTGATGAAAATAAATTGATCATTTATTTTTCTGGGGGCGGTGTGGCCTGGGATGCGGTGACAGCCGCGCAGCCAATCAGTCTGGGTAATGTGATAAAGAGCGGTGAGATTAAATATTACTTTCCGAACATTCCATTCTTTAAAGTAAGTACGCTTGGCGGCCTTTTGAAAAATAATAATCCTGACAATCCGTTCAAGGGTTGGAATATTGTATATACAAACCACTTCGCTGCGCCGGAGAAAATCCTCGTTGCGGGAGAAAGCGCCGGAGGATTCGGAGCTGCCTTCTGGGCGCCTGAGATTGCGAAACGCTACCCAACTGCCCGCATTTATCAATATTCGGACAGCTCCTACTTAAATGTCGAACACTGGCCAGATATTATCGATAACGAATGGAATGCCAACTTTGCAGCAACCTTTGGATATGAAGTCCACGGCGATTTGATTTCGTCTATATTCGCGGCGAACCGCAAGGGGCTTTACAATATTTTAAAATTATATTATATTTGTATGTGCAAGCAACTATTTCCGAAAATGAGGTAAGAACCATGCTGGAGACCTATTTAAAAGAATGCCTGTACTTTACCGCAAACCGACTGGGTCGAGTCATTACCAAAATGGCAGAAGATGAGTTTGCTGCTAGTGGTTTATCGCCCACATCTGCCTTTTTATTGATGGCTGTTTATGAAAAGGAAGGGATTTCGCAGAAAGAGTTAGGTCAAATTCTCCATCTGCAACCGTCAACAGTGACCCGACTTATTGAGAAGCTTATCATCAAGGGATTGATCACCAATCGTGTAGAAGGGAGATTATCACTTATTTTTTCCACGGAAAAAGGTAAGGCTTTGGAAGAAAGTATCAACGAGTGCTGGAACAACCTTCGTAAACGGTACGCCAAAATATTAGGAGAACAGGAAGGGGATGAACTGTCACTTCATATTTTTAAAGTAAGTGATCAATTAGAAAATATGGAATGATGACTCATTCTTTATTTAGGCCAATAGTTGCTTGTGCAAACAATTATAGTTAAAAAGCAATGCGAATAAAATACATTACCTAAAGGAGAGATCATATGAACAATGATACAGTTAAAAAGGTAGCTGTCGAGGATAAGAAGCAAATTTTGATTCTTGGCGGCACAGGCAAGACCGGTCGACGTGTGGCAGAGCGGCTAACGGCACGCGGCCTGCCGATACGAATCGGTTCCCGTTCAGGTGAGCCCTCGTTTGATTGGGAGAAGCAATCAACCTGGGAATCATCCCTACGTAACGTGGAAGCGGTGTATATAACCTATTACCCTGATCTGGCACTACCTGGTGCCGCAGCAGCAATCGGTGCTTTTGCCGAGCTGGCGGTTAAAAATGGGATCAAGAGACTGGTTCTGTTATCCGGCCGAGGTGAAGAAGAGGCTCAACGGAGTGAGCAAGCATTACGGAACTCTGGTGCTGACTGGACGATCCTGCGGGCCAGTTGGTTCTGCCAAAATTTCAGCGAGAGCTTCCTGCTTGAGTCCGTGCTCAGTGGTACGGTCGCTCTTCCGGCTGCTGACGTGGCGGAGCCGTTTATTGATGCGGAGGATATCGCAGATGTCGCAGTAGCAGCTTTGACCGAGGACGGACACGTCGGCCAGCTTTACGAGTTAACCGGTCCGCGTGCACTGACCTTTGCGGAAGCAACTGAAGAAATTGCAAAAGCAAGCGGCAGGCAAGTCCGTTACGTAGAAGTTTCAGCAGATCAGTTCATTTCTATGCTGGCTCAAGAGAATATACCGGCTGAAGTCATGGAACTGCTGACCGATTTGTTCACCAAGGTCTTGGACGGTCGCAATTCACACCTGACAGACGGCGTTCAGCGTGCCCTAGGCCGAGAGCCGCGGGGGTTTGCTGACTACGCTCGAGATGCTGCCGCTACGAGTGTGTGGGGAGTTTCAAGATGATGGACCGCCTGCTTAATTGTTTGACCTTATTCTCAGCTCTTGGTTCGGGATTGGTGGCCGGACTTTTCTTCGCTTTCTCAACCTTCGTGATGACCGCCTTAACTCGACTTCCTGCATCACAAGGAATTGCGGCCATGCAGTCGATCAATATCACAGTACTCAATCCTTTGTTTGGTTTGGTCTTTGCCGGAACGGCTCTAGCGTCTGTCGCCTTGACAATCCTCTCCTTCTTCAGGTGGGGCGAAGCCGGAGCTAACTATCTGCTGGCAGGCAGCTTGATCTATCTCATAGGCTCTTTTCTAGTGACTCTGGTGTTCAACGTTCCGCTGAACGATGCGCTTGCTGCAGTAGATTCAAGTAGTGCTCAGGGTGCTGACTTATGGACTCGATACACGGCCAGCTGGACGGCCTGGAATCATGTACGCACGGTAGCTTCTCTTGCCTCACTCCTATCATTTATCCTCGCATTCCGACGCTGGGGCTAACTTATTTCATAACAAAAAAAGACAGTTCGAAATTAAGGAGGGCTGCCGAGTAAATGGATCGGCAGTCTTTTTAGCTAAGAAGCAGTTGAACGATGCACAAGGAATTTTAAAATTTTACAGATGGTACGGTGAACCGTATCACAAATAGTGCGAAATCGTGGGGGGTTATTTTGTCCGGCTCGGGTTGGGGATCGTTCTTAATCGGAGGAAAAAAATGTGGTCACGGCGTTGGGGCATTAATTTGACGCTGCTGACCCTTTTTTTGTTCTTTGGCTAGCTTCGTAATCGACTCCATGTCATGAATTCCTCAACACAAGTCCGCGCTTTTCCATCTTCGTCAAATGATCAATTCTCTCATCTTCTTCAGGATATGCCATGTGTCCCATCACATGATCAACGATTTACTCGGAAAATTCAGGATTGTATTCCATCTTCGTCTCCCAACGTCAAATGAACGCTTTTCAAGAGATTCTGTGGCATGCAGATTTCAGCTCTATTAAGCGCGAACTTAAAGTTTTCTTTGTAATTCTCAAGTGGTCCCATCTACCATGATAAAATTGGAGGAGAAAAATCGACATAAATTGTGGTGTCTTGTTGTTGTCGTATCGGATGGACTCGCCAACATCGAAGGGCGCTTAAGGATACTCTACTGAACGGGGCTTAAGATCGATAGCACGTCCGGACAGGGCACGGAAGTCATAATTCGCATTCCAAATTCGATTCAATGAGGTAAATTATGCTAAGAGTAATATTAGTCGGCGATGAGCAACCAGCACTGGATTTGCTTGAAAAGCTGTTGATAACGATCGGAAACATCGAGATTGTCGGGATGTTTACGAAACCGGATGAAGCGATAAATAAGTTATTGCAGGAACGCACGAATGTTGTATTTTTGGATATTGAAATGCCTGGTTTGAACGGTATCGAAGCGGCCGAACATATCAAGGCGATTGATCATGGAATCGATGTGGTTTTTGTGGCAGCATATCATCATTATGCAGTCGAAGCCTTTGAACTGAATGTCATCGATTACGTGTTGAAACCAACCACAGCAGAACGATTAAGCAAGACTATCGCACGAATTATGTCAAAACAGAGCGCCGGTAAGCAAGAATAATTCAAAAAGGAGAGGCAAACAATGAAGTCCCAATTTATCTGTTTTGGCCGTTTTGAATGGATAAGCGATGCGAACGCGGAACCAACTCTTCCGGTAAAATGGAGAACATCGAAGGAACGCGAACTGATGGCGTATCTCGTTCATCATCGGAATACGTTTGTCACAAAAGAGAAAATTCTGGAGGATATTTGGCCTAATGTAAATATGGAGAAAGGTACCGTATTTTTGCATACCTGTATCTACAGAATCAGGAGAAAGATAGCGAGTGACGGTGACAACTACAAGCTGGAGTTTCATAACAACTGCTATCGTTTGGAGATGCGCGGGAGAGAGAGTGATGTCGCCGAATTTGAGCGGGTTACTAGCGGTGAAATGGTAATAACGCCGGATTCTATCGGCGAATTCGCGAAGATAGCAAACCTATATACAAGCAATTATTTGGAGGAAGATGGTTTTTTTTGGGCTCAGCAAGCGCAGGAAAAATACAAAAGCGATTATATTGAGTTAATGAGACGAATGGCGGACTATCATCTCTCCGTACAAAATTACCGCGCGGCGGAACATTGTCTGCGAAGCGCCCTTCTTCAAAATCCTTTCCGTGACGACATCAATGAAAGGATGCTTCGAATCTACGCGAAGATGGGTGACCGCTTGTCCATGCAGAAGCATTACGAACGATTTACGAAGCTGCTGCAGGAAGAGCTGGGGACCACCCCATTAAAATCCACCGTTCAATTATTTACCGAGTTATACTACGGCGATGACAACGATGATGAGTCGAAGGCGTAAGCCGTTTTTTTGTTGCTCGGAATTTGTTCAGAAATGAAGAAAGTGTCTGTGTTTCTCATTATGGTTGCCATGTTATTGCTAATTGTTCCTTTGTATCTGCTACTGTAAAAACGGGGTGGGATCTAAATGCACCTCTTGGCATGGCGGTCGACGCAATCGGAAAAATATAAGTCCTGCAGAGAGCTGGAATCGATAGAGAGACACATGCAGAGAGCAAGAAAAACAATTCATTGTTTCACGTGCAGAAGCGTTGCAGATCATCTTATACGCGCTGGAGCTTGATCCGCAATTAAAGACGCTGCTCGATTCACTTAACTAGTATCTGTGAAGGACGCCCGACCGGGGCGTCCTTCATTTCGTTGTAAACGAAAACCCCCAGTTCGACTGGAGGTTCAATAGCTTATAGCTATGATTAGACACGGTGCTGCCTACTTCGCTGTATCGATGATACGGTGAACCGTACCACAAATAACGGCAAGTTTTGGCGTCACAGTTCGGATGCTATCGATTGCGGGCCTGGGGATAACCAGTGTGGATCACGAGGTTCATATGCTTATAGGCATTTATAGTCTTGAATAATGACATCGATCACATGCTTTCCCCAATTCGAGGCTTCCGAGCTTGGTTCATTCCAAGCGTAGGTGATGAGTGCTTTCCACATAGCCCAACCGCGTGCGCGATTAATGGTATCCTGGTCAAAGTTCATGCGGTCGAGGAATATGCCGCGACTTTCATTATCAAAATAATTCCAAGCCATCACAAGATCGCTTGAGGGATCACCAACGCCCATAGTTCCGAAATCAATGACGCCGCAAAGCCGCCCATTTCGCACAAGTAGATTGCCTACTGCCACATCACCATGCAGCCACAGTGGTGCCGACTGATATTTCGTCGCAAGGGCAAGCTCCCATATATCCGTTAAGATCTTTTGATCGTATTGGCCGGATAGCTTGTCAATGACAGACCTCGTATCTTGATCGTAAACTGCCAAGTTTCCGCCGCGATGAAAGTTTTGTATGCCTGATGGTATGCCGTGGCTTGCATCAATCGCTTCTAATTCTTTCAAAAAGCCCGCGAGGTCTTCGGCAAATCTGTTTAAATCGACTACGTTGGCATGTGTGACGGTATCGCCTTCAATCCATCGGTTGACGGACCATGGAAGGGGATATTCGTTCGTCGGTTTACCTTGTGCAACGGGAACCGGAATGGGCAAGGACAGAAGAGGCTTAAAAATAGGAAGCCAGGCGAGTTCTTTCTCAACCGCCGATGCGTAATGTTCATGACTCGGTAGACGAACCGTCATCTGGCTTCCCAGCCGATAGGTGCGGTTATCATGTCCACTTTTTTCTACGGGAACTATCTCTAAATGATTCCACTCGGGAAATTGGCTATTAATTAATTGACATACCAGTTCAGTTGTAATTTTAATCATTTCGTTCGCCCCATTAGTCAAAAGTTGATGAATCGTAAATGTAAATAAATTATAACAATTCACCTTGACCATATCAAAGGATAAACACTTTTCAAAAAACATTCCGTTACAGATCGTACGGAGAAACGTATCATAAGTGACGGCCAAAGTTACCATAATAACTTCTTGCCGAGCACGGAAAGTTGCCCCTTGAGGAGTGAAGTGGAGGTTGGGCCAGCCACCTCGGGTGGAAGATCGCCGCGCAGGCATCTTGTGCGGGCTAATTGAGCAAAAGACAAGTAAGAAAATGTTCCTAATGAAAATGCCCACTTCTTCCGAAAAAGTAATTATTAGATAATAGTGGGGGAATATGAATGAAACAGAATGATTTGCAAGAAAGAAGCATGATGCGACTTTTTACAAGGAATAACATTATTTTGTTAGCGGGCTGCTTGTTAGTGACACTAGCATCCTTTTTATTTGCATTAATTTATGGCGGTGTATATTCTCTTTCTCTTTCCGATATTTTCAATACTGCCTTACATAGAGAACCTGATATGCTTTATAATCGAATAATTACCGAGGTACGGTTACCCCTAGCAATTAATACGCTACTATATGGTCTTGCTATGGGGGTGGCGGGTGTTCTGCTGCAGCGTGCGACTCGTTTTACGGCAATATGTCCTTCTACATCAGGATTAGTGCCTGCTGGTGTTCTGGCTATTTTGATTGCCATACATCTCTTTGAATTACAAAATGAATGGGTGGTCTCGTTAATAGGCATGCTGGGGTCAGTTTTCGGCTTACTGATGACTTATCTTTTTTCACTGGCGATTCCAATCAAGTCAAAAGGAATGCGGCGTTTGGTTGGAGGCCTGGTGACTGCAGGCGTGCTTGGCATGGTGCTGTTCATTTCGTTAATGAAATGGGGGCAGGAAATCTCTTTGCTTTACAATTTGCAAACCGGTGTATTTCACACGGGTTCTGTATTGATTCCAATTAGTCTGATCTTTTTTTGCCTCTCTCTCTGCTTATCCGGTCGGATGAATAGAAGATCAAATGACGATCCGATGTGGCTCATAGTCATCTGTATCGTTATGGCAGCTATTCTCACGGGAACGGCCGTTACGACACTTGGGATCTGGGCAATGGTTGGTTTGATCGCTTCAAATGTTGCCCGGTGGCTTGCGAGAAGGGAGGATTATCGCATTATACTACCGGCAGCAGCAATGATCGGCGCAGTTATCATGTCCGTATTAAATACGCTTTCTTATCTTATCATTCCTCCCTTTGAGACTCCGCTTCACACTATGACAGGTCTGATCGGTTTGCCTTTGCTTGTCGTACTCATATGGAAGGAAGCCGTTCGTTATGCTGGAGTGTCACAGGCAGAGAAGACGTTTTCGAATTGAAGTACTTTTTGCGCTGCCTCTCGATAGACTCCAGCTACCTTGTCGATCGCCGCGAGCTCCGACGCCGGAGATGGAGTATTTTTGCAGGCGCATGAGCGGATCATCGAGCGATTGGCTCGTTTTCTGACCGCCTAGACCGAAGCAGTCCGAAACCGATCATGACCGGGCATGCAACGAATTCTTTATGGCGAACAGCGACAAAGTGGTTTCTCATCATCAGACCACCGATAACTTCGTTGGTCTTCCGCACATGTTAAGCAAACACATATCAAAAGAGAAGCGTCAAAGAACAGTCCAATGTTCTTGGCGCTTTTTTGCGCTCCTCAATATACCGGACTTTGCCGGCAAGAAATTTAGTGTAAGCGAGAGAAAAAGACTTTCAGTACGTTGTTTAGAGTATAAAGGGTATTATTACGAAGGGAGTGATTTACATGGGATCCAATGAAAACAACTTTATACGTCGATTAAAGCAGAAAAAAGAAGACGCATTAGAATTCATAATTGATACCTATTTGCCGCTAATCAAAGGGACAACTTACAAAATTCTCTCCCCTCTGCAGAACAATGGGATCATCGAAGAATGTATAAATGATGTTTTTCTTACCATATGGAATAATGCGAAAAAATTTAATGGAGATGCCACGGATTTCAAGAAGTGGATTTATGCTATCGCAAAGTTTAAAGCCATTGATTACTACAGAAAGAATCGGACGAAGGTGGATCTTATCACCCATAATGATTTGAATTCTATATCCGAAGGATCTGCAGAGGATGAACTTATCCTAAGGGAGGATCAGAAGGAGCTGATTCAACTAATCAATCTGCTGGAGCCTGTGGATCGGGATATTTTTATTATGAAGTTCTTCTTAGGTTTAAAGACGGGGGATATCGCAAGCAAACTCGGTTTGACCAGAGCGTCGATCGATAATCGAATTTATCGGGGGAAAAAGAAGCTCTATACCAAAGCAATGAATTTGAAAATGGGAGGTCATGCACTATGAAGGATATTTATGAGCTATTGAACGATGTGAACATGGGCGACAATGAATATGAGGAAATGAAGGTCAGTGAGCTCGAAAGGGCCAGAGTCAAAAAGGCAGTAAAAGAATCCCTACATCGGAAGAAGAGATCTTGGAGAAGGGGGATTTCAGCTGCCGTCATTGTTGCCGGGTTATCGACTGCAATGTTGGGAGCAGCGTTCCCTTCTTATGCAAGCAGCATCCCCATCATAGGGGACATTTTTAGATTTTTGGATCTTGGAACAGGGATTTATCAGGATTATAAGGAGTACTCCAGCACAATTGACATGTCACAAGAAAGCAATGGCATTAAAGTCACAATAAACGATGCCATTTTTGATGGCGAGACCGTATCGTTAACCTATACTTTAGAGAGTAATAAAGATTTAGGCGATAACCCGTTCATTCATGGTTTTCTTGATATTAAAGGTTCAGAGGGAGGTGCGGGCAGCGATAAAATTACTAAAGTAGATAAAAACCATTATGTCGGACTAATAACGGGTACGGGATTTAATCACAAGGAAAAAGACAAAGTAGAATTGAATTGGAACCTAGAGAGTATCACGATTAAAGATAGCAATGAAAAAATAACAGGAAATTGGAATTTTTCGCTTGCGTTAACGGCAACGGAAAGCTACACGCAATTGATTTCCCGTCGTGCGGAACATGATGGAGTAGCAGTGAATATCGATAAAATATCCGTCACACCGATGTCCTTTATCGTTTATTATGACCAAGTGGTAAGCGAGAAGATAAGGAATAGATGGGGAGGGGTCGATGTTTCTTTTGAAATTAAAGATGACATTGGAAATCGTTACGCCGGTAAAGATAATGGAGGATTCGGCGATAGCGAGGGCTATAAAATGCATGGGAGCAATACCTTCGAAAAACTTGATCAGAAAGCAAAGAAGCTCATTATCACCCCGCATCTCTCTTTATATGAGCATACTGCTAATAATTATGGTTCGGTAGAAATAACGGGGGTCGGATCGAAAGAAATTCCGGTACTTCAAAAATCGGGTAAAGGAATAGAAAAATATACATTGGAAGACATCGTGATTGAATTAAAGAAATAAGGTTCGATCGGTCAGTCTGGCGGTCAAACTGGTGGAACCATGGTCCGCGGCGCTTGTTAAGTGGCTAGAACAAATTAGATATACAGGACAATCGTATAATAAGGCCATCCCGCAAAGGATGGCCTTAAACGTGCCTTTACAGATAGCGCCGAGAACCGTATCACAAATAGTGGAGCTTATGCTACATCCGATTTGTATTTAGACTTGGCCCCAAAATACAATCCCATTCCCACTATTGTAAATAATCCTCCAAAGATTTGAAAAGAACTTACAGCTTCGCCCAAGATAAAGTAGGCAAGGATTATGGCGAGCACAGGTTCACCGATCACACCGACAGAAACAGTAGTTGCACCGATTGATTTTAGTAACAGATTAAATATATAATGCCCAAATATCGTTGGAATTAAGGCAAGTAATAAGAAGTACATCCAGTCAGAGGAACGATAGTCTATTAAAGACAAATGATTGATGAGGCTGTAAATCAGCATGACGCTGCCACCAATGAAAAAAACAATAACGCTATATAGATTGGCTGGTATTTTATGGCTAACTTTTTGTCCTGCTAGCATATAAGCAGAAATGGAGATCGTCCCCAATAGGGAAAGTGCATCTCCGATTAACGCCTCTCTTGAGACACCTATATCTCCCCAAGCGATAATAATAGAACCGAAAACCGCAGTTATCATGCATAGTACCATTAGTTTGTTAACGCGTTCTTTAAAAATAAAATAAGATCCAATCATTACAAATAGAGGTTGTAAAGTCAAAATAACCATCGAACTTGCTACCGATGTATAAGATAAAGACGCCATCCAAAATAGAAAATGTAATCCGAGAAAAACCCCCGCAGATAAAACAAGAAGCCAATCATACTTAGTTAATCGTAGTATTCGAAGCTTTTTCCAAGACACAAAAGGAAGCATGATCAAAACAGTTATATATAACCTATACATTCCTGCAACAGACGGGGGAGTATCTGATGATTTAATCATAATTGATGAAATGGCAATAGCAAGAATACTGATAAATAGCAAAAAATACGGATTGACTGCCGCATTTGATTTATTTAGTCTCATGGGTACCTCCACTTGTAGTATTGAAAAGATCTAATGGTATATAATAATATCATCATCACCAATATAATTC
Source organism: Paenibacillaceae bacterium (assembly GCA_004134985.1). Classification (GTDB taxonomy): domain Bacteria; phylum Bacillota; class Bacilli; order Paenibacillales; family Paenibacillaceae; genus Paenibacillus_D. The sequence continues at coordinate 225,193 of REGQ01000003.1, read as the reverse complement.
TGTAATAATATCCTTAAAAAATATAGATATATCGTCATATTCGAAAGGGAGAACTATATTTGGTTAACAAATTACACGAGATCAATCAATATCCCGATGCTTCTTTTCCGTACGCTATGTATACCGTAACCTCTGTAGGCTGTATTCCTAAGGGACGAGGCTTTAATGAATTACATTGGCATGAAGAACTCCAGTTTACATTGGTAACTGAAGGCAAGATTGTTATACAAGTCAATGGTGTAACTCATGAGCTAAAAGCTGGACAGGCAATTTTTATAAATAAGGGAGTATTGCACGTATCTACGCAGGTTGATAAAAATAGTGAATACGTAAGCTTTAACTTCCCGGAGAAGTCACTTGCTTTTTATTCTGACAGCCAAATGGAAAAAAATTATGTGCTCCCTTATACCAACTCTTTATTTTTATCGCTCGTAATAAGACCTGAAACAGAATGGCAAAGCGCTATGTTGGAGATACTCTGGACATTAAAAGATAAGTTCAACGTTAAAGGATACTGGGGCTGGGAATACGAGGTTTCTATTATGACGGTACAGTTATGGTTGACCATGATAACAAATATTTCTATGGCTAGCGTAGAATCACCTAAACACATAAAGCAGCAGCAAGAACGAATTCAATTGATGATTAGTTATATCCATAAGAACTATGTTAATAACCCATCTCTACAAGAAATAGCTGATGCTGCACACCTTAGTGTTTCTGAGTGCACTCGAAGTTTTAAGAAGACACTTCATACGACTCCTTATGACTATTTAATTAAGTATCGAATCAAAAAAAGTGCTGAGTTATTAACCTCCACTGCATACACAATAACTGAAGTAGCTAGTAAAGTGGGTTTCAATCATGTTAATCACTTCATTCAGTCTTTTAAAAAACAATATAATAAGACACCTAAAGAGTATCGGAGTTTAATTTAGGTTCTCGGTGATCTGAAATGCAATGAAACGGTGATCCCCTTCAAAGGAATTGAAGGAGATTCAGGGATTTATGGCTGAAAGGAACCTTTCAAAAGCATTAGGCATAAGCTGACTAATATCGATTTGAGAGGATGTTTTTGCATGTTTCCTTTTCACCCACAAATTCATCAATCACCCTATTTCGATTATCAATCTACTCCTCCCGGTTTTTATTGCTCCCCCTATTCCAATAGCGGATGGATCAGGCAACGTGACGTCCAGCTGCCGCCGCAGCAACGACTTGTTTTTGTGCTTGTGCACGGCTCCTGGGCTGACGCACATTTCTGGGACGGCATAGCGGCAGAGCTGCGCAGCAGAGGACATGTCGTCTATGCACCAGAATACGCAGGACACGGCAGTGATCCGAACAAAGCGGTCACGCATGCGATGATCACGAAGTCCGTTGTAGACTTTATAACAACGTTGAACCTGCATGATATCATTCTCGTCGGGCACAGCTTTGGCGGGTCAGTTATCCAAAAGGTTGCGGAACAGGTTGCGGATCGTATCAAGCGCCTTGTCTTTTGGGACGCGTTTGTATTAAACGACGGCGAGTCTGTTGCCCATGAGCTGCCGCCCCAAACTAGGCAAGGGTTCGAGCAGCTCAGAGCCTCATCGCAAGACGATACGATCATGCTCCCGTTCTCGCTGTTTCGGGCTTTATTCGTCAATACAGCGACTTTGGAGGAGGCCCAGCGGATATACGCGGGCGTTACTCCGGAACCAGCCAAGCCGCTTTTTGAGAAGCTGGATCTTAAAGTGTTCTATACGCTTCCTACGCCCAAAAGTTATTTATTCTTTTACCAGGATAACGTTTTTGCACAAGGAGAGGGCTTCGGCTGGTATCCGCATATGTCCTCAAGGCTCGGTCTGTTCCGCCTGATCGTCGGCGACGGGGACCATATGACGGATGCATTCACAAGGCCAGACATGGTGGCCCAGAAGCTGTACGAGGCGAGTCGAGACTGATCGGCTGAAAAAATCCATGATACCTGTAAGTAAGTTGCTAGAACAAATTAGAATATACAGGACTATCGTATAATACAGCTAAAGGCCACACTTACCTGCAAGTTGAAGCCCGACAGTATACTGTCTGGGCTTTGTTTGTATCTATGGCCGTACATGAACTGTCTAAATTGTTATTATGTGATTTATTGCGTTAGCGGCGGCACCTTCTTGGGACAATAACTAGTGAATAAATTTTAATGTTGTCGAAATAGACCGTTATTGAAGGATATAATTATAAATGATTGAATATAGTCTTCAAGTACAAATTTCCAAGAGTTAGAGAGTTGAAATACAGGAGAACGAGATGGTTCAAGTGTCAGAAAGGAAGTGATTTTATGTTTTATATTGTTTTAATTGTCATACTGGCTGCTTTAATCATTCAATCCGTTTACCTTGTGTATTACAAAAACCAAATTAAGGATATCGGCAATCAATTATCTTTTATATCGGACCATCACTCATTCAAAATGATACAAACACAAATTAAGCCAAAAGAAATTCATCGGTTAATCGATTTATGTAATGCATTGCTTCGTGATCAACGAAAGTTGAAGCAAGATTTTATCGAACAAAAGGAAGAAATTCACGCGACCATTATGAGCTTGTCCCACGATATACGAACCCCGCTGACTTCACTTGACGGCTATCTGCAATTGGCGGAACGATCTGAGTATCTTAAAGAAAAAACAGAGTATGTTAGTCTGGCACAGACTAGAATGAAACAGATTATTACACTTGTTGACGAGCTGTTCCTATATACGAAACTGAAAAACCCAGATTACATCTTGGAGCTTGAGCCAGTTGATGTGATGAAAGTGTTAAATAAACGTCTGTTTTCCTTTATCGACGATTTTTTGCGAAGTGGCTATGAACCAAACATCTGCATGGTGGAAGCACCGCTATTTATAGAGGGAAATGAAAGCGCGTTGGAAAGAGTATTTGAGAATGTGATCAAAAATTACTTTATGCACAGTGAAGGTGCTCTAAGCATTCGTTATGAGGAGAAGCAGGACGAGGTTTTGTTTCATTTTTCCAATGTACTGAAGCGAAATCATCTGCTGAGCCTTGACAACATATTTACTCGCTTTTACAAAGCAGATCCGTCGCGTACGAACCAATCTTCGGGACTGGGACTTTTTATCGTGAAATCACTGCTGGAGAAAATGAATGGTTATGTGCAAGCTGACCTGAACGATGACCAGTTTTGCATCAGCTTAGCTTTTAAGAAAATCGTAAAGGAGAGTTGACGTGTACAATGACACGAACCACCCCAAAATTCTAATTGTCGAGGACGATGTGCATATCAACAATATTATTTATGATGTGCTTCAAAAAGAGAAGTTTCAATGCATGCAAGCGTATTCTGGCAGTGAGGGAATCATGAACGTTACTCATCACGAGTATCAGCTTATTATTTTGGACCTCATGCTGCCTGGCTTGTCGGGGGAAAATTTTATGCATCGGCTAAGAATGGGATTAAGCTCTGACACACCAGTTATAGTCCTATCGGCCAAGGACAAATTGGATAATAAATTAAACCTGTTTAAGTTGGGAGCCGCTGATTATGTCACGAAACCGTTTGAGGTGGAGGAATTGCTTGCCCGAGTCAATGTTCATGTCAAACGAACCTCCCTAACGGATTCTGCCACTCGCTATCGTCATAAAAATCTACTTTTAGATAGCGGAACGATGAACGCTAGCGTCAATCAAGCAGATTTGAAACTTACAAGACAGGAATACAAGATCCTTGAGCTGCTGCTGAAGAATCCTATCCGAGTGTTTACAAAGCAGGATCTGTATGAGCTTGCATGGGAAGATATATACATAGGTGAGGACAAAACCATTACCGTTCACATTAGCAATATTCGCAATAAAATCAAAAGGGTTGACGAGGAGGCATATATTGACACCATTTGGGGCATTGGTTTCAGGCTGGCACCATAGGGAGTGCCTTAAATCGGCCCTAAACTTCTTTGAACTTTCTTAATCATTTATTGACGATATGTTAGCTTCTTTTTGTTATTTTATTGACAAGGAGGTGCGAATATGGCTGAAGCAATTATTGAAGTAAGTCAATTAACCAAACAATTTAAAGGGAAAACAGCAGTGCGTAAGGTAGAGTTTAAAATAGGTAAAGGTGAAATCTTCGGTTTGATAGGCCAAAATGGAGCGGGAAAATCCACCTTGCTAAAGATGATTGGTGGATTGATATACCCGACTTCAGGAGAAATTAAATTATTTGATCGTCCAGTGAAGGATAATCACCCTTATTTTGAACGAATAGGCGTACTCATTGAAAATCCAGGGTTATATCCCCATTATACTGCCTATGAAAATTTGGAACTAATCGCGATTTCCTATGGATTGAATAATCGGAAAGAGCATATTAACAAGCTGCTGAAGCTTGTCGGATTGGAATTTTCGAACAAGACCAAGGTGAAAAATTATTCAATGGGAATGAAGCAAAGGCTTGGAATTGCAGCTGCATTAATTGGAAGCCCAGATGTCTTGATTTTGGATGAACCGATTAACGGTTTGGACCCGCAAGGAATTTCTGAGATTAGAAACATGATTTTGGAATTGAATAAAACGGGAATGACCATCATTATTTCAAGTCACATTTTGGAAGAGTTGTCGAAAGTAGCGACGCAATATGCAATCGTACATCAAGGAGAAATCATCGAACAGCATTCAAGGGAGCAACTGCTGCTTCAATGCGAGGATCGTATTGAAATAGAAGTGGATAAAGTAAGCTCGGCTGTTCCCGTCTTAGAACAACAATTGCATATTCATCATTACAAAGTCATTAGTGAGCGAATGGTGTATGTATATGATGTTCATATTGAAAAACACCAAATTATCGAGACCTTAGTTGAAAACGATATAAAGGTTCATTCGATCACCAAGCACAAGCAAAGCTTAGAACAATATTTTTTGGCGCGGATAGAAAGTGAGGGTGGGAGCCGTGATTAATATACTCAAAATGGACTTTCACCGCTTTAAATCAAATAATATGATTTATATATTACTGTTAATTTTTTTTGCTTTTCAAATATTCGGTATATTTATGTTGGGAAAATACGAGCAACCCGGAGAAAGTGGGGTTATGCTGATCAGCTCGATGAACGAAAGTCAGTTCATCCAAGTCATGATGTCTCAAATCCCATTGTGGCCGCTGATTTATATTGCTGTATTCGTTGTTTACTTCTATATGAGTGAACATAACTCTGGGTTTTATAAAAATTACATTTCCATGAAGCGTGCTCGGATGCACACTGTTATTTCAAAAATATTAATTGCAGGCCTATTCACTTTTCTTACATTTATTGTCATGATCGTTGCGGATATGATCGGAAGATCCATTTTCTTTAACCATGCAACGATTGGAGATGGGGGTTATTTTGCAAAATTGTTAATCGGCCAATTTTTACTTCATTGGGCATTTTCAATTGTAATCTTATGCATCTCCATCATTAGTAAAAGCTTGATTGCTAGTATTGTAGTTGGATTTGTTCTATCGTTGAATGTTTTTGGAATGATTGTAACTGTCTTGGAGTCCATCATTGATGACGTTCATTTGTCCTCTTTCTTAATAGTAAATACGATCTTAAGCGCAAGAGATTTTGATAATATCAATGATCTTGTTCATGTAGCTAGCGTGTCGATTGTTTTCATAGTTATATTTTCATTTATAGCCATCAGATATAAGATCAGAGAGGATCTGAAATAGTATTTAGGGATTTTGTTGTGGGTACTTATTCTGCTAGGTTCAACCCCATTTCAATTTATCCAAGCAGCTCCTACAGTTGATGAGAAGTTTGAGGTCATAGAGTATTGGTATCCTGATGTGCTCATGTACCCAAGCTGGATATATGCTGGCGTTGAAAACGCGGACATCGTATTTAATAGAGACTTCATGCAAAAAAACAACCTTCCTCTCCACTTATAATAAAGTGGAGAGGAAGGTTGTTGTCACTAGAATTAACGGAGCAGTTGCAGAACGCCTTGCGGCTGTTGGTTCGCTTGAGCCAGCATCGCTTGAGCGGCTTGCGTAAGGATATTGTTCTTCGTGAACTCCATCATTTCCTTCGCCATATCCACATCGCGAATACGAGATTCAGCAGCAGTCAAGTTTTCGGAAGAAGTCCCCAAGTTATTGATTGTGTGCTCAAGACGGTTTTGGTATGCGCCCAATTTCGAACGAATACCTGAAACATCAGCAGATGCCTGATCAAGTACAGCAATTGCTGCAGATGCTTTTTCGGAAGTGGACAAGTCTAATGCGTATTCCACGTTGCTATTGTCTGTTCCATTTGTAACTTCGCTGATTGCTTTGAAAGATGCTTGAACTTCTTTGCCGTTAGCATCTTTCACCGTTAAAGTTTTGCCAGCAGTGTCGGAAGAAATTCCCAATACATTCGCACGAGCATCGCCAAGGCTTACGCTCATGAATTGACCTGTATTAGCGCCAATCTGGAACTGCAGATCGTTGTTAGTCTCGTCAGTTCCTGTAACTGTACCAGCACCAAGACCTAAAGTAGTGGCAAGCCCGCCAGTTTTAACCTGGATCGTACCTTCAGCGCCTACTGTTCCGCTAGTAATCGAAAGTTTACCATCTACAATGGATACTTTTACATCCTTGGCTGTAGCAGTCGCACTATTAATTGCATCCTCTAGTTCGCTAGCCAATACAGAAAGAGACTTCTCGCCAGTTGTGAGAGAAACAGAAATTGCTTCGCCATCGACAACCAGGTCTATCTGGCTATTAGGATCCGCACCTGCGACAGCCGTAGAAGTAGTTAATCCCAATTGTGCTGCTGCAGAGCCTCCAGTAATATTAGCTGAGCTTCTAAAACCTGTAGCAGTGCTTTGGATGGCCAGCTTACCGTCAACAATACTTACTTGTGCTCTATTAGTTCCAAATTCAGTATCCAATTTAGCTTGAATATCATTTATAAGAGCAGTTTGATCAGCAGCGTCCGTCAGATCCAAATCACCGCTATCCAAAGTAATTGTTCGTGAAACACCGTCAATCTCAATATCCAATGTGTTAGCAGCTGCTTGAGCGGCTACCTCAGTTTGTGTGCCGAAGTGAGCATCCACAAAGCCACCGCCATCAAGCTTAACAGTCCCGTTTGCATCTGCGGAGTTGATTTGGAGATTCCCGGTATTAAAGCTAACTGTTACGCTTGCGCCAGTACCGTTTAAAGCAGTGTTAATTGCATTGGCCAAATCAGCTGCGAATAAGCCCCGTGGATCACCAGTACGATCTGCCACAGGTAGCGCTATCGTAACTTGATGTCCATCAACGGTAAGGGTAAGCTCATTATTGTCTTCAGTAATATTCCGTCCATTTGCGGTGTAGGTTATGCTACCGGACACCCCGCCTCCTTGGGCTTCATTGATACTTAAAGAATCAGCTGCTTTTTCCCCGCCCACTACTCTACCATTAGAAGCAGCGTCGACAATATTAACTCTGCCTGCAATCGATTTTCCAGTAGCAGTTGCAGAAGTTGCTGCAGTGCTATTCAACTTACCGTCCAACAATTTCATTTTGTTGAATTCAGTAGAATTACCTATACGGTTAATCTCGGATGTCAACTGGTTAACTTCCTTTTGAATCTCATCACGGTCAGCTGAAGTATTAGTGCCGTTCGACGCTTGAACAGCCAATTCACGCATACGTTGCAGGATGCTATGTGTTTCATTCAAAGCACCTTCAGCCGTTTGAATAAGGGAAATGCCGTCCTGTGCATTTCGCGAAGCCATATCCAAACCACTAATTTGGCCACGCATTTTCTCGGAAATAGCAAGACCTGCAGCGTCATCACCTGCACGGTTGATACGAAGACCCGAAGAAAGTTTCTCCAAAGATTTACCTGCGTTGGTGTTGTTGAATGCCAATTGGCGATGCGTGTTCAATGCAGCAATGTTGTGGTTAATTCTCATTTCTCATTACCTCCATGTGGTGTGTTTTAGGATGCCTATCCTTTGTCATCCTTTGAAGCGCATTCTCTGTACTCACAAGCCGTTGATGGATTGCGCGCTAATCCAAAACAAGGATTTGTGAGTCAAACTGTTATCTTCCTTGACTTCACCACTCGTCCTTAAATGGCAGATGCATCGACCGTTTTTGCCGTTCTTAAAGCTATATTGTTTTCTTCCCATAACTCTCCACGAACAATAGAAATATGCTTAGGTGCTTCAATCGCCAAACGTAAATGGCCTTCATCACTCCTAATGACCTTTACCATAATGTTGTTGTCGATCAGCACATACTCTCCAGGTTTTCTCCCTAATACGAGCATTTCCTCATCCCCTTATCCGCTTATTAAATTGAAAAAAATAAGCAAATAGGTCGCTGCCCTTCTTCCTCCTGAAGAGAGACGGCGACTTATTTGCTCATCCTAAGTCTCGTAATTATTCAATTATCAAAAAACGACATTTCAAAATAAAAAAGACGAATAAATAGGCATCTGTTTCAAAGGTTCCTCCTTGAAACTACATGCGTATTTACTCGTCCATGAGTAATCATATATGAGATTAATTTATATATCGACAATTTATTTGAAATGTTTAGCCTTTTGCGAAAAAATTTTTTGAAGGTTATTAACTTAAATTACGAAAGCCTATAGAATAAGTCGTTTGAGAAAAATGGACTTGGATATCATCCAGTTATGGAGGCGATATTTGCGATTTAATCCAGATACAATAGTCACAGAAAACTTCGAAACATTAAAAACCAGGCTACTTGTGCTTATTCTTGATTAAGCAATTCTCCGCGAACGATAGAGATATCTTTTGGCGCTTCAATAGCCAAGCGTAAGTGCCCCTCTTCACTTTTAATTACCTTTATGATAATTTTTTCGTTGATTACTATGTATTGTCCGGGTTTTCTTCCAAGAACCAGCATCAGACTCACTCCTTTACTGTGAAGGACCTTTATGTGATTTGAACAATTTTACGAGAATTATCATTCGTTCAATTGAAGTTTCGGAATTGCTTCCTGCAGCTGTAACTTTCTTATTTGTAACTAATGGTTGTATACTTTTAGGGTCAAGTTGCCCATTTCCTTTTTTAACTGATACCTTTACTTCTGGCTCCTTAGCGATTTGTGGTGATACTGCTGCCTTCGCATCTGTTGCGGTAGTCGATGTAAGTGTCGTGTTGCTGTACGTAACAATATGATCTATTTCACTCTGGTCATCAAGCGCGACACTGACATCGCCAGAAGGCTTAATTACTTCAACCTCGCCATGAGTCGATCCTACGATATAGAAAGAATGCAAGCCTCCGCCGCGAACGAGAGTATCTCCACCCACCTTAACGTTTAATTGCCACTTCTGACTTTGTACTCTCGCTTGCTGTATAGGCAGCAGGGTGGGCAGGCTCAGTAGCAACGCTAAAAACAAGCTGCCCATTCGCCTTTTCATAGAGTTTTTCCTCTTAGTATATTATCATGATAGATTAGCCCAGTATTGAAACTCAAAGAAAACTTTAAGTTCGTGCTCGAGATAAAGCATACCAAAGAATCAGATTGCAAAGATAATTGGCTGTAAGAACGTTGATTCGATACGGTATTAAGCGACTGTAACAGATGTCGCGGCAAAGCGGTCGCTTCCCGCATACGGGGCATGTGGAGTTGGTAATATTGATGGTTTGAAAATGAGATGTGGCAGCACTGCTCAAACAACAATACGGGAACCATATCATTGCTAGTCCACATCAAACCATTGATTGTTAATCGTATTCGATAAAATCATTCAAAAAACGATATCAATAACCGATAAAAGTAATAACAGAACACTTTCGAGAAGTGTTTATTTACTACATCATAGAAGGTAGAGATGTCAAATGAAGAACATAAAAGTGAAGCTAACTTTATTTCTGATTATTCTGCTAGCTTCAACCCCATTTCAATTTATCAAAGCAGCTCCTACAGTTGTTGAGAAGTTTGAGGTCGTAGATCATTGGTTTCCTGATGTGCGAATGTACCCTATCATTGTTTTAGCTGAATATAATAACGGAGTTTATGAACAAAGGCCAAACGGAGCAGGTCTTCCTGATGGCATTTTAGCTTATTGCTTTGATAAGTCGAGAGAATATCCACTTACGAAATATCTTTCGGGTTATCGTACCGGTGAAGAGTTCTTTTCACCACTTAAAGAAATTAACAACTACTCCATTAAAGGAAAGGTGATTGATGGGGATATGCTAAGAGCGGTTCTGCTCAATGGTTTTCCGACGAAAAGTGTTGCAGACTTAGAAGCGATCACTGGTATTACAGGTTTGGACGATACCATGGCACTTTGGGCTACGCAATATGCCATTTGGCATTACACGAATGGAGCGACTTTGAACCACTGGTACAATGAACATTACCCGCCAACACCAGCGGGAGAGGATTTGTTTAATTACTACCTCAGTTTAGATCCTGTAGGGCAAACGTATACAGAAACGGATGTGGCTGTATTTGATCAGCAATTATCATTTGATGCGAATGATAACCTTGTTGTATCGGTATCCTATAAAGCAACAGAAAATAACTATGATGGAACTGTCATTTTTCCATCAGTCCAGCTTGATAGTGCTACGGAGGCTAGATATCCAAATGCGACAGTAGTTGAATCAACATACAACAATGTAAGTCTTGACAGTAGGACGGTCACGATTACAATCGCTAACGGCGATTATGATGATACGGCTTCGAATGTAGATATTGGACTCCAATTTATGCTGCGTCAATCTGTCGAAGACGTGTTCATCACTTCTTCAGTGAGTTATGCCGATGAAATTCAAGATTTAGGTGCGGTCGCAGTCAATGTATTGGATGTACAAAGAAATGTGCTATTGAACTTTAATATTCCCGTGCCGACAACGCCGACAACGCCCACAACGCCCACAACGCCGACAACGCCGACAACGCCGACAACGCCGACGCCAACAGAAGAACCAGAACTGGTAGAAGAGCCAACGCCAACAGAAGAATCAGAACTGGTAGAAGAGCCAACGCCAACAAAAGAGCCAGAACTGGTAGAAGAGTTAACGCCATCAGAAGAGCCAAAACTGGTAGAAGAGACAACACTAACAGAAGAACCAGAACTGGTAGAAGAGCCAACACAAACGCCGACAGAAGAACCAGAACTGGCAGAAGAGCCAAAACCAACACCAAAACCAACACCAACACCAACGCCAACGCCAACACCATTTGAACCAACAATCGAAAAGGTAGAAATAAACGTCCTTCCTAAAACGGGTGAGGAAAGTAAAGCTTTATTTTATGTTACAGGAGCGGTATTTATTGTCGCTGCTCTGTGGCTATTAAGAAGAGATAGCGTAAGTAGAGGAAGAGAATGAAAAATCGAGCCAAGCAGCACACCTTGAAAGCACGAGCGACCGTACTCGATGGTGGAATTATTATCCACAATAATTTCGGGAATCCGTTGTCTGCGGGGACGTAATTCGTCCCCTTTTTGTACGTCAATATTAAGCAATCGACACCATTTGTTTATCTGGAATATCAACAGCTAAGTTATAGTTTGAGCCCTATTTGTAGTAGAATAATTAAAAGCAATGTCATGCAAATACTGTTTTAAGGTTGTCTACAAAAGGGGATTAGGAAGGTTCAACATCTCATTAGCTCGGCGCTTTATATGCAGCTTCGTAATATTTATTGAAAAAGGAAAGGAATTCGAGATATGCAAATGGGTATCTAAGGATAGTTCTCAAAAAATCGGGATATACCCCCTACAATAAAAGTTCAGAGATTGTTGGGTGTAAAATTCTCCTGCCTGCTAAGATGAAGAACGAAGGGAGGTCATTGGAGTGGATTCGATTCAGAACATGAACAAAGCGTTAGCTTATATCGAGGCCAATCTTGACTGCGAAATCGACTTTGGGCAGGTAGCGAAAATCGCCTGTTGTTCCGAACATCAATTCAATCGAATGTTTTCTTTCTTATCAGGAATTGGTTTGGCGGAGTATATTCGCAACAGGCGCCTCACTTTAGCGGCGATGGAACTGCAGTCCACAAACGTTAAAGTAATCGAGATCGCCATGAAATATGGATACAGTTCGTCGGATTCTTTTTCGAGATCGTTTCAGAATATGCATGGAGTAGTGCCTTCAATAGTAAAGGAATGCAGTAGTCTGCTAAAAGCGTATCCGCCCATGACCTTTCAACTCATAATCAAAGGCGGTGTAGAGATGAAGTATCATTTTGTAGAGAAGGAAGCTTTCAAAATTGTTGGGATTAAGGAAACAGTAGACACAACGGGCGGTGAATTTCAGCCGGAAATTTGGAAAGAACTTGAGAATGATGATCTTCAAAACAAGCTGGAACTTTACGCCAATACAGGTTTCAAAGGAATACTGCATGTGAACGCAGATATTACGGCGAACAGTCGAGATTATTATATTTCGGTCGCATCAACGAAGGATGCTCCAGCAGAGTTCGCGACACTCGTCATTCCGGCAGCGACGTGGGCTGTTTTCATAACTTCAGGTCCGCAGCCTGAAACGATGTTGCAGACGTGGGAGCGAATTTATTCAGAGTGGTTGCCATCGTCTGGTTATGAACTTGCTGAGTCGGTCGAATTTCTCAGTGAGTCGAATGATCCAAGAGATCCCTCCACAATTGAAATCTGGATTCCTGTGAAAAAGAAATAAAATAGCCAAGGTTCCACGGTTGTTCAGGAGAAATTTATACTTTCTGTTCGGTGAAAATAAGGGCACTCAGTCGCGAGTGCCTTTTTTCCATTTAATGGGCCACAGTGAGCCGTACCGCAAGTAGGGCACAGCGATAGAATCACCGATTGGCGCCTGACTAAAGGTTTTTTTTCAAAGAGCGAATGACCTTGCACGGATTGCCGACAGCCAAACTATCTGGCGGAATGTCCTTCGTAACGACACTTCCGGCCCCAATCACGCTGTTCGCTCCGATCGTCACGCCTGGCAGGACTATAGCGCCTGCACAGATCCATACATTATCACCAATATTGACTGGATGTGTGTATTCCAATCCCGCTAAGCGTTGCTCTACATCCATAGCATGTTCTTCCGTTATAAGGCAGACGTTGGGCGCAATAAATACGTTGTTACCAATTGTAATTTTCCCGCTGTCCATGAGCTTGCAGTTAACATTGAGAAAAAAATTGTCTCCTACCGTGGTATTGTACCCATAAGTGCAGAAAAGCGGCTGCTCCACAACGCAATTATCTCCGGTCTTTCCCAGCAGCCCGCGAATGGCGACCAGTCGTGCTTCGCTGTCCAGCGGGTGTATATTGTTATATTCGTATAGCTTTTTCACGGTATCAGCACGGTCTGCGACAAGCTCAGGATCGCCAGGTTGGTATAACATACCAGCATGCGATTTTTCTTTTTCGTTCATAACATCAACTCCTTTATTCATATCAGCGAAAGTAGTTTAATATAAGGGGTGATAAGATTCAAGTATAACATTGCGCCATTATCGATTCATTAAGCTGTTAAGTATCCTAAGCGACATTGAAGAGTTGGGAAGTTGGGCACTGATGCCCGTAATTTTTATGTGATAGAATAGGTCTGAAACGATAGTAGTTGGCAATTAAACTGATGTAGTGAGAGAGAGGACGAAGCCCATGTATGAGCGTTTGGCAGACAAACTGAAGACGACCTCCGCATTAAAATGGTTTCCTGGCCATGGGGCGGAAGAGAGCTGGATTGTGGAAGTGGAAGAGGAGCTAGGGTTCAGCTTGCCTCCGTCTTACCGCTGGTGGCTGCTTCATTATGGAAACGCCCGGTTGAACGGCGGGAATATTCTAACAATATCTTCTCCGGAACACAGAGAGTATGCCGACAGCGACCTTCTTTATATACATCGGTTGAATTTAGCCGAGGAGTGGTGGGTAAGCCGATTCCCCCACAGACTAGACTTGTTCGTTCCGGATAGTGACGAGCTTTATTTTTTTGATACGTCTTCCAAGGATGAACAGGGTGAATTTCCGATTATGTGTTATGATCTCATGAATGACTTGATCGATACGTATGCTTCGACGTTTGCGGGGTTTTTAGAACGGTTGATCGACGAGCGTTCTTAAATAAGTGCTGATCGAGGAACGTTTTTATAAATGGCGAGTAGGTTGGAAACTATGCGCCGCTGCAGATTTTCCGGTGATAATACCGTTAAGCTGAACCGTATCATAAGTAGCGGCAAGTTTTGTTGTGTTCAACATTCTTAATCTTTATTAAGACAGATTGGAGAGGTGGACATGGGAAATACGGATAAGTTCGAAATGATAGCGAACATATACGACACTGCTGAAAGAATCCAAATCGCCAAAGTATCATCAGATGCCATTCGTGAATATGTAGTTGACGCTAAAAGTAAGAATGCTATCGATTTTGGATGCGGAACCGGTCTTGTCGGAATGAACTTGCTAAAAGATTTTCATTCCATGCTTTTTCTGGATACTTCACCAAACATGATTAATCAAATCAAGCAAAAAATTTCCGATTTCAATATTCAGAATGCAGACACATTATGCTTTGATTTTGAAAAGGAAGGTTTATCGAATTTACATGCTGACTACATTTTTATGGCTCAGGTGCTACTTCATATTGATGATTATGAATTCGTTTTATTAAGATTATTTGATGTTCTCAATGAAGGCGGACATTTGATTATCGTAGATTTTAATAAAAATGAAAATATATCTTCAGATCTCGTTCATAACGGATTTCATCAAGATGGGCTAACCGACAAGATGACGAAAATTGGGTATAAGAATATTCAATCCAAAACGTTTTATAGCGGAAGTAAAATATTCATGGGACAAGATGCGTCGATGTTTATTCTTGATGCTCAAAAGTAACTTACCGTTACAAACATCAGGGTGAACCTTGTCATCAGTAGGGCGGAATTTATCGTCTTCTGTTCGCCATTAATGAGGGTGACGATTCCGGGGAAAGGGACGACTCCTAACAAAAAGGTCGCACCCAAAGTGATAGGACAAAAGCCAAGAATATGCCGGAATGGTCCCCGGTGTTTTCTTGGCTTTCGTCTATATCTCACTATTGCCGGAACTTTGATTCACTTAGAACATATACCAAGACGGTGCTACTGCTTGAACAATCGCTCTCTACCGTCCGGCAGGTATGTGTAGTAGTGATCCTGTGAAGCTTCTTCAATGTGCTCGGAAGCCCAATGAGCAGGAAGTACATCCGGCCATGTCGGCGTTGGTACACCAGTAAGCGGCCCTCTGCCTAGCAAACGGTTCATGATGGTAACAGCTTGCGCCCGCGTCACGTATTTCTCCAAGCCGAACGTGCCGTCTTCAAAGCCGATCATTACTCCCGCTTCGCTTACGGCCGCAATTGCTGCAGCAGCCCAATGCTTGTCGGATACGTCCTCGAATGCGTTCACGAACGATCCGTCAAGATCGGCATTCAACCATCTGGCTGCAACCATCGCGATCTCAGCTCTCGTAATACGGTCGCTTGGCCGGAAGTTGCCCTCCTTGTCGCCTATCAGCAACCCTGTTTCTTGTAGCTGCTCAATGTAAGCAGCAGCCCAGAATCCATCTGCAACATCCGGATACAACTGCTGGTACGCGTAATGATCTGTCAGGTTTTTGGTGCGGGCCAGTATAGTCGACATTTCCGCTCTCGTAATCGTGTTCTCCGGCCGGAAGTTGCCGTCAGGGAAGCCTTTGATATAAGCGATATGGTGGCCTGGGTTAGCAATCACCAGATTGGTGAATTGCTGCAGAGCGCCGTTTGACCCCACGCTGCCCGGCTTATACGAAACCGTTGCTTCATAGCCAGCCGGAATACGATCCTTCAGCTTGATGATGACCTGATTGCCGTCAATACGAATGTCTTCAATATCCATTGTCTTGTCGCCAATCTTCACTACAAAACCTGATTTGTCAACACCACCGCTGCCATCGACCAGTTCAAGTACAATGGTTCCCTCATTCATATCGATGATTGCCGTCTTTACTTGTTCCGTTTCCGGCGAATCAGTTGGAACATTCGGAACAGGCAGAACATTGGGAACCGATATTTCATAGGTCGGAATATCTTTCAACTGAATAATCGAAAACACGCTAAACTTGTCAATTTTAATCTCTAACCCGATCGGAGTGTTGCCGTCATACACCACGGTTGGGCGCTTTACAACTTTTTCTCCATCACTGTGCTCAACAAACACCCGAAGCGAATTCAAGAAGCTACTGGCGTTGCTTGCAGGAACTGTTATCCCGTTCTTTGCGAACGGAAGAAACAATGTCGTCTCGTAATCGCGATAGTTCGTTTCAATTTTCAGTGAGAAGCCGATGACTTCCGCGGCTCTGCTTCCGGCTGCCGTTCTGACAACCGATTCCTTCACAATGCTGTTATTCAATACAGCTTGCTGACCAGCGTCTTTCACTGGTATCAAGCGGAAAAACAAGTCAAGATGACTTCCTGCCATTTGACCTAGCACATCTCCCGCAATCGATAGGGTGGTGTATTCTGTGCGTATATTCAGCGAATTCCCGTTGTTGTTTAATAGTCCTACAGACTGCCCGGGAATCTCAACTGCAATTTCATCTGGCTCATCGTCTTTAATCTCATCAACATAGACGGTTGAAACTCCGTCTTTAGTTCTCGGATCGTTTACAAACCGGCCTGCTGCTGCCGGATCGAAGATGGCTTTGTCAATTTTTACTCCGTTCGATAACGAAATACGATCAATGCCAACCTGCTCATTCACCTCGTCGCTTGATCCGCCCGTTACATTCACTTGCCGATAATTTTCGACCGTTGTCTTGGTCAAGTTTTCTGCCTTGACTATTAACAGGAAAGTACGGGTTTTTGTTGCACCGTTCTTAGAGACCGAAGCTGTGAGGATGACACTTTCATCCTTTTTGCCACGATGCACGATCGTTTCGACCGTTTCGCTTGCCGACAATGTAATTTCAATAGCGTCTGGCTTGCTGGAAGTCCACTCGATTGTCGTGTCATTGGCTCCTGTTGTTACTACGAGTACAGGCAGTGTAACGCTCTCCCATGTATCATTCGCCGAATAGCCGATTTGCAATTTGCGCAGCGCATCGTCAATCGCTTCGTCTGCCGTAAACTCAACATCGATAATCAAGGGCTTGCTTTCCAGCTTGTCTTCCTCTGTTATCGTCACTTGAATCTTGGTTCCAGGCTCAAGGGCAAGTCCGTCGATGACAACAGTTCCGGTCCCAGGTCCCGGATTTACTTCGCGTTTCAACTCCGTGCCATCTTCATCGTAGATGATAATTGTTGCACCATCAGGCACTTCCTCTACCGTAACGCTGCCTCTCGACACGCTTGCTTCAACAGTTGAGTTGTCAGGTGGCTCGCTTTCCTGCTTCGTTTGAGTGGAAACCGGCTCGCTTTCCAGCTTGCCTGTCTCTGTAACTGTAACCTTTATAATGTCGCCTGCCTTAAGCACATGCGGTGGATTAATCTCAATTACAATATCCGCTGACGAGCCAGGGTTGGTTGCCGTGCCGATAATCTCGCCGTTATCGTCATATACATTAATTGTCGCGCCCGGCGGAACATCTTTGATCGTTACCTTGTTGTCCGTCGCGTTTGTTTCAATGTTGTCGGCATCCAGCGGGTCGCTCGCCAGCTTTGCTTCGCTCGACACCCGCTCGCTTTCCAGCTTGTCGTCTTCCGTAATCGTAACTGCTATTCTATCGCCATTATCGAGACCAGGAGGGGATGCGATAATGACCACGACGACTGCTTCCGCATCTTCGTTGTTGGTTGCCGTACCGATGACCTCGCCGTCCTCGTCATACACTTTAACAATCGCGCCTGCCGGTACGTCTTTAATTGTTACGGTATTGTTTGTTGCATTCGTTGAAATGCTTTCGGCTTCAGGCGCGTTGCTCCGAATGGTTGGCGTCACCGATATTGTATTGCTTGGAACTTCTCCAGTCCTTGAATACGAAATTTTGATTTCGCTGTCGTCAGTTATTTTATCCTTGTCGGTGCCAGTAAGTTCAAAGCGAGCCGTACCGTTCGTTGTGATTGGCGACGTCGCAATGACTTCATTGTTTTCGTCATACAGGGTTACCACAACTCCATTTGGCACCCCGTCGACAGTAACAATGCCGTCTGTAGTATAGGCTAATAATAAGTCATCCGCCAAAGGCGCTTCCGTCTGAACAACCGAGGCAGTGGAAGAAGTGCCTCCGCTGCGGGAGACGACTGTAATCGTGTTGTTGCCGACCTGCAAATTGCTCGAATCATCGAAGTTATAAACAAGGACGCCTTCGCTATTTGTACTGTACTCACCTTCTATGAGCTGGTCATTAATGTAGATATCAACACTTTCATTAGGCAGATTATCGCTGGTGCTAGTCCCATTGACCTTTATATCGATACCCGTCTCGGTGCCAACCTCAGAGACTACTTTATTAATTGTAACCGCGCTTGGTCCTTGCTCATAATCTCCATTGGGGTCTAGCCCTCCCTCTACGTAAGAGTTTTTGAAATACCATGCCAAAATATCATGATGGGAATTGGCTCCCCCCGTACTCGCGCCAAAGCCTACATACACCTCTTTGTTCATGAGGGACTTGCCGACATCACGGGTCAAATCCCTGTTATTCGCGTCCGATCTATTGGCACTAAGACCATAGGTTGTTGTAAGCAGGCCATCTTCGTTATAGTCAACCCACACATGGATGTAAGCATTGGTTGCACCGTAATCGTACAAACGAAAATTGGCCCCTTGCAGATCATCAATAACGTCGCCGCTGTCCGCCCCGTGATGGTTGTTGCCATTCATTACAAGCGCGACATGATCGGCAGTAGGGCCGCTCGGATTTTCTGTAGGATGATATTTATTTAATCGATTAAAAGGGAGGTTTGGGTCCTCATATTTAACTCCGCGCGCTACTCCGTAATTTCTCCACGTATCAAACTCTACTCCTATGGAGTTGGGAATACCGGCATAGCCTACTCCTTCGCCTACTCCGCCTATATGAGGGGTAGGATTATCCTGAATTATAAAGGTCAGTCCATCAGCAGGCCCAGGGAAGCTCGGAAGATCTAATGATGTGCTTCCATTCAAATGCATGACAAAGTAAGTGCTGAAGCCCCCGTCAAGCTTAATCTTATTCGTTCGAACGACGATGCCGCTCGAATCATTCGTTACCGGCACGACTCTTAATCGCCCGTCGAATGTTGTAGCAGCGTTAAACCGTCCGGGATTAATCGGAAAGTTCAGCACCCTGGTACTGTCATTAGAGACATTGGCGGTAGAGCCGGTGTGTGCAAACTTCTGCCATCCCACATAGATGGGCAACGACTCCGGTTTGGCATCCGCCAGTGCAGGCGTGATCGGTGCAGCCATCAATACCAGTATAAAAGCCATGGCGATTAATAGCGTTTTTTTGAAAATCGATGCTTCGTGTGCATGTTTCGCGTGCATGATTTCTCCTCCTAGTTGTTATCAACAATTTGTACAGATACATGCTAATTCGACAATATCCTAATAATACCAAGTCCCACTAAACGAATCCTAAACAAAAAGAGTCATTAATCGATATTTTCGATCAAGACTCGACATAGAACGATGAATTAGGGCATAGGGGAACGCTGCTCGGAGCTCGGCTGTTGCATGCTACTGAAAATTACGTATGACAAACGCGAAGAAGAAGAGGCTGCAATCAATATAATAATATATCAACATAAGTTAAAAGTTTATATTGACTTATTAATAATATGGATATAGCATATTATTTGAAAGCGCTTAATTAATTACTCGCAGCTATGATGATCCCCGGCGTAGTAACGATGCTTTCAAGCTTTTATGTGCTGATGCATATTCCTTATGCTGGCGGCAACAACTGGCTTGGAATGCTGACATTCTTATGCACAATATTGAGACACCTTGCCCTATGGAAGGAGGGGATTGATTCGTGCTGTGGGCTTACGGGGCCATCTTGGCAGATACCGTCGCGGCTGCCGGTGCAGCTAAGTGTGCAGCTCAGTGCGGTGATGCTATTGGAAGTGCTTGCTGAATTAGAAGGTACAAAGTGAGTAAATTCGAAGGAGGATAATTATGCGATTTGGCAAAGTAGTGACTGTATGTCTGCTTACAGTATCAATGCTTGTTTCATCCGTAATGTTTATTCCAGAAAATCGGTATGCTTCTGCATTTACAGCGTCGAATGCCGATGACGCCATCAACTCATTTATTAACGTTTTTTACGACCCTTCAGCAAAATACTTTTATACGAACAGCGATCATCAGATTCATGAGCATGCACACGGCCCAGACGGCGGGCTATACACCGATTTCTGGTGGGGCGCCCAACTGTGGGAGACGGTAATGGATGCGTATGAACGCACCAACAGTCCCGTATACCGTACGTTGATTGACGATGTTTACACCGGATTCAATCAGAAAGTGCCGGACATGATGACCAACAAGTTCAATGACGATCTTGGCTGGTGGGCGCTTGCCTGCTTGCGCGCCTATGAACTGACAGGCACGGTAGAATACTTGAACCGAGGCACTTTCTTGTTTGAAAAGATTTACGACGAATGGGACAATAATTACGGCGGAGGCATTTGGTGGCGCAGAGATGCGCATAACCCAGGGTCGTCCGGCGATGCGCAGAAAAATATGGCTACAAACGCACCGATGGTTATGAGCGCCGTCAAGCTGTACAACGCATATAATGACAACAATTACTTAACTAAGGCGACGCAGATTTATTCGTGGATTCAATCCAGGCTCGTCACGCCAACCAAGATAAACGACCATGTGGAAGGACCGGGAGCGGGCGTGATCAAGGATTGGGACTTTACTTACAATTACGGAACTTATCTTGGGGCATCCCTTTCTTTATACAATGCCACTGGAAACAGCAGCTACTTGAATAACGCGAACTGGGCAGCGCAGTATGCAATCAATAACTTGACGTCTGCTCAAACGCTATTGTACGAAGGCGAAAATGACGGAGCGGGCTTCAAGATGATTTTTGCCCGCAACCTGAACCGTCTTCGGGTCGAAGCGGGTCAATCCCAGTATTTGACCTTCCTCCAGCAGAACGCGACGCAGGTGTGGAATCAACGGCGCCTGAGCGATGGCATTATTGGCAGCGACTGGCTGCGTCCAACCGGCAGCGGCTATGTACAGAGCCTCGCCGCGGCTGCGGGAGCATCGATTTTGCAACTGACGCCGCCGGACAACTACACCGGTTACATTGCCGGCAACGGCGTGTATGAAGCCGAGAATGCGGTCAAGAAGCTGAACAATGGCGGCATGTCGTTTGAAAGTCTGTACAGTGGCTATAGCGGCAGAGGGTACGTCTCCGGCTGGAATAAGGACGGCACAGCTATCGTATTCTATGTGAATCAAAACAGCGCATCGACCAAGGCCGTGACCTTCCGTTATGGAGCCGGTGCAGGCAACGCCTCCCGTTATGTCAAGGTCAACGGGGTGAATGTAAGCAACAACCTGAGCTTCGCCAGCACGGGAGGATGGGGCACCTGGAGCACGGTCACCCTGAATATACCGCTGCAGGCCGGCCCAAATACGATTGAGCTGGGCTACAATTCGGCGCTTGGCAATAGCAATTTCTTGAATGTAGATTCGATGTACGGACTATAACGGTCAATAAAGCAACCCCTCGGATAGTAACAGCCGGGGGGTTGCTTTCGCATGATAAGCGATTATCAAGTTTTTTGAAGTAGGTTTCATAGCGCTGGGCCACTAATATTACTTCCGATTAGTCAACGAGTACTTCTTCGGAAGCACGAATATGCTCCACATACTTGCGGGCATCCAACTTCAACTGCTCATCTGTAGCTTCCAAGGTATTGTACGCAACGAAAGCAGGCAAGAAGACCGCACCGGTGTACTTAACCGATACTTCATACGGCTTCAAGAACTCGCTGATCGTATATTCGTTGCGGCCGCCTGAACGGTAACTTTGCTCGCTGGCGCCCGCTGTTGCAGCAAAGATGAACTCCTTGCCCTTCAGATGATTTCCTTCAGTTCCAAACGCCCATCCGTACGTCAATACATCGTCGAACCATTTTTTGAGCAGCGGCGGGGTGCTGTACCAATACAAAGGGAACTGAAGCACGATCCGGTCATACTTGATCAGCAGCTGTTGTTCTCTCTCTATGTCAATCGTCCAATCCGGGTACTCCCTGTAAAGGTTGTGGACATCAATGTTGTCATGCAGACTTAGCTCCTGAATGAGAGCGCGGTTGGCTCGAGACTGCTCCAAGGACGGATGTGCGATAATTACCAGAGTTTTCATGAAGATCTTCCTCTCTCTCCTAAAAAGATGGCATCAAGCTTCTCACCTGACAGCCCCATTATTCGTGAGAATCCGAGCACTGTAAAGTAGGCTCTTTTTCTGTACTATGTCAGGTTGAGTGTACTATAGATCACGCCTGGGTTCTTTGACAGTATGGTCAACCGTACTAAGTACGGTTTCTCGGCGTAGTTGGTTAAACCCGCAGCATTTGTTACAATAACGTCATTCGAAGAAAAATGTCAGCATACGAGGAGTAATTGTATGTCCGAAGATATAAGCGAGTCCTTCCTGTCCGAAGGAATTATGGTTACCCTACAATTGATTGGAGGAAAATGGAAGCCAATCATCTTATATATCTTATTAAACGAAGGCACCAAGCGGTTTGGAGAACTCAGACGGATGCTTCCGTCGATTACGCAAGGCATGCTGACCAGCCAACTTCGTGAGCTGGAACGAGACGGACTGATCATTCGGCGGGTGTATCAGGAGATTCCGCCCAAAGTCGAGTATTTCGTCTCTGAGCACGGACATACGCTTAGCAAGGTGCTTGGCGATATGTGCGAATGGGGTTTCTACCACATGGAATACAAGAAGAATGGACAAGATCAGAGATCAAATTCGTGACCTAGGCCTTGGCATCGTTACCCGTTCAAGGCACCCGAATTCGCCCGGGCTTGAAGCGGAGACTATGCCACTAATATCACAAATTTTGTTTAGCGGCTCCGTACGTTTTAGACCTGATCAAAATTCCTTCATTTGATATATTGCTGCATGGAATATCAGGCGATTGGATCGGCAGCTTGATATACTTCTGTTGAAAGGAGGAGTTGCTATGGATTGGCTTCAACGTATGAACCTTGCTATAGATTATATTGAAGACAACTTGGAGCATGAGATTGACTATGAACAGATTGCAAGAATAGCGTTGTGTTCTGTTTACCAATTTCAACGTATGTTTTCATTTGTAATTGAAATACCACTATCAGAATATATTAGGCGCAGAAGACTTACGCTTGCTGCTTTTGATTTGAAAAACAAAAAGAATACAGTGACAGATATTGCATTAAAATATGGTTATGCAACGCCAGAATCATTTTCGCGAGCATTTCAACATCTGCATGGAATGACCCCTACATCAGCGCGTAATGGAGGAACGCAGTTAAAAGCCTATCCTCGCATCTCCTTTCAGATCACATTAAAAGGAGTTGTCGAGATGAATTACCGCATTGAGAAACGGGATGCTTTTCAAGTTTATGGACTAGAGGATGTCTATCACTACGATACGATTGCGAATCAACAGGGAGTATCGATTCCAGAGGTCTGGCAAAACATATGCCAGGATGGCAAGTTGGATAGACTCTGCGAGTCGGCAACAGATGCTTGGTGGAGTGAGGGGAATTTTAGCAAGGAGCTTAAAACCGTTTTTGCATACGATTCCTACAAATTCACAAGCAATACGACATTCCCGTATCTCATCGGGTGTTATAAATCGGTCAATAGTAAGGTGGAAGGATATACGGTTGTTGATGTCCCGCCGTCTTCCTGGGCGGTATTTTCAACCTTAAATGATGGGAATGGCAGCGGCAACTATGACTTGCGTACATTAAAAAATCGGATATTTTCTGAATGGCTGCACACATCAAGCTATAATATTATAGATGGTGGCAATTTCGAAATGTATGGCAGGAACCAAGATGGGCATGAGTATTGTGAGTTATGGTTTCGGATTGAAGAGAAATAAACCGTACTCTCTCTCCTATCTTGAATTCCGTCTAGTGTATAGTAAATAGATGAAGAAGGGCGCTCCTACAGCAGAAGTAAATACACCTACAGGAATATCCAATGGCTGAAGCAGCATCCGCCCTGCCAGATCAGCCAATACGACGATGATCGCTCCGAGCAACGAGGCAATGGGGAGAACACTGCCAAAGCTTGCCCCCACGAGCTTACGAGCCATATGCGGAGCGATTAGCCCAACGAATCCGATTCCTCCTCCCACCGCCACCGCTGAGGCAGCCAAAGCGACACTGATTAAAAGCAGAAACAGTCGATTGCGCTGCACAGCGCTCCCGGCTCCTCCGGCTATATCGTCACCCAACTGGCCGATATTAATGTGGCGGGCTAACACCCAAGCAAGCGGAATAAATACAAGCGTCCAGGGTAGAATCATGTACACATGCTCCATCTTTGTACCGTAGATCGAACCGGTCAGCCAGAAATACGCTTGACTCGCTTCATTATTCGGGTTAAAAATAATCATCATCGTAGTCATCCCCGATAACAAGGAGGATAGACCAACGCCTACCAAGATGAGTCGTAACGGTTTAACTCCGTTCTTCCATGACAATAAGTACAAAACAATGAAGACAGCAACAGCTCCTAACATCGCAGCAGCAGGCAAGTAACGGATGCTTAGCATACCTGCACCATAATTGAGGAAGGCGACAGCCGCGGCAGACGCTCCCCCGGTAATCCCTATAATGTCAGGAGAAGCAAGGGGATTGCGAATAACCCCTTGCAGAATCGCTCCTGCAGCAGCTAATGAGGCTCCGACCAGGACGGCAATAAGAATACGGGGAAGCCGGATCGCCTGAATAACCATCAAATGCTCTTCAGCACCGATTCCCAGCAAGCTGCGAATGAC
Organism: Paenibacillaceae bacterium; assembly: GCA_004134985.1. GTDB lineage: Bacteria > Bacillota > Bacilli > Paenibacillales > Paenibacillaceae > Paenibacillus_D. The sequence goes on along the minus strand of REGQ01000003.1, from coordinate 200,276 downwards.
TTCTATAGGAGCAATGGTCATGCTCCCGGTTCCGATACTTATTACTACTGCAACTATACATACCATGAGCAGCGCCAATGAGAGCAGGATGGTTTTCCTGTGAGCCAGCAGCGACACATGTCCACGAAGGATGCGGAATGAGATATACGTTCTCATGTTTTAATAAGCTCCTTCCGCGCGATATATATGAAGAACGGACCGCCGATTAGTACCGTCATAACACCTACCGGAACCTCCTCCGGGATCATGACGAACCGGGCAACCAGATCGGCGACAATTAGCAGGATGGCCCCGAGCAAAGCGCTATAGGGGATGACCCAGCGAAGATCTATGCCAACAAGGAATCGGGCAATATGAGGAATGACAATGCCAATAAAGCCGATTGGACCCGCGATAGCAACTGCGCCTCCTGCCAGAATAACAATAATTATTCCCGCAAGGGTCTTAATTACGATTGTACGTTGTCCTAAGCTTTTGGCCGTATCCTCTCCCATCATGAGCAGATTCATCTCTCTGGCCAGGAGACAAGCTGCTAGCCAACATGTTGCCATATAAGGCAATACCGTAAGCAGGATGTCTGAGGAACGTCCTGCAATGGATCCAGTCAACCAGAAAAGCACGGTATTCAGACCCTGTTTATTCATGACCAGCAATCCTTGAGTGAAAGAGGAGAACAAGGCCGTGACAGCTGACCCGGCCAATATAATCTTCATTGGAGTAAGCCCATCCCTTCCGATGGCTCCAAGCACATATACAAATATCGCCGCAGTTGCTGCACCCAGAAACGAAATCCACATCAGGATTTTGATCGAATCCACGGAAAAAACGAGGGCAGCTGTTACAATAAAGCAGGTCGCTCCTGCATTTACACCCAGTACGCTTGGCGCTGCAAGCGGATTGCGGGTCAAAGCCTGCATCAGTACCCCTGCAATTGCCAGACTTGCCCCAATTGCTGCAGCGATGAGGGCTCTGGGAACCCGTGCTGTTCTTATAATAATATGTTCTTTGACGGATTCATCGTAATGAAACATAGCTTCCCAGGATGCATGCCAGCTAAAGTGGGTCGCCCCGAACCTGATACTCGCCGCCATACTTGCAAGCAGCAGGATCAAGCCTAACACCACTCCTGAAATTTTAAATCCATTGCTGTATATCGATTTCATTCTTAAGCTTCTCCCGGGTTAAATCTATTTTAATTCAAAGTAACGGTACACATCATCCATCATCGCTTTGGCTGCTAACGGTCCCGCACCCAAATTCCATGTGATGTGATCAACTGCAAAATACTTCTGATTCTTAACCCCGTTCAACTCCTTCCAGAGCGGATGAGACTTCCATTCCTCATGCAGCTCAGAAACATTCTCTTGGCCGGGAATGGGCGCAGTAATGTCGAATATATAATCTGCATCAAATTGAGGAATATGTTCCTTGGACAGAATATCGAGACCAGAGCCGGAGAATTCCACCTGCTGAGCCTTCGGAGCCGATAAACCGAGTTCTCTCATGATTAGTCCCGAGAAGCCCTTCAAATAAATTTTTACGCTGTTATCACGCTGCACGCGAATGAGTGATACCGTTGTTTTGCTTAATTCGCTTCCCATTTTGGTCTTAAAATCGGCCACACGCTTATCCCAGTCATCGAGCATCTTCGTCGCTTCACCCTCTTTGCCCAGCGCCTCGCCTGCGAGCTTAAGATTGGCTTTCCAATCGGCCAGATCCTCTGTAATGATTGTCGGCGCAATAGCCTCAAGTTGGGAGTAAATTTTTTCATGGCGCGCCTTGGTGCCGATAATCAGATCAGGTTTAAGAGCAATAATCTCTTCTATGTTTGGCTGACCTTCATCTCCAAGGTTTTTGACACCGCTCATGTCGCCCAAATATTTGAACCATGGCTTCTGGTCCGACGTTTCAGTTGCGCCTACAGGCTTGATCCCTAGCGCTGCTCCAGCATCAATCATCCCCTGGAACAAATATACGACCCGTACCGGAGCATTCTTCAGTGTTGCAGTTCCCATGGCATGTTTGACCGTTTTCACAGGAGCCAATGTTGCTGTGTCGGATGCCGCCGGGCTGGCTGCTTCCTTAGGTGTTAGGGTTGATCTGTTTGTTTGTGTCGCCTCATTGGAATTTCCGGTGCCACATCCCGCTGTTACTAATAAGATGATGAGTGTCAATACATAAGTAGTAAACCGCATTGCTGTATTCCCCCTATAAAATGTGTATTCATCGGTAATGAGAATCTCTATCAATTATAATTTTGTAGCATTTGGATGTACATGCACGATTTTATCCAGTGTTAATGCAGGATTATATAAGCAATTGTCATGCCGCTATTTATCAATTATACTTTATTAGTGAGAATAATTATCAGTGATGTAGAAGTAACATGACGGAGGCTTAAATTAATGAACAATCATGGGTCAGATGCCAAGCGCATTCCTCTTTTGATGCTATTAACCGTTCATAAACGTCAACATATACGTTCAACAACGATACATATTCCGTCTCTCAAAACTAACTTGTTTTTCTATGTCATCCAAGGCAAGGGTGAACTACAGATTGATCATGCTCTGTACTCGCTTAAGCCGCGCCAGCTTTACTGGGGGGTTCCAGGAATGAATATCAGGCTGACTTCTCTGACAGGGGTACTGGAGTATTATCTCTTCCTTGTTGATCCGGTTGAGCTATCAAGAGAAGGAGGATTGTGGAGAGTATGCAGTCATTCCTACTCCGCCTATCTGCCGCTGGTTCCTGGAAGAATAGGGCTTAAGAGCTGGGCCCAAATAGAAGAAAGAATAGATCGGCTGTTTAAAAGTTACAAAGCGAAAGATGCTACTTTATTCGATCTGAATGGACAGTTCCAACAGCTGCTTTATTTGATCGCTCAAGATATGACGGAGGACTATGGAGAAGAGGAGAATACGTATCAGGGAATCGAGAAAAGCACCGAGTACATGCATAATCATTTCCGGGACAAAATCAAGCTGGAGACGCTAGCCGAAATTGCGGGATTCACCCTGACTTCGTATTCACGCGAATTCAAAAAAGTGAAGGGAATTACGCCTATAGAGTATTTGAATGCTTATCGAATTGCTCAGGCCAAACAGTTGCTTCTGAATCGAAGTTTCTCCGTAAGAGACGTGTCCTCATCAAGCGGGTTTGTCAGCGAATTTTATTTCAGCAGGATGTTTAAACGCGAGGTAGGAATCTCGCCAACGGTATATATGAAGAGAAAAAATATAAGAGTCGCCATTGCCGCGGGGATCCCCTTGCAGGATAATTTGCATTCACTAGGCGTAGAATCGGTATTCTCCGCCAAATTCCGCAAATCCAAAACGATGAATGCAGAACAATATAACGCGCTCCTTGTTCAGCAGTTAGAGCAAATGAGACAAGCAGAGCCTGAACTGATCATCGTTGATTCCTATCACACTCCCTATCTTGAGAAATTACAACAAATTGCTCCTACCGTCAAACTCGATTTCTCCTTGGATTGGCGGAGCCTGCACAAGCAAATCGGAGAGATATTAGGCAGAGAACGGGAAGCAGAACATAATTTTAAGCTGATGGCACAGCAGGAGAACAAGGCCCGAGCACTGCTTGCGCATCGCTATGAGAATGATACGATTGCAGTTGTAGGGTTTCTGCATAAGCTCCTCCGCATTTATGGCACGAGCAGTCATCCTCTGAATGATTTGATTTATAACAGCCTTGGCTTGAAGCCGGCTCACTGCGTGCCCTGGAACCAGATGAGAGTGGAATTCTCAACAGAGGAATATCCTTATCTGGACTGCGATCATATGTTTATTTTGAAGTTTTTGTATCCCGGTGATGAGCTGATGTTCAAGAACATCCAACTCACCCCGGAATGGCAGTCAAACAAGGCTGTGAAGAACAATCGTACTCTGCTTGTTCCGAATTGGGTGGGAATGAGTTGGTCGCCGTTTGGGAGGGAGCAGATTATTGAGGGGCTGCTGAGCAGCTCAAGCGAAGGATAAAGCTTGAGCTTTTCTTTATGCGTAGAAAATATGTGAACAATTTTTGATGCGTTATAACAACGTTTGTGGGAAAATGATGTAAACAATTCCTTTAGAGGTGTGTATTCCATGAAAACAATCGGTCTAATCGGCGGGATGAGTTGGGAGTCATCGTTGCTTTACTACCAAATCATCAATCAACGTGTAAAAGAAAAGTTGGGTGGACATCATTCCGCAAAAAGTCTCATGTATTCGCTAGATTTCGATGACATCAAAACGCTTCAACATCAAGGGAAATGGGATGAAGCCACAAAAGTTATGATCGATTCGGCACATAAGCTGGAATCCGGCGGAGCCGATTTCATAGTGATATGTACCAATACAATGCATAAGATGGCAAAAGAAGTGGAAGAATCGGTCGCTGTCCCGCTGCTTCATATCGCTGATTCAACAGCAAAAGAAATTGTTAAGGATGGAATTGGGAAAGTCGCTCTACTGGGGACAGCTTTTACGATGGAGCAAGATTTCTACAAGGGCAGGCTTATGGAGCGGTTTGGACTTGATGTTATGGTGCCAAATGAAACCGATCGATTGATCGTCCATGACATCATCTATAAAGAGCTTTGCCTTGGAATCATTCATGATGAATCCAAGCAATCTTATTTAAGGATCATTAATAAACTAAGTCAGCAGGGAGCAGAAGCCGTTATTCTTGGTTGCACCGAAATAACCTTGCTCATCTCACAAGAAAACTGCGGTATTCCACTCTATGATACAACAAGACTTCATGCTGAAGCTGCTGTTGACTTCGCTTTGGAAGGCGAAATAAACTTTCCTTAGTCCGGATCTGTAGGATATGAACAAGATCAGTCTTAGTAGAAAACAATTTGAGGAGGCCAACCTGTGGGAAGAAATTTCGCGAATTTGCATATTAAGTCGGATAACCTAGAGAAGACTGTTGAAGCATTAAGAGAGCTAAGCAAAGGGGCCGCCAACGTATTAGGTAAGTCGTCTTTTCAAGAACAATCGGTCTCGGATAGTATAGACCCACATGTTAACGAATTGGATTATAAGAAGCCAGCAAATGAGGATCAAGAGATCAAAGTCGTTATGTACGTAAGCAAAAGCAATGAGAACTGGATCAGCGTGCTCCATGATTATTTTGTATGGGGTACGGTGAAGGAGGCCGGTAAAGCGTTGTCCCGGCTTATTGAGGTACCAGTGATGACCGCCGGATATATGAATGAGGAAATATTCGAGTTGTCGTTTTTTGAGAATGGAGACATCCAAGCCGAAAGAATCTTTTGTGAACAGTGGACAAGGGATGAATATGAACTACTCAAAGAAGAGCTTATTAATGATGACTATCTGCGGGAAGTGTTGGATATACGCAATGAGGATTTTGACGATTTCATTAGCATTACGAGTCCGGCACAAGCCGTAGATAAGCTGTCGGAACACGTAAAAATGTCTCTGTGGAGTGATGCGGAGTGGATACCGTACGAAGAAACGCTCAGAGAACGATTTGAGCAATATGAATTTTAAAAATAAACGAGCTGTGTAGCGTGACTTCTTGCTTAATGGAGATGGTGAAGAATCGTTCTTATGTAGTTATTAATAGCAATCTTCCAGGAGGGATATAGTGCAGCAGCTCTTTAACGATCTGATAAAGCAGGACGTAAAGCCATTCCTTTCCAAGCGCGGCTTCGCAAAGAAGAGTTTAAATTTTAATAAGATAACAGAAAGCCTCATCTACATGTTCAATTTCCAAAAATCCTCTGGCAATACAGCAGACAATGTCATGTTTTATGTGAACTGCGGTATTTATTCAGCGGAGTTGGCACAGATACAATCGAGAGAGATTCTGACAGCACCCAAAGAATCGGAGTGTCACTTCAGAGCAAGAATTGGGGGAATTGTTGAGGCTGCTCCAGATCGATTTGCAATCACTCCTGATACGAATAGGGATGATTTAAGAAAAACGCTGCTAAGCGGATTAGAAGAGGTTATTCATTTCTATGATACGATGACCAGTGCCAGATCCATTGTTGATTATTACACTTCAGGTCCATTTTTACATCTGGGCGAAGAGAGCTTTCATTTGCTATTACAGTCCAATGATGTAGCAGCGGCTAAACATTATTTGAAGGCTTTGCAGGAAAAGCACGGAACAGAAAATCGATGGAGCATCTTCGAAAATAAATACAAGGCCATCTTCAATAAATACGAAGTGGAATTTAATAAGCGATAAAGTCAGCATATTAAACAAGGCGACCGTCGATTACTTCGACGGTCTTAGTTGTACATTAATCAAGCAAGATAATTGTCCTAGAACCAACACCTCATTAAACTTAGTTTTATGTACTAGCTATCACTGGACTTCGTTAATGATATTTAGCTTGATGCTATTGAACTGTGTTTTAGACACTTAAGAAGTGTATTATTAAACGCCAGTTGGTCTTCTTTATAATTATTTGTATATCTATTTAGCATTCTTACACCGACCGCATTGTATTCTGGAAGAACGACACAATGACAGCCTGCCGCCCCGGTAGCATAGTACCAATCTTCCTGACAGTACCACCCCAAGAGACGTTTATTATCATCTTCCGACGATTGAAGATAAGTAAACAAATGAAATACTTCTTCTGGCAGTACCTGCCTGCCATTAATAAGTCCACTTTTTAGATGCAGATATCCCCAAAGAGCAAGGTCAAGTGAACTAGTATAAAGGTTTCGTTCGTGTCCTTCATTTGATTCGATTCGTACAGAAGCATAATGACCATCTGCTTGAAAATCACATACTAGACTCTCTTTAGGAGCCGCTACCCATTCTGTTCGATTGAGTTGAAGAGGTTCTAATACACGCTTGGTTATAAGCTGAGCAATATTCATACCTGTGATCGTCTCAATGATTTTCCCTGTTAATTCTTCTCTTTCGATTCTATGGGTTCCGAAATATTTTGCACCAGTCTTTGTTGCTAAGTCACGGATTGATATTTCTCCAAGCTCGTCCTTCGGGATGTCATTAACCAATTTGTATATAGGTGTCTCTAGGGGAATATTGCCTTCGGATACTGCAATCGCTGTCGCTAACCCTATGTAGGTTTTTCTTGTCGAGTAAATGTTAAACATAGATTCTGCATCAACGTGCTTTGCTCCCTTTTTAAAATGGTGGGAGCCGTCATACCATTCAAGTACAATTCTATCATCTTGAATTACAATCAATGAAGCAGCGGATGATTCTACTTCGTGCATTGTTTTTTGTGTGAGAGCCAATAAAGGGCTAAAGTGTGCAGATTGATCTACTTTAATAAATTCCATTTTCTTACCTCCCAATAGATGGTGATAGAACATCCTAATCGTACTGCTAAATGGTAAAAGGAGGCAAATCGCAAAAACAGGCGTTCGTAGTTTTCTTTGCTAAAGGGATTGCAGGTACAGAATGCTTTCAATGTGTTTTCAAAGATAAGCATCTCTTTTTTTCTCACTATTGCTCCGTTTCAAACTTTTATCTCCATCATCTGTAAATTTCCCCATATAATTTGCTATTATGTTTATATAAGAAACCAAAATAATCCGGGAGTGTGAAGTGGGTTATCGAACCATACAAGCTTTTATCTGAGCTCCTATCACGAATAGAAGAGAATGTTGCTGGTACCATGGAGACAGCGTATCTGGATGATCTCCCGGTCTCCACTGTTCATTTGCGTCGACTCTTCAAGTTCGCTTTCGGCGTGCCGCTGCAAAGCTATGTTCGCTCTCGGAAGCTGTCCGCCAGCCTGGAGAATTTAATGTTCACCGAGAAGCGGGTGCTCGACATCGCAGTCGAATGCGGTTATGAACATGAGCAAGCCTACATCCGCGCGTTCAAACGCGAGTACGGCCTGACGCCTGGCGAATGCAGACATTCCGGCAGAAACATTCACATCACCCCTCCTCTTCATCTGTTTCCTAAGAATGATGTTTGCGGAAATGTGGTGTACGGGCCGCATATGGTCATGGTTCCGTCCTTTCATTTGATCGGGCGAAGGCATCGCATTGAGATCGCTGAAGCGCCGACAGAAGCGCCCAAAGTAGCCAAGCAGTTTTGGTGGAACGACCGGCATAAGGTGCCGAGTCCGGTAGAACCCCATATTTATTATGGCCTGACAACGACACCTGACCTATCGTTTAGCTGGACGAACTATCTGCCGTCGATGCGAGTCAACCATCTGAACGATATTCCTGACGGGTTTACAGGCGACACCTTCCCTTCCTCCTTATGCGTGTACTTTCGCTATATTGGAAACCATCATTACGAGGAAATTGACGAGCCGCGAGCAGAGGCGCTATATACCGCTATCGATCGGCTTGCCAAGGAGCATGGTGGCAAATATGAGCTCTTGGATAGCGAAATATTTTTCGAAAAAATCGATACGGCTGCCTATGATGGGCAGTATTGCCAAATGGAATGGTTCGCGCCCATCATCGTGCGGAACAATTAATATGATCAAAAAAGTTCATTGCCTGTGCTGCTAATGTAGTACGCTCTTATTGTACCAAAACAAAAATAGACGCTTATGCGAAAGGAAGATTGAATGAATTATAACGAGGTTGTTTCACTTGGAGAATCCTATTTGCTTACGGCAGCATCGGAGCTGTTCGGGTTGGAAGGCTATGCGTTTCAGCAGATTCCGCCACATGAAGGAGGACGGAATGTCGTCTATATCTGCGAGAAAGAAGGTACGGGCGCAAAAATACTCCGAATTTCTTTCTTGCCTGACAGGAGCCGAGAAGATTTTCTAGGTGAAATGGAATATGTGAGATATCTATTTGAGCACGGAGGCAGCGTCTCAAATGTGATCAGCTCCCGGCAGGGGAATCTGGTTGAGGAGATCACGCATAATAATCACACCTTTTTTATCTGCCTGTTTGACAAGGCCAAGGGAAAACTGCTGGTAGAAAACCATTACCAGTACCGAGAGGGCGCACCACTTTCCGAATATTTTTATAATTGCGGGAAAGTTCTGGGGAAAATGCACCAAATATCGAAAAGCTATACACCTGTTCATCGCCGGCATCATTTTTTTGACAAATTCAATGCCGATTATATAGATAAACTGATCCCTGACTCCTTATCTTTGCTTAAGGAGAAGATGGTAGGGCTCCTGAATACCTTAGAAGGATTGGAAAGGAACCAGGAGACGTTCGGGATGATTCATTTTGATTACAATGACGGAAATTATTCCATCGATTTTGATAACGGGCAAATCACCGTATATGATTTCGATAATTCATGTTTCGGCTGGTATATGTATGACCTGGCAGATGTCTGGGGAAACGGCGTAGGGTGGATCCAATTTGAACCGGACGCCGCTAAACGCAAAGCGTTTATGGATGATTATTTTGAAACCGTCCTTGCGGGATACAGAACCGAGACCAGGCTCGATGATTCGATGTTGGAGATGCTGCCCTTGTTTATCAACGTCAATATTCTGGAATATATTGTTGAGGGATTTAAGGATATGCGTGATAGCGGTGAAGAACTGGAGTGTGGCGAGTTACTGTCGTTTCGCATAAAATGTTTGGAAGATGGTATTCCGTATAAGGGATTTTTCGATGAGATTTACTCATCCGAAGCGCCCTTTGAGTATGAGGCACGAGATATTTAGTGCTCTCTAGTGCTATAAAGCCCCTGTGAGTTTGGAGTTAGGCTCACACGGGCTTTTTCATGTGGAGACGGAATGCTCAAGCTGCCGCGCAATACGCTCAAGTTCATTTGCAACCTGTCCAATCGGTTGTTGGGCGCGTTGCTCGGTAGTCTTTCCGTAATTGTGGTGGGTGCGGGTAGCCACGCATCCGTCGGGCGGGTCTGAAACATGCTGAAGTAGACAGGGCTTTCTAGACGCTCTGAAATTTAAAGTTGCTCACACATAACGTTCATGTTAGGATTTACCATATTAAGACTTTATGTTTTGAGTAAATGAGTTTAGTTTAGTTCAGTTGAGGAGAGTTGAGAAGAGATGAGCCAGTTAGAGATGAGCAAGATTTATGATGAGATTGGAAAAACGTACAGTCAAACGCGCACTGCCGATGCTAGAATTACGAACGCCATTATTCAAGGATTAAACCTAGTTAAGCCATCTACTATTGTAGATGTTGGTGCTGGCACAGGGAATTATAGTGTTGAACTTGCAAAATTAGGGTACCACGTTCTAGCAGTAGAACCTTCTGAAGTCATGAGGGAGCAAGGCAAACAGCACGAAAACTTATGTTGGATTGCCGGGGTTGCAGAATCATTACCTTTGGAGGAAAGTTCAGTTGAAGGAATTATCTCTACGCTTGCTATTCATCATTTCACCGATTTGGAGCAGAGCTTTTCCGAAATGTTGAGGGTAGTAAAAGAAAATGGACGCATTGTCCTTTTAATAGCAGACCCGCGTTTATGCAAAGATGATTGCTGGTTGGTTGATTATTTTGGAGCAATTATTAGACAGTCCTATCCATTCTATAAGCCTATTGATGAAGTTGTAAACCAGCTGAGGAGCGTTTCAGGACAAAATGTTGAGATGATGCCATTTTTGATCCCTCACGATATTACAGATGGTTTCTTTGCTTCGGCATGGAGAAAGCCGCAATTGTACTTAAATCCATCATTTCGTGCGGGAATTTCACCGTTGGCCAAGGCGTCGGATGATGTACTCCAGCCTATTTTGCAAAGATTAGAGAACGATTTGAAAAACGGAGTGTGGGAACAGAAATATGGTCATATATTAGATAACGATGACTATGAGGGCGGATACCGCATTTTGATTGTTCAAAAAGGGTAGATAGCGCACTTAAATATTTGCGTTCATATTGGATAACATATCTGTTTGAGAAGTTTTATCCAAAGAAACCACTCCATTGTCAGGAGTGGCTTCTTCTTTATATACTGATGTATATTTTTATCAAATTAAACTTTTTGTTTAGTTACACTACGGGAACCGTAAAGCGTATTAATCGTGGTGTGGAGTAAAGTTTATATTGCCATACATTCACCCTTTGCTAAGCCATGTATTTAATTGATAATTATTACATGGCTTTTAATGTAGATTGCTTTACTCCAAGTTTTGGGTACTCATTATTTGTAGAATACGAGCTTCTGATTTAATGAAGAAGAGTTAAGAGGGGGTAGGGACATGTATAAATTCAGACTGGTCTTTAATCTAACTGAGTTAACTTATTTTGATATTGATGATCAAAGCCACTGCTTTCAAAAAGGCTCAAATAGCTACATCATCTTCACCAAAGATGGAAAGAAGATAAATCAATCTTCCCAACTGGTCATTGAAGGTACGGGATTTAGCTCTGATCAAGAGGCATACGCTGAAGGGCAGAAAATGATGAATGTACTGAGACTATACTCAGTGAGCAAGAGAACGGGAGTACACTTAGGAACCGATAAGGTTATGGGAGGTATATCTGACTTTTTACAAGATAGAATTAGGAACGAAAAAGGAATTGTGGTGCTAAATGAAGTAAATGGGCTTATGACTTATGAGGATTCAGAAAATGTAGGAGTTATATCAGTATCACCAACGTCTTTTACATTACATAAGAGCTTTGATGGGCTGAAGAGTATCTTCGATGATTACAATAAGGAACTAATGACTTTTTCAAATAAACTGACTAATGCTTTAGACATCTACAATGGTGCACTATTCTCTCCGACGCCCAAGTTACGGTTTCTAATGTTAGTCATATCAATCGAAGCAATAATAGAAAGGACAGTGGGAAGTTCCATTTCACAGGCAGGAAGAGAATTGGTTAAAGCAATGCTTGGAAATAAAGAATATAATGGTAGGTCAGCAAGTGAGTTTTTCAGACACTGTTATAGATTACGTAGCGATTTCGTACATCGCGGGATATGGAATGAGGACAATAATGATTTAGCATATGAACTTGAGAACTTGGTTGTTGAACTGCTTGCAGCAAAAGCCACTAGGGAGCGATTAGAGAGGAATTGAGTTTAGAACAGATTATGTTCAAGTTAGTACAGTTTGCGTCACGTCCTAGTCAGGTTTCCAACTGTATTTTCTTCTTCCCAAGCGAATGCAAGTTTCCATAATTATATCATGTAAATATGTTAGCCCAGATAAACCAACGCGAGCCAACGCTTATCATGATTAACGATAGCTTCCTCTAATCCGCTGCGGCCAGCTTCTTTCGTATATTTCGCAGTAGATCCGTTAAGCTAACCCAAGCAATTTTCGCAACCTGGAGTTGCAATTGTTAAACCCTCTCATTCCACATACACTTGATTTTGATTTCGTCTCCGAATGGCGATTGGAAACACCCTGCGAACCCGCAGCAGCAAACCCGAGTCTCATCAGCACAGATTTTGGTCTTGAGCCAAAATATATTGGAAAAAGACTAACATTAACACAAGTCGAGCTTTTCAGCTTATTTGTAGTGGAGTTTCAAACCATACTTAATTTGAATGCAGCTATAGAAGTCCGGCTATTTTCACAGGGGGGTCATGATGTTGTTTTGGAAGAAAGAAACGCAGCTCGATCGAATAGTTAGCAAACTCGAAAAGGCACTGCGCAAAGATACAGACTTCTCGGTATTTGGAGCCTCCTCACATCAATACAAGGTTCATGAGAAGCTTACAGCAAAAGAGCTTGCGAACTGGCAAGATGAGCATCAGGTTACACTCCCGGAGCCTTATGCGCAGTTTTTGACGAACGTCGGAAATGGAGGCGCCGGACCTTATTACGGGCTATACCCGCTTGAAAAGGCAGCTTCCTATACCGATGGGAATGCGCTCGCTGAAAAATGCGTTTTGTACCCCGGAATGAAAAAAGAGAAATGGAACCAGCTGATCGATCCCTTGATCAACGATGAGGACATCTCCGACCTGGAATACGATGCTGCTCGTAATATGGTGTTGGGCGGCATGTTGTATATTGGCACACAAGGCTGCGAATACGATATGTATCTCATACTTGAAGGGAAACATAGGGGGAGCATCGTTTACACTTCGGATTTTCATCCGGATCATCCCTTTTTCTTCGTCTATGAAGACAACTTACTGGACTGGTATGAGCGCTGGCTGGATGAAATTATTCTCGATTATGAGATCGGATGGTTTGGCAGCCGAATGCCGGGTGATGAAAATGCACTGATACAGGTATATCAGAATGCCCCGAACGAAGAAATCCAATTAAAAGCGCTTGATGCCATGTTCAAATTTAAGAAAGTGTCGCAGCCAACGATGGATTTTTTAAAGAACGTTGCCGAGCATCGACAAAAGGGCCGCGCTACAGCCATTCGGCTTATCTGCAAAACCTCTGTTAAGGCGGGAAGGGAAGATCTTCTGGAACTGCTCCGCTTCGATAGAAATGAAGATTTCTTACAAGCTCTAATAATTCTGAATGCTTACTGCAAATCTGTTGATACAGCGGAATTTATACAAGTGATATTGCAAAGCCTTGACAGGGTTCACGACCCGGAAACGTTACGTTATGTGGGGTATGTTTTGGAAACTGCCGGCGCGATAACACTCCAGAACTTTGCGCCCTTTTTGTGCCATGCCGAATCGGAGATGCAAGCCGCGGCCATCTATGCCACCCGCAATTGCAAGGATGAATCGGCAAGTATAAAAACAAACCCAATTTCAGGATAGAAAAATAATCAGGATCGAAGGCTTCCGTGTTATCCATTTTCAAGAACGAAGCGGCTGAACAAGTATACCATCATTGCTATGAAAGAATCTTAGCTATGTTTGAGATGGGGGCTACATCGCTTCGTCTCCCGAGAGCGGGGAAGCTAACGCAAACAATATTCCTCAAGGGTCGCAACAAGTGAAGACGGAAGGTCGATTTCAATTATATCCTTATGACAGCTGCCTCCGGGGACATGAATACCCATGGCGGACAATCGTTCGATCTGAGACGCCATTCGAGCGGAAAAATCGGGAGCGAGTAGATCGGGATTTAGGGCGACGATGAACAGGCCTACACCAGGCGAATGACTCCCTTTCTCAAAGGATGGCGCATCAAGTGACCAGTTCGCGCCTGTCGTACCCGCGGCGAGTATTTCAACCATGAGTGCGATATTAGCACCCCGAGTACCCCCGAAAGCAAGTAAAGCCCCCTTGATCGCTTCACGCGAATCCATTGTGTTGTGTCCCTTGCCATCGATGGCCCAGCCTTCGGGGATCATCTCCCCCCGCTCTGCCGCCTGCCGAATATTGACAAACGCCGTGGCGCTAGTTGCCTGGTCGATAACCAAGGGAGCCCTGTTCTCGACAGGCGCGGCGAATGCGAGCGGGTTAGTGCCATAAACAGCCTCGCTGCTCTGTCCCGCAGCCATTAGAGCAGATCCATTGGTCGCAGCCAGCGCTACCAGCCCTTTACGGGCAAGCCGCCTTACGTAATAGCCCAACTCTCCAGCCGTATAGCTGTTTTGCAACGAAAACACGGTTACACCATAAGCGCTTGCCCGAGTTAGCAACTCGTCGAATGCACGATCAAAACCAAGTTGAGCGATCCCCCCTTTGGCATCGACCTGGATAAGAGCAGGGGCTGGAAAGTTGATCGCAGGCTCTGCTATGCCATTAATGCGACCATGCAAAAAGCCTTCCAAATAGTCGGGAAGATGAGCAAATCCAACCGAGCTCCGACCAGAACATTCCGCAGCGACAGTTGCTTCAGCCAGAGAGATTGCCATCGCTTTGCTCGCACCAGCGGCAACACACACACGTATAGCCAACTCTCTTGCACTCTTAAGATCATATCGCATTTCATCACGCTCCCTGTGTGCTGGACTATTTTTAGATCAGATGCATTGAAACAGGAGACTCCATAGCCTGCTAGGGAAGTATGACTTCTGTATGCATGCTTTTGTAATCGCTGTACCACCAGGACCAACCGCCTTCCTTACCGAACGAGGCATAGTATTCGAAATTCGCCTCGCCGTCCCCATCCGTATCCATCGAAAGGACAATATCGGGGGGGATGCGATCCTTCTTGTTGTATGACGCGTAGTAAGACGCCAATACTTCAGTCTCAAAAGTTTCCGTGCAAATATAGCCATCTGTTCGTTTGACGATGTCCTGCTGCACCGTGATATCGGGTTCCGTCCCAAACGTATACCGGAACAGCAACCGTGTCGGGTGGGTGACCGTTTCCAAGGACGTAACGCCCGGCACGGTCTTACCAACCTGCTCCTGGAACATTTTCAATGAAGGACTGTCCATCTCTTTGTACGAAGTGCAGCCACTCAGGAATGCGATCCCGACAAGCAGCATAGTGATTCCGAGTTTTTTCATAGAAATTATTCTCCGCATTTCTTGCAACATCAAAAGAATGGCAGCGCAAAAGTGAAATTATTGTATAAACTACAAGATTTTAGCTGGATATACCATTTATTTTAGGAATTGTTGCATAATGTACAGCAATTTCACGAGAATTCTCTCCTGCGTCTGGAAAAGTTGTACAAAATACAATAATTTCCTCTTTATTGCACTTGCAGGTTTGTGCTGGTTATCCACTTTCATAAATTCAAAGCAGCCAACGAGATTGCGTTGAGTTTTGTACGGCCCCAGTCTCTATACACGTGCAGGAGGCTACTCACTGACATCTTCCGAATTTGGGCAAAAGATC
This sequence comes from Paenibacillaceae bacterium, assembly GCA_004134985.1. Taxonomy (GTDB): domain Bacteria; phylum Bacillota; class Bacilli; order Paenibacillales; family Paenibacillaceae; genus Paenibacillus_D. The sequence continues at coordinate 184,666 of REGQ01000003.1, read as the reverse complement.
CTTCGCGGTGGAACAGACGATTTGAAGAATATCTTCAGCATAGGGATTTTTAATGACAATGAGATCCAAATATTTACTTTTGATTATAGTCAGACAAATCTATTTTATCAAGGCATCTTGAGAAGTCGACTGTCGCTTTTGCCAGTAGAGGAAGCGTTGGGAGGGAACATCCTGATAAAATGAAGATTGTATAAAAATACATTTAGTCATATAATTATTCATTATATGTACGGAGGTATAGGATATGAAAGTATTTGTAGATGGCCAGTACGGAACAACGGGACTAAAAATACAAGAAAGACTTAACCAGCGAAACGATGTTGAAGTCTTATCGATTTCAGAGGAGCATAAGAAGGATCTCGGGAACCGCATAACGTTAATGAATGAAGCAGATATTGTATTCTTGTGTCTACCAGACCAGGCTGCTCGAGAGGCCCAAACGCTCATTACGAATCCTAATACCCGGGTTATTGATAGCAGTACGGCTTTTCGCACCAATGATGATTGGACCTATGGTTTGCCGGAATTATCGGCTTTACAAAGAACCGAGATAGCCAATGCTGCTCGTGTATCCGTGCCAGGTTGCCACGCAACTGCATTTGTACTTGCGATTAATCCGCTTGTTCAAAGGGGAATCCTTCCGCGTAACTATCCGGTTTCTTACCACTCATTAACGGGCTATAGCGGCGGGGGCAAGGCATTAATTGAACAATATGAGACAGAAGACGGCAGCTTTAGCGTTTTAAACAGCAACCGGAGGCACCCTCAGCATTATAGTTTAAGCCTGGATCATAAGCATTTGCCGGAAATGAAGAAATTAACGAATCTTGAGTTCCAGCCTGTATTTCTTCCGACTGTTTGCAATTTTTACAACGGTATGGTTGGAACGGTTCCCTTGGTTACTCGTATGCTTATTAATCAACCTGGCCTGCAGGAAATTCATGCTGCGCTCACAGATTATTATCAAGGAGAAACGTTCGTAAGAGTCATCCCACTTGATGAAAGCAAGGAGATTTCCGAATATACGCTTGATCCGACACTGTGCAACGGTACCAATGATGCAGAGATCTTTGTCCTAGGGAATGACGATCAAGTACTTATCGCATGCCGACTGGACAACCTCGGTAAGGGTTCATCGGGAGCAGCCATTCAATGTATGAACATCATGTCGGGACTTGATGAAGGGTTAGGGCTTATCTCATAAGACTTGCCTTTACAGAAATGAATCTATATTTGGCGGTGAGATAAATGGATCGATTGAAACATAGCGGCTTTTATAAACTTAAATTTTTCATAACGCCAGAAGAATTTAACGGTGTTTTGAAACGCTTTGAGCACAAACAAGCGCAATTTAATCGTACGGATCATGCAGCTACAAAACATGATTATAATCAGGTGTACGAGGCGTATAAAACATTTTATCAGTATTTTATCGCACAAGAAAAGCCTGATTACCACCCTTTCTTTGTATATTCTATTTCTTTTACTACGGGTGATGAAAGCGCTGGATTCTTTGTAAGAAATGAAGGGATCAGCTTTCCCTATCACCAACAATGGGCAGAAGATGAATTGCCGTATGTCATGCTTTCACTTCCCAAAGGTACTCAAATTAATTTAGAGGATGAAAAAGGGAAGTATTATATTTATGAGGATATTCGGGAACATCGGCCGCTAACTTATACGTTTTTTGATGAAGTAGCGAACGATATCAAGAAAATCACAAAGCCGCTTCGGTTTTCGGTACCTGCGGCAGATGTTTTACAAGAGCAAAAACCACCTGTTCGCATAAGCAAAAATGCGGTGAATGATATGATTAACTCTTGGATTTTTAAGCAATATAGGCTTGTGATGAATAGCAAACGGGATGTTTTATAAGGCAGCTTTGCGCCGGTAGCGAAAGGCACCCATCGGGTGCCTTTTAATTTCGCTCTTATCAAGAAGCCGACTGCTTCTGCCGCTCCGAGAGGAGCTGGACGAGCAGCCCTAACTGACCTTCGATGGAAATCGGATCGAAATAAGAGAAGTTGGCCTGATCCAGTACGTGCGCCCTGCCCTGCGTGACGGCAGGCAGACTGAGCCAGACCGGGCTGTTCCGTACGTGCTCGATCCCTTCGCCCTCGTCGGCGACGAACAAATAATCCGCGCTCCCGGCGTACGTCGGCAGCTCGTCAATCGGCAGATCCTGCACGATTTGCAGGCCGCTGTCGATCGCGCACCGCCGTACCGGTTCGGGAATACCTAGCCTCAGCCCCCGATAAATCGGCCACCCGCCGCGACCGTAGTTATCTCCGAACACGGTGAAGCGTCGTCCTTCCTGCTCAAATCGTACGATGGCGGCCGTAGCCTGACGGCTTACGATGCCGGTCAGCTTCTCCCTCGCCTCCGCGGCCAGCCGTTCGAAACGCAATTGCAGCTCTTCGGAGGCCTGTGGCTTATTAATTAGCTTCCCAATCAGCCTGGCGTCTTCATAAATGCTGCGGCCTCCTTCGTACGGAAGCATGACCGTCGGCGCGATCTGGGACAGCAAGGCGTAATCGGCATTATGGTAATCGTTGATAAGGATAAGGTCCGGCTTCAGCCGCGACAGGGCTTCCAGGGATGGCTCAATCCCGATGTCTACAATATCCTGCTCTTGCTCCCGCAGAAACGCACTGCCTCCCCACCAAGTCAAGTTTGCTCCGATCGGTTTGACGCCGATGGATAGCAATACGTTCGCGTAATAAAGAGCAACAACCCGTATTCCTTGCCTCGTATGGCTTACGTATTGCTTCGGGGATTGCCCAACCCATTGCTTGAAGCGCCGACTGAAATAATACACGTCTTTAAAGCCGGCCCCTTGGGCGATCTGCTGAATGCTCTCGTTCGAAGTCAGCAGCTCTTTCTTGGCCCAGTTAAGCCTGAGGTCCGTAATATAATCCACAGGGCTCTTGCCTGTTAGCTGCTTGAAAAGGTGCGTATATTGCCTCTTGCCGATATTGGCCTGCTTCGCCAAATCCTCCACATTCGCAGCAACGGCGTTCAACCGGTGGAGCCCGTCGATCGTTCGTCTCACGGCCTCTTTGGAGGGATGTCGGTCGTTCTGAGCATAATTGCTTCGGGCCAACTCATAAAGAAGTTCCTGCAGGCGGATATGCTGCCTGAATTGGATAAGCTCGTCTCGCGAGGAGCGAACGCGGTAAAGTTCGTCGAACATGCCAGCGAGCTTCGCGATAGGCTGCGCATTCAGCTCCCCGTATGACGAGAAGCTTAATTCGCCATTCGCTCCGGCGTCGACAGGAGCCGCTTGAAAGGCCAGCCAATATACCCGGAGCGGCGAGTCGGTATCCGCGGACGCTTCGAGCAATGTGCGGGGAGGAAGCAAGAAACAACTTCCCTTACCCAGCCGATGGCGTCGGCCGTCTATCACAGCGGTCCCTCTTCCTTGCACAGCGAGCATCAGCACGGGAGTATCCGTATGCAGCCTGTCCGGCTTTCCCGCGGCATCGAAAGCAATCTCGGAAATATTGTCCAAAGTGAATAAGAAGGACCGGAAGGGCAGGGATAGACGGCTCATGGATGTGCAACTCCTTCTATATAGTGAGAATAGATATCATTTAGTTTTATTTTATCGAATCCTCCCCATATACGCAACAAAGCCGCCGAAATTCGGCGGACTCGGCTTATGAATTAACTTGTTTATTTGGACTGGAGCAAATCGACGATCAGATCCAATTGAGCGGAAATCGAGATCGGATCGAAATAGAAATATTGCTTGCCGTCCAGCTCGATAACACGGTTCTCCTTCACCGCAGGAATAGTTTTCCATACAGCGCTGTCCTTGATCTCACTCAACCCGTTGCCTTCGTTGGAAACGAAAATATAATCGGCATCCTTCACGAATTCGGGCAGCTGCTCGAGGGCCAGCTCGGGAACGAATTGCTTGCCGCTGTCAATGACGGCTTCCTTGATCTTATCCGGATATTGCAGCTTCAACCCTTTGTAGATCGACCAGCCGCCACGACCGTAATTGTCTCCGAACACGGAGAACTGTCCAGCCTTATCGTCGATACGAATAATCGCGGCCTTAGCGCCTTCCTTCAACACGCCTGACAGCTCCGCGCGGGCTTCTTCGGCTTTCTTATCGAAGTCTACGGTCAGTTGCTTCGCGGCTTCCGGCTTGCCCAGCAGGTCGGCGACCAGCTCGGCATCGTCATACACGCTGCGATTGCCATCGTACGGAATCAGTACGGAAGGGGCGATCTTGGCGAATTGGTCGTAGTCGTCATTGTTGTTGCTGTTCATGATAATAAGATCGGGGTCCAGCGCGGCCACCGCTTCCGGAGACGGTGGGCCTCCGACGTCTACGATGCCGGCCTCCTGCTCTTTCAGAAACGGGCTTCCGCCCCACCAAGTGATGCTTGCCCCGGCAGGCTTCTCACCGAGTGCGAGTACAATATGATGATAGTACAAAGCGACGACACGCTTCGGATGCGTCGGAACTTCAACGTCACCTTTCACCGTACTGATGGTCCGGGTTTCGGCGGAACCGCTAGCTTCCGTGGAAGCCGATGGGGAAGCGGCAGGCGTCTCCACTGGTTCCGAAGGAGATTCGGTCGCGGAGCTGCTGCCGTCTGCGGCATTATTGTTGTTCCCACAAGCGCTAAGAAGCGCGGCGGTAAAAAGAATAAGAAGAAGAGCGAGTAACGATGCCTTGCGAAAGACTTGCATGTGTTTAGACCCCCTTATCTAGTGATAATGATTCTCATCATTAACCCTATTATAGAGAGGCTGCCGGCTGGAAACAATGGAGATTTTGGAGCAAAAAAGACAGAAACGTCAATAGATAGTGTTATATTATGCAAAAGCTTGGGCATGGTTTGCTGATCTTTTCTTTCAGTATTCTTTCATAGCACTGTGATATGCTTCTGCTTGAAAACTTTAAAGAAACTCACATTAAATGAAAGGGCCCGTCAGTACTTAAATAACACAACATAGTTTGAAATTGATGGAGGGATGGAAATGCATTCAAGCTTAAAAGTAGTGCTCTCAACTATGCTCATACTGACAATGATTTTTAGCATTCCCGCTTGGCATACAGCAGGTGTGGGGGTGGTGCATGCGGCAGATTTTTCAGGTGCAGGTGCAGGGACTGCAAATGACCCTTATCAGGTAGCAACAGCAGATCAACTAAATGAAGTCAGAAATAACTTAACAGCCCATTATATCCAAACTGCAGATATTGATTTAGGTGCTTACCAAGGAGCAAATAGTTGGATACCGATTGGTAATTATGAAGATTGGTTTTATGGGAGTTTCGATGGCAGACAGCATAAAATAACAAATTTGGTTATTTCTCAGAACAACGCTAACCCTGTGGGGTTATTTGGATTTATTTATACTGGCAGCAGCTTGAGCAATGTCATATTAGAGAATGTCTCTGTGACGGGGGTAGTTTCCGTTGGCAGCTTAGTTGGTGATTCAATGGGTACTATTAAAAATAGCTCTTCAACTGGTCAAGTACAGGGAAGTGACCAAGTAGGCGGCTTAGTTGGCCAGCTACGAGGACCGCTTACCAATAGCTACTCCAGAGCATCTGTTAGCGGAGATTACGCAGGTGGACTTATTGGTGTAGTTGCTTACCCTACCTCATTAAGAGTAAGCTACAGCTACGCAACTGGTCCGGTAACTGGCAGCCAATATGAAGCTGGCGGCTTGGTCGGATTTGATATTAATGGTGAATATATTAGCAGCTATTATGATAAAGATACGACAACTATGGATGATACCGGCTACGGGATAGGCAAGTCTACGGCAGACATGAAGAACATAGACACCTATGCAGATTGGAATTTTGATAGAATATGGAGTATATCCGAACTAGAAAACGACGGATATCCCTATTTGAATGTTCGCCCTGCGAATATTAGCTACGTTGGAAATGGCAATGATGGCGGAGATGTGCCGATAGACGCAAAGTCGTATTTATCAGGAGATGAAGTAACGGTATATAGCAACATAAATGGATTAACTAAAACCGGCTATATCTTTGATGGATGGAGCACTGAGCAAAATGGAAACGGGATTACTTACTTTGAGGGGGATGTATTCCCTATTAATGAAGATACGATGCTTTATGCAAGGTGGAAGTATGATGGCAAGTCTACACCAGTGAGTCCTCCCTATATACCATACCTGGTGAAGTCGAACAATGCCGATCTATCCCGCTTAGTGCTGAATAGTGAAGGCACGACACTAGCGTTAAGCCCTGTTTTCGCAGCGGAAACTGTTCGATATACAGCGGAGACAGATGCGGAACAGGTAGAGTTTCAGTTGGCTGCTGCTGATTCAAAAGCGGTTGTTAAGCTATTGAATAAGCCTGTAGGCAATACGATCATTACCCCACTAAAGCTGGGAACACAAACGATTGTGTTTACAGTTCATGCAGAGGACGGAACAGAGAAAGAGTATACGATTACTTTGATACGAAGGGCTGTGACTGAAGAGCCGCCTCAGGAAGCTGTATGTTCCTTTACGGATATCCAGTCTCATTGGGCACAAGCGGATATCTGTAAGGCATTGAAGCTGGGGATTGTAGAAGATGTGAGCTCAACTATATTTGGTCCAGATAGAACCATCACAAGAATAGAGTTTGTCACTATGCTGCTGCGGACACTACAAATCCCTGTAGATGCAGAAGAAACGTCCCTTTCATTCAATGACACAGCAGAGTTGCCATCGCGGCTGCAATCGGTGATTCTGACAGGCGTATCCGAGGGAATACTGACTGGCTATACAGATGGTTCGTTCCGACCGCATCACACGATTAGTCGAATTGAATTGGCAACCATGCTAGCAAAGGCTATGAAATGGGAGAGTAGCAGTGCTCCAAATCGGCCTTTTGCTGATCAGGAGAACATCCCTGCTTGGGCACAACCACATGTAGGAGTCGTTCACGCACGTGGAATTTTGCAAGGTCGCAGCGGCAATCAGTTTGCGCCTAATGGAGTAACAACAAATGCCGAAGCGGCAGTTACTCTACTGCGGCTTTGGAATACGTTAGAACTGGAATAAATCGTTACGTTCACTGGTTCAACCATCATCGCATGCATGGCACACTTGATTTCCGAGCATCTACCAAATTCAACGCAGCCGATGAGGCTGCGTTGAATTTGCAGTATGGTCCCGGTCTCAATTCGCGCACAGACTAGTCGCCGTGATCTTCTGGTTCGAGCAGAAGCAGGCAGCTCCTTTGTCTCCCACCGCAACTCATCTTTCTCCTCGTTATTCTCTGATCCATAAGCACTTTTCGTCCAGCAGCTCTTTCCGTCATCACAACCCTATTTTGCGAATTCATATACGCCACGGTTATAACAGGGCTACATAGAGCCCCCTTCTTCCTTCTCCTCGTTTCTTGCCTTACAGGGGAACGCCATTTATAATAAAGTGATACCTCAATAACTATTTTTTAAGTCAAAATAAAGGAACTTCCTCATGAGCGCCACAATAGAACTTCTCTTTATGATTGCTTCCTTAATGATGATCGGCATTATTTTTATATCGGTTTATGGTTTTAGAAGTCAACGGGGCATACGCTACCTGCTTGGGGTAATTATTTGCCGGATTGTTTACGCAAGCGGTGTCATTTTGGAGAAGAGCGGATATTCGATACTAGAAAAATTGTTTTTTCGGAATATTCACCAAACAGCGCTCAATTTAATGGTCCCGTTATTTCTCTTGTTCGTCCTTGAATGGGTTGCCCCAGACAAGCTTATAAAGACACGATGGAAAATGGCGTTTCTGGCGCTGTTCCCAGTATGGTCCTTACTGATGTGGTTCGATGCAGATCTTCATATGATCTATCGCACCATTGAACTTGTTGACGGCCATTTAGTAACGACAAGGACGGCCTATTCACTAACGTTCTCTATGATATGCTACATAATGGTGGCTGCAAGCTTATATTTTTTGTTTCAGTATATGCGGAATATCCGAAGCGATTTGCGGAAGCCTGGGATGTGGATTTTGTTTCTGGCCTCCTTCTCATTCGTGCTGGAAATTGTGAAATTTGCAAATCCCCAATGGTCGTCATGGCTGCTTCCGTTGACGGTTTACTGTGGTTTTATAGGTACGCTAATGTTAATAATTATTCTGCGCTATAGGTTTTTCTCTCTCGTTCCTTTGGCCAGAAATATCGTGCTCGATACACTGCAGGAAAGCATTGTGATTGCCAATGCTTCAGGCAAGATCATCGACAGCAATAAGCAGGCTTCCCAATGGTTTGCAGACATAGGCTATACAGCTGTTTCTGATCGTAATCTCTCGGAGTTGCTGGAACGGTGGCCCGACTGGCATGCGCTATGCAGGACTATGGAACAGGGCAGTGTTGAGATCGACGCTTGGCTGGATGGGGAAAGAAAAATATATCGGGTAAATGTATATCCGCTCCATACTTTGCAGAAGCAGGGGCAGGGCAGCATTTCGCTTGTTGTTGACATTACGGAGAAGCAGCGGCATCTGGAACAGATTGCAAACCTGAACCAACTGAAAGATCAGTTGATTACGATCGTATCACATGATATTCGCAGTCCGCTGGCAATGCAGTTTCAACTGGTTGAATTGCTGGAAGAGGATCGGGATCGCTTCCGTGCGGATCATCAGGAAATAATTGCGAAGCTTGGGGAACAAACGCGGAATACACTCGGAATGTCTACTAATTTGTTAGAATGGTTTCGCAGCCAGCGGGAGGACATGAGCCTTCGTCCACAGCTGCTGGAGTTGGCCGAGATTGTCGAGGAATGTATGCATGTGCTGCGTATTCACAGCGAGTCCAAACAGATAAGGGTTGAGCATACGGTTGCCTTAAGCATGATGGTTTATGCAGACCCGGAAGCGCTGAGATTAATTATTCGCAACTTATTGTCCAACGCCATCAAATTCACTGGACCAGGCGGTTCAGTCTATGTCCATGCCCAACTATCGGGGGATAGGGCGACTGTTTCCGTTCACGATAACGGAGTCGGTATGGCACAGGAGCAGGTTCGACAGCTGTTTGATGAGAAGCAGCTCCATTCCACGAACGGTACCTCGGGTGAGAAGGGCGCAGGGCTTGGATTGCTCGTAACGCGGCAGTTCGTATTGCGCAGCGGCGGGGATTTATGGGTGGAAAGCGATACAGGGCAAGGAAGTGTGTTTCATTTTACCTTGAGAGGCGGCATAGAATGAAAGTTATTCTAGTTGACGATGAGCCTGCCATGCTGTTCGTTATGGAGCGGCTCCTATCGAATATGACCGGCGTGGAGCTGGTCGGGAGCTTTCAGAATGCGGCAGGGGTGTTGGACTTCGTTCGGGATAGGGCCGTGGATCTCGCATTCCTGGACATCCAGATCGCTGCGGACAATGGATTGGAGCTGGCCCGCAGCTTGCGTGTGGTTCGTGCTGATCTTGACATCGTGTTTACAACCTCCCATGCAGATTATGCAATTCACGCTTACGATGTTTATCCACTGGACTATATGGTGAAGCCGATTTCCAGAATGCGCCTGACTCAGACAATCACAAGAGCGGCGCTCAGCCGTGGTGGGGCCAGCGATCTCACACCTAATCGGCTGACGGTTAAGGGGCTGGGCTGTTTCGAGGTAAGCAGCAAGCAAGCGGGTACGGTGAAATGGATTTCCAGGAAGAGCATGGAGTTATTCGCTTATTTGCTCGTGAACCGTGGTGGGAGTGTAACCAAAGTCCGCATGCTGGAGGATATCTTCCCCAACATGCCGCCTAAGAATGCCGAAATGTATCTCCATACGGCCGTGTACCAGTTAAGAAAAGTGTTGTCAGAGCATGGCTTCAAGGGAAAGGTCATATCCGGACAAGAAACATACCGGTTTGACCTGGATGACGTGGATGTCGATTTTCTGCAAATCGAGCAGGGCGTGGAGCAGCTGTCCGAGATTAACACAGCTAATGCGACAACCGCAATAGAACTGGAGAAACGGTTTAGTGGCGAGCTGTTCGCGGAGAAACCTTTTGAATGGGCAACCGTGGAACGAGACCGGCTAGCTATTGTGTATACATTTTTCGCCAAGCGTCTTGCCAACTGGCTATTAGCTCAGAAGCGCTTCAGAGAAGCCGCGCAAATGCGAAGAAAATCGTATCTCGCAATGAATTCGAAGAGGAATCGAATTTGCTGCTACTGCATATATTCGGAGCCATGGGAGACAGGCAATCCCTGCATCATTGTTATGAGCACTATACGCAAATGCTGCTTCTAGAGCTCGGCCTTCAGCCCTCGGAGGAATTTCGGCAGGTATATGAACAGTACAAGTAATTCATGCTGCGGGATGCAGGAGTCTAAAGCCGCGAGTTCACCATCGAAAGGACAATATTGGACAATGGCTGCCTCGACGCTATACAGTCAAGGCAGCCATTGCTATGGAATATTATTTTCTTTTTTCTACTAGCGACTTGGAAGTAATGTTTAATAGGCTTTAGGCTTAGAAAACTATTTTTTTACAGCATGAATATAATGTACTGTCTCGAATGCAGACAAATAATCCGTCCTATTCTTAAATAGGAGTTTGTTCATCATTTCAGGTGATAGATGCTCTTTAATTTGTAATCCTGACTTTTCCAATATGCTTGTAATTTCATCATATGTAAATCCTGATTTCATCGGTTCCCCGCTTGCTTCAGCAAATTTCACCAGGTTTTCCACCCGATTGGACATTCCTTTTTCTTCAAAAAGTTTTTCAGTTGCATAATCAAACACAATAGAACTACCTGATGGGACATTTGCAAAAAAATGTTGCATCAAGGAAGCGTTTTCTTCTTTTGATAAATAATATGTGACACCCAACAGGCTAAAGAACGTTTTCTCGTTTTCAAATCCTTCCTTTACTAAGCTCTGATGAGAAAACTCAGTAGTAAAGTCCATTGGTACAAAATAAAGATTATCAGGGATGTCGAATTTAGCAGCTGCTAGCTTTTTTTTCTTTAACACTTGTGTATCCGGATGATCAATTTCAAAGATCTTTAAACTGCTTTGTAATTCCGGAAACCGGAGTGCGAAAGTATCCAGGCCAGCGCCTAATATGACATACTGCTTTAGGCCAGACTTCACTTCATTAAGTAATACTTTTTCACAATAGGCAGTGCGTGCTAGAGGTATTGAAGATACCTGAACTTGTGTAATCCATTTTAAAATTTTATCTGATTCATCTTTAAACCTTTCTCCGATATCTTTATTAAAAAATTGTATACCGTCAATCAAATTTTTACTGATAGCTGAAAATTCCTCTTTGGAAAGCAACTTATTTACAATAAAATCATCTATCACTTTCGGTGAATCATACCTACTATGATACGCCCTACCAAAAGCTGATACTAAGGAAGTTAAACTAGCCCCATTTTGTTCTGAATCTGTTTCCACAGAAGCGTCTAATTCTTCTGGTATGTCGCTTTTACTATTGTATGTTCGGTCAAATGCTGAACCTAAAGCTGTTACGTTCGACTCAGTTGGTTTCAATACGTTTTCCTCCCCAAATAATGACAAAATTCTCCACGACTTAGAGTCAGTCCTATTCTACACAATAAAATTGAATTGTCAACAATAGTTGTCCGCACCGGAAATTGAAAATGTTTTGGTAGATGTAAAAGTACGGACAGCCAGTCTCAACTTCTATCAGTTGTACTATATGATCTTTCTTAAACTACCACCTGCTCAAAGCAGGTGGTAGTTTAAGGCTTTTTTGACATTGCTTTCGATCCGATTACGGCTCAAATAGGTTTGCGTACAGTCTCTAGTTTCAGAATGACCGTTGCGGCTTCGGCTCTCGTTGCCGTTTCGTTTGGCATGAAACGATTTTCTTGGCGGCCTCGCAAATGCTTTTTGCCAATCACATAAATTTACCTGCTTTTAAAAAGCATACAACTATCATATAATAGTAGGTGTCTTATTCTATGAATAATAGTGATATACTATCTATGATAAGATTTCATTGATCCAGAAAAGGTGTGACGAGGTCTCATGGGAGCCCAAGCAGGCAGAAACGCCTACATCTTTTCTTCAAATATTAGCGTGTAAGGACGGTAAAAATGAGCGACAGACAAACCAAAACAGACGTTATCTTAATTGGTGCCGGAATCATGAGTGCGACTTTGGGGTCACTGCTGAAAGAATTAGTACCGGACTGGAATATTACAGTGATTGAGCGGCTCGCAAAAGCAGGTGAGGAAAGCTCGAACGAATGGAATAATGCGGGAACGGGGCATGCGTCACTGTGCGAGCTGAACTACACCACCCAAAAACCGGACGGATCGATAGATATTAGCAAAGCGATCAAAACGAATGAAGAGTATCAGGTTTCAAAGCAGTTTTGGTCTTACCTTGTCAACACGAATCTGATTCGTAATCCGCGGGACTTTATCATGCCTTTGCCTCATATGAGTTTAGTACAAGGGGAACAAAGTGTAGCGTTTTTAAAGAAACGTTTCGAAGCGCTATCTAGCAACCCTCTGTTTCGAGGGATGGAATTCTCCGATGACCCGGCCAAATTGATGGAATGGATTCCGCTTATCATGAAAGAACGGAAATTGAATGAGCCTATAGCGGCAACAAAAATCGAATCTGGAACGGATGTCAACTTTGGCGCTTTAACGCGCATGCTGTTTGACCACTTAAAGTGTAAAAAAGTTGATATGAAATTCAAACATAATGTTGATAATATTAAACGTGCTGGCGACGGCTCGTGGGAATTGAAAGTGCGGAATGTCGACAGCGGTGCCGTCGAACGTAAGACTGCCAAATTCGTCTTTATCGGCGGAGGTGGAGGGAGTTTACATTTGCTGCAAAAATCCGGTATTCCTGAGGGGAAAGGTATTGGAGGATTTCCGGTAAGCGGCATATTTATGGTGTGTCAGAAACCGGATATCGTCGCGCAGCACCATGCAAAAGTATACGGCAAAGCGCCGGTCGGTGCCCCTCCAATGTCTGTTCCGCATCTTGACACAAGATTTATCGACAAGAAGAAATCATTGTTCTTTGGACCGTTTGCCGGCTTTTCGCCAAAGTTTTTAAAAACAGGTTCCATGTTTGATTTAATAACTTCTGTAAAACCGAATAATCTTGGAACGATGCTCGCGGCAGGTGTGAAAAATGTTGCATTGACAAAATACCTGATCAAGGAAGTTATGTTATCGAAAGAACAGCGCATGGAGGCTTTACGGGAATTTGTCCCGAACGCCAAAAGCGAGGATTGGGATTTAGTCGTAGCGGGACAGCGTGTGCAGGTTATCAAAAATACGGCTGCCGGCAAAGGAACGCTTCAATTTGGTACGGAAGTTATTAGTGCCGCGGACGGCTCGATCGCTGCATTGCTTGGCGCTTCTCCAGGTGCTTCTACCGCGGTTTCCGTTATGCTTGAATTAATACAAAAATGCTTCCCGCAACATTTAAAAGCGTGGGAACCAAAACTAAAGGAAATGATTCCTTCTTACGGAGCGCCACTAATGAAAAATCCAGCACTTATCGATGAAATTCATACTTCAACAGCGCGGGCACTTGGTCTGCAACATGAACTGCATCTCGTTAAGTAAAGTAGATAAATATAAATGAATTAAGCGGCCTTTGTCCTGAATGCCATGGGATTGAGGCCTTTTTTCCGTTCATCATCATAGAAGTAAGAGCAAGCAATTCATCCCCTCTCCCAATTCCAATATATAACTCATACAATACAAAATGAAAACCATTATAATATTTAACAACTCCTCGGTAAGTTATTAATATTTCAGGTGTAATGTATTATAATGTCCGTAAAGGGGCGAATCGCTTATGAACAGTAAGACCGCAACGAAGGAAGCACTATTGTCCACTGCCATAGCGCTGTTTATCGAACACGGGTTTGAGCATGTGACGATCAATCAGATTTGCAAGGAAGTTGAAGTAACGAAAACAGCTTTCTACTACTACTTTAAATCCAAGGATGAACTGATCTCCGATTACTTCTCGACGGCCAATCTCATCTCCAATGACGATCTATTATCAATTCTTTCCGCAACGGATTATGCCATGCAAGTTTTAAAAATAATGGAGATCTATACACGCCATACTGTTCGTGCCGGCATGCAGATGACCAAAGAATTTTACAGAGTGAATCTCAGAGACGAAATTATTCCGCTCGCTCCTGAGAAATCATCTCTGGGAAGTATTATCAAAACGTTAATTGTGCACGCCCAAGGGGCCGGCCAAATAAAAAATACGTCACCGGCTGAGGAATTGCACGACTCACTTTGTTATTTATCGAATGGCGTATGTCTTATTTGGGCAATGGGAAATGGAAATTTTGATGTGCTGGAAGAAAGCAGAAATCGGTTTAAAAACCTGTTAATGATTGACTCCGAGTAGTTTAGAAACCAGGAGGTGTATTCATGTATATTGTATCACGCCCAAAGCCGGTGTTTGATGATCGAAATCAAGTGCTGGCGAAGGAAGATGCCGCTTCTGCTTCTTTTCCACCAGGCTACATCCGGTTTTTACAGCGATTCGGCGCTGGGACTTATAGAGGGTGGATGAATGTCCATTTACCGGATATGGAGGTGCTTAAGCCTTTTGCCGAGTACGATTTATGGGAGCATGATGAAGACAGCCCGATTACGCAACAACAGATCGGCGAGTGTGTCGCTATAGGCACAACGGTGGACGGTGATTTTCTGGCGGTACATCCCCAGACGGCTCAATTGCTCTGGCTGCCGCGGCATGCGGAGCACTTGAAGGCACTCTCTCTGCAAGCGAGGGAGCAGGAAGACGAAGAGCTTTACACCATGGTACTGGACGAAATATATGGTCAAGTGTATGGAAGTGTCCGAGAGGAAGCCGTTTATTATGAACCGTGGTCGGGTTCTCGAAGCCACCGTTTTTTACGCTTGCCGCCGGGGCAGGATCAGCTTTCGCTGCCAGATTTGGCCGGAATGTGCCGAGCGGATTTTCCACCGGATCTGTCCATTGAAACCAACTATACTGGTCTCCTGTTCTTTCGGGAGTTGGGCGGCTATGTAAGATTTAATTATGCCAACAAGCAAGAGGTGGCGGTCATGTATGAGCAAGATGCACAACAGGCGTTTGTCGTTATGGAGCAATGGCTTTTGTCGAAAGGGTGCGTAGCGTATTAACAATAGGATAAGAATGAGAAAAGCACGGTTAATTCTTGCTATATTTATTGTAGTTACGCTATCCATTGGCTGTAGCAAAACGGAAAAAATCGATATGCGTTCCCCGTCGTATATGTATGATCTTGAATCCGGGTTTAATGATAACCTAGATGTCGAGTTAATCGGTGTTTTTAATGAGAAGGAAGGTAATTTCAAAGGTTCGCTGAAAGTTAAGGATAGACAATTTGATACCATTATGTTTCAACCGGAATCGGGTTTAATAGCCTATAAAGGAGCCACCAGAAGTTACTTAGGCCAAATATTTATAAATTTTGCAAATAAACAGTTCACTCTGGAAATTGCTGATCCTACTCTTTATACCGATCTAACTAAACAAGCACACCACGGGAATCGCAAATTAGTCATTAGCGCTCCAGCAGAAACGTTAGAAGAAGCTATGCTGGTTAATAAAGAATTAAAAATAAAGAGATCTAAACAACCGTAACATTCTGTAATTTTGAAATGACATACATAAAGTGGTGATGATGTGGAGTATGAAAATGCTGGCGATGTATTGCCGGAGCATCTGTTGAAAGAAGTGAAGAGGTATGCGGCAGGGAAACTTCTTTATATTCCTCGCGAGAAAGAAAAGAAGGCTTGGGGCGAGGTTTCCGGATATCGTCACTTTCTGGTTAAGCGTAATCAATTCATATTAAACATGTTTCTTCATGGCACCGAAATTCGTGAGTTATCCCGAGAGTTCTTCCTTTCTGAGGAAACGATAAAAAGAATTGTATACTCTAAAAAAGATACCAATAAGCTGGATTATCATCCAACTTCAAGGTCTGCCACGGCGTACTCGGATGCAGGGATGCTGGAAGAATGGATCCATACTTATTTGCTGTTTGAACGCCGCAACAAAGTTTTTTCGGACGGGTTGCGACTCATTTACAGATATTATTTGGGCCCGAATAGAATGCCCCTGTCGTTATTTAGTAGATCCAGCGGACCCGAAGAACATATTAAGTGGAGGGTTAATCCGACCGTTTTCGAAAATAATGTTGTGCATTGGATGGATAAAATGCAATGTGGAGAAGACACGCCGCCGTTGTTCATTAATTTCGAACAGAGAAAATTTGAAATAAATTGTAATAACCCACTATTGGAAGCGCTTAAGCGACTTCAGGTGAACGAGTACCCTGTCATCATCTGGATTACGGAAAGAGTAGATTATGATACGTTTCTGGAAGAGTATGCAGCGTATTTATAAATTTATGTATAGAACAACTTAAGTCAAACGAGATATATTCCTCATCGTTTGGCGCCTCTATCATTAAGTTATGTGTTTATGAATGATGGATAGAGGGATTTTCATGCATCAATATGAGATGAATACTTATTATTTTGCAACGGTAACCAACGGTCTAGAAACGGTATTAGGCGCAGAAATCGAAGAGCGTGGTATCGCTAGACGAGATATGAAATATGAGCGCGGCAAGGTCGTCTTTAAAGCTTTGGAAGAAACTAATCGGTTGAAAACGCTTCGTTGCGCTGATAATATTTACTGCATTGTTGCAGAGTTTACGGTTGGAGCTTATAAATCAGATTTAGCTCACATGGCATCTAACATGAAGAAGTTGAACTGGAATAGGCTTGCTGTCGAATTTTCTAAATCATCAAGAGATATTAGGGTAAGCACCAGCAGGAGAGGAAAGCATACGTATTCTCGTTTTGATATGAAGGAAACAATTGAAGATGTCTTGGAAAAAGACGGCTTTGTGATGTCTCAAGATGATCACGCTTTATGTGTTCGTGCTGATATTGAAGAAGCCTTTTGTAGAGTTTCCATAAAGCTGACGGAGGCGCATTTCCGTTTTCGGGGCGATACTCGGATATATTCTAGGGGCAGTATCAGACCAACAGTGGCAGCCGCGCTTGTGAGAATCAGTAAACCTTGCAAAGACGATGTTTTTTATGATCCTTTCTGCGGTGCGGGAACGATCCCGGATGAACGCGCTCAGTTACCTGCCAGAAGAATATTGGCAAGCGACATTGAAGAAGAGGTTGTATTGAAAGCGAAAGAAAATGGAAAGGGAGGGACAATTGTATTTCGCTGCGATGCAAGGAAAACACCTTCCCAGTCAGAAAGTATAGATCGTATAGTGTCCAACCTTCCTTGGAATAAGCAGATTGCAGTTGAGAATGTACGGAAGCTTTATATGGAGTTTTTAGCGGAAGCCAACAGGATACTTAAACCAAATGGGTGGATTGTGCTGCTTACCGACTGTCATGAGGAAATTACAAAAGCATCTGAAGAAAACGGGCTATGTTTAAGTGCACTGTATGAACTTAGTCTTCACGGCCTGCATCCTAAAGTTTATAAATTAAGAAAGGTGAACATTCAATGAGATATGGCAGTACAAAGTGTGCATTGGAATATGCGCAGCGTGGCGCTATTGAAGAGTGGATTCAACTTTTTCTAAGAAATGACGGTAAAAATACTGCCCTGGCAGATGGGTTGCTGCTTGAGAAAAGATACTATGTAGGTCCAATTATGACAGATATTTCGGAGTTTGGCATTGAAGAAGGGGCTCCATCGTATCTGACAGAAGCAAATGATATCGCGTGGTTTTTTCATGTGGTTGATAACATGAAGAACGCCTATAGCGATTGGGATTTCCCGCCCCTAATTGTTAATTACTGCAACGGCACATATGAAATAAATGATGGACGCCACCGCAATGAAGCATTGCGTCAAATGCACATAAAGCATGCGCCAGTTATTTTTTGGACAAGTGCTAAGGAAGAGCATCGATATATATCATTTAAGGCTGGGAGCAGCTGCTCTTGTGCAAATTGCAGATGAGTTCATTTTGAAGTGGTATATTAAGTTGATTAAATGCGTAAAGGACGGACCCGGTAACAGGTGCAAACTGAGGTTTCACAATGACATAGCGTTTATTATTGCCGAAAGCCAATTGATCATGAAGTTCTTTATAAACATAGGGACTATTAATAACACTGCCTGTGAAGGATACTTCGACTGTATCTGCAGTGAAAGAAGTCGCTAATATTTCGATGCCAACCTTCACTTGGTGAATCGCGCGATCACATACGCGCTTGGCAATGGAGCTTCCTTGCCAAGCAGCTTCAGTTACAGCAGGAGCAAATTGTCCAAACTTTCGGTTACGTTCACGGGTATCCTCGAGAAACCCGGTTCTTGCCAGCTTTTCAAATTCAGCAATGGATGGCACTTCCCAATGTTTCAGCATGGCAAGAATGAGTTCCGCGTCGGTTTCATCCGTATTTCCTGCCAATGTTTCATACACCGCATCATATGCGATAAACCTGGCCGCACTTGCTGCATAATGGTGGAGATCATAGTTCCGTATGTATTGGCCTTCTTCTGTTATCGCAAGAATGATGGAGCCAGTTCCCGAGATCACAATAATGCCCGGCTTTGCCATTAAAGCTCCATAATGGGCAACCACGGCATCATTGATATGCCATTTTGGACAAGATAGTCCGTCAATGTCAGTTAACGGTTCGACCCACGCTAGATCCGATTCTGAATCATACCCTGCAATTCCCGCTGCGATTCCCCTCACATGATGAAAGTCTCTTTTTGCTAACAATAAAGCTTCCAAAATGGCTTCATTTACGTTTTGTCTTGCATGTACATCTTTATGAATGGATGCAGCACCCTTCTCGGTGTAGGATAAGACATTTCCGACTAGATCACTGACCATAACCCGAGTATTAGTGCCGCCGCCATCGATCCCAATAACGATATCATCAGAGTGTGCCATGACAATCCCCCTCACAATTTCTATAATTATACTGCAATTACAAATGATACGAAATAGAACCTGTTTAGAAAAAAAGCTTGATTTTGATTTACTCTTCTGTTATTTTTGTTAGTAACAAATTGTTATTATCAATAAATTACGAAGAGATAACCGAAGTGAGATGGCAGAGGGGTTCGAATGTAAGCCGGAGGGGATTAGGGATGAAGAAGTTGTTGGGCAACTGGAATAGATACGAAATAGCCTGGCTCGGGCTGTTCTCCGGCATCGCCATTATGTTGACAGTGGTGATGAAAGATACGCTGTTCGGATTCACGGTCTTTATTACGGGTGTGCTGTGCGTGGTGCTCGCGGCCAAAGGCAATCTGATGACGTATGTTTTTGGCATGTACAATACGTTTGGCTATGCCTATCTGTCCTACACGAACGGATTGTTCGGGGAGGTTATGCTGAACTTGCTCTTCTTCGTTCCGATGAATGCGATCGGCTTCCTCATGTGGAAGAAACATCGCCATGGCGGCAAGCTGGCTATGAGGCAGATGGATCTAAGGAACTTGTTCCTCGTAGCGGTCGCTTGCGTACTGTGCAGCCTGGCACTCGGTTTCGGACTGTCGCGCATTCCGGCGCAGAACTCCCCTTATATCGATGCCCTTACGACGGTGTTGTCGGTCGTGGCGACTTTGCTTATGGTGCGCAGGTTTAAGGAACAGTGGCTGGTCTATATTGTTCTGAACATTTTCACGGTGCTGCTCTGGGTCATTAGAACGGTGGACGGCAGTCCAGACGGCATGCTGATGATCGTCATGTGGAGCGCGTACCTGGTCAACGCGATCTATGGCTATTACACCTGGAACAAAGGGGCGAAGGAGGCGTTGCAATGACAACATTGGGATTAACGCTGGGGAAGTTTGCGCCGCTGCATAAGGGTCATCAGTTCATGTTTGAGACAGCCTTGCAAGAGGTCGATGAACTGATCATTGTCATTTACGAGACAGATGTCATGTCGATTCCACTGCATATTCGGGCGAATTGGATTCGCACGATCTATCCGTCGGTGCGGGTCATTGAAGCATGGGACGGCCCGGATGGCTACTCGAATGACCGAGAATATGAAATCAGGGAAGAGCAGTATATTCTCGGCTTGCTGCAAGGGGAGCAGGTGACGCATTTTTACTCCAGTGAATTTTATGGCGAGCATATGAGTATTGCGCTGGGCGCGGTGGATCGGCGTGTGGATGAAGCGCGTCAATCTGTTCCGATCTCGGCGACAATGATCCGTTCCGATCCTTATAAGCACCGGGAATTCATCAGTGAAATCGTGTACCGCGACTTAATTACAAAAGTCGTGTTCGTGGGCGCGATGTCAACTGGCAAATCGACGATCACCGAAGCTTTGGCGCGGCGGTACAAAACGGCATTCGCGAGCGAGTACGGTCGGGATTACTGGACTGAGCATCAAGTGGACAGGCGAATCGGCCTGGCCGCTTTCGATGAGATTGCGCTCGGACACATCGAGCGGGAGGAGAAGGCGCTGTTGGAGGCGAACCGCTATCTCTTCGTCGATACGAATGCGATTACGACCTATATGTTTGCGATGGACTATCACGGCCAGGCACCGGAGCTGCTTACCCGCATTGCGCTGGAGAACGCGCAGCGATACGATTTGTTTTTCTTATGTGATGACGATATTCCCTATGATGATACGTGGGACCGCAGCGGAGACCAGAAACGGCAAGTGTTTCACAAACAGATCGTTGCGGATTTGAAGGCGCGCCGGATTCCGTTCATCACGCTGCGCGGCAGCCTGGAGGAACGAATGCGGAAGGTAGACGAAGTATTGGCCAGGTTCAAGCCATACGGCAATTATTTCGGAGAGCGTCAGTAATCTAATTAAAAAAAGGAAGGGTGACGAAACTTGTGGACATTCTGGATCGCGAAGGATTAACGGAGCACGAATTCATGCAGCGGTATCGGGCAGGAGATTACGAGCGTCCCTCAGTGGCGGCGGACATGGTCATCTTCACCGTCACCGATACCGATGCGGACAATTACCGCAAGCTCCCAGAGAAGGAGCTGAGGGTGCTGCTCATTCAGCGGGGAGGGCACCCCTTCTTGGGCAAGTGGGCATTGCCGGGCGGCTTCGTTCGGCCGAGCGAGACGACCGAGCAGGCGGCAGCGAGGGAGTTGCGGGAGGAAACGGGCGTGGATAACGTCTATCTGGAGCAGCTGTATACGTTCAGCGATATCGGGCGCGACCCTCGTACTTGGGTCATGAGCTGCTGCTATATGTCGCTGATCAACAGCGGCCAAGTACAGTTGAAGGCGGGCGATGACGCTGCAAACGCTGCTTGGTTTAAAGTGTCCTTTCGCCTTTTGCGTGAGCACAAGGAGCTGATTGAGGACGGATATATCAAGTCGCTGCAGTATGAGCTTAAGCTAAGCTCCAATCATGAGGAGTTGGCCGCCGTTGTGGAGCGGACGGTGACCGTGACGGAAACTTCCACTGCAGCGTCTTACAGCATCGTATCCAATGATGGATTGGCATTTGATCATGCGAAGATGATTGCCTATGCCATCGAGCGTCTGCGAGGCAAGGTGAACTATACCGATATTGCGCTTCATCTGATGCCGAAGCTGTTCACCTTGACGGAATTGCAGCAGGTTTACGAGGTGATTTTGGATAAAGAGCTGCTGAAGGCGGCATTCCGGCGCAAGGTCGCTGATCTCGTGATGGAAACCGATCACTATACGGAAAATGCGGGCCACCGTCCTTCCCGCTTGTATCGAAGAAATTTAATGGAATAAACATACAATGGCCCAGTAGAAGCTCTGTGTTTTGCACCGATTCAAGGGCAAGGGCGAGTTATTTTTTAGAAAGAAGGAAAACGTGATGAATAAAAAGGAAATTGCACAGGAGACCTTGCGAATACAGCAGCAAGGCTGCTATGAATATGAAGGGCGCCAAGTGGATATTGCCGCGGCGCAGCACCATTCGGAGCACAACAGCCACCTGATCACCCCGGAACAGGGTGCGGCGTTGGTGGCGGATTGTCAACTGTTGTCTAAGTCGCAACAAGCAGCGGTCTATTCCGTTGCCAACGAGGCGACTGTAAAGGCGATTGTCGATTGCAAGAAAGCGGGAGGAGTTCGGGTTGGTGTGTTGAATTTCGCCAGCGCCAAAAATCCCGGAGGCGGCTTTCTGAATGGAGCGATGGCACAGGAGGAAAGCCTTGCCGCATCCAGCGGGTTATACGGAACACAGCTGCGCAACGAGGGCTACTATATGGCCAATCGCGCTTGCCGATCCATGATGTATACTGACCATGCCATTTACTCGCCGGATGTCGTCTTTTTTCGCGATGAGCGGTTTAACCTCATGAAACAGCCGATTACGGCATCGGTATTGACGCTGCCGGCTGTCAATTATGGACAGGTTTTGCTTAAGGGGGAGGATCTTCAGACAGCGGAACACGTAATGAAAGACCGCATGCGGCTGGCCCTGGCGATCTTCGCGCATAAGGGAGACAAAACCCTTATCTTGGGTGCCTATGGTTGCGGCGTGTTTCGAAACGATCCGGAGAAGGTAGCCAGTTGGTGGCATGAGCTGCTGAACGATGAAGGCTTCGGATCATTGTTCTCGGCAATAACGTTCGCGGTATTGGATACTTCCAAGGGCGGCAAGTGCATACGTGCATTCGAGAGCGAGTTTAGTTGAATAGAAGTATTATGTATACATTGTTTTATACTCATTTATTACCTATTACCATGGTGTTGAAGTTGGTATAATCATTTCCATCCCCATTGTTGTTCAACATCCATTTTTACAAAAAGGAGGGATGGGTGGATGATTCCGATTTCGTCCTGGACACGGAACACTTGGAGCTGCGGCATAGTGTGGATCGCCTCGTCAATTTCAGCATCGAAAAAGTAAAAAGGTAAAAGAGGAGGAAGCACGATGAAACCGACATTAAGTTACACAATCTGGTTCTCACAACGCACGGGCAGCACGCTGCTGAATAAAGCGTTGGCCTCAACAGGAGTAGCAGGGGACCCTAGTGAATGGCTGCATTTTCAGCACAATGATCCCGCCACATTCAAGCGTGAGGATCTTGAACGGATTTGGGAGCATGGCACGACGCCGAACGGTGTATTTGGAATAAAAATTAATTTTGAACAAAGATGGATTGACGCTTTCCGTGCGATGTTCGAGCTTAACCAAGCGGCTTCAAGTGCGGAAGTGTGGAGCGCTGCGTTCCCGAATTGCACCAAGCATATTTGGATGACGCGGAGAAACAAAGTGCGATTGGCTGTTTCCTGGTGGCGTGCAATTGTATCCGGAGAGTGGCATAGAACCTATGGTGAAAAACCGCAGGAGCATGATATTGCCGATCAATACAATTTCGATGCAATCAATCATTTGTTGATCGAAGCCACGATGCTCGAAGCTGCAGCAGAACAATTTTTTTCCGAGTCCGATATTGTGCCGCTGACGATTGTTTATGAGGATTTTATTCTGAACTATGAGGGAACGATCATGAAAGTGCTGGAGTTTTTAAATATTCCATCCGACAACGTTAACGTATCCCCGCCAATGATGGACCGAATAGCAGACGATGTCGCTGAGCAGTGGGTACAGCGGTTTCGGGAAGAACGCCAGAAGGGATGGGAGAATAAAAGATGGTAAAGAATAATCACTTCCTCAATCAATTACCACTTGTTTTGAATGTTGTGTTCTATAATTCTACGTAGTTCTAGCCGCGACAAAGGTGGAATTGTTGTATAAACTACAACATTTCACCCCAATGAGGCCATTTCTTTAGATATTGTTGTATAAAGTGCAGCAATGATTACGATTGGTTTGATTCAATGCCCCTTGACAGCGGGATGATGTAGGTATATTATTTTAGTCAGTCAGTACTGACATTATATTAGGGGATGGTTAACGAATGGCTTCTATTCGAAAAAAAGAAACCTCTGAAAAAATTATGGATGCAGCCATTGAACTGTTTTCGAAGAATGGATTTGACGGCGTGACGACAGAGGAAGTTGCAGCAGAAGCTGGTTTTAGTGAAAAGACGCTGTTTCGTCATTTCAAAAGCAAGCAAAATTTATTGGAGCAGGCTATTGACCGCTTTCATTATGCCGATGAAATGCGCGCAATTTTCGACAACGAGCTTAGCGGGAATGTAAGGGATGATTTGTGGTTAATTAGTGACAATTACCACAGAATTATGTATAGAAACCGCAAGATGCTGCGTATTATTATGAAAGTCGGGAAAACTCTTCCGGGTCTGCACCAATATGCGCATCGGCATCCGAAAGCATTGCAGGAATTATTAACTCGTTATTTTGCGGATATGAAAAAACAAAACAAGCTGTATGCCGTGGATGAAGAAAAAGCGGCGATTACTTTTTTGTATATGAATTTTGGTTTGGCACAGGGGAGGATGAATGAAGATCCTGCCTTTTCCGATGAAGAATTCAAAGCATTGCTGAGAGAAAGTATTGCTCTTTTTGCCAGGGGGGTGACCCCCTAATAGATCGTCAGATTTAATACGGTGTCTGCGTTTGCAGATATAGTTTCGTTGCGCCGTTGGCGCTCTTGCGGTTATCCGTGATCGTTAGGCATCCGCGGCCGCTCATCTTCGACAGGCCTCGATAGAGGTTTTCTCATCGGAATAAATGTCAGTCAGTACAGACTTTCTTAATGGAGAGATGAACATGGAAAAAATATTGAATAAACGCAATGATGCATTGTTAATTATGGTGATGATAACCGTTACCTTGTCCTCGATGAGTATTTTACTTTTTAACTTTGTTCTTCCGTTAATTCGGGAGGAGTTTCATCTTACGAGTTCTCAAGTCAGTTGGGTTACGACTTCCTATACGCTTATATACGGAATTGGCACGGCCATTTATGGCAAATTGGCTGATCGTTATAAATTAAAGCATTTGTTAACTTTCGGCTTAATTGTCTTCAGTCTTGCTTCCTTGCTTGGTTTTTTCTCGACTTCCTACTGGCTGTTGCTTGTCGCAAGATGTTTGCAGGCCGTAGGAGCTGCGGCGATTCCGGCTACAGCGACGCTCATCCCGATTCGTTACTATCCGGTGGAGCAAAGAGGGAAAGCAATGGGGACCGTATTTGCGGGTGTTGCGCTTGGAAGTGCTCTTGGACCGATCACCTCAGCAATGGTGATCAGTGTGCTCGATTGGCGATGGTTGTTTGCGATTCCGCTCTTATTGCTGCTCACATTGCCCCTTTATTTGAAATATCTGGGTGATGAACAGGCGGAGGGATCCAAAATTGATTGGCTAGGCGGCGCTTTGCTGGCGCTCAGTGTGGCGCAAATGTTATTGGCTGCTACGATTCATATAGGTTGGATCATTGGCGGTGTGATCGTGTTCGCTTGCTTTATCGCACGAATCCGTGTCGCTAAACATCCATTTGTGCAACCAGCGCTCTTTCGAAATCGGGAGTACACATTGTATCTTGTGCTTGCGTTTGTTGTCACAGGAATCGGCTACGCTTTATTTTTCACTACTCCTTTATTTTTGGCAGAGGTGCATGCTCTTCAGGCGAGCACAATTGGTCTGGTGATGGTGCCTGCGGCAGCGGTTACGGCACTCTTAAATCGGCAGGGAGGGAAGTTGGCGGATAGCAAAGGCCCAACCGCTTTATTTTCTATCGCCTCGGTTTTATTGCTTTCGTGCTTCTTCCTTTTGTCTACGTTGATTAGCTCCCATGTATGGTTGATCGCATGTTTGCTTATCTTGGGGTACGTAGGTCAATCGTTCATGGCGATTGTGATGTCCCGGTCCATTTCGTTAACGCTGCCAGCAAACCAGGCGGGGATAGGTATGGGGTTGTTAATGATGCAAAACTTTATTGCGGGTTCTATCGGCATTGGCATTTATAGCAGGGTTATCGATATTGAAACAAGCCGGACATGGAATCCATTGTCATCCTCTTTGGCAGGTTCGACCTACAGTAATCTATTTCTAGTGTTGGCGATTTTGTGTGCCATAGTGTTTACTCTATATCGCTATATTGCACGAAAAAGAACAAAAAGTTTACAGGAAGTTGAGGGCTAAAAACGTGTGAAAGGAGGTGTTTGTATGAAACTAACTCATTTAAATTTAACGGTTAATGATGTTGATGCATCGGTACAGTTCTTGGCAACTTATTTTAATATGAGATGTGTTAGCTATTCACAAGGATTTGCTGTCATGAATGATGACATTCAGTTCTTATTAACTTTGATGGAAGGAAAAGACGTTCAGTATCCCAAATCCTTTCACATTGGTTTCCCTCAAGAGAGCAGAGAACAAGTGGATCAAATTAACCAGCGTTTAAAGGATGACGGCTATAAGGTTGCTCCTCCAGTTAATCATCATGGATATAGCTTTTATGTGAAGGCCCCAGGCGGATTTACTGTTGAAGTAATTAAAAGGAACAGGTAGAAAATGATCGAACAGTTCAGTTAAAGGCAATCCCTTACGGTTCTCAGACTTATTTGTAAGGGATTGTTTTTTATTTCCCAGATTAATGCTAGCGGGCTGAAAGTGAGGGTTAGTGTGGCGATTATGCTGTACTCTTTGTCATTAACCCGAAGGCAAAATGTGCGGCTTCAGGCCTCCAACGCTTGATCCCTTTGTACTACTTTTGCTCAAGGCAGTTGCATTTCTCCTTCCCCAGGTATACAATAAATTGACAAAATATATGGGAAGGAGTGGGAATATGGAATGGCTGCGAAAGAGCTGTGATCGATCGGCCGCTGCATTTTCATATTTCTGTTCCATTGAGACACTAAAGCATTCGTTGCTTTAGTGTTTTTTATTTTGGGGAGGTGCGGCATTGACGAGGTACAATCGAGTGCTCATTAAACTAAGCGGTGGAGCGGTCGCCGGAAATTCGGAGTTTGGTTTTGGATCAGAAAGATTGGATCACATTACTAACGAAATTATGTCAGTTGTGGACCTGGGCGTCGAAGTAGCATTAGTTATTGGCGGGGGCAATATATTCCGCGGCAGCATGGCAGAAAGTTGGGGCATCGAAAGAGCGGAAGCAGACAACATCGGAACGCTTGCAACGGTGATCAATAGTTTGATGCTTCGAGGTGTTCTGAAAGCTAAAACAAACAAAGAAGTTCGTGTAATGACGGCGATCCCGACGACATCGGTTGCCGAGCCCTATATCAGACTGAGAGCAGCTCATCATCTGGAAAAAGGCTACATCGTCATTTTTGCGGGGGGAAACGGGCAGCCCTATGTTACGACCGATTATCCTGCCGTTCAAAGGGCAATTGAAGTCAATTGTGAAGCGCTGTTAGTTGCCAAGCAAGGGGTTGATGGCATTCTCAATGCAGACCCTAAGCACGACAAAGACGCACGGAAGTTCAAGTCTCTTCACTACGATGATGTCTTGAAACATAACTTAAAGGTGATGGATCAGTCAGCATTCATCTTAGCCAGAGACTACAATCTGCCCATGCATGTGTTCAACTTTGACAAGCCGGGTTCGATGAGAGAGCTGTGTGAAGGGGTCAATCACGGAACGATCATTAGCGGTGAATCTGTGCTGGAATTGGAATAGGAGACAGGGCTGCGTGAGAGGGACTGGCTGGTAAAAGCGGCCGACCGGAGAAGCGCTTGCCTTCTCCGGTCGGTGATTTCGTTATAAGATATACTTCCATATCGCCCATGCGAGAAATGCGGACAACCACGATATAAATCCGAAAACCACAACAATTTTATTCTCGCTCCAGCCATACTTTAAACTGAAGTGATAATGAATAGGCGCCATGCGAAAGATTCGTAATTTGGTTTTTTTATAGTACCATACCTGCAAGATGACAGATAATTGCTCGGCCAGATATACGAAAAATAAAATGGGAATCAAGATTTCAACCTTTTCAATTACTGCCAGAAAGGTCAGTGAGCCGCCGATGGCAAGGGAACCCGTATCGCCCATAAAGGCTTTTGCCGGATAAATATTGTATATGAACAGACCTAACAAGCAGCCGATCATGACTAATGAGAATGTCTGTACTTCAATCCTGTCCGAAATGACAAAGAAGAAGAAAAAGGTTGGTATGGCAACATTGATGAGCAGCCCATCCAAACCATCGGTGAAATTGATAGCATTGGCCGAACCCACAATAAATAACATCATAATGATGAGATATACGGCAACTGGCAATTGCAGCGCGAACCCGCTCACCAGCGTAATTTCGGTACTCAAGTTGAATTGATAGATGAGCACAAACAACAATACACAAGTGAAAGTGAATTGAAAGACCAGTTTTGTCTTTCCCGATATGCCGGAGGGATCCTGGAAAGCAGCCTTTTTAAAATCATCCATAAAGCCTATCAAACCGAATAACACAAACGTTGCACCAAGGAAAAGCACCAGCGGTTCAGGATAGAAATAGGTTGAAGTAATGACCCCGATAAGCAGAATAATACCTGCCATAAGCGGAGTGCCGCGTTTGGCTTGATGGTCTGGCGGCAATTCGACCCGGATCGGTTGCGTTAGCTTCAACGTCCGCAAGCCCCATATTAAAACAGGTGTTAGCATCGCAACGAGCACAAACGAAATCCCTGATGCACTCAGTAAGGAAGTCTCCATTGAACGGCTTCTCCTTCTAACGAATTCATTCCGTTTATTATATTTCGATGAAGTGGACAAATATTCCTCAGGCTCAAGAAATGTGCGCTTCTCATGCAAGTTCCCATTTGTCTAAAAGCATCTATCGATGATTCTACTAAAATTTAGAATACCAGGCAATAATAATCTCGCCTATGCCTCGGACGGATGGATATTCGGGTGATAAAACCTACTGTCTCCACATTAACCTCCTGTATTCTGTAGGCGTACAGCCTTTGTACCGCTTGAACATTTTTGAGAAATGAGCGTAGTCCGTAAACCCAACAGCAGCACTTACCTCATATACTTTGGAAGCAGATTCCGATAATTGCTCCGAGGCTTTCTCCATTCTCAATCGAATCAAGTATTGGCTGAACGGAATAGCAAGTTCAGATTTGAAAATATGACTGAAATTAGCCGGTTTCATCTCAAGGTGCTGAGCCAGTTTAGTCAGAGTCAACTCTGAATCACCATAATGCTGTTCCAAATAGGTCACAGCAGCTTGCGTCACTTTTCCGTATCCCCAGTTTCTGATCCCGCGAATCAATGCCATTGCAGCATGAATATGGGTGCAGAATGAATCAAAGTGCTGATTGAATTTGTCCAGACCGGGTGACAGCGGCAATTCTTGCCCAGCAATAGAACGAAACTCGTCTTCCAATAATGCGATATAACCCGCAAGCTTCCGCTCTAAGGCGCTTGCTGACAGCCCGTCTGCCAGCAGCTCATGTTGCAGCGAGATCAGTTCAAGCTCAATGGCGGGTTCGCGGAGATTCCATAAATCATTGGCCAGCCGCTTGGCGCTTGTCTTAAATGACCACAGCTGCTCTTTGCTATCATGAACGATGCGTGCCTTCTCTTGCTGCATCTTGTCCCGCAGAGCATAAAGTGTCGGCAGCAGGTTATCCGCATTGATCGGTTTTAGCAAATAGTCTTCTGCACCGGCACGCATAGCTTGCTGGGCGTATTCGAACTCCCCGTAACCGGATACAACAAGGACCGAAGACGGAATGCCTTCCTGCCGGAGGGAACTCATAAACGAAAGTCCGTCCATCACAGGCATACGAATATCCGTTATGATTAAATCCGGCAAATGCATGCGTGCCAGCATGATGGCCTGCTGCCCGTCCTCGGCCTCTCCCACAATGCGGAAGCCTTCTGCTTCCGCTTCAATAAGAGCTATCAATCCCATTCTTACGATGGGCTCATCCTCAGCAATGACAACGGTAATCATACGGACACCTCCTATTAATAGGGCATTTTGATCTCGACAATGGTACCCTGGCTGACAGATTTCACAATCGTAAGTCCGTAAGGTTCACCAAATTCAAGTCGAAGCCTGCTGTGGACATTCCACATACCGACACCACCGAATGGGGCGCTGCCCTGCAGCATTTGTTCCTCCGACATGCTGACAAAAGCATGGTTATATACTTCAACGAGGTCCGGCGGCATTCCGTTGCCTTTGTCAATGATCTGTAGGCCAACGCCGGAATCGTCGAAACGAGCTCGGAGACCGATATACTCAGGCTTCATGGAATAATTCTCATAGCCATGAATGAATGCATTCTCAACGATCGGCTGCACTGTGAGACGAAGCGTACGGATATCCTTCAGACGGTCAAAGTCAAGATCCACATCGATTTCCAGCCCTTGATAGCGTTCTTTCTGTATATGAATATAATTGAATGTATGTTTAATCTCCTCAGCAAGCGATACGGTGTCCTCCGGATTGTCGATACTGTAGCGGAATAGATCGGAAAGCCATACGGTCATCTGGCTAATCGGCTTGACCTTGGCAATGATCGCATAAGCATTTATAACTCCCAGTGTATTATAGAGAAAATGGGGATTGATTCTGGCTTGAAGCATCTGCAGCTTCGATTCTCTTTGATGAATCGCCATTTCTTTTTCCTTCAGATGGGAGTTGTGAATCATTTCAATAAGCCGATTCAAGTCTTCCAGCATCAGATTAAAGCCTCTGTTCAATCTTCCGATTTCATCCTTACGCAGGGGAGCGCGTATACTCAGGTCGCCCATCTCCACTTTTTTCATTAAATTCATTAAATGGGAGAGCGCGCGGGTGATAGAAAGCGAGAAACTGAGTATGGTTATAAATGCCAATACGATCAGCAATAGCACAAGTCCAAGGGTTAAATTGCGAAAGTAGATCAGATCTTCAATCAACTCCCTTAACGGTACCTCCGATACGATCGTAAGTCCGGTTGCCAGAGAACGGTTATACACGACCATTGTTTTGCTTGTTCCAGTACCATTTGTAAAGTGCGGATAACCATTATCCTCAAAGCGCCCCCAATATAACGCCGGCTGAGGCTGCTGCCATTGTTGCGTATCAGGGTGGTATAAGTAGTGACCATCATTGTTCACGATTGCGATGATGCCCGTTTTCCCGAGTTCCGCGCTGTTGATAATGCTCGTGATTCTGTTCAAAGATAAATCAATGATCAAATAGCCAGCTGTCAAATACGTTTTATTATCGATGATTTTACGATAAATGGTAATAACCTGATTACCATCCTGCGTCGTGCTGATGCCTAATATCCGAAAGTTGTCCTCACTATTCGAAGCGAATTCCTTCCCGTATTGTTCTGCTCGATCCGAAAAGGCGATATTGCTGTAATAAGGTCCTTTGAGAGAGAGGATGGTAAGCCCATAAATATCATCCCGGTTATACACCATGCCCGGAATGAGATCGGACTGGATTCGGGAGCTGAGATCATAGTAATCGTATTGATTGCTTGGGTCTATTTTGACTAATTTCTGTACGAGGGGGTTGGCAAGAATCGGGAGTGTTGCTTTTTTAATATCGGAGAAATACACATCCAGGTTATAATTTATTTGTTTCATTAGCTGTTGGCTATTATGCACGGCGTTAGCCTCGATCGTATCTATTGAACGATCGTACCAAAACTTGCCGATGACAAGAAACGGCACACAGAAGAATCCGAAGAATAGCAGAACCAGCTTTAACTTTATCGTCGGCGTTTTGATCCGCATACACATTCCCCTTTTTCTTCTGTCTGTGCCCCTTTGAAGTATAAGCCTAAGCTTAGCTTATTTTCTGTTGTAGGAAAACCCCTATTATTCTTTTATCGACCCAAGCATAGCCCCTTTGACGAAATGCTTTTGCAGGAGGGGATACACGATTAGAATGGGCAGCGTTGCAACCAAAACAATGCCTGCCTTCATCATTTCAGGCGTAAACTGTGTGCTGAGCTGAAAGTCGCTCATCCCGGTATTTGCACCGTTCTCTACGATGAGATTGCGCAGGAGGACTTGCAACGGAAAAAGGTCCCGTGTCCGTATAAAAATCGTCGCCGAAAAGTAGGAGTTCCACTGGCTAACAGTATGGAACAACGTAATCGTGGCCAACACTGGCATAGATAACGGCAGTACAATACGAGCGTATATACTCTGTTCGCCGCAGCCATCAATTTTCGCTGAATCGAACAGTTCTCCTGGGATGCCTCTGAAAAAAGTTCGAATGATTAGAACGTAAAAAGCGCTCATTGCTCCCGGGATAATTAGCGACCAGAGGGAATTGATCATGCCCAGTTCTTTCACCAACAGGTAACTTGGAATTAATGGAACGGGAAAGACGAATGTAATCACAATCAGCTTCAAGAGGATTTTCCTCCCCGGCATCATCGGCCTGGAGAGCGTATAGGCCAACAGTGAGCAAAGAAGCAGTGTCACAAGCGTGCCGACGACCGTGATATAAATGCTCACCCCCATTGCCTTCCAGATTTCGTCTAACGCAAAGATCGACTCGTAGACATCGAACTGGATCCCTTTGGGCCAAAGCCCGACCAACTTGGCGTTTGCATACTCCGGCAGGCTTAGCGACACTGCCAGTAGATGGATGAGCGGTGCAATCATGGTCAGACTGGTTGCTATTAATACGGTAACATTTGCAATTGAAAACCAATGAAAGGAACGAGCGTTCCTCATGTCGATCACCTCCTGTTTGTCTAGTAGACGCTTTCGCCCGTCGACTTCTTGCTTAATGTGTTAACTAAGGTGAGCAAAATCAGGCCGATGACCGATTTGAATATGCCAATTGCGGTGGAATAACTGTATTGGCTGTCCAGTAAGCCCACTCTGTAGATAAACGTATCGAATACTTCGCCGACATCCCGGACGAGCGGATTCAGGAACATCAACATCTGTTCGATGTTCGCATCCAGCAAATTTCCAACACGAAGCAGCAGCAGTACAATAATCGCAGGCATAATCGAAGGCAGCGTAATCGACCAGATTTGCCGCATGCGATTGGCTCCGTCCACTGTAGCCGCTTCATACAAGCTTGGATTGATCCCGGCTAGCGCCGCCAAATAGATGATGGTCCCCCAGCCAATCTCTTTCCATATGCCAATCGAGATAATCGTGCCAAGAAAGGTAGCCGAATTGCCGATGAAGTCATAGGGCCCAAGGCCGAAATTTTGCAGCATTTGATTAATCCAGCCTTTAGTATCAAGCAGGTTGGTGAAGATGCCGCCGACAATAACCCAGGACAGAAAATGCGGTAAGTAAAGCAGCGTCTGAATGGGCCGCTTCAGCCACATCGACTTCAATTCATTCAATAACAGTGCCAGCACCAGAGGAGCCGGAAAACCAAACAGGATTGAATAGAGGCCCAGCTTTAGAGAATTGCGCAAAATAATCCAGAAATCTTCATAACGAAACAACGTCACAAAATGATCGAACCCCACCCATGTGCTGTTTAAAAAGCCTTGAAACAAATTATAGTTTTGAAATGCAATGACATTACCAAGCAACGGGATATATTTGAACGTGAAAAAATAGGCTAAGCCGGGGAGCGCCATGAGGATAAGCACCCAGGGTTCTTTGAGTCGGATTTTAGTAAACAGGGCTTCTTCCCCCTTTCAAATCGAAGTAGTAACGCGCGAGTCGAAGACCGAAGAAGCCTGTCAAATCTGTCATCGACCCGCGCAGAGAATGGCTGTATTTATTGGCTATTAAAGCTGTTGTACCAGTCAGTCGCTTCTTTAATGGCTTCGTCGCCGCCACGTTTCTTCCATTCAGCTACAAAGTTGTCAAATGCCGAATCAAGCGGTTCACGACCTGTAAGCACTTTGGCGAACATGTCCAGGAAAAGTGATCCATGGGCCGCCCCGATATTTAACTCCGGATGGCTGGCTAACGATTCCAAACGAGGCATATATTTCGCTTCATTCAGAATCAAGCTGTCTTTCGACGTTTCGTAGCCCTTGGTAACCTTGTCTGATTCCGGTAGCGCCTTGAGTACAAGCGGCGCTGCAAACCCGATTTCACGAGGGTTGAGTGATACTTGATACATTTGGAACGCATTTTTGTCTACGTTAACAGGGTCATTGATATCGTATTTGATTTCCCCATTTTCTTTCGTAAAGTTCTGTCCTTCAATACCATAAGCAAAAAATTGCTCTGCATCAGGACTGTTGTAAGCCCATTCAAGAAACTTAATAATGTTTTCCGGATTTTTCGTTTTAGCAGGAATCACCCATACAAAGTAGATTTCATCGGATTGCAGTGCCATCCCGCTATCGCCTCGCGATCCTGTTGGAGGGGCGATCATGCTAACGGAAGCATCCGGCTGATTCAGGAACGTCTTTTGAGCATTGTCCTCGCCATAGCCGGCCAGGTACTGATATACTGCAGCTCCCCACACGCCAACTTCACCCTTCGCAATCGAAGCATTCTGTTCATCCTCTTTTTTCACGAACAGGTTGGGATTGATGTATCCTTCATCGAACAAGGTTTTGTAGAAAGCGATTGCTTCTTTCATTCTTGGATCTATGATGTCGGGAACGAGCTGTCCGTCCTGGAGGCTCCACTTATTCGAATGTACACCGAACGCAGGGGAGAATATGTCGGTCCAAATGACATTGCTAAACATTCCAAGACCATATTCATCATTTGGATCGCCATTGCCGTTCATATCTTC
Organism: Paenibacillaceae bacterium; assembly: GCA_004134985.1. Lineage (GTDB taxonomy): Bacteria > Bacillota > Bacilli > Paenibacillales > Paenibacillaceae > Paenibacillus_D. Next base: position 150,129 of record REGQ01000003.1, on the reverse strand, counting down.
TTTTTTGACTGCTTCAAAAAATGCCAAGTAGTCGTCAAGCGTCTCGGGCGTATCCATGTTCAGCTTGTCCAGCCAGTCCTGTCGGATGAATATGGAGCGGTCGGCAGGCACGCCGCGCGTAACGGGAATTCCATAAATTTTGCCGTCCTTCGAAATACGCGGACTTTTCCAGAATTCTTCAGGTATTTTCTGTTTTAAGGTAGGAGCATATTCCTCAATAAGAGAGCCAAGCTCGAGGAATACACCTTGGTCAACGGCACCGCTGTGCATGGTTGATACAATACTGTCCGTCCGGATCAAATCGGCAAGATCACCGGAAGCGAACCGCAGCGATAGTTGTTGGGTATAATCACTATGTCCAAGAAATTCATAATTCAAATCGAAGCCTGACAGTCGATTCAGTTCTTTAATATACGCATCGTCTTCCTTAGCCTGTTTGGCATAAGCAAATTCGGAATGGGATAAAAGAATATGAACGGATGGTGAAGTGGATGCGCCCGATGATGGATTGTCGGATGGTTCCTTCGCAGTGCTGCTGCACCCGGCCAATAAGATAACCGTCATAATAGCACCCGCAATAGAGGTAATGTATCTTTTGTGATGGTGACTAAGGTAGTACAAAGCTGCTTTCAATTTAAGCAAACCCCTCTCGGCGTTATATTATCATGGGCCCACATGATAGTTTTCATTATATTGCCGCTAATCATAATTTTACATGTGTTTTGAAGCAGAATTATGTGTTTATTCAAAATATTTAATAGGTAGATGAAGATTACAATATCGTAAGAAGCAAAAAAAGAGCGCCTTATAAGGCGCCCTGCTGGATGCAAATCAGAGTGTGCTTAACAAAATCACCACTTGGCTGCCCAAGCTTCGATCTCTACCTTGAGGGAAGGCAGCGCCAGTGAAGGAACATAGGACATCGTCATTGCAGGAGGCGTACCGCCATGGAACTTAACCCATTCCGCATTAAAGAAGTCCCAATCCATGTCATCTGTCGCCCAAATATTGATCTTAATGATGTCCGACAATAATACGGACTCGCTATTGAAAATCTGAGCGATATTTTGAAACGTGTTTGCAATTTGCTCATTCATATCCGATGGCAAATTCCCATCGGCGTCCGTCCCCACTTGACCGGAAAGAACGAATAAATCTGCTCCTTTTGGAACAATGGTCAGATGGGTGTAGGGTCCAATCGGCGGTGCAATGACGGACGGATTTTTGCGGTGCACTTGTTTCGTTTCTGCACAGGAAGACTCTTTTCTTACAATAGCCAAGGTCTGATGATCCTCCCATTTGCCATTGATGTTGACATTTTTCCTGGCGATGCCTTCCTTATGAAATCCTGCTTTTAACAGCACTTTTATTGAGCCGGCATTATGCGGCATCACACCAGCTTCAATACGGTGCAGCTTCAATTCTTCAAAGGCATATTGTACAACCAGCTTTACAGCTTCCGTCATATACCCTTTTCCATTGTGGTCGCGGTCTAGGAAGTAACCTATCCAGCCGCTCTGCAAGTTCTCCCACACCACTTCGGAAAGCGTGACTTCTCCAATCACCTGATTGGATTGCTGCAACACAACCAGGAAAACATATCCGTTCATTTCATTTGCCAGTTTCATTGCGCTTCTAATCCGATCCAGTTGTCCTTGATACGTATAGAAAGATGCCTCTCTTAGCCCTGTGAAAAGTTGAAAAAAGGCTCGATTTTCTACTTCCAGTGTCAGTAATGAATCGGCATCCGATTCCTCAACCAGCTTTACATAAATATTTTCTCCGTTTAAACGCAACATTGTATCGTTCTCCTCTTTTTTGGTATAAAAAAACACCACAGAATTCCTGTAGTGTATTTGCCCAAATACATAACCACAGGAAGCGACCTGTGGTGTTTTTCCCCACTGAATCCTAATCTAAACGTTAGGATGCAAGTCGCAAATATCCAATTTTGGACATACTTCTCCCATGTTTAGAGCAATCAAAGAAAACAGCGGTAGCGTATCCTATGCCTGCAGACAAAGACTTCAATGATCTTTTCTTCATATGGATACCCCCCTTCGTTATTTTCTGGATTCAGATACAAGTGCGTTGTTTATATGGTGACATGAAATTAGTTATCATGCTTTATTCATTCTTCAATAAGTCAAAAGTATAGTACAAAGCGTTGCTTAAATCAACCTAACTCACTAACCAGTTATTACTTTTCGCGTCCTACAGCACTTTTAGCTATACTGGACACGATACTCCGCAGGCGTCACGCCTTCGCATTTGGAAAATACCTTATTAAAATATCGCCGGTCAAGATAGCCGACCGTCCTGCCAATATTCGAGATGCTTTGGCTGCTGTTGACCAGCATCGACTTGGCCCAGTCGATCCGCATTCGAGTCAAGTGCTCGACGAAGGTTTCTCCGACGTACTGCTTGAACAGCACGCTGAAATGGCTGGAGCTTAAGCCCAAATAATCGGCCACTTCTTCTACGCTCAAATCGCTGGCAGCATGTTTGGCGATATAGTCTTTCGCCATATCCATTAATGCCTCGCTCGATCGGTGTTTGCCCGCCCCATTGACGGCATTTTCTACCATCCGATTCAGGATGGAAATCAAGTCCTTGGCACTGGTGTACTGCTCCAGTCTTACCCACACATCGCGTTCGTCCGCATCGGCAATTTTCTTGATTTCTTTCAGTTCACGCAATAGATGCAAGATCAGGAAATGAAGAATTTTCTCCAATTGCAAAGGGGAGACGGATTTCAAATCATGAATAAGCATTTGGTGCTCCCGCTGCATCTGGTTTGTATCACAGCGCTTCAAGCCGGCGACGATCTCCTCGATTCGATCCCAAAACGACAGGTTTGCGGTCTCCTGCTTCACATCCGTGCGGAGCGTCACAATTTGCTGCTGTTCACCGGAGAATTGCACTTCCCGCTGCAGCAGCTTGTACGCCTGCGCCAGCTGCGACACGGGGACGTATGCTGGATAGATGCCGATATGAACGGCAAGCTTCGTATGATCCAGTACCGCTTGTGCCATCTGTTCCGCCCACTGAGATGTTTCCTTCATTGCCAGGAGCGCTTCGGAGGAAGGCTGACGTATGAGCACGCACCATTCACCCTCCCGAGTCTGCAGTACCGAATAGTCGAGGTGGAAGGGGTGCAGCGCATCCTGTAGGACGTTCCGCACCGCGAAGTTATGCAATTTGCGTTCGTTGGCGGTCCAGCGATGGGCATTGTACGCGTAGCGTTCCAAATCGACAAGGAAAACAAGGCAGTTTGTTTCTTCCAACATCAGCTTGAATTCGGAATAGAACGGCTGTGCAGCCAGCTTCGTATAGTCGAATAAAATATCCGTGATCATCTTCTCATACAACAAATTTTTCATATGCTTGAGCTGATGCTGTTTCCGTTGGTCATCCAGCTTATGTTCCCTGATTTGTCCCCCGATCCGCTCAATAACTTTATCCAACTCCATATAATTAATCGGTTTCAGAATAAAGTCCTTCGCCCCGAACTGCATTGCCTTACGGGCATATTCAAATTCGGCGAAGCCGGTCAGCATAAGGACGGTGCAATGATTTCCTAACGAGTTTACCTGCTGCAGGAAAGACAGTCCGTCCATCTTCGGCATACGGATATCGCACAGAATCAGGTCGGGCTTATGCTCCTTCACCATTTCCAGCGCGGACAAGCCGTTGTCAGCAGAACCAATCAGACTGATTGAATGCCGGTTCCAAGGAATAGCGTTCGACAGCGTGTCCACAATCAAAGGCTCATCGTCAACAATCAATGCGCGAATCATCACGTGAATCAACCTCCCGTTTAGGAATCAAGCATACTATTTTTGTACCGTGCCCTGGATCGCTGCATATGAACATACCGTAACCAATTCCGTAATGCATGCGCAGCCGATCCGCGACATTCATCACGCCGAGTCCCACTCTCCCGTCATCCGGTCGCTTTTCCTCCCTAAACTTTGTCTTCCGGTAGTGAAACGAAGGCAGCACATCGGGATCGATTCCCGAGCCGTTATCTTCCACCCAAAGCAGCAGGTAGTGTTCCTTCTCTTCGATCCGGACAGATACCATCCCTTTGCGGTCAATATCGTCAAAGCCATGCTGGATGCTGTTCTCCACCAAGGGCTGCAGTGTAAACTTCAGAATCATGTAACGCTCCAGCTCGGGCGGCATTATAATTTCATAATCGAACAGGTGGCCGAACCGAACCTTCTGAATTTCAAAATAATTTTTCAAATAACCGATTTCCTTGCCGAGCGTAATTTCTTCCTGCTCCTGAAAGCTGATGTGCAAATTCTCTCCCAAGCGATATACCATCTGGCTGACTTTATCACGCTCGTTGCGCATATTCAGCGCATTGATCGATTCAAGTGTGTTCATGATAAAATGCGGCTTAATCTGCGCTTGCAGCAGCATCAGTTCGGCCCGGTTCTTGCGCGCCTGCTCCTGCTTCACTTCTTCGATCAGTTCTTCTACCTTCTCGACCAGCCGATTGAAACTTCTGGCGAGCGATCCTGTTTCATCGCGGCTGTCTAGCGTTACTCGCACGCCAAGGTCGCCCAGCTCGATCAGCTTCATCGCATGCATCATTCGGACAATAAAGCGAATGTAGCGCTTGATGAACATCATATTGAAGAGCAGGGCAAATAGCAGAATAATGGCCATAATGATGGAGATCAGACGGAAGATCGTCATCGTCTCCCGGGTCAGGTATTCCCAAGGGACGACAGATACTAATGTTAAGTTGGTAATTCCCAAATCTTTCATATTGAGTGGCTGAACCGACAGAATGCTCTTCACGCCGTTGAAATTAAGCTTTGTACTGCTCGAATCCCGGTCGAGGCTAAGCGGCTGCGATACTTTATCGAACAGGTTTTCTCCGCTTTCCTCTTTCTGATTATCGTAGACGATCCGTCCATCATGATTGACCAGCATGAAATGATTGGGAATATCCAATTTGCTTGAGTAGAAGTTGAACACCTGTTCCAATTCGTTGAATTGGTAATGCAAAGTAACGTATCCGATCGTCTCCTGCCGGTTGAGATCGTTGACGACACGCATTTGTGTGAAATATCGCTGCGTCTGGATAAGGGGTGAACCTTCATACGGTCCAAGCCATACGGAAATGCCGTTGCGCCGGACCATTTCGGACAGCATGCCAGACTGCTCCAGCTTATCCATGGAAATCGCCTTCATATCGGTTTTGGAACGGCTGAATGCTTCACCGTCCAGCGTATAGAGTGTTACCGTATCGAGCGGCCCGTACATCAGAAAAGTCTGATTAAGGAGACTGGGCATCTCCGTCATATCTCTTTCTTCCGCCGTCCGGTTGAGAAACTCCTGCACACGGCTGGAGAACATCGATTGATCGGAATAGGCGGTAGCATCCTTGAAGATCGTCGCCACATTTCGCGCTACGGAAGCGTTGATCAATTGCGACTGCTCGGAATATTTCTTTTGCAGCACAGTTTGGAACATCGCAGAGCCTGCAATGCCAAGTGCAATAAGAGGAAGAATAATACAGGTTACGAAGCCGATTAACACTCGATTACGGATACTCATACAAGTTAACGCCCTCCCTCGTTGCCCTCGTGTCTAACCTTTCAAGCTGCCTGAGGTCAGGCCTTCGATAATGCGCTCCTGCAGGAAAATATAGACGATGACAACGGGAATAACACTGTACATCGTTGCTGCAAAAAGTCCGCCGTAATTGGTATTCAGCATGTCTTTGAACACGGCGACCCCTACTGCCAGCGTGCGCAAGCTCTCTTTGGACAAGAGCAGGTTGGCCATAATAAATTCGTTCCAGTTATTCAGATAATTTACAATAAACACGGATACGAGCGCCGGCAGGCTAAGCGGCAATACGATGCGAAAGAACAAGCCATACACATTCAATCCGTCCATGACGGCAGCCTCTTCCAGCTCTTTGGGCATTGAGCTCATAAAGGCTTTCACAATGACCACGGAAATGGCCAGCCCGAAGGTGACGTAGGGGAAAATCAGCGATAAATAGGTGTCGTAAATCTGAAAACCGAAATAGTCTTCGAATTTGCGCACGAATGAATATAATGGGACTAAAATTGTGGCGCCTGGCACCATAATAGCCAGCAGCAGAACACCCATAATGGCTTTGTTGATGAATTTATACGGAATTCTCACCAACGCGTAAGCGGTCATTGCCGCCAGAAAAACCGTTGCCATACTGGAGATCGTACTGACGAGAAAGCTGTTTGCCAAATACACGTTCACATTGGAAGTGTTCCAGGCGTCGATATAGTTTTGAATCGTGAAATTTTTGATCGGCGCGAAGGGCGACATAATGATATCGACATGCCGCTTGAATGAATTCTGAAACGCCCAGAACAGCGGATACAATGAAATTATAACATAGCTGAACAAGACAACATGGATGAGGATGCCGTCCTTTTTCTTCTTTTGGTTCATCCTGGTCAGACCTCCTCCAGTTTCTTCGAGATGTAGCCGGTAATGCCTGTAAGTATGACCGTAAAGATGACCATAATGAAGGCGATCGTATTCGCATAACCGGACTCCAGGTACTGGAAGCCAACGCGGTACATATAGGTTGCCATGACATCGGTCAGCCCTGCCGGACCTCCGCCTGTCATCACCATAACAATGTCAAGCGTTTTGAGCGAGCCTGCTACTTTCAGCAGAATAATGACGGAAATTACCGGGCGGATCATAGGTATGGTAATGAAGAGCGCCCGCTGGAAGAAGTTCGCTCCGTCTACTTGCGCTGCCTCATGAATTTCACGTGAGATGCCGTAAATCGCGGCAAGTGCAAGCACAATGTAGAAGCCGACGCTTGCCCAGGCATTCGTAACCAGAATGGATAGCAGGGCGGTGTGGTCGTCTGCGAGCCATGCTTTGGCCCAATGGCCGAGTCCGAGCTTGCGCAGCGCCAAGTTCAATATTCCGATCTCTGGATGGAAGACGACGAATGACCAGAGCACGGCAACGACTGGTGTGGACAGAATAGCTGGCATGAAAAACGTCGTTTTATAAAAGCCGGAAAACCGACGGGCTTCCGAGATCAGAACGGCTGAGCCGACAATAATCGGAAGCTGCACGACGAGGGCGAAGCCGGTAAAAGCCAAATTGTTCAGTAAGGAGCGATAGATCTGCGCATCCTGGAACGCTCGGATAAAGTTATCCAGCCCGTTGAATACCGGTTGCGACAATCCGTCCCATTCCGAGAAGGCATAGATGACCGTAGAAGATAGCGGGTACAAATAAAAAATGGCGTAAAGCAAAAGAGCAGGAATAATAAAAAACAAATATGCGACAGGATTTCTAAACATTCGATCCAATTCCGATCCCTCCGATCCGAATCATCGTACGGGTATCGCCGTTTTGAGCGATACCCGTAGCGGTGAGCGGCTAGTTGTCCGATTAATCTTTGTTATTTTCGCGCTCCTGGAAGCTTTGCATATTTTCCAGCATTTTTTCCACGGTGACTTTGTTGCCTACAACTTGCTGGATTCCGGCTTCAAGATCGGTTTTGATCTTCGGCTGTACCAGTGCATCGAACGCCGGGAATGTCGCCATTCCTTGTGCGGTATCGCTGACTTCTTTAATGATTGGCTCTACGCCTTCTGTATCGGTCAGGACGATCGCCGGGAATCGGTTAGACTCAAGCAGCTGTCTTTTTTGCCACTTTTCCTGGTAGTATTCTTTAATAAATGCTTTTACGGCCGTTAATTCGTTGTCGTCCAGATGGGCTGAGAAGGAATAACCGGTGGAGAAGCTGGCGTTGATGGTGTTATCGCCTTTGCCGCCGAAATTCGGCACTTTGAAAAATCCGAGATCATCCGCCACAACAGAGCGGTCTTTGTTGGCATAGGTATTCAGCCCCCAGGTGCCATCGAAGATGATCGCTGCTTTGCCGCTGGAGAATTGCGCCTGCGCCTCCGAATGCTTGAAGCCGAGCGTGTTCTCCGTGTAGTAGCCCTTATCCAGCAGTTCCTTGACCTTCTCATAGGCTTCAACCATCGCCGGGTCTGTCCACTTGGATTCCCCGGTTTTCAATCCGCGGAAGAAGTCGGCTCCGCCGAGTGTCGCAGCGAAATTCGTTGGAATCATGTTGATGGACCATGCATCCGCTGCACCCAGAGCCAGTGGTGTATAGCCGTTCGTCTTTAGCGTTTCGCACATGGCGAGGAACTCTTCCCACGTTGTTGGCGGTGCTAAGTTCAATTCGCTGAAAATTTTCTTGTTGTAGAAAAATCCTTCGATATAGCCATTGTCAGGAATGCCGTATATTTTGCCGTTCACTGTAAATTCCGAGAAGTCTTGAATTTGATCTTTCAGTCCTAATTCATCGACAATGTCAGTCAAATCAAGCAAATGTCCCGTTTTTGCAAAATTTTCGGTGTCGCTGCCACCAAATCCGTAAAATATTTTCGGCGGAGTGCCTGCAGCAAATTCAGCCTTCAGTTTCGTTGAACGATTGACGACAACATCGACGCCTTCCGTAACAATTTTCAGACCGGGCACTTCGTTCTCCACTGCCTTAATGACGTCTGTCAGCAGCGCGACCCGGGTTTGGTCGGCTTCATTAATAAACGTGTGTCGCAGCGACATTTCGAATTCTTTCACTTTTTCGCCGCCTTGCTTGCCATTCGTGCCTTGGGAGGTGTCGTTTTTTGTCGAACTGCATCCGGCAAGGACGAGCATAGCAGCCAATATCATCGTAAAACTTGTGATCAGCCGGTTTTTCTTCATTTTCATAACCCCCAACATATTCTATTTTTTAAGGTGGAAGAATCCTGCAAGCTTGCAGCGGCAGCTGACAGCTGGCAACGTACGAATTTGATTTGGAGCAATTAGCTAGATGGGTGCCGAGAGGGAGTGCGACATCGCCGCAGTTTCCTCTGCGCTGACTTCCCGGCCCAATCGATCTGACAAGTAGATTCCTTCACTGATCAGCATCGTTCGCAGCGCGATGGCCGCTGTGGGAAGCAGGGGGACCTGACCTACCAGCGCTGCGATCCAGTGATGCTGCGATGAATCATAGGCAGTTTCGTGATCACGGAGCCGGTGCCAGCGCTGATCCATCTTCTCCAGATCAACCGTGCTGTCCATATCGATATCACATACGGTGCTATGAAAGCTGAATGGCTGGTTAATCTGGCCGGACAGCTGCGCCGGCAGTCTGATTCCGCCCTGTGAACCAAGGACAGACCCGCCATCGAATCCGCCCATGTGGACCGACCAGGCTTCAATCAAATCAAGCGTAACGCCATCCTGGAATTTGATCAGCCCGACTGCCAACTCTTCCACATCAAATCCGCTTTTCTCCCGCCGTTCAGCCAGCATATCCATTTCCTGATACACTTTACCTGAGATGGACTGCACTTCAGGGTTGCCCAGCAAATACAGCATTTGCGCAATATGATAGACGCCCATGTCAAGCAGCGCGCCGCCGGCTGCCGTTTCCTTTCGCGTGAAAAACGGGGTGCCGTAGCCATCGACATAGGGCCGCCCGCGCCGGCGGAATCCGGTAGAGCGGGCATGATAGAGCTTGCCGAGCTTGCCGCCGTCAATCAATGTTTTCGCCGCCTTGGTCTCCGGGCGGTACAAAGTGCTGAGCTGAATATGCAGCATGAGACCTGCCTCAGCCGCCGCATCGCACATGGCCTTGCCGTCAGCATAGGCGCCTGCGATCGGCTTCTCGCAATAGACATGCTTGCCTGCCTTCAGTGCAGCCAGAGTCACCGGTGCGTGAAAATTGTTGTGCAGGCATACATCGACCGCTACAATATCATCTCGTTTCAGAAGTTCCCGAAAATCGGTGTATACATGAGGGATTCCATATTGTTCTGCTGTTCGTCTTGCTTCCGCTTCATTCACATCGCATACAGCGACGATCTCTGCGTCAGGGATCGGTTGATACCTATCCAAGTGCAGCTTGCCGATTTGCCCTACGCCGATAATACCGATCTTAACCTTCTCACTCATTGCGCTGTCCCACCTCGCTTGATGTCTTGGCCAGCGTTGGCCAGCAGCCGCTTGACAGCGGCGACGATCCACGCCATTTCGGCATACTGGTCGCCTTCCGCATTATATTCTACACCCCAATAGCCGTCATAGCCCCCGGCCAGCAAGCTTTTGATCTTGGCTTCCGCCTCGGGGAGCACAACGGTTTTTGCATCGAAATGGGTATGGAACGCCCATGGCGCAACCAGATCATCGCCTGTCTGCTGATCGGCTTTCCACCGGTTGAGATGCAGCAGAAACCCGAATGCCGGATGATCGACAGCTTCAGCGATCCGCTTCATTTCCCGCGGCAGCAGCGAGGCGCCCATATGATTTTCCGGGCCGATCTTGTACCCGCCCGCCGCGGCGCGCTCCGCATATTCATGATAACGCTTTACCGTATACTCGAATTGTTCATCGGTCATAGGCGATGATTCCTTGTAGCTGCCCCCAGTATCGATCCGCACTGTCTCGGCGCCTAATATTTCCGCCGCGTTGAGATGGACCAGCGCATTTTCATAAAGTTTTTGTCGAATATCCGGGTCCGGGTCCCACAGGTGGGCCCCGTCGATAGCGAAATTGACAACGCGCAGCTCTTTCTCGTCCAGCGCCTCTTTTATTTTCCGTATATAGCTTTCGTCCGCCAGTTTATAAATCGGGTTGGTCCGGTCGATAAAGAAACCGTTCCACAGATCGACGGCATCCATCCGGTACCGGTATTTGACTGATTCCAAATAGCCGAACACATCCATCTTTCCGTCGCGATAAGTGTTGTAAAAGGAATATCCTCCAATTGAAACCTTCATGATTGCCTCCTTGACTGGCCGCGGTACAGTGCGTGCCTTATTTGATCGTACTGCTTACAATGGTTCAGCGGGGAATTGACAAGCTGCCAGCGGCTTCCTGATCAATGATGACCGTCAGCTCGGGATGCAACTGCAGCACGGAAGCGGGAATATCCGGCGTGATCGGGCCGAGCAGCGCCTGCTCGACCATTGACGTTTTATGCTTGCCGTTGGCGAACAAATAGATTTTGCCCGATTGCATGATGGTTTTGATGCCTAGCGATACGCCAAGGCGCGGCACAAGCTCTCTGGCCCCGAACATTTCGGCACGCGCGTCAATCGTCTCCTCGCCGACATCCACGACTCGCGTTATAGCATGAAACGGGGTGCCCGGCTCATTGAATCCGATATGGCCGTTCGCTCCGAGTCCTAATATTTGCAAATCGATACCGCCCAGTACTGCGATATTTCGCTCATAGTCGGCTGCAACCTGATGCAAATCCTCAGCCAAGCTGTCGAAGGAATGAATACGGGACGGGTCAATATTGACCTTCCCGAATAGCTGAGCGTGCAATCTGGCCAGGCAGCTGGCCGGATTGGTTTGGGAAGCGCCTTGATATTCATCAAGAACGAACGCTTCGATCCGGGAGAAATCCAGCGCTTCTTGCTGGTGAAGGGCGACCAGTTCCTCATAAATTCCTTTTGTTGTTGAGCCAGTCGCAAAGCTGATCCGGCTGTCCGGCTTCTTCTGAATAAGCTCTGCAATAGCGCGTGCGCTGCGTTTGTTGAATGCTTCTGTACTTTGTTCTACAATCCATTTCATTGTTCCGACCTCCAAACTAATGATGCTGCTCCAAGCAGCCCGACCAACTGTGTATCGAGTTTCGATGTTTCGATGCTCGCAAGCGAACGGGCTGCGGCCGACAGGCTGTACTGGCGAATGTAGTCGCGAAGCTCCTTGATTAAGTGCTCATCCCGAAATACGCCCCCGCCTACAATGACAGCTTCGGGGTTGAGCAGATTGACTGCATTGGTCACTGCCAGGCCGAGCGCGGCCAGCGCATCTTGTGCAATGCTGGCTGCCAGCGGGTCTCCTTGCCTGGCTTCCCGATAGATCAATTCGGAATGCAAATGATCCGCATAGGCCTGCAAGGATGAATTCGGGTAAGCGGCCAGTCCGGCGCTCGCCCGTGCGATCATGCCTCCGCCGGAGGCCAGCGGCTCAAGGCATCCGCGTCGCCCGCATACGCAGACTTCCCCGCGGGGATCAACCGAGGTATGTCCGAACTCACCTGCATAGTTGGCGGCTCCCCGCACGGGACGACCGCCTGATACAATACCCATGGCAATTCCGGTCCCGACATTGATGTAGATGAAACTATCGAACTCTCTGCCGCCGCTGTACAGCCATTCTGCATGTGTGGAAGCCTGGACGTCATTGTCCAGCACAGCAGGCAGCCCGTATCTGCGGCTCATCTCCGCTGCCAGGTCAACGGGGACACCGATCGGGATGTTGATCGCCTGCACCCATACCCCATTTACAGGGTCGACCTGTCCGACCAGGCCGATGCCAATTCCGCAAGGGGCAGCTCCATCCCATGGCGCATGCATAAAGTCGTCCGCAGCCCGATAAATGGCAGCAAGCGCAGCAGCTTGAGAAGAGCGGTCCATCGCGTACTGCTTGGCGTGCAGCACCTCGCCACTTGCGGTAACGTAACCGATTCTAATCTTCGTGCCGCCGACATCGATGCCCACAGCCACCGATGGATTGGCACTGCGCGCTTCCCCTTGTCCGGCTTGATTCATCACTTCACCTCAACGGCCATGCCGGTACGCGCCGATTCATACATTGCTTCTACGATTTGGAGCGACCGTAGTCCGTCCTCCAATGTGCTGGAAGGTGTATCTTTGCCTAGGACGCAATCGATGAAATGCTTGACTTCAAACGCGTGTCCTTGCTGGATGACGTCCTTAGGCGCCGGGAAGGTCCAGCCTTTCGTCGGCACAACGTGCGGCTTCAGGCTTGCTTCCTCTTCATACGATTTGCCGTAGCCGTTATGGCTGAAGATGCGCAAACCGCCCGCCTCATGAGTGGTGCTTACATAAGCTGTGCCTTGATCCCCAAATACCTCCAGACGAACATCCATGCCGCCGGAAATCGCCCAACTGATTACAAGTTCCGCGATCCCGCCATTTTCGAAGCGAAGCACGGCCATGGCGGTATCTTCTGCACCATTCTTACAGTGTTCGGTCCATTTGAGTACGCCTGTTTCTGCGTAGACGCGTTTAATTTTAGATCCCATAATCCATTCCAGCGTATTGACGCCATGGATGCCCATGTCAATTGCTGCGCCGCCGCCCGTCAGGTTTGCATCCCAGAACCATGGAGCATGGAAAGGGCCATTGTGAATTTCGTTGGAGCGAAGCATGAGCACTTTGCCGAAAGCCCCCTGTTCAACAAGCTCCTTCGTGCGAATCAGCGCCGGCTTGAACCGCATATTCTCCGCATAGACGGCGACAATGCCTTTCTCCTTGGCCGCGCGTACAATCGCTTCACCTTCCTCCGTGTTGCGAGCCAACGGCTTTTCGATCAGAAAAGGTTTGCCCGCTTCAATACAGGCCATTGCCATTTCATAGTGAAGATGGTTGGGAACCGTAATATCCACACAGTCAATCTCCGGATCATGAATCAGCTCAAGCCAGTTGTCAGTCCAACGCTCGATCCCGAACTGCTCCGCCACCGCCTTGGCGTTGTCTGCCGTACGGGAAGCGAACATTCCGATTTCAATATTGAATAATTGATAGCCTTCGGCATGGGACTTGCCCATAAATCCAGTGCCGATAATTCCTACTTTTACTTGCTTTGCTGTCATGTCGAGCCCTCCGCTCTGATTACATAATTGGTTGAAGTGACGCCTCTCATTTCTGTACACACCCTTATCTTAAAGCAAGCTTCAGGGCAGCGAGCAGGTGTACATTTCTTCGATGGCGGGGTAATTTTCTTCGAAATCGGATTTGCCTGGGTAGCAGTTCTTTTGGACTAGGAAAAAAGACATAGTTCATGCTATATTAATAGAAGGTTTTAAGAAAAAATTGGTAGATTAATAGGGTGAGTTCAGTCACATGGGAGAGCGGTTATGCTAAAACGGAATAAGATTAAATTGGTGGCTGTCATGCTTATGTTAGGCGCATTGTTCCTTGCGGGATGCAGTGAATGGCTCGAAGAGAACTCGGAGTTATGGGAAGAGGCTGAACTGCAGGCAGCGGCCGATAACGATGAAGAAAACGGGTTATCCAGTGTCGAAACGGACTGTTATGTTGATGAGATCTACCTATCGGAGGAAAGTCGATGTATCACGGAGTGGACTTGCGATGATCTGGAAAGCTGCGAAAATTTAGGTAATGAATTGATGTCCAATTTAATAGAGAATTACGGTTCTTTTGTAAACTTGGAAGAGAGTGAAATTGAAGAAAATGAGAAGTTGAGCGCGTTGGAGGAGCAGCCCAAGGCAAGCTACTGGGTCGAGGAGGAGGAACTGGTCTTGGAAGACGGGGATGAATCCGATGATCACAGGGAGCTATGGGAGGGATTTGCAGCCATTATTCCGCCGCATGAGCGTGAAGATGTGACATTATTTACGGTTTTCTCCCATTACGACACGCTTGGTTTTGTACGTCAAAATGATGATGACTATTCAACCTGGACATTTGGGCTCAATATTGAAGGGGCGGCATCGCTCAATGAAGCGGTCAATACAAACATCCATGAGTTTGGTCATTTGCTGACGCTTCGGACGCAACAAGTTGATCCAGATGCAGAGGAGCATTTGTGCAACACCTATTATGTCGATGATGGCTGTGCGGAGAGCGACGCTTACATCTATGCATTCTACCAGCAGTTTTGGTCGGACGATCAGCAGGATGAGGACGAGGACAGCTTTGTAAGTGAGTATGCGCTTACGAATATTTTAGAGGATATCGCGGAGTCATGGGCATTTTTCGTTCTTGCCGACCGGCCAGACGGCGACACTGTGGTGGAGCAAAAAATATTGTTTTTCTATGAATACGAGGAGCTAGTGAAGCTTCGTACCGAATTGCTTGCGCGGATTACTTCATGGCGAGAGCGGGCTGCAAGCTAGGCTGGGGGATGAAATAATTTATAAATCGCTGATTTTTGGCGATGACATACATGAGATTCATGGCGAAGACTTGTTCAGGGGGAAGCTTGGCTTAACTGATTATCAGTTCTCGGAAATTCAGATTGTTCTGGAGAGCGAGTCGACGGACTCCGATGGCCACACGACGAAAACGAAAATACAGGCGTTTAAAGGGATTGTATTTGTTGCTGATTTTCATAAAAACTTCAACGGCATGACCGTGCTCAGCTCGAAAAATGCCATAAGCCGTTCGTTGGCAGGAAGGCTGGCAGGGAGACTGCTGCGTCCTTTGGTCTTTCGGCTTACACTCAGTAAATCGGACAGGGCGCGTAAGGAAATCAAGCTGGAGAGCGATGCTTTCAATGAGGCGTTTAATACCCGAACTTCGGATGAGATTGAGGCAAGGTATATATTGACGTCCAGCATGATGGAGCGAATTTTGGCCTTTAGAGACCGCAGCAAGGGACGGATAGAGATTTCATTCGTCGATTCTTGTATGTATATCGCCATCGCTTCGGGAAAAAATTACTTTGAAACGGATGTGAAAAATCCGGTCGATGGACCCAAGCTTGAGGAGCTATACAATGATTTGACATTTTTCTTTGGTCTTATTGAAGGTTTTGATTTAAACACAAGAATTTGGAACAAAGATTGAGTGTGCATGCGGCTGCTCGCCCCAACTAGCTGCGCAAGAAGCCGTATAATGCTTGAAGGAGCCCTTGCGGATCTTCTTCCGGAATAAGGTGGCCGCAAGGCAGGGAGTAGCCGCTGACATTGGCTGTACGTTCCTCCATAGACCGATAACATTGAACAGCTTCCCGACCGTTCCCTTATCACCCCAGAGCGCAAGCAGGGGCTGCACCGCCTTCATCCCTTTCTGTTCATCCTCAATGGCAACGTCGATGGTGACCGTGGCACGATAGTCTTCGCACACGGCGTGCACACAAGCAGGATTGCGATAGCAGCGCACATACTCAGCATAGGCATCCGGGGCAATTGCTCCGGGTGTCTTGCTTTGTACGGACAAGTGGGCCGCGACGCTACAAGTTATTCCTTCAGCAATTATTTTATACTAAGGAATCGGCGCTACCTAGAAATCAGTGATTGCCGCCTGCGAGAAAGGCAGCGCAGGGTTGCAGGAGTGTTGGCTGCATACCCGCAGCGGCACACCTGAGTCTCGTCGAGATCTGATTTATTTTTGAGCCAAGGAATTAAGGCAGAATTAATGCCATGACGGGGAGGTTGTGTGCTATTTTAGAGATAGATCGCGCGTGAAAAGAGGATATTGGGGACATGATTATTCGAAAGTCTGGCAAATGGAAGTGGGCAGGGGTGGCAGGTATTGCTCTAATTGCGGTCATTATTGGCTCTATTTTTTTCCCGAATGCGGAACCTACGATGTCCAGGGAGAAATCAGTCAAACAATTATATGAAGCAGCGGGAAACAGTGCAGTGGAAACGACAGTCATTGCTGCAGATGATCACAGCGATTTGTACAAAATCTATTATCCGCGCAAATTGGATAAGCCTTCCGCGGTAATTGTATGGGGGAATGGTACAGGCGCCCTCCCGGATAATTATGATCCGCTGCTGACCCATTTAGCCAGCTGGGGGTTTATTGTTATTGACACATTTAGTAAAACGACCGGAACAGGCAAAGAAATACTGGAAGCTGCGGAGTATATGATTGCCGAAAACAGCGTAAAAACCAGTCTTTTTTATAAAAAAATCAACATCGGGAAAATTGGTTCGGCAGGACATTCGCAAGGTTCAACCGGCGTCATTAACGCTCATACCAATTATGAGAACGGCAAAGTATTCAAGACGGTCGTGTCGATTGCACTGCCCGCCTTGAAATGGTGTGATCCGAAGGATGTGTATGATACATCGCTCATCAAGGTGCCGTTCTTTGTTTTTGCCGGAAGCCGTGACTTTATCGTGTCGCCGAGCTCCAGCAATAGACAGGCGATTGATAACACCTCTTCAACCCTGTCTGCACTCGCAGCGACGGCCATAGGCGCAGGACATACGGAAATTGAAAAAGACGGGGGCAAACATCGCGGCTATCTTACCGCATGGATGCGATATCAATTAATGGGCGACGAACAGGCAATGCGCGCATTTGTCGGCAGCGCTGCGGAGATTGCTGCTGATCCGGACATAAAACTGATTGTAGCCAAAAATTTGAGCAAGTAAAAAATACGGCTGGAAGTGTTAGTAAGAAGTTGCTGTGCAAAGAAGTGTTATATATACTATATTCAAAACTGGATTGGCACAGGAGGCCTACGAAGTGGAATTAGGAATCAGCACGTTTGTTGAGACATCGCCAGATATTCATACAGGCGAGGTGATGAGCCATGATCAGCGGCTGCGGGAAGTTGTGGAAGAGATTGTGCTTGCCGATCAGGTTGGGCTGGATGTGTACGGTGTTGGTGAGCATCATCGAACCGATTTTTCAGCTTCTGCACCCGCAGTGCTGTTGGCTGCTGCAGCGGCGCAGACGAAGCGAATCCGGCTGACGAGCGCAGTAACCGTGCTTTCTTCCGATGATCCAGTGCGTGTGTTTCAGGATTTTGCGACACTTGACGGTATTTCGAATGGGCGAGCGGAGATTATGGCAGGCCGCGGTTCATTTATTGAATCGTTTCCGCTATTCGGCTATGACCTTAATGACTATGAAGAGCTGTTCGAGGAGAAGCTTGAGCTGCTGCTCGCGATTCGCGCTTCGGAGAAGGTGAGCTGGAGAGGCGGGCATCGTCCGGCGTTTCATAATCTGGGCGTATATCCGCGGCCTGTGCAAGATCCGCTGCCCGTGTGGATCGCCAGCGGGGGCACGCCTCAATCGGTCATCCGCGCAGGCACGCTCGGCCTTCCGCTTGCGCTGGCGATTATCGGCGGCAGTCCGGCTAACTTTGCGCCGCTGGTGCAGCTCTACAAGAAAGCAGCAGTCCAAGCGGGTTACGATCCCAAGCAGCTGCCGATCGCGTCGCATTCGCATGGTTTTCTGGCGGACTCGAATGAACAGGCCGCGGAGCTTTTCTTCCCGAGTACGCAAGAGCGCATGAACGTGCTCGGCAGAGAGCGCGGCTGGGGGCCCTATACGCGCGCGAGCTTTGACGCGGCTCGCGGTTTCGAGGGAGCGCTATATGTGGGCAGCCCGGAGACAGTGGCCCGCAAAATTATTTTCTTGCGCAAGCATGTTGGCATTACGCGCTTCCTGATGCATGTGCCGCTCGGTACGATGCCGCATGAGCAGGTGATGCGGGCAATTGAACTGCTGGGAACAGAAGTGGCTCCTATCGTGCGCAAGGAGATTGCAGACTGGGAAGACTAGCGTTGCATAAAAGCTAACACAACAATACAAATAGATAAAATGGCTCCGTCTAAGGTAGTTGCCATGTCCGCGATCAAAGCAGGTGGGTCACCCGCAACCGCACATGTGGAATTCTAACGCTGATGAGCGGCGCTATTTAGGGAAATTCAGCCCCATAAATATTGTAAGGAAACTGAGCCACCTTATTTATCGAAAATCGCCCGATTTTAGCCGTCCATAGGGAAAATAAGCGCTGTGGCAGCTGTGGCAAGTGTTAGATTTGCAAAAGGGTCATTTGATGCCATTTAAGCGCCGTGGCAAGCTTTAGCGCAAGATCCCTCGCTCGCTCGCATTCGTCAACCGCTAATTTTGGCTATGAGCCGTCATTAAAGGGATGAAGATGCCCTGCGGTGATAAGACGAGCTGTCTTTTTTTTGTTTTTGCGATAAACTCATAGGAGAACATTAGCCTTAATTGGGATTACACTCATTGTCAGGCTTTATGCAACGCTAGTGAACGGGAAGCAGCGAATCCGGCAGAAGCTTGACAGGCCAGTGAAGGGGAGATTATAAAAAAATGCAGATGGTTAATGTGCTTGATAAAGGTTATGTGCGGTTGGTAGACAGTATGGGCTCAGATTTGACGGTGGTGAATGCGGCTCGGGTATCCTACGCGAAGCAGTCGCTTGAACTGAGCGAGCGGGATGTGAAGCTGATTCGCTTTCTGGCCCGTGAAGGCCACACGTCGCCATTTCGTCATGCGGTTGTTCAATTCGAAGTATATGCCCCGCTGATGGTAGCCAGACAATGGTGGAAGTATGTTGTCGGCTCAGCACATTATGAAGGCACCGGCGACAGTCTGGAAGCCTGGAATGAATCCAGTCGCCGCTACATTACGGAGGAACCGGCATTCTATATTCCGCAAGCGGATGAGTGGCGGTCAAAGCCGGAGAACTCGAAGCAGGGCAGCGGCGATCTTCTCGCCTGGGAGCTTGGCGAGAAACAGACGCAGGAACTGCTCGCCTATGTGGAACTCGGGATGTCCAAATATGAGGCGGCACTGGCTGACGGTGTATGTGCGGAGCAAGCGCGCCTGTTTCTGCCGGCATACGGAATGTATGTCCGCTGGTATTGGACGGCATCCGTCCAGTCGGTTGCGCATTTTCTGGCGCAGCGTCTGGAACATGACGCACAGAAAGAAATACAGGACTATGCGAAGGCGATTCTTGAGCTGATCAAGCCGATCTTTCCCGTGTCGCTTGAACAGCTTGCTCAGACGTAAGCTTGATGCCTGCTTATTCCCACCATAAACACCCCCGGCAGTGACTAGCTGCCGGGGGTGTTTGTTATATGGGACGGATAGATCAAGGATATTGCTCTCTTACGTTGTTGCTCTCGGCTCGATCAGCCGGACGGCGTCCGCAGGATCGAACCATGGTGTGGCATAGCTCGGCTGGTGAACATAGCGATCCATGCCCAAGCGCAGCTTCAGGCCGCTTCCCGGCTGCATGGCGACGCGCAGCCATTTGCCGGCAATCGGAAGCGTCTCCAAGATATCGCCTGCGTAATTGCTTATTACAGCTTCGGTGAACTGATGCTCGCCGAAGGAGCCTGCCTGGACAATAACCTCTTTGCTGGCGAACAGATCGGTATTGATCAAGGTCAGCTCAAGCGCATTATCTTCCAGCTTGTCGATCAGGGCAGCCACCCCTTCCGGCAAGCCGGGACGCTGCTTGGCGCCGTCATAATATCGCACGCTGGCATGCTGCAGGCCGCCATGGGAAATGTGCATCGGCGCGCCCAGCGTAAGCTGCAGCAGCCCTTCGAAGTAAACAGGGCTGTACTCCTGCCATTGATGGATGCTGTTGACATCATCCCAGTTCCAGTTAAGCGGGTCGCCGGCTGTTGAGCGCATTTTAGCAATTTGCAGGTCAATCAGCGTCATGTTCGCTTCCAGGATTTGCTCGGGATACCCTTCGAACTTACCCTGCATGAACAGGAACCAAGGGATCGTATTGCCGATGAAATGCTTCGTTTCTTTATGAGTAATCGCATTTCGCCCCGAATTGACAGGAATATCGATCTGCTGCAGAAACGCCGGGATGTCCACCCGGTTCACCCGCTCCAAATCTTCCTCTGCTCTGGACAGAAACCAGAGATGAATGGGGTGAAGCACGTTGAAAGGACGATAATCTGTCCAGCCTGCGTCGAAATGGCGGTTGGGAACGGCAAAGCCATCCTGTTGCTGCACACCCAAGCTCCATTGTTTGTCCATCACCGATCTTGCCAGCTCAAGCCAGCGCTTTTCTCCTGTAAGAAGCAGTGCATTGGCGCATGCATTGAATACGGGCTCAATGATCGTCATGTAGCCGTGAGGCCAGCGCCAGCCGTAATACCCGCCCCACCACTTGCCATCATTGTATTCTCCGATCTCACCGTTCAAGCCAACGTTGTCCGGAATCAGCCCCTGGTTTTGCGCTGTGCGCTCTTCCCATACTGCTATATATTCCTTCACCCAACTGCGCAAGGTATCATCCCCGGTCAGCATGAACGTATGCGCCATCATCCCTGTTGCGTTCAGGTTCAGCGGCACGTCGCCCTTGGCCTGCCGTTCATTCATGAGCCGAATAATATGACCATAGATTTCATCATCAGACCATTTGCATTTGCCGCTGGCGAAGTCTACACCCGGGATGTCCTCGAAAGGAGCCAGATAATCATCCAGCACGCCGCGGTGTGTCACCCAATCCTCCTCAGTCATCTCGAAGCGGGGTCCGCGGCTTCCCGTAATAGGGGAGCGAATCAGCCGTTTTTCCTTATCGTAGTTCGGCGCCTGCGGATCATCGCCGGTATACATGCGAGAGAAGCGGACAGCCCGCTGCTTCAGCTTGACAGATTCCGGGTCGGACAAGCCAAGGAAGTAAAAGTACAAGTAGCCTTCCCCATGGTGCATCCAATCGTAATACCCGTCGAATTCATTGTGAATTTGACCATATTGCGTCCACTGCCATGTAAGTGATTCCCACATCACCCCGGCCAGTCGCCCGACTTCCTCGCTGCCGCCCAGCGCATACAGCAGAGATAAATTCATAAAGGCTTCATACGGATCATCCGAGCCATCCATCCCCGGCCAGTCGTTGCGCCATATCAATGTGTTGTCTGACCTGGTATAACGCGCTACATACTCAACTGCGGCCACGTTCAGCTTGTCGAACATGGCACGCTGCATCAGCGCCCACGACGGCGCCGTCCAGTTTTCTTCCGCTGTTATTTGCGGGATGTTCTTCGCCTGATCTGATTTGCTCACGCCACATTTCCCCCCGATGCTTGTGAATGAATCGTTGCTATGCCCACAGTCCCAGATAAGGGACTGAAGCGATGGAAGACAACTGTATATCCTGTTCTGCAAACGCCCCTTGCCGCAAGAAGATCCCTTCGTCCGTCTTGACGAACTGAGGCCGGTTCGCAAAGTTGAAATGTTCGGGCAGGGTGCGTTCTCCGCCCACCCAGCTCATGTCGCGCCCAAAGCGCGGCTCATCCTTGCGCCCGAGCAGTTGATAGACATCCATTGCCTGATAATCGGTAATGGTCCATTGCTGCTGATGTTCCATCCATATGCAGCGTTCCCCGAGCAGAACGGATAGTTGCTCGTATCGCTTGTTCAAGTCCTGCCATACACGCTCATTCGCGCCATGGCGGGCGATCAAGTACAACAGGTCATGCGCATGCCAGGCGCTGCTCGGAGCGATGTCCGCTTCATTATGCCACCCTGTCGCGGAGGCGAAGTATCCCCGCGGGTTCTGATAAGCGGCATAGGTCTGATCACATTTGACCAGAAATGCAGCCAGTTCCGCGTCCTCGCGCACTGCCAGATACTGCTGAATTCCGAACAGGGACATCCCCATGCCGGCAATGAGCATCGGCTCATTGATTTGAACCCACCTGCTGCCTGTATGGTAATGAACGCGGTGCAGCCGAATTTGGCCTTTCCGGTCATGCCAGGCTGATCTGGAGAGATGGCGGCACAGCCGTTCAGCTTCCGCCAAGTACTTGTCTTCGCCATAAAGTTCATACGCCACCATGAGCGGGGCGATAAGCAGCCCGTAGTATTCCGCAGGCTCCGTACTGGATGAATCGCCTGCATAACGGTAGGAAGCGCTGCAGTCCTGGTCAGGCAGTCCGCTGAAATGAAATTCCTGGATCATCGTATCCAGCTGCTGCTTCAGTCCGTCGCCCCAGCGCGATTCGCCGAATACTTTCTCGTAGAGCAGCTTGCCCCACAATCTGGCATACTCCTGATTGCTGATCGCTCGGCCATTCTCATACATAATGCCAAAGGGATAGATCCTGTCGCACGCATCCATGACAGCGGCCATGCTGTGACGGATGCGCTGCCGATCTTCTTCCGGGAGCCAGTCCCGCGCATACCATGCAGTCAGCCCGAGTGAAACGTTGGGCAGCATGTTATGGATCAGCCCGACGGCCAGGCTCTCTCCCATCTGAAAACCGATATGGGCATATTGGCCATCCGGTTGAAATGAGGCTGTCTGGAAGCGGATGAGCTTCCGCAGCGTATCAGCTAGCTCGGGCTCCTGCTTCTCCTGCAGCATCAGCGCCAGAGAAGGAAGCAAGGGACTGGCCCAGGTGCTGTGATCGCTGGTGAAATCGCTCCAGCGATAAGGGTTGGAGCCCCAAACCGAATGATTATGGAATCCGTAAATTGCGCCGCTATCCTGCACCCAGGATAACAGCCAGTTCGCTAAAGCGCCTGTACTTGGCTGCTGCATTGCAGTTCCTCCTCTCATAGCTTCTCCGGCTTGATCCACAGTCCGCAATCATCCACATAGACCTTCTGACCGGCGACGCCGATGACAGCTTGCCCGCCCATGTTTTCCAGTGCGACGGTGGCTGAAGTTCCGTCCGGTCCTGTCGTGAAGTACAGCTCTGACATCGTGCTCTCCCAGTTCCAGCGGTTCACCATCAGACGGTCCTCCGGAGCATCATGTCCGCTGACGGACATCAGTGCGGTGCCGGCACGGAACGTATTATGAATGACCAGATTTTGAATCATGCATTGCCCTTCGCCGGATACGACCAGGTACACATCATGCACCCCGCCAATAAAGCTCAGTGTGGCGCTGAAATAACGCCATACCGCGTCATAATCGGTCTGCTGAACGACAGCTCCGATCAGTTCCCCATCCGGTCGGTCGATTCGAATTTCAATCGTGATCGGACCAATTACCTTGTTCAATCCGATGGAAATTTGATCGTATTTGCCCGGAGCTCCGAAATCGACGCCAGAGAATTGCAGCCACTCCTGCTCTCTGACAGGACCGATATACCTCACATCACGGTAAATTGCCCAGCTCCCGTCCGGCTCCTTATCCCACGCGCTGACGGAGCGGTGATCCGTGTGCTCAGTCGCCAAGTAATAATCGCCGCCGGACCGGATGCCTGCATAGAACATATAAGTCGTATTTGGTTTCAAGTCTGTAATAAATTGCTCTATCCGCTCGCCACCCTCCAGAACGGCCGCATACTTGTTGCTGCGGACGACGGACGGGAAGGCGCCATTCCGGCTGTAATCCCAGGCGCATTCGAACACTGTGCGAGGCGCCCCGGCAGTGGCGCGCCATGGCGCCAGAGTGCCTGTTTCGAAGCCCCCGTTGCTGATCCGGCTGGCATGATCGAGCAGTGTGAAGCCACGGTCGTTATCGCTGCCTTTCCCGCCGTCTTGATCGTGCAGGGCGGCTGCGATGCTGCCGTCCCCGGCATCATGATCCGGCGCGCCGGTTGCATCATCGGCTGGCCCGCTGCTGCGTGCAAAGTCATGACCGGCTACCCAGTCCTCTCCGCCGGCTTCGTAGGCGCCGACATCCGGCGCATCGCCTTGATAGCCGTCGGTGACACCGGCGATCGGAATCCCTTGGCCGATTGCGGGGGACTCGGGTCGCAGCCGGAAATCGCCGCGCTCGGCATCGACGAAGCATGGCTCGACATCAAACCGGTTATGCGAGACGACGCTCTGTTCACCCCAGCGGCGAATTTCGCCATCTGCAAACAAATTGTTCGCCATATGTGTGCCGTACATATCATCCAAACAGAATACGGATGAATCGGCGACCGCTCTGCGGTAGAACGTATTATTGTAAACCAGTGTGCGCTGCACAGGCCGATTCAGCACGATGCCGCGTTCGGGAATATTCCAGATGGCATTGCGGAAGAAACTTACCCCGCTCGTCCAGGCATCCATGTAGAAGCCGAAGCTGAGATGATCAGACAGATTGTCATGCAGCCAGTTATGGTGGATTTGTGTATTATCAAAGTCATGGTTGAACAAATAGATCATGCCGGAATCATTCGTCAGCGCGTTGGCATAAGAAATATCGCAGTACGAAATGACGGAACGGGCGAATACGCCGGATATGGACGTTCGGCCCCCTCGAGTAATTGTACAGCGGTTTACGGTATGCTCCGAGCCGGTCAGCCAGATCATGCTGGCATAGGAAGCTTCGAAGTTGCCGTCATGGATATAACAGTTCGTTACAGTATTGCGTTCGCCGGACACCTGAATGCCGATGCCTTCAAAATGCGAAATTTCACAGTCCCGAATGACATTGTCTGCGCCGCCAAGCACAATCCCTTCTGTTCGGCCGTAAATTCCTTGACGGTAACCAAAGGAACGGTCCAGTCCGTAAATACGGGAGTTGGCAATCTGGCAATGAGTGGCTTCAGCAGTTGAGATCGATGCGCCTCGGCAATCGATCCCGGTAATTTGAATGTGCTGTTTGTTTCTAATATCAAACGCATAATCGCGCCTTTTCACCTCAACGGTATGAAGGGAGGGATCGCTGCCGCCAGGGGCAATAATGTACAGCATTCCTTCCTCCGCGCTGTAGTACCATTCCTTCTCCGTATCGAGCGCCTGCAAAGTCCTCGTAATAAAATAAATATTGCCTGGCGTTGTATGGTAATGCTCTGCAGAGCTTACCCACTGATCGTGATACAATGTGCCGTCTTTAAAAGCAGTCACCTTGGCCGTAGAGATAAAGTAGCTTACGCCGTTGACACAAGCGACCATCGCTCCGTCCCAGTGTCCATCGGGAAAGGCTTTCAAATCCTCATCAAACAGCGTGCTTGTCGGATAGCCATTGGCTGCGCTGTCTGCGACAGCGTACTGGGACTTATCCAGGCGATCGGTCACGGTGGGCCATTGCGCTTCCATGCCAAGCTCTTCATCGAAAAAGACCAGGCTTTCGCTGCCATCCAGCAGATCCCAGCTTACTTTGCCCTTATAGATCGATCCCTCATGGTGCTGCCACGCTGTTATTTCATCACAGCCGCTTACGACAACCCGTTCATTCTGATAAGCTGTGAAGCGTATCGGCGCGCCGGACCTTCCGTTGTTTGCAGGCAGGACCGTTTCCCGGTAAATTCCTTCGCGAATGTAGCAGGTGTCGCCTGCCTCCAGCACCTCGGCTGCTCTGCTGATCGTGCGAAACGGGCTTTGCAGGCTCGTTCCGCTATTGCGGTCGTCACCGGTCGTTGCAACATAATATTGGTTTCCCTTGTTTGTCGTCAAGGCTGATCCACCTCTTTGGTTACCTTAGTTTTTCTCCCTGAAATAAAGAAAGTACCTTTGCTTGATGCTCGGGAGGCAAGCCTTTGCCATCACAATAAGCGGCGTTGCGCACCAAGTAATCAACGGAGGTTGTTCCTGTAAGCGTTATCGAGATTTCCGGGCAGGAAAGGCTGAAGCGCATGGCCGGCTCAACCAGCCCGTCAGGCTCATTGTTGTGCAAAAAGGCCAGTGCTTTCTTCCGCTCCGCTGCTTCTGCCAGTTTGTCGGGGTAATTGACCAGGAAAGGAGCCGGCTTCTCGGTCAACAAACCCATGTTAAGCGGACTTCCATGAATTACGCCGATATTCTGTTTGCTGGCGAGCGGCAGCAGTTCATCCTTGGCGGTATGATCAATGAGCGTATATCTGCCGAACGTCTGAACCGTGTCAATAATACCATCATTAAGAAAAGGCATCAGCAGCTCCATCTTGCCCGCATTGACTCCAATGGCGCGAACGACGCCTTCCTGCTTCAGCTTCAAAAATGCGGCAACCGTTCCTTCCATCGCTGCTTCATAATCTACCGATTCCAGCTCATGGAGCTGAATGAGATCGATATAATCGGTTTGCAGCCGCTTCAAACTGTCCTGTACCGATTTCATTGTATTGTCATAGGTGTAGGGCTCACCGCGCATAACTGCTTTGGTGGCGAGAATGACCCGGTCCCGCTTGCCCTGAAGCGCAAGCCCGATTCTGCGCTCGCTTTCACCCCGGCCGTACAGCGGTGCGGTGTCGATAAAATTAATGCCCAGATCAAGCGCAGCGTCGATGACGCGGACGACTTCTTCATCGGTTGTTTCTCCGAAATCGCCGCCGAGCGGTGCGCCGCCGAGACCAAGCTTTGAGACGCGGAAATTTGTTTTGCCGAGTAAAGTATATTCCATAGTATCACTCCTGTTATCCTGCCAGAGTCTTGCAAATGATCGGCTCTAGTATTGTGAATAATTCAGATCGACGGTCGAAAATCCGCAGAATGCCGGGAAGCTCTTGGCAATGTTCTGACGCTCCTCCTCAGGAACATCCAAATATTCGAGGCGGATCAGTCTTGCCCGTTCCGACAGCTTCTGTGCAGTAATCATATCATTCTTCAATGTTTTGAACAGTTCAGGACCCCATCTTTTGCCGAAATCGACATGCATCCGCTCATCAACCATATCAAATTCGCAATGAATGGCAGACAGCGTGTCGCCAAATTCCCAGAAGGCTTCGGATGCTTTGCGCTTCTTAATAAATGAGCAGGGCTCAGCAATCATCGTCAGACTGGCATACATATCCGCATACCAGCTTTCCTCGACCTCTTTGCCTGGGCCGCTTTTGAAGAACTGGAACTGATCCAGCGAGTAGCCCAACTGGAGCAGCCTCCTGACGCCCATCTCGAAATGCCGGGTTTCATCCCATAAGTGACGTGCCAAGTCGAAATAAAATGCGAGCGGCATATTTTGCACCGCATAGTATAAGTAGCCTAAGCTTTCCGCGGCAGACATTTCAGTCGCATTAATATAATGCATCTGCTTCACACTTTCTTGCAGAGGGGACATCGCCGGATCGGAATAAGCCTTCTTGTATTGCTCCGGTTTATGACTGTAGTGCGGGAACCTTGGATCGAGCTTCCCTTCAGGCGGTACAGGACCAGCCGGTTCGATATTCGGAGCAGGCGGCCATGCATGTTGGGTGGAGTAGGCTGCCCACAGATTGGACATGTACAGCTTCCACTCCTGGAACACTTGCTGCTGCTGCTCGTCTTTCGACGGGATGAACTGATATTGCTGATTGGCGGTAGTTAAAAACTCCTGCTTCTTCATCAGCAGCAGTTCCAAAATATCTGCCGTAGGCGCATCCAGAACATCGTCCAGACGCTGGGAGAGTTCTTCAACACGATCATAAAATATGCGAACGAGGAACGCGTAGGAATAGAAGAAGGCTGCTGCATCAGGAGCAAGGGAGCCCCGTTCATACAGTTCTCTCAAAGCTTGGGGCGTGCGGTCTCCAGCGCCGATTTTGCCTGGAAGCTCCCCGATTCGCTTGCTCAAATGTTTGGCATGCATCGCATGCAAGTAGCCGAACCGGCCCAGCTTGATCTTTAATTGATAATCCTCAAGCGGCGGCATCCAGCCGAAGGTCATTCTGGACAGCTCAAAACAGTGCCAGACCAGTTCCTTAAGCAGCTTGGCTGTATCTTGAGGACGCAAATACTGCCCATCCCTGACGTTGGCAAATGAGGTTGACAAATACTTCTCATGATCCAGTTGTGTATGATCTTGATTCAACATTTTCACTTCCTCTCATCCCTAGAAGTTCATCTGTTTTTGCTCAGCTTTCTTTGTTTATCGTACTTTAATTTGCCGTTGTGAATTACTTCTGTATTGTGCTAAAATACGGCTATATTGATCAATGAGGTGATCTTGTGAAGCTCATCAATGATCTGAATTTAATGAAGGAACCGATTCAGATCAAGTTCGCGCATACGATTCTGAATGGTTTTCCTGGATATTATCATTCGCACCAAGGAATGGAATTTTTATATGTACATGAGGGAGAAGGCGATATCTTAATCAATCGCAAAATCTACGAGGTGCGCCCGAATACACTGCTTTATTTTCAGCCCTATCAGCTGCATCGTGTTCGAATGAATGTAAGCCCTTCCAGGCCATATACCCGTACGAAGCTCACGTTTGAGCCATCCGTCATCGACAGCAAAATGTCGTTTGCGCCTGGTCTGCAAAGCTTCTTTCGGCAAATGTGGAAGCAGGAAATCACAGAGCCGGTGCTCTACATTGATGATCCGCAGCCAAGGCTTGAAAGTATCATAAATGAAAATATTAAACATTATCATACGATGGAATATTCGCAGCAACAGGAAGCTGCCGTGCTGTTTCTTGTGGAATTCTTCCATATTCTGCAGACCAACTTCCGCACAGCGCTGTTTGGACAAAGCGCGAGCCCAAGCAAGCGAGGACTTCATCTAACGGAAATTGTGCTGGAATGGCTGGAAGACCATCTTCATGAGCCGTTTGAGCTCGATCGGCTGGCAGCGGTGCTCCATGTTTCCAAGCATCATCTGTCACGGCTTTTCAAGCAATCCACCGGTAATACGATTACGGAATATTTAACCATTATACGGATACAGAAAGCCTGCCACCTGCTTGAATCAACCGAAAATACAGTCGAACATATCGCGCAGGAGCTGGGGATTACGAACACTTCCTATTTTTGTGAAATATTTAGAAAATCGATCGGAACGACGCCGCTGCAATACCGGTTGGCGCTGTTGGAACGAGCGTGATTGCTGGATGTGGTTGACCGGCTGTCATGGAGCGTGATGGAAAATACTTTATGTATGCTTCGTGGAACGTGACAGATAATTATGCGTAATAAAACACAGCGAATAATTGTGCCCATGGTTTAAATTTTTCGCTAAACAAGCAAGCTAGTACTAAAAGGAGGCCCGTACCGATGAATTGTCCTGTTTGTGATGGCGTGAGAATGCGGGAAGTTGACAAAGATGATGTGCAGATTGATATTTGTCCGCAGTGCAAGGGAGTATGGCTGGATCGTGGTGAACTGGATAAATTGTTAAGCGGCGTACAGGAAATTCGCGATGACTTCAATAAATGGGAGCAGGAGCGCTACGGTGGCGAATCAAGAGACGCTGGAAAAGACGTGCCGCGCGATCCTTCAAGAGACATTCCGCGCGATGCGCCAAGAGACTATCCTAGAGACTTGCCAAGGGATTATTCGAGCGACTCGCAGAGAGGTTACCAAGGCACGCAAAAAGGCTACCCAGGCGACTCGCAGCGAGACTATCCCCGAGACTACGGAAGGGAAAGGGACTCCGACCACCGGCAATATCCCGGCAAGCACCATGATCCTTACTATGGGAAGAAGAGAAAAAAGAACTTGCTCGATAGGCTCGGAGACATATTCGACTAATACCAGGACCAGCCATTGCCCCGGAGGCGATGGCTGTTTTTTTATGCCACGTGGGGTGCTGGGAGTAGCGCTGCAGGATCGTAATTGTCTAGTTTCTTGGTTTAGAGTTAGAGGACAGACGTTCCGTTATTTCGCCCAAATTGAGGAAAAAGTGAATTTGACGGCCACCAGATCCGTTATTTGTGACAAAACCGGGCTTTTGGGCCCGTTTTCGAGTCAATAGCGGATCCTCTGAGGCTGTCGATTAATTGTGCAAAAACTTTTTTTCAAGCCTGATTACGCCTTTCAGATCGAATTTTTACCACGAAAGAAGTGCCATAGGGGATAAATTGTTGTATTTTGTACAACATTTCCAGGCGTATGAGCCGATTCTCGTGAAATTGTTGTAAAAAATACAACAATTCTTAATATAATTGACTTTTACAGCTAAAATGTTGTAGTTTATACAACAATTTGGCTTTTGTCGCGTCCATTTGATTGTTGTGGTTGGCTGCCAACACGTATCACTCCTCCGCGCTGTGCGTCGGCACCAACACCGCACCCAACACTGTGCATCTCGCTGTGCACCGATACAAACGCCAACACTGTGCATCTCGCTGCGCACCAAACACACCGCCCACCGCGCTCGACACCAACACCGCACCCAACACTATGCATCTCGCTGCGCACCAAACACGCTGCCCACCACGCTCGGCACCAACATACCCCAACACTATGCATCTCGCTGCGCACCGATACAACGCCAACGCTGAACGTCTCGTCGTTTATTGCAACCATATTTATACTTTCTTCGTCTAAATATTGACAAAGTGGGCTTAATACATAGATGCGAGGAAGCGGTGGGCAATATGGTTAAAGGTCGAAAGCTTACTATAGGGGCGGTTATCCTGATTGCATGTATTATTTCGATCGTAGTACGCAATCTGGAGCCGGACGTGCCGGAAGTATCCAAATTAGCGGAAATTAATATGAACGCGATGAAAGCTGCAGAGAATGCGCCGTATGATGATCTGGAAGACGCGCCAACAGATGCACCAACAGATGCACCGGTAGCCGCGCCGAATGATGATCCAACAAATGCTCCGGCTGCTGGCGATGCAATCGCGCTCAGCGAGATTCAAGAGTCGCTTGCCAAGTCAATTGCGCACTCCCGAATGGCTGAAGCGGTGGATGAATGGTATAGCGCCCCGCATGGTCCGAT
This sequence comes from Paenibacillaceae bacterium, assembly GCA_004134985.1. Lineage (GTDB taxonomy): Bacteria > Bacillota > Bacilli > Paenibacillales > Paenibacillaceae > Paenibacillus_D. Next base: position 119,104 of record REGQ01000003.1, on the reverse strand, counting down.
CAGTTTTGATGGCGAGTTTGGCCTGATCGCAGCAGATGAAATCGATCCCCCATTGAACATGGCAGATTTGCTTGCCCAGGTGCACGATATGTATAAAGGCACAGCCCCTTTTACAAAGCTCCGGGCTGCGGCAATCGAATACTATGCCATGCAGGAGCCGGTTGCGGGACAGATTGCAAGCATTGCAAAACCATTCCCTATTCCGGTAATATCAGATGAAGAGAATCAGGACGTGCGGATTGTGAGCATGAAGGAATCCTATACAGCATTCAAAGAATTTGTAGAGCTTGCCGTACAATTACAGAGCAAGGGAGAACAATGATGATGAATAAACTGCCGAGGGAACAGAAAGAAGCGTTGATTGAACGGATACAGTCCTATTTTGTAGAAGAGCGTTCTGAGGAAATTGGGGTGCTGGCAGCTGAACTCTTGCTAGACTTCATGTTGAAGGAACTGGAGCCAGTTATCTACAACAGCGCCATCCGGGATGCACTGGCTGCGGTGTCGGACAAGATGCTGTCGCTGGAGGATGAGCTCCATACCCTTGAGAAGCCATTGGACCCGCTCCGCGCCAGAAAATAGGGGGAGAGCAGATGCGTGTAAAAAGAATTGTTGCCAATATTGCGGCGTCTGACATTAAGCAGGCCGAGCGGTTCTACAAGCATGCGCTCGGCCTTGATATCGTTATGAACCATGGCTGGATCTCGACCTATGCAAGCAGCGAGCAGGCCGTTGTCCAGCTCAGCATCGCCTCGCAAGGAGGGTCAGGCACATCGGTACCTGATCTGTCTATTGAGGTGGATGATCTGGACGCAGCGCTGTCCGCGATGGAAAGGGAAGGGTTCCCGGCTGAATACGGCCCTGTCGAAGAGCCTTGGGGCGTTCGGCGCTTCTATGTCCGGGACCCGTTTGGCAAGCTCATTAATATTTTGTCTCACCTATGAACATGCTCTGCGTCATATCCGCAGCACGCCGTCCGCATTTTCCGAACGGCTGCTGTAATGCAGCAGACTACTCCTTCACCGCCCCAAGCACAATCCCCTTCACGAAGAAGCGTTGCAGGAACGGGTAGACCGCAAGAATCGGCAGCATCGCAATAAATATTTGCGCCGACTTGACGCTCCGGTTGGAGAGCAGCTCCAAGTCCTCAGGTGTAATGCCCGTCTTGCTGAAATCACGCACGACCACAATGGATTGGAGCAAGGTAGCCAACGGCCATCTGTCCGAGTTGGTCATGTACAGCATCCCGTCAAACCAGCTGTTCCAATGCCCGACCAGTGTAAATAGCGAGATGGTGGCAATCGCCGGAAGCGAGATCGGCAGGTAGACCCGCGCCAGAATATCAAACGAGGTAGCCCCATCCATAATGGCTGCTTCGTCAAGATCTTTCGGCAGCGCCCGAAAAAAATTCATCATTAGAATCATATTCCACACACTGAGCAGCCCCGGCAGAATGAACACCCAGAACGAGTTGATCAGATTCAGCCGTTCAATCAAAATATAAGTCGGCACCAACCCCGCATGGAAAATCATAATGATCAGGAAAAACCAGACATACAGGTTCCGCGTCTTAAACTCGGTTGAGGTTCGCGAGAGCGGAAAGGCGGCAAGGATCGTAATCATCATGGCGGACAGGGTGCCGACGATGGCGCGCAGCACCGAAGTTTGCAGTGCGTTGAGAAAATTGCGGTTGTCAAACGTCTGTTTGTATCCGTCCAATGTAAAATCCATCGGAAACAGTGTAACCAGATTGGCATCGGCCGCCGACTTTCCACTGAGCGATACCGCAAAAATATGAATCATCGGCAGAATGCAGAGGATGGAGATTAGCAGCAGCAAGGCAATATTGCAGCCGTAAAACAATTTGTAGCCCCGATTTTTGTAATACATCATAATCCTCCGTTCAGAAGCGGTTTTGTTGCGGTTTTAAAAAATACGGTAGTTGGCCCAGCGATAAGCGACATAGTAACCACCCCCGATAAGAATGAAACCGACAACCGATTTGAACAATCCTACCGTCGTAGCCAGACTGTACTGCCCTTCCTGGAATGAACGGTACACGTAAGTATCGATAATGTCCCCTTTATCAAGCACCAGCGCATTGATCAGATTGTAAATCTGGTCAAAGTTGGCATTAAGCATGTTGCCTAGCGACAGCGTGAAGACAACGACGATAATCGGCAGCATGGAGGGAAGCGTCACATGGATCGTCTGCTTCAACCGGCTTGCTCCATCAATTTCCGCAGCCTCATACAGTGTCGGATTGATACCGGAGAGCGCAGCCAGGAATACAATCGCGGAGAAGCCGAATTCCTTCCACATGTCACTGACAATTACGGTAATGCGAAACCAGGTGCCGTCCCCCAAAAACATGATCGGCTCAATCGAAAGCCAGCCGAGCAACCGGTTCACAATCCCTTCCAGCGACAGCAAATCGAGCAAAATTCCCCCTAGAATAATCCACGACATAAAGTGTGGCAGATATACCATGGTCTGTATCGATCTTTTCACGAGCATATTGCGAATTTCATTGAGCAATATGGCAAAAGTAACGGGGATGACCAGGCCGAATACAATCTTGAGCGCCGAGATGAGCAGTGTATTCCAGATGACCTGGCGGGAATCGCGCATCGCGAACATGAGCCGGAAATTGTCCAGGCCGACCCATTCCGAACCGCCGATGCCAAGCCATGGCTTGAAGTTTTGAAAAGCCATGACGATGCCTGGCATGGGGGCATAGCTGAAGACGATGGCCACGATTACGGCGGGCAGCAGCATCAAGTGCAGCCGCCATGTTTTGCGTAGCGGGCCGCGTCCCGGCTTGCGGTCCCCTAGAGGGGCATTGGCTGACTTTGGCTTGCCTGAGCCCGAGCGGGCTGCCGCATTGTTGGCGGTAATTTCTTTCATGGCGGGTTCCTCCTCGAACAGCGTCTGTGTGGCTCGATTTTATTTTAAGTTGACAATAATACCCTGTATAGTTATAGATATTTAAGATGACAGCTATTTTGTTAAGGGAGGCGGGATTATGCGGGGGCATCGGCCCATATTTGTAAAGATGATCGGCATTTTACTCTTTTTGCTGTCGTCCGTCGTCGTGCTCTATACCTATTTCAGCCAATCCAGCATTGAAGTGATTGATGCGCAAATTACGGCGAACAATGAAAGCAGAGTTTCATTTCTCAGAGAGCAGATGGAGTCGAATATGGAGCGGCTGGCGCTGACATCTGGTGTGCTGACACAGGATTCTTCCATCGCGAAGCTGCAAATCAGCATTTTAACGGGCAAAGACTACGATACGCTGCAATATCAAACCCAGGTGAAGGAAAAGCTGCAGCTCCAAAGCCTCTCTGGCAACTGGCGCAATGAAATGTCAATTTATCTGCCCGAAAGCGGAACCCGAATTACGACGAATCCGGAAACGCCGTATGATCCGGAACTGCTCAGCAATTCGGAGAACGGCGTCTGGCAGCTGAAAAAGAATGGGAACGGCGACCCTGCCTACTACCAGATGCTGACATGGGAACCGTTTCTGTCGAAGGAGCATCCGGAGCATGCCAATGCGGTATTTGAGGTCCGGTTTGATCTGAACAATCTGCGGCAAATGCTGCGCAATTACAAACTGGACGATCCGGGAGATGTGTATCTTGTGGCTGAGGGAACGCAGTGGATTGACCGGACAGGGAAGAATGTGGACCCTGCTGTCACCGCGGATGCGAGAGCAGCTATTGGCGCGGCCCTGCAGTCAGAAGTTGATCATCCGGAACGTACAGTTGGCCATCTGGAGGTAGATATCGGCGGACAGTCGGCGTTTTTGAGTTATGCGCGCATTGCGGGACTGGACGCTTATCTGGTTGATTATGTGCCGCTTCGCGTCATGCATCAGCCGATCATTGCCAGCCGCAATTTGTTCTACATCAGCCTTGCCTTTGTTGTGGCCCTCGGTATTGCCGCGACCTATTTGCTCTACATGCATGTGCAAAAGCCGATTTCGGCGATTGTCAGAGGGTTGAAGAAGTTTGAGATCGGGGACTATTCCTTTCGGATCCGCAAGCGCTTTAATAACGAATTTGACTATATGATGGTGCGCTTCAACGACATGGGTGAGGAAATCCAGCATCTGATCCGCGATGTGTATGAGGAGCGAGACCGTGCGCGGCTCGCTACGCTGAAGCAGCTGCAGTCCCAAATCAATCCTCACTTTCTGTATAACTGTCTGTCGTTTGTTGCCGGATGCGCCAAAATCGGGCAAACCGAGACAATCAGACAGATGGCTTTTCATCTCGGCAGCTATTACCGCTATACGACCCGCGTCGAAAATCAACTGCCTCTGCTGCGAGAGGAAATCGATCTGGTTACGCATTATCTGACGATCTATTGCCTTCGTCTGGAGCGGCTTGATTATGAAATTGATCTGGATGATTCGCTGTTGGAGGAGCATGTGCTGCGGCTTATTCTTCAGCCGATAGTGGAAAATGCGATTGTGCATGGCGTAGAGCCGGTGGCAGGCGGCGGAATGATCTGTATTTCGGGTCAGCGGGACGGCGAGGATCTTGTGCTGTCGGTGGAAGACAGCGGCAGGGGGATGACCGAGAAAGAGATTGCGCAGTATAGGGAGCGTTTGAATACACCGCTGAATGAGTCGGGAGGCTGCGGACTGTGGAATGTCAATCAGCGGCTGCTGCACCGATACGGAGAGGGGGCGGGGCTTACCATGGCGCCATCACAGCGGCTGTCAGGTCTGCGTGTGACTGTCCGCTGGCCTTCCGGCAGCGGTGGAACAGCGGAGCAGGAAATGGGCAACCAACTTGACAAACAAGACATTGAAGGAGGCGAGCACCATGCTGCAATTGCTGTTAGTGGATGATGAACCGGTTATTTTAAAAAGCATGGCCAGCAATGACTGGGGAACGATCGGTGTTGCAAATGTGCATACGGCAGGTTCCGGTACAGAGGCGGTGGCGCTGCTGGAGCGGCAGCCGATTGATATTGTAGTGACTGATATCCGCATGCCGGGTATGGATGGATTGGCATTATGCCAGCATATTAGCCTGCACTATCCGGACATCCGCTGTCTGCTGCTGTCGGGATACGGGGAATTTGAATTTGCCAGAAAAGCCATTCAATATGGCACGGTGAGCTATCTGCTGAAACCGATCACCGATGAGGAGCTATTGGGAGAGGTGTCCAGAGTAGGGCAGGGATTGCGGGAGCAATGGGAGCGTAGCAGTTCGCAGGATCGCGCCCGGCAGACACTGCGCAGCCACCTGCCGCTGCTCCGCTCGAACTTGCTGGGCGAACTATTGTCGGGGCAGCCTCAAACTCGCGATTCACTCGCAGCCCGACTTGAGGAATATGATATTCCATTCCGGCAGGGCAGCAGCTGCTGGCTTGTCATGCTTCGGATCGACCAGGGGTTCGGCATAGCGGGTGAGGGCAGTCTGCAGCTGTTTGCCTACGCTGTGCTGAACATCGCCTCCGAGCTGTTGGGCCAGCAGTACCGCATCTGGCATGGCCAGGATGATTCGGGGTATCTGTGCCTGCTGCTGCAGGACAAAGGGCTGGCTGAGGTGGAGAATACCGATCATCACCGGCAGCTTGAAGCGCCAGCGGCAAGCTTGAATCACTCAAGTGAAAGCGAGCAGGAGAGGCTGTATAAAGCGGCGCAGGCACTGCAAATAAAGGTGACTGCTCTGTTGAAGGGTCAGCTGTCCATTGTGCTCAGCAGTCCGTTCATGTTCCCGGATGCATTGTCTGAACATTACCTGAAGCTGCTGAATGAATGCCGTAAAATTCCACGCAGCCGCCGGGAGCTTCTCATGTTTGCAGGGGATGCGCAGCAAATGGCCAAGTCTTGGACGAGCCTGTATGCGCCACCCAATGTGCAGCAGCTTCTGGAAGCGGGACGCTGGCAAGAGGTGAAGGAAAAGCTGCAAGAGATCGCCACCGAGATGCGGGAGAAGCAGCTGGATGCGGAAGAGCATCTGATGGAGCTGTATTTCACGTTGTTGAACGCATTTCTTTGCATCGCTCATCAGCAGGGCAAAACACTGCTTGAACTGACGGGGGCGTCGTCGTCGGAAGACCGACATGGGCAGCGGTACCGCTCGCCTGAGTCAGTGATGGCCTGGGCCGGGCGGATAGTGGCCGCCATGGAAGCAAGCGGCGCGAGCGAACCTATGGATCAACGCAAGCAATTGCTAGGCGGCATCCATCGTTTTGTGGAGGCCAACATCGAGCGCGATGTATCACTGCAGACGATCGCGGATCATGTGGGGCTTCATCCCGTTTATCTGTCGGCGCTGTACAAGCAGGAGGCCAGTGAAAATCTGAGTGATTATATTATGCGGTTCCGGATGGAGAAGGCGGTGACCCTGCTCAAGAGCAGCGACATTAAAATTTATGCATTGGCGGGCAGACTGGGCTTTCAGAATCCGCCGTATTTCACCAAGCTGTTCAAGTCGTATTACGGAATGACACCGCAGGAGTACCGGGAACGGCTGGTTTCCCATTCATGAAACCGATCAAATCTTAATAAATTGTCTGTTCACCTTAAATCTTTATCTCTTATCTGCGGTTCGCCTGTTGTACTATGATGAACTTGCAAGCGAACCAACTAAGGGAGGTTGTGCAATGAAAAAGAGTATAAGGCTAATCCCGCTGCTGCTGGCGGCGATGCTGCTGCTGACGATCGTCAGCGCTTGTTCACAGAAAGAGAACAGGAATAGCGGGCAGGAAAGTACGGCAATTCAGAAGACGGAAGAAGCGGCTGAAGTCAGCGCAGCAGGCGAGAACGAAACGGAGGAGGCGGAAGGCGATCCGTCCGGAGCCGAGGATGAAGTGTTGACAGCCATCAAGCAGGGAACCTACAAGTTCGAATCTCCTGTGACGATCACGACGGTGAAGGCGACGGATTCCTCATTCAAATTCAAAAACAGCGAAACGCTGGAGGACAATGTTCATACCCAGTGGGCACTGGAGGAGCTCGGCGTCAAGATTGATCACCTGTGGCAAGTGCCCGGCGATCAGTTCGGCACGAAAATCCGGCTCATGCTCACGGCCAAGGAGAAACTGCCCGATGTGCTGACGACTCAGGATATCGGACTGATGAATGAGCTGATACAGTCGGGGCTGTATAAAGATATCACAGCAGATTTTGAGAAATATGCCTCCGACAAAATGAAAGCGATTTACAGCTCGCATCCACTGATGTGGAGTCAGGTGACAGTTGACGGCAAGCGGATGGGACTTCCGAACTTTGCCAATGCCGGCAACGACAATGCGATCATGTGGGTGCGCCAGGATTGGCTAGACGAGCTGAATATGGAAGCGCCGAAGACATTTGAGGAACTGGAAACCTTCATGCAGGCGCTGCTCGACAGCAAGCCAGGCGGTCAAAAAAATATTATTCCGCTTGGCGTCAGCCTCGGCTCCGGCGGTGGACACCCCAATCCGCTGGCAGGCTGGCTTGGTGAGAGTACTTGGGTATTCGGGCCGTCCGGCACTTTGCCATATCAATGGTTGCTTGACGAGACGTCCGGCAAGATTGTGCACGGCTCGACATTGCCGGCCGTCAAGGAAGGGCTGGCAAGAATGCGTGACTGGTATGACAAAGGCTATATCTCCAAGGAAGCTGGACTGCATGACGAGAACAAGCTGGCCGAGCTGATCGGACAGGGACGTATCGGAGCTGTCGTCGGTCCTTACTGGATGGGCGGCTGGCCGATCCCCGATCTTGAGACCAACGTGCCAGGCGCTACGATGAATCCGTATCCGATCCCTTCGCTGAACGGCAAGGCGGCGGCGCGCGACACTACGTTCCTTAGAGGAGCAATGCTGGTGCGGGATAATTTTGAGCATGTTGATGCGTTGTTCCTGTACCTGAACCGGTTGTTTACCGGCGTTAACGCGGAAGCAGGTAGCGAATTTGAACACGGCTGGGCTGAGGGATACGAATATGTAGTCAAAGAAGACGGCAATGTATCCAAGCAGGAAGAAGACATACCGGGTGGCCGGGTGGGGATCGTCAAGTACTTCCTATTCGAACCGCGCGATCCGTTCATGTCAATGTATAAAGTTGCAGGTCAGGCGAAAATGCTGCGCGAAGGCAACCTCACAGATGAGGAAAAAGCAGCGCTTGGCAATCCAAAAACGCTGAAGGCAGCCGAGTTGGTTGTCGAAGGCTGGGAGCAGGGCGTTTATGTTCCGCATGAGTTCAACGGGGCCAGTACCCCAACGATGCAATCGAAGGGCGGTATTCTGACCAAGCTGGAGGGCGAAGCGTTTGTTGGGATGATCTATGGCAAGCAGTCCTTGGAGCAGTTCGAGACGTTTGTTAAGGAATGGCTCAACATCGGGGGCGCACAGATGACGGAAGAAGCCAACGAATGGTACAACAGTACGAAATAATCAATCCCATGACCTGGGCTAGCCGCTGTCCGGCTGTCCGGGTCATGCATGAATGCGGGTGAAGTGATGGACAGGAAATCCGGCATACAGAAAAAAGCGACCGTCAGCGTTATTGTTCTAGCCAGCACATTGCTGCTCATCTGCCTGCTCGTTTCCTTATCTGCTGCAGACGGGCGCAGCAGCCGGGAAGGCGACCCCGTGTCTGCGCAGTTGGAGCACAGTTTGAATGTAGCTGCAGTCAATGGGCTGTTCATTACATCCGAGGAGCTGCAATATGGGTTGAACTTGCAGAGAGCAATGGTGGTGGAGGAATTTCTTCAGCTTTCCGAAGGAGCCTATCATGACGCTTTTTGGGATACGCCTGTCGGAGCAAGCGGGGAGACACCGTTGCAGGCGCTGCTTGACCAAGCGCTGGAGAGCGTGATGGATCTCAAGCTGGAACTGGCGCTAGCCAAGGAATACGGATTGTTGAAAGCGATTACTTACTCGTCTCTTATGGATGAACTGGCACTGGAGAATGAGCGCAGAAGCAGGGCAGTCAAGGCAGGCGAGCCGGTCTACGGCCCGGTGCAAATGGATGAAGCAGCGTTTATTCCGTACTATGTCAGCAAGTTAAGAATCGATCTGCAGCGACTGCTGGAGGATGATGGGCTGCTTGATGCGCAAGGATCGTCTGCTGATGAAGGAGGGCATTGGCGTGACGAGCCTGAAGTGTCGGGGGCGCAATCGTCTGAAGAGCCTGGAGCGTCCACGGCTGGAATGGTCACCCCTGAATCATTCAAGATGGAGACGTCCGGAACTGAAGCGACCATGGATGAAAAGGCGGACTCGTCAGCGACCGCGCCACTGGACAGCGGCATAAAGCTGCTTATGCACGCAATTGCCGTTCCCTATCGGCAGCAGGAAGAAGCAGCAGCCGACATCGTGATGCAGAAGGTCAAGCAGCAGGAAGTCAAGGATACGGCAGTCAGCCCGGTGGAGGCAAGGAAGAAGGGGACAGGACAGACGGAAGCGGAGCAAAAAGATGAGGCACGCGTATGGATGGATTTCCTGCGAGAGGAGGTGAGAGGCGGGACTGATCCAGTGGAAGCCATTGCTGAACTGGAGGAACGAATAAAGGGGGGATCGGCGGCAATCGTGCAGCGACCCGCAGCCGAACTGCAGGAGATGCAGTTCGATGAAGCAACCGCGCGCCACTTTTTCAAGTCGCAGCCAGCACTGTATGGATGGTTGACCTCCATGCTGGCGCAAGGGCATTTGCAGGCGGGCGATATCAGTCCTGTATTGGACGAAGGAACGCTGGGCCAATTCACGATTGTAAAGATTATTGAGCTGGAGCTGGCTTCTAACCGAATGGGGGAATCAGCGCAGCAAGAGGAGAAGCGGCTGCACGAGCTGCGGCAGGCGCGCTACTTGAACTATTTATCCTTATTGCGGCAGAAGGCAGTTATCACAATTTATGAAGAGGCGTTTGAACAAGCGGTTCGCCAGTGGGTGGACTAAACTGACCAAGAGGCAGGGGATACAGACATGAATAAAAGAATGGGCAGATTAAACGCATTATTCGTATCAACGGGTACAGAGATACGCGGGAACGGGAGAACCGTTAGCAAGCGGATCGGCTTCAGCTTGCTGCGTCCGCTGGTCGCTGTTGTGCTATGCGCGATGGTGGTCCTGTCGGGATTGGGCTTGCCATCAGGCATGGGGACACCGGTGGCACTTGCCAGCGGTACGGTGTACTATGTTGACTCCACCGCTGGTAGCGACACTGGAGCAGGCACAGCGCCGGGGACAGCGTGGCGAAGCCTTGACAAGGTCAACAGTATTGTCTATCAGCCGGGGGACAGCATTCTGTTCAAGGCTGGCGGAGTATGGAACGGGACGCTGGCACCGCAGGGTTCGGGCACTAGCGTTAATCCGATTCGCATCGACCGATATGGGGATGGCGGCAAACCGCTTATCGCCGGAGGTGGGGCGCATGCGGCCGTTTACTTCTACAATCAGGAAGGCTGGGAAGTGCGCAACCTGGAGATTACGAACAATGCAGCGACACCAGGGCAGCGCAGAGGGATTCATGTCGACGGAACCAGTGGAGGCTTCTCCAATCCGGTCGTGTATCAGCATTTCGTGTTCGAACATCTTGACATTCATCACGTCAAGGGCAGCGTTGCCAACGATTATGCCCGCAATGGCGGGATTATCGTGTGGGGCGAGAATTGGGATTACCATGTCAAGGATGTGACGATTCAGAACAACCGTATTTACTCGTTGGACAGCGTCGGCATTTATCTTAATGGCGCACAGCGCACCTTCTCCAGCGGATTGAAGGTAGCTAACAATGTCATCTACGACGTTGCAGCGGATGGCGCCTTCATCCTCAACACAACCGATGGCGTCATTGAGCACAACGTTGTGTATGACACTCATGTGCGGGCCAGTGGATATCATGTGCCGCTGTGGGTATGGGGGGCCAAGGATTCGGTGATCCAGTACAATGAGGTGTACAATACCGCTCCTGGCGGGGATGCGATGGCTTATGACGCAGACTTCAACAGCGACGGCACGATCATTCAGTACAATTACAGCCATCACAATGCAGGCGGATTCGTCTTGACGGTCAATGATGGGACGAACGCGTCCAATTACAACACCAATACGGTCATCCGCTACAATATTAGCCAGAATGACGCCAAAGCGGTGTTCAACTTCAGCGGGACGCCCAACAATACAACGATATACAACAACACAGTGTACATTCCGGCGAGCTCGGATACGAAAGTGGTCGATTACATCTCATGGGATGGCTTCGCCTCGAACACATCTTTCTACAATAATATCATCTACAATCTTGGGTCGGGCGGTTACAGCTTCGGCGGCAGCACAAACAATGTGTTTGAACACAATCTGTTCTACGGCAATCATCCTGCCAGCGAGCCAAGCGATCCGTATAAAATCGTCGCCGATCCGCAACTCGCCTCGCCGGGATCAGGCGGGATCGGCAGGGAAACGCTGGTAGGCTACCAGTTGCTCAATACGTCACCGGCGATTGGCGCGGGCAGCGTAATCGCGAACAATGGCGGTTTTGATTTCTTCGGCAACGCCGTTCAGGCTGCTGCTGCACCGAATATCGGCGCTTATCATGGACCGGGTCTCGATCCTAACAATTTGCCGCCGCTTCCCGAGCCGCCGTCGCAGGTGAATCTGCTGCAAAATCCCGGATTTGAGACCGGTGACTTTACCGGCTGGGGCATTCATTACAATGGCGCTTCGGTTGTGAATAGCGGCGCTCGCACTGGCGAATATGCGGCGCGTCTGACCGGGAACTATGCCGGTATTGAACAGACGGTTACCGGTCTGCATCCCAATACGATGTACCGGCTGTACGCGCACGGCATAAGCGCCGGCGGAGGGAGCGCGGTATTCGGGGTGAAAAACCACGGCAACTCAGAACAATCGGCACATATTGTTGCCTCGGACACGTCGTATGGCCGCAAGGCGATTACGTTTACAACCGGCACTAGCAGTACAAGCGCCACGGTCTTCATGTACAAGGCTGGCGGTGCGGGCGAGGTGCGGTTCGACGACATGGAACTGATTCAGTTCAGCGCTGCGCCCGGAGGTGGCACGAAGGAGCCTGTATTTGTGGAAGGCACTGACGATGAATTCGCGCTCACCGGATTGGATGAACAGTGGAACTGGATTCGGGAGAACAGTCAGAAGTGGTCGCTGACCGACCGCCCCGGTTATATGAGAATTGTCAGCGAGGGCGGCGACATTGTCGATGGCATGACCACTGCGCGCAACATTTTGCTTACGGGTGCGCCTGACGGCGATTGGACGATCGAGACGAAGCTGGATGGCAAGCCTTCCTCCCAGTGGTCACAAGGAGGATTAATCGTCTATGACGATGACGGCACTTATGTGCGGATGACCCGGCTGTACGGCAGCGGCAACCAGTTTCAGTTCACTCGGCAGATTGATGAAGTGCGCGGCCATGTTGAGGTGCCGGACACGATCGCTTCGACCGTCTCTTACATGCGAGTTGTAAAAAGCGGCAATCAGTACAGCGGCTACTATTCGGCTGATGGAATCACCTACACGCAGGTGTGGACGGAGCAAACGGTTAATTTTGCAGCGCCGAAGATCGGTCTGATCGTCTGTGCAGGGACAGGACTGACAGCGGACTTCGATTATTTCCGAATTTTGCGGGAGGAGGAGCCCCAGCCGGTCAATCTGCTGGCCAATGGCGGCTTTGAAACGGGCAGCCTGGCGGGATGGCCGGTCAATTATGGCGGAGCCTCGGTGACAGAAGCCGTCGTACGGAGCGGTGAATATGCGGCAAAGCTGAGCGGCGGCTATGTTGGTGTCGAGCAGCAAGTAACAGGACTTGCACCCAATACGACCTACCGGCTGAGCGGTTGGGGGGACAGCGCTAATGGTGGCGTTGCCGTGTTCGGCGCGAAAAGCTTCGGCGGAGGCACGGTCGATGCCTGGGGATTCGAGAACGGCGAAGGGTATGTATATAAAGAGGTGATGTTTACGACTGGCCCTTCCCATACAAGCGCTACGATTTACTTGTACAAAGGTACGACTGCTGGTGAAGTCTACTTTGATGACCTGGAGTTGGTCGAGGTTTAAAACAGAAGAAGCGGCTTGAAATAGAAGAAGCGGCTTGAAATAAAAGCCAGTATGGCAAACGCCATCTGGCTTCTTTTTTTCGCGAAGCGGACGTATCTCCCTCTCGTTCGGAATCACAGGATAAGCCAATTACGTCGTTTGATTAACCGGGTGATGGACTTGTATCATCTTTACGTTTGATTACCGGATGGACTTGTATCATCTTTGCGTTTGATTAGCCGGATGGACTTGTATCATCTTTACGAGAGTAAACGGGTCGAAGGCAGATTGGATGTTGAAATAATGCAATAATGCAGGATTTGAGGTGTGAAATTCAGTTGTAGGGGTAAAATGATGCGATTATGCAGTATTTTAACTTAGAATGCTCCAAAATTGTGGGGAGATTGAAATAAATCCTGCACATGAGCAGCAATTATGGCAGCAGCAGGGGATATGACCCCAAAATGCTGCATTTTTGCATTATTTGCATGATAGGAACCCTCTGCTGCTCCAGTTCTGTCCGCTCAAAGCTCCGCCCTCGGCTGCGATCGCCCGCATCGCGCTCAAAGCTCCGCCCTCGGCTGCGATCGCCCGCATCGCGCTCAAAGCTCCGCCATCGCTGCCCTCGCCCTCATCGTGTTCAAAGCGCCGCCATCGGCTGCCATCGTCCTCATCGCGCTCAAAGCTCGGCCCTCGCTGCCACCGCCGCATCGCGCTCAAAGCTCCGCCCTCGGCCGCCCTCGCCGCATCGCGCACAATCTCGGCCCTGGCCGCATCGCGCTCAAAGCTCGGCCCTCGGCTGCCCTCGCCGCATCGCGCTCAAGCTCGGCCCTCGCTGCCCTCGCCGCATCGCGCACAAGCTCGGCCCTCGCCGCCCTGGCCGCATCGCGCTCAAAGCTCCGCCCTCGGCCGCCCTCGCCCTCAAAGGGCAGCCGTCACTATCCCGCCAAAGACAGGCGAAGGTAATTTCGCCTATACTTGATCATAAGACAAAACATTGATGCTTGACCTTGAAGTATACTTCAACCTTTATAATTACATTATAACAAATGGCGGTTCACATGGATGGCCGCGTTATTATGGAGGTAGCTATTATGAAATGGTTTGAAGTTACGCTGGTTTTGATCAGTTTGGCAGCTGCGGGGCTTGTTATTTTTGGGTGGCGAAATCGGCGGTTTGACGCCGGACTATTCACGCTTCTTACGCTCAGTCTAGTGGTTCATGCTGCTATGGGTTTGTTTCGTTTTCAAGTTATTCCACTATATGCTGTTGGGGCGGCGCTAATCATCGTCCTCTTGCTCAGGCTTGTCCGACGCAAGCCTAAAGCCCACCGCCGCCTTCTCGCGGGCAGGATTGCGCTCTCTATTGTCGTAGTGGCGCTGACGGCATCCGCCATTTATTTGGATAGGCTGCTGCCGGTGTTCACCGTGCCAGAGCCAACAGGAAGCTATGCAATCGGTACGGTTGTTCGTCATTTAACGGATGAAACGCGGGAAGAGACATTGGGCGATGAACCGGGCGGCAAGCGAGAGTTGATGGTGAACGTGTGGTATCCAGTCGATCCTGCCGCAGCCAAAGGCAAGCCGAGGGAGCATTACCCGGAAGAGCTTGGCGAGGCGGTCAGTCTTGTGTTTGATATACCTAAGCAGTTGTTTGGCTATTTGACAACAATCCCGACTCATGTGGTGCCCGAGGTGGAATTGGCGCCCAACGAAGCCGGTTATCCGGTGCTGCTGTTCTCACCCGGTATTCGCTCAACCCGTTTTCAAAGCATGACGGCAATTGAAGAATTAGTGAGCCGCGGCTATATTGTCGTTGGCATGGATCACCCCTATACTTCCGCCAAAGTGGCGTTTCCTGATGAACGGAGCACTTACTACAAGCCCGATCCGGAGTTCCCAACATCTCAAGCGCTTTACGACCATAACGTGAAGGGGGTTGGCATTCGCGCAGCAGATGCACGTTTTGTGCTGGACACGCTCACTGCCTGGAATGCTCAAGGCACCGGCGGCTTGTTCGAAGGCAAGCTTGATCTGGACCGTGTGGGAATATTCGGCCATTCTTACGGAGGAGCGACAACGGCGGAGGCGCTCGCACTGGATCATCGTTTCAAGGCAGGAGTCAGTTTGGAGGGCGGATTTTGGGGAAGTGTTGCCCATAACGGCCTGCAGCAGCCCTTTATGTATATGATGACAGGCGGAACTGCGAAAAGTCTGGACACGTCGGAAACGAACAAGGATAAAGTGTTTTTTGAAGAATTCGCGACTGACCTTGATTTTGTGATGAAACACAGCAGCAGCGACCGATATTATTTGACTGTGGACAAGTTATTTCATCAAAGCTTTACGGAGATCCCGCTGCTGTCCCCGGCACTGTTCGCCAAAGATATCGATCCCTTTCATAACATCGATATTACCCGATCCTACGTTGCAGCGTTTTTCGATTACTATTTGAAAGGGGAAAAGCAGCCGCTTTTGGATGGGCCGTCCCCGGAATTTCCTGAAGTGGAGTACGATGAGAACTATACAAAACGGGACATCTGGTTGTACAATCGCTAGGCTGACGGAAGCGGACATACGAGTTTGTTCAGAAAACGCCTGAGATGAAGGGGGATGATGAAATGACACGAGGAGAGCTTGCCAAGCGCACGGGCCTGAGTATGGCGACGATTCGTTACTATGAAGATACGGGCGTCTTGCCAGCTCCAAGCCGGGGTGCCAATGGATACCGGATCTATACCGACGACTATTTAGTGAAGATCAAATTTATTATAGCTGCGAAATCTTTGGGCTATTCCTTGAAAGAAATTCAGGAGACGCTTGAACTGCTTAATAAAGAAACGAGGGCCGAGGTGCTCGAAGAAATCGTCCGCAATAAAATTGTGGAGATTGAACAGAACATTAGCAAGCTTCGAATGCTTCAAGCGTTGCTCGCTGGTTTGCTTGAAACAGAGAAAGAGGAAATTGAAAATTATATGGGAACCTTTCGCAGCCCGGAAACTTAATTTCGCAGCCCGGAAACTTAATTTCGCAGTCCTGAGGCTTAAAAGGAACCGACGGCAGAACTGCAGAGCATGATATATCCTAATGCATTGACATGGTTGTATATTTGGGGCTATATTATTGCCAACGATGACTATAGGAGAATTCATATGTCAACAAACCGAAATGATACAGCGCTCGGCCGGTTTATTAGCCTGATCTTGCGTCACCAGCCTGATGCAGCAGGGATTTCGCTCGATGGGAACGGCTGGGCGGACGTCGCGGAGTTGCTGGCGGGGATGAGTCGCTCAGGCAAATCCATCGACATGGCGACGTTGGAGCGGATTGTGAGCAGCGATACCAAGCAGCGTTACAGCTTCAATGCGGACTACACCAAGATCCGTGCCAATCAGGGGCATTCCATCTCAGTTGATGTGGAGCTGACACAATGCACGCCGCCCAATCCGCTTTATCATGGCACAGCATCGCGTTTTCTGGACAGCATCCGAGTGGAAGGGATTACCAAACAATCGCGACAGTATGTTCATTTGACGGAGGATATGCAGACTGCGCGCAATGTCGGCAGCCGCTACGGCAGCCCGGTGCTGCTATCGATTGATACGACAGCGATGCTGCGCGACGGGCATATTTTCTACTTATCGGCCAACAACGTATGGAATTGCAGCGAGGTGCCCTGGCAGTACATAGCGATTGTGTAACCCCCCTGCCGCACGCGTCATGCGTGCTGCAAGGGGATTTTTTTTCTCCTACGCCTGAATCTAACACGGGGCAAGGGTAGTTACTGCGCGAATACGACACCCTGATCAGCGAGCCTCCTATGCAAATCCGGAACCGGGATGTCGGCAAGAGGGTTGCCGGTTTCAACCGCCAGAGCGGCGGCGATGCCTGCTGCTTGGCCAAGGGCATAGCAGGTTGCCTGCACACGCATGGAGGACATCGCCACATGAGTAGCCGAGATGCTGCGACCCGCAACAATCAATCCCTCAACAGCTAGAGGGAGCATGCAGCGATAAGGAATGTCGTAGCCATCCAGCTTGCGTTCGTCCGTGTTTGCTCCGCCAGTCGGATTATGGATATCAATCTCATAATTCGTCTGGGCAACAACATCCTCGAACCGCATGCCGCCAGTCAGATCATCCTCTGTCAGCGTATAACGTCCTTCGATCTGATTGGTTTCCCGTACGCCAACCTGTCCCGGTATATGGGATAGAATATAATTCTCGTAGTTGTTGCGCTGCAAATAGTTGGCGACCGAGAACACTTGCCGCAGCGCTTCCTTCTCCGCATAGTTGATATCCTCGATATCGGCGCCGTTGCCTTTGACACGCGTCATGTTAACGAGCAGCGTACCGCTGTCAGACTGCTCCCAGTACAGATGGCGGCCTTGGGGCAGATCGGCAACGGTCTCATAGCGGTAGCAGTCATCCGGCAAATATTGCGGCACCGGCTTACCGGTATCCTGCATCATGAACATCAGCGTCATCGGCTGGGTCAAACCGTCCTCTTCCCGTCCCGAGCGAACGGGTACGCCTGCTTCAATGGCCACTCTTGCATCCCCTGTACAGTCAATACAGACCTTGCCTTCGAATGCCCTCAGACCGCTGCGCGTGTTCGCGATGACGCCTGTAATTCGGTTTCCCTGCATGATTGGCGCAACAAAACTGGTATGATAGTAGACCTTAACCCCTTCCTTCTCCAATTTTTGATTCAAATAGTGACGCAGCTCAAATGGCGAATATTGCGGCCAGATGGACTGATGATGCGATTGTGGCAAGGCGGCGGGCATAAAATCGGAGATGAATTCACGGTAGATGCCTGTCACGTTCCCTACTCCCATGAAGATACTGACATTTCCGAGCGTACCCATGCCTCCTAATTGTCCCGAATGCTCCAGTAAAATCGTTTTTTTACCGCAGCGCGCGGCACTGATGGCGGCAGCGGTGCCTGCCGGCCCGCCCCCAATAATGACTACATCGGCTGTATCGTGAACCGGAACAGTTTGCTGTATTGCAACTTCTCTGTTTGACATGCTTTGATTCCTCCATGTTGGCTGACATCTTTATTGTTCGCCCTCATTATAGGGAAGAAAAAGGGTAGTATATAGTTTCATTTTTGTTACAATTAAAGCAGATGGCGGGCTGAGGGGAGAAGTGACATGCCTCGAAAAAAAACGGTGACCTTACAAACAATCGCCGATGAATTAGGCTTGACGATTCATACGGTATCCAAAGCGTTGCGCGGGCTGCCGGGCATGTCGGAGACGACGCGCAAGAAGGTCTCAGACCTGGCGCGCGCGCTGGGCTACCAGACGAAAGAGCAGGAGGCGGGAAGGTCTGCGGAAAGAATTCCATGGGCGTATGCCAAACCCCGGCGATTTGCCATGATTATAATCGGCGACGCTGCTTTTCACCAACTGCAGCTGGAAGGAGTACAGTTTCGTTTAAAGGAGCTGGGACATTCGTTATACCCTCTCATTGTGCCTGCCGAGTTATCCGGGGAGAAGGAATTCGACGAGTGGCTGGATAGGAACGAATTGCTGTACGCGGACGGCTTGTTTCTGACCGCAGCCATTCCGGGGTGGATGGAGGCGAAGCTGCTGAAGCTGCCGCTTCCGAAAGTGCTGATTAATTATCCTCCCGAATTGGCTGAGGTGGACAGTGTCATTTGGGATGTGGAATATGCGGTTCAGCAATCGATGGAGATGCTGTATCGGGTGGGACATCGGCGTATATTGTATGTCGCAGATATTGAACCGCAGCGTGGTTTCCGACTAAGGTGGCAAGCTTTCGCAGCCGCAGCCGAGCGGCTGGGTCTTGCGAATTTGGCCGATTCCGGCGAGCATGTAACCAGCCCTGCTTCCGATAAAGCGTTTTGGATGGAATGTCTGCAGGAGAAGTTGAGCTCAGGACAATATACGGCGGTGATCAGCGGGATCCCGGGTGTGGCAGAGCGGGTCTATGCTGCAGCCGGCGCGCTAAACATGAGCATCCCCGAGGACTTCTCATTAATTGGTATGGAGAACGAGGAAGTGCCGTATGATCCCGAGTTGTCGCGGCCGCTCCTGCTGATCCGGGAAGCGGGCGAACGGGCTGCGGAGCTCATGCTGCGCAGAATTGCGAACCCGCTGCTGCCATGGGAGCAGGTACGGCTCAGAGGTTCTTTTTATACGGGAAGTACGATTGGTGTTTGGAAGCCTTGATTCATCAACGCGCTTGAAGGATGCAGCTTCGCAACTTCGCAAATCATACAAGAATGGGCCGTGGGTTATATCCTGCGGCTTCTTTGTCGTTGCATTCTTTGTGACCAGTATCAGGAATACAAAAATTTAGAATGATATCGCAAATATACAGAGCGTTCAGTGTCGAAAAGGCGGGTATAATGCACCTATTAGTCCGTTAAATGAGGAGAAGGCCTGATGAGTTATATTGCTTTGGATGTAGGAAGTTCGTATATAAAGCTCGCAAACTTGAATGTGCAAGAGTTATCTGTCACGCATATACGTACAGCCCCGATGCCCGAGCCGTTAGCAGGCGTTCATCCTCTGCGCAAAGAATGGGATATGGAGCTCCTGTACAGACGCATTGCAGCTATGCTGGATGAGCAGTTGGAGAGTTGTGTTGGAGAATGCCAAGGTATCTGGATCACTACCCAGATGCATGGGTTTGTGCTGGCTGATGAGCTTGGCCAGGCGGTCACCTCTTACATTAATTGGCAGGACGAACGGGGACTGGAGCCGGCAGCCGCACCTGGGATCAATGTGATGACAGAATTGATGGGCCGGATAGGAGACGAGGCGTGGCTGAGAACCGGGCTTTGGCAGAAGCCTGGCATAGCCGCAGTGAGCCTGTATCATATGCTGAATTATGGCGACATCGACGCTGTGATTGGAAGGACATACCGCGGGCTTCAACTGTGCACACTCGGCGGATATGTGATTCTCAGGCTGACCGGGCAGCACGTATGCCATCTGACGAACGCTGTTCCGACTGGGCTCGCTGATCTGGCTGGGCGGTGTTGGGATCAATCGATACTGAATGCGGTTGGCTGTCAGGGCATCGCGCTGCCGCGTATTGAATCCGGCTATGACGCTGTAGGTGAATTTCATAGTAAATTCGGAATCATTCCAGTGTTCCCCGATATTGGAGATCATCAGGCAGCTTTTCTGGGAAGTCTGGCACACCCCGAAGAGGAAGTTGTTATGAATATCGGAACGGCAGGCTGGCTGTCGCAGGCGACCCCGTCGCTTCAGCCAGGAGCATGGGAAACGAGGCCTTATTTCGAGGAACGTTATCTTGCAACCATTACCAAGCTCCCCGGCGGTCGCAACCTGGCTGTTCTGGTAGATTTTATCCGCAGTGTAGGCCATTCAGTATTTCAACGGGAACGGCCCGCAGATGAGCTGTGGGAGCACCTGCTGCGGGAAGCAGAGCGCACTGGAACGGATGGCTTGCGCAGCGAAGTGGGATACTGGGGTCCGCAGACCGGGACCAACCCCGGGGCGATCTGGAATATTCATGGCGCCAATTTATCTGCGGGCAGCATACTAGCCTCGGCAATGAACGAAATCGCGCTTACCTATAGCGAGCAATTCAAGCATTTGGCAGGTGGAAGGGACGTTCGACGAATTATAGGGACAGGCGGAGTGTTAATGAAAAACGGCTATTTGCGCCGTGAAATCGAACGTCAATTGTCCATGGAGATTGTGCCTGCGCCTTTGGAAAACGAGGTTTTTCTGGGGCTGCTCAGACTGGCACTTATTTATGAAGGGAAATGCGCGAATGTGGAGCAGACCCGTACGCTAATCTTATCCAGATAAGGAGTGAGCAGATGTTGAAGGAACTGGCACAGTCCAGAACACGACTAACCGGCACGATGCTGGTGGAATTTCTATCCCCGAATGTCCCGCGGATGTTGAAGGCGAGCGGTTTTGATTACTTCATCGTCGATTGTGAGCATGGGTATTTCAACTATGAATCCGTGGCGCATATGATCGCGGTAAGCAAAGGGATTGGTCTGCCTGTTATCGTAAGAATTCCCGATACGACCCGTACGACCATCCTGAAATATATGGATATGGGTGCGAGCGGTCTGCTTGTGCCGATGGTGTCCGATCCGCTTGTTTTGCAGCAGACTGTAGAGCATGCGAAGTACCGCCCGCTAGGCAAGCGGGGGGTTGCCCTGAACAGGGTGCATGCCGAGTACATCGTTCCAGATCCCCAGGCTTATATGAGGCGGGCCAACCAGGAGACGATCATTCTGGGGCAGATCGAAACCATGCGGGGGCTGGAGCGGCTGGATGACATCTTCCCCGTGACTGGCGTGGATGGCATGATATTGGGACCTAACGATTTGATGGAGGATATGCCGGTTGCAGACCAAGCCGCCGCCGATTTGCTTGATCAGGCGATGAAGGCAATTACCGCTGCGGCCAGCCGGCACAACAAGCTGTCCGGCATTATTTCTTCCGATATGGGTCTGCTGCAGCGAGGGATGGATTACGGTATGCAATTGATGAGCTGGAGCAGCGATGTACGCATGCTGATGACGGAAGCCAGCAGCGGTGTGATGCGTATACAGGGGATGAAGATGTCCTAGCAAGCCGGCCAACTGCCACAAGCACACCAAGCACAAGCAATAGAAGTTCCGGCTCGCTCTGGACGGCTTCTATTGCTTGTTGTTGTTTCTTCTGGCATAAGCTTGGGGTGTTTCTCCAACGATATCTTTGAACACTTTGAAAAAATAGGGATAGTTATTGAAGCCGACGATGGAATAGATTTCCTTAATATTTGCCTTCCCATTCTGGATATACTGTTTGCTTAATTCGATTCGATAATGATTCACCGTCTCTGTGTAACTCTTCCCTGTTTCCTCCTTAAACAACTTGCTAAGATAGGAAGGCGTAATACCAATGGCATCGGCGGCTTGCTCCAGCGACACGCCCTCATAGTATTTGGTGCGGACGAGTTTCATCGCTTTTTCCACATATTTGGAGTAAGAGGGATGGCTCTGCGATGCATTGATTTCGTCCACCAGCCGAATGTAAATTCCGGCAACCCACTGTCTGACTTCGGTCCATTGACTGATTTTTGGCCGATTTTCTCTAATTTCTTCGGAAATCCACTTTACATCCACCGTGCTTTTCCTCCCGATTCGATGGGCATAGTTGATCAATTCTTCCACCAGCAGGATCATCTGGGAGTACTCCTTTTTTCGCTGCTGGAAGGAATCGAAGACCTCGCCTAAAATCGTCTTAATATGAGGCTTATTATAAGCGACGATAGCATTAAGCAATTCCTTTTCCTGTTGAATGGTCAGACCTACATCGGCGTTATTCTGCCCCGGCGGCAGTTCAATGTCGGATTCGGGGAGGTTGCCTTTGGTCCGCAGTTTGCTTGCCAACTCCCGATGAGCGTGCTCAATATAGTTTCCAAGCTCTTGAATGTGGTGGCAGACTGAACTATGCCCTGTCTCGATCGCCATGCGATATACGATCCAGATCGTTTTCTTAAGTTTGTCCATATAGGCTTGCACGGATTGCAGCATCGAAACTTCGCTTCTAAGCTCGGGATAAGCCAGCAGGATAAGAAACAGGCCGTCTCCCTCATGAAGCGTAATGCTGCTGCGGGTGTTGCCGATGATTTGCTGGCAGAGCGCGACCATGGAATGAACCAGCACCTCGTTATGGTCGAACGCCCGCTCATCCTGCAATTGAACATCCTGCAGCAGTTGGACGCACACAACGCAGGTGTTCGTACTGAACGGCTTCAACTGCTCCGGCATGTCTGATTCGATCAGCTTGGCGAACATGTCGGCCTCGATATGCGACTTCAACGTTTCCGCTGCCGATTGCGATAGGAAGGAGCGGGCAGCGTAGTCGACCGGCCTGGCTTGTGCTTTATGAAGAACGTCCAGCAGCAGCTCTTTGTTAACACGATGCTTGAGCAAATATTCAACAGCCCCGTTCTGCATCGTATCATGCACATAGTCGAAATGATCATAGTTGCTTAACACGATCAGCTTGATGTCACTGTGATGTTCATTCAAATATCTGCATAACGAGACGCCATCCAGAATTGGCATATCGATATCCGTTAACAAGATATGCGGACGCGTTTCTCGGATCAGGCTGATAGCATGCTCTCCATTGTCCGCTTCCGCACAAATGTAATAGCCGTACTTTTCCCAATCAAGCAATGATCTTATTTTATTCCGGGCAAGCAGCTCATCATCACAGATCATAACTTTTGTGTACATTCAAACCCTTCCTTCCATTCTCGGAATCGTGAATTCGACGGAGGTATACATCCCGGGCTCGCTTACGATATGAATTCCATCCGGCTGTTCGAACAATTTCTTGATGCGCTCATCGACATTCCGCAGGCCGATTCCTCCCCTGTGGAGGTTGCAATCTTTGTTATTCAAAATCTGCTGAATCTGATCGGCTGTCATTCCTATGCCATTATCCGTTACTTCGAATTTAATGCGGTTATTGTCAGCATAAATCTTGACGGTGATCAGCAGGTCTTTGTGCACATCAACGAACGCATGGGCAATGGCATTCTCCACTAGGGGCTGCAAGATGAGCTTTGTTGTCAAGCAGTCGAGCACTCCTTCCTCCACCTGATATTGAACGATAAAGCGGTCCAGATACTTGTATCTCTGGATGAGAATATATCGCTCCAGGTGCTCAATCTCTTCTTTGATCGTAATAAATTCACGGGTGTCGCCCAGCGTCAGACGCAGCAATTCAATAAAGGCCCCAAGCAGTTCTTCGATATTTCGAACATTTTGCAGACGAGCCAGACTCTTAACGGTATCCAGCGTATTGTAGATAAAATGGGGCCTGATCTGCGATTGCAGGGCGACGATCTCAACTTCTCTTTTTTGTTTCTCCTGATCTTTGATTTCATCCATCAAGCTGTCGATTCGGGACATCATGGAATGAAACCCTTCACTCAATTCGCCGATCTCATCCCGGCTCCGCACGCGGGGACGCACCTCCAGATTGCCCTCTCTGACTTTGCCCATCAGCCGGGTCAGATATTGCAACCCTTTCGTGATCTGCCTGGAAAGCGCCAGGGAAGTCAGCAGAACCACACAAAATATGAAAATGCCGAATTGAATAATCCGCTTGAGGATCGCCAGCGCATCGTTAATTAATTTGTTGTAAGGGATAAAGCCAATCGTAAGCCACTTTGTCAGGGAGGACTGGTAGGAAATATACAAATAGTTGACGCCTTCGATCAACACCTTATCGGCTGAAAGCAACTGCGGGAATGTCGGATCGCGATTCGATGTCAGGGAAAGATCGGCAGCTTGCTCAAGGAAAACAGCTGGCACATCGATACCGCCGGCATTCAGAATTCGGTTGCCCATAGGATCGGTAACGAAGAACAAGCCGCTGTCGGTCGGCTTAATATTAAAGAGTGATTGAAGGAAGCTCTTATTAAATTCGATCAGCACGATGCCGATCGGCCGGTTATTATGACGAATCACACGGCTGTAGGAGATTTCCCCGGTGCTGGGTGCGTCGATCAGAAGCTGCCCATTATCTGCAGCAAGAGCCTGCTCGAACCAAGGCTCCTCAACGATTGAACTGAACAGCATCGAACCCCCTGCATGGGCAATGCGCCCGTTGCGCCCGACAATGGCAACCCGGGTAATGTACGGCTTGTAGGCTGCCAGTGACGATAAAAACTGTTCGGCAGCCTGCTGCTCGATGAAATTATCATACGGTACAGAGCTCTTGCTGCTGCTGCTTATATAATCAATGACATTCACTTTGTTTAATATGACGACGGTACTGATCTTCTCCACATCGCTGAATATCAGTTCGAAGTTCTCGTTCGCATGGATGACAGAATCGGTGACATAGGTTTTGGCATTGTGCTCGATTGTCCTCGAGAAGCTGGCATACAGCACCCACGACGTCGTAACGATGGCAAAGAGGACGACGGCAGAGAAGGAGAGAAAAATTTTCGATTGAATACTTCGGGAGAAGTAAAACTGCTTTCGAACCACGTTGAGGAGGCACATCCAGTAATGACGAATAATAGTTCGCATGATTGTAAACGCCTCCATCCACAGGAATATAAACAATAATAACCACATTGATCGGCATGGTCAATACTCGTCAAAAATGTGCAAGGAGGCAGTCATGATTATTAGAATGATATTGCGAAAATTTGAAACCCTGCATTGCGATGCAAGAAGTAAAATAAATATCAGCGGTCCAAACCGTTGCCGGCATATGACTTGGACCGCCGATGCTAAGCACAGAGAAAGGGGTATGCCGCAGGTGAAAATGAATGCGATTACAAAAAACTATGAACTGTATCTGCTGCTATTGCCAACAACGCTATATTTCATTATCTTTTATTATTGGCCGATGTACGGACTTCAGATTGCGTTCAAGGATTTCATTCCGAGCCTTGGAATAACAGGCAGCGCTTGGGTGGGCCTTAAGCATTTTGTTCAATTTTTTGATTCCTTTTATTTCTGGACGCTGATCAAGAACACGATAGGGATTAGTCTCTACACGTTAATTGTCGCTTTTCCGATCCCAATCGTTTTGGCGCTTATGGTCAATGAAGTAAGCAATTCAAAGTTCAAAAAGTTTGTGCAAACCGTCACCTATGCGCCGCATTTTATTTCGACAGTAGTATTGGTTTCGATTGTCATTCTGTTCTTGTCCCCTCAAACCGGGATTGTCAACAATGTCATTCAGTCGCTGGGCTTCGAATCCGTCGATTTTCTATCCAGACCGGAATGGTTCAAGTCGATCTATGTATTTTCGGGAATTTGGCAGACCGTCGGCTGGGGCTCAATCATTTATATTGCTGCGTTGGCCGGCATAGATCCGCAGACACATGAAGCGGCCATCATGGATGGCGCGACAAGACTGCAGCGAATTTGGCATATTAATATTCCAGGTATCCTGCCCACGATTGTTATTCTGCTCATACTTGAGGTTGGCGGCATTATGAGCGTAGGCTTCGAGAAAGTGTATTTAATGCAAAACCCGCTAAACATGGAGGGATCGGATATCATTCAGACTTACGTATATCGTCGTGGTATACAGGGGGCGCAATACAGTTTTGCGACAGCAGTCGGCCTGTTTAATGCTTGCATCAATTTCGTCCTGCTTTTTATGATCAATCGCATTGCGAAATCCTTGAAGCAGGCCAGTCTTTGGTAAAGGGGAGTCATCATGCTATACGAATCCAGAAAAGATAAAGTATTCATTTTCATCAACAGTGTGCTGCTGGCAGCCATTACGCTTGCTGTACTCTATCCGTTGATTTTTGTATTAATTGCCTCCATCAGTGATCCCACCGCTGTTAATAACGGTGAGGTCTGGCTGTGGCCCAAAGGGGCAACACTCGACGGTTATCGTAGAATCTTCGACTTCGGTCCAATCTGGACCGGGTACCGCAATACTATTTTCTATACCGTAGTAGGCACGCTTATTAATCTCTCGCTTACACTAACGAGCGCTTACGCCTTATCGCGCAAGGATCTGTACGGCAGAAATGCGTTTATGTTTCTGTTCGTATTGACGATGTTTTTCAGCGGTGGAATTATTCCGACGTTTCTGGTAGTGAAACAATTAGGACTAGTCAACACAGTATGGGCGATGATGCTGCCCAATGCGGTTGGAATCTGGAATATCATCATTGCACGCACATTTTTCCAAATGAATATTCCGTCTGAGCTGCAGGATTCGGCACAAATCGATGGCTGCACCAACATGCGCATGTTCTGGAGTATCGTATTGCCGCTGTCAAAGCCGATTATTGCTGTTATGGGACTCTTCTACGGTGTCGCGCATTGGAACTCATTTTTTAACGCTTTGATCTATTTGTCCAATCGCGATTTATACCCGCTGCAGCTTATCCTGCGGGAAATTATGATTCTGAATCAAGTGAATGATATGTTAAGTATGACCTCAGATCAACTGGAAAACATGTCTCGCCAGATGTATATGGCAGACATGATGAAGTATGGACTGATTGTGGTTTCCTCGCTCCCTGTAATTGTCATCTATCCTTTCCTGCAAAAGTACTTTTTGAAGGGTGTCCTGATCGGGGCGCTTAAGGGATGAGCAGTTTGAACCTGGTAGGGAGGTGATGGCTGCAGCGAGGTTGAAAGTTAAGATGAAGATAATGCCAAAATAAACAACGTGGGGTGTGAACGAATTGGTAAAGCGCAGCAAACTATTGTTAACGATTATGATCGGTGTCATCCTGATCGCAGGATGCTCGAATCCGAATTCGAATCCGAAATCCAACCCGAACCCGACTTCTAACCCGGACAGCGAAACGGCGCAGGCTGGCTATAATGCCGAGGGTTATCTCTATTACAGATGGAACGATCAATTTGAAAGTGATGATCAAAAAAGCGCCCAACCAGAACGAATGGAAAAACTTATGGATATCCGGGCATTTGAATGAGATTTGGGGCGGCACCATCACGCCAATCGAAATCGATGACGGCTCATGGGACGAGAAGAAAAACCTCGCGTTCGCGACCAATGATCTCCCGGATGCATTCATGACCGCAGGCGCACTGGAATTCGGAGATTTAATTAACTACGGCAGTCAGGGGCTCCTGATCCCGTTAAATGGTCTGATTGATGATCATGCTCCCAATATTAAGAAAAGACTGGCTGACGATCCGAATCTTAAGAAATCAGTCACCGCCCCGGATGGAAATATTTATGCGCTACCTTCCCTAACGTACGACAAACGAAGCAATGTTGTCGGAAGAGAGAAGCCTTGGATCAACTCGGAATGGCTGAACAACTTGCAGCTGGATATGCCAACCACGCTCGATGAGTTCTACACTGTTCTGAAAGCATTCAAGGAACAAGATCCGAACGGGAACGGCATTGCCGATGAAATTCCGGTATCGGGAAGCAACGATAATCCGTTCAAAATGATGGTATTGTCTGCGCTTGGGTTTGTCGATACGACTTATTCGACAGATGAAAGCGGGGAGCAGGTAATCTTCGTCCCTGCCCAGCCGGAGTACAAAGAATACTTGACCTTTATGAGAATGCTGTACAAGGAAGGACTCATCGATTCGCAATATTTCTCGCAAAATTTCCAGGCATACCGGGCGAAGACCGAGAAGCAGCTTGTTGGATTTTTCTTCGATGACGCCGCTTTCGTCGCTGTAGGCGCGGACAATTACAAACATTACGAGGCGTTGCTGCCGCTCACGAGCTCCTTAAACACGAAGCAAGTTTGGCCGCATCGCAATAACCCTTCGGCAACGCCTAACAATATGGCCATTACGTCCGTCAATAAAAGTCCGGAGGCAACGATCCGATTGTTCGATTATTTGTATTCGGATGAAGGTGGTTTCCTCACCCGGATGGGTCCTGACGTTGGCGTCGTTCAGTCGGATGGCGGCGTTAAGCGGTTTGACGACGGCACATGGCAATTGACAAGCCCGGAAGGACAATCAACGGTCGATTATCGGTTTAACAAAGTGACAAACTTGTCGCTTCCGTTCGTTATGGGTGGTCCGGATATGCCGCTTGAGAAACAAAGCGAAGAGCAGGCCAACCTGACCGAGAATCTGCTGAAGCTGGTCGAATTGGGCAAGCCTGTATTCCCGAGTTTGTTCTTCTCACCGGAAGAGCAGCAAAGCATGAGTCAGATCAATACGGATTTGATGTCTTACGTGACACAGATGGAAGCGAAGTTTATTGTTGGCGACAATGAGCTGAGCGAGTGGGATGAATACCTTGCTTCCCTGGAAAAGATCGGGCTTAAAAAGACATTGGAGCTTACCCAGACAGCATACGAACGTTGGAAAAATTCATAATTAGCCATTTGTCCGGTTGGACGCTGTCGCTCAACCGGACTCACATGTCTTACACAGCGGAGGTTCATAATGAACAGAGTATTCGACAAGCAAGTCGCACCTGTTATTGATATTTTTCCTGATCTTTGCGGTGTTCCGTATCATCGTCAGACCGTACGCAACAAATTAACGCTGCTGAAGAAGCTGGGTTTCACACGCGTCTATCTGGTCGATGCCCCTCCTAATTACCCACAGTTCAGCAATCCTTGGCTGGATCTTCTTGATCCTTCCAATAAAGCAGGAAATTATGCAGTCGAATCGATCCTGGCAATGGGCGATCCTGTGTTTGAACATATCTATGAGGCGCACCGGCTGGGCATGGAAGCCATCGTCATTATGAAGCCCTACGAGGGCGGAGGGGGATATACACTTCCGCATGGCAAAGGATCGACTCTACGAAATCGCACCCTCCCCTGCATTGGCGGGGAACGAACAGGCTTTGATTCGTTCTTGACTGAACATGGGAACCTGAGAGTGGGAAGAAAACCGATCCCGGATTATGAACGGTTGATGAGGCAGCCGATCACCCGAATGGTCATGACATTCCCATTGAATGAGGTAATTGAACGCACAAGCCCTTCCGGGTACATCACCCACCCGTCTCAACCCGATGAGGTTGTGGGGCAATATCCGATGAAGCAGCTTCACCTGTGGACAAGTAACGATAACGGAACTTACAAGAGATATGACGGCAATTTCACCATTGAGGAGCGCATTGTCCTCACAACCTTAACCGATGCCAACGGACATCCACTGTACGATGCGCCGCAAAGATGCAGGGAGGTTACCGTCGATGGGCTGAATATCGGTCCCGAGTTTCTTTATATGGCTGTAACAATGGACTTGGAACATAAGCTCATCATCCCTTTCTCGATGATCCGACTCTTCAGCTCTGATGAAGAATTGCCAGTCACGGTGTCTCCCTATGCAAGAGGGAGAAGCAGCAGCATCTCAGAAGCTGAGTCAAGCTCACACCCGGACCCCAATTCAAATCTGGACTCAAATTCGGACGGGCACGACTCTTTTATCGCCTCCATGCCTCTGCACTGCGGACATTCGGAGGATGCGCTGGCAGCGTTCAAACAGAGCGGCTTCGAATTCGAATGGTACGGCTCCGGTATGTGGGACGCGGGTTGGATGAGCAGTCCATGTTACGGAATAGCCAGAGGCAAGATGAAATATCTCAAAGGAACGCTGTGCGAAGCTTACCCTGAGGTCAGAGAGTATTGGCTTGATCGGGTCGACAAGTTGCTTGCTATGGGAGCTGATGGAATCGATCTGCGCTTGCAGAACCATTCCAGCATGATTAGCGATTATGCGAACTACGGCTATAATCTGCCGATTGTTGAAGCTTATGAACAGGAATACGGGGTGAACATTCTTAAGGAAGAGGCAGACCCGCTTAAGCTCATGCGTATCCGCGGGAACTTTTATATGAGGTTCGTAGAGGAGGCCGCCCGACTCATCCACAGCCATCACAAAAAGCTGCACCTTCACGTGAGGGAGAGCTTGATTCAACCCAAGCTTTCATCCGCCTTTGGTGAACTCGGGTTCTGGGCGATGCCCAAAATATTGCCGGACTGGGAGAGGCTTGTGGAGCTGGCGGATGAGGTGACCATGAAAGATTACAATTGGGGCGATTATTCCGCTGCCCGATCATCGATCTTGAAAGATCGTGTTTCGGCGCTGGGCAAGCCGCTATGGATTCATTGCTATCTCGCTCAAGGGAATGATCTGAACGAACGTTTCATTACAGAGCTGAGCAAGGATGCACGCATTACCGGGCTGTTGCTCTACGAAACGGGACATAATCCTTATGTGAATAATAGCTGGCAAGGCATTATTGAGGCAAAAACAGGTGGAGAAGCTGTTTACCATCATGAAATGGTCGATAAGATGCAGCAGCTTGGCCTGACTAAGGAGGGTATACACTCATGAAATCAGTTCATCTAGTTGTTTTTATTTTCTCCATGCTGGGATGCCTTGTGCTTAACGGCAACCGCGCAGAAGCCGCCGATGCATGGCATAATCACATGGTGAGGAGCGCATGGGAACGGGATATGCAGGATATCGGTGGCGATGGCTCGCAAATTCCGAGAAGCATGGTATACAGCCCGAAAAATAACTACCAGACCATATTTATGGGGGTGGATACAGCAGGCATCTATCGGAGTGACGATGGAGGGGCAACCTGGCAGTCGAAGATGAAGGGGATGGATGTTTACTTCATTAAGAGCATTGCCGTAGATCCTGTCAATCCCGATATCGTCTACGCCCTCGCCTCGCTAGGCGGCGGGCGGGATACTGCCCAAATCGGACTGTATGTAAGTGAGGACAATGGCGACAATTGGACTCACCAGCGTTACTTCCGAATTACAACCCCGCCGGACAACAGTCATACGATCGCGATTGACCCGGATTCCTATGATCCGCTGCTTGAGCGCTGCGGCACGATCTACATCGGAGCCAATGACGGCTTATACAAGACGACTGACGGAGGGGAAAATTATAATAAAATTGCAAGCGCTTCCATAGGGTCGGCAACAGTAACGTCCATCCAGGTTCATCCGACGAATTCGGATGTTGTAGCCGTCGCAACACTGAAGGGCGTCTTCAAAAGTTTGGATGCAGGAGCCACGTTCGTAAACATTAGCGGAGGTCTGCCCGTATTTGACTCCGTCTATGGGGTCGAGGTCGATCCGCAGATCAATGCGTTGTCTGTGGATCCGACCGATCCGGAAACCATGTATGCGACGTTCGACGACCCGCTCAAAAAAACGTACAAGCTGTTCAAAAAGACAGCTTCACAGGACTGGGTTCAATTAACGAACGGGGTGCCGACATCCGGCCGTTTCTACGAAATTATCGTTCACCCGGCGGCGCCCAATATTCTGATGCTGGGGGTAGAGTGGGGCTGGCCGTACAAATCTCCTTACTATAGCGATGATTATGGCCAAACCTGGCGTGATACGAGCGGTGGCAAGCTCATCGAGGATCGTTTTAACTTAACGGCTGGTGATGTCGCCAACTTTATTTTCCACCGACTCGCCTTTGCGCCCAAGCCCGATGACAGCCAGGTCTGGCTGGCTTCCATGAATTACGGAGCGATATTCAAGACGGAGGATGCTGCACAGACATGGCAGTGGAGCAATACGAATTACGGCGGTGCCAGATTTATTAATTTCCAGTTCAACCCGAACTTCTCTCGGCATCTCGTATTCGGCGGTATTGATATGGGCGTTGTGACCAGCTTTGATGGCGGACAGTCCTTTATCAAGGCCATACCGCCCAACGGCGGCAATGTGACGGCAATGGCCATTGATCCTGCTGGCAGCGAACCCGAGCAGACGAGAGTTATTGCCAGTATTGGCGGGACGAATCCGAATCAACCCGGGGATTTAAGAGTGAGTACTGATGGTGGGCGCACATTCACCATCATGAATGGTACGGAAGGCTTGCAGGCCAGCAATATTATGTGGAACGCCAGTAATTACGATTACATCTATGCTGGAGGCAATATCAGCGACGACAATGGCGCGACATGGAAAAAAATCATTGATCCGTTTAGATTAACAGAGGGGTTTGCATACGGAGGCTCAGGCGCTCTGCCTGCAGGATGGGACTTCAATAGTATCGGACAGAATACGTCGTCTGCTGAAGTAATAACCTTCAAGGATAAAAATATCGTCAGCGATAGACTGCGGTTTGCTATTGAGCAAACTTCTGCTTTCGGGAGTCTGCCCGCTGTCACATATGCTAACAAGGCGCTTAGTTTCAGCCAAACTCCGATTGTCGCTTCCGCCGCGCTTGACTCGGGAACGACGGCTTGGACACAGCAGGTGCTGCAACTGGACAACGGCTTGGGCAGCTTTATCTACACTTTCATTCAGAATAACGGCGATGGCACCTACACGACCAAATACAGAATTAAGGACGGCAGTTATGACTCCGGCGAAATTGTCATTCGAGATGATTATGACAGCCCTTCTGTAAATGTGAGAATTATCGCTGCGCCAACTTATGTGCAGATTAGCAATGGCGGCTCGATCGTCGTGCCGCATAACTTCGCCAACAAGACCAACTATAAGTTGAAGCTGATCGGCAGATCGACAGCTGTGGATCATACAGTCTACACCTATGCAGATGATGCTGCCTTCAATATGGTGCCTGTGAACGTTGTCGGTTACGATGCGCTCGATCCCCGCCTGTTGTACGGCTACGATGGGATGAGCCTTTACAAATCCGTAGATTTCGGGACATCATGGACTCGCTTGGTCACACACAGCAATCCGGACGTGACCGGGTTTGTGAACAATTTCTTGAATGCTGTCGAGATGAATGCCGCAGGCACCAAAATTTATATGGGCCACAATGGCGGCGTCTATATTTATGACATTGCCTCGAATACAGAAACGTTTAAATCAACAGGCGACGGGTTTGAATGGAATGTGGGCGGGACGTTCCATGTGTTGAATGTAGCCATTGACCCGACGGATGACAACATCGTCTATGCAGGGGAATTCAATCTGGTCAACGGCAATGGACAATGGGTGTTTAAAAGTACGGATGCGGGTGAAACCTGGGCGGCGATGCCCGCTGATGGATTGTTCGGAAACGGCAGAGTGTGGGGGTTAGGCGTTGACTATTCCGGACGATTGTTTGCCGGAAGCGACCACGGTACTTTTACGTATGGCGAGCTTTATGTGCCTGATGTGCCGGGCACGTTGACCGCTGTTTCCGCGAGCGGCAGCGTCGAGCTTGCTTGGCAGCCGTCTCAGGGGGCTGCGACCTACCAGCTTAAACGCAGCGAGCATGCCGGCGGGCCTTATGCTGTCGTCAAAGGAGGCATTGCCGGAACGAACTATACAGATACGGGAGTAGATCCGGGGACGACTTATTATTATGTGGTCAGCGCTGGCAATCTGGCCGGTGAGAGCGGTGTTTCTTCGGAAGCTGCCGTCAAGGCTTTGCCTGGCATACTGTATGAAAGCGAGTTTGAAGGCAGCGATAACACCTTGCCGCAAGGCTGGAGCTATACAGGCAACTTGGCAAGCGGCGCGTCAATATCCGACAACCGGCTCCGGCATCGCCTCGAGCAGTCATCGGCATGGGCGGCCTCAAGCAAGGTAACCTACAACGAGCAGCGTTATGATTTCTATACGACCCCGCTGCTGGCCGAAGCTTATTTGGATCCGGGTACTACACTTATTGGACAATCCGGGATTCAATTGAGCGACGATGCGGGCAATCTGATTTATGTGTTTGAAAAAACCGATCGGGGGGTTATTTACCGTATTAAGGATGGGAGCTATGATACCGGGGATCTGCTGATAGGCACCTTTCCCGAATCGAAAGGTACGATTAAAATCAAGGCCACCCCGTCAGAGCTGCTTATTTACCGTAATGGAGACTTGATTGAGACAGTTTCACATGATTTTGTGAACAGAAGAAACTATAAGCTGGAGCTTGTCGGGCGCTCCGGGTCCACAGGTACCGGCATCGAATTGTTCGCTGATGCAGTCAAAGTATGGAAGGAAACGTATGTGAATGTGTTCTCCGGCGTCAACGGCACCTTGCCGCAGGACTGGGCCAATGCAGGGCCATCCAGCAGTCAGGCAGGCATTCATCAAGGCAGCTTGCGGCTTAACATCAACCAGAGCAGTCCGTTCGCCGCGAGCTCCGTCGCAAGGAAGACAGATAGAACGTACAGCTTCGGTTCAAAGACGATCAATCTCGAAGCTTACCTGAAGGCTGATTCGTTCAGCACGACAGCCACACAAGCGCTAATCGGCTTAAGACAAACCGCATCGCAGAATCAGATTTATTTGTTCGTTCAAAACTCGGGCATCGTGAAATATCGAATTATCGATGGCCAGTATGATAGCTTGGAACAGACTGTAGGCACGTATAGCGAAGGTTACGGGGTATTCAGACTAGAGGTGTCGAAAGACAGCTTGAATATTTACCGGAACGGCATTCAGGTGATGCAAGTCCCTTACGCCTTCCAAAACACGGAGCAATATACCGTCAATGCGATAGGGAGGGCTTCGACGTCAGGAAGCTATTATGTGACAGCTGATGATGTGAATATTTACTAATCGGGCCAGGAAAAACCCCACCGACACGGCACGAACTTATCAAGACTTTTTTGCAAAGATATGAGTGCTATTAAGCACTCATTCTTTGTTTATATGTATACAACGATACCTTCCTAATGTCACGATCGTCGAGTTATGAAAAAATCATTCAGAAAGAAAATTTGGTTCTTCTGATCAATCTTATATGATGATCTCTTTTAACGTTCCGAACTATTTTGCTTTAGTGAGAAAGCTTTTGCTTGACGTTCTTTGAACTCCATAATGGTCGTTTCGTTTATTTTATTTTTTTCTAACCTCAACCGCTCAATTGCTTCTTCAATGATTGCAATTTCATTGTCAAAGTCTTTAAGTTTTCGATATGCCATTGCATACGATGTATATAATGCTGGAGCATTGTAGCCGTTGTATCGAGCTATATCAAATAATTCAAGGGCTCTCTCAAGATTCCCAGCTTTCCGTTCTCTATCTCCTTCTTCCCAATATGGGATCCCTTGGTCAAATCCTTTTTCCCAATTGCGCCGGTTCTTAATCTGTTTTAGTGGAACTCGATTATGGATTGGATTAATAGGCACTACTTCTTTACAAACGGTATCAACTCCGCCAAATCTACCTTTTAAAAATTTCCAAACATCGATTAAATGATAGGTTGGAACGTTTCGTCCTAGCTTCTCTAATGCTTGCTTTTGGTCATTTTCATAATTTGTCACATAATCGTCCCCTACATATATCCAAGCCGTAACTGATTTAGCAAATTTACTTTTGAGTACCTTTCTGCTGTTTGTTAACAATAATACCTTTACTTCATCTAAATAATTTTCAAACATACCGCCATAAATAACACTAATTTCATCCCTTAGATTTCGGGTAATAAAGACTACCGCTTTTAAATTTTCATACTTAATCTCATCAAATGGTCGGGATTTTAATCCAAAGTAATGCTCTTCTATCTCACTTGCGTAAAGATGTGGAGCAGTTTCAAATTGCAGTGCTGGCGTTTCTGGACCTCGGCCATATCCGTTGTCTCTTTCAGCAAAAAGAGGTATCATACGGTTTGTTAATCTATCTTTTGTTTCATTTAATATGCGTGCCATTTCTTTACTTTCTAACTCTATTGCTTGTTCCTCCGTTAACCCTGTTCCAACAAAACGAGATGAAGTATCAAACATGTTACGAATTTTTTCAGCTTCATAAGCACGTTCATGAAATGATTTATATCGGTTGCCAATCCCTTTACCGACATAGAATATTTCTCCAGTTTCTTTGATAAACCATTCATACACATAAAAATCTGTGGCCGTACTACCAGTAGAAACACCTACAGGTGATGAAGAAATAGAAACTTCATAGTTTTTCTTTTCATCTGGAGAGATATTTAAAGATAACTCCATACTTACGCCAAAATCCGTTTTATGGAGTTTACTATTTTCATCACATTTTAGTAATTCCTTTTGATCTGTTACGTCTATTTGATTATCTTTCTTCTTTTTCTTCCCAAATAATTTACTAAATATCTTCATTATTTCAACCCTTTTCATATATCGTTTCTTATATTCAGTCTGATCGGCTTCAATAATTACCTCTTGAACCTTCATATTAATGCTCTTCCACCGTTCATTCCTAGACCCTGAATAAATCTCCCGTGCATTTGCTTGGGCTAAGTCCTCCTCCAACAATATCTTCAATTACTTTAAATACTATATTTTCTTGATGCATTTATCAAATACACAAGCAAATAAAAAAGAAGTAGACAATAACGTTGGATACGCTAATACCTACTTCAAATTATAGTACACTTAAAATCAAGGCATGGCGGTGGGTTTTCTTCTGGCTATTTTAGTGCCCTGAGGCTTCTTTGTCGTTAGAGAGTCCGGTTAGCTCAAAGAGACGGAACAGCAAACTGAGTACGATCCCGACCACGGTAGCCAGCGCCATGCCAGATAGATGGAAGTCGCCGAAAGTGACGGATACGCCGCTCAGTCCGGTAACGAGCACGACGGTTGCCAGAAACAGATTGGCAGGCTTGCCGAAATCGACTTTTGCTTCGATCAGCATCCGCAGACCGGAAGCAGCGATAACGCCGAAGAGCAGGAGCGACACGCCCCCCAGCACTGCTGGCGGAATTCCTGCGATCAGCGCAGAGAACTTGCCAAGGAAGGACAGAACGATGGCAATGACGGCTGCGCCGCCGATGACAAAGGTCGAGTAAACCCGGGTAATCGCCAACACGCCGATATTTTCCCCATAGGTCGTATTCGGAGTGGAACCGACAAAACCGGAGATCATCGTTGAGAGTCCGTTCCCCAGCATGGAGCGGTGCAGCCCCGGGTCCTTGGACAAATCCTTCTTCACAATGTTGCTCGTAACGATAAGATGGCCGATATGCTCTGCGACGACAACCAGCGAAGCAGGCAAAATAATCAGAATGGCTGTCCAATCAAATACAGGCGTAGTAAAGGTCGGCGATGCAAACCATCCGGCTTTTGCCACGGGGGCAAAATTGGTGTAGCCCATGTAATGGGCGAGCACATAGCCTGCTACGATCCCGAAGAGAATCGGAATGATGCGCATAAATCCGCGGAACAGCACGGAGCCGAGCACCGTGACAAGCAGAGTGAAAACCGAAATGATAATGGTGCCAGAATCAACGGCCCAATCCGGATCATTGTTCAAATTAATCCATCCCGCCATACCAGCGGCCACCGGAACAAGTTCCAGACCGATAACGGCGACAATCGAGCCCATGACGGCGGGTGGGAACACGACATTAATCCATTTGGTGCCTGCCACCTGAATAAGGAGGGCGACCAGTGTGAACACGACCCCTGTTGCAATGAATCCGCCCAATGCTGCGGCATATCCTTCGCTTGTTGAAGAGTAATTTCCGATAACCGCCCCGGCCGGGGCAAGAAAAGCAAAGCTGGAGCCCAGATAGGCTGGTATTTTGCCTTTGCAAATCAACAGATAAAGCAGCGTGCCAATCCCGTTCATGAGCAGGCATACCGCAGGATCGACCTTGAGCAAGGTCGGGACAAGCACGGTGGAGCCGAACATGGCAAACAAATGCTGGATACTGAGCATTACACTTGCGCCGAGCGGCGGTCTTTCATCAATTCCAATTTCTTTACGCATCGTTCACAGCCCTTTATCTTAATTTAGAAATTCAGCCACATGATTGCAGCCTTATCGATTTTACCTATACAGGGCAGTTGTTTGCAAGCATTTTTTTATCTATAAATCGGCGGATCGCACCCTCCTTCTGAGGGGCGGGTTCAACGTTTAAGTCACAGCGATAAGATCGCTAGCCTGCCCGATTGCTGGAGCCCCAGCCGTAACAACTCCCGCGTAATTGCCTGCGATTGGCGGGGGTGAGGAATTATTGGGCCGTTAAGCATATTGTGAACATCATTTTTGCAGGAACTTTGCACTATTTTTTCCGTAATGTGAAACATCAGCGGCTTACCTCGCGTTTAATATGCATACAAATAAAAGTGCTCATGTCAGTTATTCACGCGTTATGGGCGGGCTTTTTCGGGCTGTGTCTCGCCGCGGCGGGGATCAGTGCACCGAATCTATCATAAGACGCCTGTACTAGGAAGCTTGCACTAGATAATTGTGCAGACGATTGTATCAGGAGCATAACTTATGACTGCTCAGATCGCCTATGAAAAATGAGATAGCACAAATAGGAGGTGG
Organism: Paenibacillaceae bacterium; assembly: GCA_004134985.1. GTDB lineage: Bacteria > Bacillota > Bacilli > Paenibacillales > Paenibacillaceae > Paenibacillus_D. The sequence continues at coordinate 80,415 of REGQ01000003.1, read as the reverse complement.
GTCTGCTGAGACATAAATGGGCAAGGAGTGTCATGCTTATGCTGGCGGTTTTGCTGGCAGGCAGCAGTTTGTTTGCAGGTGCAGGTAAGGCAGATGCGAAGGGGCTTGGCGAGGAACTAATCATTGTTAATAAGAAGACCAATGAGTTGGGTTATTTCCGGCAAGGCAAGTTGGAGAAAGTATTCTCGGTGGGAACAGGCAAGACATCGGATTTGACGCCGAACGGGACATTCAAGATCGTCAACAAAATTAAAAATCGGCCTTATTATAAAGAAAAGATTCCGGGCGGCGATCCTGCCAACCCGCTGGGCGACCGCTGGTTGGGGCTTGATGTGAACGGAACGCCAGGCACAACATATGCAATTCATGGCAACAACAATGCGAAATCGATCGGCAAATATGTCAGTGCAGGCTGCATCAGAATGCACAATTCTGAAGTTCACTGGCTGTACGATCAGGTCAAGGTCGGCACGAAGGTCGTGGTAACAAGTACAGCGAATTCTTTTGAGACGATCGCCAAGGCACATGGATACAAGCTGGACGTAATGGAGTTTGACGGCAAGCTGATCATTAATGGCAAGGAGCAGTCCACCAGCAGCAGCATGCTGATGGTAGACTCGCGAATCTATATTCCAATGCGCGAATCTTTCACTTTGCTTGGCGGAACAGTGCGCTGGAATAATGATACATGGACAGTGACGGCTAAGGTGGGCGACCGCACGATTACTCATAAGCCACAAGCGACAACAGCGACTGTTAACGGCAAGGAAGTAGCGATGACAGCTTCATTGCTGGTGGACGGCATGGTGATGATGCCGCTCAGAGATGTTTCGCTCCTGACCGGTTATAGTGTCAAATGGGATAACAAGACGAAGACGGTATCGCTATCCGGCGGAGTCAAGCCATCATCCAAATAAACATATTTTCCTAACATGAGCGGCAGATTCGGCCTACGTCCGAGTTGCCGTTTTTGTTAATGAATCGGAACCGCATAAATAATATGCAGAATGTCCGAAACTTGCTTTTGTTTGATCATGTAGCGCTTCTCCTCTAACCAATCCGAAATGACAGCGAGGCTGGACACATAACTTTGCTCGATCATCTCGACCAAGTTCCGGTCACGCTCCTTGTCCAACGTTTGCATATAGCGCTGCTTCGCATACTCATCCTCAAACATCAAATCAGCCAGCGCGATTCGGCCGCCCGGTTTTAGCACCCGCCGCATTTCCTCCAAAGCCAATATTTTCTGTTCATCACTTAGATGGTGCAGTGCGAAGCTGGAGACCACAAAGTTGAAATGATCATCCAAATACGGAATGGCGAGGAAATTGCCCAATCGCGTTTCAAGGCTGGGAAACTTGCTCTGGCATTGCTTCAGCATCTCCTTGGACTGATCGATCGCAGCCATCTGATAGCCGCTTGCGATGAAGCGGCCGGCCAGGTTTCCTGTGCCGGCGCCGATATCAAGACCAATTTCATGGATATGCGGCTTGATCCATTTATAGATCGTGTCCAGCGTCTGATCGTAGTGTTCGAATAACCCAACATTCGCTTGGACAACAAGATCATGGCTTGACGCCTGATAATCGAAATCCCATCTGTCCTGCCAATCGTTGCGAATTTGCCTTATGCGCTTCAGCCCTTCAGCAAGCTTGTAAATTTGATGAAGGGGCAGAGATTGCTCTCGTTTCAGGATGTCGATCATCTGGTCTGTCGTCGTCATTTGCTGCTTATATTCCAGCCAGGTAGAGAATAAGGCGGAGCGCTGAATTTCCAAATAGTAGAGGAGTTCATCTGTATTGCCATGCTCCACATGTCCAAGCACCTTCTTGATCTCCTCCAACGGCATGCCGATCTCCCGCAGTGTGACAATCGTCTGCAGACGCCAAATATCCTGCTCCGTATAGCTGCGGTATTGATTGTTTGTATTTTTGACAGGGGCGATCAGCCCTTTCGCTTCATAGAAGCGAATTGTTCTACGGCTAAGCTTCAATTGTTTGGCGACTTCATTGATCATCATCATGCATTCCAGCCCCCTCCTCCCTATATTGTAAACTGTTACGTAACGGCAATGTAAAGACGACGACAGCAAGTTTTATTCCACAACGGCATCACACGGCTGCATCAATCATCATTAGCGGGCAATCGTTTTAAAGTGACGATAAATTTTATGGAGTTTCGCAGCTTGTTTGCCTTGCTTGCGCTCCATATTGCCAAATTCAAAAAACGTGACTTTCTTTATGCCAACGTATTGAAATAACGCCCGCTTCATGAGCACTTTGTGGGCATTGTTGAGCCAAAGCAGCGGGTACATGGCCGGTCCCTTCATGGTAGAAATGCAAATGACGGATCTTCCTTTGAGCAGTCCCTCCGGCAGCAGCCCGCCCTTATCTTTATAAGCAAAATCGGAAGCAAACATCCGGTCGATATAGCCCAAAAGCATTGCAGGCGGGCGCCCCCACCAAATCGGGTAGATCAGAACAATTTTATCTGCCCAAATGATTTGCTCACGATACTTCTCCAGCTCAGGTACGGCATGCATATCCCTTCGGCGCTGTTCCTTATTGAAGACGAGCACGGGATTAAAGCCAACCTCATACAAATCAAGTACCTGAATCTCTTCAATATGAGTGTTTTCGCTGCTCCCCTGAATAACTTGCTCCAGGAAAGCATAGCTTAAACTTTGATGATTGGGATGGGTATAAATGACGAGCATTTTCATAGAAATCGCCTCTTTTATTTATCATTTGATAAGTAAATCCTATCATGCAACATTTTAATTGTCAAATGATAATTGTTTTATGATAATTAGTTTGCTATGGTGTCACTAAGAGGTGATTGAATGGATCGAAAAGTTTTGTTTCAAAAATTTGTAGCCTTTACTGCTGCAGTTCATCAAGTGACCAATGAAATATCCAAAGATATTAAAACCGATAACATTACACCTGTTCAGTATAGTATTCTCGAATATATAGCCGTTAGTCAGCCAGTAACAATCAGTCAGATCAGTGATTGTCAGCACATGTCGATGCCCAACACAAGCCGTGAGCTGAGAAAGTTGACTGAGAAGAAGCTTTGTGAGAAAACAGCGGCAGAAGGGGACAAGCGGAAGCAATATATTCGTCTTTCCGCAGAGGGGGAGGCGCTGATGAAAGACGCTTTCGAGCAGATCGAAGCAAGGTTCGTGCAGCGTATCCAATCGGCTTCCGATCAGGAGTTGAAAGAAATAAGCGATGCGCTGGATGTGCTGCAATCCAAAGTGTTTCATTAGATGAGCGCAAAGAACCTTCAGTTCGGCTGTTTAAGGCGTACCTGAAGGTTCTTGCAAAGCATGTATGGTGGATGAATGCCCCTTCACCTCGAAGGGATGCTGCTGTTACGCTGGATTGACATTCTCCTCAGTGCTGGCTCCGAAAAACCCCTGCTGCCTGGCTTTGCTGATCCATGCCGCCACTGTGGTTCCGGGCACGGCAGCGCGCAACCGGGAATCGACCTGCTCAGGCTGTGGCAAGGACGCGGCATTCGCTGTAATCCAAGTGTACAAGCCTGCCAGTCCCGCTGCCGTCTGCTTGCCAAGCAGCGGGCTGATGGCTGCCTCGAATGCTTCAATCGGGAGGGAGAAGAACTGTACTTCCTGCTCCAGCGCAGTGCTGAATTGTTCGGCAAGCTGGTTGCCTGTCAGTGCTTCCGGTCCGACGATTGACAGTGTCTGTCCGGCAAGCTCCGGATGATGGAGTGCATAAACCGCATATTCTGCCGCGTCGTCGATGCTAATCCATGCGATCGCCGTGTCGGCAGGCACAGAGTAAGCGAGCGTCTGGCTATCAAGCACACCGGGGATAAAGAGGTTCTCCAAATACAATGTAGGTTGAACGATAATATAAGGAATGCCGCTTTGTTTGACATAATCGTTCAACTCTCGTTTAATCTCGATCGCGGTCACCTCTGTTGCCTGGTCAGGCACATAAAGGCTGTTGTTGATCACTAGCAGCTGAACACCCGCATTTTTGGCAGCATCGATGGCATTTTGAAAGTACAGGCGCGCGCGCTCCAGATTATAATCGACAGGCAGCAGCAGAAATACTTTGTCGACGCCCTCATGCGCACGGGCGAGACTGTCTGCATCTGCCAAATCGCCGGCAAAAGCTGTGATGCCCTGTTCGTTCAGTTGCTTTGCTTTATCCTCACTTCTCACAATGGTATGCACGATATGCCCCTCACGAAGCAATTTGCGCGCTACCGCTCCGCCTTGCACGCCGCCAGCACCATACACCAGCACTTTATCGATAGTTGTCATCGTTGATCATCCTCTCGTTTTTGTTTATTTCTAATTTAATACAGATGACTTGAATCGGTTTCGCCGCTATATTTATATAATAAAAGGTCGATGTCGTTTATGTAAGTACGCACATGAAAGATATGTAGTATCATTTAGGATACTGGGGGGGGAGAGGACGATGGAGAAACAAACGGCACAATGTCCTGTAGAGTTGACTGTTAATATGGTCGGCGGCAAGTGGAAGCTTGTTATTTTGTATCAGCTTGCCACACACGGGGTGAAACGGTTCAACGAATTGCGGAGAGAGTTTCCGGATATCACGCAGCGCACACTCACCCGCCAATTGCGCGAATTGGAAAGCGATGGTCTGATCAACCGCCAGGTGTACTCTGAAATTCCGCCCAAGGTGGAATATTCATTGTCTGATACAGGGAAAAGCCTTCATCCATTATTGCTGCAATTACGGGATTGGGGACTTTCCTATATGGCGAACAACCGGGCCAAGGAGCAGTAGCCGGATTGCGCGAATCAGCGTCTGAGAGCATCTTGCGCTCTTGGGCGCTGCTTTTTTCTAGCTAAGAGGTTAGTTTGAGGGTGATTACAGGAGTGGACACGTGATGAGCGGCACCTGCTTGTCTCGTCAGCGACAATAGTTGTTTTTTATCCCTTGAAAGTCGTGCTGGCGCTCCCGCTGTTCAGCGGATTTTCGATATGATCATTTACATAAGCTTATACACATCAGACAAAGGGAGGCATTTGGAATATGAAAAAAATAAAACGCTTTCTTCCCATGCTGCTTGCGCTTGTTTTGGCGCTAAGTCTTGCAGCCTGCGGATCGAACAGCCCGGAGCCTGCAGTTGAGAAACCGGACAATAAACCGCAAACCACAGGTAATGAGGAAGCCAAACCGCAAGGGGATCCGGTCAAACTATCTTATTGGACAAATTCCCGTCATGACAGCGAGTTCATTCAAGAAAAGATCGATCATTTCAATAAAACGAATACAAGCAACATCGAAGTTGAAATGACAGTCATGGCCGATAATTATGTGCAATCGCTCGACTTGGCTTTTACCAGCAACCAATCACCCGACATTTTCGCGTATCCAAGCCGCGAGCACTACTTGAAAGAGTATGTTGAGCCGCTGAATGCGTATTTGGAAGACGACATCAAGGAAAAGTTCAGCGGATCCATTAAAGAAGGCGTCAACATGTTTGAAGGCAATATTATTTCGCTCGGCAATTTTGGGACAACGATTCGTCTGGTGTACAATGCCGATGTATTCGAGCAGTTGAACCTGCAGCCGCCGAAGACACTGGACGAAATGGTCGAAACAGCGAAAAAAATTACTGAATATGGCAAGAAAGACGGTCTTTATGGCTGGGCAATGAATTACAAAAACCCGGCAGGCGCCTTGTCCCGTTCCATGGGTGCGATTGCCAGCGTCGAGGGGATGCCTAACGGTTACAACTTCAAGGAAGCGCGTTATAATTTCGCAGGCTGGGAACCGATCGTAGAGGCATTCCGCCAAATGTACACCGACGGCAGTACGCTGCCAGGCGCCGAATCGCTTGATATCGATCCGCTGCGCGCGCAATTCGCTGAAGGAAAGATCGGCATGTACATCTCGTATTCCTACGAGCCTGGCGTATATAAAGATCAATTCCCGCCAAAAATCAATTGGGCTGCAACACAAGTGCCTGCCATTGATGAGACGGAGTCTGAAGGCATCATCAATATGGGTGGCTTGAGCTGGATCGGGATGAGCAGCAAATCTGAGCATAAGAAAGAAGGCTGGGAGTTCATGAAGTTCATGTACAGTGACGAACTGTTGCGTGAATATCATGAAAATGGCTACGGCTTGTCTGTTCTGCCGCATGTGCTCAATGGAGCGAAAGTACCTGATATCGCCGGCATGGAATATTTTATTCCTACCAAATTTGATGGCAACTGGCCTGTACAACCATCCATTACACTGGAAGGCAAAGCGGTGTGGGATGAGTTCATGAAGTACATCCTGGTTGGAGGGGATTTCCAGAGCATTGTGACTGATTTGAATACACGCTACAATGCCGCTTTGGACAAAGCGATTCAGGATGGCACCACCACTGCTGAACCGGACCCGAGTTTTGATCCGCGTTCGTTCCAGATTGAGAAGTAGAAACGGTCCAAACCGCTAACACAAATCAAAGCATGATCGATACAACATTAAACATCTGGAGGCGGATGGCAGTGAGCCGAAACCGAAAAAGAAATGTTGAATCGTATCTCTTCATTACGCCGAGTGTGGTGCTTATCGCCGCACTCGGAATATACCCCATGCTATGGGCGCTTCCCTACATGTTTACGGACTACAAAGGGTATGGCAAAGCGCGTTTTGTCGGCTTCGACAACTTCGTAAGACTTGTACAAGACGAGTATATGTGGGATGCGATTTGGAATACCATGATTTACGCTTCAGGCAAAGTGCTGCTGACTATTCCCGTAGCGCTTGCGCTGGCGATATTGCTCAATGGCAAGCTGCGCGGCCGCAATCTGCTGCGCGGAATTTACTTCATGCCGACCATTTTTAGTACGGCGGTCATGGCTGTCGTATTTTATATCATTTTTAACTCATACAATGGATTGCTTAATCAGATCCTTGGGCAGATCGGGTTGTCGCCGGTCCAGTGGCTAAGCGCCAAATATGCGATGCTGACCAGTATTCTAATTGCTTCCTGGGGCGGTATCGGCAATTATATGCTGCTGTTTCTGGCAGGGCTGCAGGGGATACCGAAGGATGTTTATGAAAGCGCAGCGATCGATGGCGCCAGCGGATTCAAAGGGTTCTGGTATATTACGGTTCCGATGATGGGACCAGTGTTGAATATTATTATGATCATTGCGATCATGACCGCTTTGGACAGTTATGAAGCGATTATGGTATTGACTGGCGGAGGACCTGCCGGGTCAACGGAAGTAATGTACCTGTATGTATTCAAATTGTTCTTCCAGGTTTCCACTGGGGAATCGATGGTGCCGGATATGGGTTACGGCGCATCTGTTGCATTTTTTATGGCGCTTATTGTTGGTTTTGTGACCGCGATTTATTTCTTTCTCACTAGAAAAATGAACAACATTTATTAAGGACGGAGGAACCGCTATGTATCGCTTACCCGGTAGAATCCTCAAATGGGCATTCCTGCTTATAGTGGCCGTTCTACTGTTGTTCCCTGTAGTGATGGCGATTTTGGGAGCATTCAAAACCAATTTGGAACTGAATACGGGTGGCTCCATCCTGCCGGAGTCGTGGAAAATAGATAATTTTATTTATACCTGGAAGGAAGCGGGCTTCTCCCGTTATGTGGCGAACAGCTTGCTCTACAGTGTCAGTTCGACCATTGCAACGATCATCGTATGCGCGATGGCGGCCTACACATTCGTGAGACGGGAGTTTCCGGGAAAGAAGCTGATGCTTGGCATCTATTCCGGCATGATGTTCATCCACCTGGGGGCGCTGACACTTAAGCCCGCTTATGAATTGATGGTTACGCTCGGTCTGAACAAATCCGTTTTTGGTCTGATTATGATGATGACCGGAGCAGGCGGAACATCCTTTTTCATTATGTATGCTTTCATGAAGAGTATCCCGCGTGATCTTGATGAGGCGGCTACGCTTGACGGGGCGAGCTTCTCCTACATTTTCTGGCGGATCATGCTCCCGCTCAGTTTGCCTGCTATCGGTGTAGTAGGGTTATTCGCTTTCCGTGGGGGATGGAACAGCTACATTCTGCCGCTTGTCTTTACAATGACGCAGCCCAAGCTGCAGCCGATCACTGTCGGACTCGTCAATTTGAAATATGGCGTTGGCGGGGCTGTACAAAGTCACTATATGCTGGCAGGGGCCTGTATCTCGATGATTCCGATTCTGATTATCTATTTGCTGGCCAACAAATCGTTTATGCAGATGAGCGCAGGCTCTTTGAAAGGCTAGTGATTTCCTGATTGATTCTGGCAGCTTGATTGGCTATACTGGACGTGCTGAGAACAAACGCAGCTACAACAGTCTATTGACGGGTGACCACTATGAAATTCATCTATCAGACGTCGTTTCGACTGCGGATCTGGCTGGCATTTGTCATGATCATATGCATCGCCATTGCATCCGTAGGGATCATTTCCTACTATATTGCGGCGCGTGTTGCGGAGAAGAATGCCTTCCAACTCAATCAGGAAGCCGTGATGAAAACATCACAAGCACTAGAAGAGAAGCTATACCATGTCCGAATTTCCGTCTTGTCCATGATGGTAAATACCAACTACCGGAAAGCAATCGGGCTGGAGATCAGTTCGGGGAATGACAACTATTATACATTGTTATCTAAGATGCAGGATACGCTGACCCAACTGAAGCTGATTGAGCCGATGATTGATTCGATATTGGTGGCGACTCCTGATGGAGACTATCATTTGACTGTACAGAAACGGCAGCTGGCTTCGTTTTATCATTCACAGATGTATGAGCGTGTCCTTGAGGACGAGCGCCGTCATAAGGAGGCATGGATAGAGCAGCACATCGACCCGTTTTTTCAAAGCAAGCAGGAGGTTATCTCCTTTGTTACACTAGGGTCGCTGAGCGATGTGTCTGCAAATGCCTTTGTCGTTGCCAATGTGCGTACAGACCAATTCAAGGAATTTGTCAGCAGCACGATGAATCAAGGGCGGGGACGGTACATTCTTCTGTCGGACTCGGGTGAGCAATTTATTCAGATGGACCCGGACTTTGACATCAATCTTCCTCAGTACGAAGACTTCAGGCAGGCGCTGCAGCATACGGAGGGCCAGTTTGAATTTGAAGCCGGCAACCAGACGTATATTGTCAATTACAAGCGGACGTTGAACATGAATGGCATGATGCTGTTCAGTGTATTGTCCAAGTCTGAGCTGCTGAAGGAACTGAATAATATTAAGTGGCTGATTACTTTCACGATTACAGGCTTTCTGCTCTTCTCCTTAATCTTCGCTGATCTGGTGACGAGATGGATGTTGAAACCGCTTAATTATTTGCGCAAGCTGATGAAGAACGCTGGCCGAAACGATTTTAATGTTCTATACGAGAGCAAGTATCAGGATGAAATCAGTCAATTAGGCTACCAGTTCAACAGTATGCTTAATGAAATACAGCAGCTGTTTCAAGAAATGAGGCAGGTGGAGGCAGCGAAGCACAAGGCGGAAGTACAGGTGCTGCAGGCGCAGATCAATCCGCATTTTCTCTACAATACACTGAATACGATTTACTGGAAAAGCCAGATGAAGCAGTTGAAGGATGTACAGGAGATGGTGCTGGCTCTATCCAAATTGTTTCAGCTCGGTCTGAACAGAGGGCAGGAGCTGACACCGCTTCGCAATGAGCTGCAGCATGTTGAGCAGTATTTAACGATTCAGCAATTATGTTATACCCGTTTGTTTACGTACGAAATTGAGGTGGCGGGTGGGGTAGATTATGAGCGGCAGGTGCTTAAAGTAATGCTGCAGCCCCTTGTGGAAAATAGTATTTTGCATGGCTTTAAGGACCGCAACGAAGGCGGCCAAATCCGTATTCAAATCTATGAAGCGGAGCAATATTTGTATCTGGTTGTTGAGGACAACGGCAAAGGGTTCGATGAGCAGAGCAATCAAGAGGAGAGGCTGCTTGCGAACAGCAGTGAAGTGCAGGGCGGGTATGCGCTAAGTAATGTAAGACAGCGTATTCAGCTTCATTATGGAGACAGCGGCAGGCTGGAACTGGCAAGCAAGCGGGATTGCTATACTCGGGTGACAATTAGGATCCCTTCTATGGAACAGCCAACAACGGGATAAGAGGAGGACGTATTGATGAGTAAAATCGGTGTTTGGGAAGCGGCAGAGCCAGGTGTGAAGCGTAAATTTTTGGCAGTCGGCGCAGGCTTGATGATGATGGAGGTTCACTTCGAGGCTGGAGCGGCCGGTAAAGTGCACAGCCATCCGCATGAGCAAATGTCCTATTGTATGCAAGGGAGCTTCGACTTTACGATCGACGGACAGGTTCATCTGCTGAAGGCTGGCGAAGCGATTGCGATACCAGGCGGGGCGCTCCACGGTGTGTTAGCCAGGGAACAATCTATTTTGCTGGATGCGTTTACTCCGATTCGCGAGGACTTGCTGCAACCAAATCAATAATCATTTGAGGCGATCCCTGATGACAAACTTGCAGAAAACGGCAGTGTCGATGTGCGTAATCGATGACATTGAGAGCGTAGTGGAAGGTATCTGTACTCAGATCGACTGGGACAGTCATGGTATTGTGATATGCGGGACGGCTCTGAATGGGGAGACTGGGCTTGCGTTGATTCATGAACACCGCCCTGATATTATTCTGACCGATATCCGGATGCCCAAGCTGGATGGCATGGAGGTGGCCCGTATTACGCGCGAGTATCTGCCAGAGAGCAAGGTGCTGCTGCTGACTGGCTATACGGATTTCCATTATGCGCAGCAGGCAATCGGAATGGGTGTGTTCGATTTTATTACCAAGCCGTTTTCCCTGGAGCAAATTGAGGAAGCGGTATTGAAAGCGCGCGGGGCCATCACGGACAGCAGGCAGCGAATGCTGCAGCTGCACGATCTCGAGCAGCAGGCAAGGGAGAGCAGGCGGATGAAGCGGCAGCATGTGCTTGATCTGCTCGTTCGTTACGCGACGGATGAACAAAGCGCAGATGAATACTGGGAGTCATTGCAAATCGATATGAACAAGGAACGTCTTGTCGTAGCGCTGCTGCAAATCGATCATTACGGCGCGCAAGCGCAGCTCCCGGTGAAAGAAGCGGAGCTAACTCACCTGATCCTGCACAATATTATTGAAGAGACGATCTCCTGCTACACGAAGGGGGCCGTGTTCAAAGACGGGGCAGGCCGGTTTGTGGCCCTGTTTAATGTCCCGCCTGATATGACGCCTGACGAAATTGCCAGCTATTACTGCGAGAACATGAGCAAGTACGCCAAGTTTACCGTATCGGTAGGCGTCGGCAGGGAAGTGCAGCATATTCACGAGCTTGCCGAATCTTATGAGCAGGCCGCCATCGCGCTCGCTTTCAGATTTTATACGGGCGGCAATACGGTATACAACTACGAGCAGATTTCCAGAGCAAGTCCCCTTACCGGACTTGGCTCTGCGCTTGAGCAGGAACTGCTGCAATTCGCAGGCTGCGGCAACAGGCAACAGGCACAGCGTCTGCTGGACGAAATACTGGAAGGGTTGTTGTCTGCCCATCCCCGCCCGGAACCGGGCCAATTTAAAATCGTCTGCTATCAGCTGACGTTTTTAATGCTGCGCACCTTTCATGCGAAGCTCGATGAAGACGAGTTTCAATCGATTCCGGCCAGGCTGCGTGAGCATTCGGCAATGGATACCAATTCGTCGCAGGAACTGCAGCGGCATTTGGGCGAATTATGCGAGCTGGGCTGCGAGCTTATTAATAACAAGCACCGCTCTGACGCCAATAAGGCGATCGATGAGGCTGTTAACTACATCGGCCAGCATCTCCATCTGGAGTTGACGGTTCGCCACTGTGCGAAGCAGGTGCATTTAAGTCCGTCTTATTTCGCCGCCATGTTCAAAAGAAAGATGGGCTGCACGTTCAATAGCTACTTGAACCAGATTCGTATGGAGCGGGCGAAGGCAATGCTGCTGGAGGATAAGCAGATTCAGGAGGTTGCCGATGCGCTTGGCTATGAGGAGCGAAGGTATTTTACAAGTGTGTTCAAGAAAAATACCGGGCTTACGCCGACCGAATTCAAACAGAAATATTGGCAAGAGGAGACCTATCAGTAATAAGGGGGAGTCAGCTTGAACGCTGAACGTCAGGAACGGCTTAAACGCAATGCAGCAAATCCGGCTTTAGAAACCGCACTAAACGGTCTGCGACAAGGAGCTGAACAGGGGCTTAGCATCAACTATCCGCTTCGTGCAGGCGAACAAGCGAACTGGATTCATTATTATTATTGTGATGATGGCGTCGCACTGACATTTGACTGGAACAAGCGTCATGAGCATGTGTGTTCATCCTGCGGGAAAATCCATTCCGGCGAGCCCTACGATGCTGCATGGCTGACCAATGCTCATTACGCGATCGCCTCCCAGATGGTTCGAGCAAGCCTCATGCTGATCATTGAAGGGGATGAGCGGTATCTGGAGTGGAGCAAGCCTTATCTGCTCGGCTACGCCAACTATTATGACAGCTACGGCATTCATGGCGACATCCCTTATAATGGACCGGGCAAACTGTTTTCTCAAACACTGGATGAAGCGCTATGGATAACGAATGTATGCACAGCGTACAGCAATATCAGATCCTCCCTGTCCGGTGCGGAGCGGAAGCAGATTGAGGAGGGCTTGCTGCGCCCTTGCGCCCAATCCCTGATAGACTATAAGGAGCAGCAGCTGCACAATCACGCGGTCATCATTACCTCAGCGATTGCCATACTGGGCTTCCTGCTAGAGGATGAGGCCATCCAGCATGCGGCACTGGAAGGGGAATATGGTCTGCTAGATCAGATTGAGCGAGGAATATTTGCAGACGGCTTCTGGTACGAGGGTGTGATCCATTATCATTTCTTTGCGTTCCATCCGATTCTTAATTACTGTTTGTTTGTGGAAGGAACGGAGTGGGATTTGCGTGATCATCCGGGCATTCATAAAATGTTTGAGTTCCCGCTGCGTTTCATATTGCCTGATGGGTCCTATCCGGCTTTGAACGATCAGTGCGCACAGGCTGGGATGCAATACTACGTATGGCCCTATGAAATTGCCCTTGACTGGTATGGGGAAGAAAAGCATCGTCAGTTCTTGCGGGTTGCATACGGGATCGACGATGAGCACAACAAAATGTTTCCAGGCATGGGTTTTACGCCAGCGAAACGAACTTCCCTAGAAGCGCTGCTGTATGGGCATGATTTGGAGAGCAGCGGGACAGCCGATGGGGCGGACGCTAAGGTCACGGCAGGTGATGAGCAAGCTGCAAATGCGGCGGATGCAATCGATGTCGCTGCTGCGGCTGATTTGGCAGATGCGACCGATGGGAGTGAAGGGGCAGAAGTTGCCGCTGCATATGCAGATGTCGCAGATGCTACAAATGCCACAGATGCTACAAATGCTACAGATGCCACAGATGCTACAAATGCTACAAGTGCTACAAGTGCTACAGGTTCGGCTGCAGCGAGCGAATTGGGACGTATGATTGCTGCGAACGCCATTCAGTATAATGGTAGTTTGACCAAGCTTGTTAATGAGCAGGGCTGGAGCCTGGTCGTCAAACATGGTCCATTCGGGGGCGAGCATGATCATATGGATCGTCTGGGCATATCATTCAAGGTGCGGAATATTCCGCTTATGCATGATACAGGCACAACCGCATATGGCGTTCCGGTCCACTATGGATGGCACAAGCATACGTACGCCCATAACACGATTAATATCAACGGGCAGGATCAGCCTCCGGCAGACCCGATGCTTACGAAGTACGGTGAAGAGACGTGGGGAAGCTGGCTGGAAAGTACAGTTGACTGGCGTGAGGATAACTATTACTTGCAGGGCAAAATCATGCTGCCGCCCGAGATGTGCCCATGGGACAGTGCAGCTTACCAAGACGTGGAAGTTCGTCGGGTCAACGCATTGACCGGGGATTTGCTGATTGATATTGTCAAAGTGAATGTCCCGCAGGAGCGCGAAGTTAACTTGAACTACCATGTCAGCGGCGAATTGGTTAAGGCGAATGGATGGTCCGTTACCGATAAGCAGCTTAGTGTTCTGGATCAGCAGTGGCTGCTGGATAAGCAGCACAAGCCAATGGGCAAGCAGGAGCAATTGAGCTGGCAAGCAGGGGATAGTCGGTTGCAACAGGCTAGCTGGTGCTCGCACAGTGCTGACCTGTATCTGGCGCAGACATGTGACAATCCCCCCACCAAGCAGCGGCAATCGCTTGTGCAGCAAGTCCGTACTGACGGGGAGGTTATCTTCGTCAACGTGTTTAACTATGTGACGGACGGCGATGGTCATAGTGAACCGGTGACCCTGACATTAGCGGCAACATCGCTTGCAGCAGACGGGCAGAATGGGCAAGACTACAGGTACGATAACGATGGGAATTACTACAAGATTGACCTGCAGACATCAGCCGGGCTAGCCAGCTTTCGATTCGGCTGGAATAAGGACAATGAAGTGAGCTTTGAGAAGATAAGGCTGTTCTGAGGAGTTCGCCACTCTCGGATGAAAGCGCACACATGATTAACGGAGCCCGCTTGAATGCAGGCTCCGTTTGTTTTAGTTGACAGCAGATTGCTACATGATAAGGGCGGGCAGGTTACATAAATAATGCAATTGTGCAGCATTTGATGCGTCAAATCGGAATTTCGATGTGAATTGATGCGATTATACAGCATTTATGTTGAAAAGGCCCCTCATTGGGATGATCCGGTGATAAATAATGACCTTTTGCAGCAATTTTTATGCGATGCACGGAATCGGCTAAGAAATCCTGCCTTTTTGCATTATTCAACAATTAGCCGGGGCTAATCCTCAATAATTTGCGAAATCCGCTGCAAGGTATTTTCATCAAGCGCGATGCCGGATGCCGCAGCGTTCTCGGTAACTTGTTCAGGACGACTCGCACCGATCAGCGCACTGGATACATTCGGCTGGCGCAGAATCCAGGCTAGCGATAGCTGACTTAGCGAAATGTCGAGGTCACGGGCGACCTCGCCCAATTGATCAATCTTTTGCAGCTTCTCAGCGGTAATCCGCTTGCGGAAATTTTCCAGCTTGGCGGCCCGGGAATCGTCGGGCACCTGATCGGCCGACGTATATTTGCCTGTCAGCAGACCTTGCGCCAATGGGGAGAAGACAACTTGTCCAAAGCCCTTCTGCAGTCCAAGCGGAATAATTTCTTTTTCAATATATCTTTCAAACAAGTTATAGATCGGTTGGTTAACGACAATTCGGTCAAGCAAATATTTGTCTGCTATCGCGAACGCCTCCGTTATTTGTGCTGCCGTCCATTCGCTGACACCAATATATAGTACTTTCCCTTGTCTCACAAGATCCTCGAAAGCGCGCAGTGTTTCCACAAGCGGTGTTTCCGGGTCAAAGCGGTGACTGTAATAAATATCGACATAGTCTACGCCAAGTCTTTGCAGGCTGGCATGTGCTTGCTCAATCACATGTTTGCGAGACAATCCGCGGTCATTGGGACCGTCCCCCATCTGGCCATACACTTTCGTGGCCAACACATAGGAATCGCGGGGATAAGCACGCAGCGTATCGCCAACGACTTTCTCTGCCTCGCCTCGTTCATAAACATTCGCTGTGTCGAAGAAGTTAATGCCCAGATCGTAAGCTGTCTGAATCGACTTCACCGCATTCTCCCGCTCTACGTAACCGCCATAAGTCAACCAACTGCCAAGACTAATATCACTCACTTTAAGGCCGCTTGCTCCTAACTTGCGATATTGAATCGACATTTCTTCGCCTCCTCTAATCTGAAAGTACGCAGCGTTTCAGGTAGAGATTACCAGATTCAATGCAAATCGTCCAGCCGAGTTTAGACAAATAGCAGAAGTGAGTGAGCACCCATCAAAAAAGACTATCCACTTTCCCATCCATAATATGTATTTGTGTGAATTGTTTCGCATGTTGAGCCGATTTGGGGTAGAATTAAACAATGACTTCAAACTAGGAGTGGAAACATGGCAAAAGAAGAAGTGATTTTGACGAAAGAGGGCTTGGCAAAGCTGGAAGCAGAGCTGGAAGACCTCAAGGTCGTCAAGCGCAAAGAGCTTGCTGCCCGCATTAAGCTGGCGATTAGCTACGGCGACTTGAAGGAGAACAGCGAATACCATTCCGCCAAGGACGATCAGGCTTTTATGGAGACGCGCATTATGGTGCTGGAGAAAATGCTGACCAAAGCTCGCGTTGTGGAAGCCAATGCACTGAATACGGCTACGGTAAGTATTGGCGCGACGGTCGTTCTGCTTGATATCGAATTTTCCGAAAAGCTCGAATACAAGCTTGTTGGCCCGGCCGAAGCGGATATTCTGGACAACAAGCTATCCTATGAAAGTCCGCTGGGCCAGCAATTGCTGGGCAAACAAGTGGGCAGCATTATCCGTGTGGACGCTCCTGTTGGCGTAATTAAATATGAGCTGCTTGAAATAAAAGTCGTCTAACTCTAACAGATAGACGGTGCCCGTGCGCTATGATCTTATTGCACCTGCCGTTCGAACAATAGGTCCCGCTGGTTGAGCCTGGCAATGAACATTAGCAGCACCCCGTTCAGCGCCAGCAGAACAGCGCCTAGCAACAGTAGAATGAGCGGGTTCAATATCATCACGCCAGTGGATTGCCCAATAAGCAGTCCGACAATCGGCAGCACAATGATGCCCGCTACCTGCTGTGCTTCCTGAAAGCTTTTGGATCGGGCCGATACTAGCACGCTGAACAAGATGGCTGTGACAGTGAACATGGGAATCGTCCACAGCATAAGGATCAGCCAGTTCAAGGAAGGGAAGATCACGGCATCGAACATGGGATAGGCGAGCACATTAATGATCAGTCCGCATAACACAAAACTACCTATTGACGCAGCATAAGCCGGGATGAATGAGGCCAGCAGCTTGCCTGCGAACAGGTCCTTAATTGCAATCGGCGCGAACAACAGACTTTCCAACGTCCGTCTTTCTTTCTCGCTAATAAAGCTGTTGACGGCAATGAGCACTGCATTCGTTACCGGAATGAGCAGGAAGATTGGCACAAACATAAAGTTCACCATAAAGTGCACAAACTGATGATTAACCGTCGGCATACTCCCCGCATCTCCCGCTGGAAGCAATTCAAGCAGCCCGCCCATCTTCCCGCCCATCGAAGCAATATCCGCCCATCTACCGATCGATACGACCGCTACCGGAAAAATAACGCCGAGTATTAGCGGAAGAAGTACCAATCCGAGCCACACTTTGCTTGTTTTCCAGATGGACCGCATATCCTTGCTCGCAATCGTCCAAATCATACTATAGTTCATGGTAACGCCGCCTCACTTCAAAATAGATGGATTCCAGATTTCGGTTAGCAATGCGAACCGTGTACACCCAGGAAAATTGCAGCAGCAGCCGCAATAAATCCGGGATCGCCCGTTTGTCTGGCAAAGTAAATTCCAACTGGCCGTGACCGGACGTTCTTGCTTGATAGGCAACCGGCAGCTCTGGCGCGCTTGCATGAACACCAGTTTCCACTTGCAATATGACAGTGCCGGAATAGCGCTGCTCCAGCTCATTGAGTGTGCCTTTCTCAATAATCCGCCCCCGTTCCAGAAACAAAAAGGAAGTGCATATGTCTTCAAGCTGATACAGCACATGAGAGCAGATGATGATGGTTGTACCCTGTTCGCGATTCAACTGCTGCAGGTATCCGATCATATCACGAATGCCATCAGGGTCCAGACCGTTGGTCGGCTCATCGAGAAACAGCAGCTTTGGCTTATGAAGCAATGCTTTGGCAATGGCCAGCCTTTTTTTCATCCCGGTGCTGAAATCGCCAACCTGTTTATTACCATGCTCCGCGAGTTGGAACTGTTCGAGCAGTATCTCGATCCGTTCTTTCGCCGATTTAATACCATAGAGCTGTGCAAAAAAAGCCAGATTCTCTCTTGCGCTCATATCCGGATACAGTCCGGCGCTTTCGGTCACTACTCCGCTCAGTTGACGAATCTCATTGCCGGAAACGGCGGCGTTCAGACCATCGATTGTTATACTGCCTTGGTTTGGTGTAATGACGCCGTTCATCAAACGGATCATCGTCGTCTTCCCGGCCCCGTTCGGTCCAAGCAGCCCAACGACTTCCCCTTGTGCAACCTGAAAACTCACCTTGTCAACGATTTGTTTGCCATCCAACTGCTTACTTACTTGTTCTACTTTAATCATTTCTTCTTCTCCTTCTGACGAACAGCATATAGATGAGCAGATAGGTTGGGAACTGGATTAACCCGAGCAATCCCCAGAGCCATTTGTTATGACCGTTGCGTTCAGCGTCTCTGAACATCCACGCGCCCTGCAGAAACAGGATGATGACGACGGCAATGATGAGCAGCAGCTTGAGCTTATCGTCCAGTATCATTTGGGCCACCTGCTTTTTTTCTTTTTTCATACAGCAACGCCAGGGGCAGAGCGAGCACTCCTGCGACCTGAATACAGAGGAAATAGACGGGATTCTCCGCTGCAGCTGCAATACCTGCCCCGAGAATCGCTGCAGCCAGTATACAAAATAGTGCCCACTCCCGCCGTTTTTTGGCTGCCAGCCGTTTGTGTTCCGCTTCCACCTGTGCTTCGAACCACTGCATATCCGGAGGCAGCGGGGCAAACCATTCGTCCATCTTCGCCAATTCTGCCTTTAACTTGTCGGCGGTTTGTTCATCCGTTTCTTTCGCCATCGTCAGCAAGCTCCTTTCGCAGTTCTTTCAATCCGTTTGACACGCGTGATTTCACCGTTCCGGAAGGGATGTCCATCATCTTGCCGATCTCATCATAGGCATAGCCGTAATAATGTTTCAGTACAATCGGAATGCGGATGCCCTCCGGCATGCGGGCCAGCATATCCAGCAGCTCCGGCCATTCGTCCCCCTGCGATTGAACCTGCCATTTGGTCCGGCGCAGCGCCATTTCCTGCTGCTGCCAATGCTGTTCCCGCTTTCTGCGGCGCAGATGATCGAAGTAGTGACGGGTGCCGATGGTAATCAGCCAGGAGGAAAATTTGGAGCTGCCATTGTACAGTCGAATCTTCTCGATCGCTTTCAGCATCGTCTCTTGAGTCAAATCTTCGGCAAGCTGCGGCTGCATCGTAATTTTCAGCAAATATTTATTCAGGAAGGCATAATGACGTTTCAGCAGCAGCGCCAGCGCGAGCCGGTCGCCCTGACGGGCTTCCTTGATTAGATCCGTTTCCTCCATTTTTCACCTCCCAGCTGTATGACTTTTATTGCTCCGTAATGGTCAGTTCGTATGTAATACGTTTGAGTATCCCCAATCGTTCATTCCTTATTTAAAAATGCTGCATAAAAAGCAATTGCATTTGCCCGGTTGTTGCTGTACAATTCTGCCAAAACAACGGAGAAGAGGATTGGCGGACGGAATTATTTTGAGTGGAGCGAATGTACAACTCGTTCAACTTATATAGACATGGTTTGGAAAATTATGCGAGAATTATTATACAATATAAATTATGCTAAATGGGGCCGCCTGCTTTACGTGGAGAAGTGTTCGATTGCTGGAAAAATCGGCGGTGCAGCTAATTAAGTCGATTTACCGCTATCCCGGAGAGTTCCGGGCTGGTTTGCGATGTTTAGGCTCATAGTGAGGCAAGGAGTGAGAGAAATTGAGAACATGTTCAGATTGCGGAACGACGACAACAGAGGAAGGAATAGGCTATTGCCAAAACTGCGGGGCCAGGCTGCCCAATCAATCAGATCGCAAGCGGAATACCGCGAGCAGGCATGAGAGGCGATCAACTTCAACTTCATGGTCGGATTCAGGAGACGCTCCGCAGACACAGAGGCCGCCTCATCAACGAGTGCCGTCCGGGGCGGGCAGAAGACTGGCCTTGGGCAGTTTGGCAGGCTTGACAGGCTTGGCGATTACAGGCGTCATTGCCTGGCAGCTGTTTCAAATCTATGCCCCGAGCACGCCGGAAGACGGGCTGCTGGAATCATCGCCCCCGCAGCGCAGTGTCGCCCATTACCAACGGATGCTAGCCAATGATCCGTATGATATTGCTGCGCGGCGGGGACTGATCGAGGCGCATTTGCGTGAGGGAGACAAGGAAGCTGCTTTACAAGAAGCCACCGACTGGCTGAGACAGGGGGAAGATGACGAGACGGTGTATACGGCAATATCGGCCACACTGCTCGCTTATGATCTGAAGCGGGAAGCGGGGGACGTATTGCTCAAGGGTAGAACGGCTACAGGCTCCGCTGACTTGGACGCACAGGCAAGGAAGCTGCTGCTCCCTGCCAGCATGATTACATCGCAGCCGCTGCAGAAGCTGGTGAGCACGGCTCTGGATAAGGAACTGTCCGAAGTTTCGTGGCAGGATATAGAGAAGTTTAAATATTTGCAAATTGACGATAAAGGCTTCCGATACAGTTTCGAGGACCACGCTCTTGGTGCGGATCAGACTTCTTTCGAGGAAACGATTCGGCTTGTAGAGATCGATTCTGACTTGTCTCGGTCATGGGAAGGGACAGATCTGCTCGCTTTCACCGGACTGACCAGCTTGCAGCTAAACGGATGGATGACCATTGAAATGAAGTACTTGTCTTTCTTCCCGCATTTGAATCGGGTGAAGCTGCGCGTTCCCGATTCGATTGAAAACTTCCAGTCTTTCGGCAAGCTGGAGCAGTTGGAGGAGTTGTCTGTCCAGGGCAAGGGCCTTGAAAGTCTGGAAGGTATTGCTGGACTCTCGAAGCTTGTCCGGCTGGAGTTGTCAGATACCCAAATTAGTGGCTTTGGGGCGTTGGAGACAATGGAGCGGTTGGAGTCATTAACGTTGCGGGATACGAAGGGGCTGACGTCAGCGAGCCCGATTGCAGGCATGACACAGCTGAAGGAGCTGACACTGGAAGGGGATGAATTATTTAATCTGCTGGATATACAAAACTTGCGGCAGTTGGAATCCTTGACGATCTACGATACAGCGACAAAAGACATCTCCTTCGCGGCAAGTCTGCCCGAGCTTCACTATTTGTCGCTGAAGCGCAATAACAAACTGGGCAACCTGGCGCCGCTTGCGGGGTTAAGCAAGGTCGAACACTTGCAGCTGGATGCCAATTACGCAGACAAGGTGGACGCCCTGTCAGGCATGACAAACTTGCGTACGCTGGAACTATCCGGCGCTAACAGCTTGGCGCCGCTGAAAGCATTGAAGAAATTGCAGAAGCTTACTGTGTCGGGTGGAATCAGCGATCTTCGCCCATTGGGTGGTCTGGGTGAACTGGAGGAGTTGCGGCTGGACGGAAGCAGCAATGTCGAGCAGGTCAAAGCGATTGCGGATTTGAAGAAGTTGAAGGTGCTTAGCATTACCAACAGCAGCGTGTACGATAATCTGAACGGAATTAGCGCATTAAGCAACTTGGAGGAGCTTGATTTGCATGAATCGCAAATGCAACTGAAGCCTGCCTCGCTTGCGGCCATAAAGAAGCTACGGAAGCTCAACCTGTCGAATTCAAGGCTGATCTACAATGTTCACATTGAGCGGCAAGGGTTTGTGACAAGCATTTATTACGATGATTACAAATGGGATGATGTGGTGTCAGGGCTGGGTGGACTTGCCTCCCTGGAATCCTTGTCGCTGGGAAGCAACAATATTACCGGCTTGTCGTTTGCCAAGGGGCTGGCCGCGCTGCAGCATCTTGATCTGGAAGACAACAGCATTACGGACATCAGCCCGTTGAAGGGCCTCAAGCAACTGCGATTCGTCAATTTGATCGACAACCCTGTGCACGATTGGTCGCTACTCGATCAAATGCCTGACACGACGTTCGAACGGACGCTGTAATTCACGGCAGTCGAAGGAAAAAGCTCCACCTGACGCGGCATAGCCGGCGCAAGTGGAGCTTTTTTTGACGAAATGCTTGGTTAAATCGCTGAGCGCTACACACTAGCGTTGCATAAAAGCTAACACAAAAAACAGATAGAAAAAATGTCTCCGTCTAAAAATCAGTGGTTGCCATGATTCGCGATCAAAGCAGGTGGGATCAACATGAAACCTCACCTGTGGAATTCTAACGCTGATGAGCGGCGCTATTTAGGGAAATTCAGCCCCATAAATATTGTAAGGAAACTGAGACACCTTATTTATAGAAAATCGCACGATTTTAACCGTCCATGGGGGGAATAAGCACCGTGACAAGCGTTAGAACTACAAAAGGGTCATTTAAGGCTATTTAAGCGCTGTGGCAAGCGTTAGCGCAAGATCCCCATGAACACACACGAAATAGAAAGCCCCTTAACAAAGGGGACATGGCGGTTTGTCAGTCACACCAGTAATGCCCCCAGATGGAACTTGCCGGATCGCTATGGGACACTAGCAATATTTGGGGTCACCCCATTGTCAAGGTTTATGCAACGCTAGTGAGTGCTACTTGGTTAAATCGCCTCGCGGAATTGATTGGCATAAAGCTCATAGTAGTGGCCTTTACTGGCCAGCAGCTGTTCATGTGTGCCGCGCTCGACAATTGTGCCGCCGTCAATGACCAAAATGCAGGTTGCTTCACGAATTGTACTCAGGCGGTGGGCGATGACAAAGCTGGTTCTGCCGCGTCTGAGCTGGCTCATTGCATCCTGGATCGCCATCTCCGTTCGTGTGTCAATACTGCTCGTCGCCTCGTCGAGCACAAGGATCGCGGGGTTGGCCAGAATCGCCCGCGCTATTGTGAGCAGTTGACGCTGGCCTTGGCTCAGATTGCCGCCCTCAGCCGTCAGCATTGTGTCATAACCTTGCGGGAGCTGCCGAATAAAGCTGTCTGCATTGGCCAGCCGCGCGGCGGCCTCAACCTCTTCGCCGGTTGCATCCAGACGGCCGAACCGAATGTTTTCGCGCACCGTATCTGAGAACAAGTAGACGTCCTGAAGCACGATGCCCAGGTGACTGCGCAGGTTGTCTTTATTAATTGTACGAATGTCCATGCCGTCGATGCGGATCGCTCCCTGATCGATTTCGTAGAAGCGTGTGAGCAGGTTAATGATCGTTGTTTTGCCTGCTCCGGTTGGTCCTACGAGGGCGATCAGATCACCCGGTCTGGCGCTGAAGGAGATGCCGCTCAAGGTTGGCGATCCTTCCTGATAGGCAAAGGAAACCTGGTCGAATACGACTTCACCTGCCGGCTCGGTCAACTGGCGGGAGCGGGTTTCATCGCTGTCGCCATCGTATTCTGTGCTCGTATCCATCACTTCAAACACCCGCTCTGCTCCGGCGATACCCGACTGAATCATATTGTACTGATTGGCCAGATCGTTGACAGGTCGACTGAAATACTTGGAATAGTTAAGAAAACTGATCACGACTCCCAGCATCGTCCAATTGTTCAGAATCATCCAGCCTCCGATCGCAGCGAGCAGAATAAAGCTGAAGTGATTGATCATATTCATGCTTGGCCCCATCAATCCCGACAAGTTCTGTGCGGCTGTCCCGGCCTTCCTGAGCTGCTTGTTAATTACCTGGAGTTGGCTGATGGAATCCGCCTCGCGGCGAAACGTTTTGACAACCTTCTGACCGGAGATGGTTTCTTCAATCAGGCCGTTCAATTGCCCCAGCCGCTGCTGCTGCTCTTTGAAAAGCCGCTGTGTGCGCTTGGTAATCTGTCTGGTCGTAAAGAGCACCAGCGGGACGATGGTCAGCGTGACAAGGGTCAGCCACACATTCAGCACAAGCATCATGGCGAGCGAGCCGACAACCATAATGAAACTTGAAATGATCTGGGTGAGATTTTGGCTGAGCGTGGTGGATACGTTCTCCACATCATTGGTCGTGCGACTCATTAGTTCGCCATGTGTCGTCTGGTCAAAGTAGCGCACCGGAAGCTTCTGCAGATGGGCGAACAAATCCTGCCGCAGCTCCCATACCGTGCGCTGGGATACGCTTGCCATTACGTAGGCCTGCAGCCATGCGGCTGCGCCGCTGAAGAGATAGATGCCGACCAGCAGCAGGCAGAGGGAGAGCAGACCGTTGTAATCTCTTGGCAGAATGTAGACGTCGATCGCCCGTCCGATATATAAGGGCCCAAGCAGGGAGAGTCCGCTGCTTAGTACAGTTAAGGCAAAGACAACGAACAGAGCGGCCCGCTGGCGCTTCAAATATTGCCATAGACGCAGAAGGGTCGCTTTGGTGTTACGTGCTCTTGGTTTTGGTTTTCGTTGTGGCTCCGGCTTCGGCTCCGTGTTGCTCTGGACAGAAGGTTTGCGGGTTCTAGCCTGCTTGCTGTGCAATGAATTAGGCATCGACGGCCTCCTGTCTCCCGGCAGCGGGTTCGGTTTGCTGAGAATGGTAAATCGCTTGATAGATTGCGCTTTGCGCCAGCAATTCATCATGGGTGCCTTGGGCGGCAATTCGGCCTTGATCGAGTACAATTATCCGGTCGGCATGGATGACCGACGAGATGCGCTGGGCAATGATCAGACAGGTGCTCTGCCTCATCAAGGATTGCAGCGCATGCTGAATCCGCCGCTCGGTGCCGAGATCGATGGCGCTGGTGCTGTCATCCAGAATAAGTACGGACGGCTTCATCATTAGCGCTCTGGCGAGCGAGAGGCGCTGTTTTTGTCCGCCGGACAAATTGACACCACGCTGGCCGAGGATAGCATCATATCCGTCAGGCAGATTGCGGATAAAGCGATCCGCCTCGGCTGCCGCCGCCGCTTCCACGATCTCCGCCTCATCGGCCGCAGGCTTGCTGAAGCGAATATTGTCGCGGATCGTGCCGCTGAACAAGAACGATTGCTGCAGCACCATCCCGATTTGGCTGCGCAAGCGGTCAGCGGGAACGTCCCGGACATCGACGCCGTCAATCCGTATGCTTCCTTCCGTAACGTCATAGAGACGAGGAATTAGATTGACCAGTGTTGACTTGCCTGAACCTGTCGCGCCGAGTATCCCGATTGTTTGTCCAGGCTCGGCGGTGAAACTGATCTGCCGCAGCACGGGTTTATCCGGATTGGCCGAGTAGGCAAAAGAGACGTTGTCGAACGTGATGCTTCCACCATGTGCGCGATAGGGCGACAGCGGAAGGGTACGTTCCACAGATGCCGCTGCTTCGTTGGCAGCATGCGATGCCGTAGCCGGCGCTGCGGCCTGCGAAAGGCGGTCTGCCTGGGCCACGGTGGGGGCGGGCGATGCAGCGGAGAGCAGCTCCGTCAGCGCATCGTCCTGGGGGACAGCTTGCATAATCTCAATGCTTCCCTGCTCCGCAGTCAGCACCTCATGAATCCGTTCCCCCGATACTTTCGCCCGCGAAATGCTCATCAGGGTGTTGCTTATGGAAGCGAGCGCATATAGCGCCTGCCCGATATAGATAATGAAGGCGGCCAAGTCGCCAATCGGCATGCCAGCGTTCCAGGTGAGGTCTGCGCCATACCATAGTACCGCGACGATACCCAGATTAAGCAGCAGCGTAATAAGCGGTCCGTTTAATCCGACGACTCTTGCCGATTTAAGACCGGTTTCCAAATAATCGCTGTTGGCCCTGCCGAAGCGCGCGCGTTCAAAAGCGCTGCGGACAAAAGCCTTGACGACACGAATGCCGGCTGAATTTTCCTGGAGCACGGTGTTGGCCTGATCCAATCGTTGCTGCAGCGTGCGGAACAGCGGCGTTGCATAGCGCATCAGAATAAACAGGATGATCAATTGCAGCGGAATGGCAGCGGCCAGAATCAGGGAAAGGCGAGGGCTTATTAGGAATGCCATAATAATGCTGCCGATAAACAGAAATCCCTCTCTGGCAAATTGCCGCAGCAGGATATGCAGCAGGTTGATCATCTGCACGACGTCTCCTGTCAGACGGGTAATCAATGAACCGGTCTGGAATTGATCCAATTGATTGAAGGAGAGCGATTGAATTCTGGCATACAATTGAATCCGCAGGTCAGCCCCAAAGCCTTGTGCGGCATGATTGGCGAAGATCGTGCAGCCGACGCCCCCGATAAGACCGATCAAGGCTACCCCAAGCATCGTCAATCCGGAAGACCAGATCATATTCAGATCGCCATTGTTCACCCCTTGATTCACGATGGCTGCCATAAGCCGGGGCTGCAGCAAATCCATGACGACTTCAAGCAGCATCAGAAGCGGGGCAAGCAGTGACGCCGCCCAATAGGGCTTAATGAATGAGCGTAAGTTCCACATCAGAAAAACTCCCATCGATGAAAAAAATAAAAGATAGCCGACTAACTAAAAAATCGGCGAATAACGTTATGATTCTGTCCCCGCCGTATTCAAATTCTCCTGAATTTGCAATATCAGACGGCGAAGCAGCAATTTTTCCTCTGGCAAAAATTGCGCTAAGCACTGATTGTCAACAAACTGGATCGCTTCCTTAACGGCTTCTGTGGCGGTATGGCCTTTATCCGTCAAGAAAATTCGCGAAACCCGCTGATCGACAGGATCGGATCTGCGCATGACAAGTCCGGTTTTCTCCATGCGATCCACCATTACTGTTAATGTAGCCGGGGCAACGCGCATTAGGGAAGCGAGCTCGCTCTGGCTTCGGCCGTCCTTCTCGGACAAGCGCAGCAGCAGCGGAGGCTGTCCGGGGTATACATCATAGGGCTTAATGATCTGATCGACTTTGTGGCGGTACATTTTTACAGTGTGAGTCATCAAATGAAAGATCGAGTCCGAACGGTCCATAATAGGCCACCTCATTAATTAGTCAGCTAATTAAAAGATATGATGGAAGCCAGCTGTTGTCAAGCATCAATTAGCAGATCCTGGAGGTAAATATCAATTGCAGACATAAAAAGAAATCAATCCGTGCATTTTCTCCCGCGGATTAATTACTTAAACTATAAGCAGAACGGTTCCAATATCCTGCATGATGTAAACGAGGAGGGCTAACAATGGGGTTTCAGGACAAAGCGGAGCGACTTCATCCGTTAAGCGAAGAACAAGAGCAGCTGTATCACGAGAATGGCTATCTTATTTTAAAAGCAGGCTGCAGCGACGACTTGATCGACGCGTACAATGCACACATCCATACGATTCGCTCGGCAGATGTCATTGAAGAATGGGCCTGGCCAAGAAAAGGCAAGGAGCAAGCCGATGACAAGGATCGCTTCTCTGTCCGACTGTTCAATCCGCACCTGCGTGACGGATTTTCTCTGCAAATGATGAAGCTTCCGATCGTACGCGGCGCATTGGCCCAAGTGCTCGGGGACGAAGCTTGCGGCGTGCAAAGCATGTACTTCTATAAAGACCCCGGCTCCCCAGGCCAAGCGGCGCATCAGGATTATTATTACATTCGAAATGAGCCGAATACGCTCACTGCCGCATGGGTGGCCATGGAATATACCGATGAAGAGAATGGCTGCTTATGGGTCATTCCAGGGTCACATCGCTTGGGCCTGCTTCCCCATGGCGCTGTCACCAATTTTAAGGAACACGAAGCCTGGACGGATGAGGTGGAGGGCATTGATCTTGCGCAGGAGCTTCCGGTCATCCTGGATAAAGGGGACATCCTGATCTTCAATAGCTTGCTGATTCACTCTTCAACACGGAATCGTTCTGAGCGGTGGCGGCGCTCCTATGTTTGTCATTACATCCGCCATGATTCAACAATTGAGCGGGAGGATTTAAAACGCAAAATAGCTCTTGTATAATGGAAATACGATAAAACACGAGAGTGGGATAAAATGGATAATCAGTCACAGACGGCATGCATTGCGGCTCTGGATATAACCGCTGCTACTGCAGGAACGGTTATTTATCGTCCGGCGGCAAGCTAGGTCCGCGTGTCCAGCAGGATCTGCAGCTGGTTCATTTGCACACAGGCTCGATGATCGTGGAGATTGACGGGCAACAGCATGCTGTCCCCGGTGGGCATGTAGCCCTGCTCAAGCCCGGCCGGCCGGAATACTTCTGTTTCGATACGAAGCGTGAAACTTGGCATCGCTGGATTGCCGTCAGTGTAGGGGCAATAGACTCGGAACAAATCAGGCAGCTGGATCTCCTGCCCTTTTCCATCCCGCTCTCTGATAAAATGAAATCGCTCACAGACGTCATGTATGCCATTGTCAGCAGCGGAGCGTCGTCTGAGGGAGAGCTTTTGACAACACTCGGCAGATCCGCGCTGCTGCTGTATATTAATGAATGTCAGCAATGGAATGAGAATGAATCCAAACATCCAGCTGTCCTTCAAGCAAAAAATATAATACACCAGCAATTTGCCGAGGAACTCTATCTGGAAGATGTGGCGAAGGCGATTCAGAAGACCCCCGAGCATTTAATCCGTCTATTCCGCCGCGATGAAGGAATGACACCGGCACAATATCTATGGTGTTACAGAGTCAGACAGGGAATTGCGCTGCTCAAAAGCACGGGGCTCAATGTCGGTGAAGTTGCTGTGCAGGCTGGATTCAAAACTTCCTATCACTTTGCACGAACCATCAAGCGCCATACCGGCAGAACGCCGAGTGAAATACGCAAGGAAAGCTATCATAGGGCAGCCGGCGCTTCTACACCGAAGTGCGAATAGGGGATAAAATATATTGCGGGGAATCGCGGCCGGTCGGATGCAGCAGAATCGGCTTTAAACTGCCGGTAAATTTAAGTGTCATATGATCGCAATCCGCCCCGCGCAAAATGTCCCGCATTAATTTGGCGTTGAAGGAGATATTCAGAGGTTCGCCAGTAAGAGACAGAAACGCCACTTCCTCATATACGTCGCCGATTTCGGCTGTTTGGGATGTTAAGACAAGGTTGTCGCAGGCTAACTGCATATGTATGATCTGCTCATCGCTTGCCAGCAGTGATACACGTTCGATCGCAGCGAGCAGCGATTTGGCGGGCAGCACCAATTCAGTCGCGCAGCTCGCCGGAATAAGATTGCCGACGTTAGGATAGTTGCCGGAGATCAGCGAGGAATGGAGCGACATATACCGGGTTTTAAAAACAATTTGGCGTTCGCTAATGCATACTTCAATCATTTCGTCCAGTTCATGGAGCAGATGAGACAAGTCCTGCAAATGCTGCGCCGGAATAATGATATCCGGCCAATCCAGGCCACGCTGCTGGGCTGTCGGTATCACGTTCATGGCCAGTCGTACGCCATCGGTAGCGAGAAAGCGGAGATGGCCGCGCTCATCGGATTCGCAGGAGACGCCTGTCAAGATTGGCCGTGTCTCCGATGTTGAGACGGCAAAGGCGACTTGGCGAATCGTTTGCTGCAGAACCACGCTCGGCAGATGAACCGAGCGTCCGTTATCCAATTCCTCGGTATGGGGGAACTCATCCGGGTTCATACCGCACAAGCGGTAAGTAATTGAACCGGACAGGATGCCAAGCATAAACTGCTTCTCCAGCCTGAGCGTTACCTGCTCAGCAGGGCACTTGGAAATTATACTGCTCATGTATTTCGCCGGAACGACGACGCTTCCGGTGCGGTGGACAGTCAGGCATTGCGTGTCTGCGGGAATTTCATTGTGAATGGTGACATGCAAATTAGTGGCGCTCAATGTCAGGCCGTTGTGCCTGGCCGTCAGTTTGATACCGGACAGTGCGGCCACCGGACTATTCGCCGGGACAGCTTTGCTGACTTTTTTGACTGCTTTAATTAGCAGCTCCCGGGAAATCTCAATCCACATCAGCGTTTCGTTCCTTCGGGGCGGCGTCTGTATGAAAGAAAGAAGTAACGATCTCGCGCAGTGCTTCCGACCTGGAGCAGTTCAGCGCTTGTTGGCGCTGCTCCAGCGCGTCCCATATTTCCGGAGGCAAAGTCAAAGACACTTTTCTTGTGTCGCCGAAGCCTTTGCGGCCAGCGCCCTGCCGCGGCCCTCCCTTTGTGAACATCAAGCTAAGCTGCCCATCCTCCGCAGGAACGCCTACTTTAAAGTTTTTAATTGACATGACCGCTCACCATCCTATTTTGAATTAGGTTACTTTAATCAATATAAAAGCTAATCTAAGTGTAAAATAGATTGCGATGTCCGTCAATATAAAGATGGTTGAAGCATGACAAAAAAACAACCGTCTGAGCCAGACGGTTGTGGGTAAGCTTGCGCTGGAGGGTGCCCTATTTTTCAGTAAAACGCTTGATGTGCTGCGCATATTTCTCATACTCTACTTCCCATACCTCTTTGCGTGAGTCGAAGGATTTTCCTTCCAGCAGCGCTTGGATGACATCCAGACATACATGCCAGCCAGCGAGGTCTCTCGGCGTATGGTCGGTTATGCGGTTGATTTTCTCAATCAACACAAGGCGGCACCCGTCAGCTTGCGGATACAGCTCAAACCTAACCCGGTCTTCACCCCAGGTGTATTCCAATACAGTGTGTAATTCAAACGCAATAATTTCAAGTTCTTCAAATGTTCCATCCTGCATGTCAAACGTAATGATTCCGCCTTCGCGCAGCTCATCGACCCGCAGCTCGGAGAACCATTTGGCGAGCTTGTCATTTTCCGTCAGATAGGACCATACCTTCTCGACAGGGTGTTTCAAATGACGCTCAAAACGGGCGAAATACCCGTCTTCCCCTTGGGTTAACACAGCCAGCATAGCTATTCCTCCTCATCCAGATCAAGCTGCTTTTCCAGTCCATCCAATTTGCCAGACCAAAACTGCCGGTAGGGCTCAAACCAATTGCTGACCTCCTGCAGAGGACGGGCATTTAAACGGTAAAGATGGTTTTGAGCGTCTTTTCGGACAGATACAAGTCCAGCCTCCCGTAAAATTCGCAAATGTTTGGAAATTCCGGGCTGACTTAGTGACGACAGGGCGACAAGCTCTCCGACAGAGCGTTCTTGTGTGCGCAAATAATCGAGGATCTTTCTTCGATTAGGCTCAGCTAAGACAGTGAAAAGGGTGTCCGTATTCATGTCATTATATTACCTATTGGTTATATTTCTGTCAAGTAATATACACCTGGACTTGCAATGTGCTTTCTTTTATAGCAATTGGCTTCCCATATAGATGGCTAAGCCCCACATAATGAGGGCGGAGACTTTGTTCAAGCGGCCGGTTAAACGGCCCTGCACATCGCGTTTGCCCACCTGCCTTCCGGCAAAAGCCAGCCCGAAAAACCACACAGCCGACACTGCTATGATGCTGATCGTGAATACCCATCTCTCTTCCGCGGCATAA
The DNA here is from genome assembly GCA_004134985.1 of Paenibacillaceae bacterium. Taxonomy (GTDB): domain Bacteria; phylum Bacillota; class Bacilli; order Paenibacillales; family Paenibacillaceae; genus Paenibacillus_D. The sequence goes on along the minus strand of REGQ01000003.1, from coordinate 49,254 downwards.
TTTAAAGAGTTTATCCCGATGACGCCAATTGTATCCATAATGGCATGCGGATTCATCAAGGACACGGATAAGGCAAACCAAATTTGTTTGCCCGCTATGCCTGCCTGCCGTGCTTCGCCCTTCCCTGGCTGGTTACGCCAGAACAGAATTCCCATATACAGCAGAAATAACATGCCAAGTCCGTACAGCAGCGTTTGCAGCCAGGAGAAGGTGAGCACGACCAGAGAAACACCTAATACCGCCATCAGAATAAGCGCTGTATCACACAGAATAGCTGTGATGACTACAGGCAGCGCCTTCACGTAGGTAGGCTGGCTAGCACCTTGATTAAATACAAACATATTTTGTGCCCCTAACGGCAAAATGAGTCCGAATCCCAGTAAAAGACCATGCAATATAACTTCCAGCAAGCTAAGCGCCCCTATCCGTGCAACTTGTTTTCTCTAGTATAGAGCGATTTGGCCTGACGTCTCCAACCAAATGGCTGGTTGACAACCCAGCCAAATGTTATATTAAACTTGAAAATATGTTTTATTTGGGCTGACAAAAGATGTGCAAGCATTGCAATGCAAGAGGAGCTGCGGCATAGAGAAGCGGTGTAAGGAGCCGGTGTAAGGAGTGGAGCATATGATCGACTGGAAACCGGATTTCTCATCCAATATTCCGTTATACATTCAGATCAAAGAACATATTAAAAACAAAATATCACTTGGAGAATGGGCGGTAGGAACGAAGCTTCCATCGCAGCGGGCGCTGGCTGAGCTTTTTGCAGTCAATCGCAGCACCATCATCAGCGCGCTCAGCGATCTGACGGCAGAAGGCTTATTGGAAGGCAATACGAGAAGTGGGACAAGGGTCGTGAATAACGCCTGGAATCTGCTGGCAGCATCACCGCCGCCGGATTGGAATGCTTATGTGCAATCGGGCACCTACTACCCCAACCAGCCGACAATTCAGAACATTAATCGCGCAGAATTTCAAGAAGGAATCGTTCGGCTTGGCACAGGGGAGCTTTCGCCCGAGCTGCTGCCATCTGAACAGATGAGTCACATTTTGGGAAGCTGCCGGATGGATTCCTTTTCGCTGGGTTATGAGGAACCGCTGGGCAATCGGCAATTGCGCGAGACCATACAAGATTATTTGCGCGGGATTGGCATTCACGCTTCACTCGCCAGCATCATGGTCGTTTCAGGCGCCCTGCAAGGGCTGCAGCTGATTTCCATGGGATTGCTTCAGAGAGGATCTTCGATTCTTCTGGAGAAGCCCTCCTACCTGTATTCCGTACATGTCTTTCAATCATGTGCCATTAAGTTATGGGGGGTGCCGATGGATGAGGAAGGCATACAGACCGAGCGCATAAGCCGTTATAAAAAAGGCTGCAATGCCTCGCTGCTCTACACCGTCCCCACTTTTCATAACCCTACGGGCCGTCTGATGTCAGAGTCAAGGCGACAGGAGCTGATGAAGGTGTGTGCCGACGAAGGGCTCCCGATCATCGAGGATGATGTGTACCGGGAGTTGTGGTTCGACAATCCGCCGCCGCTGCCGCTCAAGGCAAGAGATCCGAACGCATTGGTACTCTACTTGGGGAGCCTGTCCAAAACGTTAAGTCCAGGGTTAAGGATCGGCTGGGTGGTGGCGCCGGAGCCGGTTATCGAACGGCTGGCGGATATCAAGATGCAGCATGATTACGGCTCAAGCTCGTTATCCCAATGGGCGGCAGCCCAGTGGCTGGGCAGCGGTCTGTACGGGCAGCACTTGGCTGCCATTCGAAGCCGGCTGAAGGAGAGGCGGGATTTGGCTCTTGCGTTGCTAGACAGTTATTTTTCCGCGATTGCTTCATGGTCGGTGCCGCCAGGAGGTTTCTATATCTGGGTTCGTCTGACGGTAAAGGTACCGATGCATGTGCTGTTTGAGCGTGCGATGAAGGCGGGGGTATTGCTTAACCCGGGGTCGGTGTATGACCGCAATGACGGAAGCTGCCTGCGCATCTCTTACGCTTATGCGAAGCAGGATGAATTGGAATGGGGGATCAGGCACTTGGCTGATCTGATCAAGCAAACAAGCCTTCACCACAGTTGATGCGGAGAAGGCTTGTTTGCTTGTCGCTGTACTGTCAGCGGCTAATAATAATTTTCCCTTTCACTGGACCAGTCTCCGGGAAGCGGGAAATCAGGAAGGACTGGCAGTTTCAAAGCTTCGGCGGCTTCTTGCAAATACTGTTTGTTCAGCGTCAACCGGCTTGCGCCCCCGCCTTTGGGGGCAATTGGGCTGTCTGAAGCGGCTGGTGCATCGAAGCAGCCAAGTGTTTGCAAGTCTTTGCTGTAGACCGAGGCATCCCAGCGAATTTTCGATAACACCTTGCTCACAATCGTCAGTGGGAAGCCCGATGCCTGATGGACCAGCTCGGCAGCTTCAAGCGGCTGATTGCGAATAAATTGATGGGCCCTCAGGTGCGCTTTGAGATAGGCGGTCACGACGTCCTCATTGCCGCGGATCCAATTCCCGTCAGCCATGAGGCCTGTCAAATAATCGCTGCCGCTCTCCTCCGAATGAATCGCCACGCCTGCCCCGATATGCTGAACCCAGCTTAGATACGGTTCCCACAGTACGCTTGCCCCAACGTTTCCAGCCACGATGCCATTCAGGCAGTCGCCCATCCGGCGATGAACAATCGGGTCGGGCGCATCCCGAAACGCATGGGTCCATTCATCCAGCCGATAAGAAGCGCTTGAGCCGCCGACAGTGGAGATGGTCAATGAGGAAAGATCGGTTGCATGCCTTGCGGCACTATTGGCCGGAACTACAAGCGAGATGCCGCCATTGCCGCTTGTTTTGCCGTCGAATGCCAGCACCTGCGGCTGGAAGCGCGGCAGCAGCTGACTCAGCGCTTTGCTGGCCATGATCGGGTAGTCGCCGACCGAGGCAATATCGACCCGCCCCGCAATCAACGCCTCGACAAGCTCCATGCCATTGGGAGCGTTCACCCAGTTGATTCTTGCCCGGGGACGGACCCGGCGCAGCTCTTCGTCGAACAGTCCAAGCTGTTTGATAATGAGCGGACTCCACAATAGTGCAGCCCCGCTTTGATAGCCGATCGTAATGGTGTCGGGAGATGAGGCAGTATGAAACGGGCCAGCGGTTTCAAGGGAAGGCCGAAGCCCTTCCGTATGCGCATGCAAATCAATCCAGGACTGAAGCTTCCGCTTATCGATCCAGATTTCCTTGCCGATCTTGATATGAGGGAGCTGCTTCTGCTTGCGCCAGCGGTCAATTGTTGCCCGGCTGATATGCAGAATATCCATCGCTTCCTGCAGTCGTATTAAGTTAAAATCCTCTTTGGTCATAACACGGCCTCCTGATCGGCGACATGAGCTGCAGTTTATTTCATCTCATTTATATTCAAACTTTGCTTATAGGATTTATAAGAAATAACTATGTTTAATCATAAACGAAACCACGTCAAACTTCAATTGGCAATTCGGGGAGCAGTGGGTGAACGTTCCCGATTTTTCCGTGTTATTTTCCTCATTCCTCCTCATTGTTCCTCAATTCTCATCATTTCGTTGACAGTTATAATCTCAGGTGATAACTTCAAAGTTAATTAAACATAGTAATTTAGTTGGTATTATAAAAATTACGAAAGGCGGGGAGCCAAATGGTTCAAATGAAGTGGGGAAGCGCACGTGCGGGAAATTGGGTGATTGCAGTTGTGATGATCGTCGCCTTGCTGGGCTTAACAGCATGCGGTTCAGGAAATTCTGGCAAGAGCGGAGAGAGTGAAGGAGGAAAAACGAAAGTTGTGCGCATCGGATACCAGAAGTACGCCTCGGTCAACATTATGAAGGAGCGCGGCGGATTGGAAGAAAAGCTCGACAAGCTTGGCTATACGGTGCAATGGACGGAATTTCCGGGCGGACCGCAGCTGCTGGAGGCAGTTAACGTCGGCAGTATCGATGTCGGGCACACGGGAGAGGCGCCGCCGATTTTTGCACAGGCTGCAGGCACACCGCTCGTTTATCTGGCGCATTCACCGGAAAGCCCGGCCGCGGAAGCGCTGCTCGTACCGGAAAATTCCCCAATTCAGTCGGTTGCGGACCTGAAAGGCAAGAAGGTAGCGCTGAATAAAGGATCAAACGTGCATTACTTGCTTGTGAAGTACCTGGAGAAAGAGGGTTTGTCCTATAGCGATATCGAGGTTGTGTTTCTGCCTCCGGCGGATGCAAGGGCAGCGTTCGAGAGCGGCAATGTCGATGCCTGGGTCATCTGGGAACCGTTCTACTCCGCAGCACAGCTCGCGACCAAGGCCAGAGTGCTGACCGATGGTACTGGAATTGTGAAAAACTATGAGTTCTACTTGGCCTCCCGTGACTTTGCTTCCAATCACTCGAAAGCTGTCGACGCGATTCTGGAGCAGCTTGATGAGACGGATCAGTGGGCGAAGAACAACCTGCCTGAAGTAGCCAAACTTCTGGCTCCGGCATTGGGATTAGATGTGCCGTCCCTGGAGCAGGCATTATCACATCGCGGCTTTGGTGTAATCAAAATCAGCGATGAGACGCTGGCCGAGCAGCAGAAGATCGCAGATACTTTCCTTGGGCTGGAGCTGATTCCCGAGGCGATTGATCTGAGCAAAGCGGTTATTAAATAGCAATCATACCCTGCCTGGGATTGAGGAGCGATGCATTTATGGAACTGTTCTGGTTTATTCCCCTTCATGGGGATGGAAGATATCTGGGTACAGCGGAAGGCGCTCGCGCCGTTGATTATGATTATATCCAGCAAATTGCGAAAGCCGCCGATCGCCTCGGCTATCATGGCGTGCTGGTGCCTACGGGTAAAGCGTGCGAAGATGCCTGGGTAGCGGCATCATCTCTCATATCCGCCACCCGAAGGCTGAAATTTCTCGTGGCCGTTCGTCCGGGACTGATGTCCCCTTCGACCGCGGCTAGAATGGCTGCCACATTCGACCGGCTTTCCGGCGGACGGCTGCTGGTCAATATTGTGACAGGCGGCGATCCGCATGAGTTGGCTGGGGATGGAATTTTCTTGTCCCACCAAGAGCGGTACGAACAGACAGATGAATTTATGACCATCTGGCGGCGTTTGATGCAAGGGGAGGAAGTAACATATAGCGGCAAATACTTGCGTACGGAAGCGAGTCAAGTTTTGTTTCCTGCGCTGCAGCAGCCGTATCCTCCTCTGTACTTCGGCGGTTCGTCGCCCGCGGCGCAGCAGCTCGCTGCAGACCATGTCGATGTTTACTTGACCTGGGGCGAGCCGCCTGCCGAAGTGGCGCAGAAAATTGCGGAAGTAAGGGAACTTGCAGCCAAGCAAGGCAGACAGGTTAAATTCGGCATTCGGCTTCATGTCATTGTCAGAGATACGGACGATGAAGCATGGGAGGCTGCGGAGCGGCTTATCAGCCATGTCGATGAGGAGACAATCGCGGAGGCGCAGCGTATTCTAGCACGGTATGACTCTGTCGGACAGAAGCGGATGGGAGCGCTGCACAAAGGCGACAAATCCTCGCTCGTCATCTCGCCCAATCTGTGGGCGGGCATCGGTCTTGTCCGCGGAGGAGCCGGCACAGCGCTTGTTGGCGACGCGGCAACAGTGGCAGAGCGAATCAAGGAGTATGCCGAGCTTGGCATCGAAACGTTTATTCTATCGGGCTACCCGCATCTGGAGGAGGCTTATCGTGCCGCCGAGTTGTTGTTCCCTTTGCTGCCATTGAAGCAGCGCAATGAGACAGAGGATGGGGCCCCAGCCCAAATTGCTGCTTCCGGCGAACTGGTAGCCTACAATGTGCGGCCGAAGTCCGGCAAGCATGCCTGATTCGGGGGGAACGATTATGAAAGTATGGAACAAACTCGTCAACAGCCGCTTTGCGCCGGCGTTTATCCCCTTGCTCATTTTAGCGTTGTGGCAGCTGCTCGGCCAATACGGGCTGATCTCTACGCGCACGCTGCCCACACCGCTTAAAGTTGTGGAGGCGGCGTGGACGCTCGGAAAATCGGGTGTGCTTTTTGAATATATCTGGAGCAGTACCAGGCGTGCCTTGATTGGATTCGCCATTGGCGGCGGCATCGGCTTTGCCCTCGGTTTGCTGAACGGGGTTTCGCGATCGGCCCATCGCCTGCTGGACAGCACGGTACAGATGGTGCGCAATGTCCCCCATCTGGCGCTTATTCCACTGGTTATTCTGTGGTTCGGCATTGACGAGACAGCTAAAATTTTTCTCGTCGTGCTCGGCGTCTTTTTTCCAATTTATATGAATACGCTCCACGGTATCCGGTCTATTGATCCCGGACTGGTGGAAATGGCGAAAGTTTATGGTTTGCGAGGGCCAGCTTTGTATCGTCACGTAATTTTGCCTGGCGCCGTCTCCTCTATTCTGGTTGGCGTCCGCTATGCGCTAGGGTTTATGTGGCTGACGCTGATTGTAGCCGAAACCATCTCTGCCAATTCGGGAATCGGTTATATGGCGATGAACGCCCGTGAATTTATGCGGTTGGACATTGTTGTGCTGGCGATCATTATCTACGCTCTGCTGGGCAAGCTGTCCGATATTGCAGCCAAGCTGCTTGAGCAGGAACTGCTCAAATGGCATCCGAACTATGCGAAGCGCTGAATGGAAAGTGCAGTCGGGCACGGGAAGGGGAGATAACATATGAGCGCATACATCAACTCCAGCAACACCGGTTCACCGCTTGTCGTTCGCAGCGCAGTTAAGCGCTTCGGAGAGAAAGAAGTGCTTCAGGGCATCGACCTGGACATTCCTGCAGGGCAGTTCGTCGCGATCGTCGGGCGAAGCGGCTGCGGAAAAAGCACGCTGCTCAGGCTGATCGCCGGGTTGGAGCAGCCGACAGAGGGTTCACTTACTGCGGATGATACGGCGATAGCCGGCATTCGTGAAGAGACAAGAATGCTGTTTCAGGATGCGCGGCTGCTGCCATGGAAACGAGCGGTTGACAATGTGCGGATCGGTACCAAATCCGGCAGCAAGGAACAAGCGCTTGAAGCGCTGGAGCAGGTCGGACTGCGGGAGCGCGCGGGAGAGTGGCCGGGTGTGCTCTCAGGCGGCCAGCGGCAGCGTGTGGCATTGGCGCGGGCACTGGCCGGCTCACCGCGGCTGCTGCTGCTTGATGAGCCGCTGGGTGCGCTTGACGCGTTGACACGCATGGAGATGCAGCAATTGATTGAGCGGCTGTGGAAAGAGCAGAAGTTTACTGCGGTATTGGTGACGCATGATGTCAGTGAAGCAGTGGCGATGGCTGATCGAGTCATTCTGATTGATAATGGGCGAATTGCGCTGGATACGCTCATCACACTGGATCGTCCTCGCAAGCATGACAGCAGCTTCGTTCATTTTGAAAAGCTGATTTTGGACAGAATTCTGGAACGCAGCGATCAGGATGAGGCAGCCCGTCGGCATTCCTATTCTATTTAGCGTCTGCTTAAACTCAACCTGTTCTAAACTGCTCAAACTAATGGACGATGTCAAGTTAATCAAGGAAAAGCTGGATATTCGGGATACAGCGGACCGGAATGACGAACGCGACTTCAACATGGAAGATAAAGAGATTGAAAAAGAGCTGGAGGATTACCACAAAAGCAACAATGACAAGGAGTAATCCTACTGCTTATTAGCAAAGCTCAGTGATGCTGCGTTAGCGATTTGGTTGTTGCTGGACACACCAACTGGACTCATAGCGGCCAAGAATAGGGATGGTTGAATGAGCCCAACTGAACTCATAGTGGCAATGAAATAGGGTAGCTGAACACACTCAACTGGAATCGTAGGGAGAGTGATGCAACATACCGATTTAATCGGAGTTAACTAACCCCTTTCCTTGTATACCCTATCTCAGGTATGACGGATGTATGGATTCGCGCCTCATCGTGGTGGAATTCGCCGCGGCTGCACAGTGATTTCCTAGTTTTTCCCTCTCAGGCCAACTTAGCTGAGATAGGGTATACAAACTAATCTAGCATCGTACTTCTCACAAGGAACGCGAAAAAATGCCAAACTCGACTCTCATGATGAAAGTTGGGTTTGGCATCCGATTGACGGTGAACACGCCGAAATCCGCCGTTGGGGGGAATTATGCGGCCACACAATCCGCTATTTGGCTAAATCGACCCCTTTTGGCGGGTTTCGCGGCCAGAGGATCCGTTAAATCGACAACTTATTTTCCAGCAGGCAAATTTTTGATCATTTCCTTAAGCTCCTGCAGTTCTTTGCGTACCTCCGACAGCTCGACGGCCACTTCATCCCGTTCACCTGAGGCGGCTTTCTCCTCTTTCTCCGCGCGCTCGACATTTGAAACGATTACTCCGACGAACAGGTTGAAAATGACGAAGGTGCCAACTAGCACAAACGAAATAAAGTATACCCACGCAAACGGTGCAGTTTCAAACAACGGACGCATCATTCCGCTGGCCCACGAATCAAGTGTAATGATCTGAAACAGTGTCAGAAACGACAGATGCAAGGAGCCGAAAAATTCAGGTGCGGCATCCCGGTACAACAACGTGCCGATGACTCCAAAAACGTAAAAAATCAGAAACATCAGCAGGCTGATCGTGCCGAGTGAAGGCAAGGTCATCAACAACGCGTTCGTCAACTTCTTGAGCGACGGGATGATGGACACGGTACGTAGAATTCGCAGTACCCGAACAATTCGAATTACCGTTACGAATGGCGCCCCGGCCAGCAGGTGGCTGCCGATGATAATCAGCAAATCAAAGGTGTTCCAATTGTCGCGAAAGAAATGCCAGGTTGGCTTGATAGCGATTAATTTCAGTATGATTTCCAATGTGAAAATCCATAAAATAATCTGATCTGCGATACGCAGCAGTGTTCCGTAACGATCATTGATGAACGGGTATGTTTCCATACCGATAATGACCGTATTGAATAGGATGAGTATAAGAATAATACGTGAAAACAAGGGGTGGTCAACGATGCGGGCACCGCGGTTAAACACCCTGAATATAGTAGTGCCGGCAGGAGCAGTCATGAACCAATTCCTCTCTTACTGGGCATTGCCATGTTTACTTTTATCGTAGTTGCTAACCTGCCAGCCGTCAATAGTTTGTCTGTAATCGCTCACAGCCATCTGCAAAATTGGCGCCAATCAGCGGTCATGTCTGCTACGATCTGCTACGGTTCGCTAGGGGGCTACGAACTGCTACAGCTTGCGATAGCCAGCCGGGTATTGCGCGTTCAGGCTGACAGGCAATACGCCTTGCGGGCGGAGTGCTCCGGCGAGTATTTTGGCGAGCGCATCAATGGAAAAAGAGCGGTTCTCGTATAGACACAGGTAAGTGCCTGTCTCCATAAATGCATCGATATCGTATGGATTGCGGGTCGAAGCGACAATGATCTGTGAATCGTGCTCCTGGTTGAGCGCTTTGACGAGTTCCCGCTGCCCATCTGGAATGGCCCCTTCGGCGGTATAAGTGACGACAACGATCTGTTTAAACTGCGCGCTCTGCTCGATGGCGGCCGCAATTTCCGCTGCTGTTGGCTGTGTGCCGATCACATTAAGCGTCACTTTATAGCCGAGCGCAGTCAGCGCGTCCTCCAGCGTGTACTTGTGCAGGGAAGGCTCATCGACTTCGGTGCGCCCGCGCAGCTCGGGGCAGATGACCAGTACTGGCTGACTGCTGTCCAGCGGCAGATTGCCGCTATCGCATACGAGCGTCACACTGCGCTCGGCAATGCGGGCGAGCAGTTCGTCGCTCTCGTCAGGCGGCGTCAATGGCGAGCTTGCAAAGCTGATCGCGCTGTCCGAACTAGCTAAGCCGCCCGCACCTGCCGCTTCACCGCCGCCGCTAAGCGCGTTCTGGCCAATTCTCCGTGACTTCAGCGCCAGTATGCGCTCCAGTGACTGGTCAATCCGCGCCTCGCTCAGGCGTCCGCTTTTGACGGCTGCCTGCACCGCCACAATCGCGCCGATCTGCTCTGGCAGCGTGTGGCTGACCAGCACAATATCCGCGCCGGCTTCAATCGCCTGCACGGCTCCTTCGGCAATGCCGCAATGCTTGGAGATCGCGTGCATTTCCAGGCAGTCGGTAATGATGACGCCTTTGTAGCCCATTTCTTCCCGCAGCAGCTCGGTCAGCACGCGTCGCGACAAGGTCGCCGGGATCTCATCCGGCTCGAAGGCCGGGAAGATTACATGTGCCGTCATAATCGCATCGACGCCCGCTTCAATCGCCCAGCGGAATGGCAGCAGCTCCACCTGATATAGCCGTTCCTTGTTATGCGGCACAACGGCCAGCCCGCGATGCGAATCAACTGCTGTATCGCCGTGGCCCGGGAAATGCTTGGCGGTCGCCCCGACGCCTGTTTTCTGATAGCCGCGGATGGCAGCCACGCCGTGGGTGGCTACACGCTCCGGATTTTCGCCGAATGATCGGACACCAATCACCGGATTGGCGGCGTTGTTGTTGACATCGATACAGGGAGCAAAATTCAGGTTCATCCCCAAAGCAATCATTTCGTTGGCGGACAGCACGGCGGTTTCAAACGTTAATTCCGCATCATCTGCCGCGCCCAGCGACATATTGCCCGGAATGCGGCTTATTCCGTCATGATCAAGACGCGATACCATGCCGCCTTCCTGATCGATCGAGATGAACAGCGGGATGTCCGAACGGCTGCGCGGCAGTCTTTGCAAATTGTGCGACAGGCTGCTGATTTGCTCCACGGATGCCACGTTTCTTCTGAAATATACGATGCCGCCTATATGATATTCCTTCGTTAGCGCCCGAATGGCATCATCCGGCTCCAGCCCATCGAATCCGCAAATAAACAGCTGGCCGATCTTTTCCTCCAACGTCCATTGCGATACATTCATAATCGTCACCATCCTTATAATTTATATTATGACATCCTTGAGGCGGAATTCTGATGGGGTCATGCCGGTGTATTTCTGAAACACTTTGGTAAAATACCGCCGTTCCTGATAACCGACGACAGCGCCGATCTGAGTAATCGATTTATCGCTGCTGCTGAGCAGGCTCTTGGCGGTTTCAATGCGCTGCTTGGTTAGATGTTCGACGAACGTTTCTCCGAAGTGGTTTTTGAACAGCAGGCAGAAATAACTGCAGCTGATGCCAAGGTAATCGGCGATGTCCTCAATGCCGAAGTCTCTCCCCAGATGCTGTTGAATATAGTTGTGCGCGGTCAGCATGAGCCGCTCTGACGATTTTTTGCCCAGCGGCGATTCTTTGGTCTGCTCGACCAGTGACATAATGAGCGACAGCAGTTCCTTCAGACTTAGCGACTCCTGCAGGCTCAGCCAGACCAGTTCCTCTTGCTCCACGGACAATAATTGCAGCTCGCGCATTTCCCGGAACAGATGAATGAGCAAATAGTGCAGCACCTTCTCAACCCGGCCAACACCGCTCTCATTCAGGTGGCCGACATAGCTTTTTAATTCGGACATCACCTGAGCGAGCAGTTCATGATTGCCGTTCCGCAGCCCGCTGCCGATTTGCTCGGTCCATCGCCACTGTGATTCAGCGGCTTCAGCAGCACCGCTCGTGTCGGGGCTCTCTGGCTTGGCAGGCGGCGCCTCCGTCTGCAGGAACCACTCCTGGGGCGTACTTAAGATAAGCGTTTGCTGCATCCGCTGGTACATGGATGCCATCTGATGCAGTTCCAGCGGACTGTGCTCCACACACATCCGAATGAGCATGCCTTCCTTTTCACTTACGAGCTTCTGCAGCCGCTCATAACCGGGCCGTATCTGCTCCCTGGTCATGCCCTTCCCGTCACCGGGGTAATAACAGACAACACACCACTCGCCTTCGCGGACCTGCAGTACGGTGTACTGTTCCAGCACCTTGGAGAGCATGTCTTTCAGCGCGGTTTTAATATGCAAGTTCCAGGCTTTGCGCTCTTCGACAGGCCACAGAATAGACTGGCGGGTGTAGCCTTCCAGATCGAACAGCAGGACGCTGTAGCTCTCCTGGCCTGCATGTTCAGCATCTTCCTCCCACCATAGCGCTTCTTCCTCAGCGGCCTCCTGTCCGAGCAGAGAGTGGAGCAAATAGTTTTCGTTCGCCCAGGACGCCATTCTTCGCAGTCGCTGTTCCCTCGATTGCCTGTTTCTCATCTCGATAATTTGCGCCGCAATATTGCGCACCGTTTGCTCCAGTTCGTGGTAGTCGATCGGTTTGCTGATATAGTCCTTCACACCATAGCGGATCGCTGTCCTTGCGTATTCAAACTCCTGATAGCCGGAGAGCAGCAGCACTTCACAGGCTAATTCCTGCTCCCGCAGGAGCTGAACGAGCTTGATCCCATCCATGATTGGCATTCGAATGTCCGTCAGGATCAGATCCGGGCGGTGCAGGGTAGCTGTCTCCAGCGCGTCAACGCCGCTTCGGGCCAAACCGATAATTTCAATATTCATATCTTCCCAGGGGAGTACTTTCGATAGATTGTTCAAAATATGAACCTCATCATCTACAAGCAAAGCTTTCAGTCTCATCGTCCATCACCCCAGTCTTGTTTTGGAATGACACATTGAATAATCGTCCCCTGCCCAGGCTGCGAGCAGATGAGCAAACCATACTTGCTGCCATAACCGTACCGGAGGCGGTCGGAGACGCTTCGCAAGCCAAGCCCTCGTCTTTCATGGCTTGGGTAGGGTTCCAGCGATTGCGCGGCAGGGTCGTCATGATCCACATACAACAGGGAGGTGAGCTGCTCGCTCGTCATTCCGATCCCGTTGTCCTCCACCCGCAGCAGCATCCGGTCATGCTCAATGATGCCCCTCACCTTGATCGTTCCTTTATAATCTATGCCTTCAAAACCATGCTGAATGCTATTTTCTACCAGCGGCTGAAGGGTCAGCTTCGGCAGCATGCAGCTCATCATTTCCTCCGGAATATCGATATCGTATTCGAACAAATCTTCAAATCTGAATTTTTGAATTTCCAGATAACTGCGCAAATGCTCGACTTCCAGCCCTAACCCGATTTCTTCCTTGTCATTGATACTGATGCGCAAAATGCTGGCGAGCCGGATAACCATCTCACTTACCTTCCGCCCTTCATTTTGCACGGCAAGCACATTGATCGATTCCAATGTATTGAACAGGAAATGAGGTTTAATCTGCGCCTGCAGAACACGCAGCTCAGCATTGGCCTTCTGGAGCTGTTCCCGTTTGACCTGATCGAACAACGCATTGATTTTGTCCATTTGATTGTTAAAGCCCTTCTGCAGCAGCAGCAGTTCAGCATCGCCCTTCTCATCGACCCGGGCATTCAAGTCGCCATCTTCCACCTTGCGCATAAACCTAACGATGACGCCGATGGTGCCGGTAATCCGGTTCATGAACAGGAAGTTGAACAGCATGGCGGTGAGCACGCAGACGAGGATAATCGCGGCAAACCACTTGCCGAACGTTGTGACTTCCTGAGAGAGATAGCGCCAGGAGGTAACGGAGACAAGCCGCCATGGATAATCTTTCAGCTTATAGACCGCAATAACGCTCTCCTGTCCGTCGAACACCTCCTTGAAGCTTTGGTAGTCTTCTGTGAAGTGAAGCTTCTTTCGGATATGCGGCTGGATCGACTGTCCATCGAGCTCCGACTGAAAGTCATAGAGCACCAGGCCCTCATCGTTAACGAGCATGAACCGGGTGTCCTTCATGTTGCTGCCAAGCTTCAAATTTTGGAACACCTTTTCAAACTCCCAGTTTTTAATCTGCACGACGAGAATGCCAACGCTTTTGAAATTGTTCAAATTTTTGATCAGCCGGATTTGGGCGAATACTTTGTCTGATCCGGTCAAGTCGGGGTATTCGTAGGGAGCAATCCATTTGGGCATTCCCTTGAGTGAAATGACTTGATCGTAAAGCGGATGCTCTCTGAATTTCTCATAGGGCAGCGTTTGATAGTTTTCCTTATTGAATATCGTAATGACATTCGAATCCGTATGGCCTTGCACATTATACAAAAAGGCATAGTCGATCGCGGGATGGGTGTAGAGCAGGGAACGGAAGTTTTTCTGATTGGCATTGAGCTCCAATTGGGTCGACGCCGTCAAATCCTGCGCATCCGGATCGTTCGCCAGCAGCGCCTCCTGAAAGACCCCCTTGGCAATCCCGTTGTCGGTCACATTGTTAATTTCGTAGAATACATTCTGTATGCTGTAACCGATCGCTTTAAGCGAGTACTCTGCCTGCTGCGTGTACTTGAGCTCAATAGAGCGGAACGTTACGAAAAAGGTAATGATGCCGAGAATGAACAGCGGGATGATGACAAGCGACAGAAAAGCTGTTAATAGTTTGATTCGCAGGTTCATTGGCAGCATCCCCCTGTCAGAAAATACGGTCGATTATGCGATAAGGGAGGCGGAAAAGCCGGATCGCCATTCAAGCGGCTATCCTTTAACACTGCCAGCCGTTACGCCTTCAATAATCTTCTTTTGCAATAGGAGATACATCATTAACACAGGAAGCACGCTGAATACAATGCCTGCTGCCATTTGAGCATAGTTGGTATTGTAGATGTCTCTGAACCCGACCATGCCAACGGGCAGCGTTTTCAAATGATCGCTGGACAAGAAGTAATTGGCGAGGAGGAACTCATTCCAGTTGCCCAGGAAATTTATGATGAATACGGTAACAATTGCAGGAATCGTAACTGGTATCATAATTTTACCAAACAGCCCTGCGGAGCTCAATCCGTCAATTACGGCGGCTTCCTCGATCTCTCCTGGAATCGAGCGCATGAACGCCGCCAGAATGATGACCGAGAATGGGATTGCGTTGGCCGCATAAGGCAGCAATAGCGCCATATGGGTATTGAGTATGCCGAGCTTGCCCAACATGCTGTAGATGGGAAGCAGCAGCGAGTTGTTCGGGATGAGCATGCCGATCAACACAAGCTGGAACACAATGGCGCTGATTCGCCTATACCGCATCCGGGTGACAGCGAAGGCGAGCATGGCAGCAAGCAGAATGGAGAGGCAGGCGGCCAATGTGCCGATATACAGACTGTTGAAGAAATAGGTGTTGATTTTGGCATTGACCCAGGCATTCACATAGTTGTCGAATACGATCAGGTCGGGCAGTCCGAACGGATTGCCGGCGATCTCCTGATTGTTGGTTTTGACGGAGGAGAAGAGCACGAACACGAACGGGTACAAAACGACGATGAGGTAAGCCATCAATAGCAGATGCGGCGCCGTTCTTGTAAAATATACGCTCGGACGGCGCTTGGGCGCGCTCATTCGTGCTCCGCCCTTCCAAGCCGCGCAGCAATCAGAGATTGATATACTGCAATGATGATGAGGGTGAAGCAACAGATTAGCACGGCAATCGAACTGCCGAATCCATGCTTGAAGCTGGTGATCGCGTAGCGAATCATATAGGTGGCCATCACGTCGGTTGCGCCAGCGGGCCCGCCCTTGGTCATCACGAGTACAATATCCGCCGCTTTCATCGCCCCGGCAATGCTCAGCATAATGACGACTGAAATTACTGGCGCAATGAGCGGGATTGTAATTTTGCTTGCCCGCTGGATGCCGTTCGCCCCATCAATTGCCGCCGCTTCGTCCAGTTCCTTCGGAATGGCGACGATGGCCGCCAGCACCATCACAACGTAGAACCCTGCCCACTGCCAGGCGTTCGTGATCAATACTGCGAGCATTGCCCAGTTTCTGTCTGACAGCCAATAGACAGGTGCAATTCCGAAGCTGCCCAGCAAATTATTTAGCAGGCCAAGGTCGGGATGATAGACAAATCCCCACACAATGCCGACAACTGCCGTGGATAGCATGGTGGGCAGGAAGACCGCTGTTTTGTAAAGGCCTTTAAGACGTTTGACCTTGGCAACCAGCAGGGCCAGCACAATAATTGCCGGCACCTGCACGCAGCAGGAGAACAGTACGAACCAGAGGTTATTACGCACCGATCTCCAGAAGAGAGGGTCTTGAAATGCCCGCGAATAATTATCTGTTCCTATATAGGTCATCGTCCTCGAGATGCCATTCCAACTCGTAAGACTGTTGTTGAATGCGGTCAATAGCGGATAAAGAAAAAAAGCAATCAGCAAGCTCAAGGCTGGCAATACGAAAAGAAGATAAACCAGCGGATTTCTAAGCGCTGTATTCATGGATGCCTCCTTAAGGCTCGCTATTGTGCAGCTGCATTGGCTTCCTCCTGAATGGCCTGCACATTTTCGAGCATCTTCGCAGCGTCAAGCTCGCCGCTGATCACCTGTTGAAGACCTGTGCTGAGCGCGATATTAACTTCGGCCTGCACAAGCGCGTCGAACGCGGGGAAGGAGGTGCCGATTTCACTTGTTGCCTTAATTATTTCCTGCATTAGCGGGTCATCGGATGCGGTCTGCATCTGCGCCAGATCCATCTTCATTGCAGGGAGCACCCCGTCTTCCTGCAAGCCGCGCAGCTGCATTTCTTCCGTCCACATATTTTTGATGAACTCCTTGACGGCCAGCAGCTTGCGGGGGTCGTCAGCGACAGCGCTGGAGAAGCCGTATCCATTGTTGGCATCCTGCATGACGACAATCGGGTCGCCTTCATGCAGCGGCGGCATATTGAAAAAACCGATTTTGCCGACCATGCCGCCCGCCTGCTCCGGATCTCTGAACACGGAATTGGCCCAGGAGCCATCCATCATCATAATGGCTTCGCCAGTGATGATCTGGTTTCGCATATCTGTATATTCGAAACCGAGCTCGCCCTTTTTGAAGTAGCCTTTCTCAACCCATTCCTGATGTTTGGCGAATCCTTGCACAATCGGCTCATCGGTCCATTTGGTCTCCCCTGTCTTAAGCCCATATGTTATTTGGGGGCCGCCGTAATAGGACCAGAGATTGTTGGTGGTCATCAATGGAATCCACGCGTCCTTGGAAGACTGGGCGAACGGGTATTTGCCGTCTGCCTTGATTTTGGCTGCGATATCATCCAGCTCCGCAAGCGTTTTCGGAACTTCGAGCCCTTTGGCTGCGAAATACTCCTTATTGTAGAAGTACCCTTCAATCGACCCCCCGATCGGAATGCCGTATATTTTGCCCCCGTGCGTAAATGGGACCATTGTGGTGAACTTGTCTGTCAGGTCCATCTCATCCAGT
Source organism: Paenibacillaceae bacterium (assembly GCA_004134985.1). Lineage (GTDB taxonomy): Bacteria > Bacillota > Bacilli > Paenibacillales > Paenibacillaceae > Paenibacillus_D. The sequence continues at coordinate 32,127 of REGQ01000003.1, read as the reverse complement.
ATGGAAGTCAGATCCAGCATCAGTCCCTCCTTGGCATATAAGGCTGCATCAGGGCTGCCCATGACATCGAATACTTCTGGCGGTTTGCCTGTCGCCATCTCGCCCCGGAGTCTTTCTTTCCGGTTCACTTCACCGTCAACCCCGTCCAGCTTGATCTTCAATCCGGGAATGGCGGCTTCGGTTGTTCTGACGACATCTTCGAGGAGAGCCAGCCGAAACTTCTTGGATTCCCCGACCTGGATGTGGCGGACGGTAATTTCAAACGGTTCATGATTGGTTTGTGCGACTGCAAGCTCTTTGCCCGTTCCCTTCAGTCCTCTGCTAACCATCGGCTTTGTCCCCTCTTCGGAGTTGGCACAGCCTGCGAGCAGCATGGACGCGACCATCAATAATAATAGCAGCGCCAAACTTTTCTTCATGATTCAAGGACCTCCTCAGGATCGGTTTTCGTCCAAGACGGCGAAGCCGTTTATACCTGTCTTTTAATTGTAGAAATAGTATCGGGATTTAGTAAGGCGTTCAAATTTCTATTACGGGGATAAAATCATCCAAAAACTTCAGTGGAATGCCGCTTGTTGCCAAATGCCCGGACGGTTCCTTGGCAGATCGGATTCATTGGGCAGCTAGAGAGGTTAATTATAACAAAAAAAGCGGGTACTGGGAGGTGGATCGGGGAAAAAAGGTGTCCCTCCTTTTTTATCGAATACTATACAAGAGAAGAAAGACTGGGAAAGGAGCCTGATTATGGACAAAACCTATCCATATATAACGGTTTTCGATTTTGAGACATCAGGGTTGCATGGGGATAGAGACCGCGTGATTGAAATTGCAGCGATCAGGTGCAAAGGGAATAAAGTGGTTAGCGAATTCTCGACGCTTGTGCAGTTTGACGGGGTGCTCGCGCCTAAAATAGTAGAATTGACAGGCATTCAGCAAGAGGATTTGGCAGACGGGCTATCGGAGGATACGGCGTTCAGAATATTGAATCGGCTGCTAAAAGACAGCGTGCTGGTGGCGCACAATGCTGCGTTTGATCTGTCCTTCCTGCATCATACACTGATGCGTTTGGCAGGCCGCAGCTTTGTGAATCCTTTTATCGATACACTGACCATCAGCCGGGAGCTGCTATACTATCCGTATACGTTAAAAGATACATGCGACCAATACGCGATTACACTGGAAGGCGCTCACAGAGCGATGAATGATGTCTATGCTTGCTGGGAGATTTACCAGCGGTTCACACAGGAAGTGGATGTTACGAAATACATAAACAGGTTGGGCTATTTGAAGAAGTATGGGCCGCCTCGCTGGGCGCCGTCCTATGCGGATCTCTTCCCTACCGAGAACCGATATAAATAAGCAGCAAATTAAAGGAGCGGGGACCAACGTGAAAAAATTAAAGGCGCCTGTACTGCCGCAAGAACTGGAGCGGTTAACGCTTCCGCCTGCAGCAGAGTGGGGGGAGCGGACATTCAGCGGCGGCTTGGTTGCCGACACTGCTTTTGATGATGGGGAAGCTTCTGTCGTGTCGTTCAACACGGTGGTGTTTAAAAATGCAACTTTCCAACGGACGTCGCTGCAGAAGCTTGAGTTGACGGATGTGAAGTTTGAGCGCTGCGATCTATGCAATGCAGATTTCACAGGGGTGCTGATGCACCGGGTGGAGTTTGTCAACTGCAAGCTGGTGGGCACGATTATGAATGAATCGGTGATGCGCGGCGTCAAGTTTACCGATTGCAATAGCACCTATGCGCAATTCCGGTTTTCGGACTGGAAGCAGGGAGTGTTCGAGGACTGTTTACTGGGCAGCGCGGATTTCACCGAATCCAAGCTGGTGTCCGTGCAATATGACCGCTGCAAAATGCCAAAGGCGGAAATGCTGCGAACGAAACTGCAGGGGATCGATTTGAGCAGTTGTGAAATTGATGGATTGATGGTCAATATGGACGACCTGCCCGGCTGTGTTATCGCCCCGGATCAGGCCGCTTTATTCGCCCGGTTTCTCGGACTGGTTATTAAGGAATAGCGCCGTACGGGTGGGGGTTGCCACCTGTGGCGCAGCGCGCCATGCCGCTCCGTAGTGGTATGGCGCTGCTTGGTCGTGGCGATAGCGGCTGTCGCATTATGCGGGGCCAAACGCTAGTGGACCGATTTCTTCTTGAAAATTTCATGCAAGCCCAGCGTGGCGGCTCCCATCGCGGAGCCGTATTTTTTCCAGTGCGATGCAACGACAGGCGTTGGGCTGTGTACCGAGTTTTCACTGCGGTGGATGGCTTGCACAAGCTTTTCAAAGAACAGTCCGTTGCTTGTAATCCAGCCGCCGAGAATCAGTTTTTGCGGGTTCAGCATCTGCAGCGTTTTGCCGCAGTAATCGGCAATAATGCCAATAATCCGTTCGGCCATATGGTCGAAAGGAGCCGTTCTCTCCAATGCCAGCTCGACGAAGTTCTGAATCGTTTCTTCTGGCGACAATTCATTAAAGATATCAGGGAAATCCTTTTTCAACTGGTCAGAGAATGGGTGAATGCAGAGCGAGTCAAAACTTTGAATTCGGCCAGCCGTCCCTCGGGAGCCGTGGTAAATTTGATCGTTCAACACAAGCCCTGCCCCTGTGCCCCGTTCAATAATAATAAAAATGGTCGTATGATCTCCCTTTGCTGAGCCGCTGAATCGTTCTGCAAAACCGGCGGCGTCAAGATCATTCGTCAGCAGCACAGGAATCGACATGGCTTCCTCCAGGTAGGAAAGCAGCGGGAACTCCCGGACTTTCAAATAGGCGGACGCGAGGATGACGTTTTGCACATCGTCCAGCCTGCCGGGAATTGAAATGCCGATCCGCTTGACCAGGTGACGCGGAATTTCCTGTTTCTCAATAAAGCTGGAGATATGTTCTGGCAGTTCGTAACGAAGCTGCTGCTCGCCAATGAGCGGTTTCAGACCTTGGCTGGTAATGAATTCTCCGTTCAAGTTCAAGAGAACGCATCGCGCCGGGGCAGTGGAAAGGTCCAGGCCAATGACATACCCCCCTTGCGCATTAATGGCAAGCATCATCATCTTCCTGCCAACTCCGGTGCCGGTTGTGCCGATTTCATGCACAATGCCTTCCTGAATCAATTCCTCGATTAATACCGAAACGGTTGTCGGGCTAAGCTTGGTTTGCCTTGACAAGTCGACCCGAGAAATCGGGCCATTAAAAAACAGCGAGTTAAGCAGCGTCGATTTATTAAGTTCTCTAAGCATTTGCTGATTTCCGATTTTGTTCATCATCATTCTCCGATTTCAAGGATGTTTAAGAATGTAATACAAATTGCGACACGGCCGCTTCTCTAACGCATACAGCACGGTAAAAAACAATTAATTTTACTGATGGAATAATTATCAAAAACCAATTATTTACTATTTCAATTATAGGTCGGTTTGTCTATGCTGTCAACGGCATGCAATCGTGGTGCGGCAGCAGAAGGTAGCTGTTTTGGGTGTTCATTTCTTTGTAAACAAAAAGACAGTAAAACCTTTGTGAATAAGGATTTATTAAGTATGTTCAGTTGACAATTATCCCTCATTGGAAAAATCTTATAGAATTTTCGTTGACAAATATTAGTACGCTAAATATAATAAACTTAAATTCATGAAAGCGCTAACTTTTATCCCGTTTAATTAATTTATCTGGCAGACAAATTAATTGTTCGTTGAGTAAAAAATTCATCTTGAGGAGGTGGTGAGTGATAAGCGAAGGGGCAGCGCATTCTCAGCAATAAAGCCGAAATTGAAAGATTCAAGCGCAAGATTGGAAAGGAGGAGCGCTATGACATCATGGTTTAACCAGGGTGGCTTTCAACAGATCAGAAAGTATAAAATGCTGTGTATTATGATACTGCCTGGCGTAATTTACCTGCTGATCAACAATTATCTACCGATGTTTGGCGTGGTTATTGCGTTTAAGGAAATGAACTTCGCAAAAGGCATTTTTGGAAGTGATTGGGTGGGGTTTAAAAATTTCGAATATCTCTTCAAAACAGACGATGCCTACATTATCACTCGCAACACCATTCTGTATAATGTCGTATTTATTATTTTGAATTTGGTCCTCGCGGTTGGCCTGGCTATTTTGTTGAATGAACTGAAAAATCGGGTGTTCTCCAGAGTGTACCAAAGCGTTGTGCTGCTTCCGTATTTGATTTCCTCGGTAATTGTCGGTTATCTGGTATTCTCGCTGCTCAGTATGGAAAGCGGGTTTATGAACAAAAGCATTCTGCCTTTGCTGGGCATACCGGAGATTATGTGGTACAACGAGCCGAAGTATTGGCCGTTCATTCTGACACTCGTCAAAGTATGGAACAGCGTCGGGTATTTGTGCATTATTTATTTCGCAGCAGTTGTGGGGATTGATCACGAATACTATGAAGCTGCAACAATCGATGGCGCGAACAAATTGCAGCAGATTATCAACATTACGATTCCTTCCATTACGCCCATCATTATTATTATGACGCTGCTGCAGATCGGCCGTATTTTTTATGCGGACTTTGGCTTGTTTTATCAGGTGCCGTTGGATTCGGGGGCGCTGCAGCCAACAACGAATGTGTTAGATACGTATGTATATCGCGCTTTGCTCAAAAACGGTGATTTCGGAATGTCCTCAGCAGCAGGGTTGTACCAGTCGGCCGTAGGATTCGTCCTCATCATCCTGTCCAATTACGTGGTCAAAAAAATCAATCCAGACAACGCATTGTTTTAAAGGAGTGCAGGTCAATGAAACCAAACAAATTGGAGCAAGGGATCATTCACTTTATCTTCGTTGTCGTTTGCAGTCTATGTCTCATCCCTTTTGTGCTTCTTATCTCGGCCTCCTTGACTGATGAAATGGCGATTATTCAGGAGGGATATGCTTTTATTCCCAAGGTGTTCAGTCTGGAAAGCTACAAGTTTTTATTCAGTGATCCATTGATGATTATCAATGCCTATTCGATTTCTATCATTGTGACGCTTATCGGAACGTTTGCCAGCCTGCTGATTATGGCGTTGTTGGCTTACCCGCTCTCGCGTAAAATCATGCCGATGCGCAACTCGCTTTCTTTCTTTATTTTCTTCACGATGCTGTTCAACGGGGGACTGGTCCCTACCTACTTGCTCTATACCAACTTCTTTGATGTGAAAAACTCGCTGCTTGCTCTCATTGTGCCCGGCTTGCTGGTGAACGCCTTTTATGTCATTTTGCTGAGGACGTTTTTTCACGTATCGATCCCTTCGGCAATCATTGAATCGGCTTATATCGACGGAGCTGGAGAATTCAGAATTTTCTGTCAAGTTGTGTTGCCATTATCTCTTCCTGTACTTGCGACAGTGGGCCTGTTCCAGATCATTAATTATTGGAACGATTGGTTTAATGGACTGATTTACATTACAGACAGTTCATACTACAGCATTCAAATTTTGCTAAACACCATTTTGCTGAACGCGCAATATTTGATTGATAATGTGCAGTACTCCACTGAGATGGAGAATGCGGGGACCGTACCGACGCAAGGTGTACGACTGGCGATTGCAGTAATCGGTGTGTTTCCGATCCTTGCAGCTTATCCCTTTTTTCAAAAGTATTTTGTCAAGGGGCTTACCATTGGTGCGGTAAAAGGATAATGATGAATCAAAGAAATCACTAAGGGAGGATATTGCAATGAACAAGGGGCGGTATCGAATTTGGTTGGCTTTGATTTTAATCTTGGGAATGATCGCGACAGGCTGCAGCGCCGGATCGGGAGGTACGAAACCTGCTGACAGCAAACCTGAAAGCGGCAACCCGGGCACGGATGGCGAAGACAAATTGCCGCCATATGAGGTTTCGATTTTGTTCTATGGCACGAATCAGAAGGACTTGAAGCTGGTAGAAGATGAGATTAGCAAAATCACGAAAGAAAAGATTAATGCCACCGTCAAATTGAATCGAATCGAGCCTGCGGCATGGCAGCAGCAGCGCACGCTTATGCTGGCCGGGAATGAAAAGGTTGATTTAATCTTTACAGGTGAGAATGAGTTTATTACCCAGGTTACCCAACGGCAATTGCAGCCGCTTGATGAGCTGTTAACGAAGTATGGGCAAGGCGTAATTGACGCCTTCGAGCCGGATGTGCTTGCAGCAGCCAAAATCAATGGTCAAACGTATGGCTTGCCCAGCATTCGCGATTTTGGGGCATATCCTACGGTCATGATGCGTACAGATTTGCTAGAGAAGTACAACTTGGATGTGAGCAACATCAAGACGTTTGAGGAGCTTGGACCGATTTTCAAAACCATCAAGGAAAATGAGCCAACTCTCAATTTACTAGGCAAATCCGGTTCGTCAATTGCATACAGCATCATTGTATCGACAGTTGATACGCTGGGTGACTCGCTTGGCGTGCTCTCCAGTCTGGATGAACTGAAAGTCGTTAACTTGTATGAAACGCCGGAATATATCCAACTGTTGAAAACCATTCGTGAATGGTATGAAGCCGGATATATACCAAAGGATATCGCGACGACGACACAAACGGGGCGGGATTACATTCAGGCTAATGTAGGTTTTGCAACGATGAACAAAGGCAAGCCGGGCGCAATTACCCAAACCTCACAGCGAATTGGGGTTCCATTGACCGAGGTGAAATTTTTCGAGCCGAAAACCGATACGATGTCGATTACGAATGCGATGTTTGCGATCGCGTCCAACTCAAAGAACCCGGAGCGGGCGATGATGGTGCTTAACTTGATGTATTCGGATGAGCAGATCGTCAATCTGTTGAACTGGGGTGTTGAAGGCAAGCACTACGAGGTGAGACCTGACAATACGGTTGGTTTCCCTGAAGGCGTTGATGCCGCAAGTAGCGGATACAACTTGCGCCAAGGCTGGATGTTTGGCAATCAACTGCTATCCCATCCATGGGAAACAGATGAACCGACCCTTTGGGAACAGATGGAGGAGTTTAATAAAAATTCGAAGAAGTCCGCAGCATTGGGATTCTCGTACAATCCTGACCCGGTCAAAACCGAAATTGCGGCGCTTAGCAATGTTGTGAAGCAGTATGCGGTTGGTCTTGAATCCGGAACCGCGAACCTGGATGAAACGCTGCCTAAATTCATTGCTGCATTAAAATCGGCCGGCATTGATCGTGTTGTCGCAGAGAAGCAGAAACAGTTGGATGAATGGGCGGCGGCAAATAAATAAAGATGCTGCAAAGACGAACCAGGCGCAGCGACTCAAACGTCACGGCGAATTGGTGAAGGGAGGTGTTCTCCGGTTGTAGGGCGTGGCGGTATACAGCAGATGAAGGACAGGAATATAAATCGTAATTTATGGAGGGATACCAAGTATGGCTATGAAAATATGCATCGGCGGGTTCTCGTTTTTCAATACAATGAACACAGGAAAGATGGATACTTTCGGATATTTGGAAACGTCCAAATATCGATATAACTTGAAGGAAGTGGACCTGTGGAACGGTACGTTTGCAGGATGCCGTGAAGATATTTTCCGGCTGCCGGAAGAGGATTATATCCGCAAATTGCGGGAGGCGCTGGACGAGAAAGAGATGAAAGTCATTAATATTGCGATCGACGGCGCGCACTTCTGGGATGAAGATCCGGAGAAACGCAAAATGCTGTACAGCAATGCGCTCGCTTATTTGCAAGTGGCCAAGACATTGGGCGCGCAGTCGCTTCGTGTCGATACGGGAGACAAGAACTCGTCAACCGACAGTGAGGAGCAATTTGAATACATTGTCACGCAGTTTCAAGACTACGCCAGGAAAGCGGCTGATCTCGGGCTTATTGTTGGCCCTGAAAACCATATGGGAGCATCGAAAAATCCGTATTTCCTGAAAAAGGTGGCGGAAGCGGTAGATCAACCGAATTTCGGACTGCTAATTCATATGGGACGCTGGTCTGAAGGGGAAGATGAGGGCGACCGGCTGCTTGCGCCATGGGCCTATCATACTCATTTTGACGGACGTACGGCGGGGACGCCTCAAGGGTTGGAGCTTGTAAAAACGCTGCAGGATGCCGGTTATAACGGCTATTGGGGCATTGAGTACAATGCGCCTGAAAATCAGTACGCCGAGATGGAATGGGCGATTGCTTCCGTCAAACGTACCTTGTATGATGCGAAAAACAAAAATTCTTAATTTGGAAGGGGTAAAATAAATATGGGTAGAAAAGTGAGAATTGGCGTAATTGGCGCAGGATTGATCGGTAAAGCGCACATGAGGAACTATGCACAAATTCCGGACGCGGAGGTTGTCGCGATCTGTGATATCAATCAGCAGGAGGCGCGGTTGGTTGCAGAGCAATACAACATTCCCGACGTATACTCCGATTATACTGAGCTGCTGTCCCGGGATGATATCGAGGCTGTAGATGTCTGCCTCCATAACAATTTGCATGCGCCAGTCACGCTTGCCGCACTGCGGGCAGGCAAGGATGTCTATTGTGAAAAACCGATTGCCGGTACCTATCATGACGGCAAGGTAATGTTGGATGCCGCCAAGGAAACCGGCCGGAAACTTCACATCCAATTGGGCACATTGTATCGCAAAGAAACGAAGGCGGCGAAAGCGCTCATCGACGAAGGGATGCTCGGCAAGCTGTACCATGCCAGAGCAACCGGGCATCGTCGGAGAGGGCGTCCGTTCATCGACGGTTACGGTACTCCGGCATTTCTGAACAAACAGATTGCGGCAGGCGGCGCCCTGATTGATATGGGGGTATACCATATTGCCCAGATGGTCTATTTGCTGGATGTGCCTAAAGTGCAGCGGATTTCCGGCAAAGGTTACCGGGAGATGGAAGTAGACAGCCGGCGCGCCGAGCAGGCGACCTTCGATGTGGAAGAGCTGGGGCTTGGCTTTGTCAAATTCGAAGGCGGCGCAACGTTGGATGTATGCGAAGCGTGGAGCATTCATCTGGGCAGCATCGAAGGATGCAGCGTTGTCGGCACCAAAGGCGGAATCCGGATGCCTGCCTACTCCGACCAAGCGGTGCTTGCGCCATTCAGTTACCATACAACGGTGTGTGATATGGATCTGAACTGCACGGTTAACCTCGATGAAATGGACGGCCGGTGGGGTCATCTGAAGGAAAACTACGATGCCTATCAATCTTCCCAGCATCATTGGATTGCTGCGCTGCAAGACAGAGTGAAGCTGCTGCCGACTGCAGAGATTGCTTTGCAAACCATGCTTATCAGTGAAGGAATCTATCTGTCCGATCGCTTGGGCACTGAAGTGAGTTTTGATGAAATCGTCGCTCACTCCCAGTCGACCGCCATTCCGATCTAGGCAATTGCCTGCGGAGAAGCAATATAACGAGGAGGGGGTTTGCTTCACATGACAACTCCTGCAGCCGAAGCAAGCGGCAAACCATTAGCAGTCCTGAAGCGGTTCAACTTTTTTCTGTACGGTACAATAGCTATCCTGACGTCCTTCTTCCCGCTCTATTTTCAGGAAATCGGACTGAGCAAAATTGAAATTGGGATGATCATGGCCGGCGGGCCATTTATCTCGATCTTTGCGAATCCTTTCTGGGGATATTGGAGTGATCGACTGCAGAATGTGAAGAAAATTCTCGTTTTTCTATTAATAGGGAATTTAATCATGACAGTAGTGGTCTTCCAGATCAGGGAATATGCAATTATCTTTCTAATGATGATGGTCTTCTTCTTCTTTAACAGTCCGACTTTCTCGCAGAGCAACAGTTTGATTCTGAATGCGATTGAAGGGACGAAATACAAGTTCGGGGCGTTTCGGTTGTGGGGGTCGCTTGGCTGGGCGATTATTGCAGTTGCTGCAGGGCCGGTTATCAGCAGAACGGGCATCCTAAATCTGTGGGTACTGTATGGTATTCTGATGGCGGTTACCTTGCTCTTTACGATCGGCTTGCCGAGAGGGAGTGTCAAGACCGTTAGTCCGAAGGGAGAGCGGCAAAGTTACTGGAAGGTGATGTTCACCAGTAAAGTTTTCTTTATCTTTGTCGTGCTCGGCGTGCTCATATCGGTGCCGAACTCGATCAATCAGACGTTTGTCTCCCTCTATATTACGAACTTGGGTGGCTCCAAAGAATTGATCGGCTGGTCGGTATTTCTATCAGCGATCTTCGAGATTCCGGTATTTCTACTGTTTGACCGCTACTTGAAGAAATCAACCAAAGTGATGTTCGCATGCCTTGTCGTCATCAGTGTGCTGTTCACGCTGCGCTGGATGCTGATGTCGATCGTTACCGGACCGGTGCAAATCGTCTTTATTCAAATTTTGCATTGCATCACTTTCGGCGGCTACTATTATGTAGGGACCAGCTTATCCGCTCACCTTATACCGGAGCAGTACCGGGCTACAGGACAGGCGATTTACGCGCTCACCTGGGGTGGCATCTCCGGTATTATCGCCGGACTATTCGGCGGCTGGATGTTCGAATCGCTTGGACCGCGCATGATGTACGAAATTGGCGCTCTAATATCCATCGCCGGAGTAGTAGGGTTTCTGGTGATGTGGCTATGGCTGAGAAACACGGACAAAACAAGCCGGATCGAGGCCGAAGCCAGAGAAGCCGGTTCAGCGACAACATCTGCTTCCTCCTGACGTGTTCGCACGCCGCACAATAACAAGGACCAGCTCTTCGTAATGAGGAGCTGGTCCTTTGTTATGAGGGTCTGGTCCTTTGTTATGAGGGTCTGATCCTTTGTTATGAGGGTCTGGTCCGTTGTTTTGCTCTCGGCGTTGCTCGGGGACGTCTCTCCCGCCTCGCGCTGGAGGAGGCGCATGTCCATTTTGCTTGTACACCCTATCTCAGATTACAGCCAATGTGAGGTTAGTCGGTGCTGATGAGCGCTGTTCCTGCAATCACCGGTATTTCCCCTCGTGTACATTTTAGCTGAGATAGGGTATACATCGGAATATGACCCAACAACCCTATCGAATTCAAACCAATTCAATGGAATCCAACCCAAGCGAACCAAACCAACCCAACCCAACCAACAACCCAACAAACAAACCAACCAACCCAACCCAACAAACAAACCAACCAACCCAACCCAACCCAACAAACAAACCAACCCAACTCAACTCAACTCAACCCAAGCGAGTTCAAACCAATTCAATGGAATCCAACCCAAGCGAACCAAACCAACCCAATCAAGGAAAGGGGAGGATGCGTCTCATTTGGGCTGCAACTTACTAATCTGACAGGATTGCTTTACTGAATGGCTTTATAGGTGCCGGGCCAAAATTCATGGAAGAGCGGTGGCGGGTCAGGCGGGTCCAGCAGGTGTTGTGTCATCACGCCGCCGCAGTCTGTCATTAAGTGAGCTATCGGGCAGTCTCAGTACCTTGCCCTCGGCTAATTCAGGCAGCCATTCTTCGACAGGACTATCCAGTGCGAGCTTTTCTTCCTCCACCAGAATCATGGCCGCGGCTGCGGAAATCGGCTTGGTCAGCGAGGCGATGTGAAAGATTGCATCACGCCCCCATCGGGCGCAGTCCCATAGTCTCCATGCTGCCAATCGCTTCCGTGACGATTTCACTTCGGTGGCTGACGAGACAGACCATTCCCGGCACCTCGCTGCGTGTCACCCAGGCAAAGTGCTTGAGTACGACGTATAGTCAGGCCTAATCCTGCAAAAATGCATGAATTTTGGCTTGAATTCGCCTCCGAGAGTGTAAATCCTGCATAAAGTCATGATTTGAAGCTTAGATCAACCTTAATCCTCTTGTGAAGGGGTGAAATGCTGCATAATCGCATTATTTTTTACAATTAATACAATAAATTTAGAAAAATCCTGCATAATCGCAGTATTTTATCTGGCTGGGGAAAACGGGATGTTAATACTGCAAAAAAGTATAGGAGTTTCGGCTGAATTTTGCTTTCCTCAACAATTGTTCCCTCACCATACCAAGCTCTCTCACCATACTAAACTCCTTCATCATACCAAGCTCCTCATCATATCGTGTGGCTGCTCGCGGCGTTTCTTTTCAATTGCGATGTTAGCAGAGCAGTACGGAGGCGTACAATTATTTGAGGCAGACGCTTCTTGTAAGAGGATTTGGGTCTGTTGGACGCGAATAGATTACCAATCATCCGCATCGACTGACAAAAAGCGGGAGGTAGCGCAATGCGAACGCAGCAACTGCAGGCGAAGCAATCTGGACACAGAGCAATTGCAGGCGAAGCAATCCGAACACAAAGCAACCGCAGGCAGAGCAATTCAAACACAGACTATCGCATATAGCGCAATCCGAACGCAGCAACTGCAGGCGAAGCAATCTGGACACAGAGCAATTGCAGGCGAAGCAATCCGAACACAAAGCAACCGC
>REGQ01000003.1:0-19789 GCA_004134985.1 Paenibacillaceae bacterium | reverse complement strand
ATGCGAACGCAGCAACTGCAGGCGAAGCAATCTGGACACAGAGCAATTGCAGGCGAAGCAATCCGAACACAAAGCAACCGCAGGCAGAGCAATTCAAACACAGACTATCGCATATAGCGCATTCCGAACACAAAGCAAACGCATATAGAGCAATCCGAACACAAAGCAACCGCAGGCGAAGCAATCTGAACACAGAGCAATCGGAAGCACAAGTCGGGTAACCTGATGCTCCCCGGCTTGACTGGCTCGATACGTGCAACAAGTTGATCTAGACAGGAGGTAGCTGCAGATGGAATTCAAACAATCGGAACAAATTTTGGAGGGCATCATTCTTGATATAAAAGCGCGGTACGGTATCCAGGTCAATGACGTAAAGGAACTGGACGGCGGCTATGCAAACTTGAAATGGAAAGTTGGCACAGACGACGGAGAGTTGTTTATCAAGCAATTCGACCGTAGTCGCTATCCCGCCGAGCTGATGCCAGGGTTGGAGGTGGCAATGGGACTGCAGCATACACTGCAGGAGCGGGGTATCCCTTGCCCGCGTCTCTTTCCTCGTGACGACCGTTACATCCAGTACACTTCTGCTGGAGAGCGCTATGTGATAACGGAATATTGCCAGGGAAATGTGCTGCAGCCCGGTGCGGCGAGCGCGGCGCAAATGGGAGATTTGGGAGCGGCGATCGGCAGGATGCATCTATTGTTCGCACAGCACGCCCCGAGCGGTCTTCCGCTTCACTGGCGGCCAGCTACCAAAGCCGCAGCGCTGGACAAGTGGTCGCAAAACTGGGAAGAAGCCCGGCGTCTGGGAGCGGAGAAGTACTTGTCGGCACTGGAGACACAGCGCGCCATTTTGGATCATTTTGACCCGGTCGTGTTCGAGTCGTGTGAGGAGGGCTGGGTGCACTGGGACTTGTTTATGGACAACCTGTTGTTTCACGACAAGTCGTTGTCCGCCATTTTGGATTTTGATCGGCTGAACTATATTTATCCGGAATTTGATCTGTCGCGTCCGCTGTTGTCCGGCTCGATAGGCAATCAACAATTGAATGTTAAAACTGCGCAAGCGTTTATGGCCGGCTACAGGGAATCGGTGCCGGTGTCTGGGGCAAAACTGGCCCGTGCTATAAAGTTAACGTGGTGGAAGGAAGCTGCCTGGTTCAATGTCTATTCAGACAACTTCACGACGCTGAGCCGGTTTGTGGATGAGCTGATTTGGATTAATAATCATTGGGCGCAGTTGGAGGATATCTTTGATGAATTGTAAATTTAATGCGGTATTTATCGACTGGGATGGCACCATCGGGGGTACGGATCAAGTCAATACCCTGGATCGGCCGCGGCGGGCGGATGCGGTGGAATGGATTGTGGCTGGAAGGGCAGCAGCAGACATTGACGGACAGATTGAAGCACCGACAGATTGACCCACATACAGGAGGCATAGGATGAAAGTGAACATTCGATATTTAAATGAGCAAGACCCTGCTGTAATTGTCGAAGCTTTTGCGCTTCAAGGTTGGAGCAAGCCGCCTGAACTCTACGTTAACTATATTGAAGAAGAAAGAAAAGGGAGTCGTGTGACACTGGTAGCTGAAGTTGATGGTGATTTTGCCGGTTATACGAATGTGCTGTGGGATTCCTATTATCCTCCGTTTCGGGAGCGGGGAATACCGGAAATTAATGATTTTAATGTGCTGATCAAATATCGCCGGCAAGGCATCGGTTCGTTGCTGATGGATCATGCGGAGGAAGTGATTCGGCAACGGTCAGAGGTAGCGGGGATTGGTGTTGGTATATTTTCGGATTATGGCAATGCACAGATTTTGTATGCGAGGCGCGGGTATGTTCCTGATGGCAGAGGGATTCACAACGGCCAGCGCCACATCGGTTACGGCGAGACGGTCATGATTGATGATGATATTGTTCTATACTTAACAAAAAATGTGAAATAACAGGAGGTACAATGAAGCTGTATCATTTTAGCGAAAATCCTGCTATCCCATTGTTCGAGCCCAGAAAGCTGCCTTACCGGATGAACGAGCCGGCGCAGGTGTGGGCGATTGACGCTTTTCACGCGCCGCATTACTTCTTTCCTCGCGATTGCCCACGGGTATGCATATGGCCTATGGAGACAACGACGGAGCAGGATTATGCACGTTTTTTTGGACATTCGGGAACCAGTCGCATGATTGCGATCGAGTCGGGCTGGCTGGAAAAGGTCAGAACCGGAACGATCTACCGCTACAGGTTTGACCCCGCTCAATTTCAACTGTATGAAGCTAATGCAGGCTACTATACATCCACCAACACCGTGAAACCGGCCGCAGTAGAAATCATCGACAACTTGCTTGGCGAGTTGGCCGACTTGAATATTGAAGTCCGCATTACGCCGTCGCTCATGCCGCTTAAAGAAGCTATTTTGGCATCAACAGTGAATTTTTCTATGATCAGAATGAAAAATGCTGTGGGCCTTCAATCCAATGATTGAAGGCCTCGATGATTTCTCATTTCTAGGTCAAAAAGTAAAGCTGGGCGAGCGGCAGCTCATCGACTGGGCGGCAGGCGAGTGATTCGCTGTTAACAGATACGGTGTATGATTTGGGATCGACCTGAATGTCCGGTGTTTCGCCATTTAGAATCAGATCCTTCTTCCGCACGCTCCGACAGTTAAGGACCGGCTTGAGCGACTTGGTCAGTCCAAGCGCCTCCAGCGATCCGGCATTCAGGGAAGCCTGGGAGACGAAGGTTGCGCAGGATGAGGAACGTGCCTTGCCATAGCTGCCGAACATTGGACGGTACATATACGGCTGTGGGGTAGAGATCGAAGCATTCGGGTCGCCCATAGCGCTGTGGGCGATCATGCCGCCCTTAAGCACAAATTCGGGCTTAGCTCCGAAAAATGCGGGTTTCCACAGGACGAGATCGGCCATCTTGCCGACTTCAATAGAGCCCACATAGCTTGATATGCCATGGGTAATCGCCGGGTTGATCGTATATTTGGCAATGTAGCGCTTGACGCGGTTGTTGTCTGCCCGGGTGTCGCCTGGCAGCGGGCCGCGCTGCTTCTTCATCTTGTCGGCGGTCTGCCAAGTCCTGGCGGCTACTTCTCCGACACGGCCCATGGCTTGCGAGTCGGAACTGGTCATGCTGATCGCCCCGATATCGTGAAGAATATCTTCTGCGCCGATCGTCGTCTCCCGGATACGGGAAGCGGCGAATGCGACATCCTCCGGGATACGCGGATCGAGATGGTGGCACATCATTAACATATCCATATGTTCATCAAGCGTATTGCGGGTGAACGGCATAGTCGGGCTGGTGGACGAAGGGAGAATGTTCGGCATGGATGCTACGCGCAGCAAGTCTGGCGCATGGCCGCCTCCGGCGCCTTCGGTGTGGTAAGTGTGAATCGCGCGTCCGTTGAATGCCCGCAGGCTGTCTTCCACAAACCCGGCTTCGTTCAATGTATCGGTATGAATATTAACCTGTACATCATACTGCTCGGCAACATTCAGACATTTGTCGATGACATAAGGCGTGCTTCCCCAGTCCTCATGAATCTTGAGTCCGCCAACGCCTGCGAGCACCTGCTCATTAAGTGCTTCTGGCCGCGAGCTGTTGCCTCGGCCGAGCATAACAAAGTTCATGGGCAGCGAATCCAGCGCCTGCAGCATCCGTTGAATATGCCACACGCCAGAGGTGCAGTTCGTAGCGAGCGTGCCAGTAGCTGGACCGGAGCCGCCGCCGATCATTGTCGTCACGCCGCTTTGCAGCGCAACTTCAATTTGCTGCGGACAGATAAAGTGGACATGGCTGTCGACACCGCCGGCAGTGACGATGAGATTTTCGCCGGAGATAACTTCTGTTCCGACCCCGATGTACATGTCTGGTGTGACCCCGTCCATGATGAATGGGTTGCCAGCTTTGCCGATGCCGCTAATTAACCCGTCTTTAATGCCGATATCTGCTTTCACGATTCCCCAAGTATCGATAATAATTACATTGGTAATGACAGTATCCAGCACACCTTCATCCCGGGTGGCAAGCGGATGCTGTCCCATGCCATCGCGAACTGTCTTGCCTCCGCCAAATACACATTCATCCCCATAAACGGTAAAATCCTTTTCGATCTCTATTTTAAGTGAAGTATTCGCGAGCCGGACGCGGTCGCCGGTCGTTGGTCCGTACATGCTTGCATAGGTGGCGCGGTCAATTGTTGTCATGATTGAATCCTCCCGTTCGTCATGCCGGCAAAGCCGTAGATTTCTTTGGTGCCGCCGATTTCGACGAGGCGGACTTCCTGTGTCTCTCCAGGCTCAATTCGCACAGATAAGCCAGAGGGAATATCCAATCGGTAGCCCTGCGTACCTTCGCGGTCGAATGCAAGTGCGGAATTGGCTTCATAGAAATGGAAGTGGGAGCCGACCTGAATCGGACGACTGCCGTTATTGGTAATCGAACGGGTAATTCGTTGGCGATGCTCCAGCAGAACGATGGGATCATCGGCAAACTCATATTCGCCGGGGATGGATGCTTCTCCCGATGCTGCTTCTTCCGAATATCCTTGGATCGGATCATGAACCGTAACGAGTTTGGTGCCATCAGGGAAAGTAGCTTCCACCTGAACTTCGCTCAACAGTGCTGCGACGCCATCCATGACTTGTTCGGCAGTCAGCACAAACCGGGCTTCTTCCATCAGAGAACGAACTGTTTTGCCATCCCGGGCACCTTCAACAACAAAGCCGGTAATAAGAGCAATCGCTTCGGGGTAGTTCAATTTCACACCTCGCGCGAGCCGTTTTTGCGCCATATCGGCAGCCAGATACATCAGCAGCTTTTCACGTTCTTGCACAGTTAAGTTCATATCGCAACCCCTTAATGTAATGTTTACTAACATATAATTTGCGTATATTTGGAAATTTATCATTTAAATAACGGATTGTCAATTAAAATATGTAAATTAATGTGACACATAACTTAAATATTGAAAGTATTATAATTTATGAATTTAGTGTTTGACATGAAACCTGACATAAATATATAATCAACGCAAACAGATGGAAAAATATTGTAGTCCGCTGCCAAGCGAAATGACAAACAGATTTGAGGGGGAGTTGGAATGATGACAAAGAAAGCAAAAACCAGGAAACTACTGCTGCTCTTGGCGGCGCTCACGATGGTGCTGTCGGCTTGCGGGGGCAAGAACAGTCCATCTTCTTCAACTGCCGGGACACCGGCGAAAACAGAAGCTGGGAGCGGAGACACGATTAAGGTTGGCGTGCTCCATTCATTGAGCGGAACGATGGCGATTAGTGAAGTATCGGTTAAAGATGCCGAGATGATGGCGATTGAAGAGATCAACGCCAGCGGGGGCGTGCTTGGCAAGCAGCTTGAGCCGGTTGTGGAAGATGGCGCATCGGATTGGCCGACATTTGCGGAAAAAGCGCGTAAGCTGCTCTCCGAGAACAAAGTAGCGACCGTGTTCGGCGGATGGACTTCCTCAAGCCGCAAGGCGATGCTGCCGGTATTTGAAGAACTGAATGGTTTGCTCTGGTATCCGGTGCAATATGAAGGACTTGAGCAATCTCCCAACATATTTTATACAGGCGCGACAACAAATCAGCAAATCATCCCCGCAGTCACATGGCTGCTTGAAAACCGCGGCAAGAAATTTTACCTCCTAGGCTCTGATTACGTGTTCCCGAGAACTGCTAACAAAATAATCAAGGAACAGCTGGCTGCTGAAGGCGGCGAACTGGTCGGTGAGGAATATACCTCGCTCGGCCATACGGACTACAGCACGATCATTACCAAGATTAAAGAAGCGAAACCTGATATTGTGTTCAACACGATGAACGGCGACAGCAATGTTGCATTTTTCAAACAATTGAAGGATGCCGGAATTACGGCACAGGACTTGACTACGTTGTCCGTCTCGGTGGCTGAGGAAGAAGTTCGCGGCATTGGGGCCGATGTGCTCGCTGGCCATCTGGCGGCATGGAACTACTATCAATCGACAGATACGCCTGCGAATAAGACATTTGTGGACAATTACAAGAAGAAGTACGGCCAGGATCGTGTAACGGCTGACCCGATGGAAGCGGGCTATGACGCGGTGTACCTGTGGGCGGCGGCGGTCGAGAAAGCAGGCTCAACCGATGTCGACAAGGTGAAGGAGGCTGCCAAAGAGCTGGAATGGGATGCCCCGGGAGGCAAAGTTAAAATCGAGGGTGAAACACAGCATTTGTATAAAACCGTCCGCATCGGTGAAGTGCAGTCCGACGGTCAGTTCAAGGAATTGTGGAACTCCGGCGAGCCTGTTAAGCCAGATCCATACCTGAAAGGCTACTCATGGGCATCGTCAGCGAGTTCCGGAAACTGATGATTTCTCAAGTTCATTAATTTCTCAAGCGGGGTGAGCACATGGGAATTTACGTTACGCAGTTGTTCAATGGGCTGAGTGTCAGCTCCATTCTGCTGCTGATCGCGCTTGGGCTGGCGATAACGTTCGGTTTGATGAATGTCATTAACATGGCTCACGGGGAGCTTATTATGATCGGCGCATACGCCACATATGTCACTCAGAACATCTTCCGGAGCGCCTTTCCTGACACCGCGTTTGGCTGGTACTTTGTCGTCTCCATACCAATCAGCTTTATGATGGCTTTCCTCTTCGGCCTGCTGCTCGAAACGACCTTGATTCGACGGTTGTACGGGCGCCCGCTGGACAGTTTGCTTGCGACATGGGGCGTTGGGCTTGTGCTGCAGCAGCTGGCGCGTTCGATCTTCGGTGCGGCGAATGTCGGTGTAACGAGTCCAGCCTGGCTGGATGGCGGAATGAAAGTAATGGAGGGCGTCGTTCTGCCGTATAAAAGATTGTTCATTATCGCCCTCGTTGTGCTCTGTCTGACCGCGATGTTTTTCTATATCTACCGCAGCCATGCGGGCCGCAATATGCGTGCGGTAATGCAAAACCGCGACATGGCTGCCTGCTTGGGCATCTCAACACGCCGGGTTGATGCGATGACCTTTGCCATCGGCTCCGGCATTGCAGGAGTTGCAGGCTGCGCACTAACCTTGATCGGGCCGATTGGCCCTTCGCTCGGCACTTATTATATTGTCGATGCGTTTATGGTCGTTGTTCTTGGCGGTGTCGGCAAATTAATCGGAACGCTCTTCGGCGCGCTTGGTATCGGAATGACCAATATTATGTTCGAATATTGGACGACGGCTTCGATTGGCAAGGTGCTTGTGTTTGTCTGCATCGTCGTATTTCTTCAATGGCGTCCCAAAGGATTCGTGGCGCTCCGTTCCCGGTCGCTTGATTAAGATGGAAAGGTGGAACAGTCATGCAGATGGTTAATCAACGGATACCCGCCCGCCTATGGCTGCTTATCGGTTATGCGGCAGCATCAGCTGCCCTGTTCGCGGCGCCGCTCTATTTGAGTGATTTTCGGTTAAATCTGCTGGCCAAATGTCTCGCGTTTGCCATTGTGGCGCTTGGACTGGATCTGATATGGGGCTATACCGGAATTCTCAGTCTGGGACATGGCGTTTTCTTTGGTCTTGGCGGCTATGCGATGGCCATGTACTTGAAGCTTGAGGCGAGCGGGGGCAAGCTGCCCGATTTTATGGAATGGAGCGGCTTGTCGGGACTGCCGGCGTTCTGGAAGCCATTTGGTTCTTTTGGTTTTGCATTTGCGGCAGGTATTCTGATTCCGGCGCTGCTCGCCCTGCTGCTCGGATATGTCACGTTTCGGAATCGTATTAAAGGGGTCTATTTTACAATTCTTACCCAAGCGCTTGTCATTATTGCGACCACACTGCTGATTGGCCAGCAGGCATACACAGGCGGTACGAACGGGGTTACGGGCTACAGCAAAGTGCTGGGCTACTCGATTTCCGATCCAGCTACGAAGCAGGCAATGTACCTTGTTACGGTGGCTTTGCTGATCGCTGCTTTTATACTGTGCCGCTTTCTCGTTAAGAGTCGGTTCGGCAAAGTGCTACGTGCAATTCGCGACGGGGAGAACCGGGTGCGGTTCATCGGTTATAACCCGGCCCATTATCAAATGACGGCATTTGCCATATCAGGTGGCTTGGCTGGCTTGGCGGGGATGCTGTTCGTCCTGCATGTCGGCATCATCTCCCCGTCAATGATGGGCATCGTCCCCTCTGTGGAAATGGTGCTCTGGGTAGCGATTGGCGGCCGTGGCACGATGATTGGCGCTGCGCTTGGCGCGCTGCTGATGAACTGGGGGAAAAGCGAGATCAGCGCTTATTACCCGGATGCCTGGCTGTTCTTCATGGGTGCGCTGTTCGTGGTTGTGGTGGTGTTCATGCCGAGCGGTGTGGCCGGACTGGTCAGCCGGATCAGATTTCGCAAAAGGAAGGTGACAAATCATGAAGAAGGGGTTATCCGCAATCCTGCAGTGTGAAGACATTACCGTTGCGTTTGACGGTTTCAAAGCTGTGCAAGGGATGAACTTGAACCTTGGTCGCGGGGAACTGCTGTTTTTGATTGGACCCAACGGTGCGGGCAAGACAACGATGCTGGATGTCATCTGCGGCAAAACGAAGGCCACTGGAGGAAAAGTGATTTTTAACCGCGCAGACGGCAAATTGGACATTACCCGCAAGAAAGAGCATCAGATCGCAGAGCTGGGCATCGGCCGCAAGTTCCAGGCGCCGTCCATCTTTCCGACTTTAACCGTATATGAAAATCTGGAAATCGCCATGCGGCAGAAAAGAGGCGTATTCGCTACATTGTTTGCCAGGAGAAGGGCTGCCGAACAGAAGCGAATAAAACAGCAATTGGCGCTGATTGGCTTGCGAAGCAAAGCGTTATGGCGTGCAGGAGGTCTGTCCCACGGCGAGAAGCAATGGCTTGAGATCGGTATTATGCTCATGCAGGAGCCGGAAGTGCTGCTGCTTGATGAGCCGGTTGCCGGCATGACCGATAAGGAGACCGACAAGACAGGGGAATTGCTCAAGGAAATCGCCAAATCGAGGACGATCATTGTGGTGGAGCATGATATGGACTTCGTGCGCAAGTTTGCCAGCCGGGTGATGGTGATGCATGAGGGCAAGCTGCTCAAGGAAGGCACAATGGAAGACGTGCAGAACGACGACCGTGTTGCGGAGGTCTATTTGGGTAAAAGGCGGGATGCGGATGTTAGCCATTCAACAGCTTGAAGCGGGTTATGGGGAGAGCATCATCTTGCGGAATGTGACAATGAAAGTCAAGCCGGGCCAAGTCGTTTGTCTGCTGGGGCGCAATGGCGTCGGCAAGACCACCTTGATGAAAAGCATTATGGGGGTGCTGAAGGCTCGTCGCGGGACCGTGTCCTACAACCAGACGGATTTGACCAAGACGGCTCCCGCCAAGCGGGCAAAAAGCGGCATAGGCTACGTCCCGCAGGGCCGGGAAATTTTTGGCCAGCTTACCGTGTATGAGAATATTCTGATCGGGCTTGAGGCGAGGAACCAGAAAACACGCGACATCCCACCTGAAGCGATCGCCAAATTTCCGGTGCTCCCTGAAATGTACACGCGGCGTGGGGGAGATTTGTCGGGCGGCCAGCAGCAGCAGCTCGCCTTCGCGCGGGCGCTCGCTTCACAGCCGAAGCTGCTGCTGCTCGACGAGCCGTGCGAAGGCATTCAGCCGTCGATTGTCGATGACATCCGCGATGTCATTCGTTCGATTAAAGCGGACGGCAAAACAGCGATTTTGCTTGTTGAGCAGAGTCTCGACTTCGTCAAAAGCGTGGGCGATTATTTTTACATTCTCGATAAGGGAGCTATTGCCTGGGAAGGCGGGCTGCACAAGTTGAACAATGAAATTATCCGCAAATATTTGACGGTTTAAAACGAGTTTGGGGAAGCGGCAGGGGTACAGGAAAACAACGAAAGGGGCTGTCCCTAGTCAATGATGACTTTGAGACAGCCCCTGTTCATTCGCTATGCTTTTATTTCTGCTTCACCGATTCGCCCTCAATGAGTGATACATAAATACGCTCATGCTCCGTTCCAACGCCTTCAATCAGCTTAATAAGCTGCTCGGCTGCGACCGCGCCCCATCTGCTCTCGGAATAATCAATGGAGGCCAGACGCGGCTGCAAATAATCGGAGATTTCGATATGGTCGAAGCCCACTACATGAATATGCTCGCCGATCCGGTACGGCGTATCCTTCAGCGCGTTATAGATGCCGATTGCCATCTCGTCGTTCAGACAGAATACGGCGGCTGGACCATCATATTCGCCGATGATTCGCTGCGCTGCGGCTGCACCGCTCGCCTTATTGAAGTTGCCGGGAATCTCGGTATACGAGAGTGGTCCGTTGCGCTCTGCCGTCTGGCGCGCAGCCAACAGCCGCTGCTCGGAGTCGAAAGAGCCTTCCGGTCCGGTGACGACATACAGCTTCTTATGTCCCATCCGCAGCAGATATTCCATTGCAAAAGTGGCCCCGGCCTTGTTGTCCAGCAGCACCTGAATGATGTTGGGATGGCTCAACTCGCGGTCCAACACAACCAGCTTATGGCCACGGTTTGCGTAGAGAAGCAGCTCTTCGTCGGTGAATAGCCAATCCAGCACGATCGCTCCGTCCAGTAACCCCTCAGGCAGCATCCGGTGGGATTTCGCCCCGCTGCAGATGACAAGATCATAACCCCGTTTACTCATCTCTTCTTTCATCCCTTGAAGAAGATCACCGTAGAAAGCCCCTGCGAACGATGTCAGGAAGGCTCCGATGATTTTGGTCTCCCGTTTCTTCAACGTTCTCGCAGCCGCATTCGGCACATAATGAAGCTCTTTGGCAACCGCTAATATCTTCTTGGTTGTTTCTTCCGTTACTTTTGGATTTCCATTAAGCGCGTAAGATACGGTTGAAATGGATACCCCCGCGTGCTTGGCAATGTCTTTGATGCTTACCACAGCTATCGCTCCTATCGTTCACTACCCGCTTTCAATTCTCTTTGATGATTATATCAAATGTATAGCCAGGGGGAATACTCCCCCACTGCTTCTTTATTCCATCCTGATGACGATTTCGTTCAGGTCATCCGTTAGAAGTTCCTCGATTGCTTCGGACCCGATGCGGACACCGCCGTGGCGATATCGGTTCCCGTTGACGGCAGTCGATACGTGCGATCCGTTCACAGTTACCGTGCGCACGGTCTCGCCGTTAATCATATACCGGAACAGAATATTCCGTCCCATCCACTGGAAGCGGAAGCTTACCCCGTCCATATCGGCAGTCAATACAGGATCAATGATCAGATCTCCGCTTTCCTGACGGATGCCCAGACCGTTCGAAATAAGCTGATTCATATAGATGCCGGGGCCGCTGGAATAAATGCGCCAGCCGCCTTTCACCTGAACGTCGCCCGTGCGCAGCTTGCCGAAGCCTTCCTGCGCCTCGTAGCGGTCTGCGAACTTGCCGTCCGAGCTGCTGAAATAAGCGTTGCTCTGGCGCCAGTCCGCGTTGGGAACGACGTCGCGCAAGCCGACGGGATTGATCATCGCCAGCCCTTGCCATACTTCATCCCTTTTGCCTAGCTTTGCCATGGCTTCGATGAAGCGAATATGCGCATGAACATACTGCAGGCCGATCTCGCGGCCGAAGTTTGCGGCTTGCTCCGCTCGTTTGAAGCGGGTGCTGACGCCCCCTGCATATTCTGCCGGCCGGTTCATCAGGCGTACGCCATCCGGGCAATACAGCTCCTGCTTAATTAGACGGTAATGTGCCTCGGCTTGCTCCTCGTCCAGCAGTTCGCCGATCATGCTTCTCGTCATAGGAAGCAGTCGGTACGTAATACCTGTCTTCCCGTCGCTCGGATGAAGCATCAATTCGATGCTGCCGGGCTCCTCCATGTACGCAAAGCCAGAGATGACGCCATCTTTGATCAAGTAACGATTAAAGTCGGTTTTGATGCCCTCAGCCAGCTCATTCAGTTCTGCCGCCAGTTCAGCCAGCTCTTTTCCTTCTTGACCTGACAGGGTTGCCGACAGCTGAGAGAATACCTGGTACGTGAGCGATACCGTCCAACTGCTGATCATATAATGCTTCAGCTTGGCGTTCGCCGGCTGAAGCGTATCGTCCCAGTCGCCATCGCCATAGGATGACAAGTTCGTACCGTGGAGGAAATGTGCCTTCATATACGCCAGTTCCTTGCGTGCATGATCCAGAACCGTGTAAGTCTCGTTCGTCAGCTCGCCTCCGTGGGATGTATAAGGTACACGTTCTTGCAAAATCGAGAAGTCGCCCGTTACTCGCAGATAATCGCTCAGCACTTTCATCGGCCATACGATAATATCCCCGTGGCTCTCCTCCTGCTGAATTCGGTAATAACGATCGAACATGAACCATTGCGGCCAATTGCCATCAAGCTCATATTGATGGGTATAAACTGTCTTTAGAATTTCCTTCACTTGCCCGTAATTTCCTGTGGCCATAAAATATTCCGTCGGCCCTTGGCATACATCGCGCGTACCCCAAGCTGCCCCGCTGTACTGCTCCAGACCGTGCGGCACAGAATAGTGAACAAGCATGTTGTGGGTATACCACCAGGCAAGCGAATTGAACTTCTGCATCTCCTGCGCTTTACTCTCCGCATCATGACTGAGATGGAAACCGTTCATAACGGAGGATAAGAAGGTACGATAACGCTCAATCTCCTCCTCTGTGGAACGCTTCGGGTTCGGTTTGTTCGAAGAGGATGCTGCTTTCAGGCTGCCTTGTACTGTAATCCGCCATTTGTCGGAGGGCGCCAGCTCCAGCACCGCGAGCGATGCTGATCCTGCCGGTGCCGCATCCGCGAGCGCCTTCTCATCGAGCAATGTCATTGCCGTGCCCATAACGCTAAAGCGGAATTGCAGATCCGGATATGCGCTCACGCTCATGGAATCCGCATGGGCGCGGAATACCAGGTCGTCACCGTCCGGCTCCATTTGGTACGGAAGTTCATATTCCTTGTCGTTCATCGTGATCTGGTTCGTCACGAGGAAGCCATAACGCTTGCCCGCCTTCGATACGGCTTCAAGCGCAAGCTCAGGCGAATCCGCCGACGTCCATGCCGTAACGATGATTGTATCGTCTGCCAGCTTATAGTGCCAACGGGTATAGTTGAAGCCGATCTCGTACAGGGACGGCATCGTCAACAAACGGTATTTGCCTGCCTTCTCGATATAGATCCGTTGTCCGGATGTTTTCAACACATTGAGTGCGCTGCGCGCATTCGTTATTAATTTATTGAAGGAAGTATTGCCTAATGTAATCTGGGAATGGAAGATCCCGTACATATAATTCGTCGAAGAAATGACGTTATCGTTCACTCGCGCGTTATTGCCGCTCATTAGAATGTGGCCGTGTGGACGCTCCATGCGAAGCTCTTTCGCCTTCAGTACGATATGCTCATACGTCCCGGAGAAGAATGAGAGCAGTTCATCGCCATCCCATTCTTCTTGATGCCGCACAGGGAACAAGGCGTCAATGTCAGCCAATGGCATCGTTTCGGTACGAAGCGGCTCGCCAATTCGTTCATTCATCTCGATTTTCTCGCCAGCCGAACGGGCTTGGCCAACTTCCATCGCTTTCGCCTGCTCCCAGGCTGTAAGCACTTCATCCTGATATTCGAGCTCGGTTACCGCTGCCGGATGATCCGGCTTCAGCAAGCTGTAAAAAACAAACGAAGCGGACCCGCTCAATTGAACCGTCTCCGATTGAAGTGCCGTATATGCAAATTCATATTGGTATACGGCATTGTTCAGACTTTTCCTGCCAAGCGCTTCCGGCTCATTCGTCTCTTTATAAGAGAGGCCAAAAAACTGGAAGCCGTCCGTAGAATATCCTACAGCCTTGGTCAACGAACCTTGCTGAAGGTATGGGAACCCGGTTGAAGCCGGTTGATTCTGCCTTGAACAGACGACATATCCTTTTTCTTCGTCGTTGAATGCCGTATGCCCTACATATTGCGAGACATACGCCTCGTTCGTGCGTACAGCGCCTTTGTCGGCAAGTCCCATGTCTTGTCCATAAATGACATCGGCCTGAATGCCTTCGCCGGTGAGCTGCACTTCCCAGAACCACACCAGCTCCGGCATAAGGGTAAAGATGACCTGATACGTAACGCCCAGAGCTTCCCCGTTCCACTCGATGCGCCGCTCGGAGACGCTCATCTTGCTGCTTGATCGCACGCCCAGCATAGGAACAGCTATAATCCGCTCCCCTTGATGCACCCGCAAATAAAGATTGTTCATCGATCCATCGAGCGGATTTGACATGACTTGGTTAACCATTAACCCTTGATACTGAATATCCCGCAAATCTCCGCTCTCCATGAATGTGAATGAAAGCCCGTCCGCCTGAACGGAGATCTCTTCTATCTTCTGTTTTGTATTCATCTCCGGACTCCTCTCCAGTCTGTATCTCTCTATGCTTTCAGATAAAACGTAAGCTCTTGCACATCGCGGCTGTTCGGGCCGACCAAGGCCGCGAACTGACCTGAATCTCTCTTACAGTGCGGGCCCGTAATCTGACCCTTTCTGTTTGCCCCTTCATAGAATGCAGGCGCGAGCTGCAGAAGCTGCGCGATCTTCTCGCTTAACGTCATTTCCTTAAGTAATGAATGCAATTGTAGTTCCGTCAATGCTATAACCTCTGCCAATCCTTTATTTCATTCCAGAGATACTGAAGTTCTCAATGATATGCCTCTGGAAATAGGTGAACAGCACGATGACCGGAGTGACCATAAACGCTGCGCCAGCCATTTGCAAGCCAAAGTTTCCGGAATACTGCCCTTTTAAGAGCGACAAGCCAACGGATAAGGTGTACAGGCTTTCGTCGTTCGCGATAATAAGCGGCCATAGAAAGCTGTTCCATCCCGCGATAAATGTCAGAATCGCTTGAACGGCAATAATGGGCTTGGAGATGGGCAGTACGATTTGCAGAAAAATGCGATATTCGCTCGCTCCGTCCAGACGGGTCGCTTCCAGCAGCTCCGTCGGAATCGTAGACATGAACTGGCGGAACAGGAAGATCGCGAACGCACCGACCAAACCCGGAAGCACGATGCCAGTCATTGTATTGGTCAGCCCTATCGAATTAAGGATGAGATACACCGGAATCATCGTCACTTGGCTTGGGATCATCATCGTCGCCAGGACGAGCACGAAGAGCGCGTTCCTGCCCTTAAAATCATATTTGGCAAAGCCGTAACCTGCTATCGCGTTCAGAAACATGCCCACGAACGAGAATAAAACGATGATCAACGTATTGATCAGGTACACGTCGAAGTTCATGTTTTGGAACAAATACTTGAAATTATACAGCGTGAAGGTGTCGGGCCAGAGGGTAGGCGGGATACGCACGATCTCGTTTTCCGGCTTGAAGGAAGACAAGACCATCCAGAAGAATGGCAGCAGGAAGAAGAGGCCGCCAATACCCAGAACAATCCCGGAAATCCATTGAAGCGAGCTCCCTTGACGCTGCTTCACTTTCCCCTTCTTCGTTGCAATTGTTGAACTCATAATATCTCCCCGCTCCTCAAGTCATGTCCGACTCATTTTTTTGCATCTTCAACTGAACAAGCGTAATGGCAATAATGCAGACGAACAATACGAAGGATCCGGCTGCTGCATATCCGAAGTTGTTGAATTTGAAGCCGTTCTGATAAATAAACAACGCGACGGATAACGTACCATCAAGCGGACCGCCTTGGGTCATGACGAACGGCTCCTCGAAAAATTGCAGCCAGCCGATCATTGTCGTAATGGAAACGAAGAAGATAGCAAAGCGCAGCATCGGAACCGTAATTTGTGTTACTTGCTGCCACACATTCGCGCCGTCAAGCTGCGCAGCTTCGTAATAAGACTTCGGAATACCCTGCAGCGCCGCGATGAAGATAATCATGTTGAGGCCGATCGACTTCCATAATGCAAGCAGAATCAGCGAAAGCTTGGCAATCGTCGGTTCCGTCAGCCAAGGCACACCCGGTAATCCCACAAAATTCAGAACGTAGTTGAACAGACCGATCGATGGATTATAGAGGTAACTCCAGACAACCGCCACTGCCACGATATTCGTCACGGAAGGGAGATAATAGACAACGCGAAAGGCTTTGAAAATCCGGGATGTCCCCAAATTGATCAACAAAGCGATGCTTAACGAAACGAGAAGAACAAGCGGCACGCCGATGATGACGTAGAAGATCGTATTGAAGATCGCCTTCAGGAATACGGGGTCCGCAAGCACATCAACATAGTTGGTGAAGCCGATAAAGCTGATGGAATCAAAATTCGCCAATCCTCTAAGGTCCATATCTGTGAAACTGATGACGAGCGCGACCCCGATCGGAACGATGGAGAACAGGGTCAACAGGATCAAGGTCGGTGCAATAAAAACGTAGGGTGCTTGCTTATTCAGAAAACCTTTCATCAGGAGATCTCACTTCCTTCTTCATGCCCGCGGCATATATAAGAGCAGGCCGGCCTATGCAGCCGGCCTGCTTCAGTTCGGATCTAACGATCCAATGCTTCTGAAACGCTCGTTTTGATTACTTCAACAATTTGTTCGCGTCGTTGTTGAATGATTCAAGTTCTTTCTTCACGTCTGCATTGTTGCGGTAGATGACTTCGAAGTGCTTCACATAGCTTTCGCTGATTGGCGACCATTCTGGAATAACTGGCATAGGTTGAGCGGCGTTCAATTGCTCGCCAATTACTTTATAATTCGGGTCGTTCTTCAGTAGATCGTTCTCCCACGCAGCAGTTGTGGCAGGCAGGGAGCTTGTATATTCCATCCATTTGATTTGTGTTTCCGGCTTGCTCATGAAAGCAATGTACTTCGCCGCTGCGTCCTTATTCTTCGAGTGTTCGAATATGGACAAGTTGGAGCCGCCAAGCAGCGAGATATTGTTTTCTTTCTTCGGAAGTACGGCCATTGCCCACTTGCCATCGATTTCAGGCGCTTGATCCTTGATCAGCTTAATCATCCAAGGACCGCTGATGAACATAGGCAAGATGCCTTCTTTGAATGCTGGAATGATGTCAAGTCCCAGATCCTTTGGAGCGGAGCCGTTTTGATAGAAGTTGTTAATGTACTCTACAGCTTCAACGAATTTCGGGTCGCTGAAATTAGGCTTGCCGTCTTCCGTGAACCATTGTGCTCCGTTCTGACGGGAGAACATGAAGCCCAGGGACTGCTCTTTCGGGTCAATGCTGATGCCGTATTTGCCTTCGCCGCGGGCAGCAAGCTTGTCGGCGACAGTGGACAACTCATCCCATGTGGTAGGAGCAGCGTCAAAACCAGCTTCCTCAAGCAGATCCGTACGGTAATAAAGCACACGCGTCTCAACGTACCAAGGCGAACCGACATACTTGTCGCCAAACTTCGCGCTTTCAACAGCGCCTGGATAGAAGTTGTCCGGGTTCAGCTCCGGATATTGCTCCAGATATGGCGTCAAGTCAGCAAGAGCACCCGCTTCCCCGAATTCAGGGATCCAGGAAGTACCCATTTGAATGACGTCCGGGCCCTTCTTGGATGCAACAGCCGTCAGCATCTTCTCATGACCTTGAGCCCAAGGCAGCGATTGAACTTTAACCGTAATATTTGGATTTTCTTTAGTGAATTCTTCCGAAATCTTCGGCAAGGTTTTGGCTTCTTCCCCCATGCCCCATACGTTCAGCGTTACTTTCTCGTTCGACGAGCCTTCTCCTGTATTCGTGCCGCCGGAATTATTACTAGTAGATCCGCAGCCCGCAAGCAGCCCTACGCTCAACAATATGGCCGTCATCATTTTAGTTGTTTTTTTCACACCGATTACCCCTCTCAATTATGTCGCTGTTCTTAGTCAGTACTTATCCTTACTTGCCATTTTCGAAAAAAAACAAAAGTAACCAGGTCGACCCCCCATAGTTAGAATGTCCTTCATTTCCAATCTAATTCAAGGCTTTACTTCTGAAAAACATTGGTGAAACGTTTCGATTATGCTCAATATTGGCTGTATGAGTGCTAACCTTTACTCATAATTCATAATATAAACGTTTCGATTTGATTATAATCCAAAATGTAAACGATTAAAAGAGGATAATTTAAGATAATCGAAACGTTTATATTTTGTGGGCAGAAAATTATAACCTCAACCTCTAGCCGATCCTGGCTTTTCCCACAGTTCAACGACTTTGTGGCAATTTTATTAATGGACCGTCCAATACGTTGAACCATCATGAATTATGGTATTTTATTCCAGTTACTCATCATTGAATTGAACAAACCCTTTGAATCTCCCTTTTTGTTTGGAGCACCTGGCACGGTCATTCTCTTCATAGGGCAGGTCCGCTGGCGAAGCCTATATAACCAGCCCGCTTTCTCTTGAAGAACAAAAAGAGAACCATGATCAGTCTTTCATTCGATGAAAGAAGTTCATGGTTCTCTTATTAATTTAGCCTGCCTGCGTGTTAAGCCTGCTTTACCGATACAGCAACTGAATAATGATCCGATGGATATTTCCCGTTACGCAGTTTGCGATCCACGACGAGCTCATTCATCTCAATATCCGATGTAGCGAAAATATAGTCGATGGGCTCACCTTCCACGCCGCCATCGAAATCATGAAACGTCCGGCCGACAGGCTCGTTCAAGTTCGAATAGGCATCAATAAAGTGCTCCCGAAGGAATTGAATCGCCTTATTGTCGGGATGCGCGTTGAGATCGCCCATAAGAAGAACAGGAAGACGCTCTTCTTCGCGTAATTGTTGAATACGTTCAATAATCAGCTTGGAGCTTTCTTCCCGAGCCTGTTGTCCCATATGGTCATAATGCGTGTTGAAGATATAGAAGCGGGTTCCAGGCTGCTGCTTCCGTTCAAAACAAACCCAAGTACAAATTCTGGGCAGGCTGCTATCCCAGCTCTTGCTCCCGGGCGATTCCGGGTGCTCCGATAACCAGAATTGTCCATGCTTAACCACGGCAAGCTCTTCATGCTTATAAAAGATTGCGCAGCATTCATCCGACTGCGATTGCCCGTTTTCCAAACCTAGGCGTCCCACGCCGATTCGGCTGTATGCAGGGAGTACGCCATCTAGGTCTTGAAGCATTTCGTACGAGCCTTCTTGTGTACCGAACAAAGTCGGGTTCGACTCTTGGATCAGTTCCGCGACAGCCTGCACGCGGTGAGGCCACGCATTGTCACCATCGCTTGGAACATTAATGCGTAAATTCAACGTCATAACCGTCATATTCATATGAACAATCTCCTTGATTTTAATTGTAATCCTATTAGCTCTTATCAGCTAGACTCCAATCTATTAAATCATTATAAGCAGATTCAGCATCAGACACAAGAAAGCCATAGGAAGATTGAGCCGTGTCACCTGGATAGATGAAATGCAGGTTACGTCCGTTTTGCTGGAATAGAAACCATATAGTGGCTGGGAAAGCTGGCGTGTTGGGAATCGGGTGTTAAAGTAATGTGGTAGCTATATGTGGCAGGAGTGAAGAGATGAGGCCAGGTTTCTTGCAAATTTGGTTTTAAGAAAATGAGCGGCCAGACGTTCCGTTATTTTGCCCAAAACGCGTGGTTTTTCGTTTTCGCGGCCACCAGATCCGTTATTTGTAAAAAAAGCGGCTAATTTGTGCATTTTCTCGAAAATAGCGGAACGTGTGTCCTCCAAAGTCTCGTTTTGGGGGATTTTCGGGCAATTAGCGGAACGTGTGAGGCTGTCTATTAACAGTGGATAACGGAGGGCTACGGAGTTTTCATAAAGAAATGTTAGCGAAATGACGGGAAAAA
>REGQ01000048.1 GCA_004134985.1 Paenibacillaceae bacterium | reverse complement strand
AAGACCACGGTGAAATCCTGCGAATGAGTGAGCATTCGTAAGAAAACTCCTTAAATACGAGGGACGCTTGCCACAGCTCTTAAATGGCCTCAAATGAGCCTTTTGCAACTGTAACGCTTGTCACAGCGCTTATTCTCCCCTTGGACGGCCAAAATCGTGCGATTTTCTATAAATAAGGTGTCTCAGTTTCCTTACAATAATTATGGGGCTGAATTTCCCCAAATAGCACCGCTCATCAGCGTTAGAATTCCCCTCGTGCATTTATTCTCCCCGCGTGCGCTGCTGACGTGTATAGCATTCCGCGTGTTCGGTTAGAATTCCCCGCGTGTGCGTTTTAGATTGAGCCATAATTCTTATAAAGGAATACTTTGATATTTACTACAACGAAGGGTGGGGAGTAGGTGGAGAAACAGAGGTTAATACGTATCTTTGATAAGCAAGCAACCCAATACGAGAAAAAAAGAGAAGACCCAACACAAAAACGTTGGCGTCAGCATCTTTTAAGCCATGCAAAGGGCGAGGTGCTTGAGCTTGCAGTTGGGGCAGGTGCGAATTTCCCGTTCTATCCTCCCGGAGTAAAGGTTACCGCAACCGACTTTAGTGAAGCAATGCTTGAGAGAGCAAGGCGAGCGGCCAAACAACATCGTATTGATGCTGATTTTATTTGTTCTGATATTGAAGAAATGAACTTTCCCGATCAATCGTTCGATACTATTGTTTCTACATTATCATTTTGCAGTTATGACAATCCATTAATGGTGTTGGATAAAATCAATCGGTGGTGTAAACCGAATGGGCAATTCCTTTTCATGGAACATGGGATCAGCTCTAACCTTCCGGTTTCCGCTGTCCAACAAGCACTTAATCCGCTATTATATCGTATTTATGGATGTCACCATACAAGGAACATTTTAGGACTACTTCGAGAGTCTGAAACCAAAATCGTTAAGGTAGAAAGCTATTGGCTTAACATGGTTCATCTTATTTGGGCGAAACCGAGGCAGTAGCTCAACTGTTATTGAAGTCGCGAAACGGAATCCATGGCACAAGAATCTCTTTTTTTGACATGGAATTCATTAATTAGATGAGAGAGGTACATCGCTTTAAGCTGAGATGGCTTGGGCGGTGTATTTTTGTGCTGAAGCAACAGGAAGTCAACGGTACTAAAGAAACATTATACTAACGCAAATATGTTATGTAAAGTAACATATAAATTGTGTTTCAGGATAATTATAGGAGGTATGATCGAATTAATAACATATAGTGTTAATTTTTATAAAAAGTAAGCGCTTAATTCTAAAATTTCTCATTGACGCCCTATTGAAATCTGAATTATAGTATTGTAAAATTGGATTTAGAAAATGTAAAAACGTTTTTTCTTAATCAACCATTAATTACTTCAAGTAGTTATATTGGTTAGAGTTAATAGGATAAAAACGTTATTACAAAAATGAATCGGATGGGGGGATGAGAGCACGCTGTGACAATCAAAGACATCACCATAAAGGATGTAGCCAAGCAAGCCGGCGTATCGGTCTCAACCGTCTCCAGAGTGGTCAACGGATTGGATCGCGTCAGTGATGCGACTCGCAAGCGGGTCCACAAAGTGATTCAGGAGCTGAACTTTGTACCGAATACGATGGCAGCCTCGATCGTGAGGAAGAAGACCAACATGATATCGGTCGTCGTACCGGAAATCCAGAATCCCTTCTATACGGCGGTGATCGAAGGGACAGAGGAAATAGCCAAGCGAGAAGGATTCTTCACCCTCGTCATCTCGACCAATGGTGAGGAAAGTGAGGAGGAGGCATTCCTCGAGAGCTTCCTGGGGAAAAATGTAGATGGCATCATCTTGATCGGAAGCCATAGAGATGCGGCGTTCTACAAGGAGATCCGGAAGCCGACTATATTGGTGGATCGATATATTAACGATAGTGGGCATGACGGTGTGATGATCGATAACTATCGCGGGGCCTATGAGGCTACGAAGCATTTCATGGCTTACGGGCATGAACGAATCGCTATAATCGACGGTACCCATGATTTCAATGATGGCAAGGATCGCTTTTGGGGCTACAAGCAGGCGATGCTTGAGGGGGGACTTACCCCAGAGCTGCGCTACCACAAGCAAGGGAGCTGGACGGAGAGTGACGGCTATCGTTACACGATGGAACTGATGAATGCATCGCAGCCGCCGACGGCCATATTTGCAGTCAACAATTTGATCTGCAAGGGAGCCATCAAGGCGATCCGTGATTTGAACCTGACACTGGGGGAGGATATCTCGCTGATTGGCTTTGACGAGAATGAGCTGGCACAGTTCGTGCAGCCGCAGGTTACAGTCGTCCGCAGACCAACTCGTGAGATGGGGGTCCAAGCGGCAGAGATGCTCATTCAGAAAATTCGCGAGGAGCAGAAGGAAGTGTCCAATCCTAAGAAGGTTATACTGGATGTCGAGTTGTTGAAGCGCGGCTCCGTTAAGAAGCTAAAGTAAACGAGCTTCCATAAGCCAGCTAAAGTAAGCAAGTGAAATTGAATAGCACTTGTTGTAATGGCGAACGTCGTCTTGAGCGGTACAGACAGCATAGGGAACAACGGCCTCTGGACGAAGCGCCATCACAACCGCTGCAAGTGGGGAGCCCAGGGTACGCTACCATCAAAGACTTTGACAAATTAACGCTTAGTCTTGTTAAAGTTATCCAAAAAAAGGTCTGCGAGCAGGCCGGATCAACGAGAGGGGGCATAACAATGGGGCAACCTGTGCTGACAATGGAAGGGATTAGCAAGGAGTTTCCCGGGGTGAAGGCCTTGTCCAATGTGCATTTCGAGCTGCATCCTGGTGAAGTCCACGCACTGATGGGGGAGAATGGGGCTGGGAAGTCGACGCTCATGAAAATATTATCGGGTGTCTACTCACCCACTCAGGGCACGATCAGGCTAAAGGGAAGGGAGGTTGTCTTTGGCAATCCGCTGGAAGCCCAGAAGCAAGGCGTATCGATTATTCACCAGGAGTTCAACTTGTTCACGAACCTGTCGGCAGCCGAAAACATCTTCATTGACCGGCCGGAGATGGTCGGTCGTCTCGGACGAATCAAATGGCCACGGATGGTAGACGAAGCGCAGCGACTGGTTCATTCCATCGGCGGAGGGGATATAGATGTTCGTCGTGAGGTTCGGCATTTGGGTGTACACAGCCAGCAGGTGATTGAGATTGCCAAGGCGTTGTCGTTTCATGCCGATGTGCTCATTATGGACGAACCGTCAGCAGCGCTGCCGGAGAATGAGGTTCAGAAGATGTTCGATGTCGTTAAGCGTCTGAAGGCGCAGGGCGTGGCTATCGTTTATGTATCGCACCGCATGAAGGAAATTTTCGAAATTGCTGACAAGGTGACGGTGCTCAGGGACGGCAGCAAGATCGATACGCGAAGCATTCACGAGGTTACAGAGCAGCAGTTGATCCAGATGATGGTAGGCAAGGAGGTCAATCAGCTCTATCCTGTTCGGGAACAGCCGCCTCGCGAGGAGATCGTGCTTAAGGTCAAGGAGCTGTCACTGGATCCGAAGCACCGCATTTCCTTCGAGCTGAGGAAGGGTGAAATACTGGGACTGTTCGGCGTCCCCGGCTCAGGTACACACACGGTTGCCGAGCGGTTGTTCGGATTGAAGAAGGGGACAGGCGAGATCGTGATGAACGGAAAGCCGCTCCGAATTCAGCGGCCCCGTGATGCGAAGGCGCAGCGCATCGCGTATGTGCCCCCGGATCGTCATCGTCAGGGCATTATCAAGCCGATGTCGATTCGTCAAAATCTATCCATTCCGACGCTGCAGCAATTGTCGAGCGGGCTGGTGCAGGATGAGCAGCGTATCAAGCAGATGAGCCAGGAATATATGGAGAAGCTGCGCATTAAGGCGCCAAGCGATCAGCAGAGCGTCGATTTCCTAAGCGGCGGCAACCAGCAGAAGGTCGTCATTGGGAAGTGGCTGGCTGCGAAGCCGGAGCTTCTCATTCTGGAGGAGCCGACGCGTGGCGTCGACGTAGGCGCGAAAGCGGAAATCTACAGCATTATTCATCGGCTCGCACAGGAGGGACTCAGTATTCTGCTCATCTCCTCGGAAATGCCGGAGGTGATCGGACTCAGCGATCGTATCCTGGTTCTCTATAAAGGTGAGATTGTCCATGAGTTTGCTCATGGGGAAGCCGATCAGGAGCAGCTGCTGCATCGCGCTTCACATCCTCGTCACACTGAAGGAGGCACCTTATGAAGCGAATGCTCAATATTCATGAAGCGCCCATTATCGCATTTACCGTATTGGTTATCGTCCTCTTCGCCAGTTTATCGCCGGATTTTCTCAGACTGGATAATGCCAGACTCATTCTGGATCAGAACCTGTCTTCCTTTATTGTTGCAATCGGAATGACGATGGTTATATTGCTTGGCGGGATGGACCTCTCGGTTGGTGCGGTTCTGGCGCTTACGGCAACCTCTGTCGGGGTGTTTCTGAATCATGGCTTTCCCCCGTGGCTTGCAGCTCTGCTCGGGATTATTATCGGCATGCTGTGCGGTGTGGTGAATGGCTACTTCATCGCAGTACGGAAAATTCCGGACATTATTGTGACCTTGGCTACGATGTACATTTTCAGAGGCATTGCAGTCGGGATCAGTGGCGGTACCTGGATGACCAACTTTCCAGAGGGCTTCCGCTTCTTCGGTCAAGGCAAGCTGCTCGGAATTTCCTTTCCGCTGATCATTACGTTGATCCTCATCGCCATTTTCGTCTATGTATTGAAGTTCACCCGCATCGGTCGGCGAATTTATGCGATCGGAGGCAATGGGGCGGCGGCCAAGCTGGCGGGAATTAGTGTACCCAAGACGAAATTCGCCGTATATGTATTCACAGGCACGCTGGTCGGCATCGCGTCCATCATTTTTGCTGCCAAGGTAGGCAGTGTGCAGGCCTCTACGGCAGGGAGCAGCTTGGCCTTCGAAGTGATGGCGGCAGTGCTTATCGGCGGAGGAAGCATCTTTGGCGGCATCGGTACGGTAGCCGGTACAATGATTGGCGTGCTGTTCATGGGCATGATTAAGAATGGACTCATTATCTCTAAGGTGTCGCCGTTCTGGGTCGATGCTACCACTGGTTTTCTGATTATTCTGGCAATTGTCATTAACACACTGCAGCGGGTGCGGCAAAACAAAAGCAAGGAGGGGGATCTGGTATGAGTGCAGCATTATTATCCTTTCGATCGAACAAGCTTCTGGTTCAATTGATTCTGCTGTTCTTCATTATCGTCTTGTTCAGCCTGATGTCTCCTTATTTCTTGTCTGTCACTAACTTTATGAACGTGCTGAACCAGATGGTAGAGGTAGGACTGATCGCCATTCCGATGACCATGATTATTATCTCCGGCGCGATGGATCTCTCGGTCGGTTCGGTTCTGGCCTTCTCTGCCGTGTGCATGGGCGTGGCCTTCGAGCATGGCGTCAACATTTGGGTGAGTGCCGTTCTTGCCCTGCTGGTCGGGCTGCTATGCGGCGCGGTGAATGGCTATTTAATTGCGAGGCACCGAATGCAGGCGATTGTCGTTACGATCGGGATGCTCGTTATGCTTCGCGGTTTGGTCTATGTCGTGAATGAAGGCCGGCCAATCAGCGGGTATCCGGACGCCTTCTACTTTATGGGGCAGCATTATGTGGCCGGTATTCCGTTTAACGCCATCTTCCTGGCTGTGATGTTCCTCCTGGCCCATTTCGTCATGAAGAAGACCCCATTCAGCACTTATGTGTACGGCATCGGCAATAACGAAGAGGTTGTTCATTATTCCGGCATTTCCGTCGTGCGTACGCGATTTATATTGTTTTTGCTCAGTGGATTGTTCTCGGCATTGGCGGGTGTCTTTCTGGTATCGCGTCTGGCAAGTGCAGAAGCGACATCAGGTACCAATATAGAGCTCGATGTATTGACAGCTACACTCATCGGGGGCACGCATATTTTCGGAGGGAGGGGGAGCCTGGCGGGTACGTTTGTCGGCTTGCTGATCATTGTCTTTTTGCGCAACGGGCTGAATTTGCTGGGGGTATCGGTGCTGTATCAGGCCGTCATCCTGGGTGTGCTGCTGCTGCTGGCAGTAGGCAACAAAAAAATTTAATGGAGGGTGATTAAGATGAAGAAATTGGCATTGACAGTGTTGACAGGTATGGTGGCACTCAGTTTAGCAGCATGTGGAAATACAGGCACCAATGGTGCGCAAACAGGAAATAATGCCGGTCAAGGTTCGAGCAATGCCGGGACGAAAACCTACTTCATCAATCCAAAGTCCATTGGCCCTGCGTATTGGGCAGCTGCCGAGAAGGGAGCCAAGCAAGCAGCGAATGACCTGAAGGTCGAAGTGATCTACAATGCTCCGACCGAGGCCGACTCCTCGAAGCAAATCAACATGATTCAAGACATGCTGACACGCAAGGTAGCGGGCCTTGGCGTATCTCCCAACGATGCCAAGGCGGTAGGCCCGGTATTCAAGAAGGCTGCCGGACAGGATGTCCAAATCGTTACCTGGGATAGTGACGCTCCAGAGACGGATCGCCAATATTATGTCGCGCCTGACACGGACCAGGTTGTAGGCGAACTGCTGGCCAAGACGATTGCAGAGGAAATCGGCGGTAAAGGGCAAGTGGCCTTCATGGTAGCCGGACTGGGCTCGCAGAACCAAATTGCGAAGTCTGATGCTGCCAAAGCATATTTCGAAGCTAATTATCCGGAAATCGAGCTCGTGACCAAGGTATCAAGCGATGATGATCAGCAAAAGGCTTATGCCAATGCTCAAAACCTGATCAAGACCTATCCTGACTTGAAGGGCATCATCGGTTTCGCAGGCGGCGAGTCGCCGGCAGCAGCTGAGGTCGTCGAGCAAGCGGTCAAGGACGGTACACTGCAGCAAGGCCAAATTGCCATCACAGGCATCGCTGTTCCGAGTGTAGTGAAGAACTATATCAAGAATGGCACCATTAAGACGGACATTATCTGGGATCCGGGCAAGCTGGCTTATACGACCGTTTACGTGCTGGATCAATTGTCGCAAGGCAAGGAAATTACCGATGGCATGGACATTCCGACGGTCGGCCCTGTGAAGGTAGATGGCCAGAATATCTTCATCGGCACACTCGAAGTGACCAAAGACAATGTGGATAGTTTCGGTTTCTAAAAAAAGGATGTGACATAAGGAGGTGGTTTCATGCAGCACAAGGTACAGGTGGAGGAACTGACGCAGGAGTCGTTCGCCCCTTACGGCAAGGTGATTGATTTGCCGGACGCAGAGCCGTCCAAGACAGGCGAGGGATGGGATTGCTGGAGCTATATTCAGATGCTCGATGTGAGTGAGCCGATCGGCTTCGGGCTGGTCGTTACGAATCAGCGCGAGCCGGTCGTGACCGCGATGGAGAGACATGTGAGCAGGGAGGAGCTGCTGCTGACGTTCGATCAGGAAATTATTCAGCCTGTGGCGCAATGTCTTCGGATCGATGATCCTGATGAGTGCCCTGACCCGTCCACGGTCAAGTGCTTCCGAATTCGACCCGGTCAAGCCATCATCATTAGCCGAGGTGTCTGGCATAGCCCGGCTTATCCGGCCTCCGGGGATGCACGCTATATGTTTGGAATTGAGAAGAAGAAGGATGCATTCGGCGATGAGATGATTCATCCATGGGTTGATTTTATTGGCGGGGATACTGTTCATTTTGGATAAAGGCTAAGGCACCCTTGGCAGAGCATTAATGACTATCCTTGGGTGCCTGACCTGGCATGTATGCAGAGGGGAGCGAGAGGGATGAATAAGGAACAGCGCATTATGCAGTGGATTGATGAGCATCAGGACGAGATTGTACAGTTTTTGCAGCAGCTCATACGCATCCCGAGTGTGAACCCGTGGTTTTTCGATGAGCCCGGACCGTCCAAGGAGAAGGATCTTCAGCAGTTCCTTGAAGCGAAGCTGTCCGCTCTCGGAGCGACCACGGAGCTGTGGGAGCCGGTCGCCGATAATTTGAAGCAGTATGAAGGCATGGCGGGTTACTACGCAGGACGAGATTTTACGGGCAGGCCAAATCTGGCTGCTACCTTTGCCGGGGAGCAGTCCGGCAAGTCGCTGCTCTTGTTCGGCCACATTGATGTCGTCATGGCGGGCAGCAAATGGACCGTAGATCCCTTCGAGGGCAAGGTCATCGATGGCAAAATGTACGGCCGGGGAACGGTGGATATGAAGGGCGGCGTGGCGGCGATGATTATGGCTGTGGAGGCTGTATTGCGAAGCGGCTTCAAGCCCAAAGGCCCTGTCATTGTAGGGACGGTCGTCGATGAGGAGGCGGGCGGCATGGGCGCGCTCGACTTCATCCATCATGGCTATCGGGCGGATGCCTGTATTTTGACAGAGCCTACCTCGCTGACGATCGCTCCGCTGTGCCGGGGAATTCTGTGGGGCAAAATCAAGGTTCAAGGCCGAAGCGGACATATCGAGATGCCGCAGGACGATTGGCAGGATGGCGGCGCGGTGGATGCGATCAAGAAGGCGAGACATATTCTGTCGCATCTGGACCGTTTGAATGAGGATTGGGCCGTCCGCAAGACACATCCTTTCCTGTCGATCCCATGCCAGGTGCATGTGGCACAGCTCAATGCCGGCGAATATCCAACCTCGTTTGCCAACGAAGCGGAAATTGTATTTAATGCGCAATATTTGCCGGCTGAGCGTGATGAGAAGCTGGTCGGCGGCAACGTGAAGCGGGAGCTGACAGATTTCCTGGAACAAGTGGCGCAATCTGATCCATGGCTGCGCGAGCACATGCCGCAGATTGAATGGCTAGTCGATGCGGATTGTGCGGAGACAGATGCGCATCATCCGTTCGTTCAGACTTGTGTGCAATCGTTGCGAGCGATCGGCGAGGAAGGCAAGATCGAAGGTCTGGGCTTCCATACCGATATGGGATGGCCGGTCAATGTGGGCATCCCGACAATCAACTTCGGACCAGGCGACCCTAGTCTGGCGCATCATAGCGATGAATTCATCCCTTTAGATGAGCTCATTCAGGCGGTCAAGATGATTGCCAAAACGATCATCGACTGGTGCGAGGTGGAAGAGGCCTAGAAGAAGGCTTAGAAGACTGATGAAAAAGCAGTGCTGCGACAAAAGGTGGCTCGGAGGATCGCTGTCGGCCGAGGGGGCGCTCTGACTGAAAAATTTGCCGGACACAGATGCGCTTATTTGCAAGAAATCAGCTGGAATCGAAGGCTTTTGAGGCCAATAGCGGAACGTGTGTCCGGAAAACGGCCAAAAAAGCCCCAAAACCTGCAAATAGCGGAACGTCTGTCCGGCTAGCTCGCTGATACTCGCATACGCTAGACGCGCATGCTGAAACACGCTCGCCGAGACACGAACACGCTATAC
The DNA here is from genome assembly GCA_004134985.1 of Paenibacillaceae bacterium. Lineage (GTDB taxonomy): Bacteria > Bacillota > Bacilli > Paenibacillales > Paenibacillaceae > Paenibacillus_D. The sequence continues at coordinate 19,397 of REGQ01000048.1, read as the reverse complement.
GCGCCGCTGAGACACACTCACCGAGACGCACGTACGCTAGATCCCTAAAGTGGAATAAATTATCATTTATAAGCATCGTTCATTTGCGAACTATTAACGGAGGTGTCCATAAAGATGAAAGTATTGTTTGTAGGCGAATCGTGGGTTGTGCATATGATTCATACCAAGGGATATGACAGCTTTACGTCAACCAAATATGAGGAGGGGGCAACGTATCTGCTTTCCTGTCTGCGCGAGGGAGGTATTGAGGTAACGTATATGCCGGCGCATGAGGCGCAGGTTAGATTCCCTCAGTCAATCGAGGAGCTTAAGCAGTATGATGCGATCGTGCTGAGTGATGTGGGTGCGAATACGTTCTTGCTGCAGAACTCGACCTTCTATCAGATGCAGGTTGTGCCGAATGCTCTTGAATTGATCAAGAACTACGTAGCTGAGGGGGGCGGCTTGTTGATGGTAGGCGGCTATCTGACCTTCATGGGCATCGAAGGCAAGGCCAATTACAAAAACTCTCCGCTTGCCGAGGTGCTCCCAGTTATCATGGCGGATGGAGATGACCGCGTCGAGATGCCAAGCGGTTTTTCACCAACAGCAGCGCAGGCGCATCCACTCGTAGATGGGCTGGGCGAATGGCCCAAGCTGCTGGGCTACAATAAGCTGACGGCCAAGCCTGATGCCGTGGAACTGCTCAGTCACGGCGCGGATGCTATTCTTACCGTCGGCACTTATGGGCAGGGCAAGACAGCGGCGTTTGCCAGCGACTGCTCGCCGCACTGGGGCTCGCTTGAATTTATGAACTGGCCGCACTACTCGGCCTTTTGGAACGGAATTATTCAATCTTTAAAATCCTGATGCTTGGGAAGGGAATACTTCAACCTCGCGTAACCATTTGCCCGATGCATTCGGGTATCAAGATAACGGAGGAGCGTGTACCGGCTGCCGGCTGGTACGCGCTTTTTTTTGTTTGCTCCCCTCGAAAAGCGAAGGGAATACAGCGTGAAAGTGTGATTGAGCGTTACTACTCAGGTACCTTGGAGTTAATCAAAGTGGATACAACGCTGGGCAGTCTGGCGAATACATGAGCACCAGCATCAGGCACATGGCAGCGCAGGTCACTGTGCAAGGGCGTTGTTTCAGGTGATGAATAATTTAGGCCATGAAAGGAATGGTCGGTTCATCCCCGGCCTTTGGTTGTTTCGCCGCATTTTACCGGAATAGAATATCAGTTGAATAGTGCAGTTTTATGGTTGAAATGGCTGAGATTACAGGGTGAGATAGCATGTAGAATTAAGTTGATTGATAATTCTGATTTTTAAGGAAGGAGGAAGATGATGATTCATGCAGATTAGACGTAGATGTTGGGATTTTAGGCAGGACATAATAAAGCTGGGAACGAACCATTTTATGAAAAGCGGAGGTATGCACTCACCGCTATCTCGTGGGGCTTTGATGCGGCAGAAGACTTCCACGACTATGTAAGGTAGAGCGAAGCAGTTTATTTGGATTTCCAGAAGCTTGTCATAACTCTCAAATTGTCAATGATCAATCACATTCCAAGAAAGAGGTGTGTATTCATGAACAACAAGGCGATGTCTCTGAGAAAAAGAATGACGGCTTGGCTTACGGCTGCTGCCATGCTTGCAGTTTTGCTAATGCCAAAACTAATATCGGCTGCTGACGTTGCATTTTTTGAACCGCTGAACGGGACGAATCCAAGCATGTTTTACACTTCGGACGGCTGGGCCAACGGTGTTGATTTTGGCGTAGGGTGGAAGGCCGCCAACCAGGAATTTTCTAGTGGCATTATGGCATTGCGATTGGATAATGTGGGATGTCCCACAAGTTGCTCGGGTAAGAACTACGCTTCCGCTGAATACGCCACGAATGAAAAGTATGGCTACGGCAGAGTGGAGGCACGAATGAAAGCAGCCAAAGGTACAGGGCTCGTAACAAGTCTTTTTACGTATTCCGGTTCAGCGGCGGGCACATCGAATGACGAGATTGATATTGAGATTTTGGGCAAAGACACTACCAAGATGGAGACAAATTATTTCACCAACGGTGTCGGCTTGCACAGCACTATCATCGATCTGGGTTTTGACGCTTCGCTTGATTTTCATGACTATGCCTTTGAGTGGTCGCCAACTTACATTAAGTGGTATGTAGATGGAGTGCTTGTTCATACGGAGAACGGATCAAGGGGCGCACTGCCAACCAGTCCAGGGCATATTATGGTCAATCTGTGGTCTGGCGCAGGCCCGGCAGAAATATGGACTGGACAGTTCAACTATCCGGGAACGCCTGTTCGTGCTTATTACGACTGGATCAAGTATACGCCGGCAAGCGAGCTTCCTACAGACGAAGGAACAGGGCTGACAGGACAATATTACAACAATATGAACTTTACGTCCTTGGCAGGTACAAGAGTAGATTCGACGGTAAACTTTGATTGGGGCTATGGCTCACCGATGCCTTCGATTAATGAGGATACTTTCTCTGTTCGCTGGACAGGTAAAGTGAAGCCGCAGTATACGGGCAACTATACATTCTATACGAGCACGGATGACGGTGTCCGATTATGGGTGAACAATCAGCTCATTATCGACAAGTGGATCGATCAGGCAGAGACCGAATGGTCAGGCTCCATCTTTCTGACGGCCGGCCAGAAGTATGATATTAAGATGGAGTTTTACGATAATGCGGAAGATGCTGTTGCCAAGTTATCCTGGTCATCGGGATCCCAGCCGAAGCAAATTGTTCCCCAAAGCAGGCTTTATCCGAACTGATGAATTAAATCATAACCGTATCTGATTGTATCATGAAGCTGTCCCGGTCCGATTATCGTATTCGGGACAGCGCGATCATCAGGCAGATTGAAGTCCCGATGAACACCGGACTAGGGGGATTATATATCCAAGCTCTGCCTCGGGGGTTGGCAAATAAGGAATACAATCATGCATAAGCTGACTGCAATAACGCTGAAGCTGGTCCACTGTCCGGCTGTCCAATCGAACGTGTAGCGAGGCGAATCTCCCCGCAACCATTCCAGGTTAAACCGCCCGAACGAATACAGGATGTTGTAGGTCAGGAATATCACCCCGGTTGGCCAGTTCCTGTTTCGCAGCAGCATCAGTATGACGAAGACAACCAAATCCCACTGTCCCTCAAATATTTCGGCCGGCCACAACGGTTGTGAGCCGTAAGCGGCATAAGCTATCGAGCCTTCGGGGTATATAAGGCCAAAGCCTGATCCGGTTGGCGAGCCGTACGCATCTCCGTTAAGGAAGCAGGCAATCCTGCCGAGCGACTGGCCCAGTATGATTGCCGGAGCAAGCATGTCCGCCAGCTTCCAGAAGGATAACCGGTGCTTCCGCGTATAGATGATTGCAGCGATAAAGCCGCCGATTAGCGAGCCCTGAACCGAAATGCCGCCCTGCCAAATATAAAGGATTTCCATAGGATGCTTCCAGTAATATTCCCATTGAAAAAAGAACACATGCCAGATGCGCGCAGACAAAATTCCACCTACAAGCAGATAGGGCATCATATTTAATATATGCGCGCGATAAGCAGTTCCTTCAGCCAAGTAATGAGCCATCCCCAAAGCCAGCAATACAGCCAACACTGTGACGACTCCATGGGACGGTACTTCGAAATTTCCAATCGTAAATAAAACTGTTCTCATCCGTCGATCCTCCCAATAATTATACTACAATATGTAGTATGGTAATGTAAAAAAAGGGGCTATGTATCCCCGCCCATCATCAATAGCAGCAGCAGTGTAAGAGATGCTAGCAGTGGTCTAAGCAACGCTATCTTGACCTTCACCGTCTGATGTGGCTCAAGGACCTGCAGCATTCGATAATGCATCGTCGATGCTGCAAAATGAACGGCAGCAGCATGCTGTGTCTTGATCTGTTTTGACAGCTTCAAAAGAACGCTGGCCAGATACAGTTCTGTCCCCATCTGACGAATCGCAAAGCGATCGGCAAGCAGCTCTGTCCATGTTTGGTAGTAGCGAAATATCGGCTTCATAATCGGCCAATACCCGAAAGCCTCCGTCAACAGGGTCATCACAAACAGTTTTAAAGTATCACGATTGCGGCAATGATGACACTCATGCAGGAGAATCGCTTTTACTTCATCATCACTGAACATATTGAGTACCTGGGTGGAGATGACGATTATCGGTTTTCGCATGCCGATCGCCAGGGCGACGAACGCTTCGTCCCGCACGACAATAATATCCGTTCCAAGGTTGCTGTATTTATAATTTAAACGCTTTGTTAGTTTGTCGTGCTTCCTGGAGCGGAACAGCTGATGCGATTTCCGGGATAAATATGCCTGCGCAGTGATTCGCCAGATCGCCCGTATGAGCGTGTACCCAATGATTAAATCGAATACAATGGAAGTCCAGAGAGCAACTCCTAGCCCACCGCCTTCCATTTGACGGGCGACGAAGAGTCCCATTTGCACGCTGAACAAAGCAAGGAAGACGACCAACAGGGTATAGATCCATCTGAGCTTAATCGGAGGACGCATTCTTTTTTCCTCGTTTAATTTCGTTTAATTTGCGTTCCAGCTTAGCGATCGTCTCCTGATCGACATCGTCAAGCGCATCGATCATGTGGCTGACGACCAAACTGCCATAATCCTGAATAAGTCCTTGCGATACGGCTTTCGTTTGTTCTGAGAGGAACTGTTCCCTTGATTGTACGGTACTGAACTGTGCCGCTTGGGTTCTACCGGTTCCAGTCTGCACTTTCGTAAGATGCCCTTTGCTCTCCAATCGGTTCATCACCGTCATGACCGCGTTAACCGAAATGGGACTTTCCTGATTAAGAATCGATTGTACTTCCTTGATCCTCAAGCCGTCGGAAGACCAAAGAATGGCCATAATTTTGGCTTCAAGCGGCCCAAAAAAGCGATTTAGCCCTTCGCCGCTCACATTTAGTTTTTTAATCTGCATACCTTCACATCCCATCATACTACGAATTGTAGTATAGTTGCTTGAGGTTGTCAATCTTAGCTTGCACGATCGGATACGGGACCAAATTTACATCGCAGGAAAGATTAATTTAATACAAAATACTAGTTGTGAGAATCACTTTCAATTATAATAAGGTACAGCCTCAAAGGATATTCAACATTATTTAGTATCAGGAAGTGATTTGTGTGAATTGGGATGAACATCTATTGCTGTGGAACGAAGCCAACGTCAAGCTGCTCGACATTAGACACCAGTCTATGGCACAAGGGGACGAGCTTCGCGGTTATAAGCTGCCCTCCAGCGCTTTTCTGTGGGTGACGCGCGGACGTGGGCGGGTGATGCTGGACGGCACTGGCTATGCCATAGATGGCTTTCATTTGCTTCATGGCGGCAAGGGCATGATTCTGGATATTATCTCATTCGGGGACCCCCTCGAATATGATCTCATTATGTACAAGGCTCTATTAGCTTTCCCTGGGAACCGCTACTTGCATCGGCTGTTGAAACGCAGCAGTCCTTTCCGCATTCAATATGGCTTCGCGCCTCATGCCCCGCTTGCGCTCCATTCAAAATTCCAGATCATGGAGCAAAGCTGGCGCAAGCTTGCGCTGCTGGACAAGCTGCATGCGAAAGGTGTTCTCTATCAATTTGTACATGAATTGCTTGGACAGATGGCTGAGCAGGAGCTTGGGGGGAGGCGAACTGACCTTGTGTCCCAAGCTACACGCTACATAGAGACCAGCTATTCCGAAGCAATTACAGCCCAGGGTCTGGCCGAGCTGCTTGGGTGCAGCTCCAGCTATTTGTCCCGTTTGTTCAAAAAGCAGCTAGGAACGACGCCAAATGAATATTTGATCCAAGTTCGTATCGAACACGCCAGCAGGCTTTTGACAGAGACGAAAGCACCTCTTCAAGAAATTTCGGCCAGCATAGGATATTTGGATGTCTACTATTTCAGCCGCGTCTTCAAAAAACAAACCGGTGTACCGCCGCTGCGCTTCAGATCACTGGCAGCAGAGAAATCGGTTCAGAAAAATCCATTTAATAGTTCAATACAAGCTATTGTCCCTCGCAAAGGCCGCGGCTATAATGAAAATGATTCTCATTATGAAAAAGAGGGAGATTTAACGATGTACAAAGATTTGAAACTGTCAGTAGGCGCAGTGATGCTGCTCTGCATGACGTTGTTATTCAGTGGATGTGCGACTTCAATAGGCTCCAATGAGTCAGGGGTTACAGATGGAGCTCCAGCGACTGTCGGACAGGAGCAGCTGCAGATAAAGGTAGTTAAGCATATGATGGGAGAAAGCGAAATCCCAATCGACCCACAGCGCATAGCCGTGAATGGGCTCGAAGACATTATGCTGGCGATTGATGCTCCTATCGTTCATGCCCAATCCATGAAGGGACAATACTTGTACGATACGTTGCAAGCAAAAAAGATTCCGTCAGTCTACACGCCAGGCAGTTTAAATTATGAGTCCATCCTCGATTCCAAACCCGATTTGATTATTGCCAATCTTTTGGCCTCAGACACAGAATCGTATGAGCAGCTAAGCAAAATCGCTCCAACCATCGTCTATGATCGGGGCGACTGGAAGACGTCCATAGCCGCTATCGGCAAGGCACTTAACCGCGAAGACAAAGCGCAGTCTGTTATTCAAGCCTATGAGGAAAAGCTGCATAAGGCTAAAGAGGCTATTGTTGCAAAAATAGGGGCTGACAGAACGCTAGCTTTTATTCGGCCGTCGCAGCAGGATGTTCAGCTGTTTTTCCCGGCATTCTCCTATACTAGCATCGCTTACAAAGATTTAGGAATGACAATTGAACCGATGCTGGCGAAATTGCAGAGTAAAGAGGAAGAAGGCGTTTGGGGCATCGAAGCATCGCTTGAGACGTTGCCTGAATTGACTGCCGACTATTTATTTGCCACGGTTGGCGGCTCGTTTGACTCTGAGGATGAAGCGAAGGCTGCTTTAGAAGAACTGAATGAAGTGGAAAAGCTGAATGTATGGCAACAAATTCCCGCGGTTAAGCAAGGACATGTGTACAAGATGTCATCCAGACATTGGATGCTGAACGGACCTACCGCAGACAATATGAAAATCGACGATGTGCTCGCTGCTTTCGATTTACAATAACGCGCAGCGCAATATGCAGTATGATCCACAGGGGAATGGGGGAGGCAATTTTGCTTCCCCTTTTTGTCTTGGAACGTAAAACTTATATAGTTTCTTTCATCAAGCTAAGGATAACAAAGGATAATTTAATAATGCCTCATTATAAAAGCGCTTACAAACGCTATACACTGATGGTGTACTGTATATTTACATTTTTTCCATGTATTATGCCGAGAGGATGGTGATTGAATAGTCTTCGCTGCCTGATTGCCAAGCAGAATATGCATAACGGGATATATCCCGAATCCATGTAATGAGGAGGTAACACTTATGAAAAAAAGATTATTGAATCTGTTATTGTCAGGAACAATGCTGCTGTCCACCTTTATCGGTTGCACGTCCTCTTCTTCAACTTCGGCATCTGGCATCATGTCTGGGAATCCAATTTTCACTAGTATTTTTACAGCGGATCCTTCTGCGCATGTATGGGATGACGGACGAATTTATGTGTATGCGTCCCATGATATTTTTCCTTCCAGGGGCAGTGATTTGATGGATAAATATCACGTCTTCTCATCGGACAATATGGTGGATTGGGTGGACGAAGGAGAGATTTTGCGTGCTGATGATGTACCGTGGGGGCGGTCGGAGGGCGGCTTCATGTGGGCTCCTGACGCCGCTTACAAGGATGGAACCTATTACTTCTATTTTCCTCACCCTAGTGGGACGGATTGGAACAACTCTTGGAAAATCGGTGTGGCCACAAGTGATAAGCCTGCCGCAGATTTCACCGTCCAAGGCTATATAGCGGGGCTTCCTGGCAGCAATTTTATTGATCCTTGTGTTTTCCGCGATGACGATGGAAGCTATTACCTGTATGGCGGCGGTGGCGGGAGCAGCTACGGGGTCAAGCTGGACGACGACATGATGTCGCTAGACGGATCACTCCAGCAATTCAACGAGCTGGATGACTTCCATGAGGCCACCTGGGTCTTTAAGCGGGAAGACATGTATTACTTGATGTATTCCGACAATAACCCCGGTGCGAACCGGATGAGGTATGCAACCAGCGACAGCCCCCTTGGACCTTGGGAAAACCGCGGCATCATTCTGGACCCGGTAACGGATAGCGAAACGTCGCATGGCTCTATCGTGGAATTTAAAGGTGATTGGTATATGTTTTACCATAACGCTGAAATCTCCTCCAACGGTACGCTGCGTTCCGTCGCTGTGGATCGGTTATTCTTTAATGGAGATGGGACCATCCAAAAGGTAATACAGACGATGGATGGTGTCCCAGCCGTCGGGCCGCGTTCCCATGCTACAGAGACAAAGTATTATGATTTGATTAACGAGAACTATGAGGAATATAGCGCGAAGACGGAATACCCCATGAACGGCAGTAACATCTCCTTCGGGGGAGGGGCGGTCCGGTCAGGTAATAATATTGAAAATATGCATATCGAAGGTTCCTACTTCGAGTTGACTGGCGTTAACGGCGGCGCAGGCGGCAAGGCGCTTGTTACCGTGATCTACGCTTCCGCTGACAGTGGAGCAGCCTTTAAAGTGGACGCAAGCGGGGACTCGGCTGGGGACGGTTATTTCCTTTCCCTGCCTGGCACAGGAGGCTGGGGCAGCTACACCGGTCGAACCAGCCGCCTGATTGATTTAATTCCAGGGACGAATAACACGATTCGGATGAGCGGTGGTATGGGAGGGGCCAATGTGTCCAGCGTTAGTGTATCGTTGATCCCGTAGCGCATGGGGAGCTGCGTATATTGGGTTCGTGGAATAACCGGTAGTTGCCTGGTTGCGATTTTACGGCGTTGATTATGCATGAGTTAGCGACCTGTGGCCGGTTCGTAAAATGACTTTAATAGGAACAAAAAAACCGACACTGTAAAAGTGTCGGTTTGTGTTTTTGAGTGACTTTAAGCAGAGAGTACCTATCCCGATTCCCTATAATAGTATTATAAATCCAAGATTATTATAAGTCTATACTTTTGGAAAAATATTCTGTATCTTAATAATGCTGGCCGGCAAATTTCATGTTGGAGGTGTTTAAGATAATGTTTCCTGATTTAAAAGAACATCCAGATTATTTGAACGGACAGTCGCAAGCTTGGTGTGACCAGTTAGCAGCCAGTACGGGGAAATACGAATTTCCCTGGAAAGGTATTTATGAGGGGGAAGCAGCTGCAGACATTTTGACTGAAAAGCTGACTGCTTTGTTACGCGGGAAGGTATTGGATGTTGGTTGCGCTCATGGAGAATACACACAACAGTGGGCCGATCTCGCTGAAGAAGTGGTTGGATACGATATGACAGCGGGCTTTATTGACACCGCTAATCGAAATAGGAGTTCCAATGTCCGGTACGTAGCAGGTCGAACACATGATGGCTTACCTTTCCCTGACAATTATTTTGATATCGCCTACACGAAAAAGGGGCCGACGAGCTGGTATAAGGAAGGCAATCGCATTGTTCGATCCGGTGGAAGTTTGTTGTTATTCCATCCCGGTGACGGGAATGGCGAAGGCGGAGAGTTAGGGTTATGCTTCCCAGGATTATTCGCTCCACCTTCGTTAGGCACACCCATACTAGATAAAGTTCAAGAGAGGTTAGCAACAAGTGGTCTAATCGATATTGAAATGTCAACTATAAGGGAAACAGTATGGATTCCAACGCCAGAAGATGTTTTTAAGATGGTTTGCTTCGCACAAAGCGCTAGCTTTGCACAATTTGTTAAAGAAAAGTGCTTCGCGAATATCGTTGCTCAATTTGAAAAACATGCTGAGGATAAGGGGATCAAAACGACGGGCTATTACTATTTCATTCAAGCAAAAGCTTCCTAATTTTGTGCATGATAAGGACTTTCCTCGAAATAGGGAAAGCCCTTTCTGCTTCTAGGTCAGTAGAAGAGGCCGCGGCTTCGCGAGCGATTCGAGAAGGAACGATAGAGCATGCTTGCTCGATCTATTACTTAGGAGAATGAGTGGAGAGCACGGTACCGTGCGCGTCGAGGGCTTCGATCTTGAAGTCCTCAACGGGTATGGACATATCAACGAACCAATACCGCGAACCGTCCGAACTTGGTAAGATATGCGCGTCCCATTGCTCGCCTGACCCGTCGACGACCCGAATGGCAGCGATGTCGGACTGGAGGAGCTTGCCAGTGAATATATTAAGACCAGTGTATGACAATTTCCCCTCCCACGTTACGCCAGACATGACCGTCCCCCCCGCCTCTGCTCCCAGGCTGCTGAAGGCATGAGACCAGCCGTCGAGGCCGGTGCCGATTGAACGATTCCCGCTGTCCTTCCATTGTAAAATGTCGATGTACAAGGCGGTGCTGTTTGCCGATTCCGGCAGTGAGGAATAGATCAGTGCAAGATTGCCGTTGATCATTTTCTCCAATAGAATTTGTTTCTGTGGTGCCTTGTTGTCGCGCGGATTAATCAACCGATCCCGAATTTGCGGATCGAGCGTTAATGCGGATACCCCGGCATTGGATGGAACAGTTGGCACAACGTTCGATACAGGCAGATTCGTGAGCAGAATGACTGCGCATGCCGCGGCGATGATCATCACCGCTCCAAACCGATGTGACTTTTGCAAGAAAAACGGTCTTCGGGCGGGCGCCTCCAGCGCCAGCTTAGAAATACCGGCGGCCATTTCTTCCGTGAACATACGCTTGCGCAGCGGTTGCTGCTTCTTTAAGGCGTCATACCAATGGGGATCACGTAAACTGTTCATGTGTTTCGTCCTCCTTCAGCAGCTTCGATAATTTTTGTCGGGCACCGAACAATCGCGACTTTGCGGTTCCTTCGGGAATGCCGAGCAGTGAGGCGATCTCGCCTAGCGACAGTTGATGCCGCACATGAAGCAGCAAAATCTCTCTGTGCTTGGCAGGCAGACTGAACACCTGGCGCCACACTTCGTTCGTTGCTTCTTCATCAAGAAACGCTTGCTCGGCAGATTGATGTTGTCCGATCGGGGCGATGCGACCGAGCAGCAGCGCTTTTCGAAAGAATGCTGAGTTTTTATAATTGTAGCTCAGGTTGCGCGTAATACGGAGCAGCCATGTTTTGACGGACGCCTCCGCCCGGAACGAATCGATGTGGCGAAATGCCTTCAGAAATGTCTCCTGCGCAATATCGTCGGCCATGCTGCGGCTGCGGCAGATCAAATAGGCGTAGTTCCATACTTCCTGGCCATATTCGCGCATCAGCGATTCCAGCGTCTGCGCATCCATGGCAACAGCGTATTTCAAGTAATCATAGCCCAACGGTGATCCCCTCCTGAAGAATAGACAAGACAGGCAGGCCTAAGGTTCATTTTCGCCACGCAAAAGAATGGCTGCGACAAAAGTGAAATTGTTGTATAAACTACATGATTTTTCCTGAAAAAAGCCATATTGCTTAGAATTGTTGTATTATTTGCAGCAATTTCACGAGAATCATCTCATACAGCTGAATAAGTTGCACAAAATACAACAATTTTCCCTGACCCCACCTAAAGATCAGTGCTTGCTTTCTGCGAGAAAGGCAGCGAAGGGTTGCAGGGATGTTGGAAAAACCCTGCGAACCCGCAGCAGCACACCCGAGTCTGAATCAGGCACTAATTTTGGTCTTGAGCCTTTGGGCGGAATAACGCTTGTCGATTTCATTTTTTTGCAGTTGATCTCATGAAGGCTGCTGGTCTATCATAGAGAAGACACCTCTTCCGTGTTGCAGTGGCAGCTCGTCACGCCCGAAGCGGTGTTTTTCTATTTTGATAAGGGGGTTCGTCAATTTGCCTTGGATAGAACCACATCAGAACGAGCGTCATTGGATCGCGCAATGGGCGTCTACTACACCGTTAACAGATAGATGGATGACTGCGGGTGCAGTTCATTATTTGCCATGCCATGCATTGATCGTAATAACAGACGGCCAGGCGATTTGGAATATTAATGGACACCGAATTCATGTCGCATTCGGCGAATTAATTGCGATTGAACAAAACTCGGTCATCAAGGTTCTGGAGGGCGGCAGTCTGGATGCAGCAGGCTGGCAAATTCAATTCCAGACCTATGCCCTTTTTAATAATGCTCAGGAAGTCATGAAGTGCGAATGGCATGTTCCGGCAGGGAACACCTTTCAAAAAGTACAGTTAACAGGCGGTTTTTTAACGAGTATTAGTGATCATTTGAGAGAAGAGCTGCCGGATGAGGTTGGGAGGTCAATGGTTGAAAACCAGCATCTTTTATACGGATTGTTGACCTATGTCTATCGAACCCAGCCCAGTGAGCCGCAGACGATCGAGGAAGGGATTAAACAATCGATTGCCTACATGCAGGAACATTATGATGAGGTGATCACGCGCGAACAGCTAGCGCGAATAGCAGGAATAAGCCAGTGGCATTATTCTCGAAAATTCAGCGAACTATGCGGCAAACGACCTTCAGATTATTTGGCAGCTTACAGAATCTATCGTGCACAAGAACAATTGTTACTAACTTCAGCAAAATTCCAGGAGATTGCTAAAAAATCAGGTTTTGAAGATGTCCATTATTTTAGCCGCCGATTTAAGCATTTTACGGGCGTGTCCCCAAAAAATTATGCGAAAACATTGCAACGACGAAGAGTGGTGTCAATGTCGCCGCTCAGTGCCGAAGTTTTAATCGAATTGGGAATCATACCGCATGCTGTCATGGTAACCCCTCTACTTTTGTCCGGGCATCAGCGCCAGCTATTTAAACAACATCAGGTTGAACTGCTGGAAGTGCCGCAATATGTCATAAATATTGAACGCATTCAGCAAGCGCGGCCGGAACTTATTATTGGTCATTATCTAACGGAAGACACGAAGAAGAAATTGCGCACAATCGCACCAATCATAACGGGCCTCACCCTTGATGCAGATCTCCTTCTTACGCAATTTGCCGAGTTGTTTGATAAGAGAGAAGAAGCGGTAAAACGCCAACTACAAATGAAAAATGAAGTGAATGCGGCAAAGCAGCAGTTAAAGGCGATCATCCAATCTGCAGCTGCTGTCATGGTGCTTCGCGTTGAACCTTTCGGATACCGGTATTTGGGAGGGGACTCAACCGGGGTATCTCAACTGCTTTACCAACAGCTGGGACTATCGCTCCCGGAATCGTTAAAGGCAGGAGAAGCATGGTTTAATCCTTGTTCAATTGAGCAATTGTACACCGCCGATCCAGACTATCTATTTGTGGAGATTCGTGTAATGGAGAATTTTAGAGCAGAAGAAAATATGGAGAAATTAAAGGAAAGCAGCCAATGGAAAAATTTAAGAGCGGTCCAACATAACCGTGTGTTCTATATTGAGACAAGTCTTTGGATAGATGGCTGCGGCGTCGTGGGGCAGAAAATAATCATGGAGCAAGTTGTAAGCTGTTTAATTGGCCCCCAAACGGATGGCGCACAATAATCCAATGGAATATGCACCATCTGCTATGGAAGGATGCTTTCTTATTTGATAATCTTTGATAGTGATAATTATTATCAATGAGGGAGAGAGAATACAAAATGTCCAAACGATTGATTATGTTGATTGGGGCAGTATTATTCGTCATAGCCTTGGCGGCATGTTCCAGTTCAGCGGTTGAGAAAGAAGAAACAGGGAAGACAGAAGAGACCGTGAACAAAGAAGAAACTTCTGCAGAAGTGACTGAAAACAACGAAACAAGAGTGGTACAGGATATTTTAGGAGAGGTAACGATCCCGGTAAATCCGAAAAGAATACTTGCATCGAGCTCGAACTATGCAGAGTATTTAATTGAAATAGGTGTTACGCCACAATTTGCTGTCGTCGTTCCTGACATCGAACCCGAATACCGCGCCCCCTATTTAGAAGAACACGGTGTTGAAATGCTCAAAAACAAACAATATCAATATAACTACGAACAGTTGCTCAGCACATCGCCGGATCTCATCGTTGTAGCTGGAAAAATCATTGAGCCAGACGTGTATGAAGAGTTGTCAAAAATTGCCCCTACTGTTGCTGTGAATGCAGGCAGCGATATGCATGGTGCAATGACAGAACTGGCAGAGCTTTTTGGGAAACAAGAAGCAGCGGAAAAGATTTTAGCAGCATTCGATCAGAAGGCAAAGGATGCAAAAGAAAAAATTAATCAAGCGATTGGTGACAAATCTGTACTCATTCTTCGTGTGGAACCGACCCGATACCGTTATTTAGGACCCAAAGCTGATGATGACGTCAGCAAGTTCTTTTATGAAACACTTGGACTTAGAAGTCCGGAAATTTTTAAAGATACGACGGAATGGTTCACGCCGTTTTCATTAGAAATATTGCCTGATATTAAAGCAGATTATATTTTCGTAGAGAAACGCAGTATGGAGGACTATGACAGTTCCGAATCCTTGCAAGAATTAGAAAGCAATTCATTGTGGAAGAACATGGATGCCGTTAAAAACAATCATGTATTTCCATTGAAAACGAATGACTATGTGCAAGCTAAAGGTCCGATCGGAACGGGATTGCTCATTGACTATATTGTAGAAAAGCTGGTGCCCTAAATGAACACAGATGAGCGCGATATTTATGAGATTACGATTATTGGCGGCGGACCGGCAGGCTTGTATGCTTCCTTTTACAGCGGCATGAGGGCAATGCGTACCAAACTGATCGATGCCAAACAGGAACTGGGGGGATTCATGCGCACCTATCCTGAGAAGCTGGTTTGGGATGTAGGCGGCGTCGATCCGATCCGTTGTGAGAAGCTGATTGATTCATTAGAGCGGCAAGCGAAGACATTTGATCCTACCATTGTATTAGGTCAGGAAATTGCCCATATGGAACGCGGGGATGATCAAGTGTTTGTATTGACTTCGAAAACGGGCGAACGCCACTATACACGTACGATATTGTTATGTGCTGGTCGGGGCATGACCCATGTTCAAAAGTTGAATATTGAAGGTGCGAATCGTTATGAATTGACGAATCTTCATTATACCGTGACCGATCTGTCCAGATTCAAAGATAAACGAGTTCTGATCTCAGGCGGGGGAGATTCCGCTGTCGATTGGGCGAATGAAATTGTCAACCTGGCAGCGGAAGTCATCGTAGTCCATCGAAGGGATCAATTTACGGCACATGAACTGCCAGTAGCCCAAATGAAGGCATCCGCTGTCGTGATGACGCCGTATTATATTTCGCGGTTGTATGGTGCAGGTGATCGGCTGGAAAGTGTTGATCTTGCCCATTCAGAGACCGAGGCAATCGAGCGAATTGAAGTGGATGAAGTTATCGTGAGCCATGGGTATGATCGTGATTTTGGCGGCTTGGTGGAATGGAAGTTGGACAGAGAAGACTATGGAGTGTCTGTTGATCCGCGAATGCGAACGAGCATCCCGGGGATTTTCGGAGCTGGCGATTTTATTACGTATGGCAGTAAAGTCCGTCTCATCGCAGGCGCCTTCAGTGATGCGGTGTTGGCTGTTAACAGTGCGAAGTTCTATATGGAACCGACAGCTTCCGATATGGCAGGTGTTTCTTCTCACAATGCCCGTTTTTTCGAAAAGAATAAAGCGATTGTGCAAGCCTGACAAAGATGAGTTGAATTCATAATATCCGTTTACAAAAAAGGGAATGATTGATATTATATAGGGAATATTCAAACGCGATGATGAGAAGAGTAGCGGAAATGTGCTTGCACAGAGAGCTCCGGCAGCTGAAAAGGAGCAAAGCGCTTTCCCTGAACCAAGTCTTTGAGCAGCATGTCGGAACCGCAGGCGGGGATGATGTGACGGGAGCTCCCGTTATAGAGCTAGAGTATAAGCATTGCCTGTAATGCCGTACTCGAAGAGGTTAATATGGCGACATATTAATGAAGCTGGGGTGGCACCGCGACAATTTCGTCCCCAAGACATTACGTCTTGGAGGTGAAATTTTTTTTGTATTGAAATGCCATAACCCGTTCATTAGGAGGCGTCGACATGACAAACGACAAGCACAATCATGCTGAAAATTTTCTATTCCGGTTAATAACAGAAGAGCTTGAGCAAATCCCCTTTGGCAGGAAGATGTGCACGCGTTTTCCACCCGAGCCTAACGGCTATCTTCATATCGGCAGCGCCTATGCCATACACACGAATTTCACTACCGCCCACAGATTTAACGGCACATTTCATTTGCGCTTTGATGACACGAACCCCCTCAAGGAGGACATCGAATATGTTAACGCGATTATTGAGGATATCAAGTGGCTCGGGTACGATCCCGGCGTCCATGTTTACTATGGTTCAGATTATTCGGAGCAAATTTATAACGCTGCGGTCACATTGATCAAGCGGGGGAAAGCCTACGTTTGTGATCTGACACCGGATGAAGTGACGGCGTATCGGGGGACATTGACCGAGCCGGGCACAAACAGTCCTTATCGCAACCGGACTTTCGAGGAAAATCTGTCGTTTTTTGCAAAAATGAAAAATGGCGAATTTCCTACTTCCTCCAAAGTTGTCCGTGCCAAAATCGACATGGCATCGCCCAATATCAACCTGCGTGATCCTGTTATTTATCGTATTATTCATGCTGAGCATTACCGGACAGGGAAAGATTGGTGCATCTATCCGATGTACGATTTTGCCCATCCGATCCAGGATGCAATCGAGGGCATCACCTATTCCTTATGCTCGATTGAATTTAAGAACCATCGTCCCTTGTACGAATGGGTGCTGCAGCAGCTCGATATCCCGGAGCCTCCGCGGCAAAGGGAGTTCGGCCGCCTCAACTTAACAGGAGTTGTAACAAGCAAACGCTTTTTAAGACAGATGGTAGAAGGCGGTTATGTTGACGGCTGGGATGATCCCAGGCTCCCGACAATCCAAGGACTAAGACGCAGAGGCTTCACCCCGGCAAGCATTCGCAGCTTTACCGAAACCATCGGCAGTATCCGCACCGAAAGCACGGTAGACATTTCCCTGCTCGATCATTGCCTCAGACAGGATTTAAAAGATAAGACGATTAGCCTTATGGCTGTAATGCAACCTCTGAAAGTCGTCATCACCAACTACCCGGAGGACACCGTAGAGCTGTTAAAGATTGAAAACAACAGTGAAAACGAAGCGCTGGGAAAAAGAGAGGTGCCGTTCTCCAGAACGGTTTATATCGAGCGGGACGATTTCCTGGAGCAGCCGTCCAAGGGCTTTCACCGGCTCAGTCCGAATGCAGAAGTGAGGTTGAAGGGCGCGTATTTTATCCGGTGCGAGGAAGTGATTAAGAACAGCGATACAGGTGAAATTACGGAACTTCGCTGTACCTACGATCCGCTCACGAAGAGTGGGACCGGATTTACCGGACGCAAGGTGAAGGGGACGATTCAGTGGGTATCGGAGGCTCACGCCGTTAAGGCGGATATCCATCTATATGAGAAGCTGCTGCTTGAGCAGGAGATCCCGAAGGATGGCGGGGATTGGGCGGCGCTGCTCAACCCTGATTCGCTGGTTGCCGTGAAGGACGCGTTAATAGAGCCTTTCGTTAACCCTGTGCGGCCGGAGCAGAAATTCCAGCTTTTCCGTCATGGTTACTTTTGCGCAGATCGGAAGTACAGCAGCGGGGAGCGCCTTGTCTTAAATCGCATCGTGCCGTTAAAAGATACGTGGGGCAAGCGATAGATGATCGATGATCGATGATCATTGACTATGCCTGTGGCGTTATAAGCTAGAGAAGTACCCTGGGGGATGAATTGTTGTATTTTCTACAACTTTTCAAGCCATATGGGGTGATTCTGGTGAAATTGTTGTATATTGTGCAACTTTTCCGGCCATATGGGGTGATTCTGGTGAAATTGTTGTATATTGTGCAACTTTTCAAGCCATATGGGGTGATTCTCGTGAAATTGCTGCACATTATACAACAATTTTTAAGTGAAATGACCTCGAGCAGGTAAAATCATGTATTTCTACAACAATTCCACTTTTGTCATGGCAATTCTGTTGATTGTTGCATGAAAAACAGGCCTGCATGAAATATAACGTTCATAGAACTGGCTGAACTAAAGCGAAACAGCATCACGGGGATGGCCCGGCATGGCTTTCTTGCTACGATAAGCAGATGTAGGCGACGCATACGATTGACGTATACTTTTGGGGTGTTATTATTTCATATAAACTCTTTATCTTGATAACGTGTTAAAGTGATAACATGATAAAGTGAGGTGGATGCGTAACATGCACGGAAGAATACGAATTGCGATGCCCAAAGGGAACAGACAGGTGACGGAACGATTTCGCGAAGCAGGGTACCCCCTACCGGACGACTTTGATGAATCACGCCAATATATTGTACCTATCCCTGAAACAAATGTTGAGTTTATTGTTGCAAAGCCAGCAGATATTCCAACCTATGTTGCGTATGGCGTGGCCGATCTAGGCGTGGTTGGCAAGGAAGTTCTTTTAGAAGAAATGAAAGAGGTCTACGAACTGCTGGACTTGGAGATCTCGAAAAGCAAATTGTCGGTTATCGGCCAGGCAGATAAGAAAATGACAAATCCCAGAGTGGCAACGGCTTATCCGAATATTGCTGCGGCATACTTTCGGGAGAAGGGCGAGCAGGTTGACGTGGTAAAATTAAACGGGGGACTGGAGCTCTCCCTTGTTACAGGGTTAGCGGATTGTATTGTCGATGTAGTGGAAAATGACCCTTCCTGCTACTTCGAACAATATGGATTCGTAGAGTGGGCAGTCATTCGGCAGGTTTCAAGTCGTTTCATTGCCAATCGGGCAAGCTGCAATCTGAAGAATGAAGATATTGAACGTATTTATAGTAAGTTACGTGCACAGATCAGCTAGGGTAATTAAGGCAAGGCTACCGATTTTGGCTGATCTATTTCGCACCGGCCAGCAGCGGCAGGGGACGGTTGCGGGCGCCGCGCTGTACGAAGATGGACTCGATGTGTTCAAGGAGATGATGATTAGTGTATAAATCAAAATTGTCTGAAGTCGCAGCATCCATAATGCTTGGTCTTTTTTCTGGGTTATTTCTTAATGCAGGTGGAGCAGGCATCGCTTTAGCCTGTATTTTTTGGATCTTGGTATTTATGCATTTAAGCGGCGACAGAAAGAACGACTCGAAAAATTAAAGAAGCAGCTGCAAAATCGTTCTGCAGCTGCTCGTTTTTTATTCGTTCATATCTTGCCAACAAGGAGAACAAAAATGAAAAAGATCACTTCACCAATTATTTTGCTATATAAATTGAACTAAAGAATCGCCTAATTAAAACCTGACACAAAGACGATCAATGATCGACCAGCGAGATTTCA
>REGQ01000047.1 GCA_004134985.1 Paenibacillaceae bacterium | reverse complement strand
TCCTAGCTACGAAGGTGGCTTGGTCCCTCCCTCGGTTGAACTTTCATCAACTAGATGATGCGTGCCTCTGGGCACGCAAATACAATAAAAAAGCCTTCCCGTCGGAAGACTTCATTATATCGATAAGGCGAGGTTCATTTCTTCGGTTGCATGCATACTTCTAGTGCAATTGACGCATACACCTTGGCACAGGATAGCATCTCCGCCAAGGAAGGCGTCTGCCTTGAGGGGCCGTAAGTGACGGAAGGGGTGCCGTATTCATTGAAGATGCTATGATCACGCCACATGCTGGAGAATACAGGTGCAGACATTTGCAGCTCTTCCTGCCGCACTTCCTGATGACTGGATTTGATCATGTCAACGAATGGTGTAACTTGATCATGATTGGCCTCATAGCCCTGACGGAAAAGGAACAGCTCTACCTCAGCGTCTATCCCTGTGTCGGTGATGACCTCTCGAAGCTGTTCCGCCACCTCGCCCGGCACCATGCCTGGCAAAATTCTGCAGTCCAGGTAGAGGGAGCACAGATCGCTTCCCCCAATGATGAAATGAGGATGGCCGCCTTTGATGGCACCGATCTGTACTTTAGGTATAATTGTGCCGCCGGGGTAGACACGGGTATATTGCTGCTCATAGTCCATCGCCCACCGGGTTAAAGCGGGTATGAGTGCGGAGGCTTTGACAATCGGATTGGGATGTTCATTTAATTGCATTGTGTGCTGTATGACAGGTGTATATATCCCCTTCCCGTGAACGGTTATTTTGAAAAAGGCTTTTCCGGCCTCAACCCAGGAAATGCCGAAGTCAGTTCCTTCAGCAGCCACGCCATAGTCTGCCATAATGCCGCCGTGCACCATCATATATTCGGCCCCGGTTTCTTTGCTGACGTACGGCAATCCGGTAAATTCATCGACCGGCTCCTGTCCCATCTCACCCGGACATGCCGTCAAGTATAGATCACCCAACAGCGGAACCCCCGCTTCTTTAATCGCTTTGGCCGCCAGCAGGAAGCATGCCATAGGCCCCTTGTCATTCTCCACACCCTGGCCGTAGAACACCCCCTCCTCCAGCCAAGCGCTATGCCAGAAAGGCTTCTCCAGATCGCTGTATATCCATGAATCGGTATCGGCTCCGCTTGGCCCAGCAGTATCCAGGTGACTGGAGAACAACAAGCTTTTGCCTCCGCCGGAGCCCTTAAGCTTGCCGATCACGTTGAACCTGTCTTCAGATATTCCGACTCGACGCGGGACGAAGCCCTCCAACTTCATCCAGTCGTACACATAATCGCCAGCTTCCTTCTCATAGCCATACGGGCTCGGAATATTGCACAACTCCAGTATGAGTGGGATTAATTGGTCTTCCGTGATTCGACTAAACACTTCATTGCGCCAGTCATTGAGATCCTGTTGCATAAACGGTCCCTCCCACTTAGAATTACAGACTAATTACAGTTGGTTCGGCTCAGGTGTATGCCGATAGAAAAGCCATACCGCTATAATCCCCACCACTGCCATGGCAGCGCTCAGAGCGGCCATGCCCCCGGCTGCGCCAAGCGACTGCACTGCATATCCTGCACAGAGCGGCGAAATCAGCATCGCCGCCCGGTTGGCGGTCAACCGGCCAGCCAATGCCAGACTTCGCTTGAACGGCTTAGTCGCATGAAGAATGGTATAGATCAGTACAGGCTCGCCAATCCCTACTCCTACAGCAAGCAGCAGACTTATTACTGCCAATGCGCCTACTCCCCCGTACTGCATCAGCGGCAGCAGGGCAACGCCGGAGATGGACATCCCGAGGGCAAGGGCGACGGAGACACGTGGCTTCAAGCGAAGCAGATTCAGGCTGATCAGCAGACGTGCAATCCCTACTCCTGCCGCACCGACCGTAAGCACGATACCGATGGACCGGGTATCCGTCCCGAGCTGCGACAGGTAGGCCGGCATGAACGATCCTCGAAACTCGGAACCGACGAACAGGACGAGAGATGCCAGGAGAACGAACAGATATATTGGCCCTCCCAGGTCAGCCCAGCCACTCCGTTGCATCGTCACGGAAAATGTGTCTGCCGCATTCGGCCCGGTATTCGTCAGAGAGGCTGCTGTCATCCGATAGATACACACGGAAAGGAACAGATGGACAACGACCAGACATAAGAAGGTCATCC
The DNA here is from genome assembly GCA_004134985.1 of Paenibacillaceae bacterium. GTDB lineage: Bacteria > Bacillota > Bacilli > Paenibacillales > Paenibacillaceae > Paenibacillus_D. The sequence goes on along the minus strand of REGQ01000047.1, from coordinate 27,432 downwards.
ATACAGTGATCGCCCCGCCCAGCGGATAGAGGAAACCAGAAGTAATCGGACCAGCCAGGGCGCCGATACTGGAGGTCAACGCTAACATATTGACCCGCTGCCGCGTCTCGCCACGCTTCTCTATCACACCGGTTGACACAAGGGACTGGGTAGCGATCCATATGAGCAGCCAGGCTACCCCATTGGTCAGTTGTGCAGTCAAGATGAGTACGAAATAGCTCCCGTCTGCAATCTTCATCTGTTCGGCAGCCAGATACGTCATACCACTCCCTATGAGCAGCATGGAACCAAGCGGGAGCAGTCTCCGCGGACCAAGCCGATCACCTGCCATGCCTACCGGGATCGCCAAGAAGAGGGGCAGAAGAGACTGGAAGGCCAGGAGCATGCCTAACCTTGCAGGAGAATCCACCCTTTCTGCTAGACTGAAAGCGAGTGTCGGCCGGGACAATTCGAGCACGAACCAGAAGAGAAGATTGTTAATCTGCAGGATCAAGCTCAGCCGGGACACTTATTCATGTACCGCTACAGAAGCCGACTCTTCAATAAGGGTAATAATGTCGTCGGTTTTCAAGCAGGCGCCAAAATACTTCGCTGCAATCTTCATACTGAATTCATGCGCCTCCGCACAATCCGTGGCAATGGCATCCTCCGCGATAATGACATCATAGTCACGCTGATAAGCATCCCTTATGGTCGTCTCCACACATAAAGAGGTAGACACTCCGCTAATGATCAGCGTCTTGATTCCTTTCATGCGGAGCAACGTATCCAAGGTCGTATCAAAAAAGGCGCTGAACCGGTGCTTGCGGATTTCCTTAGCAGGATATTGAAACAATGGCTTCAATTCATCGACGACTTCGGAGTCCGGCGTGTTGACCAGTGCTGCCGGTCCGGATCCGTAGCGCAACGTATGCGGAAGGATGCGGTGCTTGCTGCGAGTCACATCATCCGGGTAATGCAGTTGAATTGTCCAGGCATCAAGTATTCCCGCTTTGCGGCTCGATAGAATCAACTTCTTCACCGGCTCGATGGTCGCATTCATATGGGATACATTGACCCCGTTCTGGCTAAGTGACCCCTCCATGGAACAGAATCCATTCTGCATATCAATAACCAGCAATGCGGTCTCCTCGGGAATTAATACATAGTTTTCAGGAAGCTGTGGATGGTTTGCCATAACTTGTTCCTCTTTTCTATAAAGTATAAGATCGTCGTTACCACTTGGTTAAGGATGCCAGATTAATTCATCCGGTAGGCTGTCGATTCCAAGCTCCTTCTCGCCAGCTTCTTCCTTTAGTACATCAAACATGTTGCGGATGTGAGCATCCATCTCAGGTGTCAGCTCCGTAAAGATGTTGTTTCTGGCGTTCTCCTTCATCAACTCAATCGTCTTTTCATTCGTTACGTCCATTCTCCCTGCAATCTCGTTCCAGATCTCGGCATCTGTCATCAAAAATTCCATCGCTTCCTTATAGGCAGCGGCAAAAGCTTGCACGGTGTCCGGATGCTCTTCAATGAATGACTTGCTGAATGTGTAGAACAGGAATGGTGCCTCAGCTGATAAATCAATATCGGTCAAAATTTCAGAGATGAGGAAAGGAATTCGATACCCGCCTGGTCCCGCGAGCTTGTTATTCAAATCGCCATAATTGAGTGTCATATCCACCTTCTTCTCTTGAATCAGGCCCAATAGCAAGCCGGGCGCCGCTTCACTCACCGAATTTGTTTTTTCCGGATCGAAATTGTGCAGTTTCTTGGCCGCTGCACGGATGAATACCCAGTCAGGAGAATTTCGATTATAGACACCAATCTTGAGGTCATTCAGATCCTCCAGCCCCTGTACAGCAGAATCCTCAGGCACCAGAATGCCGTTCCCCCAGCCAAGAAAGGGGACAACAGCCAATGCCTCAGCGCCCTGCTTCATATTGCGCGCCAGGCTGAGCCAATCGGAGATCATACCGTCCACCTGACCAGTCTTGAATGAAATCCAGTTTGCATTGACTACGCCTGAATCCTCCACTGCCTTTAGCTCAAATCCGTATTTCTTGTCCAGCTCCAACTTCTGGATGAGGAATGCAGGAATCGATTGCGTGCCTGTGGAGACAACATTCAACCGAAGTTCGACCGGTGCAGACGCATCCTCCTGCGTATTCTCCGGTACAGGCGATCCGGCTCCTGCCTGGGTTGCGTTGTCTCTGCCCCCGCAACCGGCAAACAATCCCGCCATGAGAACAAAGCTGAGTACAATAGAGATTTGTTTACCCTTCCTTTTCATTACTGTCTGCTTCATCTCCATATCCCCTCTCCTCTTCCATCCTTCTTTATCTATGAATCGGGTTGGACGTCAATTGCCGCCTTGCCCTCTGTCATACTTCGCCGGATAAGACAACTGATCATTCAGTTTCGGAGTGTCAACGGCTCACACCAGTTGACCGGTCACTTGAACGAACCGTTTCATCATCTGCTTGTTAAGCATGAACAGCTCATCACTCTCATATTCCCGGGGCCGTCCAATCTCGACAGGAGCGACTTCATCAATCGTACCGGGATTGGAGGACATCATGAAGATCCGGTCAGCCAGGTACGTCGCTTCCAGCGTGTTATGGGTGACGAAGATGACCGTCTTCCGGTCCTCCTGCCACAGCTGCAGCAGGTTTCTACGAATATCACGGGCCGTCAATTCATCCAGCGCACCAAACGGCTCATCCATCAGCAGAATATCGGGATTCACAGAGAAGGCTCTGGCGATTGATACCCGATGCTGCATTCCTCCCGATAGCTGGTGAATATAATGCTTTTCGCAGCCCGGCAGGTTCACCATGCCAAGATAATGGGCCGTTCGTTCCACCCATTCGTTCATAGGTACCTTGGCAGCTTCGAGGGCAAAGTGGATATTCTTCTCCACTGTCAGCCAGGGCAGCAAGCGAGGCTCCTGAAACAGGTAGCTCAAGTGGGCTCGACTCTTCGTCCGGGGCAGGCCATCTATGCTGATCTCACCCGAGTAATCCTGATCCAGGCCGCTAATCAGATTTAGAATGGTGGACTTGCCGCAACCTGAAGAGCCCAGCAGACATATAAATTCTCCTGACTGCACCTCAAAGTTGATGTTGCGCAAAATTTGTTTTCTGTTGCCATTGACGGTAAACGACTTGTTCAACTGACGGAACGTTATCTTATCAGGAGATGTCGGCATCGTTATCGTTCCTCCCTATCGAGAAGTCTTGGGCCGCCACGCGAACAATCGCGGTTCAAGCCAGCGGTTGATGAACAATTCGATCATCAGCATAATAATAATGAAGATAATCGCATTGCTAAGTACGTGAGACATGTTGTACAACGAATACCAGTGATTGATCATATAGCCGATGCCATCCGGTCGTCCCATTAATTCAACGAAAATGACCATTTTCCAGGTGAGCCCCAGGCCAAATCTGGCGGAGGCCATAATATAAGGCATAAGCTGCGGGAAGATCACCTTGCGGTACATCAGCTTCTTGCCCGCTCCGAAAATGTAGCCCATCTCCATCAGTTTTTTGTCCAGTGACTTCACGCCCTCCCAAATGTTGAAGGAGATTGTAAATACCGTCGTACAGGTAACGGCGATAATGGCAGAAAATTCTGATAATCCGAGCCATAAGAAAATAACAACAATATACACAAGAGCGGGAACGGTCATACCGACCACCATCCATAAATTGAAGAACTCGGCGGCCTTGCGGGACAGGCCCAGGATGCAGCCAAAGGTAATACCCAGAATCATCGTTAGCATAAAAGCAAAGACGACGCGGAACATCGTGATTCCCAGATGACCGATAATTTCACCATCCCGGATATCTTCAAGCATTGCCATAGCGGTCTGCAGCGGGCTTGGGAGCACCTGCGCGCTCAGATATAACGAAACGATCCACCACAAACCGATGAGTGTCAGCAGAGATACCAGCCATTTGGCTTTGCGGAGTGAGAGTCCCAGTGCAGCCATGCCGTTCCTCGCCTTCACCCTTTCCTCTTCCGGGAGATATTCAGTTTCATTCACAACCAAGGCATTGTCGGTATTGGACATGTCTATTTCCCGCCCTTCACATTCGTCATCACGAGATTCTGCTGATCATCGAGCCGAACCGTATAATCCGGTGCTACATAAATGGTCGTATGGTCTGAAATAATGATGGCTGGTCCTTGTGTCTGAAATGCCTTGTGCAATTCGCTGAATTTGTAAAACGGTGTAGCTGTCCAGCCTCCTGTCTCCCTGTAGTAGACAGGATAGAACCTTGGAACAGCCGGGGTTGAAGGGAATGAGTCTGCAGCGATCATGCCAGGCAAGTTTTGAATGCCTACAGCCCTGACGCGCAATCCGGATACTTTGAGGCCGACTTTGCGGTATGCAGTCCCTCTGCCATATTGCTGTTCATAGACCTTATCATACTCATTCATCAACTGCTGCACATCTTCTATGGTTTGCAGGGAGTGAGGACAACGAACGGGCAGCCCTTGCTTCTGGCCTTGGTACCGTATCAGTACCTCCCGTCTCACTTCAATGGATGCGAATGATTTGCCTATGGATTCCAGCTCTACAATGGAGCGAGTCTCCAGTTTCTTCAGCGCTGACTCCAGAATCTTCGGATCGCAAGGAAGCTCAAGCAGCAGCGACTCTTCCGATACGGAAGCCGGATCAGACTGGGCGATGCCATATGCAGAGAATACGGAAGACATCGGCGGGATCACGATGGTCATGATACCTGTTCCTCTTGTATAGCCACATACGTGGAGCGGCCCAGCGCCACCGAAGCCATAGAGAGCGAAGTCCTTCGGATCGTAGCCCTTTTCGACCGACATCTTGCGAACCAGGTCACCCATATGTGAATCGGCAATGTCGACAATACCCAGTGCAACATCCTCAACAGACATTCCCAGACGATCTGCCAGAGGCTTCATGGACAAACGCGCTGCCTCGACATTCAGCTTATGCTTGCCACCGAGGAAGTAATCCGAGTTCATGCGGCCCAGCACCAGATTCGCATCCGTCACTGTGGGTTGTGTGCCACCCCGTCCATAGCATACCGGTCCAGGCAGGGCACCTGCACTGCGCGGACCTACCTTGAGCAGTCCAGTGCCTGACTCAATCCAGGCAATACTACCGCCACCGGCACCGATTGAATCTACTTCTATCATCGGATAGGTGATCTGATACTTGGAGAAGATCGGCGCAGCAGCGAATACAGGCTCCCGACTGACGATCATCCCCACGTCAAAGCTCGTTCCGCCTACATCTGTCGTCAGGATGTGAGGATGATCCAATTGTCTTCCCAGGGCTGACGCACCCATGACACCTCCCGCCGGTCCTGATGTTAACAGAGCCACAGGCGTTTCCATGGCTTGTTCAATGGACGTAATGCCGCCGGATGACTTCATCACCAACGGTCGGTTGAGATAGCCTTCCTCGCGAAGCCGTCTCTTCAATTTGTTCATGTAGGCTTTGGTCTCAATGCTCAAGTAAGCATTAATGACCGTGGTGGCCGTCCGTTCATATTCCCCGATGACCGGCGCCAGTTCAGACGAGAGCGTTACGGACCAGGAAGGATTGCGCCCGAGCAGATAGGTACGTATAGCCTGTTCATGGACCGGATTGGCAAATGACCAGAGGAGGCTGACCGCAATGGCTTCGATCCCGGCCGCTTCCAGTTCATCAGCAATCTGAGCCAGTGAATCCATGGATAGCGGGACGACAATTTGTCCTGCATAATCCACCCTCTCCGATACACCATAAATATGATGTGGATCATAAGCAGGATCAGCCTTCTCATGACGACTGTAGTCCATGACCTCATCGGAGCTCAGCCCTGCCACCTTCTGATACGTTCGTCCGATAACAACGGCATCTTCATGACCTCTTGTCGTGAGGATCGCCGTCTTGCAGCCTTGCCTTGTCAGCAAGGCATTCGTCGCGACTGTTGTGCCATGTGAGAAGAGCGATGTATTGTGCAGCAGTTCCTGCAACCCTATGCCCATGACCGTTGCCGCATCACGCACCGCTTCGATGACCCCCCGCTCAAAATCAGGTGGGGTAGAAGGTGATTTGCCTGTCCACATCTTGCCGGCTTCGTTAATGACAACACAATCGCTGAATGTTCCGCCAGAATCTACCGCTACAATATAGTTCATTCCATCCACGTCCCTCTCCCGGTTCAGTAGTGTTCAAGATTGAGAAGATGATCAGAAGCGAGACTTGCATCTCCCGTCATGACCATGGCACTGTCAAATTGTGTGAAGCATCTGGGGCAGTAATGGGTTCGCCACTGAAAATCAGCTTCCCCCGTGCCATGAGGATCGACGTGCTTGCCAGCCTTCGAAGCCGGTCGGTCCTGGCGGGCCATATATTGATAGGCATCCGGGCCGTTGGGCGCGATTGTGCAGCCGCACTCGCAGTAATAATAATGACTGCCATCTTCTCCTCGGCCAATTAGCAGGCCGTGGAACAGTCGGCGTATCGTTTGCTCCAGTCGGACCGGCTTCTGAGCAAGCGACGGACTGAGCGATTGTTCGCTGCGCAGCTGCAGCAGGCGCTCCCGAGATGCCAATGTTGATGCCTCGTCTACCTGGCCGTCCGTAACGCTAACACCGTATTGACGCTTGGCATTGTCTTCTGTCACTCTGCCGAACCGCAGATCCTCCAGTACCAGAGCGGGTTCTCGTTTCAGTGGATCGCCATAACCACCGCCGCCATTGGAAATGCACCGGTAGACATCCCCGCTGTCCAAATGGCTGTGTGACATATTGTGGTGAATCTCCATCGTGCCCTCAATATCTTCGAAGGTTGCCGGCACCTCTCCCTCCGCCAGTTGGTCGTCCGAGAGCGCTCCCCGCTTAATATAGAATTGATTAGTGGCAGAAGGGTGGCCGCCAGCAATGCCGACCGTTGCGGGGACTTTGGAGCCCATGCTGTGCATGATCAGATCAGGAATCTTATCCGTTCCGTGTACAATATACATTCGGTCGATACCATTCCCGCCTCTGAACATGCCTGCTCCGCCGGAATCCGCTAACTGCTTGCGATACAGATACAAGAGCGGGTACTCCTGCTCATAATGCTCTACATTGGAGATGCTGCTCTTGGCTGCGCCAACCAGGCCTCCTGTATCGATACCATCCTTGAACGTTCTCGCTCCGCCGCCGCCAGCCATGCCATCAAGAATATCGGCTCCGAACGGCAGACCGAACTGGTTCGTCCCGTTCAATTCCTCCTGCGCTTTGGAGCCTGGCCAGCCACCCATCGCCCTATCTGTGAATTCACCTGAAGCCAGCAGCATCTTGGAGACGATATTGCCAACCAGTGCCATGATTAGCAAGCCGATGCTAGTGGTGGACTTGGATACCCCTGCAGGAAAGGTAGGATTAACGAGCGTGCCGCTGACGGCATGCACTTGAATCGTGCGCTGAACCCCTGCCGTCGTCCATGGAATATCCCAGCATAAGGTAGATACGAGTGTACCGCTAAGCAGTGCGACTAATGAAGGATAGGTAATATTGATGGTTGCCGGAGCTTGCTCAGCTGTTCCAGTGAAATCAAATAGAAGCGTGTCCTCCACCTTGCTCAGCTTTAGAACAATCGGATAAATCCGGTCGTCGAACTCCATGTATGCCCGTGAAAACCAGTTGCCATCCGGTATCTTGCGGAGCTTCGTTCGCAACAGCAGTTCCGCATCATTGAGAATATCCTCAAGGAAGCCAATAAGTCCGTCCTTGCCGAGCTGCCCAATCAGCTGATTCAGATTCGTGATCAGCGTGTTGCAGGCAGCCAGCTTCGCACGCAGGTCAAGCGCAAGCAAATCCGGCACCCGGCTTTTCCGCAAATAATTGCGCTCCACGTCCGCCAGCAATTTGCCGTTCTGCAGCACCTTGATCGATGGCATGAGTGGCGCTTCTCCGTATATATCCTTGGCCCCCAACTGCACCTGTCCCGGAGTCGGACCTCCTACATCGATCTGGTGAATCTCTGCACCCACCCAGGCAATCAGCTCCCCTTCATGGAAGAAGGGCATGACGAGGGCGATATCATTCTGATGCATAATGCCTGTGTAAGGATCATTGCAGATGAAGCCGTCTCCCTCTCTGATTCCCGGATTATCTTGATAATGCGCCATTACATCCTTCACTACACAGGACAATGTCGAGCCTTTGGTCACGATATATTGCCCGATCAGTACACAGTCTCCCTCCCGATTCATAATGGCGACATTCAAATCCCCGATTTCCGTTGCCACCGGGGATCCGGATACCCGTTTCATTGCTGCAGCTGCTTCTTCAGTAATCGATTGTAGACGATGGCGCAGGATCTCATATTGAATGGGAGGTGTGCTGCGCGATGGAATAGCTGTCTTCGGTTCGCTGATCATGGAATCACTCCTTCATAGGGTTCCTTACTAATCGCAAGGTTGAAGCCTCTTCGTATACTGAACGAAACGTCGGGCGAATACGCCTGGCTCTTGTTCAATCAACCGCTGCAGCGTATAACAACCCATACGTCCCAGTTGCTGCTCCAATATCCCCTGCAGGGACTGAGCCTGACGATCGCCGTGAATCACCCACACTGCTGCAGCAAGCCCATTCAGTTGACCGTTCGCTGCGATGGATTCAAGCCTGTTCATCCGGTTCATGGATGTCATGGACATCTCCCCATATTGGGAATGCGCAATGAGGAGCAATCCTTGACCATCCAGCATGGCAGCCGTCAATCCTTCATCGACCTCTACATGGACAACTTCAACGCCGTCAGCAAGCTCAAGATTGGCCATTATTTCATCGGTATCGCAATGTCCAACTGCCGATCCATCTAACCTGACCACGTTAATACGGGTTACTACCCGTTGCCGTTGGTCGGACTGAAGGTTATCTGGTTTGCGCGGCATTATCCCGTGAAACGCCAGCTCCACGATTTCTGAAGAACTGATCCGCTGCAGTTCCTTGAGATCTCCCCTTGCTCCCTCCATGCCCAAAAAAAGACGGAGCCCCTCTTCCTTCGAGAACAACAGCCGATCCATCATTCCCCATATAAGAGCCAGGATGACATGTTCGTTTAAATCTTTATTTAATAAACCCTGCCGTTTCCATTGCTTAAGGAAGCCAAGCTTCTCCTGGACATCCTTCTCCCAATATTGCTGGATATACTGCTGGTATATGCCCACTTCCGACAGACTCTCCCAATGAAAGATCCGGAACATATTGATGTTGTTCCATTTGAATTCATAATGTTTGCGAATGTATTCTTTCAGCACCTTTTCCGGGTCATCATCATTCCATGACATATCACGGACATGCTGCTCCCAGATGTGAAACAATCTGTCAAGAACGCCATGATACAGCTTTTCCTTGGATTCAAAGTAGTAGCTTATCAATGCGACATTGACCTCTGCCTGTTCGGCAATATCATTGACTCGTGTACCGGCATAGCCCTTCTGGGCAAATACATGCTCAGCGGTCAGCAAGATCCGCTCCTGTGTATTTGGTTTGATATCAATTGTATCTTGTGTAGTCAAAAGTTCGTCTCCTTATCACCAACGTTTTAAATTATTATTTAAATCCATAGCCTTATTATATTAAATAATAATTTAATGTCAATATACATAACATAAATTTTCAGAAAAATAAAATAAACTGTCGAGTTTTGTTGAGAAATGGATAGCGAGAGATATTTTAAAGCTGTTTTTCAAAACATTATTTTAAATTTTCATTTATTTTGTTAATTTAAATAACATTAATATAACACCATTAAGTAATTTTAATGGTATATTTATCTTTTTCGTCAAGATCTCTTTAACGGCATTTGCTTGGAAAGTGATCAGTTGAGGGCCATAATTCAAACTGCCTGATCAGCGCTAATTTGGTTAGATGAACCGTAAATTAGCACATCTTAAAAAAACTTTACTGAATCGTCGCTGTCTGTTAAACTGTCTCTATTGATTGTTAACTTTAGTTTATTATTTAGGTTAACAATAAAATTTGTTATGGATGATGATCGGGGATGAAGAAAATTAATACAAAAGAAATCGAACTTCAATGGGAGTCACTCGCGCAAAAAGCAATGAGCGGGGAATGTTTAACCTTGAAAGAAGGGCTATCCGTCCTGGAAGCCGACCATGACCAGCTACTTCCACTGATGCAGGCTGCTTTTAAGGTTAGAAAACATTTTTATGGCATAAAGGTAAAACTGAACATGATTATTAACGCCAAAAGTGGACTTTGTCCCGAGGATTGCGGTTACTGCTCACAATCTATCGTATCGACAGCGCCTGTGAAAAAATATACGCTGCTGGATAAAGACACGCTTCTTGCGGGCGCGCGTGAAGCGATGAACCGCAAGGCAGGAACGTACTGCATCGTTGCTGCCGGGAAAGGACCGACAGATAAGGAGCTGGATCAAGTGGTGTCCGCAGTCAAAGAAATTCGTGAAACCATGCCACTTAAAATTTGTGCATGCCTGGGCATTCTGAAGGAAGATCAAGCCAAACGTCTTGCTGATGCGGGCGTTCAACGATACAATCATAATTTGAATACAAGCAAAGGCAATTACCCTTCCATCACTACGACGCACACTTACGACCAGCGCATAGAAACGGTTAAAAAGGTTAAAGTGAGCGGCATGTCTCCTTGCTCCGGCGTCATTATCGGGATGGGTGAGACGAATCATGAGATCGTGGAAATGGCATTTTCGTTAAGAGAACTTGATGCGGATTCCATTCCAGTTAATTTTCTTAATGCCATTCCGGGCACCCCCCTTGAGCATATGGGACGTACACCGGCCATGAAAGCATTGAAGGTACTGGCGTTATTCCGGTTATTGTGTCCAGCGAAAGAAATTCGAGTGGCCGGCGGACGCGAGGTCAACCTTCGCACATTGCAGCCACTGGCGCTTTATGCTGCAAACTCCATTTTTGTTGGTGATTATTTAACAACGGAAGGCCAGGATGTATCGGATGACCATTATATGATTGAAGACCTGGGCTTTGAAATCGAGTTGAATGCACTGTAAGGCGATGCTGAGGATGGCGAGTGAGTGATCTGTCCGCTGCAACTTGCAATCGATGCAGAACTACATGATTTCTTTACCAATAAACTAAATGATGCTTCTTTAACGCAATGGCTCGTGGAAGATAATGAAGAGATCATCGCATGCGGAGCAATCATTTTTTATGAATTCCCACCTACATATACAAATAAGAGTGGCAAAAAGGCTTATATTACTAATATGTATACGAAAGAAAATTTCCGTGGACAGGGAATTGCAACTAGCTTGTTGACTAAATTGGTTGATGAGGCGAAGGCTGCAGATATTTCGAAATTGTGGCTTGGGGCTTCAAAATTAGGCAGACCTGTCTATAAGAGTTATGGCTTTACAGAAACGGATGAATGGTTAGAGTTGAATCTCTAATCGCACGTATCCGGCTTTGTGGCTTCAGGAGAATAACCAAGCTTCATCCCTCTCCCCAATCTTATATTACTAATTTTCCATTGAACAATACTTTACCTTGTCTTATAATATTCATTATCGCAGGTATAAGGGGTTGGTGAAGATGGCAATTAAAGATTGCCAGATTGGCACAGTCTCATGCAAAGCTTGTTTTGGAGGCGGTACTTTGCATGGGCGAAAGATGGGCAACATTAAAATCGCCTAAATAAGCATATATCGGTTCCACGATCTGGCTTTGCACCTTATTTCATTTCACGATTAAAAAATAAGGGGCTGGACTTAATGTGTGAACCATTTATTAGTAACCATCAATACAATTTTATTAAGAAACAAGCCGGGATACTGGAACACGCGCTCAAAACGAATGCGGATCCGAAAGTATTGGAGTCGGTGAAGTATAATTCAGCATCCAAAGCTGTAGAACTGTTTCACGACGGTACGGATATTCAGAAAGAGATGCTGGAAAATATATTCAAGTCGCAAACAGCAGACGGTTTTGAAAAGCATCTAAAGGCGTTAGAGCCATATTTGGTGGAATTTCCGCAAATTACTGCAAAGCAGATTCAGAAACTATTTCCCAAGAATAAAAAACTAAAGCTGCCTGATTTATCAATGATCGACTATCGGTATGTAACCTATCTTAGCTGGATCGATATATCCACTAATAAACTGTTCATTGTTTATCATGTAAACGGGCAATTCGTTGGTGTTGAGGGCAAATATTCGCCTACCCATAAGAAAAGCTTTTGCTTTTTATGCAATAAGTATGAAGAGCTTGCTCTATTTACGGCAATTTCCAAAAAAAGGCCTGCTCATTCTTCGCCTGATTATTATAAAGCCGTTGGCAACTATCTATGTATGAATGGTCAGGAATGTAATAAGAACATGACAGATACTTCTTCGTTAGAAAGTTTCATTGACACTGTTATAGGCTAAACAGCAGTCTACTCAATATTTTTTTGCTGATATATTAAGTCATTTTGAAGACCGGAACTTCTTGCAATATAAGGGTTCCGGTCTTTTTATTTGGCAATAAACAAAAAGCCGCGCTGGGCGCGGTTTTCAAATAATTCTGTACTAATTTTCATCGGCAGCGCTTTGTAACCTTCTATCCTTTCTTTCTCAATTACCTCCATTGTTCTCTTCGTGAAATTTCGCCCATCACTTCCATTTTCATGTATAATATTCCTACTTTACAATGCCGATAAAAACGGTATAGACATTATAGAAAGGTGTGAACGTCATGGATAGTGCTAAATTGGCAGCATTAAAGCCCAATGAAGCAGGAGTTGCCTTTACAACATCGGATTTACTTAACATGAATTTTGACCGTAGATTAAGAGGATATGACGAAGATCAGGTGGACAAATTTCGCGAAGCCGTTTTGAAAGATTATATGACCTTCCATCGTATTATTGAAAGTCTTCAGAACCAAATTGCAGAGTTACGTATGAATCCCCCCCTTACAGACAACCAGTTACCTAGTGATTCACCTCTTTCAGAAGACAATAAGATGAATGAAATGCTTCAACGCATAAGGGAACTTGAAATCTATTCTTGGGGAAAATCAAAAGACTAATTTGCTCAAAATTGCCAAATCGCCACAAATCAGAACTTTGGTGTTCATCTTTAAAGTTTCTAAAAAAACCTATCGCCTACTAATGAGGCGATAGGTTGGGCCAAAATCGGTACCAATCTTCTTGATTCGTTGCTGTTTGTTTACGTATCACTGCTTCATGTTGGATTAGGTCAGCGTGGCAAGAGCTTCGCTCGTGAATGGCTTCAGTTCTTCAGTGCGGCCGTCTCGGATCTTGGACACCCAGGCCGGGTCAGACAGAAGCGCGCGACCAACGGCGACGAGGTCAAATTCTCCGCGCTCCACACGTTCGATCAGGTTATCAATGCTGGCAGCTCCCGCATCCTTGCCCTCCTGGAACAGGCTGATGAAGTCAGAGTCCAATCCGACGGAGCCGACGGTAATCGTGGGCTTGCCAGTAAGCTTGCGCATCCAGCCCGCCAGATTGAGGTCCGATCCTTCGAACTCAGGCTCCCAGAATCGGCGTGTTGAGGCATGGAAGATATCGACGCCTGCAGCAGAAAGTGGTGCCTGGAACCGCTCCAACTCCTGGGGAGTTGCTGCCAGCTTGGCTTCGTAATTCGTCGGCTTCCATTGGGAAAAGCGGAAGATGATCGGGAAGTCGGGTCCGACTGCTGCTCGCACCGCCTCGATAACCTCCACAGCGAATCGCGTGCGGCCCAGCATGTCGCCGCCATATTCATCCGTGCGCTTGTTGGTGACCTCCCAGAAAAACTGGTCAATAAGGTAACCATGTGCGCCGTGGATCTCCACTGCGTCAAAGCCGATACGCTTCGCGTCGGCAGCGGCTTGGGCATAAGCTTGCACGAGACCGTGAATCTCCTCAATCGTCAAAGGCTCTGATACAGGCTTTCCGGTCAGGTTGAGGCCGGATGGACCGACAGGATAAGCGTTTGAATCCGGGAATTTTTCCATCTCGCGCGCCATTCCAGTATGCCAGATCTGTGGAGCGATTTTGCCGCCGGCTTCATGCACTGCGTTTACGACTCGCTTCCATCCTTCCAGAGCTTCTTCCCCGTAAAAATGTGGAATGCCCTGGTCGGCAGCTGCAGCCGGATGGTTAATGATTGTTCCTTCGGTGATGATGAGACCGACGCCGTTTGCCGCTCTTCGACGGTAGTATTCCGCCACGTCAGGACCTGGAATGCCTGAAGGTGAAAATTGGCGGGTCATCGGTGCCATGACAATGCGGTTTTCAAGCGTGAGTCGACCGCCTTCAAAAGGCTTAAACAGAGCCGCTGCAGATTTGGTTATGGTCATTGTATTATCTCTCCTATAGGTTCGTATATTTATGTCTTGCAAATCCAGTCCTCATTAGTTGATGATTATTTTGCCCAAATTGTTGCGTAGACCATGCGCCAATAGTTCCCGCGCAACATTGCCACCCTGCGTTCCAGTGCCTCCAACTACAAGTATTGAAGGCTTGGCATCCATGTATTATCTGGCATCGACATTATAAATGACCTCCGTTATGAGAAAATGAAGAGCTGTAGACGTCTGCTGCTCAAACACATTGTATAACTAATATAATATAAAATCAACACTTCGATAACAATTAACATTACTAAGGTAAAGTTATTGATATTCCAGGTCAAATTTCTTATACTATCCGTAAAGGAGCGAGTCGTCGCGGCTAGATGCTTTGAGTGGGTATTTCCCAACTCGATGGCGCAATTTAACATCACCACTGGATGTAGTGTAACTCGCCAAATTGAGACCAAAGAAAAACACCCGCGAATACGGGTGTCTCGATCGATATAAGTTGATTGTATGGTTACTCATATGGCGCTATTTCCTTCTTGTATGATGACGGATTTCCAATTTTCTTCTGTCAGGTCCGCAACAACGGCCACCGCCGCTTTGCTGCCGGAGGCTGCGGCATAGATCAATTGGGAAGGCATCACATAGCTCGAATCCCCTGCCGCGTATACTCCGGCTGCGGTTGACCTGCCCATCACGTCGGTAACAATCCCTCCGTCTTCTGCAGTTTCATAACCCAATGCTTCATCGAACCTGGCATGGGGCAACAGTGTGGGAGTGATAAATCCTCCGCTTCGCTCAATATGAGTGCCATCTGTAAAAATCACTCGTTCCAGCAAGCCGTCCAGCCCGGAAAAAGCTGCGACAGGAGTATCGACGACCCGCACGCCCCTGGATGCAAGCTGCTGCCGTTGTTCGGCAGTCAGAATATCGCGGCCGTTGGTGCAAACGACCAGATCCTGACTCCAATTGAGGAACAGCTTGACCTTATGGAACACGTCCGGGTTATCCGACACGATCGCAAGTGGTTGATCCCGTAATTCCCAGCCGTCGCAAAAAGGGCAGTTAAACAGGCTTTTCCCGTAAAACTCGCGAATCCCTTCGATCTCAGGTAACACCTCCCTCAGCCCGGCAGCCAAAATCAGCTTGCGGGCCTGCACACGCTCCCCTGATGAGGTGCGAAGGGCAAAGCCATCATCCGTCTTCTGAACATCAGTTACCTCGGCTTGCCAATGCCGGACCGACGGGTAACTGAGCACCTCCTCGTAGGCAATGCGCCGAAACTCGGCCGGCTGTACCCCATCTCGTGTAATGAATCCGTGAGAGGCGTGCGTCACGCCGTTCCTCGGCTGGCTGTTGTCAAACAGCGCAACGCTCCGTTTCGCTCTGCCGAGCACCAGCGCTGCATTTAATCCTGCCGGCCCGCCGCCGACAATGGCACAATCGTAGTTCATATGATCAATCCTCCATTCGTTATTTTAAAATACTTTAAAGATATATAATATCTATAATTAATCAGTACTTAACATTGCCTCTTGCAATCCAAGGACAATATAGCTGAATTAATTTCTTTCCTGGTTGGCCGCGAGTCAGCGGCTAAATAAAGGATCTAATATATCCATAATAACTATAATTCGAATAGGTTGTCAAGTAGCCTTAAGACGCTGCTTGTCGGGTAAAGAAAAAAAGCCAGCTATTTTAGCTGGCTAAATCAGAATTATCATTCAGAATATTAATACCCTGTGTACTATTCCACTAGCGAAATACCGAAAGCTGATCCAGCATTTCCAGCAAATACAATCATGCCATTCTCAGGAAGCACGACTTCATTCTTGCCGCTAATGACCGTGTTGATCACTAATGCTCCCGTCTCATCGTATACCATAAAAGCACCATTTTCTGGCATCGCGACGACCAGTTTCTTGCCGGCAACGGTTTCGGGTACGCTGAACCATCTGGCATTACCGTCGGTCTGTATCGTAGCTACGGAAGATTTCCCCTTATAAAGCGGCTTTACACCATCCTCACTTATATAGCTGCTTCCCCTCGCCTCCAGATACTCGATATCATCTTTCACACTGAAGATAGCTTCAAATGTATCTCGTCCTCCCATGCCAGGAATGTGGTGTATGTTCTCAGCCGTATTTGGACCTGTTATTTTCATATTCTGAAAGTACCCTTCCACACCGTTGCCACTGCTAATCGGTACAGCCGGCAAGTTCAGAAATGTGACGGAACTGAATTTCTCATTGAGAAGATAGTAGGTCTTTCCTTCTCGTTTTGCCCATGCGTCTGCTGTATCTTTACTAAGTGTTGCACCTGTTATCTTCTCTGCCATATATTCAGAATTCGCAATTTGTCCGAATCCAGGGACGGTAATATAATTGCGCAACCACAGATAGGTGCGCCCGTTGGATTCCGTAATAAAACTAATTTTCGTGCTGCCTTCCTGATCGACAAAAGTCCCATCTGAAGTGTATATAAACTTTTGATCCGTCACCATATTCCCTATTAATGTAAGCTCGCCTTCTTTAATCGCTACTTCAAACTGTTCGTAAAGGTTGGTGTAAGAACCTGCATACGCGGCAATATCTTCGGGCATGGTATGTTTAATCGGCGTACCAAATGATTGATTCGGCTTTGTCTCTTTGATCGCACCTTTCTCTTTCAATACCTGAAGAAGCAATTCGTTGGCCAGAAGCTGGTCTAACGCGCTGCTGCCACCTGAGGAAACGACTGCAGCAGCCAAGTTATGCTCTGGAAGCACCACGAGGGAAGAATGATACAAACTTGTGTCTCCGCCCTTGGTAAGAGCTTTTATCCCATAATTGTTAAACGGGAACAATCTTACGCTGTCCCAGCCAAGTCCGTAGTCAAAAGAATGATCTGCGTCTTCAGGCCATAATCCCTTTTTATATTCTTCTTGCTCCATTGCCTTTGCTGATTTGTCCGAGAGGATATCTGTCTTCTGTCCAGTAAAGATTTGCGAGAATCGTACTAAATCTTCAGCAGTGGAAAATATTCCGCCCGTTCCAATGGCATTAACCGTTTCAACGGGAAGCTGGCCTTCGTACGCCGGGGAATAAAGGGCAGCAAATTTGCTTGGGTCTAATACATCTTGCGGTGTCATTGTATGGTTCATACCCAAAGGTTTAGCAAAATATTGATGGATGAATGCGGTGAATGTCATCTTGCTGACTCTTTCTACAAGAATTTCTGACAAAGTAAAGCCATCATTACAATAAACAGAGAATGCCCCAGGTGCAGCTTTTAATTTCTGTGTAGCCAATTGATCTAGCAGTGTGTCATGTGCACTCGGATCTGGATCATTGAATAGAAAAGCATTACCTAAACTTGATCCTTGCAGACCGGATGAATGATTCAACAACATACGAGGCGTAATTTGCTTATAACGATCATCTTTCATCTTGAAATCAGTAATATAATGTACTACGGGGGTATCGAGATCGATCTTCCCTTCGTCTACTAACTTCATGACTGCAGCAGCTGTAAACACTTTACTCGTCGATCCAATGCCATAGATCGTTTCCTTGGTTAATGGAATCTTCCCATCCTGGTCGTTAAGTCCTGAATGTCCCGATACTTTGATGGTTCCATTGTCGATTAAGGCATACTGTACACTGGTTGTACCATACTGTTCAGTTAGAAGCGCTGCTTTTTCAGAAGCGATCTTCGCAAGCGTATGGTGAGAAACCGAAATATCACTGCTGGAGGCCGTTACCCCTGTCGGAATAAGCGGTGTTAGTACTAAAGCTGCTGCAAGCGACCATATCAATCTTTTCTTCATTCCATCCACTCCTCTTTTATTGTCTACCTCATTCTAACACACCAGTCTTATGTGCCAGTTAACTAAACCTTAATTCTCGGCCGCAACATTCGAAAAATTAAGCTTCTGTTAAGGAAACAGATCGAAGTCTTTCCACGCATGTTAAGCTTTATTCAATATCGTCAAAGCCTGATCGAGCGTTTCCTGAACGATTTGTTTCGCACTCTGCCCTGAAGTAAGCAACCTTGTCCCTTGTCCAGCCCATAAAGACATGAAGTCTGCATTATTCTGCTTGGCTGAAGCGTTGCGGATATCTCTGGTGGCCGTATTTTGCGTGGGAAAAGGCAATGGTTCTAACCCGCTTCGGTTCCATCTGCGGATGAATTCATTATCTAGCCCACGAGCGGGCCGACCGGAAAATGCCGTCGTGAGGACTGAGCTTTCTTCATTGCTGGCAAGCAGCCTTTCCTTATATACTGCGTGAGCTCCCGATTCTTCGGCGGTTAAGAAGCGTGTTCCCATCTGCACGCCTTGTGCGCCTAAGGCGAGCGCTGCGATCAGACCTCGTCCATCCATAATGCCGCCAGCCGCTATAACCGGTATACGAACGCGATCCACGATTTGTGGTACGAGCGCCATCGTCCCGATATTGGCTCCCATCGGATGATCCGCGACAGTGAAGGTGCCACGATGTCCCCCGGCCTCACTGCCTTGCGCCACAATGGCATCGTATCCTGCTTGTTCAGCCAAAAGAGCTTCATGGACAGTTGTAACCATTGCTACGGTTAACTTGCCTGCCGCTTTGGCTTCATGCATCATAGGTTCCGGGAGAATACCGAAAGCCGTGCTGATAACCGGGACATCTTCTTTAAGCAACACAGCAAACTGTTCTTCGAAATAATCGGGCGTACTTATCGCAGCGGCGGATAGTGACGGTATGTTCAGACTATTCCTGATGTGATTTAACTCCTGCTGCACCTGGTCCGTTCGGTTATTATCATCACTGGCTTGAGCAACAAACAAATTAACGCCAAAAGGACGATCCGTACACTCCCGAATGCGATGCACCGTATTGCGAATCGCTTCCGGTTCCATATAAGCAGCTCCCAGCGTGCCTAACCCGCCTGCATTGGAGACTGCCGACACTAACGATACAGTGGACGGTCCCCCAGCCATGCCAGCTAGAAACAGTGGATAGCGAATGTTAAATAAGCGGCAGATTTCCGTTTCCAATGTAATTCCCATCACAATCGCTCCTTCATTAAGTTAAAGACCATTTAAAACTACGCATAGTACCCGCCTTCTTCTAAATAGCTCCCTGTCTGTATGTAATGTTTATAAATCTTGCTAAATGCCCGATTAGCTTTATACTGACTGACTCCTTCGCTAAGACATGGCTTCAGTAATTTAACGGCTTCGCTCATCGTTGTTTCACTTAAAGCTTCATTAGTGCTTAATTTAAATAGATCCAGCTCGAATCTTCCCTCATAATTCTCGGAACAATCTCCATAAATGTATCTTGCTTTGGTATCTTCAACTTCAAGTAATTTGAATTGAATGCAGAACGCCATAGCTATATCCTCTCTTTATTGCTGTTCAAACTGTTCAAATATCTATTCTCCTCGTCATCGCCGCCAGTTATACTTAATTAATGGTATTCACTACTTCTTGAGGCAGTTTACTTTCGAGATATTCTCTCTGATCGTTGTCAACATTTTATGAAACATTTGTAATTGTTCTTCAGAACAATCCACAAGGGTTTCGTTAACAAAACGATTTTTTAGTTTAAACGATTTTTCTATATTGACTTCAGCTTCATCGGTAAGTTGAACCCAAGTTACTCGCTGGTCATTTTCCTTTTTAAAACGTCGAACAACCCCGGCAGACTCGAGCTGTTTCAAATGTCTTGTTACTGCGGCACGATCAATGTTTAATTGTTGTTGCAAAGTAGTCTGTGTAACGTTCTCAGCTTCGAAGAGGAGACGCAAAATTTCAATTCGGGAAGGGCTGTTCCCAACGCAATACTCAAATCTGGTGTGTAGATCTTTATTAACGAGTTGGAGTTCAGCAAAGATTTGTTCTTTTAAAGTATCCGTACCGACACCCCCGGCCCAAAAAATAGTGAAAAGCAAAAAGTTGACCCATCAACTGTTGATAGGTCAACTATATATTTGCACTTTCGCTTTGTCAACTTATTTCTACTATAAAGTTCAGTACTGTGCTCAATGCGTTTAATCTATTACAGCCGGGATAATATGTTCCTTAATCAGTGTCCACCGTTCACGGGGATTCATCATGAATTCTGATGCAATCGCTATGACTATGTCTTGTTCTGGCAGGCAGCAAATCATATTTCCGCCATCGCCTCGTGCTACGTATGCTATAACGCCGTCTTCTTCATGCAGCCACCATAAATAGCCGTATTTATTAGGATTCATCGCGGTAGATTCGTCGATCCATGTCCTCGAAATAATCGGATTTTGGTCCCAAATGCCACGATTCAAGTACAGAAATCCAAAGCGTGCCATATCTCGGGAATTTAGCGTAAGCCCCCATCCCCCTGTGGAATGGCTGCTTGGGTCTGTAACCCATCCCTTCACATTTCTCCCGAACAAATCCTCAAACCCAAATGATGTCATTTCATAATTCGGGATTTCTTTCATGCCAATGGGTTGAAATAAGTATTCGTTAGCAAACTCACGAGCACTCTTCCCTGTGCTGCGCGTGATGATGGATGACAGCAGGTGCGCTCCTGCAGTGGAATATTTAAAAGTGCCAATACTTCCGTTTTGTCCTACCCTATCCAGCGTATACTTTACCCAGTCTGGCTGCATACACATCTGGTCCAGCGGTTCGCGCCAGTCATCAAATGGATAGGGAGCCGTCATCGTCAGAAGATGGCGCAGGGTGATTTCTCTATTCTGCCCATCAGCAGTATCGGGAACATATTCAGGGAAGAAATCCAGCACCTTCTGATCTACATTTTTAATATAGCCTGTGTCTATCGCGATACCGATGAGGGCAGAAATGATCGTTTTCGTTACAGATGCCACATGGTGCGTATCATCCGGACTATAGCCGTTAAAATAGTTTTCATAAGCAATATAGCCGTTTCTTATAACAACAATACTGTTTATATTGCTGTACTCGGATTTTATTACAGGTTCGAGTTCTGAAAGTTTCTCAACGTCCATTCTCAAGGTTGCTGGGTCTGCGGCTTGCCATGCTGAGGTTGGCCAGTAGTTTCTTTGCATGATCGTTCTCCTTTAAAAGGCATTTTTGTTGTGATGAACTTGCATTCAGGGCAATGCAAGGGCTTACTGCTATTTTTTCTTTAAAGGAAAATACACTTCGGTAACAATCTTCTCAGGAACGGCGGCTTGATTGGGATCAGTTACATAGATTTCATAGGGCGATTTCACCAATTCAAATCCTTCATTCTCTACCCACTCTCTCAGCTTCGCATGTACCGAGGTCAATTCTGAATAGGAACCGTGTAAAACAGACTTCGCACAAAGATCTCCCGGCATATCTCTCGTTCCCTTTACAGCCTCCTTTATCGGGATCGCAAACTCCGTATCATTGCCGGCAGGATTGTATTCAGGGCTGTGATAAATCGTCATTGGCGTGCCAAGCAAGGTAAGTTTTTCAGTCGCAATCTTTTCATAAAGTCTGCTAAAGTACTTCCCATATCCCAGGGCATAGTCATCGCTACTCATCATCTGACGCATATAAAGGATGTTCATTGGCTGGGTTTCAACAAGCTGCACTTCGATGTTATCCAGGTAGGACATAATCGGTACACCCTTCTCTAAATTTGAAATATCTTTATTCATTTGTTTTAGGGTGTATTCGAAAGCGTTCATCTTATCCTGGATTTCCCCTATCTTGCGATTAAGGGACGAGCGAAACTTCTCTTCTGCTTGATCCTCTTCCAGTTCCAGAATGGCTTTAATTTCTTCCAGCGAAAAATGATAAGACTTCAAACGGTTAATAAAGAGCATCTTTTTTAATTGTTTGATGGAATAGTACCGATATCCGCTTTCAGGGTTAATCTCATCCGGTTTAATTAATTCAATCTCATCATAATATCGCAGTGTTTTTGTAGAGACTCCGCATATTTTTGAAAACTCTCCAATCGATAGCAAGAGGCTGCCTCCTTTCTTTCTATTGTTGACTCAGAAACAATGATTCCAGTAGCGGTGCTTTGTTCAATTCTACTATGCACCTTGCCCTAAGGGCAAAGTCAACGGCAAGTTTAGTAACGATCAAATTGTGAAGTAACCGTGTTCATTAGAAGTGGCAGCGCAGCGACCAAAGAAGCCTAAATATTTTTAGGCTCCTTTAAGAATTATATAAATAGGGATCAAAGGGGGCTGGAAGCTTGACTGACCAATGACATCAACTGTTCGGGATTAAACGTATCTCCTTTGCGGAGTTTCAATGTTTTTCTTTCTGGCGGGCCATCAAACATTCCTTCGGGAAGCGCCAACGCAGCAGCATTGAAGATCGTGAAGCTGACCGCATCTTTGGATGTGGAGATCACAGCGGCGTATTTACCGTTTTTTAAAAAATGGGGCTTCTTATACTGAATGCGTTCTTGCACATCCGATATTGCTTGGTGCACAACCTCGCGAAGCGAAACGGACAATTCTCTCTGCCAAGGTTCTTTTAATGCCTCAATAAAATCAGTTACTTCTTGGTTCATTGTGTATGACACTCCTTATTGTTTTAAGTAGGGTTCGTTGGCCGATTTGGAGATTACTGGAGCATATGACAAGTGATCGCATTATTTCGCTGCTTCAGGTCTGCAATTCGCTGCTCGTTTAAGCAGCATCTTCCGTTCACGCTCATTCCGGGTCATGGATGCTGCGCGTTCGAATTCTGTTTGAGCCTCGGCGCAGCGCCCCAGCTTCACAAGAAGATCGCCCCGAACGCTTGGCAGCAGATGATATTCTTTTAACGCTGGTTCAGTATTTAGTATGTCAATTATCTGCAATCCCACGGCCGGACCAAATGCCATGGATAGAGCGACTGCCCGGTTTAATTCGACTATCGGCGAAGGTGCTGCTCTGAATAGCGCTTCATAAAGCGCAGCAATACGTGGCCATTCCGTTTCTTCTGCTGTCGGCGCTTGCGCATGACAAGCTGTGATCGCAGCCTGCAACGAGTATGGTCCGAGCGGCCGCCCAAGTTTGTAGCTGCGATCCAATGCCGCTAACCCGCGGCGAATTAACAGTTGGTCCCACCGCGAGCGGTTTTGATCCATGAGAAGAACGAGCTCTCCCTCGGCATCAACTCTAGTTCGCAACCTCGAAGATTGTATTTCCATCAGGGCGACAAGACCATGAACTTCCGATTCATAAGGTGTTATCTCGGCAAGAACGCGCCCCAATCTCAATGCCTCCTGGCACAGCAGCGGGCGGGTCCATTGATCCCCGGATGTTGCCGAATAACCTTCATTAAACATAAGGTAAATGACCTCCAGCACTGCTGACAGACGGTCCTTGAGTTCCTCCCCCGCTGGCACCTCGAAGAAAGCTTTCTCGGTGCCAAGGGTTCTCTTGGCACGAACAATTCTTTGGGCAATCGTCGATTCAGCGACGAGGAAAGAACGAGCAATTTCATGTGTAGTGAGACCACACAACAGCCGAAGCGTAAGGGCAACTCTGGCATCCTGCGACAGTGCTGGATGACAGGTCATAAAGATCAGACGAAGGAGATCGTCACCGACCTCCTCCTCAAAAACGTGGTCGAAGTCTTCCTCAGAATATAAATCCATACTGTGGGCCATCTCAACGTACTTCTGATCACGGAGCTTCGTCCTGCGCATGTAATCAATCGCGCGTCGTTTCGCCGTCGTCATGAGCCAGGCTCCCGGATTGTCGGGTATGCCGCTCTGCGGCCAACGCTCAAGGGCAATTACCAGTGCATCCTGAGCAAGATCCTCTGCGAGCGCGACGTCCCGCACCATTCTTGTTAACCTGGCGATAAGTTTTGCCGATTCCATTCGCCATATGGCGTCAATCGTTCGTTGGGTATGGAAAGAACTCATGCTCTTTTCTGATCCGCAACCTGTTTGCGCAGCGCTGTTTCTTTTGCCAGCGAATCAGAATTATCCATTAAGTCCTCTGGCTCGAATACCTGTCTGAGCTCAACCTCCCCTTGTCCAAAACCATGAGGATCAGGCATGCGCAGCGCCCATTCAATCGCTTCTTCTCTTGATTTAACTTCAATTAGCGTATATCCAGCTATGATTTCTTTTGCTTCCGTAAACGGGCCGTCAACAACCTTTGCTTTGCCTCCGGATTCCGGATAGCAAATCCGTATTCCACTCGAACTGGGTTGCAAACCATCGGCAGCCAGCAAAACACCGGCCTTTACCAATTCCTCGTTATACTTCTGCATTGCGTCAATAAGCTCTTGGCTTGGCATCACGCCCGCCTCTGAATCCGTCGTAGCTTTCACGATCATCATAAATCTCATATAGTGAACCCTCCTATTTAAAGAATGACGCAAGCTCCGATGAAATGAGGCTCGCATTGAGTTTCTTAGTGTGGCCAAGTCCTTTTTTACTCAACAGCTGTGCATTAGGTAGTACGTTGGCAAGAGTCTGAGCGCCGCGGCGCAGCGAAATTGGACTTTCCATGCCTTCAAGCACTAACGTTGGCATCGTGACTGTGCTCCATAAATGCGCAGGCAACGGCTTCCCGTCCATATATCCTTCCAGCAAAGCCGCGTCGTAGGGAAGGGTGTGTGCAACGGCGACAAGCTTGGACCACACCCCTGGCATCATGCGCATCAAGCTGACAACAACCGAAGGGGCGCCCATCCCCTCTGTCATAAAGTACTTCACTGCCTTGCCCCGGCTGTTTGCGGCAATCAGATCCGTAACATGGATCGCAAAGTTTTTCGGAGGCTTGCGATCTGCTGCATCGACTACAAATGGCGGTTCATGCAGGGCAAGTTTCGCAATACCGGCCCCCCTCGCCGCTGCCTGAAGCGCAAGAACCGCCCCGGAAGACAATCCCCAAACATTTGCACTGCCGCCAGCTTGCTCAATCATTGCCTGAAGGTCCTCAATTTCCCGCTCGATGGCATACGGCTTTGTGTCACCGCTATCACCGCGGCCGCGGCGGTCATAGTTATAGACGGTGAAATGTTGTGACAATAGGCTAGCCAATTGCACCTGGCCAGGGAATTTTCGATAGCTGAACGCTCCGGTGACCAGAATAAGCGCCGGTCCATGGCCCACTTTGTCATAAGCGATCTTGGTCCCGTCTTGTGAAGTTACCACGCGCATTCCACTCATTTGTATGCCTCCATCATCTGATTGTTCGTATTCCAATATGGAGGCTTTTCATTGCTATTATCTTCGCCTCTACTAATACGACGAACCGCTGACGGCAAAATCGACACATTCGAAAAAAAAATTAAAATGAGTCTACTTCAGTCTTTAAATTATGAAGTACTTAAAGCTTCACAATCTTTGTCGCAATGTTGTTGCAAAATTCACGATCATGCTCCACAAACAGAATGGTTGGCGAGTGTTCAAGCAATAGTTCTTCAATTTGCATGCGAGAAATGACATCAATAAAATTAAGCGGTTCATCCCAAATATGCAAATGAACTTTTTCGCAAAGACTTTTCGCTATCAGCACTTTTTTCTTTTGGCCGCCGCTATAGGAAGCAATATCCTTGTCAAATTGCACCCTGGAGAAATCAAGCTTTCTTAAAATGGATTTAAACAGGCTCTCCTCAATGTCATTGTTTCTGGCATAGTCCGTTAAGCTGCCCTGAAGATGCGAGGTATCCTGCGAAACATAGGATATTTTAAGCTGACTGCCCAGTCTGAACGTGCCGCTATAGGTTAAATCCTCCCCGCAAATCAGTTTGATGACACTTGATTTTCCGGAGCCGTTCGCACCAGAGAGGGCGATTCGTTCCCCTTGCTCAATCGTAAAGCTAATATCTGTGCAAACCTGCTTCTCCCCGTAGTAAATAGAAACATGATCAAGTTCAGCGAGTTGGGTTTTATGAAAAGCCAGCTGTGAAATCTTTAAGCTCTCCGAACTTTCAATATCTTTGAGGAGTTTGGATTTCTCCTCCATCGCTGTGTGCTGTCTGTGCTCGATCGTCTTCGAGCGTTTCATCATTTTAGCAGCCTTGTGGCCAATATATCCTTTGTCCACCTTGGAGCCGGAATTTCTTGTTCCGTTTTTGGTCTTCTCCACTTCATGCGACCAGTTACTCGTTCGTTTGGAAGCATCCGACAACCGTTTTATGTCTTTTTTAAGTTTTTCATTCTCGCCAAGCTCAAAGTTATCTTGTCTCTGTTTGTTCTCCCACCAATCAGAGAAATTGCCTTTTTGAACTTCTACATTCGTTTTATTGATGGATAGAATATGGTCTACACAGTTATCAAGGAATGATCTGTCGTGGGATACGAGAATATAGCCACTTTTTGAATTAAGGTACTTACTGACAAGCTTCCGGGCATTCATGTCCAGGTGATTGGTTGGCTCATCAATTAACAGAAAACTGTTTTCCTTGAGAAACAGGGCAGCCAGCAATACTTTCGTCTGCTCACCATTGGACAAGGAGTCAAAAGGACGGTATAAAACATCCTCAGATACTTTGAGCAATGAAAGTTCACGCATCAATTCCCAGTGAAGATAATCCGGGTGGATGTCGCTAATAATATCTATCGTATTATTTTCCTTGTTTTCAATATGGAAAGGAAAGTACTCAAAGCTGACTTTTGCAGCAATATTTCCGCTGTATTCATATTTGCCAAGCAGCAAGTTAAGGAAGGTTGTCTTTCCTCTTCCGTTTCTCCCGGTAAAACCTAACTTCCAATCGGTATCGATTTGGAAACTTACGTTCTCAAATATGTTATCGTAACTGCCATCATAGGCAAAAGTAAGATTGGTTACATTAATTAATGACATTAATTATATCCCCCTGTACAAAAAAATAAGAGCTACAAGAAAGTTACTTTCTTGTAGCTCAAATAAATACAGCAAATCCGGCCCACTACGGGCGTGGATAAGGATATACTCGTTTGAGTGAAAAGAATAAGTAACTTTCTTGCATATAAAGAATAAAACAGGCAATCGCTCTGCATTGTCATGTTTTATTGTTTTATATTTTTGCAAGAAAGTTTCTACATTATTCTTTTCAACTCCAATCGTTAAATTAACCGTATTTTATCATACCCATTTCTTAAATTCAAGGGTTATTGATTGTGCATGTTGTTCTTCTGTGATAATGTCATCCCATAACTGTTCTGAGATAATGTCACTATGGGACAGGAGACAATTACAT
>REGQ01000062.1 GCA_004134985.1 Paenibacillaceae bacterium | reverse complement strand
GCCTCTTTTATTTGTAAAATTATCCTTCCCTCTCTTTTCCTATTCTTCCATGTTAGTTTCTTTGCAAGATTTGTGGCCTGCGCGTGCAAAATCACTGGCCGGCTTGCCGCCCACTTATATGATTATAGGCAGCATTGATTTGTTCATCGATGAAGCCTTGTTATTTGCAAAGCAACTGGCCTTTGATGGTGTCTTAGTTGAATTGCATGTATACCCTGGATTGCATATATACCCTGGATATCATCATTTGGCGCCAATGTTTCCGAATGCACATTTTTCCCAAGAAGGCGCTAAATCAAGTGAATACGCCTTACTGAAAGCTCTAGCATTACTTTGAAGTTTGTGTAAGCTAGCAATGATATTCAAGGAGACGATGGATACGCTCATTGTAGTTCAAAAAAATGGATGCTGACTTCTCAATCAGCCCATATTTTGATACAATTACCATGTTGTTCGAGGGAAATATTTATAGTTGATAATAATTCTCATATTAATAGCAGGAGGGGGCAGTTGTATGCCTTCGATGTTGAGGCTCGAGGACCATTTGCAATTATGGAATCAAGCTCATGTGCAGTTGATTGATGTGCGGCTATGCACAGTCGAGGTTGCAATGGTATTCTCCATGCCTGCCAGTGGATTTGTTTATGTGGCGGATAACATTCAATATGTCGAATTTGGTGATACCCGTTACTCGGAGCCGGCCGATATCGTACTGCACGGCGGAGCGGGTACGCCTGTACAGATTGTCCCCCGTTCTAATCGAGGGCGGTTTTATCTGGTGCTTTACTGCGTAGAATGGGGACAGAATACGGATAGCCAGTGGCGCCAGATGGCTGAACAAGCGCAGTTTGGCGAAATGGTCAGCACGGTGCGTGCCGGAGTGGAAACTTCGCTGCGCACACAGCTGCACACGATGGATGCAGCTTGGCAGCAACAACTGCCTGGTGCGCAGCTGCAAGCTAAAGCGTATTTTCTATCCTTTATCTACGAATGGGTCCAATTGCAGCACCAGTCATCCGAGATGACCACCTCCAGCCCAATCGCGCAAGTCATTCAATATATGCAGCATTTTTACGCGCAGCCAATCACCCTGAAGCAGTTAGCCGAGCGCGCTAGTTACAGCGTTCCTCATCTTTGTGAGCTGTTTAAAGAAGCTACTGGCTACACGCCCATCGAATATTTGACTCGCATACGCGTCGAGGTTGCCAAGACACTGTTGACCGATAGTACGCTCAGTTTGGCAGAAGTGGCTGAAAAAACTGGCTACCGTGATCCTTCTTATTTCGGAAGAATCTTCAAACGCATTGTTGGCTTGTCGCCACTGCATTTCAAGCGTACGGGGAAGGACAAGCCAAGCCTGACAGTTGGTCTGGCGGCAGAAGCGTCCGATTTCAACCCACTGACGATTAAGCGTTCCACGCTTCGGAATATCGAGCACGCGCTGGGCGAAGCAGAGATTGCCGCTATTCCGCAGCGCATCGTTGCGCTCGACTGGACGATGTTCGAGTATTTGCTCGCGCTCGGCATCGTTCCGATCGGCGTCTCGGAAGCGGCCGATATGCATCGCTGGGTAGGTCTGCCAATTGCCATTCCTGACGGTATCGTAGATGTCGGCCCGCGCATCCAGCCGAATTTGCAGAGGATTGCCGAGCTGTCTCCGGACTTAATCATTGGCACACGTATGTTGACAGAACCTTATTATGATGCGCTGCAGCAGATCGCACCTACCGTTGCCTATGACATTTTTCCATCACGCAGGCAAGGTTCTGAATATGCGTCTCTGGAATATTCTTTTCGACATCTGGCCGCTGTCTTGGATAGGGGAACGCTTGCGAGCGGAATTCAGTATCGATTGGAGGATTCATACAAGGCAATGCGGGAATATCTCCGTAGCGCCAGAATCGCAACGAGCAAAGCCATGATTGCCTTTGGTTATTCCAATCATCAGCATTCCTTGCTGCGCTTGTCCAATGACGGCTCCTTGTCCGTCGAGGTTCTGGAGCGCCTCGGTCTGACCAATGCCTTCAAGCCAGGGCATTATGAACCGCTTGGTTATACGACAATCGGGATCGACGAGATCGAGGTTGGTGACAATGCGCTTATGATGTACGTCGTTCAGCGCGATGATAAGATCGCACTCTCGCGTTTGCAGAAGGAACAGACTTGGAGGATGCTGAACGTGTCCTCACAAAGACGAAGTCGGACGATACCGTCCGGTATGATCTGGCCCTACGGAGGACCGCTTTCGGTAAACATGCTCGCTGTGGCTGCTACACGTTCTCTGACCCTGCAATCGTCCCGCTATCGATGATATGCTATGCCGTCAACCGGCCAATGGCTTGTCAGCGATAGCTTTTTTTTGTGAAAAAGCCGCTCGAATCCGAATATCGTCCGGTTTTTCAGGCGAATATCGTCTATTGCGGCCGTTCCCGCTACTTGCTATACTTTTATCGATCATACATTGATAATGATTATCAACATCGTTCGTCATTTCCCAGAGCGAAGGGGCGGTCCGCAGGGTGTTGGAAATTCACAACAAGAAAGGGATAGAAAAATGAGAAATAAACAAAAAGTCACTGTTCTATTTATGTTGCTTGCAGCACTAGTTCTGGTAATAGCGGGGTGCGGAAGCAAGCCATCTAATTCTGCGCCACCGTCTACGGGCTCCACCAATGCACAGGAAACCAATGAATCCGAAGCAGTCGAGGAGGCACCGACTTCTGATTCCGAACAAGCGGATGCGAAATATCCCATCGTGATTGAGCACGCTTTGGGAACAACGGTAATTGAAAGCAAGCCTGAGCGAATCGTCACCATTCAATGGGCGAATCATGATATCGTACTCGCTCTTGGCGTGGAACCGGTTGGCTTCTCAGTGGCCAATTTCGGCGTTCAGGATGGAAGCGGCATGCTGCCTTGGACACTCAAGGAAGTACAGAAATTAGGTATTGATAATCCGAATATCTTCCAGGATACCGACGGACTTGATTTTGAAGCGATCTCGGATACACAGCCTGATGTGATTCTGGCCGCTTACTCGGGCATTACAAAAGAAGACTATGAATTGTTGACCAAGATCGCTCCTGTCGTTGCATATCCGACATCGCCTTGGACCACGACATGGCGGGAGCAAGTCACCTATAATGCAACGGGCATGGGGATGGCTGCCGAAGGGGAGCAATTGATTAAGGATACCGAACAACTGATTCAAGATAAATTGCGTGAGTATCCGCAAATTAACGGCAAGAAAGTAGTCTGGGCCAATTTTTCGGCGAATGATTTGTCCAAGCTTCACATATACACGCCGATCGATTCACGCGTCGCATTTTTGCATGAACTTGGACTTTCCTACCCTGATGCTGTGAGCAAGCAAATTACCGATCCGAAGAGTTACGCCTTGGAATTGAGCGCTGAAAACGCCGAGGCATTAAATGAAGCGGATATCATCGTCGGATACGGCAGCAAAGAATTGGCTCAGGTGCTGAAAGCGGATAGCTTGCTGGGTAAAATTCCTGCGATTCAGAAGGGCGCCGTAGCGTTTATCGACAGCGATACGCCGCTAGTGGCAGCCGGTACGCCAAATCCGCTTTCCATCGCTTACACGATTGATGAATATCTGAAGCTGATTGGGGATGCGCTGGATCGAGGAAATGAATAATTCAATGCCATCAGAACAGAATTGGCGTGTGCCAAAGCACTTCAAGCTCATTCTGCTGTGCAGTGTGATCTTGCTTGGCGTATGCGCGGCAGCATCCCTGATGCTGGGCTCGCGAGTGATCGGGTTTGCCGAAATGATGGACGGCCTGTTCCGTCCGGAGGTTGACTCCTATGAGGCTAATATCGTTCGCAAGCGCATCTCACGGACGGTATTCAGTTTATGCTGCGGTGCAGCGCTTGGCGTATCGGGTGCGCTGATGCAATCCGTTACGCGCAATCCGATTGCCGATCCGAGCATATTAGGCGTTAATACCGGCGCTGCTTTGTTTGTCGTTAGCGGAATGGCTTTTTTGAATGTCGGCTCAGCCCAATCTTCCATCTGGCTGGCTCTTGTAGGCGCGGGGCTCACTGCGATTTTTGTGTACGGAGTCGGATCGATGGGGCGGGGCGGCGCGACACCGATTAAGCTTGTGCTGGCAGGAGCGGCAACTAGCGCCGCGCTGTCTTCATTGGTTTCCGCCATCTTGCTCCCACGTGCTTATGTGATGGATCAGTTTCGGTTTTGGCAAGTAGGAAGCATGGGGGCTGGATCTTGGAGTTCGGTCGCTACGATTGCCCCGTTTCTAATCCTTGGACTCCTGATTGCGATCATAACTGCCCCGGCGCTTAATGCATTGGCGCTGGGAGACGAAGCTGCAGCGGGCTTAGGTGTAAGGTTAGGGGTGCTAAGACTCATTGCCGCATTTGCCGGCGTGATATTATGCGGGGCAACGACAGCACTGTCGGGACCGATCGCTTTTGTCGGTCTGCTGGCGACTCATGTGATGCGTCTGATTCTTGGTCCTGATCTGCGTTATGTGATTCCCATGTCTGCGGTTTCGGGAGCGCTAATCTTAACGTTATCCGATGTATGCGGCAGAGTAATCGGCAGACCCGGGGAGTTGGAAGTCGGTGTGGTCACAGCTTTTGTAGGCGCTCCGATTCTTATCCTGCTGGCGATAAGATCGAAGGTAAGGTCGCTATGAACAATGAAACGATTTCGATCATTCGCAAGGGCAGGTATTTGCGCCGCCGCCGCTGGGTGCTGGTTACCGCCTTGCTTGCATTGCTGGCATGTGCACTCTGCTGCGCTATGCTTCTGCTCGGCAACACCATATATTCCATACAAGATGTCTCCCGGGTGTTGCTTGGTGAGCAGATCAAGGGCGCGTCCTTTGCGGTCAATACGATACGGTTGCCGAGAATGCTGGCTGGGCTGTTTGCCGGATTCGCTTTTGGTATTGCCGGATACACGTTCCAGACCATGCTGCGCAATCCTCTGGCCAATCCCAATGTGATCGGTATTACGTCGGGATCGAGCGCAGCTGCAGTATTTTGCATCACTGTGCTGCAATCGAGCGGAGCTGTTGTATCTGCAGCTTCCATTGCTGCCGGCTTGGCCACAGTTACGGTTATGTATCTGTTGTCCAGAGGTAGGTCCTTTTCGATTGGAAGACTCATTCTGATTGGTATCGGCATGCAGGCTATGCTGGACGCCGTCATCTCTTATCTGATCCTGGTTAGCGCCCAGCAGGATATTCCGGCAGCGATGAGGTGGCTGGCTGGCAGTCTGAACGGCTCGCAGATGCATGAGTTGCCGCCGCTCGTAATCGCTATCCTGGTTTTCTCGCCAATCCTGATTGGGCTAGGCAAGCACTTGAGTCTACTGGAGCTCGGCGAGCATTCGGCATCTTCTCTTGGCATAAATACGCACAAAACCCGAATGATGCTGATCTTGATCTCCGTCCTCATTATTGCGATTGCCACGGCTACAACAGGACCGATTGCTTTTGTCTCCTTTCTGGCGGGACCTATAGCCAATCGAATGGTTGGCAAGGGCTTCTCGAATATCCTTCCAGCGGGACTTGTTGGCGTCAATTTGGTATTAGGGGCCGATCTGATGGGACAATTTGCTTTCGAGACCCGGTTCCCCGTGGGTATCATCACGGGAATGCTCGGAGCACCGTATCTGATCTACTTGCTAATCCGAATGAACCAAAAGGGAGAGCTATGATGAAACCGACACATCTATTTCAAGCGCAGCAGCTTGTTTCCGGCTATGACCATAAAGCGATCATTCATGGCATAGACCTCACAATCCCCAGTCATAAGATCAGTGTAATCATAGGGTCTAATGGCTGCGGAAAGTCGACGCTGCTCAAAACATTGGCCAGACTCATCAAGCCGATTTCCGGCACCATCACGATCGATAATGAAACGATTGGTGGAGTGTCGCCGAGAAAGTTTGCAAAAGTGGTAGGACTGCTGCCGCAATCACCGATTGTACCCGAGGGAATTACAGTCGCAGACCTGGTTGGTCGCGGTCGGTTTCCCCATCAAAGCTGGCTCGGGGGCTGGTCTAAAAAAGACTACGAGGCTGTAGCCGAAGCCATGACGATGATGAATATTACTCCGTATGCCAATCAGCATATGGATGAACTATCAGGCGGTCAGCGGCAGCGGGTATGGATTGCGATGGCGCTTGCCCAGCAAACGGATATACTATTTTTGGACGAGCCCACTACATTTCTGGATATCACGTACCAGGTCGAAATTCTGGACTTGCTGACGGACTTGAACCGCAAGCGCGGAACGACCATTGTGATGGTTCTTCATGATATCAACTTGTCGGCACGTTATGCCGATTATGTCTTCGCGCTGCGCGAGGGCAGGATGGTGGCCGAAGGGACACCGACAGAAGTCATCACAAGCGCACGGATCAACGAAATTTTCGGCCTGAACAGTTCGGTCATTAAGGACCCGCTATCAGGTTCGCCTTTAGTCGTGCCCTGGGGGCGTCATCATGTACAAGAAGACCCTTCTGGCTGATGGAGAGACAGGCCAACGCGCCATCTGAACAGCTCCCGTTAAGTAGAAAGAATAAGAAATAAAATATTGTTAAGCGGTCTTTGTCCTGAATTTTATCGGACTGGGGCCGTTTCTTTTTTGCTTTAACTGAAAGCATTGTTCAATGTTGACGGCGGATAGTTCTTAAAATACTTCTTGGAAGGAATATCCTGCTTGTTAGAGAATAATAATTAAGTGGTTTTAATCTATACTTGATTGGTGGTGCTGTGATGATTTCCCAAAAACTAAAAGTAATTGAACAAATGGCTGAAGGTTCTGGACTATCTGAAGAGCATGAGGAACGATTAATTCAAGGCGTTTCCATTGATTCCAGAACAGTAAAGTCAGGTAATCTGTTTATCCCGATTATAAGGAATTTAGATGGCCACAATTATGTAGAGGACGCAATATCCAAAGGAGCTTCAGCATCTTTGTGGCAGAAGGATCATCCAAATCCACCAATTCATTTACCGTTAATCTTTGTAGATGATTGCTTGCAATCATTGCAAAACCTAGCAGCTAATTATCGAAAAGGACTACAAATCAAAGTAATTGGGATCACAGGTAGCAATGGAAAGACAACCACAAAAGAGATGCTTAATTCAGTCCTACAGACAAAATTTCGCGTTCATAAGACTTTAGGTAATTTAAACAGCCAGATTGGTGTTCCATTAACCATTTTGGACATAGATAAGAGCTCCGAAGTTGCAGTAATTGAGATGGGGATGAGTGAACGAGGTCAAATTGATCGACTCACTCGAATTGCCCAGCCAGACCTAGCTGTTATTACAATGATAGGTGTTTCTCACTTATTGAGTCTTGGGTCCAGGGAAGAAATTGCCGCTTCTAAATTAGAAATTGTAAATGGATTGCAGAATGGTGGAGTTCTTGTCTACAACGGTGATGAGCCGCTATTAGCCAAGGGATTAGAAGAAATTACAAGCGCAAACCCGTTACGTACCATTAGCTTTGGAGAAGAAGAATCAAATGACTTTAAAGTTGAAAACACAGTGACCAACGCTGACGGTTCCTTTTTTACTGTTGGTGATCGTACGTATTCCATACCTCTTCTCGGTGCACACAACATTATAAATGCATTAGCTACAATTGCTATTGCATCAAAACTAGGCGTAGATCCGGCTGAAATAAATGAGGGATTTCAGACCTTGAAAGCACCTGGTATGAGAATGGAGAAGATAGACTCGCCCCTTGGATTTACAATAATAAATGATGCTTGGAATGCTAGCCCCGTTTCGATGAGCGCTGCTATAAAAACGTTTGAAGAATTGACTGGTTATACAAGAAAGCATTTAGTATTAGGTGACATGCTTGAACTTGGTGACCAAGAGCAGGACTTTCATCGAGACATAGGCCGAGACCTTGATCCCAACAAAATTCATTATGTATACACAGTCGGTGCTCTTAGCAGGCATATAGCATTTGAAGCTGAGAAGCGATTTCCGAATGGCAATGTCCAGACATTTATGGACAAAAGGGAGTTAGCCGAAGTATTAACAAATAAGGTTGAAAAAAATGATGTGATCTTGCTAAAGGGATCAAGGGGAATACAACTGGACTCAATCCTGCCTCTTTTGCTGCAGTAAAAGCCTTTCCATTTGAACAAGATCTTGCCTGTTTCTAGTCGTCGCCCAGTTAATTTTTTTCTCGCCGAAACCTATTTAACCCGATATCGAAGTAATTTTCTATACCTTTTTTGCTGATCTGCCTATTTTTCTTCATCAATCATTTATTCACAGACCTGTTTTGGTCTGTTTTTTTCATGTGTCTTATACGAAATCGGCATATACCAAACTCATCTCCATGGTCGGACGGCATTTGATATCAATATATCGAAGCTTGGTTTTTAGGCAAGGAGTTGTCATCACAATATTAGTATGTTAAAATACCAATTAACCAAACATCCTATGTTTGATAAATAAATGAAATGAGGACTGACATATGCTTCAGAAAACAAATCGGCTGACGCTGGTCGAGCAAGTCGCATTGCAAATGGAAAGACAGATCGAATCCGGCAAGTGGGCTGTCGGGATGCGTATTCCGGCAGAGCCGGAGTTGATGGTCGAGTTGAATGTTAGCCGCAATACATTGAGGGAAGCCATTCGGGCGTTGGTACACGCGGGACTCTTGAAGACGAAGCAAGGGGATGGAACGTACGTCTGCTCTTCGAGCGTGCTGGGTGTTGTACTGCAAAAACGAATCTTGCGCTCCGATACGCTGCAGACGTTGGAAGTCCGGCATGCACTCGAACGCGAGGGAGCCCATCTGGCGGCACAGCGCAGAACGGACGAGGAGGCACGCGAGCTTCTTCTCCAGCTGGAACGCTGGGAGGGGGCGGCAGCACGCGGTGACATGGATGGGATTGTAAAGGAGGATATCCGTCTTCACCAAGGCATCATCGCGGCGTCTCATAATGAAATCTTGATCGAATTATACAACCATATCGCGGACGCGTCACAAGATTCGATTACAAGCTTGACTCGTTATGAAACCGATGCGGATTTCTTGGAGATGCACCGGCAACTGGTCGAATCGATTGTCGACCAAGACGCCGATCGTGCCGTGGCAACGGTTCACCGTTATATTGCGAAATCGAAAGCTGTTCTTGAGGTCAAAGGAGAGGAGCGTCCATGAGCTTGCCAAGCGCTTCGAAGTCAACAATGGCGAAGAAGTCGTTGTCGTTGGGTTGGCCGATCATCCTCGGCATCGTTCTGATCGCACTGACCATGCGGTCGCCGCTAACGTCGGTAGGCCCATTGGTCGGCTCGATTCGCGAATCCCTCGGACTGTCGAATGCTGCGGCAGGTCTGCTCACTACACTGCCGTTGCTTGCTTTCGCGCTGCTCTCACCGTTCGCTCCCATGCTGGCACGCCGCTTCGGGGTGGAGCGGACCCTGCTTTATGCGCTGGTTTTACTCATGGCGGGTATCGCGATCCGTTCGTTGACCACAACCGCTTCTTTGTTTGCAGGTACTGCTTTGATTGGGCTGGCGATTGCGGCGTGCAACGTGCTCATTCCAAGTCTGGTCAAACGGGGTTTTGCTCATCAAGTTGGTCTCATGACCGGCGTGTACTCCGTGTCAATGAATTTATGCGGGGCGATCGCGTCCGGTGTCAGTATTCCGGTCGCCCGCGACCTCGGTTTCGGCTGGAATGGCGCGCTTGGCATTTGGGGCATACTCGTTCTGTTGGTCGCGCTGTTCTGGTTGCCTCAAGCTCGGGCTAGTCGGGCGTCTGCCGGGGCAGCGACGAGCGGTGCGTTGAAGCGCCGAAGTCTGTGGCGTTCGCCACTGGCATGGATGGTTACGATTTTTATGGGGATGCAGTCTCTTTTGTTCTATGTTTTGATCGCTTGGCTGCCTGAAATCATGACAAGCCGGGGCTTGAATGAAGACAGCGGCGGTTGGATGCTGTCGCTGTTTCAGATTGCTGCGCTGCCCGTAGCGTTCATTGTGCCGATCGTGGCGGGACGGATGAAGAACCAACGTTTACTGGTCATCATCATGACGGTCCTGTTGTTTGTTTCATTGGGAGGTCTTTATTTTGGAGGAAATGCGTTCATTTCGTTGTGGACCATTTTACTGGGAATTGGCGGGGGATGTGCGTTCAGCTTGGCCATGATCTTTTTAAGCTTGCGAACGAAGGATGCCTTCGATGCCGCTTCTCTGTCCGGCATGTCGCAATCGGTTGGATATTTGCTGGCGGCAACCGGACCGATCTTGTTCGGTTTGCTTCATGACATGACGGCAAGCTGGAAGCCCCCGCTGTTGCTGCTGCTTGTCGTTAGCACTCTGCTGCTCCTGTCCGGCTTGGGCGCCTCCAGAAATCGCACGGTATAAGACACATGGAAGAAAAACAGACCAAATAAGTGGAAAAGTTTGCAAGGCGGTATGGAAGCTAATACGGTAGCAGGGGAGATGAATATGATAACTCGAGGCTCCCTGTCTCCATCGTAAAGCCCGGTCGTTATAATGACCGGGCTTTTTTTAGTGCGCTCACTTGGGTTTAAGTCCCGAATTGTGAAGGCAGTAGTGCCCATAGCTTAAATTTTGCATATATACAATTACACCCTGCCCCTTAAGTTCATTTGCATCATATAAATCCGTATTGCTTAGCTCCATAATGTATGTTAGAATGGCAACTAATTAAAGATGTTTAAAAAGTCAGGAGCGATGAATATATTAAAGCAACCTTTTGTTAATCCTAAGATGATGGGAGACATGATTCGTCAACATATTCGTGCAGCGCTTTATCAAGAAAAAGAATCAACCAAGGCTGATATTGTACAAAGGACGGGGATCAGCTTTCCTACAATTAGTAAATTACTTGATGAGATGAAAGATACTGGTGAGGTGTTGCTGGTTGGTTTAGGAACATCAAGTGGCGGTAGAAAACCGAGCACGTATAGGTTGAATCCCGCTTATATGACTGGGCTAGCCGTATGCTTGGAGAAAGATTCCTCTTCGTACTTAGTACTTAACTATGAGGGAGAGATCATTGGGCGGAAGAAGCTTCCAGGGGTGCTGCACAGCGGACCGGAACTCCTGACAGAACAAATTGGAACGTTAATGTCGCTTTATCCAAATCCGCGTGTTCTTACGCTAGGTGTCCCTGGTGCAGTGAATAACGGTTGTGCATTCCACATTCCTGGTTATGACCGATTTAAGGATTTCAATTTCAAGGCTTTTTACGAAGAACAATTTTCTCTTCGAGTCCAAGTTGAAAATGACATGAATGCCACGGTTATCGGTTATTATGACCGCATTGGCAACGATGATTCACTCTCTCTTGTGTATCTGTACTTGGGCAAGAACGGACCAGGTGCAGGAATTATTGTAAACGGAAATGTAGTGAGGGGCAGAACTTTTTTTTCAGGGGAAGTTTCCTATGTACCGCTTTCTGGCACTCAGAACTTTGTTCAACTGCTTGATAATGCTTTTGCAACACAGGATATCAAAGAGAGTCGTTCGATGCTTGTGGATGCTATAAGTCGCCTTGTCGCCGTCTTTACTGCCACTATTAATCCGCATACTATCATCTTTTGCGATTCAGAAATAACCAACAATGATCTTGGACAAATCCGAAATAAAAGCGCTTCGTTTGTACCTGAAGAGAACCTGCCAGATCTTGTTGTTAGTGACTGGCAACAGGATTATTTTCACGGTCTGCATCAGATGACAATTCGGAGTTTGTTGGTAGAGCAGTGAAGCAAGATTGAGTGTTTTGGGGGAAGAATTATGAACAGTTCGTTAAGCGTTAGACAAATAAAATTATGGCGGCTCGCCATTTATTTTATCTTTGCACTTCCTGGTTTTGCTATTGCATCATGGGTATCACGTACACCAACGATACGGGACGCTCTTGGCGCTACAACGGCACAAATGGGCTGGATTATTTTCGGGATGGCTGTAGGCTC
Source organism: Paenibacillaceae bacterium (assembly GCA_004134985.1). GTDB lineage: Bacteria > Bacillota > Bacilli > Paenibacillales > Paenibacillaceae > Paenibacillus_D. The sequence continues at coordinate 17,738 of REGQ01000062.1, read as the reverse complement.
CATAATCGGTTTATTAAGTGCCAGTCATCTTATTGCATATAAGGGCGGGCGCTTTGTTATGGTAACTAGCCTTGCTGTAAGTTCGATTGGACTTGTAGTTGTAGGCTTGGCTAGTTCATGGATGACTAACGATATTATCGTTTTTTTTGGGTTAGCTATTTTCGGTTTTGGAAACGGAATATGTGATGTGGCAATGAATGTAGAGGGAACAGCGGTTGAGAGAGCTGCTCAAAAGTCACTTTTAACCGGCTTCCATGCCTCGTTCAGTCTGGGGACGCTAATTGGTGCAATGGCGGGAGCGGCTGCAATTAAGATCGGTGTCTCCGTAGCTGTCCACATGATCATCGCTGTAGCTGTTATTGTGCTCTGTGTTATATTTCTATACCGACTCATCCCCGCAGGTACTGGGAAAGAAACGGGCGGTGAATCAAATGATCCAGTAATGAGCGTTAGGGAAAGAATGGCCGTTTGGAAAGAGCGCCGAACGCTTCTCATCGGTATCATTGTGCTCGGGATGGCTTTTGCAGAAGGTTCTGCAAATGACTGGCTCCCACTTATTATGGTGGATGGATACAAGGTAACACCGGCGATGGGCTCATTCGCTTTTGGTATATTTGTGACAGCAATGACTGTAGGCCGTGCAGCAGGCGGTGTGTTGCTAGACCGGTTCGGAAGAGTAATCGTTCTGCGGGCTTCCGCTCTTTTAGCGATTGTAGGATTACTTATCGTTATATTTGGGCAGAGCTATGGGTTGGCAACGATCGGAATTGTACTATGGGGTCTTGGTGCCGCATTTGGCTTCCCAGTGGGACTATCTGCTGCGGGAGATGATCCGCGTGGGGTAGCGGCAAGGGTGAGTGCGGTATCGACGGCTGGTTACCTTGCATTTCTTGTGGGCCCACCATTTTTGGGGATTATCGGAGAGTCCATTGGTCTTGTTCGTGCTCTAATTTTTGTTCTTATCGGTGTAACTGTCGCTGGCTTGTTCTCGCAAGCGGCGAAACCCATTAGGCAGGATACTTTGACTAAAAAAGGGATATAAGAGGCTCATATTCCCGAGAGATATCGAAAATCTTGGGATTGGGAAAATATCCCTCTATTTCCGAAATGACCTTAGGAAGGTCTTCGTATAATAGAGGGATAAAATTGAAATCAACTATTGTCGTTTAAAATTTTTAAAAACAGCAAGAGATATTAATATTGATTCACTATCACTTTTATCCATTTGTATCGGTTTACTTTTACAAGAGCAACAAAACATTTAAGGATCTGATCACTCTTGAGAAGGATAAAGATAATAATAGGTGGGAAATTAAACACGAATGCGCCTAATAACGATGCCGGTAAGATTAACAGCCACATAAAAATAAAATCATTATACATAACAAATTTTGTATCCCCACCGCTTTGTATAATACCAGATAAAGCGGGCATTTCGTAAGACGTTCCTATAACGGTTATAGACAAAATTGTCATAAATGCTAGAGCAAGTGTTTTTGCTTCTTCTGAGATTGAATACATAAATAGAACATAGTCTTTAGTAATAAATAAAATGGCGGCAGTAAGAATGCCAATTATTAAATATAAAATCTGCAGTGTTTTACTGTAGGCTTTCACTTTATCTAAATTACCTTCGCCTACTGTTCTTCCCATTATTACAGCTGTTGAACTGGCAGATGCATAAACGATTACCGTTACAAACTGAAATATAGTTGTTGCTACGCTATTGGCTGCAATTGCAGATGTACCCATATGCCCTAAAATACCGCTCTGTAAAGCCATTGCTCCAGCCCATGACAAACTCGATAATAAAATAGGCAAAGCAATTTTGGTATATTGCTTTAAAATCGTTTGATCCAGTTTTAAGAAGTTGCTCATTCTAAGACCTAAATTTTGATTCTTTTTTATGATGTACACCACTACGATGATGCATTCAATAATACGTGATATTAGTGTAGTGATGGCTGCGCCGGTTATTCCCATTCTCGGTAATCCAAAATGACCATAAATAAATAGATAGTTTAATGAGACATTGATAACTAGTGTAAAAAGGGAAACTAATAGCCCAATCCTTACAATTTCCATACTACGCAGCGAGGCTAATAATACGTTTGTTATGGCAAAAAAAACATACGAAAATGATACAATGTTAAGATATTTTGCTCCTGCCTGAACAATACTCTCATCCATAGTTAATAATGACAGCAACTCTGTTGAGAAAAAAAATACTACACCACACATGACAAAACCAATCGCAAGTGATGTGGCCATACCTACGCCAATGACTTTTCTAATGAGATCGAGCTGTTTAGCCCCCCATAAGCGCGAAGCCAGAATAATAACACTCTGCGAACAGCCAATAATAAGAAATGTTGTGATAAATTGAATTTGATTGGCAAGCGCTGATGCAGACAACGCGGTTTCACTATATCCGCCAAGGAAAAGGTTATCCGAAAGGTTAACTCCAATCGTAATTACGTTTTGTAAAGCGATGATTAAAGTTAATCGGAAAAAGTCCCTATAGAAACTTTGATCTCTGACGAAGAGCGTCGTTGTAATACGCGTCATTATTTGATTTCCTCCTATTAATATCTAAACTGTTAGATAATTATAGTGTGAAATTTTCGTCAAATATATCATATTTGATCTTATTTATATAACAATCGTATATTTGAAGGGGCTATATGATGCAATTAAATGTAGCAGAAAATTTATCGGAAATTGTTGAATACGATACGCCATATCTGCCTATTCGTACAAGGCAATCCAAGTTATCTTTCTTTCATAATCGTAGTGCGAGCTGCCACTGGCATAATGACCTTGAATTTATACTAATTGTGGATGGTTCTATGAATTATTTTGTAGATGGAGAAAACTACACTCTGGAAAAAGGAGAAGGCATTTTTGTAAATTCTAATCGATTGCATTATGGTTATTCTAATAAAAACGATGATTGCAACTTTCTTGTGATGTTGCTTAGTCCAAGTCTTCTCGTACGAAATTCTTATATAGAAAATAAATATATTAAGCCATTTTTACAAGATTCAAATAGCAATGCTATTGTTTTAAGAGAACAAATACCTTGGCAAAGGGAAGCGCTCCAATATATAAAAGTATTGTATGAAACAAGTCATCATCAAGAAGACGGTTATGAATTAATGGCAATTAGTCAATTTGAGCTATTATTTTTACATTTGTATAAAAATACGATAGCGAAAAATGGATTTCAAACGGGGCACTCCAAAGAAATAACTGCAATTAAAAATATGCTTGGTTTTATTCAGACGCACTATGCTGAAAATATCAGCTTACAAGATATTTCACTGGCGGGAGCGATTTGTCGAAGCAAGTGCTGTGCTTTGTTTAAAAAGTCTTTAAAGAAAACTCCAATTGGATACCTTACCGATTACCGTATACAAAAAAGTATAGAGTTTATGACGAATAACAATTTAAATATTACAGATATCTCAATTGCATGTGGTTTTAATAGCTCTAATTATTTTTCAGAGATGTTTAAAAAAACGATTGGTGTCTCACCAACTGAATACAGAAAAACAATAAATCAATAATAGGGACGGGGATGGAACCTCCAATTCGTATGTCTTATGGTTCCAATACTACTATAGGCAACAATGTGTATACCAACTTTAATTTAACTGTTGGCGCCTCTAAACTCAGAAGGATATGGCATATTGATCTGCCATCTATCACGCCTACCATTATGATTCTTCTCATTCTTGGCGTTGGAAGCGTAATGGCCGTCGGGTGGGAAAAAGCCTTCCTCATGCAGCAAGGGATGAATTTACCGGCTTCAGAGATTATCTCGACTTATGTGTACAAGGTTGGACTGCTAAACGCGCAGTATAGTTTGGCTACTGCAATTGGATTATTTAATTCGGTCATTAATTTCTCACTTTTAATCATTACAAATCAATTATCCAAAAAAATGACGCAAAATAGTCTCTGGTAAGGGGTGAATAAGGTGAAAAGCCAATCAATGGACGACAAGATATTTAACCTATTTAATTATGTGCTCTTAAGTTTGATTGCCATTGCTATTTTGTATCCGCTCTATTTTGTATTCCTGGCCTCCTTTACGGATCCTGATCAAGTGAATAGGGGCGGCCTACTGATTTTTCCCGAATCGATCTATCTGGACGGATTCAAGAAAATTTTCAATTATAAGCCGTTATGGGACGGTTATCTCAATTCCATACTGTACACAACAATCGGAACCGCGATTAATCTAGCCGTGACCATTCCTTGCGCGTATGCGCTGTCTCGAAAAGGACTTGCAGGAAAAACACCGATTATGTTGTTGTTCGCTTTCACCATGTTTTTTAGCGGCGGACTTATTCCGAGCTATCTGCTCATTTCAAAGCTTGGCATGTTGGACACCATATGGGCCTTAACGCTGCCTACCGCGGCATCTGTCTGGAATATCATCATTACACGCACGTATTTCCAAAGCAACATTCCAGATGAGTTGTTGGAAGCCTCGGTTATGGATGGGTGTACGGACTTCCGTTTCTTTTTCTCCATCGCATTACCTTTGTCCAAAGTGATCATCGCGGTCATGGCACTATTTTATGGGATCGCCCATTGGAATTCCTTCTTTGAGCCGCTAATTTATCTGAGCAGTACAGAGAAGTTTCCTCTGCAAGTGATTCTACGAAATTTGTTGATTATGAATGAGACGGGATCTCGAATGGTAATTGACCCTATGTCATTAGCGGCGAAGCAGCGTATCGCAGAGCAATTGAAGTATGGCGTTATTGTTGTGGCATGTTTGCCGCTGCTTATCGTTTACCCGTTCGTTCAGAAATATTTTACACAAGGCGTAATGATTGGATCAATTAAAGGATGAAGTAGTCATTTTATTAGTTGGGTCTGTAAAGGGGGGATGCTAGTAGGCAATTTAGAGCGTCATGCGGATCGGATTAAAATTCTGCTATTCGAAGGGAAGGTCAAGAGACAATGAACCAAGCAAAGTGGATTAAAGGATTATTGATTGGTGCTTTATCGGTAAGCTTAGTCACAGGATGCACTTCGAACAACACGAAAAACGCGAGTAACAATGTAGAAGGAAATACCAATGTGGAATCAGCAGATCCTAATGCAGAAACGAGAATTACTATTGTGCGCGGTAAGGATCCTCGTAATTTGCCAGTTGAAGAAATGATTTGGTACCAGAAATTTAGGGAAGTAGCCCCCACGAATGTAAAGATCAAGTGGGAAGATATACCGAATGAATCTGTCGATGAGAAGACCAATCTGATGTTGGCCGGCAACAACTTGCCGGAAGCATTTTTAGGTACGATGAGTACCGGCAAAGTGATGAAAAACATCAAGTCCGGTATATTCCTCCCGATTGAGGATTATATCGACGATATGCCTTACTTTTCTAAAGTGCTAGAAAAACGACCGGAGTATCGGGCCCTTATCACAGCGCCGGATGGACATATCTATGGTCTGCCGTATATTGAAGAAATGTTTGGTCTTATTACGAACCAAGGGATTCTTTCTATCTATAAGCCTTGGTTGGATAAACTTAATCTACCCGTTCCAACTACCATCGATGAGTATCGCGATACATTAAAGAAGTTTGTTGAAAATGATATGAACGGGAACGGGCTTAAAGATGAGATTGGGTTAGCTTTAGCTAACAAAAATGCGAATTCCGGTATCGGTTCCTGGAGAAATAATTCCGATTTTGGTCAGTTTTTCGGCTTATGGGGTCAAGTCGATCGAGGAGACAGCATGTTCCTGGACAGTGATGGTAAAATTTTCAATACTGCTTCAACAGAAGCCTATAAGACAGGCATTCAATATCTCCATGAAATGTATAAGGAGGGGCTCATTGATCCTGAGTTTACAATCACGGACGGTCCTAAGCTTCAGGCTAAGCTCAGAAACGAGGTCGTGACAGTGGGATCCGTCGTGCATTTCTCGATCCTGGATGTGGCAGGTGAGAAGGTATCCCAGGACTATGTGCCGATCCCCTATTTGAAAGGACCTGGAGGTGAGTATGGCGGTAGAGAGAACTTGGTTGAGATGCACAATCCACTCGCTTTTGTATTAACAACGAAGACCAAGAATCCTAAGGCGGTACTGGCTTGGGTTGATAAAATGTATGATCCGGAGTGGTCTGTTCAGACGAACTGGGGACCACTTGGTTATCAGTACAAAAAGAATGAGAAAGGCGTTATGGTATTTGATACGTTGAAGGACGGACTCGATACTTATAACGATATGCGTGCGAGAAATACCATTCAAGGCAACACCCCTATAGCCATCTTAACGGATTACTATGATACGGTGGTTGAGTATCCACAGGATGCACAAGATATTTTGAATAATATGAAAACGATTGGATATCTAGATAAGCATTTTAATGATTCTTATATTCCTCATACCCTGTTCTATGAGGCTGAAACGGCGGATAGGATGTCACTTCTGTCACCTCAAATTTACGGTCTTATCGATACGAATCGAAAAAAATGGATTACGGATGGCGGCATCGACAAGGAGTGGGATTCCTACAAAAAGGAGCTTGAGAAGGCGGGACTTTCCGAGTTTATCGGTTATGTGCAAGAAGCTTATGATCGTTACCTAGCAAACCAGAAGTGAACATAATATACAAATAGGATGTGGACCATATGGATAAATTTAAACCAAACTATCATTTTACACCTGAACGGAATTGGATGAATGACCCGAATGGCATGGTGTTCTTTAATGGAGAATATCATTTGTTCTATCAGCATCATCCTGATGGCACAACACCGGGGCCGATGCATTGGGGCCATGCCATCAGTACGGATATGGTGGATTGGCAACACTGTCCTATAGCCTTGTATCCAGATGAGAATGGCGTGATCTTCTCAGGAAGTGCAGTTGTAGACTGGGAGGACACATCGGGTTTCTTTGAGGGTAAGCCTGGACTGGTAGCGATCTTCACACACCATGATAGAGTGCCGGGGACGGACCGCGTCAGGGAACGCCAAAGCTTGGCGTACAGTGTTGATTCCGGCAAGAGCTGGATCAAGTATAGCGATAATCCTGTTCTGGAGAGCGATCGATTCGTTGATTTTCGAGATCCCAAAGTATTCTGGCATCCTGACACGAAGCGGTGGGTCATGATTCTGGCAACAGGCCGATCGGTCTGTCTGTACCACTCGAGCAATCTGAAGGAGTGGACGTTTGGCAGTGAATTTGGTCAAGGCAACGGTTTGTATGACGGGGTATGGGAGTGTCCTGATTTATTTCCACTGGCCGTTGATCATGATCCTTCCTGCACGAAGTGGATAATGCTCGTCAGTGTCGGAGGCAGACCAGAGCATACGGAAGGTTCCCTGACCCAATATTTTATTGGGGATTTCGATGGGCAGACCTTTGTAAATGATAACCCTGTCGACACTGTGCTGTTGCTGGATCACGGCAGAGACAGTTATGCGGGGGTCAGTTGGTCTGATATCCCCGAAGAAGATGGACGCCGTATTTACCTGGCATGGATGAGTAATCAGAGATATTGTACGGTTACCCCGACGGATGGATGGAGAAGCGCGATGACCGTTCCGAGGGCGCTGGAATTGGAGACCAGACATGATCAAATCAGGCTGATCCAAAAGCCGATTCAGGAATTGGAGACGATTAGAATGCCTATCCTGGCGTTGGAGGACATATCACTCCAAGAAGCTGAGTTACACTTATCGGGCTTGGAGCTGGACAGCTTTGAAATGATTGCTGAATTCGCACTGGGCATAAGGGAGAATTTTACAATAAAGGTGAGAACATCTGATTCTCAGCAAACGGTTATTGGCTATGAGGCTGATCAAAACGAAATCTTTGTTGACCGTACATTGTCCGGGCGAATCGATTTTCAAAAGGATTTTGCCGGAATCCATTCGGTGAAGCTCGTGACAGAGGATGAGACGATTAAGCTGCATATCTTTGTGGATCGCTCTTCAATTGAGGTGTTTGTTAATGATGGAATAGCTGTCATAACCGATTTAATATTTCCCGAACCAGAAGCAACCGGATTGGGGTTGTATCCTTCTGAGGATGCTATTCAACTCCGGCGGATTGAAATATTTAAGTTAGGGTAGCGTTAGCTTTAAGAGATTTTCGTGTGTTGACATGGGAATCCTCATATGCTAGCATTGCTTTAACTGATACGAACGGAGGGGTTACGTGTGCTAAACTAATTCTTCGATATTCTTTGCACAATTAATTAAATAGTGGATTAAGGCTATTTTGTGTGCGTAGTAATCGAAGAATGGTTTGCCTTCGCGGTAACCTAGTTTAGTTATATGCGATTGGGGACAGGGGGACTCTATCCTCATGTCGCATAAACTGGATTTGAAGAAGATGGAATGGATTCTTTTGTGATCAATCCAATGAGTGGACTGCTAGTCTATCATAGGGTGTTCAACTTATTGCGTTCATTCTCAAATTCTTTATCGATTACTGTATGCACAGGCCAATAGCCTGTGTTTTTTTATTTTTAATCTATACATTGGAGGAATCCACATGAACGAACGATTAATAGAAGTAGATGGAATTAAAATTTGTGTAGACAGTTTTGGAGAACCAATTAACCCTGCCATTTTGCTGATTATGGGTGCCCAATCCTCAATGATTTGGTGGGAAGAAGAATTCTGTCAGCGATTAGCGGATGCAGGGCGGTATGTCATTCGATATGATAACCGCGATGTCGGACGCTCAACAGCGTACGAACCAGGCAAACCGGGTTATACCTTCGAAAACATGGCAGATGATGCCATTAAAGTGTTAGATGCTTATAAGATTGAGCATGCGCATTTCGTAGGCATGTCCATGGGCGGTATGTTGACTCAAATGATAGCTCTGCGGAATCCGGAGAGAGTTCTAACCATTACCCTTTTATCAGCGTCCAATTTTGCTCCTCATCTCCCGCCCCCGGAGGAAAGGATTATGGATTTTTTCTCGAATATGGGGGTTATAGATTGGACTAACGAACAATCGGTAGTCGAATTCGCTATTGATAGATCAAGAATCCTGGTAGGTTCAAAGCATCTTTTTGATGAGGGGAAAGTTGATATTTTAGCTAAAAAAGAATTTGACAGAAGTTACAATATGGCCAGCATGGGTAATCACGCCTTACTGACAGGCGGAGAATCCTATCTAGTTAGGACGAATGAAATAAGTGTCCCCACTTTGATTGTACATGGTACTGAAGATCCCATTATCCCTTTTCAACATGGGGAAAATCTTGCTAACGAAATTCCGGGTGCGGTTTTACTGACCTTGGAAGGTACTGGGCATGAACTTCATTCCGATGACTGGGATTTAATAATCGATTCTATTGCAAAACATACTTCAATACCGAATTGGTTCAGCTAACGGGGAAAGATAGTTAACATAAAGTGTTCCACATATTATACATGACTAATATGTGGAACACTTTATTATATCTGAATTTCCTAAATTTAGGTCTTGATAAACTCGGAAAATAAAGTTTTATACTGGCGGCAGGTATTAAACTATCTGGGCAGATTAGTTAAAAGTGTGATGAGGGCAACCCCCATTATGCGGTAATATTGTTATCAAGGAGGGATTCCGTTCGAAACAGTCGAATCTACTGAAATGGCTTGGCATATCCCTTTTTGTAATCGCTTTTCTGTGGATCGGGGCTTATTTTGCAATACTGGTTGGAATAAGATTTTTTATAAACTCAATTACTGGTAAGTGTTATTATTATATTAAAGATGGTTGCTCTTTTATTATAGGTGGAGAGAGCTTTAATAATGTTACAATATTAAAAAGGTAAACTTTGGAGGCACACCACTGCAATAAGACTTATAACGAAATTAAGTTCTTGATATATCCCATCAAGGACATATTATGAAACAGTGCTTTAATAAAGGAGTTGTATAAAATGAATGAAAATAAAGGTACAGAAATAAAACGTTCTTCAAAAGCAGAAAACATTCTACCTCAGATCAATAGTAAAACTAAGCTAGGCGACTTACGAAAAATCGCAAAGGACATTAAAAAAGATCACGAACTAGCTATGGAACTTTGGTCAACCGAAGAGTTTTTGCCCAGACTATTAGCAATCTTAATTATGGATAAAAAACTTCTTTCACAAGAAGTGCTAAATAAGCTTGATAAGGATATGCAGACTTACACTTTTGATGAGCGAAATAACTTAATGGATTGGTTAATGGCTAATCAGCTCACCAAAGACAAGAAGACAATTGCATTGATGGAGTCATGGGAAAATAGCCCTTCTGCTCTTCAAAGGCGAGCTTTCTGGTATTATCAAGCGCGATTGAGATGGACTGGACAAACACCGCCTGATAACACCGCAGACTTAATATCTACATTAGAAGCTAATATTACGCAGGAAGAACCGGAAGTTCAATGGGCTATGAATTTCACCGCAGGCTGGATAGGCGTTTATGATGAAAAGAATCGTGCACGTTGTATTGAACTTGGTGAGAAAACGGGTCTTTACAAAGATGAAATAGTAGCAAAAGGATGTACTCCCAGCTATTTACCGGAGTTTATTACGATTGAAGTTAACAAACGACAAAATAATTAGTTATCTTTGAAAAATTTATTAAGGATTAATGTAAAAAATAAAGGAATTCAAATCCTTAATTATGAAAATTGTAATAGGCTTGGACCGAAAAATAAAGAAAACAACGCGTTATGGCAGCTAAATGATTAGCTCAATATCTCTTTTTGATCTGTAGGGGCGCTATGGTTATTCATACGCTGGAGCAATTCTCTTAACCTTTGAAACCATGACTAGGAGATGATGATATCAAGAGGATTTTTGTCATAATCTTTGCCCTTTTCGGTATGTTTCTAGTGTCGTGGCTCGTTTACAAGTTGCCGTACACAGTCGAACAAAATTTCACAGCCAGTACATTAGATGGAGAGACTAAAGAGATCAGGATTGAAATGAAAGGATATCGTGATTTTTTTCGGCCCACAATATTTAGGGGAACCATGCTTATAGATGGGCAGGTGTATGATGCACTTACTGAAAGAGGAGAAGGTTTGATCGCTAAATTTAAAGCTAAGCTGAATGGCAAACGTTATTACCCAATGATCGCGAGCAAAGATCGAAGCGCTCATAGCAACTTTTACTGGATTTTGTGGGCAGATGATACGTTTAGCCAAATGTACTTTATTCATATGAAAGACGATCAGCAATATTTAGCGCCAGCAAGCAATGCTACGGAAGCCCAAGAACTCTTGGAAAAGATAGAATCCTTCGACGACGATAACTAACCATAGCAATCCAGCTCAAACACAGACATATGTACAAAATACTATATATTCTTTAGTTATAAGTTTGATTGACGAAACTATGCTAGACCTGTATTCTCATATAATGTGTCACATGATATTGGCGCGTCCCGTTTTTGTTATCGGGAGTGGCCTTTTTTCTACTGGCTAAAGCATAAGAGTCAATATCAGGGAAGATTAGTTGAATGGAATGATGAAGCAGCTGCAGTCCAAGTAGCCGTTAGAGATTACTTAATTTTGAAGATGGAATGTAAAGTTCGAGGGCGAGACGGTTATGAAGGAATCTACCTGACAAGCAAAAGCTCTAAGACGGTGAACCTGTTCTTAGCTGTGGCTAAAGGGTTTTATAAGTCGATGATATATCTTAAGCTATATGCCCATCATAATCCACTAGTCGGCATTCACTTCGAAGATAGATTTGTTGGACAACCTGGTGTACGAGTCGATCGACCTAAAATGCCTCAGGCGGCAGGAACTGAAGATCCTATATCGCATCGTAAACAAACAGATTCATATTTCAAGGTCATTAATGATGAATGGGTCCCAGAAATAATCGGAGATTGGGATCTTCCATATCGAATTTATAATGCTGGAGAGGCTAGTAATTGGAGCCTGCGAGATGAAGTCATCTCCCGATTTTTATTTGAGACAGGAGCTAGGATATCAGAAATTTTGGACTTAACTGTAGGCGATTATAGGAAGAGAAGCGATATCCATGAATTAGCTGCTAATTTGTTCGAATATTTTCTGAGTTAATCAATTTATATACATATGTACAAAATACGAATTTTGTGAAAATGTATACGCATGAGATGCGCTGCTCAAGGGTATCGGTGAGCTACTCTTTGTGAAGCAATGTTACTTGCGGAGAATACGGTATCCCTGTTTTTACCCTGCATCTGTGTTTTGGCAATTAACAACCGTTCGGGTGTAGCCGATACTACAATTGATTTTCCCATAGACAGGATTTCGAAATAACGTGCCTTCCTCGGAAATGGTCTGCATCCAGGATTTTCTTTAGCTTCAACAAAAATAATGCTATCCTTTCTTTTTGCATATTGGCTAAATGGTTAATCGGCATATAATTGTGCCGGTTTTATTTTTTTTGTTGACGTAATCTGCCCTATAGCCTAACGCCCCACCAGCCTATGACCTTTATTCAAGCATAGTTGTTTCGCCGTGGTCATTAATTAAGCAGACTTGTGTCTCACAAAAACGACATAAGTCTGCTTAATTACATTTAAAGATATACTGTTTTCGATCATTTTATTTAAGCTGTTTTGTGGCGCCGCACAACAAGGCTGCCGATTGATTGCCGGGCATTACCGTTCGATTTAACAAACCAAAGTTAGTTAGGTTTACTCATTTATATACTTTTCAAATTCACTTTTCAGCCAATACTGATTCTGATACGCAATATACTGTTCCATCCGTATCAGTAATTCGACCAACTCCGGCTTAGTGAGCTGCATATAGCGCTGTCGAACTCGATCTATGTCACGATCCTGTTTAATGTGCTTGAATGCATCTAAATCATTGTCTAAGGTCTTGTGTGACCTTTTGCGAGGCAGCTTCTCGTACTCAGGATCGCCGGGCTGCAGGTAGATACGGGGATTGTAGGCTGCAGCAAATCCGGTTTGTTGGAATAGTTTGAATGTTCATTGAAATAATCCTTTCCACAGGAAAAGGCACCCGCTCGGGTACCGCTCGAATGCCTTTATTTGTTACCAAAGCCGATTTCTTAATTGTGACGCCCTTCTCATTTCTGTCGCTTCCTCATCAGGGATTTGTAATAGATGCAGATTTTCCATTAAATATTGTCTCGCCCAAGGATTTAGATTATACGAAAAAAATAACCCTCCTTGGCTCAAGTTTGTTGCGCGTTGTATTATCTTATAGCCAGCTAACTCACTTACTGTACCATCATTGATAGCTAATAACTGGGTGTTTGTTTCATGTTCAAAATAATATAGAAGTATCCACTTCTCTCGGTTATTAAGAGAATGTAATCTATTTTGTCGAAGTTTCATCACCTTAGTATTTTGAATTTTTGTTTTTACTTTTTCAAATAAAAATCCTACTAAATTCACTATTGATACAACACACGAAATTATGAAGCTGCCTCCAATATAAGGAATATAGTCTGCAACCAACTGATTTAAACCAAACTGATTTATAAATGCTGGTGGAGCAAAGAGCACAATACCAGAAATAATCGCAACAATGACAAATAGTTTCGTACTATATTTTACTACCCCCAAAATCTTTGCAAATATTGCCTCCAACAAACTCTCCCCCTCACTACGTTCTCTTCCAGTATCATACATAAATTTACAATGGTCAAGAAGCGATTTCGGTAGTGGGATCCCTCTATGTTAAGTTGATTAGAGAAAATAAAAAGCACCTAATTAGGGTGCTTTAGATTGCTCCATTATTTTTCAAATTCGTCATGAGTTGCGGATTATCTTCTTCTACGCTATAAAAAAATACTTCGTCTACATGGTTTCCTATATCCCATTCTCTTATACTCCACTCGTTCGTAGTACAAAGATGATCAAACGCACGGAGAAAACCACCGCCGGGTATATTCATAGCTGGGCGCGTGAGGGAATCGAAGGTCTAGCGCTGGGCCATTCACCTGGCAAACCGCGGCGGCTTACCGATGAGCATGAAAAGCTACTGGCGGACACCATTGCAAAGCAGCGCCCCGTGGACGTAGGCATTGAAGCCAAGTATACCTGGACCATTAAACTGCCATGCTCTTTGTTAAACGGGAATTCGGCGAAAGCTACACAGAGAAAGGAATGTCCGTCCTGCTGCGCCGGCTCGGATTCAGTCCTACCAAGGCCACCTACACCATGGAAATGGCCGATCCTGCGGAGCAGGTAGCGTTCAAGTCGAAGACCTTTCCTGCGTTAAAAAAAGCTAATGACCCAAGAAATTGATCATTTACTGTTTGAAGATGAGTGTATGATTCGGGCGTACCAGTCGCTGCAATACAACTGGTTTCCGATTGGGCAGCAACGAAAGGTTCCGACTTACGGCCGCCATGAAGGCGCGAAACTGTTTGGTGTGCTGAACTACGAGACAGGGCACGTGCTCTACCGTGATGGCGAGCGGTATGACAGCCGGCGTTTATTCAGTTCCTCGACGCGGTTCTGAACACCTATCCTGAAGGTAAAATCGTGATGATCCTGGATAACGGCCGGATTCATCATGCCGCACAGGTAAAAGCCTATCTGCAAGTGCATAAACGCCTGCAGTTTGTTTTCCTGCCGAAGTACTCTCCGGATCTCAACTTTGAAGGACTATGGAAATGGCTGAAAAGCGATGTCGTTCACAATGTGTTTTACAAGAAGTTTTACCACATCCGCATCAACGTTGCCGCCTTCATGAATCGCGTCAATACCAGACCCATGGTGGTCATTGATCGGTTGTGTATCCGCATGTAATTCAAAAGTTCAGTCTATATAACAGGGATTATTTCGTTTATTTCAATCTCTCGATTATTGTTATTGTGGGGAAATAGTCCATGTCATACTCATTCGTTTCCTTCTCTGATCGATTCATGCTTGCTTTACCGATCCCGACATATTCAATCGTCAACTGGTCCCATCCATCTTCATCTAGCAAAGCGTCAGATGCTTGACTATAAGAAGATACAGCCAGATCTTTTGCTGAGATACGGTCATGAGGCAGTAATTCAATAACTGCTTTGATTTCACCATTCTCAACAGATACACTGACTACTTTATCCCCTTCACCTATTGCTGAGTATTCAAGTATTTCCTGAACTTGAGTCGGGCTAATCTCAGCCTCTGGTTTGCTTTCAAAATCAGCAACCGAACCTTCTTTCAATCCAACATCCGGATCTTCATCAATGGATTCGTTTTCCTTATCAACCTCTTTAGCAGAGTTTTCGATTTTCGTCTCTTCCTCCACATCGGCTGATACTGCACCGAGATCAATCTCAGGTTTTTCGCTACTCCCACATGCTGATAACGTAATTATTGCAAGGATTGCTAATAAAGCTATTAAATTCTTCACAGACAAACCATCCTTTTTTATTTTAATTATATAAGTCTATAGTTAGTTTATAATAAGAAAAGGTAAGCAGTTATCAAAATGATTTTTTTAGAAAAAATAGTTCACTTATATAGAAAAATGCCGTTCCTTTAGGAAAGAGAGGCTACTCATTAATTACAAGGTAGGCACTTTGGGCAATGAACATCCAATTCACTCCATCTCCAAGATACAATTTATGCTATTTTTTCTTAATTACTTTTTTCTGAAGAACCTCCAATCTTATTTCCTGGCACTGATCAGTATACTTTTTAAGAATTACATTAGTAGCAAATACATATTCACCGAGGTCCTTTTTAGTCGATGCAGGCCAAATCTCTTTGTTAAATAAAGTTATTTCTTCTATGCAATTCGCAATAATTCTTACCAGTTCTTCATCTACTTCTATTGCTTCTGGGAGTAAACTCTCTAACTCCTGTAAAGTCCCGATTACCATTTTTATAAGCTCATCCTGGTTCCTGTCTAAATAATAAACAAGTCTCCAACTTAATCCATCCAATGATAGATAGATAGATGGATGGATGACGCAATATTGTATCGAGCCCTATTAATCTTTGGTTTATTTATTTCCTGCTGTTTATCTATCATGAATTTTGCAGAGAAATATGCCCCTAATGTTCCGACCACTCCACCTGAAAAACTTCCCCAATCAAAACCCATCTGAAAACCCCTTTAGTTTAAATTCTCCAATATTAGAACTTTTAAGTTTCCAAATGTGCGAGCTAACTATTTAATAAGGTACTTAACTGACTCCGGGGATGAGCGACAGGCGAAGCAATATCAACATCTCCGATCGACACCAATTCATTCAAAACCAACAAAACATCCTTCGGCTCCTCATGAATGCCTTTAGAGATATCATTCACTGACTTCCCTTCAGTTTGCACCACCAAATACTTCAAGATTCTTTCCCGCATACCAATCTACCCCTTCCATTTTAAGCCATTATAGCATATTTAGATTAAAAAATAGCCACCCCGGGAAGGAGTGGCTGAAAGAGTGAGGGGAACTCCTTAATTGGTACGATACCAATATAGCACGGAAAAACTGTCATGTGTCGTTCAACTTACTTCTTCCTCCGTCTTTCTGCCACCGCATTTTATTAATAAAAATCAATTTCCCCCAAATGCAATTTTATATCCATCTAAATCTTGAACGATTAATTCCTTCCACCCAGATTCAGAAACCGTTGGGGCTGAAACAATAATAGCTCCGTTACGTACAAACTCATCATGTAGATCATCGATGTGATTGCAATAGGTATAGATATCGTAATCTGGTCCATCTTCAATAGAACTGATTGGCTTAATGGCTTCTTTATTCCTTACCTCATGCATTAATAAAAGGAGACCTTCCCTCGCCGTATGTCCACACGAGTCATGAGAACATCCTAAAGCATTCTGATAATATTCCCTTGATTTTTCCATGTCTGATACAATCAAAATAACCGGTCCTGCATCAATTTTCTTCACAGAATTCGAAGTCATCATTCATCCCTCCTTATTATCCTTTAACGATACTACGTCACCCATAATTTGTAAATCAGTTCTTCGGTTATAATAAACTCATTATAAGGAGACAAACGATATGACTGATGGTTATTATTTATCTGCCTATTTAGAAATAGATAAACTAAAACATTTATTAGACCTTACACAGCGCCGCGGCGAAGCGATTACGCCAAGATGAGTCTCTAGGCTGAGCATGGGAAGGTTGAGGAACACGAATCTATTAAACCGCATCTGAGGGTTGAAATGTCACTTTCTTTCCCTCATGTAGAACAAGGAGCAAGATCCACGGCGATCTTGCTCCTTGTTTGTTGTGTGTCTCGGGATTCGTGCCATTCAACTTACTGGCTGCCGCTGTAGGTTTATTCAGCTAACGTTCTCCGTTAGAGTAACGTTCGCCGTTAGATGAACCACCACTATCACTTGTTACTATCAGCCATATTAATTTACTAAGGGGATTCTCTAATTAAGTTGTTAACGAACAGTGATGTTCTTAAGCAAATCTTCGATCAAGATTCCGTTGATCTTTAGTCCAGTTATATCGCAGTCAGTAATCTCTACGTGCGACAAATTGCTGTGCGAGAAACGCGTTTTATTCAGGTCACATTTGTGGAACGAAACCGGTTTATAGTTTCCTTCCGGGTCATAGTTACCGTCGGTTTCTTGCGGAAGGACTACATTGCGGAATTCCGTGCCGAATAGATGGACATGGTCGATGGTTGAATGGCTGAAATTCGCATGTTGAATGCCTATGTTCGATAAATTGGTGAATACTCCGGAGCATATTGAGCCATTGTTCCGGTGAGTGAGAGCCACGTCTCCGGTGTTTTTGAGCCATCCTTC
>REGQ01000046.1 GCA_004134985.1 Paenibacillaceae bacterium | reverse complement strand
TTTACCACAAGGAGCGCGCTTTGTCTCTATTCTTTTTTATTTTACAGTTTACTGGAAGCGAATTTGCTCATTTATAGATGTAAGGTGATTTTCGCAAGAGAAGGGAGTAAATGTTATACTTCTTACAACAATCAACTGAGAGGCCACGACAAAAGGGGAATTGTTGTATAAGCTACAAGATTTCACCTGAAAGAAGCCATTTCTCTTAAAATTGTTGTATAAAATGCAACAATTTCACGAAAATCATCAAATTTTTCTGGAAAAGTTGTACAAAATACAACAATTCTCCCAAAGCATTTGTACTTCTCCTGTTCAGCTTATATAAATCATCCGTCTAGCGCATTATTCCCCCCTAGATCCTCACCATGTCGTTTCCACAGTACATCGAAGAAGATGCTTGGCTTAACTTAGCACGCTGCAACATCAAAGAGGCTGCAGATGAATCTGCAGCCCCTTCGATAACCCTACCTACCATGTCGGCCCTCCCGCTTCCTGATGACATGTCGCCTTCCAGCTTCCCGCCTACTATGTCAGTCTTCACGCTTCCTGACTGACGTGTCAGCCTCCCAGCCTTCTAACTACCATGTCGGCCTTCACGCTTCCTGACTGACGTGTCAGCCTCCCAGCCTCCTACCTACCATGTCGGCCCTCCCGCTTCCTGATGACATGTCGCCTTCCAGCTTCCCGCCTACTATGTCGCCTTCCAGCTTCCAGCCTACCATATCAGCCCTCCCGCTTCCGGACTCCATACCAGCCTCCCAGCCTTATGCGGCTAGCCGTTCAACGTTGATTGGCCCAGAATAATTTGGTGCGGAACAATATGATTTAACGGTCTGTCATCCACACTGCCTTTGTCCAGCACCAGCTCCGCTGCCTTGCGGCCGATTTCACGCTCGTTTTGGCGTACATGCGTGAACAGGTATTGGCCAAAATGCTGGCCGGGCGAATCGAAACATACGATCTGATAGTCTTCAGGAACTTTCTTGCCGCTGGATGCCAGCACTTCCTGCAGCAGCAGGCTAAGATTGTATTCCGAAACGATGAATGCCTTCAACTCGGGATTGTGCTCCACAAATTTCCGCACCGTCTCCAAATCCTGCCCCACATTGACCGCCTCAAAGGATTGAGGCAACGTACTGAACAGATTCGTCATAAAATGTTCAGGCTTCGGTGTCCAGTCCCACTCCCCACAGGCGTCCATGAACCCGCTCAGCCGGTCTTCAATCGCTGTTGTATTGTCAGCGGGAGAAGACAGAAAGCCAATCTGCCGTATGCCCTGTTTGAGCAGCAAGCTGGTCGCGTCGAAGGCCGCCTTACGATTGTCTGTAAATACGGCGCTGGCCGCGATGCCTTTCAAATACCGGTCAACGAGCACGATCGGGAAGCCGTCCAGCACCAGCCGCAGCAGTTCGGAATTGTAGTGTTCCCCATGCCCCGGGAACACAATAATACCGTCTACCCCAAGCTTCACGAATGAACGAATCGCGTCCTCTTCCTCCTCGCGGTTGTCATAAGTCAGCTTCATCATCATCCGACAGCCATTCAGCGAACACTGCGCTTCAATGCCCCGAATCAACTCCGCGCCGAATGCATCTCCGAAATCCGGCAAGATGACGCCAACCGTCCGCCATGGGGTTTCCGTTCTCAGCTTCGCTTCCGCTCGCTTGGCATCAGAAGCATCAAGATGATGGTTCTGCGGACTAGCCGCCTGCCGCAGCTCCGGCGCTTCAGCATCCGCTACAAACGAGCCTTTCCCCTGTATTCGTTCAATAAGATTGTATTGCGAGAGCATTTCCAAAGCCTTCTTGGACGTAATACGACTAACATTGAAGTGATCGGCAAGTTCCTTTTCGGAAGGTACCCGGTCACCTTGCTTGAGGTCGCCTTCACTGATCTTTTGATAGATATGGTTGAAAATCTGCTCATATAAAGGAATATCCATTCATTAACCGCCTCATCATATAATCTTGATATATCAACTATACCGTTTTCTGATCACGACATCAAGATTGCAATGAATACGGCGCTGATTCACCGATGACCGTGTGGTTGACTGCCAACACGTATCTCCCCACCGCGCGCTGGGAGCTGCGCGCGGTGAAGACTATGGCGCTCTGTCAAAGTTGATATACTATCCCTGTTTGAGCTTCGCTATTTTAGCCGCAGCTTCCACCAGGAATACGCCGCTTAATTGCACCGCCAAATCGAGCGGCTGCTTTGCAGGCTGATCCCACACAGTTCCGAACAGTCCTGTCTCCTGCGCATCGCTTCCCGCCAACAGCACCTCGGCATTATGGTAGATCATTTCCTTAATGTCGTCCTGGGCGGTAACTTTATATAGATTGACAAGATAACGGATCAGAATCCCCTTGAACAACCCGCCATCGCCAGTTCCATCTTCCTTAAATAGTCCGTTTTCTTTACGGATATGATAGTCCAGCGCCGCTGTAGCTGTTTTTTCCGCATCCTCCAAATAGCTGCGCTCCTGAGTGATGTTGTACAATTCCACGCCCGCGCCAATATACGTGCCCAGATTGTATGTGAAGATCCAATCTTTATTTACGTTAATGACGCCTTTGTCATCCAGTTCCAATCCATCGTATACGAGCCCGCTGTCCGGATCAACCAGATGCGCTTTCTGCCAGACATAGATTTTTTTGGCCCATTCCAGGTCCTCTGTATTGCCGAACCGTTCGTAAAGCCGTGCTGCCAAAATCGCTGCAGGCGCATTGGAGCAGGCATTCCTGCTCTCGCGCTGATCCTTCTTCCACGCCAGGCCGCCGAGTTCGTCCTCCCACCAAGCTGTCTTGATGTCGGCCCACAGTTTGAGCACATAATTTTTGACCGTCTCGCTTTCCGTTGCGTCATAAAGCCTTAGCGCCGACAATCCCAACCATTCCATATCGTCGTAAAACTCATTGAACAGCGAGCCGTTGCGCTTGATAATGCCTTTGACAATCTCTTCGGCTTTGATGAGATATGCCTCGTCGCCCGATCTTTCGTAGCCATCCATCATCGCGTCCACGCCATGCGCTTTCCACCAGTAATGCAAAGGCTCTTCCAGCTCTGCCACGTAAGGATAGGCATTATTCAAAAATTTCCCTTGCTCGTTCCAGTAATTTTTGAGCAACATCTGCGTAGCCCACTCCGCTTGGCTGTCATAATTTTTGCTGGTCTTGCCGCTCCCGTTCTCTCCACACCCTGCGATAAAAATACTTCCTGCCAATACGAGATACAAACCTTTCATCTTTTCATTTCCCCTTTCAATTTTCGCTTATAGCCAAATCCAGCGCTTGATTTGTTCGCTTGGGCATCGCTGCGGTCTCACAGGTTTCTCCAATCCTCATGGAACTAACCAACAATACCGCTATGCTCAATGCCCTCAACCAGATACTTCTGGGCGAACAAGTACAGGATGATGAGCGGCGCAACAATGAGCAGGGACATCGTATTGGTCAATGTCGCTGTGAGCGGCTGCCCGTTTTTAAGCCCCACCGTTGCTCCCTCCAGCATCAGTCCCTCAAACCCGGCAAGCAGTGTGTTCGACAACAGCTTGATCTGGCTGTAGAACATGGAGGAATAGAAGCTGTCCGTCCACTGCCATGAGAAGGAGAACAGGAAGATCGTAATCATCATGGCAAACGAGATCGGCAGAATGATCCTGGCGAATGTGCGGAACAACCCCGATCCGTCCACATAGGCTGCCTCCTCCAGCTCCTGCGGGATGCCTTTGAAATATTGCCGCATGATCAGAATGTACAACCCGTTTTTAAACCCAAAACCGATAATCGAGAGAATAGCCATCGGCCAGATGGAATCCATCAGCCGGATGCTTTCGCCGCCTGCTGCCGACAGCAGCCCGAAAATATCAAAGAAACTGAACTTCATATACAGCGAGATCATATACGTCTGCGGCGGGATCAGAATCGTAAGCACGACCAGTGTAAACACAATTCCCCGCCCTTTAAACTTGAACCGTGCCAGCCCGTAGCCGACCATGGTACAAACAAGCATCTGCAAGGCGCCGCTCATGACGGAGATCCCGAGGGTATTGAACAGCGCTTTAACGAACGCCGTATATTCGATCACCGTTTGGTAGTTGAACCAGGTTGCCTGTCTCGGGATAAACCGCACCGTTCCATCGATTAAATCCTGCGCGCTCATAAAGCTGTTCGAAAGCTTGACAAGCAGCGGATACAAAATGAGGAAAGCCAGCCCGATCAGCAGCAAATACCGCAGCGCACCCCACAATAGGCCTGTGAGATAAAACATTTTGAAATATTTATGCTTCAGCCTGTCGGCAAGCGGTCCGCTTCCTTTCACTGCGGCAGGTCTTGTTGTCTGCATCGCGCCCATCGCTATCCCTCCTTATTCTGGTAAAATACAAACCGGCTGACGACAAGTCCGATGACGACCAGAAGTACCGCAGCTACCGCAAAATAAATCCAGGCCATCGCTGACGCGGTGCCATATTGGCCAAGCTTCATCGCTGCTGTAATCCGGTCCATGATCTGATTGCTGCTACCGGTGAACGAATCGATAACCGAATAAATGATGTTCACCAGAATAAGCGGGCTGATAAGCGGAAACGTAATTTTCCAGAAGCTCTCCCATCCCGAGCATCCTTCAATCTTCGCCGACTCATAAATCGAGGGCGAAATCGCCTGAAGCCCAGCCAGAAAAATCAGAATCTGCACGCCGGAGTGGTTGACGACACTATAAATATTTTCCGCGGCGCCGACCGTAATGTTGACCAGCGCCGGGCTGAAATCAAACATTTGATACATATATCTCTTCAACTGCAGCGTGCTGAACAGTCCGGTAGACGATTCATTCGCCAAAGCGATACCCGTGTCCACTCCCGGAATGCTCTGGTAGGCGTTCATGATCGAATTTCCCAAGTCCGCCTTGTCGATAATGCCAGTGGCAAGAATAACCGGCACGAAGAAAATCGCCCTGAAGATGGCCCGCCCCTTCATTTTCTGATTCAGCAGCACGGCGATAAACAGGCTGTACATGACGATAACCGGAATGTCAAACAGCATGTTTTGCACCGCTCCGTAGAGCTGCCGATTAAAGTACGGGTCAACCCGCAGTATTTGATGAAAGTTGTCCATCCCCACAAATTTGGCAGAATACCCGCCCTGGGACAATACATTGACTTCCATGAAGCTGAAGCGGAACGAGTCGATAAAGATGCCGAGAAACAGCAGAAGAAATCCAAGCACGAACGGGCTGACGAAGATCCATCCCATCAAATTTCGCTTTTGTGTCACAGTCAGCGGTTTGCGTGACCGCTTGTTCAATACAGCGGGCCATTTCATTATGTCCGATGCTCCTCTCCCCTTCAGGATTAAGGGTTGATGACCGCATAATCAACCGGATTCACTACGATCCCCTCCACCTGAATTTTTTGATCGCTGTAGTTAACGACAATGGCCTTGCCATGTTCATAAGTCGTCTTGTATACCATCTCCTGCACCTGCCGGTGATCGACGATGGCTTGATCCTGCACATCACGCAATACTGCGTTCACTTCCGCATAAATTTCTGCGGCCTGCGTCTCCCAATCGGCGAACCGGGAAGCGAACACCTCATCGAATAGCCAAGCGTCCTTCAGCAAGCTGTTGTCCCCGTAATTAAGCTTGAAGTAAACGCCGCTGCCATATTCCAGCGCCTTCAAGATCGCTGGTCGCAGCTCGCTGGCCAGATTAAGCGGTTCGCTTGCGTATTGAATGTAGCCGTGCAGCGCCATCTGGATGAACGGCACCTGGCGGTCGGCAATGGCAAAGGAACTGTCCGAACCAGGCAGATGCAGAATGTGGTCGGCAACCGGGAAGATGTAGGCGTTGCCGCCATCGGACATCACCTCGTCATAGGCTTCACCAGCCTGTGCAAGCACGTCTGCAATCAGGCTTTGCGCCTTTCCGCGGTTCACTTCATGGTTTTGCTTGAAGTTCGAATTCAGTATCGTACCCAGGCTGGCCAGCGATATCGTGTTTAATTGCAGCTTATCGTAATCTGCTGTGAATTGACGGTAATAGTCCGGTATCCGCTGGGGATCAATCGCCCACTCGTAGCTTTCGATTTCCTGTGTCGCCACGTTCAGCATGCTTTTGTAGCTGACTTTTTGGAATAAGGAGCGAATGCTGTCCTTGCGAGGCTTAAACCCGTCGAATGCTTTGTCTTCCGATACCGTCGCAAAGTTAACATCAGGATAGATTTGCGCACCGGATGCCGACGCTTTGTCTTTGAGCCGCGCCAGTCCCTTGGCCCCGCCCAGCACGCCCTCCACCTTCATCCCGGCAGGCGCCGTACTTAGAATGCCGCCGTTATACCACCCTGTGTAGCGCAGTTTAATGTTATGGACGTCATTCCCGCTCAGCCTCTCCAGCATCTCCCCCGCCTGATCGAACGATGTGATGGCTGACTTGGTCTTCATCGGGATTCCCAGCTTGCGCACCATCGTTTCGACGCTGCCCATCGTTTCCAGATAGAACGGGGTATCCTCATTCGGTTCAGTGCGAGTAAGCACGCCTTGGTGAATGAGATACTCCCGATAGGCGCCCGCCATCCCACCGTAATTGGCCTGCTCCCCAGTCAGAAAGAAATAACGCATTACGATATTGCCGCTGTATTCATTCTTTTCATAGATCACCCAAGGGGCTTGCTCAAAGGCATTTTCAGCAATGAACGAATCCTTGCCGCGGATCAGGAAGCTGGCGAATGCAGTGTTCCAGGAATGATTGATGTCCCCCATCATGCCGTGAATCTCCCCGGCCGCGTCCCCTTCCTCAATGACCCCGAACAAGGCGGTATCTCCGCGCTTGACGCCGAAGACCGGCGTGCGGAATTCCTGCTTGAAGCTGCCGCGCGCCTTCTGGTTGAGCGCGTAATCCGGACCGTACAGCTTGCCTGTGGTCAACAGCGTATTTTTGCTTGCGTGATTGTTGAAGTTGATGAGAGTGCCGGAGCCGTCCGGCAGGAACAGATAGCCTTCCTCCCCCGTCTCCCCTGCGCCAAAATAGTTCAGCACCGTAAGTTTCACAAGGTTAAAGCGGTCCTTGTCATATTCGATGTCCCGGTTATGAACGGTCACTGTGAGACCGTTATCCTGCAACAGATAGTCCATCTTGATGCGGAAATACGGAAATACCGCCTCGCTGGCATCGTAACCGACCCGTTCGTAAACCTCTTCGAGCTTGTCATACGTAAAGCCGGCTTTTCTGACGTATTCCTCAAGCACACGCTTGTCGCGGTCAGTGATCGATGTTTTCAAGACATAGATGTCCTCATCCTTCAGGACGGGGTATTTGGCAAGCAATTCCTTGCCCTTCGCCCCTGCAACATCATCCCGGGTATACAGAATGTAAAAGGCAAGCAGACGCTTCTTATCCCGCTCGGCTTCCGTCGCTGCCAGAATCTCCGCGTCGAAAGTCTCCTTCGCAATTTGCTGAGGCAGCAGCATCCGCTGCTCCTCTCTACCCAGCACCATCTCCACCCGGAGGCCTTCATCGAGTGGCGTCCAGCCTAATTGATTCAGTTTCATCGCGTGGGCATAGCTGTTCATCTCTGACTCGCCTTCCTTGCCCTTCACGTTGTAGAGGAGCTTGATTTGCGACATCAACTCCTGTTTCATTGCATCGCTGGCCTTCGCATCCTGGAGCGCCTCCGCCGGGTTGGTATAGAACAGGCTGCCTGTCGTCTTGTCCTCGACGGCCACACCTCCCGAATGATTGTCAAAATAGATGCGGAGACGCTCATTTTCCGCAGCAAGGCTGAGGCCGCCATCTTCCTTGGGCTGCTGCAGCTTGACCGCCGGCGACGCCGCTGCGTCTGCTCCCGCCGTGTCCCCCTCTGCGCTTGCAACCGGCATGCCGGTAGCGGGAATCCACCTCGCGAAGAAGATGCCGCAGGCCAGCAGCATGGCGACGATGCCGATTATGCCGATGATTCCTCTCCTGTTCATCCTGCCAAACCTCCAATCTTCCGGACTGCATTGTCCGCGCTATAACCGAAAGGTAATTTCATTGACAATCGTCGTAATAAAGCTGTTCATATTTTGCAAAATATTGATAAACATCACCATAAGGAAGGCAACAAAGCCCATGCCTATAATGGAAAAGAAGGATGTATACACATTTTTGAATGGCGTATAGTCATTGGTGACCATCACGCCGACAAAGATAAGGCCAAGCGACCAGGCATAAGACAGCGTGGTCAGAAACGTTACAAACTGCTGCTCCTGCGCCACCATCACATTGCTGATCATTGTAATCGGAACGCTCATCATCACGACCGGCATTAAAGAGTAGGCCGAAGCGATGAAAATATCCTTCAGACTCCCCTCTCCATCCATCAGCGTTGTCAGTCCCCAATTGACACAGCACCACAACACCAGCGGAATGAGTACACTGAGCAAAGTGTCTTGCAGTTCAATGGTTCGCCAGTCCGTGGGGAACAGAATATAGCCGCCAGCCAATCGCCGGAATACATCCGCTGCCATGACCGCCAATACGATCAGCAGCGCCGCGCGTATGCTGCCGCGTTTCTCATGCTTCAAATCCCAGAATCCGTCGAAGGGATGGAACATCACATGAAAGGCGTACAACAATTCGTCCCGCAGGCTCCTCCGCCCCTGCTTGCTCCATCCCGCGCTGTTCACTTTCTTCACAAATTTGAAGAAACGCATGAACAGCCACACAAGGGCAACCGCCGCGAGCGGAATGACCAGAATATACTTGCCGACTATCTCTTTGCGGTATTCGGCAAAAGCTTTGAAGTAATGATCCCAATCATTGGCCAGCTTGTAATTTTTCATCGCTTGATCATACTCGGCTTGCCGCATATTGGATTGAGCTACGCCGGAATACGCCATTTCAAACGTCGGGTTTTGCTGCAATACTTTCTCCCACGCGGCAATCGACGCATCATAATGGCGGTTTTTGCGCGCTTCAATCGCCATGGCGATATTGTTGCCGTAATCCGTTCGTCTGAACACGGTCAGCTTGCCAGATTCCTTATCGAGCACCAACAGTTTGGTGTCCTGATAAGCGAGGGCGGCAACGCTTTGGAATACGCCGTCCTGACTGCCGGAACCGCCGAAGACATAAAGCAGATTCCCTTGATCATCGTAGGTAAAAATTTTGTTTTGCGTCGCATCAAGCGTGCTGTAGACGCCATCGTCCCCCAGCGCCACATCGATAAAGCGCGACACTTCTCTGTTGATCTGAATGTCTCCCGCCGGAGGATAGGCTCCATTGCGCTTCAGCACATCAATACCCAGATTGTTCAGCCGTTTAATCGGGGCATGGCGGCTCGTCTTGTCCCGGTTGCGGATGGCGCTGAGCTGATTGCGGGCTTCAAGCGCGCTGCTCGTCACATAGGGGAAGCCAAGCTCATCCAGTGCAATATTGTTATACTCGGTGGGTACGCTTTTGGCTGTGCGGCTTTTCTGCTCCTTGGTCGTAACCAGCCTCCAGAACAAGTCAACCACTTTCGGCGCAACCTTCTCCGCCCCGATAAACCCGGTAAATTCTCCGTCCGGATTAAGGGCGATGACGCCCATATTCGTGCTCTTCGAGATCACATAAATTCTGCCGGAGGGGTCGACCCCGAGCGCTGACGGCTCGTAGATGAACCCGGAGGGGAAAACCTCCGAATCCGGTGCTTCAAGAATTTTCTCCAGACTGCCGTCAAGCCGAAGGACGACGATACGGGCATTTTTTGAATCTGCCACATACAGCAGTCCATCCTTCGTAACGAAAATCCCCGAAGGGCTATTGAATGTCTCTCTCGTCACACCATCCTCCAGCACGAAATCTTTGATTTCGCGCAATAGTTGATACTGTTCATCCAGCAGCACAATGCGGTTCCCGCCACTGTCCACAATATATACGCGGCCACTATCGTCGACAAACAGGTCTGACGGCTGCTTGAAGCTCCCCTCGCTGATCCCCATCTCTTTGGCGCTCAGCACCTGATCAGGCACGTACGCATCCGGCGAAACAAAATAATTGCCTTCATAGTCATAGAAATAGGTTTTGTACGGGACCATCGCGGAAGCTGACTCCATGCCAATGCTGCAAGCTAATATTAGGGCGGCGATAAACGCAAGCCACTTTTTCCTGACCATTCGTTTTTCCCCTTCCAACCTATTCTTTCATGCCTGACGCAGACATTGTCTCAATGATTTTGGACTGCGAGATAATGAATACAATGATCGGCACGATCATCATCATTACCGCTGCTGCCGATCCGGTTCCGGTTCTTGCAATTCCGCCCGCTAATATTTGGGACAGCGCATAGTTCAGTGTCTTCAGCTCTTCACTCTGGATAAAGTGATTGGCCCCGATTCCCCACAGCCCTTGCATGGAGAAAATAATTAGCGTCAACCAGGCAGGCTTGACCATTGGCATGGCTACTTTCCAGAAAATATGCCATTCGCTTGCCCCATCGATACGCGCCGACTCCAGCACAGCATTCGGGATCATCTGATCCATGAATTGTTTCATCAAGTACAAGCCAAGCGACGAAGCAAACGCGGGAATAATCAGCGCTTTATAGGAGTCGATCCACCCAAGGGAAGCGATGATCATAAAGTTCGGAATTTGCGTTACGACGCCGCTGAACATCAGTGACAGAACAACGACGCTGAACATGATTCCTTGACCGGGAAATTTGTGCTTGGACAGTACATAGGCACACAATGATGCGATAATGACATGCCCGAACGTGCCGACTGCCGTAATAAAAAACGTATTGAATACATATCTGCTGAATGGCACCCAGGAGTCGCTCATGACGATCAATAAATCCCGGAAGTTTTCCATTGTCGGATTGACGACCAGAAAGCGCGGAGGAAAATACCAGATTTCCTCCAGCGGTTTGATCGCATTGGAGATCGCATAGACCATCGGCAGCATCATGAAAATACCGAACAACAGCAGAAACAGATAAATGCCAAAATCAGCGAAGTAGGACCGTTTAATACCGCTCTTGCTTCTGTAAAGTTTAATCGGGAGCATGTTATTCACCTACCTTCGACAGCAGCTTCTGCACAAGCTTGTTGGTGCCGATCATTATAATAAACAAAATGGTAGCGATCGCTGAGGCGTACCCCATTTCGTAGCGGATCGTTCCGTAATCCTCCAGATGGTTAACGATCGTATGAGCAGCATAGTCTACACTTGGCATTCCGCACAGCGCGGTTACAATCGCGCCGGCTCCGAAGGCGCCGGTAATGCTCATGACGGCTCCGAACATGAGCTGTGGCTTCATAGATGGCAAGGTGACATACCACAGCTCCTGCCAGCGGTTGCGAATGCCATCCATGGCCGATGCTTCATACAACGTGCGGTCGATACCTTGCAATCCGGCAATAAAGGACAGAAAGCTCGTGCCCACGCTGGTCCACAGCGCGACGATAACGACCAAAATCATCATATATTGCGGATTCTCAAACCATAGAATCGGTGAGGAAATGATATTGTATTTCAACAAGATCGCGTTGGCATAACCGTAAGCATCCTTGTTGAAGAAGATGCCCCACACCAGATAAATATTGCCTGATATCGATGGCGCATAGAAAATCAGCGTCAAAATCGTTCGAAGCGACTTGGGCAGCTCATTGATCAGCCAGGCGAACAACAAACACATCAGATAGCCGATCGGGCCGACCATAACGGCCAGCAGAAACGTATTGCCGATCGCTTTAATAAAAATGTCATCCTCCAGAAACAGTCGGATATAGTTGTCCATGCCGACGAAAATTGGCGCTTCCAACAAGTTAAAGGAGAAGAAACCCAGAGCTAACGAGATAATGACCGGCAATGCGGTAAACATGAAAAACAAAATCATATAGGGGGCCGCAAACATATAAGCGACCTTGTTCTTCTTCACTGCCTTCCAGTTCCGTCCAAGGCGCCCCCTTAGCCCCGAATCCGGCGGCTGTGAAACACTACTTCGTCTTACCACCAAATCTTTATTCATGGATGGCGTCCTCCTGCATCGCTAAAGTACCAAGGGCACGGTCATTCCAGCTTGAACTCCCGCCGCTTTCTTGTTATTTCGAGATCAACCTCACGCGCATAATCGAGCAGCGATTCCGGATCACCGTTGTTATAGGCGAGAGCGGCTGCAAAACCGACGCTGCGGGCTACATAATAACCCCCTGGCACTTCAGGCGTGCCTGTCGCATAGGACCATCCGGTCATCAGGTTGTCGTATTCGCGTTTTGTCCACGGCATATTGTGGAGAGCTTCCATATTGGCTGTCGCCTGTTTGGCTGCTTTGCCGAGAATCGCTTCCATCTCCTTGCCGAATCTGGATTGCGTCTCCGCGCTGGTCCACCATGACATGTAGCGCCAGGCCGCCTCTTTGTCTTCGGCTCCGCCCAGCATCATAATTCCCGTGCCGCCTGACGGCGTAGCGCGGTTAACTGTACCGTCCTCACGGATCGTCCCCGGCAGCGGCATAAACTCCCACAGCCCTCTTATTTCCGGAGCAAAAGCGATCAGTTGATTGTAGATGGTATAGTCGTTAATGCCAATCGGCATTTCGCCCGTCCGGAAACGGTTGGCAAAATCGTAGTCTCTCGGAAACTTGTAAGTTGTGAACAACTCCGTCTGCTTCTGAAAGGCATCGATGGTCATATCCTCTTCCAGTGTCGAACGGCTTCTGGCCGCATTGTACAGCTCGCCTCCATTTTGATAGAGGAAAATTTGCAAGCCGGTAATGTCCGCAGGGAAGCCAATTTGCATATTTTGCTTCTGAATTTCAGGGATCAAGCGGTAAAAGTCTTCCCACGTCTCCGGCACCTTCAAATTCAGCTCCTGCAAGATATCTTTGCGATAGAACAGCATCGGAAATGTCTGTGTTTCCGGCAAGGCATACACGTTGCCGTCCAGCTCATAAGGCACGAGCGCACTGGGATGGAATCGGGATACAATCTCGTCATAACCCGGCATATTCCCCAAAGGCTCCACCGCATTCCGCAGTGCAAACTGAATCGGCTCGTCAGCCAACGTTCCCATCGCAACATCAGGTCCGATACCCGCCAACACGGATGGCAGCAGCGTATTTTCAGAGATCAGCTTCAGCTTCACTGGAATGCCGGTTTCCGCGGTGAACGTATCATTGATCATCTCCCTGATAATCTGCGCCTGGTCCCTTCCTGAGGTCAGCCACACTTCGACTGGCTTCACCGGTCCATTGTCATCGACAGCGAGCGTGTTGTAATCTTCAAAAAAAGACATGAAGAAAGATATCACTTCGAACACAATCCGCTTCCAGAAGGAAGCCTCAGCCGGAGGGAGCTTCTCTGAAACCGGCATGACGCCAACGTAGTCCAATGCAAGCGGCTGCTCGCCGACCGTAAGAATCCATGTTCCGAGCGCACCGATATTTTCTTTGAACGGGTTAAACGTCTTGGCAATGTTCGCTTCCGGGTCTCGGACCATCTGTTCGAGCTGGAAGGCGATTTTATCAAGCAGCACCATGTTTTCGCCCTTCTGCCCGACAAGCGCCTCCATATCGGCGGACAATTGTCTGAGCGCAGCCGCCTGTTCCTTCATCGCGACTATCGCATCGGGAATCAGCTTTTCAAATCCATAATCCCGATACAAATCCGGCTCGCTTCCTGTGATCATCAGGATCTGTCTGTAGACCGCGTTCATCTCAAACAGACTGCTGTCCACGCGATTGAGCACCTCGGCCATCGCCCCTAAAGCGACCTCCATCGTCAGTTCATGCTCGCCTGCTTCCAAATAAAAAGCGAATTCCTCTTCGCCGTCTCCCAACGCCTGAACCTGCCAGTTTCGCCCGTAATTAAATTTGACGGCTTGCGCTTCTTTAAACGGCACGGCGCCATCAATCATGAATTTGCGGGTGACATACATGCCAGCCAGCTTGTTCTGCTTGAATCGCGTCGAAATTTTATACAGCCCGTCTTTTTCCACGTTGAACCGGTAGCTGATCCACTGTCCAGGCATTTTCCACTTGTCTCCGCCGATGCTGTTCAAGCGCAGCTTGGACGGGTCCTGCGGCTCGGTCAGCGCCGATGATCTGTCGCTGATCGGATACAATGTATTATCCGACTTTTCGTAAGTATTCTGTGCCTGGATTCGGATGGGCTGAACGTCCACCTCCGTATAGCCCTGTGCATCATAGCCTGCTTTTACTTCTGCGTAGGTCTTCAATTCCTCCGCTTTATAAATCCGAATGTTATTTAAAACCATCGGTTCCCGCACGGAATGGAGACCGACGGTATGCTGGCCTTTTTCCAAATAAAACAGCAACGGGTCATTGTAGTAGCCAAGCAGATCATACAGTACCGCTTCGCGCCATCTTGGCGCCTCCACCTGCTTCGGCCGCAGATCGTTCCCTTTCCGATCCTGATCAATCTCCCCCTCGTCCTGCCAAATCCGGGAGATGTTAATATATTGGGCTTCATTGTAGGGGACTTTGCCGTCGATTGTTATCATTCGTTCAATTGAATTGCCTTTTCCCTCAACCGGATAGTAGAGAAATTCCAGATTGTACAAACCGCTTGCCGGAACGTTGATTTCCCATTCAATCAGTCCGCTGTCGGCAGTCAGCAAAGATTTGCCTGCCAATCCTTCGAAATCAGCATAGACTTCCACTGCCATATCCGCTTTCTTATAATCAACCGCTTTTATCGTAATATCTGCCTCTCCGAAACCTTTCCCAGCATGCTCCGCCAAGTATGCGTCATAGTCCGGCAGCTTGAGCAGAGGATCTTCAGCAGCCTTTGCCCCTATCGGCCACAGCAGGGCCAGCAGCCCCACTCCCAATGCAAACGAAACGATTTTCATCATTTTATTGTTCATAACCGCTCAACTCGCACCATCATTTTTATATCCTCCACATGGACAGAGTTTCAATCCAAGAAGCGTAAACGGTCTCGCCATCCTTCAGCAGGAACGGCGCTCGTTTCGCAGTGAAATTTTAGTACCGGAAAGGGGCCTCATAAGAGGAATGTCTCCTATTGGAGCCGTAATGTCTCTCACTGGAGCAATAATTCCTGCTATTAGACGGCCCCTTTCCCTGGTCTAGCTGAATCCCGCTTCTTTACCTAGTCTTCCTACTCTTCCTTCTCTTCCTTCTCTGCAGACTCATCTTCCGGCTCAGGATCTGGCTCCACAAACTCGCCTTTCAATCTGAGCGCCAGCTCTTCCAGACCGATATTGACCGCTTCCTCAATCTCGGCGACTTTGGATGCCGGTTCCAGATTCTGATCATAGAAGCCTACTTCCGGGATCAATGCCAAGCCGCTGTGAACATTGCCTTGCATCTGCTGACCGATAAACGCCATATCGGATACACCGTAGTTTTTGAGCTCAAGCAGCACTTCCAGTGATTCCTCATCACGCAGTTGTGTAAAGGCGATTTCGTCCAACCGGATTTTCTCTTCTTCCTGCGCTTTCCATGCTAGCGCTTCCATTATGAGGCCGGTTTTGTCCAGTTCCTTGTTGGTTACAGGCACAGCCAAGGAAGGCGCGTCATGGCTCACCCATGAGAGATAACTGTCCGTGTTATTGCCCATTGGCATCGGAATGAAACCGAAGTCATTTTCCATTTCATAGATCGGATCGATAACGCCTCTTCCTCTGGAGTAAGCCAGGAACAGTGCTTTGCCGTCTACAAACGCTTTCACATAAGCGTCCATGTCCTCGCCATCGTTCTTCGGAAAGAAGGTATCGCCGCGTTTGGCCAGTTTCTTGATCATTTCAATCGTCTCATACGCTTTTGGCGTGTTGACCGCATACGTCATCGTGCCGTCAGCAGCGATATCAATAATTTTATTGCCGGAGGCAAGATAGAGTGCCACCGCAACATCCCAGTCATGGCCTGTTGCCAGCCCGTAACGGTCATTGCTGTCCATTACACCATCACCGTTCAAATCGCGTTTTGCCGCCTGCTCCATCTCCAGCATTTTCTCAAAAGTCCACTGGTTGTTATTCACCAGCTCATATGGATTTTCCAGGCCCAGTTCTTCGATAATGGCTTTATTGAACGCCAGCACCCACACTTCATCGCCCTGATTGGCAAAAGGCGCTGCGACACCGTATGTCCGCTTGTCATACGTCAGCAAGTTGGACGTGTTAAATTCTTTCCAGTAATCGTTGTTTAATGATAGATTCGGTATTGTATTCATATCAACCAGGCGCTTGCCGTTAATATGCCTGCCGAGTTCCCAGGTCGGGGCAATAATAATGTCCGCATATTTGTCCCCTGCCAGCACCGCGGTGCTGAATTCATCCTCGGAATGCTTGCGCACTTCAATGGTAACGTTGTAGGTTTCCTCCACCCACTTGATCCGGTCAATAATCGCATTGGCCAGATCGGAGCTGCCCTCTTGCGGCGTCCAGCGGTTTGGATTGTTATCGGCCACGATGAACTTATAGCCGTTCAAGTTCTGTACCGGCGGGGCTGCACCTTCAGCCGTGCCTTCGCCTTCATCATCTTCTTCTGCAGCAGGGTCCGGCGTCTGATTTACGTTTTCACTTTTGTTTTGCTCTTTTTCGGGTTCTGTCTTTCCCTCTTTACCGCTCGTGCAACCGCTAACAAAAAGTGCAAAAACCAGGGTAACTACAAGCAACCAGACAGCTTTATTCTTTGTCCCCATCCTTCTTCCCCTCTCAACACTAGTTTATTTGTTATGCGGAGCCCGCTACCAGAGCGGACCCGCGTTAACAACAACAAAAGGATTACGACTGCGACTGCGGAAACAGATGTTCCTTCTTCTCTTCGACCAACTTGTAGATCAATTCGCCAAACAAGCTGTTCGCCCAGGCAAACCATGGCCGTGTGTATTCGTCAGGATTGTCAACATGAAACCCTTCATGCATAAATCCTGTTCCCGCGTCGGTGCTTGTTATCGTCTGCAGCAGTTCCTTGATTTCGTCATCACTCTGCGAAGTCAAAGCCTGCATAACCAGACTGATATGCCAGATGTATCCGGACGGTGTGTGCGGACTGCCAATTCCCTTTGCAGCTTTGCCGGAATAGTAATGAGGATTGCCTGAACTTAAAATAAATCTTCTTGTATTTTGATAGATAGGATCATCGGCAGTGGTATACCCGAGATAAGGAATGGACAGCAAGCTTGGCACATTCGCATCATCCATCAGGTTATGGTTGCCGAGACCATCGGTTTCATAAGCGTACATCTGACCATATTCAGGATGATCGACCAGCCCGAATGCTCTGATGCCCTCGTCAATCATTTCTTTAAGCTGCCTTGCTTCCTGTTCCAGAGCCGCGTCCCCATATACTTCTCTAGCGATTTCCTCCATGTAACGCAGCACGACTACAGCGAACATATTGGATGGAATCAAATAGTGATAGTCGCAGGCATCGTCGCTTGGCCGGAATGCAGACCATGTCATGCCGGTATAGGCCGTTGGGGTTCCCAAGCCGTCACGCTGGAGTGTATCGGTCACCGCGCAATTAAAGCGCTGGAAAGTATAGTCGGATTGCTCTTCATGGCGCTGCTCCACTGTCCAGAGCGCAATAATATCATGCATGGTCTTCTTAAACTGGTCATTAAATATTTCTGTTTTTTGTGTCGCCTTCCAATAAAGGTAAGCGAGCTGGATTGGGTAGCACAGCGAATCAATTTCGTACTTTCTTTCCCACACCCATGGATTACTTTTCGTCAGGTCTTCATTATGCCCTTGATTGTTAGGCTCTTTATTAAAAGCATTGGCGTAGGGATCAATTTGAATATAGTTGACTTGCCGTTTGATCAAGCCTTCCACAATGCGCTGATAGGTTTCGTCAGCAACCGCAAGCGGTATGTAATGGCGAACTTGCGCTGATGAGTCGCGCAGCCACATTGCAGGTATATCACCGGTAAATACAAAAGCCGTGCCATCGTCCAGCACTTCTGTCGTCGTTTCAAGCGTGTTATAGAAACAATTGCGGTAAAAGTTGCTGATCACAGGCCATTGTGCCAACTGCTCGATCAGATTATCGTTTTTCGTCATGCTCTCCATAGATAAGTTCATTTGATGCCCTTCCCTTCCAGCTGTAAAAATACAGCACTTCGACTAAA
This sequence comes from Paenibacillaceae bacterium, assembly GCA_004134985.1. Classification (GTDB taxonomy): domain Bacteria; phylum Bacillota; class Bacilli; order Paenibacillales; family Paenibacillaceae; genus Paenibacillus_D. The sequence goes on along the minus strand of REGQ01000046.1, from coordinate 12,376 downwards.
AGCGCTTACACATAGTATATTATAAAATAATAATTAATATGTCAATATGTTAATATAATAAAATTATATAATAACTTGTCGGTATGTGGCGTTTTATGACTGCTCTCCGGCCACCTTCCACTCTCCTTTGGAGCGGAGACGCCACCATTTGGAGCGAATACACCACCATTTGGAGCAGAGACGCCACCAAATGAAGCAAAAAAACGCCTGACGGCTCTTTTTTTGGAGTGGATATGCCAACCTGGCTGCTGTTCGCAGTCGCAATGAGCGCCGCGGCGCGGTTTGGGATCACACGATGCGATGTGGCGCGGAGGATCTCGATGCTACGTGACATGACACTGCACAATGTCCTGGCACGATGGCGCACGATGCGGCATGATACGACACTGCACAATGTGCCTGGCAAGACGGCGCACGATGCGGCATGATACGACACTGCACAATGTGCCTGACACGACGGCACACGACAAGGTGCAGCGCGATGCGGATAGGGCAGCTCGCTGCGGCTTGGCATGGTACGCGGTATGGCGTAGCTTGGCATTGTGAGGATGGAGCAGCACATTGGGGCATGACGGTGCCACATGACACGACAATCCTGCTTTTATGCAGCATTTTCGCTAAGAATTGCTCATTTTAATAAGAAATACTGATAAAATTTTTGGCTCAAAGCCAAAAGTAGCGATGGACGAATTCGAGCGAGTAAGTGCTTTCTGTTTCGTGGGTATTCGTGAGGATCTTGCGCTAACGCTTGCCACAGCTCTTAAATGGCCTCAAATGACCCTTTTGTAACTCTAACGCTGGCCACAGCGCTTATTCACCCATTTTCGACTAAAATCGTGCGATTTTCTATAAATAAGGTGTCTCAGTTTCCTTACAATATTTATGGGGCTGAATTTCCCTAAATAGCGCCGCTCATCAGCGTTAGAATTCTACCCGCGCTTGTTGCTTCGCCGCATGGCGGCGGACGAACCACGTGCCGCCCCCTCCCCTCCTCGTTTCCTCCCTTACCTAATTTGAGTCCGATACGCTGAGTCAAATGCTGCATTTTGCATTATTGTCCATTTCCCTTGCGAAGGTAAGCGAGCAAGCATGAGCTCTTGAACCAGATTGCATTGTAACTAATAAATGCTTGTACACCCTATCTCCGCTACATCGCTCCCGAGGTGAGCAGCAATCGACTATAGCTGCGGCCCCATTCGGAGCCATAAAGTAACCATTTGCGGCTACCTGAGATAGGGTATACAAGTGAGATGAGCATGGTGGACAGAGAAACGTTGTTTCAGTCAGAGGTCAATCGACTTCTTCAATCTAGTGAAATTAGTCTAGTTAGTCTGGCTAGTCAGATCAGTCGGAGCTCGGTAAGATCAGTCCGCTTAGTTGATCTAGTGAAATTAGTCTAGTTAGTCTAGTCAGGCTAGTTAGTCTGGCTAGACACATCAGTCAGATTCAGTTAGAGGTCAATCGGCTTGTTCGATTTTGCGAAATTAATCAGTCAGGGGGGCCTAATGATTATTCTCCGGTTTGCTTGCCCGGCTTTCAAAACTGCGATAAGATATTTTGAATAGACGATCAGGAAGGAGTTGAAATCGTTGAAACGGTTTATTGATGAGTTGGGTGAACCTTACTCCTACTACTACATTTTGTACAGTGGGGATTCGGTCGCGGTAAAGTGTCCGAAGTGCGACAAGCAGGCGGAAATCACAGAACGGCATTATGATGGGCTAAAGGTGCGGGAAGTGCGCTGTTCCTCCTGCTTTCATCGGGCAAGTGAAGAAAACCTTAGTTACCGTTATAAAGCAAGCGGTGTCTGTACAGCGTGCGAGCGCTGGTTCAACTTGGAAATCAGGGATGAGCAGCAGCTTGCGCATAAGCAAACGCACATCAACTGTCCTCATTGCGGCAGGAACAACCAGGTGCCGTTGCGCCAAATCCCTGCATACCGTGGCCGTCAATCCCTTGCAATCAATGGAACGGACCCTGTTTTTGGCCTGCCATTTTATTATTGCTGCTCTTACCGCGGCAAACCAATCTGGGCGCTAAATCGCAAACATTTGAATTTCATGATTGATTATATTTCTGCCGAACTGCGGGAAAAACCGTCTACCACTATCCATCGAACAGCCTCCTACCGACTGCCCAAATTTATAAAAACAGCGAAAAACCGGGACGGCGTACTGAAAGCGCTCCGGTCTCTCCAATCTCTTCAAGCTAATTAAGGATAATTACAATGCCGCCTGCATCAGTCCGTAGATTTTGCGGGTTGTATTAACATTTCGAATCGTCATGTGTTTATAGATGCTGGAGCCGACAAGCTTTACCATCCCGCTTCGTGTGACATTTTCCTTATCTACAGACCAGAGAATAGCGCCAGGTACGAACAGCACCTTCTCGATGTCCGGTTTAATGGTCAACTGTTCAAGCACAGATGCCTCGTTAATGTCATCCCACAGAAAAAGCACATCGCTTTTCATACTCTGATCGTTGGTCCACGAATCTGGCAGGGATTGCATGATGATTGTCAAATCTTCGATGCTGCGGACCATAACTCTGATCTGCAATCCGAAATCCGCCGTGATAGCCTCTTCTAGTATGCGTGGTAATTCTGCTCTTGAATGGTTGGGACAAGTGAAAATGATATTGCCTGAATTAATATACGTGACGACATTGCTCATTCCAACGCTTTCAAACGTTTTTTTGAGCGTCTTCATATCGATTTTATTATTCCCGCCAACATTAATCCCTCGCAGCAACGCAACATAGACCACACTATTTCCCCCGTTTCAAAATAATAAAGCTATTATAGCATTATCTCCTATAATGCAAAAATCGTACTTACGCGCCCGCCAGTAAAAATATTACCAGCCCTTACAATCTCGTTCTGCTCACTTCGACGCAATAGGGGATGTGCATGATTATCTTGCAGAACAAAATACAAGCCATTTTCATCTCACTCACCTGCCCCTTCTCACAGCAATATTTTCAGCAATTTGTATTAACGCTTCTTTTTCAAGCTGTCCAGAGATCGCGATGTGAAGGCCTTCATATAAAAACTCCAGCATGGCATGACCGCTGCTTGCAGCAAAATAATAGGCATTACGGTCGTTGATCTTAATCATCTCATGTGCTCCGTCACCTTGAACATGTGAGGAGGTAATGACGGTGCTTCCTGCCAGCTTGCTTAATTTTATCAGTAACCGTTCATTGTCATCGTTTAAATAAACCAGTCTTGCCTCATCCGCCTTGCTGGCATTGTCTGATAGATAAAGTCGCACTTCGGACAGGTTGTACCCTATGGGAATATAGTCAAATTGGATCGGTGAAAATGACAAATGGTTTAATGCCTCTTCCCAGGAGGCGTACGATATTTCTTCAATGGATGGATCAGAAAGTTCGATATTCTCTTCTGTATCCGCTCCATCATCAGGGGGAGGCGTCAGTGCACCGGATTCTCCCTGTTCACCAGCACCAAACACAAAACTAACAACATTCTTCTGGATCGTTTTGACTGTATTAAAAAAGGGGTCGAGCGCTTTCGTTACGCTCGGCGACCCAAATAGAAATGCACCTAACACAAACGAGGCTGCCGCAATGGGGAGCAGCGTTTTTATTTTTTTATTCGATTTTTTCCTTCGTACTTTGCTTTCAATTTGCTCCCAGGAAGACGTGAAGTCCGGAATATTTGTTGAATTTTTGGCTGCTTCATCGAAAGCTTCCTCAAACAATTTATCAAATTTTTCTTTATTCACTTCGATTCCCTCCCATCCTTGATGATACGTTTCTTGATCGCATCTCTTGCTCTGTTCAAGGTGTACTTCACTTTATGTTCCGTGGTATTTAATTCGTCGGCTATTTCTTTGTAACTCAGTTCGCGTTTCCATCTTAATTCAATCAAGGCTCGGTATGCCGGTTTCAAGTCTTTCAAGCATCGCTCAACAGCACCAATCAACTCTTTCAGCTCTATTTCCCCCGATACCGTTTCTGAGCCGGTTGCAAACTCGCTTTCATCATAAAAAACACTTTCAAGGTCGATATTGTCGCGCTCTTTTTTTAATTTTCGCAGATAATTTAAGGTCGTGTTTTTCACCACTGTTCTAATCCACGCTTTTGTTTTATCGCTCCCGTCAATTTGCGGCATATGATAAATCACTTTTAAAAACGATTCCTGGATAATGTCTTCGGTTGTTGAATGGTTTTTAACCATGTAAAAAATCATAGGGTAAAACATACGATAATATTCACCATAAATCTCTTTTTGTAATGCTGGACTTAAATTTGCAAAGTTTTGATCCTGCAAAAAAAGAAATACACTAGGCAATAAAACGCCCTCCTTTAAAATACAACAAGCGTAAATGGCCACCGCCATGAGGCAGCGAAAGATTCATTTCGTATCCCGAATTAAATGGACTCATTCAGGATGTATTACATTATGCCAAATAGAAAGATATTAGGGAAGGCTTGATTCGTCTGCCCAGGTGCAGCCATAGATTAAAAATAAAATTTGCAAAAGAGGTGCGACCTTATTTCGCTTTCCAGTGTTTATATTTATAGACAGCGTGGAAGGAGGCCAAAATTAATGAGAGACAAGATGAAAGGTTTTGTATGCGGGGTGGTCGCATCTGTTGTTTTATTGGGATCAACCGCATATGCAACGGGAGAAACATCCATCGAAGGATTTTTTAAGAAGGCCAAGTTTATGATTGATGGTGTAGAAACGAAAAGCAGCAAGATGGGCAGTGTTACGTACAAGGACAAATTGTATGTGCCTTTAACCTTGATTAGTGAGGCGACAGGAAACCGTGTGGAGTGGGATGAAAAGCAGAACACGGTGTGGATTGGCAAGAAGACGGGAAGGTTTGACGCCCTTTCCACCCTTGATTATGCAAGAATAAACGGTGCCGCAAGGAATCACACCATCAAAAGCCGCACGCTGTTGAAAATCGCCGGAACTAAATACTGGGAGAATGGCATCAAAGTAGAATTGGTGAAGAGCGAGGAAGCAGACACAACAAGCAGTGGTTCTTTGGAATATAATCTGAACGGCAAGTACTCGCGCTTTAGCGGGTTGGTCGGAATAGATGATCTTACGAAGAATAGCGTTTCTTCGGGGTCATTCAAAATTGTCGCCGATGGCAAGGAGCGCTTCTCAATTGCAGACCTGCGCGGAGGCGATGCTGCCCGGCAGTTCGATGTTGATGTGACAAACGTAAAAAAGCTCGAGTTGATATTTAGCAGAGTTGGAGCAGAAACCGTATCCATTGATTTGGTACATGGCAAGCTGTTCGATTAGAAATGACATACTAAAGAGGATTCTAATGAAAATAAACAGAATATTTCTATTCCTATTATTAGCTGTCGGGATCATAGGATTCGTATTAAGTGGCTGCACCGATCCGCAATCAGAAGCGAATCTATCCAACGGAATTACAAATGACCAAATCAACAATGAAAGCAGCTTAACAACTGAGCAAGCGAATATCGTCTTCAGGGCAGTTCAAGAACTGCTGCTGTCAACGTATCCCCGTGAAACGGATAAGCTTGACAATATTTCGATTCATTTTACAAATGAACAAACTGACAACAACGTCAGTATATTGGATGTAAACGTGGAAGCAGATATGACATCGATCAGAAAACCTGAGGACAGCCCCTTGATTGCCGGAATGCAAAAGGCTTTGTCGGAAGCCAACAATGACGTAGAAAAAAAAGCCGGTAAACAGCTGATTGATGGTCACCTGAAAGAAATGGCGCCTTATTTCAATAAAACAGGCCGCGCCTTATTTCCTTTACGCCTAACATTTGAAAATGGCGACAAGAGCGATTTCAAGTATGAATTATTTTATCTCCTGTCGATTTCAGAACAAGTAACAATCTATCCTGCGAAAACCTATTTTGAAGAACATTTTAAAGAGGACTCGGTTGAGAAAGAACAGATGGGATATGAGATGATGAAGGAGGAATTATCCTCTCCCTGATTGGCAAAATAGATGTGTCTTCAATAACGATCATGGGCGGACTGAGCGCTGAAGACCGGAAACAAGCTGCCGGGTCGTCACTCGAACTTACTCCGGTCTCACTGCAGCAGATGATCGTACACCTGACAAGCAGGAGCGGAGATTGGGACAGAAAGGCAAGCGAAGGGAAATGAACCGGATTGCAGGCGTAATTAAACTACCCCTAAAATAAAAAACGCCGCTCTACAGCTCTATGCTGCATAAGCGGCGCTTTGGTTATTCATATGGGGATCAGCATATGATCCTCACACACTATTCACCTTTTATGATACGGGAAATATCCTCCAGCGATGCTTTCAATTGACGATCGTAGGTTAACAGCCCATTAATCTCCTGCTCCACATCAGTCAGCTGTGTGTAGCAGTAACCTTGAATAACGGGTGAGGAGAACATCGGATCGACCACTGCCTTCAGCTTGCGCAAAAAGTCTTCCTCATTGTCAGCACCAGAGTAGCCCCAACCCTCCCAGTCGCTCTTTTTGAAGGCGATCCCCCCAAATTCCGAAATAAGGATCGGTTGCCCCTGATAGGAAGCACCGCCAACGAAAATGCGCCTGCCTGCCGGCATGGCATTCAGCGTAGATTCCACACTTGCATATCGTTGCTCCAGCACCTCTTGCCTGCTCTCATAGTCATGAATGGTAGCCAAATCTGTCGTCATCTGCTCCCAGCCGTCATTGTAAACAACAAAGCGAGACTGATCTAGCGATTTGGTCATATGATACATCGCTAATCCGTGTTGTTGCTGGCGCTTGTCATTCAGCACGTTTGGAATGCCCCAGCTTTCATTCAGCGGTACCCATGTTACGATGCAGGGATGATTGTAGTCCCGCTCAACAGCCTCCAGCCATTCCTTTGTGAATCTGTGGACATATTCCTCCGAATAGTCGTAAGCATTAGCCGCCTCGCCCCATACAAGCAAGCCTAATTTATCACACCAATATAAGAAGCGCGGATCCTCCATTTTTTGATGCTTGCGAACGCCGTTAAATCCGAGTTGCTTAGTCAGTTCTGCATCCTTTCTAAGATCATCGTCGCTGGGCGCAGTTAGTACGCCATCAGGGAAATAACCTTGATCCAAGACAAGCCGCTGGAAATACGGACGATTGTTCAGACACCATACGCCATCAACTACAGAAACTTTACGCATGCCAAAATAACTTTCCGCCTCATCCAATATTTGTTCAGAGGATCGAATCAATTGAATCTTAATATCATACAGATTAGGATGTTCAGGACTCCATAAGCGTCCCAACCCATGCTCTGCGAAGTCATGTAAGCCAATGCTTCGCTGCTGCTCAGCACGATTAAGCACATATTCATCTTGTGCAATTAATTGTCCATCGAATGTAATCTTTACTTGCAGCTTCAATTGATCATCAGCCTTCCAGCCTTCTAGAAAGGTATGCAGCTGAATTTCATTGCGATCAATGTCTGGCGTCAGCTTAACTTTGCGAATATGAGTCGTCTCTACCGGCTCTAGCCAAACACTTTGCCAAATACCTGTTGTGCGCGTGTAAAAAATGCTTGCTGAATCCTCCAGCCAGTATTGCTTGCCGCGAGGCAATGCAGTATCCCGGCTGAAATCTTGGACACGCAGAACGATGGCGTTGCTTCCTTCTTGCAAGAAAGGTGTAATATCGGCTGAGAACGGTGTATGTCCGCCCTCATGAACAACTGCCAATTGACCGTTCACCCATACCTTAGCCAAATAATCGACTGCGCCAAATTGTAAAATAATACGTTTCTTATTCCAATTAGCCGGCACTTCGAATGAGGTGCGATACCAGACGATATCATGAAATGACGGATCATTAATGCCGCTCAGCTTGCTTTGAAAAACGAAGGGAACTTGAATTTTGCGATCAAATCTATCTTTACGCTCTGCAGCATACCAGTGCTCATCTTCTCCAATATCGCCATCGTCAAAGCAAAATTCCCATTCGCCGTTGAGGCAAAGCCATTGCTCCCGCACAAATTGCGGTCTAGGATATTCTGTACGCATTACTGCCATTATTATCTACTCCCATCAATCCTTTTAATAGATCCTACACATACACCCTTAACAACGTACTTCTGCAAAAATGGATAGGCCGGCACTGCCAATCGTTGTAGCTGTAGCGGTGCAATCTTGTGGTCGTGTCATTTTCACCGCTCTATCCTACAATAAAATCGTTTTAATACAATATTTTTGTTTCATTCATGTTTAAAACATTACCTTCAACATCCCATTTTGTCAACGCTTTCTTACAGTTTTATTGTTTTAAAACAAAAAAATAAAACGTTTCAACTACAATCCGATTATTTCGGCATTTAGTTGAAACGTTTTTTAAGGTTCGTCACCTGTTTAATTATCATTAATCATATTCCAGACGCATCATAATGGCTTGAGGATAATCACCAAATCCTTTGCCAAACAAATTAATTCCTCCTTGATGCTTGGCGTCAGGCTTAATCCCAATTTTGAATGAGATGTATGGCTTTTCTTCAAGCTTAAGCGAATCAATATTCGTGTCTGAGCAATTTTCTTTATCAATCGTACTGCGGTTCATATCGATGGACCACGTTTTCAGCAAACCATGCTGCGTGCCGGTTTCATACCACCAGGAGGGGTTTAGCTTGCCGGGATGATCCCCAAAGTCCCCTGGAGAAAGCCATGTGCCTACTTCGACGTCGTTAACCCAAACTGTAATATCCGAAGGCCAATCATTGCTATAGTTAGGAGCCTCTGAACACAATTCCAAAGAAAACTCCAAAGAACGCACATACGTCCCTGGATGTTGACGCGGAAATCGAAACTCAACCCAACCTTGACGAAACCAAATAAGCTCTGCATCACGGCTCTGCGGCAAATAGAACTGAACCGGATCATCTTCAAGAATCAACAGACCTTCTGCTCCTGCGATTCCACAGGTAGGCTCAATATCAAAATTAACAAAATGCCCAATCGGCATTTCAATCTCTACTATCTTGCCTCTATAGTGCTCGCGAACTGACGGATTAAGCGTAATATGAACATCGTCAAAATTGCGTCTGCACACCTTCATCGCGCCTCTGCTTGCAGGCTGCAATTCAGATACAATCAGCTGTGCATCCTCCAGCACCTTTACATTATTAGCTGCGGTAGATACAGGAATACTAAGCTTTTCTGCTATTTCAAATATATTAAAGCTAGATCTGGTTAACAGTAATTGGATAATACCTACACGCGTGTGCGTACTAAGCGCATGCGCTACTTTAACCAGCCTTACTGGATCATTAATGGATAGTTCAAGCAACTGTCGCCCTCCTTTCTCCAATGCCACAAATATATCATATTATCTACCAATGAGCAAAATCGGATACAGAAGTATCCAATACGACATCCAAGCTCAACCAGTATCACTCCATATAATACAAATGAAATGATTTTAGCATTTAAACAATCCCATCAATACAAAAAAACCTAGGCCAGGGCCTAGGTTTAAAGCTTAACTGCTGATTGCGCAAACAACACTACGCAGGCAGGTATAGAAGTTAACCGTACGCTTTACTTGCTTGCTCAGTTTGGTACTAGTTTAATATAATCAAATGCCAGATTGTATGCAGAGCTTGAACCATTTTTACCTGCAACATTAAACTTGAAGGATTTATTGCCTGCCGAGCTGAAGGTTATATTTGCCACATTCAGTTCCACATAGTCAAATGCAGATGAATATAAATCCTGAACCGAACCATGATTTATACCGTTTACCGACATCTGGAACTGTCCCCTGTTGTCTCCCTTTTTCACACCGACCTTTACACTATAGCTGCGTGCCTCAGGCACATTCACCATGTAGGTCACATAGTCATTGACTCCAGTGGCATCCAGCATCGTTCCATATCCTGCGCTCAGATTGTGGTCCACAGCCAATCCATTTCCGAACATGGAGTGTTTGGCGCCCGAGGTTGCGCTTACTTGTAAATTTTCTGTTTCATATCGACTGCTTTTAACTGAAATATTATCAAATTTTGCAGCTGAATCATATGTTCTCACGCCTACAGTACCCCTAGTATGGGTTGAATCCGTCACACTAATTTTAGGTGTAGTCATGTCATCAACATAAACCTTAATGGAGTCGTCTTGTGCAAAAATTTTAACATGATACTTTGTATTAGCCGTTAAACTCATAGGAGCCGTGGCAAGCGGTGTCCAGTTGTTGTTTGCCTTCCCGATCATAACCCTCTGGTTAGGAACATCGAGTCCAGCATAGTAGCCTTTATAAGCATCAGTACCTGTACCAGGATTTGTTACCCTAAATACCAGACCCGCATTGCCGGTTGAGCCTGGTGTCACATCAGCTTCATAAATCAAATCGGCGTAATTGGTGTCGAGAAGAGACTTTGCACCCGGATTAGATGCTACATTATACTGACCGCCTGATACTGTCCATGTACCGCCATATTTTGTCCATCCTGCATCATCACCGTCTTCAAAGTTATCTTCCACTTTCATTTTGACTGGGATAATCGTATTATCTGGATTAAACTCAAATTTATCATAGGCCAGTACGCGTGGTGAACTATTCAGATAACGCTTATGGTAAAAAATGTACCATTCATTTGTTGTGGGAGATTGAACAATACCATTATGACCAGGTCCATCTGACATTGTCGTATCCGTATGCAGCATAATTCCTTGTGGTTCAAATGGTCCTGTTACAGAGTTGGAAGTTGCATACATTACCTTGTAAGATGAATCTGCCCATATGCCGGCAGAATAAGTCATATAGTAGATTCCGTTCCTCTTGAACACTTTAGGCGCTTCAAAAAAATCATTATTGCCCGTTTTAGTGGGAGTAACTTTCTTATAGACGGTTCCGTCAGGCCATGTTCCCAGAGACTTCATGTCATCGTTAAGCTTGACAACATTACACTCGCGCCAGCTGCCATAATACATATAAGCCTGACCGTCATCGTCAATAAATACATCTTGATCCATTGGACCTGCGCCATTTCTTACAACATTTATAAGTGGTGCGCCAATCGCATCGGTATATGGACCTTCTGGATGATCAGCCACTGCAACACCTATTCCGCCTAATTGTCCATCGCCATTGATTGCGTTAGCAGCAAAATAGAGATAGTATTTCCCATCGCGATACGCCCCGCTTGGTGCCCACAATGAATGTTGTATCCATGATATATTGGCAGAACTAATGACATTCGGGTGTTTTGTCCAGTTGATCATATCAGTTGAAGAAAATAAGTCTACAGATTTTACGCCAGTGCCAGGGGGCTCGCCAGCTTGAGTCGAACGAGTCGGATACACCCAATATGTCCCATCATAAACCTGTACATCAGGGTCTGCATAAGAGCCACCCACAAATTGTGGACCAGAGTGAGTCGGAGCAGTATAAGCTAGTGCTAGTCCCGGCAAAGCAACGATCAAGCAAATTACAATTGAAACGCAAAAAAATACCAAATGAGATTTTTTGATTTTGCCCATGAGACAACCTCCTTGTTTTGACTGACAATTTACTTTCCTTGTTGAACACGTTAACTACCATGCCTGGCCAGAATGCTTAAAGAAAAACTTAAAGCTTCCCTCCCCTCTGCATAACAAATATTACTAGATAATTGTTGGCTCCGGTGTAGTCCAACAGTATTGTTCTAATCCCTGATTGTGTGGAAGCGTTCTCAAAAATTGAGAGGATCTTAGGATCAAAAGGCCATTGAATGACTGATGTTCCATTCGCAGTGCCAGTTCCGGTACTATTTACATATTGACCACCTCCTACAGGCTGTATCCGCCGCATATCTAAAGATGAGTTGGCAACAGTAAGCGTAGATATAAGAGTGCATCTCTTATAGTTTTATAAAACCGCTTTCACTTTTTTCGTCCTCTCCTACTATTTTTTAACCTCCTACTAAATAATTTGAGCAAAAATCTTTCAAAGAGATCTCATGTAAAGAATTATACTCTCATGAATTTTCATTAAAATGTAATTTCACAAATTTTTTTTTGTAATAATTTAATGGCTCAAAACTGAAATTAGCGGTTGAAACGAGCGTGAAACAAGGATAGAAATGGATAACATCCTCTGTCGGCATTAGAGGCGGCTGCAAACAGTCTTCTCCCTTTGTTACTGTTCGTGGGTATTCGTGAGGATCTTGCGCTAACGCTTGCCACAGCACTTAAATGGCCTCAAATGACCCTTTTTCAACTCTAACGCTTCCCACAGCGCTTATTCCCCCTATGGACGGCTAAAATGGTGCGATTTTCTAGAAATAAGGTGGCTCAGTTTCCTTACAATTTATGGAATTTAATCGCCGCGGGATCCACTTTGTCGTTCGTCTGAAGGCCAACAGCAAAGTGAACGTCCTCCGCAGCCGGGAAGGCTT
>REGQ01000045.1 GCA_004134985.1 Paenibacillaceae bacterium | reverse complement strand
GGTAAGGGCGGCCTCCATTTCAACAAGTGACATTTTCATAGCATAGTTAAGGTGACATTTTCACAGACGATTGACATTCAGTAAAGCACGCCCAATACGTCTTGATTACACACAAACCGTAGCGGAAAACATTAAAGGATCTATTTTAAACTTTGTTATATTGATATCCACGCCGCAGGGGAGCGCAAAGCCCGAGAAATCATTACTTCGGCACTTATCCGCAGACGGCGCAGACAGATGGCCCGGCTGTCAAAGCTATTGCGCAGCTAATGCCATGAACTTCTCCGCTGCTATGCGTACCGCAAGCACGCTACCGGAATTGAGGGAGTTATCGAAGATAAGCACCTGATCGTTCTTCACCGCTTCCAGGGCATTCCATACAGCGAGGCTTTCCTTCTCCTTAATTGCCGCCTGCGCGACGTCAACATTATGCTGGAGAATAATATAATCCGGGTTCATCTCAGACAGCGCCTCCAGCGAGATCGGACCGTTGTCCTCTGGATATCCTGCAGGCACCTGCAGCCCGAAGCCTAGCTCCACATCATAATAAATCGTATTTTTTGTGCCCTGGGCGCCAAAATTGGCTTTACTATCAACTCTGAACAGAGCAAAGCTTTTCTCCTGCAGCTCGCCCAACTTCACCTTTGCCTCCTCAATTAATGCTTTCGTTTCCTGAATGTATTGCTCCGCCACTTGCTCCTTGCCAGTAATTTCGGCACACAGGCGCATTGTATCTTCCCATGTATCGCTATAGTCAATTTGGATGACCGGGGCAACCTTGCTCAGTTCATCGTATAGCGCATCGATATGTCCCTTGAAGGTGACAATAACATCCGGATCGACTTCCATCACCTTCTCCAGGTTCACGTCTCTCCCGCTGCCCAAATCGATTACATCGGCCGACGAACCGGCATAGGACTGCAGTGTTTCATACTCAGCCATTGCGATTTCCGCGTTGCCTGAAGCGATCGGCGGCTTACCCAAAGCGAAGAAATAATCCAAATATAGCGGATGCAATACGACAACACGCTGCGGCGGTTTCTCCAACACTACCTCACCGACAGCATCCGTAATCGTCCTTGGCCATGCTGGCTTCTCTTCACTCTCACTTGGCTCCGCATCGTTATCAGCCCGGTGCGCCTCGCCGCTAGGGTTGCTTGCGTCGTTGGCCGCAGGCGCATTCCCTACCGGATCATTGTCACCTGGTGACCCTGCGCATCCTGCCAGTATACCTGCCAGTATAATAAAGACGGCCATAAGGCCGATTAGTCTGTTCATGTGGACTCCCCCAGCATATTCTCAAGATTTTGTTGTGTACAAATGCTTCATCAATTCGCGGTTCTTCTGCTTAAACAGGTCATTGTGCGACGATACCATCCCGCGTGCTTCCGCATCCGGTGCAATGTACTGCTTTGCTCGGTTGACCGCATTGGCAGCGTCCTGAAATGCGCCTGCAATGAGATGCAGCTTGCCCTCATGATGCAGCACATCGCCTGCTGCGTAGACGCCGGGTACCGAAGTTTCACTCAACGGGTTGCCTGAAATGCGGTGGTCTATCAGTTGAATCTGCAACTCGCTATTGGCAAGCAACTCCTTGTCCCGCTCGTAGCCATGGTTAATAATGATCTCGTCGACGAGCAGCTTGAGGCTCGTTAGATCCTCGCTGCTTCTCAGCAGGACTGCCTCGATTCGCTCATGGTCCGCCGCGGCGATCAGCTTCTCAATGGACGTATTCGGCAGACATTCAACACCGCCCCTGCTGAGCCGCGAGATATCTGCTTCATGTCCCTTCAAGCTCTCCTTGCGGAACGTGAGATACACTTGTCGGGCAATCGGCGCCAGCTCATTCGCCCAGTCGACCGCGGAATGGCCGCCTCCGGAGATAAGGACTGACTTGCCTTTGAAGCGCTCGAGCGACTGTACCGTGTAATGCAAATTCGTCACCTCGAAGCGTTCCGCCCCCTCAATATCCAGCCTGATCGGCTTCAAAATTCCGCCCCCGATAGCCAGCAGCACCGTCTTTGACAAATGCAGCTGGCCGGAAGCTGTATGCAGCCTGAAGTGGCCCGCTTCATCTCTGGCGATGGACGCCACCTTTTCCCCGAGCACGACCTTCGGCTGAAATGTCAGCCCCTGCGCGACCAGTTGCTCAATCAATTGCGAGCCGGGCACAGGCGGCAGCCCCCCTACATCCCAAATCATTTTCTCCGGGTAGACATGAACCTTACCGCCGAGCCGTGGCTGGAATTCGATGATTTTGGTTTTCATCTCCCGCAAGCCGCTATAAAATGCCGCGAACAATCCGGCGGGCCCTCCGCCAACAATGGTAATATCATATACTTCCTGATCCTGCATACCTCTCCACCTCTTTTTTCTGTATTCGCGCGGCAACAGCCGACACTCATTCAATGCCCATATGCTCACGCAACGTATTTCCCGTATATTCGCTACGGAACAAGCCCCGCTCGACCAACATCGGCACTAGCTCGCTACAGAACAAGTGCAGCGATTGAATTGACCCGCCCGGCAGGGCGATCAAGCCATCCATGGCCCCCGCCTCGAACCAGGATGCAACGTCTCGCAGTGCATCCTCGGGCGTCCCCACCACAACCCAATGCGCCGAGCCGACAACCTCCGGGCGGGACAGCAGCTCTTCCACAGCAGGCTGCCGCGTAAGGACGAAGCGGCGCAGCAAGTCAGCATGGGTACGGCTGCGAACCGGCTGCTGCGCGTCAGGGAGCAACTCGGCCGTAACCCGCTGATCCAATGGCAGACTGCTAAGGTCAATGCCCAGAATTGCCTGAATTGACGCATAGCGCCGCGCCGCGCTAAAGTGGGCATGTGCCTCCCGGTACATCTCTTGCGCTTCCTCGCGTGTTCGAGCCAGAAAAAAATACATGCCCGGCAAAACCCGGATCGCATCGGGCTGGCGACCATACGCGGCTGCTCTCCTCTGCAGATCCTGGCGCAGCTCAATGCCTGCCGCCATGTCAGGCGACGCTGCGAATATCGCGTCCGCTGTCATGGCGGCAAAGTTCCGTCCGGCATCCGAAGCGCCCGCTTGGAACAAAGGAATTTGCCCCGACGGATGGGCGGGTACGTTCAGCGGACCCTTCACCGTGAAAAACTCGCCCGCATGATTAATCGGGACTAGCAGTGCCTTGTCTGCTTCCTGATCCGCTACTTGACTCTCCTCAAGTGCCTCATAGGGATAGCTGCCCCAAAGCTTGCGTACGACATCCGTAAACTCATTTGCCTTCCGGTATCTTTCCTCCGCTGGCGGCATGGGAGAAGCCGCAAAGTTGTCTGCCCCATCCAGGGAGGTGACGATATTCCAGCCGGCCCGACCGTTGCTGGCCCAATGCAAGGATTGCAATTGTCTCGCGGCCACATAAGGAGGATTGAACGTGGTGGACATCGTTGTGACCAAGCCGATCCGCTCCGTTTCCCGGGCAATGGACGCCAGCATAATCGTCGGGTCAAGGCTTCCGAACCCTGGTGAACGCCCCTGCGCATCGATATGGAGAACAAGCGAATCAGGCTTGAAAACAAAATCCAGCTTGGCCTTCTCCGCCATCCGCGCCAGCTCGGCATAGAAGGCAACAGTATAGGGCGGCTGTCCGCCTTCACTGCCTTGCCGCCAGCTCATTCCCTTCATCCAGGTAGCTGTTAAAGATAACCCGATGCAAAGCTGCCTTTTCCGCTTCAAAGCAATCTCTCTCCTCACATTAATAATGATAATTATTATCAATTATAAGTATAGCAAGGCGACCCGCGAATGCGAATGCATAAATAGCAAATGCGGCATGCATTATTATCTAAATCCTGTTACCGCTGTCCTTGTCCCATGTAGGCAGATGGAGATACCCCGAACCTCTGCTTGAATGCCCTGCTAAAATAAAGCGGGTTGGCATAGCCGACACTGGCAGCAACATCCCGAATCGGAAAGGAGCCGGTCCTTAAAAGCTCTTTCGCCCGTTCCATGCGATAATGGATAACGTAGTCAATCGGTCGGTAACCCGTATATTTGTGGAAAAAATAAGAGAAACGCTTGGGGCTCATCGCATGCAACCCTGCCAGTTCATCCAGGGTCAGCGGATGCATGTAATACCCGCTAATATAGGCGACAGCTGCCTCGATTACTTTCTTGTCCGCGGAGCTGGCGTCATCCCGATAGTTGCACCCCGCGAGTACCTGATGCATCAGGCTGAGGAATAATTCTTTGGCCCGCAGTTGCTCGAGCCCGCCAGCGGCATATATATTCTGGTGAAGCATGGCCAGCAATTCGATAACGCGGGAATTGGTCCCTGGCTCCAGCCTGAAGTGCTTGCTGCATTCAGGAGCGCAATCTTCCTCCTCCCGCTTGTCCAGTCGATAGAAAACAGAGTAATATTCGTATTCGGACTGCCCGATCACTTGCGAATCCATTCGCATGCCTGGGGCGGCATGCAAGACGGTACCCGGACGGAGTTCATAGCCGATGCCATCTACATGCATGTGCGCCTCCCCGCGCACAGGGAACACGAAGCCGTGCTTGTCCGTCTTAAACTCCCGCAGTATGCTTTTCGGCTGGATCACCAAACGATGTACCCTAATCAGTTCGTAGCAGCCCCCTGCGAACGTCCGGGCCAGTAAGTCTACATCTATCATCGCAGTATTTCCCCCTACCCCGAAGATTGCTTTTTGTATCCATAGTAGCATATGGTATGCCGACTTTACAGGAATTTGCCAAGGTTAGAAAAAGTGATGAATGTAATTTGTATGAAGATCAGCAAAAAATAGCCTTGGCCGACTAATGGCCAAGGCTATACCGGTCTTGATGACGAGCTACAGGATGCGCCAAAGATTTGCTGAATCATGAACGCAGCTTATGCCATTTTATTAGAAAACTCAGTCTAATTTGACGGCCGCGCACATAGAACAAAGCTATTCAGCGAGCTTTGATGTTCGGCATCCGCATTCATTAACTCATAGTAGCTGTTAGCCAGCACCTGCAGCATAGGCGGTGCTTTCGAGAAATCTGAACGAATGCTGTTTGCATAATCTTGTTCCCACTGTCCGTCCTGCAAATAAGATGCATTTACAACCGTATTTTGAATCACCTCAAATCCTGCATCATGAAGAAAAACTTCGATTTGCTTTTTATGAAACAGGTTCTGGATGTTCCCATCATCCTCTGTCAGGTTTGAATACAACGCCAAAATAGATGCTGCGCAAAAATGAGCGCGTTGGGTGATGGAGGTGAAATCCAAATCCCATTCCGCAAAACAAATTCGCTTCGCCACTAGTTTAATTTTGTGAAAATACGCAAGTAAATCCTGCGGGTTTTTGAAATACCAGGAACAATGCGATAGCACAACTGCATCATATACGGCTTCCGGTTCAAAATCCATAAAGTTCGTTTCAAACCTAAACTGAATGCGTTCGCCGAGGCTCGAATTTTTAATAAGTTCTGCTGCCTGTCCGAGCGTAAACGGCGCACCGTAGTCCGGACTGGCAATATCGATCGCTGTGATTGATCCGTGAATGCCGACGGCATCCGCCAATGCCATCGTTGTATCCCCTTGGCCGCAGCCAACCTCCAGAACACGCATGCCCTGCCTGATCTGAAAAGAATCGACCAAATCCAACCGATGCTGTAACTGCATTTGCTGTATGGTATCATTTTTAAATAATTGATATTTGGTTATGAAATTCAATGTGTTGGTATTAAGTATGATCATTTCAGCTCCCTTGTTGTTTAGGCAATCGTAAAATATCGGGTATAATTTATGAGGTGTGGCAGTGTTAAAGCAGTTTATGGAACGTTTTCAAGGAGTGGCGACCAAATATCTTGATAACTATTTATATTGGTTCAGATACTTATGTTTTAGAAGTGCATAAAAAATGCAACTGATATAATCAGCCGCATAAAGTTTATTTGTTTCATATATTCTCGTCTTATGATACAACCTCAAATTTCAAGGTGTTTCGATATACTACGATATATTCACCTGTTGTTTTGTTCATTACTTGAGACACTTCCTTAGTATGTGTTATTTCAAAATTATTATTTTGTATATCCACCGATAATTTTATTTCCACATCAGTTTCTCCATATTTTAAACCACTATAAGATAATTTCGTCATCGTTATCATCCTTTCTTAATGATTAATATGTGTCAAATATGATTTTTCAATCTCCATTTTATATTACCTATCTATTATACTATATATTCATTATCATCCCTACCTTATAGTATGACGTTGCGTCACTGGCAACATATAATTAGTACAAGCTGACACACTTGCTTTCCAGCTTGTCAACTTAGAACAGTTGACAGAAAATTTAACTTAAAATATAATAGTCGCAACAACTATAATCACGTCTATTATAAAGGAGCCTTCCCTTGGAATTAGAAAAGTATATCGGTGTTAATGTACAACGAGCAGCCCTTAAGCTAAATAACTATTATCAAAAAGTCGTTAATCCATTTGATATTACTGTGGATCAGTGGGAGATACTCGTCGTCTTATGGGAAACAGAAGGAATTACCCAAAAAGAGCTTGCTGAAAGACTGCATAAAGATCAAACAAATGTTGCACGTATGTTGTTCAAATTGGAAAAGAAAAGCTTTATTTATCGTGTGACGCATGAAACGGATCGAAGATCCTTGCGTGTCTATTTGACTCCAAAGGGAATGGAAATAAAAGAAGCCATCCTTGCTCCTTCAATTGAAGCGTACCAAAAAACGATCAACGGTTTGTCTGAAAAGGAAGTTGAAACATTCAGAAGAGTTCTATCTGTTATGTATAACAATGTGAAGGATCTATAATTATCATTAATCTAAACCAAATGGATGAGCATCAGCAAGGGAAGTAGACCGATTTAATAGTTGCTACGACGACTATCTTCAAAGCAACTTTTTATTTCTTTTTTATCAGTAGGTAAAATAGCCAATATACTTGCTATGACAATTAATGACACAGCAACAAACGGAGGGTGCAAGATGAGTAAAACTAAACAAGAGATGGGGATTTTTGATGCCCCTTACAGAGCTTTAACGATCGGAATTATCCTGGCCGTGACCACGGTGGCATTTGAAGGATTGGCAATTACGACGATTGCCCCTAGTGTGGCCCAAAAGTTACAGGGTATTCATTTGTATGGATGGATATTTAGCGCTTTTCTTTTATCACAAATCGTGGGAACAATGATAATTGGCCAACGAATTAACACCAATGGCGTATTTGCATCGTTTGTCACGTCTATTTTCATTTTTTTAATTGGCATCATAATAGCGGCCACTTCTGTCAACATGATCATGCTGATCACAGGGAGAGTGCTGCAGGGATTTGGCGCCGGAGCAATGATTACATGCGTCTATTACATTATCACTTTAGGTTATCCCAACCAGCTGAGAACAAAAATACTTGCCATGTTTTCAGCTGCCTATATTTTACCTGCGCTTATAGGTCCATATATTGCAGGGCTTTTAACTGAGTATTTTTCATGGAGAGTCGTATTTTGGCTTGTTCTCCCTCTCATTGGTTTGGCTGTTGTTCTAACGCTTCCCGCATTTCGCAAATTTTCAACAGGAGAAAAAAAAGCAGTCACAACAACTGGGCGCAAAGAGGGTTACGCCATTTTCCTTGCTATAGGAACTGGAATGCTTTTGAGCGGACTCGGAATGATTACAAATTGGAAGGGAATCGCACTATCGGTAATCGGCGTTCTTGTTATGATATTGCCTTTGCGAGAGCTTCTGCCTGAGGGCACATTTAGAGTAAGAAGAGGTCTTCCTGCTACCATCTTCTCAAGAGGTTTGTTCGTCGCTTGTTATCATGCTACAGAAAGTTATGTTGTCCTGGCGTTAACAGATGTGAAAAAACTGCCTGCTGATCTTGCAGGATTAATTGTGGCTGCAGGTGCATTAAGCTGGTCAGCAGCGGCTTGGCTCCAAACCAGGCTTGATACCAAAGATCAGGGTCTTGGTCGGAACAAGCGGGTAATGACAGGCATTGGTTTTATGGTCGTTGGGGTGATCGCTGTTATGCTAGCTGTCAGTCTGCCCGGAGGCGGTATCATATTTGCGGTTTTTTCACAAATCTTCACCGGTTTCGGCATCGGACTAGCTCACCCAACCACAGGGGCAATTGCATTGCAGCATACGCAAACAGGGAAAGAAGGCGAGATATCTGCCAGCCTTCAATTTACTGACGCTTTCAGTCCAGGATTAAGTATTGGGATCGGTGGTGCTTTCATCGCCATAAGCCAGACACTCCATTGGGGATTAATAACCGGCATTCTGATCGCATTGTCTCTTCAACTGCTTTTTGCTGTCGTTAGCTTTGTGATCTCTTTCCGCATCAAGCCGAACACATCAATTTAGAATGAAAACTTAATTTAAATCGTAATATTAGTTTACTCACATCCAATTCAACCGGTCTGCAGCATCTACTCGTCATAAATATCTAGAATGCTGCTTGTCGATATAATCAACAATTGGCTTGAATAAACGATACTGTTGAATGAATCTATCAAAATCTTTTCCTGAAAATATAGCTTCAACTGCTAATCGGAATACCACCGCTCTTATAACCATTTCTTTGTAAAATTCATGATTGGGAAGAACATCAATCTCAGAAGCTTTGCTGCCTTGCCACGCGATACAATCACATACTAGAATGGCTTCGGCATATTCAACGGGTGCTATGGTTGGCGAGAAATCAATGATTAAAGGCGGCAAAACTTCATCAAAAAGAATGTTTCCTGCCAAATCAGCATGAACAACTTGCAAAGTATAATCTTCTTGTAGCCTTACTTTAAGAAGCAACTCCGTTATTATTTGTCTTGTTTCGATATGGACCTCTTTTGGTAATTCAGCTGTTTGCCATGCGATCCGATGAGCCTTAGCCCAAGCATTATCAACTACTTGAGGCAAGTTGCTAACAAGAATAGTAGATAAATCATGGTGAAATAATCTTGATGCCTGAAGCTTCTCTTTGACAAGACCGTTTACTTCCTGTCCGTGCTCAAACTGCGTACAAATCCAACCTTCACTAACAAAGGTACCTTTGTTGCTTCGGACAGGCTTTGACAGCCTATAACCATGTGGGTTTAAACTGTCTATAATCGTCAACAATCTCTCAGAATGCTGCACGTCTTCCACGGGTTTTAATACCGCGTTATTCACTCTGACCGATGTATTCTGTCCACCCGGTAGTGGCATAATTTCACCTTTTAAATTAAATGAATGAATAACCTCTTCAGACAACATAAATTCACCTTCATTTCAAAGTTTAGATAAATTCCGAACAACACGTGCTGAAGTATTTTCTATACTCCTTCGCAATCGGAGTTTGTTAAACCAATTAACTTCACTATTTTTACAAAAAACGGCCGCAATCCGCCGCGGCCGTTTTATAAGTAAGCATAACACTTATAATTAAAAAATTGTATATGTTGTCACTTCTACTTCGATAAAATCGGTCGGACAGCCTTCAGAGATTCCAGCAAATTTTACCAAGCACTTGCTGCAGGGACGATAACTTATTTTGCTGCTGCTTGCTGATGCATCGCTGCCAGCATATTCAACAGACGGTCATTGTATGCTGCTTCAAAAGAAGGAATAAGTTCATCTATTCTGGCTTGGAACTTCTGAGGGTCTTCTTCTCCCAGCTCTGCTCTTAATTGCTGCTCTTCTACTGATCCGTTATCATTCAACAGCATCATCAGTATATTGGCATTAAAAAACTCACGAGGAGGAAGAACTAATCCATTCATCATAAACAGAGTGAAGAAAAGGGTTTTGTTGTCTTCTTCAGTGGCCAATTTAGTAGCCTTTTTCGTATATAAATCAATATATTTCTGTGCAAACTTGATGCCTTTCAATGGTTCCGAATTGACATACTCGACACCTTTCCAACGTAAATCCGAAACTGAGCTGAGCCACCAAGCAGGCTCAAGCGTTTGCTGCATTCTGTGCAGCACACGAAGCTCGAACTTAGGCTGGGGATTGCTAATCTGCTCTTCCAGGCATGCAGCCAGGGTTTCCGCTTCAATCGCAGCTACAGTCATGCCTTGCCCATAAATAGGGTCGAAACTGCATAATGCATCTCCAAGCACTAACAACCCTGATGGCCAGCTTTCCATCTTCTCAAAATGCTGGCGAACAGAATCCGTCAATCGGTAGCCCCGAGGTCCTTGAAACGGCTCTAATTGTTCGAGAACCTCTGCTATCTCTGAAGGAACTAACTGTTTGAGCTCTTTCTCAAACTCTGCAGCGTTTGTTGAAGGATAATGTTCCCCTCCTGTGCTGGCAATTGTCGCCCCCGCAATTTGATCTTCAATACGGTGAACCATGACGGCACTTACGCCCTCGCCTGCCTGAGTATCATAGAAGAAAGATTTCCATTTTTGATCAACATGTGGAGGGATTTTATAATAACGCGTGCTATAGCCAAGTGGGACTTTCAGATGTTCTGGTTCTGGGACATGTTGTCCAAGGGATTCAAGCCATTTGATTACTTTAGAAGCACGTCCGGCTGTATCTACAACCAAATCCGCTGTCAATGAGCCTTGTGTTTTCAGTTCGTTGCGAGCTTTCGTATAAATACCTGTGATCGTTTGCCGGTCATCAGAAGTAATTAACCCCGTTGCCTCTGTGCTTGGGAGGAAGCGTACATTCGAAATCTGTTGTAAACACTGATAAAGAACCCACTCAAGCAAAACTCTGCTGCTTGAAGCATCTTTTTCAGCGGGTTGGATGACAAAGCTCCCATACTTATTAACCGATATCGTTGCCTCCCGATTGGTAGGTTGAGCGCCCAGCTCTATCAAAGTATCTATATAGCGGGGGAAATAGCGTTCCAGAATCATTCTGCCACGAGGGAGCACACGGTGTGGATGAAACGATTGGGGTACACCTGGACGACTGGCAGGTTCTGTGGGGAGTTCGTCTCGTTCAACAATCAGGACTTCCTCATAATAATCAGACAAAACTCGTGCTGTCATCAATCCGGCGATGCCTGATCCGATTACCAAAGCTTTACCACATTCTAATTTTTGTACCATAATCTTCATTCCTTTCGCACCTGTGGGATGGTTATAACGGTAACACTTGTGACAGTTATTGCTAGTATATTATAATTTGAATAAAGGTGTAGTTCAACTTTAATACCCATCTGATGGGCGAAAATGGACAAAAGAGGTGAAAGTGTTGCAACCACAACATGGAGTCAATATACAAGTTCAACGAACCAGAGAATGGATATTGGAAGCCTTGCTTATCTTATTGGAGACCATCCCTTATGAGAAAATCAAGATTGCCGCCATTACGAACAAAGCAGGCGTCGCGAGACAGACCTTTTACAGAAATTATAAGAGCAAGGATGACATTATTGAAACATATTTAGAAACGCTCTTTAATGAATTTATTATGGATATTAAAAGGTTAGTCAGTGAAGATAAAGAGGATGTCATTCCCAAGCTGATCTTCGAGAAATTGGAAAGGGAAAGCAACACCACAACAAGACTTATGAAAGCTAACATTGAACATTTATTAATTAAACATTTTCAGCGTTTAGAACGCACTTATGCTGACAAATTATGTGGAAATGAGCGAGAATGGAGGAAACAACTTTATTATCGATACTCGATGAAGTACCAATTGAGCGGAGTTTTTGGCATCATGGTCGATTGGTTGATGAACGGCATGCCGCTTCCTGCTGCAGAGATGGGCGAGATCATCTCTGAACTTTCCAAATCTTTTAGACAGACGGATCAATATGCACCAGATTTTCTGCAACGGATTGAGAAGCTGGAGTATTGAGATTTGGGCGTGTTAGCGATAATAACACTGGTATTCATCCCGATGCCCGGCTCTAAATGTCACACTTGTATAACTTACTGTGTTTGATTATAATAGTCTCGTTGTTATTCGTTGTTCAATCCGTGTAACAGATGTTATACATTCGAGGTGATTTGCGGCATGCGTGCTCGCGTTAATCCGATTGCGGAACGTTCGAAGAATTGGTTGTGCAATGCCATGCTTGAACTCTTACAGAAAAAGCCCTATCACGATATTACGATCACAGAGCTGTGTGATCAAGCGGGACTAGTCAGGAAAACCTTTTATCGTCACTTTTTATCCAAAGAATCCGTAATCGTGGCCGTTATAGATTCAATGTTTGAGGAGTTTTATACACGTATTCGCGAACAAAATATAGCGCCTCATGAACTGCCGCTCGCCTATTTCACCTATTGGGAGCGTCACAAGCATTTTCTGAACATGTTAATCGAAAATCAGTTATTTTCGCTGCTCAATGACCATGATGTACTTTATCTGAAGTCAATGGATGATATTATAGGAAGCAAGCATGCGAACTTAAGCGAAATGGAAAAGGAATACCTGTTAACTATGATGTCCGGGGGGCTATGGAGTATGCTGAAAAAGTGGATTGTTCGTGGCTGCGTGGAATCTCCAGAAGAAATGGCCCGGATGACACTGCACTTTTTTATCTAGCATTCCTTTCCTCGAACCCCGCCTTAAAGTGGCGGGGCCCCGCTTCACATGTTAACTTCGCCTGCAAGCGGCCGGGAGTAATCAAATTTTAAGGGGACACGGATTCTCCGCCCCCACCTCATTAGGTTTATTGCGTTTTTAGAGCTTGTTTAATTTTGTCATTTAAATCTTTTTCTCTCGTGATCGTAATGTATTCGTCCGATTTATTAAAATAGTTTTCTATGCCCAGGATCAATAGTCGCTCTACACCATTTTCTGAAACGACATATTTAAAATCCCCATTATCAGTTTCCTCTACTGCAATATCGATTTCCTTACC
This sequence comes from Paenibacillaceae bacterium, assembly GCA_004134985.1. GTDB lineage: Bacteria > Bacillota > Bacilli > Paenibacillales > Paenibacillaceae > Paenibacillus_D. The sequence continues at coordinate 19,157 of REGQ01000045.1, read as the reverse complement.
GTTCTTATGTTCAAGATGTACAAGTTCGAATATTCCCATATCTGTTCTAATGAACATCGAATAATTAGGATTTGTATTGAAGATTGCAGTGTACTTAGAGTTATTAATTTCTTGAATGTTGAGCCCCTCATCGTATAAATGATTGAGCATATCCTTAGCATGTTGATATTCGCTTGGTACAACCAATGGTTTTGATTCCTCTTGTGAACACCCGAGAATCAAGGTGCTTAAAATAAACACGAATACGATACCGAATTTTCTTAACAAAAAATTGCCTCCCTAATCATCTACTATAAAAGATCACTCACATTCCGTAATCTATAAAATTATTGTACGAAGTTTATTCCTTTAAAGCAACAGTAGCTGTTCAATGTCCTCCCTATTACAAATGCTTGAAAACAAAAAAAAAGCTCTCGTCCTCAAAAAGGACGAAAGCTGTCGCTCACGTGTCTCACCTAAATTTACAGAGCCCTAACGCTGAGCAGCCTCAAGTGCAGCAGGATGACGAACCGGACGGATCGGACGGTGTCAGTTGATTCCGCGGTGCATTGGAGATGGAACAGACGCCTGTCTCAGGCAACACAAGCTCCACCCTTTCCGCAGCCTCCACATCACCGACCAGATAAGCAACGATGGATCTGACTTGTTCATACCCTGTAGCCATAAGAAACGTTGGAGCACGGCCATAGCTCTTCATGCCAACAATGTAAAAATCCTTCTCCAATTGTCGGAGTTCCTTCTCTCCATGTGGGCGCACCGTTCCACAGCTATGCACGTTCGGATCAATTAGAGGCGCAAGAAATTGTACACTCTCCGTGGCTTGATCAACTGCAAGTCTTATCTCACGTAAGAATGAAAAGTCCGGACGGCTTCCCGTATTGACGATGATTTCATCGAATGCTTGAAGGGCTCCCGAATCTCCAATGATGGATACCTGATGATCCTGTGGAACAAGACGCTCAATGTTGAACGGCGTCACGACTTGAACATGTCCTGACTCCACCAGGTGATGTATGCGACTCCCAAGCTCGCCTCTGGCTGCAAGCTGATCATTCTCCCCGCCGCCGAATGCGTCTTCCACGCTCGCTTTACGCATGATCCATACCAGCTCTGTCTGCGGATTCGCCTCCTTGAGTGTTGCTAGGTCCAATAACGTATTTAATGCTGAGTGGCCGCTGCCTATGACTGCGATACGTTTGCCCCTATACCGCTCCCGATCTCCACCCTTGATATCTGGAATTCCATAGTAAATCCGGTCACTCTGAGCCCGTTCTTCTTCTGTCCAGATCCCGCCGGCATGTACGGGATTGGGCTGGCCCCAGGTTCCGGTTGCATCGATAACGGCTCTTACTTCGAATGCAGAGGATGTTCCACCGCTGGTTGTATATAAGATAAACGGCTGCTCTTCACGATTCGAAGTCTTCATCTTATCCATTCTTTTTCTGCTTACCGCCGTAACAGTTGTATTCAGGTGAACATGAGGCTTAATTTCTGGAAGATCGGCCAGCGGTGTCAAATAAAGCTCCACGATTTCTTTACCGAAAGGTAAATCCTCAGGTATAGGAGCCTGCCACCCCTGCTTGCTTAACAGCTTCTGAGCTGCTTGGTCGATGTTATATTGCCAAGGGGAAAACAAACGGATGTGTCCCCACTTCAAGATATGATGTCCTACCCGGGGACCTTGCTCGAAGACGATAAACCGCTCTCCACGTTCGACCAAATGCGCGGCTGCTGCCAATCCGATCGGACCTGCTCCAATTATCGCAATCGGCAGCTCCTTATTGTGGATGGGCTGATTGCTTTGCTTTCCCTTTCCTAGCGTTGCTTCTTGTGTCTCACTCTGATCGGCAGGTGCACAACAGCTATACATTGGCAGACTTTTATTCTGGTTTGTCATTATATGGCCTCCTTGATTTTCATTGTTTGCTTTCACAACGGAACGGGGCTATCCCCAAAAACTGATTAGAATCATACCCATGGTAATCACAACTGCGTAAGCGATCCGTCTGAACCCCTTCTGCTCTTTCAGCTTTATCAATCCCCAAAAAGTGCCGATGACAATGCTGAACTCACGGACTGGGGAAATATGACTCAGTGGTGCAAAGGGGATGGCGAATAAGAACAGCAAGTAAGAACCGGGTGCCATAACAGCGCCAATGATAATGGCTTTCCTGTTAAAGCTCCACTCCTGTTTTAACTTCCCGCTTGATAAAGCGGAGCGACTCAGAACGATAAAGCCGGCAAGGTTATAAATCTGTAATAGTCCGATCGGAGACATAAAGTTGAGAATACTTTTGTCTACGATGGTGTATCCGGTAATCGACAATCCAACGGAAAATGTGATGAGAAGAATTTGCCATAATTGCCTGGTGGGCCGAGCAGAAACAATACCGCTTAGGGCAAATAATCCGCAAACAATCAACAGAAGTCCGCTCCATCCCCATAACGTGAGCTTTTCGTCATACAGAATAAGGCTGATAACGGGGATAAGCAGGGCTGCTGAACCTCGCATCATAGGATAAACCTGTGACACCTCACCAATTTGGTAAGCTTTCGATAGAAGGATGACGTACATCCCCTGGAATAGAAAGGTGGCGCCTAGCAACATCACCTGTTGCGCATCAACTTGAGCTGCTGCAATATCGATGATAAAAAAAGGCATAAATACAATACTGGCAATCAAGTGAATCGACCATAAAAAACTGGGCTTATGAATACTCTTTTTCGTGTACACATTCCATGTGGCATGTGTCACTGCTGATGAAATAACGAAGCCCCACACGAACCACTCGTTCAACTTCCTTCACCTCTGGCCCAGTTCCAAAACCCTGATTACTTACATTTACATGACGTTTTAAATGACGAGCGAGCTTACCTACAACCTTTTTGTCATGAAATCCCCTCCTTCATTTACTTGCATTATGCAAGTATAGAACAAAAAGATTACCCCATCGGGGTAGTACAGCATAAACTTGATTTCGCCATGGCCTGATTTAACAGTTTGATGGATCGCAGAACAGTCTCTTTTTCGAAATCATTCATATGCGAGAAGACTTCATTTAGATAATCATTCATTTGCTCATCAATCGTTGTCGCTACATAGATTCCTTCTGTCGTCAGGGAAAGAATAGATATGCGGCGGTCATTCGGATCCGGTGTTTTTTTGACCAGATTCATTTTGATCAAAGATTGAATCTGTCGGCTAAAGGTTGTAATATCCGTGCCCAACGCCTCAGCTACCTGCTGGATCGAAGGCTTGTGCTGATGCTCGATTTCGTACAATATGTGACTCTGGATCAAGGAAATATCGAATCCCCCGGCGGAACAGCAGTTTTTATTAAGAAATCCAAATCGTCGAGTCATGACCTGAAATAGTTCACGGGTATTTTCCATCGCTTTTCACCTCAAGTATAGTTATACCTTATTTATTTGCATGTTGCAAGTTATATTTGCTTCATCAAATAAAAAAACTAACCGTAGGCTAGTTGTTCGAGCTTTATTTTCTGTATAACAGCACATAACTGCCCGTAACTTAAACGAAAGGCTGCCAATTGTGCTGGCAGCCCTGGTTGAGCATACGAAACATTAAACTTTAACCTTGTAATGCTAACAATTTATGAATCTCATACATTGCGAAAGTGGATGTGATGGCTTAGGCATTACATCAAATATTTTCCTGTGATCGAGTGCCCCGCATGGATAATCTGCGGAGGTGTGCCCTCGAAGACGACCTGGCCGCCCTTGCTGCCTCCGTCCGGTCCCATATCGATGATCCAATCCGCTTGGCTGATCACATCGAGGTTGTGCTCGATAACGATCACCGTATTGCCGGCATCCACAAGGCGGTTCATGATCCTCAGCAGGTGACCGATATCTGACATATGCAGACCGGTCGTTGGCTCGTCCAACACGTAGATGCTGCCCTTCTTATGCAGCTCGCTTGCCAACTTGATGCGCTGACATTCCCCGCCCGAGAGCGTGCTGAGCGGCTGACCGAGTGTAATATAGTTCAGGCCCACATCACTCATCGCTTGTAGCTTGCGGACAACCTCTTTGAGCTGGAAGAAATCCAAGGCCTGCTCAACAGTCATCTCCAGCACTTCTGCAATTGATTTGCCGTTCAGCTTGTACGCGAGCACCTCTTCCTTGAACCGTTTACCTCCGCATACTTCGCATGGCAGCTTCACGCTTTCAAGGAATGCAAGGTCTGTATACACCACACCCAGCCCTTGGCAGTTCTCGCAAGCCCCCTTGGAGTTGAAGCTGAACAAGCCTTGGTTCACCTTGTTCGCGGAAGCAAACGCCTTGCGTACATCATCCATAATGCCTGTGTAAGTCGCGGGATTCGAGCGTGTTGACACGCCTACCGCCGACTGGTCAATGACGATCGCATCGGGATGCTGGCCGAGGAATATTTGGTTAATGAGCGTGCTTTTGCCCGAGCCGGCGACACCGGTAACGACTGTAAGCACTCCAGTTGGAATATCTACACTCACGTTCTGCAGGTTGTGAAGCTCCGCATCCCTGACGGTCAGCTTACCGGATGGCTGCCTGCAATCGTGCTTCAACTGAATCGGCCGCTTCATATGGGTGCCAGTCAGAGTATCAGCCTGGAGTAGACCGGAATAGCTCCCTTCATACACGATGGTACCGCCGCGGCTGCCGGCATGAGGCCCGACGTCGACGATATGATCCGCCACCTTGATTACATCGGGATCATGTTCGACGACGATGACGGTATTGCCCTTGTCGCGCAGCTTTTGAAGCAGTTCATTCAACCGATGTACATCACGGGGATGCAAGCCAACGCTCGGCTCATCGAAGATGTACGTGACATCGACCAGACTGCCGCCCAGATGCTTCACCATCTTGACGCGCTGCGACTCGCCGCCTGACAAAGTATCGGTCTCCCGGTCCAGCGTCAAGTAATCAAGTCCGATATCCACCAGATGCTGCAGCCGCTCCGTCAGCGATTTGACGATCGGCGCGGCGATCGCGTCGTCAATCTCCCGAATGACGCGGATGAGCTGTCCGACTTCCATGGAGGATAGTTCCGCAATGTTGCGTCCATTGATCCTGCAGCTTAGTGCTGCCTGACTGAGTCTTGCGCCGCGGCAGCTGGAGCAGGGACCCTCCGTAATGTAAGGCATAACCGCTTTTTGGGTGCGCTCGGACTTCGTCTTCACATCCTGCTTGATGTATTTGTTAGTGAACTTCTCAATGACGCCTTCCACTGTAATATTCGTTGCCTTCCCGGCGAAATCCATCTTCACTTTCCTCGCCTTGCCATGCAGCAGTTGCTCCAGGTCCTCATCCGAATAATCGGTTAGCTTCTTGTCGGGATCGAAGGACCCCGACTGTACGATCATGTTCCAATCCCAGCTGTTCACCGAATAGTCCGGCAGCATGATTGCCCCTTCATTCAACGACTTTGACATGTCCACCGCCTTGCTCATGTGGACGCCGAGCCTGCGACCGATTCCGTTGCACTCGGGACACATGCCTTGCGGATCGTTAAACGAGAACATGTGCCCTTGTCCAACGTGGGGCTGACCCACTCGGGAGAAGAGGAGACGGAGAATGGGAGAAATATCGGTAATCGTGCCCATCGTGGAATGGGAACCGCCGCCCAGCCGCTTCTGATCCACAATCACAGCCATACTCAGATTCTCGATCGCGTCCGTATCCGGCTGCGGAACGCGGGGCAGGAAATTGCGCACGAACATGCTGAAGTTCTCATTCAGCAATCGCGTCGATTCTGCGGCAATCGTATCGAAGACGATCGATGACTTGCCGGATCCGGATACACCGGTGAAGATCGTGATCTTCCGCTTGGGAATGCGCAAGGATACGTTTTTGAGATTATTTTCCCTCGCACCTGAGAGTACGATATACTCCCGATTAGACTCGCTCATGATTAACATCCTTCCCACAGTATAATTTCTACTAATATCCATATTGTACCATTTATCGGGCATAGTAAGTCGAGCAGCCCGCACTTGTATCTGTTGTTCTAACCAATTAGACATAAACCGGCTGCAACTACAGCCGGTTTATGCTGATTTGGGTCAAAGCAGCATTCAACTATCGCAACTACTAATTTAGCCTATAGAAGGAAATATTTTAGTACCGACGTGTACTGAAAATAAATCATTCTTCTTCCTCCTCGAATAGTTGGTTCAAGCGCAACATATTCGTACTCCAGAACTTGCTGTAAAAACCCACCCAATCTTGAATTTCTTTGAGTGGAGAGGCGTTTAGCCTAAATCGCGTTTCTCTACCGACTTTTCGGTCATGCACCAGTCCGGCCTCTTTAAGGATGGTCAAATGCTTGGATACCGCTGTCCGGCCCATTTGAAACTGTGCGGTTAATTCATGAAGCGGTATCTCTTCTGCCTCAGCTAACAGTTGAATCAGCCGGCGTCTAGTTGGATCTGCAACCGCGTCAAACGCATCGCGCAACTGGTTGTTCTCGCTCACAACACCCTCTCCTAAAATATTATTACCAAGGGACAGCCGTTTATTTCACCACCCCTTAAAGGACGCGGCTCTTCGGACTTAGCGCCCACGAGGCGAGAGCTAGGATTGCAGCTAGGTGGGCTAAAAGTATGTTATGTATAAGCCCCTTAGTCTCCCACAAATGCATGTGGTGCAGCTGCGTCCATCATTCCATCGAAAATGTCGGCGTATGCCCATTCTTTATGCCGCGAAAGACCCGGCACGTGGATGGCTATCTTACCAAGCCATTTCCGAGATGACTAATTCCTAATTGGACACCATTTTAATGATGCTTTGATTATAGGCCACCATTTGGTGTCGTGTCAACCTCCAAGCGGATCATATTTCAATATGATATTCGTTGTGGACTGGGAGGATCTCCTTCGACTAAAAAGTCTGCTTATTAATCAGATTACTCTGTTCCCTTTCTGCCAGTACATCCGTCACAGCAGGCATGCTGCTGAGAAAGAAACCACCGCTTGGAACGCACATTGCAAAGCACCTTGCCTGCTGATTTTCGCGATTATTTGTCTACTATGAATGGACAGCATGATCAGGCGCCTCAAGGCTGAACCATGCCCAAACATTGCACCGTCCTGCCACCTCCGCCTTTCAAAGGGTAGAACCCTATCTCCAAACGCCGTAAATATTTTACGAGCGATTGAAGTCTGATAGTAATAAACAATTTCTTACATTTATCAATGAAATTTTTGAGATGTTAATGAAAGTTTTGGAATTATGTAATAAAATTACAATGATCCACAAAAAAGGATAGGAGCTGATGAGATGAAAAAATTGGCCATTATGTTGTTAGTTACGGCAATGTTAATGCCTGTCATTACAGGTTGTTCCAAGGATGATGGCGACGAATGGGCACCATTCAAGAAAGATGAGCAAGCGTCGCTCAAGGTTCTATTTTGGGATGAAAAAATGTTCTACGACGATTACGGGATGATGTTCCAAAGCGAATTCCCGAACGTCGATTTAGAGGTCATCACTTACCCTTCCAACACCGACCCGCCAATTCCATTCTATGAATTATTCAATCGCCACATCGAGCAGAATCAGCTAGATATTCTGATGGTTACGGACGATTTCCGGTGGCTGGTCGAACAAGGCATGCTGCTTGAGATGGATCCGCTTATCGAACGGGACAAGATTGATCTGGACGGTTACATGCCCGCAGTCCTCTCCATGCTTCGCAAGCAAGGAGACGGCAAATTATTCGGCCTATCTCCGAACTTCAGCAGCAATGGCATTTATTACAATATTGATCTGTTCCAAAAGCACGGCATCGACCTGCCCCACGATTCGATGACTTGGGAGGAAATATTCGAGCTGGCGCAGCGTTTTCCTACGGGCATTGACGGGAATGACAGCCTGTACGGGTTTACATTCGATTTTTTCTCGTCCCCACTGGAAAAAATTCTGTTAAGCTTGCTCGCTCAACATAAAAAAGTACTGAGTTCGGAAGGCACTGAGGTCCAGCTCGACAGCGCATCATGGAGGACAACCTTCGAATGGCTCGTCAGCATTGTACAGTCCGGAGCGCTCTATCACCCTTCGCAGGAAGAACAGGCCATAAGCTTCAGAGATATGAAAGAGCATCGCTTTCTCAACGGAACGTCGGCAATGATCTATACCACTGAATATTTTATTAACAATCTCAATCGGTCCGAGATAAACTGGGGCGTCGCTTCTGCTCCCGTCGATCCTCTGAATCGTACGAAAAGCAGCGCCTACAGTCTCGGCCAGACGTTCGTGATCGTCAAGCAATCCCCGAACGCCCGAGCGGCATGGGAATTCGTCAAGTACGTGAACTCCGACAGCTTTGCCCAGCTTAAATCGAGAGCGGGCGGAGACCTTCTGTTCAGTAGATCGAAGTATATCCGTCCGCAAAAAGAACGGGATATTTCGTCATTGTATAAGCTGGAAGCGATTGCGGATATGACGGATGAGTTCGACTCGTTCGACGTCGGGTTAAAGCTGAGGTTGGTCCATGTCATCGTCAATGAGCTTATAGAGGTCATTGATCAAGCCAAGACACTGGACGAAGCGATTGAGAGCATGCAGGAAGAAGGCACTGCACTGCTGTTTCAAGCCCGCTCAGCTGCCGCGGCGGAATAAGCAATACGTCACCCTGTGGTTTCCGTTCCGGTGGCAAGAAGTCTTTGAGACGTCCCCATCGGTCATCTCGTATCTCATATCGTCTTCTCATAGGAAAGTTTACCATTTCTTCGGCTTTTTCAATAGTTTGCATATACGGCCTAGAGACCGCCGCATGTGCATTCGCCCATTTGTATTGCGTACAGGTACTGAAGCTAGGCAGCAGCATAGGATGAACAAAAAACGGCGATTGAAAGGAAGAATGCAGGTTGTACAATTACGTGAATCATCCGTATCTCTGGCAGCATCTTGCTCACAGGAATTGGCAAACCTATCCCTGGCATCACGTCGGTTCCTCCTATTGCCCTGCTTGCGGCAGCAATGTCCTCGGGGCCCGCTCAGAGCAGTCGCAGCACAATTTGCGAGATACCGGCCCGCAGCCCACTGTCATTGACATTGACAGAGCAGTAGAAAGAAACAACGCCTACCGTACTACGCTATGGACTGGCAAGCATTTGCAAGTAACCTTGATGCGTCTGGGCATCGGGGAAGATATCGGTCTAGAGGTGCACCCTGAGGTGGATCAGTTTTTGCGGATTGAGGAAGGCGACGGCCTGGTACAGATGGGAGATCGGCAAGATAACTTGTATATCCGGCAGCAGGTGGGTGACGATGATGCGATTATGGTGCCTGCCGGCACCTGGCACAACGTTGTAAATACAGGAAACAAGCCGCTGAAGCTCTACTCCATCTACGCACCTCCAGCACATCCGCATGGAACCGTCCATCAGACGAAGGCTGATGCACTAGCGGCTGAAGGGTAGCGCGTACAACACCAGCCCATTGCAAAAACCACCCATTTGATATGCTCCCATCATTGTAGACAGTAGAAAAAACAAAAACTTCTACGTCTACAATGATGGGAGTTTTATGATGTCTAGGAAGAAAACAAAACCCACAGTTTTTTAAATAGAACTGAGGGTTTTGTTTTTTACACTATCTAATTGACAGGGGGCAGTTCATTTTTCGCCTCGGGTGAGTTCATATCAAGTTACTTCTAGCGCTTCTGTTTCTTTACCTTCACAGTAAATATACTCAGTACGATAGTAAGGACGACATACGTCCAGAAGCCGTGAATTTCAAATCCAGGCAAATACAAATCCAGCAGCCACAGCTTGATGGGGGTTAGAATGATCGAGGCCAGCATAAGCGCAGGAGTCGTCAAACAGCCGATTCCAACCGGGATTAACAATAAAGAGAATACCATCGCCAATCCATATAGATAACTGATGATAAACATTAGAGCTGAAGCAATAAGTAACGTTTTCGTATCCAAAATAGATACATGTTGTGGAAAATACTCATTTCCTGCCCAGAACACAAGTAAGGTCACTGCAAAGTTAAGTATATTTTTCATAGGTCCCCCCCTTAATAAGGATGATGTATGATAATGGCATCCTCACAAAGGACGACAAATTCCTGCCAGTTCATGCTATGTTGTTCCTCCCTCTCTAAACAATAACCAATAAATGATTGTCTTCAAAAGACGCGTTTACAGTATTATACATTCCAGATTATATCACATACTCTATGTAAGTCATTACTTCTTTTGAATATGTACGATGAAAAGTTTCAATCGTCTTCTGGTTCCCCGTTCCGAATTAGTCCCCGGGTTACCATTTCTGTTCATAAACTGAGGCAAAGGCAACCCCCGGATGCCGGCCGTTTCGAAGAAACGAACGGCATTTTGATATTCTGTCTATGGGAAAATCCATTGTCGTGTCGGCAACACCGGAACGATTGTCAATTGCCAAAGCACAGATGCAGGGACAAGACAGAGATCGGATATTTTCTCTGCCATTCATTAGAGGGCTTGTTCTGAATTTTTTGCCTGATCTGCAAATTATACAGCCGCAATCGCCGCCGGCCAATGTTACTTTTGAAGTTGTTGAGCGAGATGAAATCGTCAAGTTATGTGAAATCAATGGGTTTGATAATGCTCTTATTTATGATCCTGCTTCTCCTATGACGAATGATTTGGTTGTCACAGCACGGCAGCAAGACGGTACGATTCTCGGAATGGCAGGCTCCTGCCATATGGGCGTAAAGCTGCGGCCAATTGGCATAGATGTATTACCCGAATACCGTCATTGCGGCTTGGCGGCTTCCCTTGTGAACAGCTTAACTTTTGAATTACTACATCGTGGTTATGTGCCCTACTATAACACGGTTTCAAGCAATATTGCTTCACAGCGGGTAGCCCATCGGGCGGGATATTATGTTGCATGGGTTTCGGATCATCACTGCAATTTTGAAGGATTAGAATCTTCGCTGAGCGAGTAATGGGAATTGACTGTAATAGTCCAAGTTCAAAGCGAGCCGTTTTGCAGCAAGTGCCTGCTTTGTTGCCTTCGGCTAAGAGTTGGTCAATCCGGCCTCCGCACCGGCACGGCTGCAAATTAGTTGCAATCATTCATGCTTTCATTCGAAATGATGGATCGTTTGCACAGGTTTTCCTGTTAAGCTATTTTCAAACATGTCGATGATGGATAAGAAGTGTTCCGCTTCGCGGAATACATGGTCTGCTAATAGAGGATGGATGATGCTCTTAATCCTGCATGCTTCAATTAAGTCACGTGCTGTTTTCTTAAAGTCGCGTAACGACTTCACCGATACTCTGTTTTGATCCAGGAACTGGTCAAGCAACGGTACCGTCTGCGATTGCGGACGCATGGACTCCAGGTCTTTGGCCTGGAATAACAATTGATCAAATTCTTGACTGAAATTGTTTGCTTGTTCAACCAGCTTTCGTTCGGAAGGGTCCAGCAGATGACTGATGAATTTGGCATGATCAGCCATAATTCTCAAAAAGAACACATTCTCATCAATGATGGCATCGGGTAAAGGTTCTAACCTGCCTGTATTTAATTCTATCAACCGATTTCTAAAATAATTTGCCTCTCTGCTTACATGATCGACCAGCAAGGGGAAATTGTTCGCACCTGGAAGTTGGCACGTAAGAATGAGGCCAAGCACTTTTCTCTTGAAGGCCCAGATATGGGATACAGCAATTTGGACCTCTTCATTAAATTTCATGATGACGTTAGGATCTGTACCAAAGGTATAGGCATTTGCTCTGTTCTCAATGTTTTCGAAGACAGCATAGAAATTGTTAGCTTCATTTATCAATTGCGTATCTTCACAACGAAATCCTAATCTGAGAAATAATGAATGCTCCTTCATGATGCGAGACCAAAACCGTACTTCCTCTAAAGAACGTGCGACAAACTCATTTGACATACGTTGCCCTCCTTCAAAGTGCACCTCCCTATTTGTATGATCTTGAGCTCGGTCATTATAACTGCACAGACAAAGCTAAACCCAGGTACCGAATACGAAAATAATAAAAATAAAGCTCCACACAAGTTGAGCACTTATGCGGAGCCTTTTTCGTCATTGGGGTTCGAATCGTTATCTCCTGCCAGCAATTTCACGGTTACTTCCTCTCCATCTATTAAAAATGACGGAACCTCCTTTAATCCGAATCGCCCCGTCAAATGACTGTCCTTGTCAACCCAAACTCTTGCTTGTTCAGGCAATTGCTTCATTATTGCATTTGCTCTCCATTCCGGTGCTTCATAGATGACGATAATGGGAGCGGCAGGGAATCTTTCAACCGCCTTGTTCACATTCACTAATAGTTCCGAATCGCTTAGCCGAGTGAAATACAATATGGGACGCTGCAGCAACTCGTCGCTTTTGGACAGCCGCCCACCACTGGTTGCCGCATCTCTATGCAAAAGGCTCTGCACTTCAGCCGCAGTCCTATACTTCCGTTGTCTTTGAAGAACGATTAAAAGCACAGCTAACAGGAAGAGGATTGAACACCATTGCATCAGTTCATTCAATGTTCATCACGCCTTATTTTTCAATGGTAGTGTTGTATGGGTTAATTCCTTCATCGTTAAGTAAACAAGTGCCGCCGCAACCAATGCGCAGAGCGTATTCAAGCTGCCGGCTTGAAGCGGCGTGCTGATCAAGCTTAACCAGATGCTTGCTCCTGACAGTGCAATAAGTATACTGTTGCGAATCAAAGCATGGGAAAGGCTAGTCGGCTTTCGACTGGCACCGAAGCAATGGCAATCCAGCGCAGCTTGCTTTCGTGACGCCCGCCATAGCGCCCACGTAAAAACAGCCATCATGCACAGGTTGACAGCAAACACATAGGGGAGCGCGATGAGCAAAGCCATCGCCGTCGCAAGTATAATTTCTGCCACGAGTACGGCATACGCAACGACACCGGCTATTCTCCCCTTTACGATTTCAAATCGCAATACAGCCGCTTGAAACTCTGAGAACGTAAAGGCTTTTGCTGCGAAGGAAACAAACAACAGCAAAGACATGCCGTAGCTGATCCCCATCAACAGATAATTAGCAATCATGCTTAGGCTCCGCCCGTCAGCCTAAGCTCTTGCTGAAGCATCCGTACCGTTAACGGATACTTGGCTTGTTCGGCGCCATTTACATACAAGGTCAGATCATGAATGCCGGTTCTGCTGACGACAAAGGTCAAATCAAAACTGCTGTCCACGCCAGGAACCTGATCGGAGGCTCGCATGTTCCGTACGACTTGAGGCTTGGAGTTTCCGGTCATGACGCCTCGGCTATCGGTGATCACAATAAATTGCTCCATAGGCTCATTAGGCGATATGTCGAACAATTTTGCATATACACTTACATTCACAGCATAGGGCAGTACTGGAATATCAATCACATTCAACACTTTTTCAAGCACATGGTACTTTTCTTCCGGTAGAAACATGATCCGGTCGCATATGAGCAATTGCGCATTCACGTTACCCACTCCTTAGTTGTCATTCCGATTCGATATTTAGGTATGAAAGAACATACAGGATACACAAATTGCTTTGTGTATCCTGCAAGTCAAATGATTAGCAACAACCTCCAAGAGGCTGGCTGGAACAATAATAGGTTCCGATAATAACACCCAGACCGCTCATGCAAACGCTGTAGTAGTCTACATGCCATCTGTTGTTGGAATTGCTCGAGCAATTTCTGTAGGTTTTGCATGATCTACTATTGCCATTTGAATATTCCGTCGTTCCCGTTGGGCAACACATCATTTTTCACCTCCTTTCATAGCATCTGCACATGACAGTCTAGCCGGCAGCGATCAACCGCTCAAAGTCGATCGCTTCATATATGATTCCTTTTGCTGCTACCTGCCTGCTCGAATCTGCATAGATGACACATGGGGTGTGCGAGACATTGAAGTGCCGTTCCATGTCCTCAATGCTTATCGTTGCGATGTAGCAATCCCATTGAAAGTAGTCGGCCATCTCTCTATGATCATGCTCGCTGCCGTTCGTAAGCAAAACATAATTAAACGGGTACTTCTGTTGAATTTCCGTCAAATGCGGCAGCAGGTCGACACATCTTTCACAATAGAGCGATACGAATATATAGGCGACGGGGCCTTGGAGCTCGCAAATGTTAAATGCCTCGCCGTTCCAATTCGTTAGCTGTAGACTCGGAATGCCTCCGCCTAATGCAAGTCCGTTATCCTTATCCTCCTGGGCCATGTCAATCCCTCCCTATCTAGGTGTAATAGCTGCTTTGCTTTTCCCACATTTCACTGTAATAGCCGCCGAGCACCAATAAATCCTCATGTCTTCCCGACTCTACGATTTTCCCTTCTTTCATCACCAGTATTTGATCGGCCTTTCGAGCGATGCCTACCCGATGCGAAATAAGGAGAAGCGTTTTGTCCTGATCCATTTCCATTATGCGCTCGAACAGCTCCGCTTCGGCCATCGGATCCAGCGCCGAGGTCGGCTCATCGAACACAATCAGCTCGCTGTTTCTTATAAAAGCTCGCGCCAGCGCTAATCTTTGCCACTGACCGCCGGACAAGTTGATCGATTCATCGGTTAGATAGCCCAGATGGGCGTCCAAGCCTTTGTCTATTTGTCTTAATCGCTCCAGCCCAACGCTTTCGATCGCTAGCCATATCTCCTCGTCACTCGGCATGTCCTGATCGGACAAGCCGATACCGACATTTTCTCTAACAGTTCCCATGTATTGAATAAAGTCTTGAAAGACAGCGCTTGCATTTCTCCATACACTCGACGGTTCGATATCCGCGAGATCCACTCCGTCATAATCGATCTTCCCGCGCTCCACGGGATACAGACCGAGCAGAATTTTGACCAGCGTCGACTTTCCTGAGCCGTTATCGCCTACGATCGCCACCTTCTGACCTTTATGAATGACAGCATGAATGCCGTGCAAGGCCTTGTCGTCACGATTCGGATAGCGGAACGTCAATCCGTCTATCGTAAGCGTTTTCTTAAATTCGAATGGATGACCGTTGCCGCTTCTTACCGTTGCCGACTGCGCATTATGCAAAAACGATTCAATGTGCGAAGCGTTTTCCGTCAAGCGCACCGCTTGGGTAATGAGCATCATAATTCCGGTCTCCGCTAATGCGGCGGCCATCGTAATTGCGACATAATCGCCGATCGACAGTTTGCCCCCCATAACAACGAAGGCTACACCGAAGGTAACAAAAGCGCCGCTAATAATGGAAAGTCCCTGTCCCCAGGAATTAGCCTGGATTTGAAGGCGTTCCGTTTCCAGCTCATAGCTGGTTGCACGCGTTCGGCTGTCAAACCACTTTCCCTTGAAATAGCGAACCGCGCCGAACAGTGTAAGCTCCTTTTGCGTATAGTTGTCCGTCAGTAAATGATAGAAGTACTCATGCTCTCTCGACATACGATGCGCAGTTTGTGTAATTTCAACGCGCCGGCGCATTGTACGATACAGAATAAGCGCTCTTGCAGCGGACAACAGTAGAACCAGCAACCCCAAATACCAATAATCCCGCATCACATAGTATAAGTTGAAAACGGCGGTGAAAAAAAACTGAATGATCAGCATCATACCTGTGTATGAATCCATGTATTTGCTGATGCCGAGCGTCCAGAGCGAATAATCGCCTGCAAATCTTGGATTTTCTTTTTCCAGCAATTCTTTTCCGGCAACTAAGTCAATGAGTTTCTTGCGGCTTTGAATCGCGAAATTTTCTTGTGTAATTTTGCTCGTATACTGAGAAACGGCTTCCAGCAAAAGCTTGAATAATTGCAGTATGAACATCAGAGCTGCGAAAAAAATAAACATTTGGCTATTTGAAATCATCAGGTTATCGATCGTAGCTTTAGACAACCATACGTTGACATTGCTTTGAACGGCAATCAGAATTCCGGCGACAATTGTGAAGACAGCCAGTTTTCCATTTAATCGAAATACTTTGAGAAAGGCGTTAACACTGAGTCTCAGCGTTCTCATATTATTTCATTATCAGGATAATAAACGTCCAGCAGCGGCCTGGCGATATGAAGCAAATGCTGCGTATGGTTGAACACGCCTGCTCCGACAACTTGTCCGATTCGATTCAAGACGAATACCCACGGAATTTGATCGACACCTAGCTGCAGCAAATATTTCGAGGTATCGAATCGGATGAGAGGGAATGAAAGCTCATGCTCCTCCCGCAATTCCATGAAAGCTTGCTCACCGCTATCGATCAGCATAGCATATTGAAAAGCTGGAAAGTCCAGCGAAAAATCTCTTATCGGATCGAAGCTGCATGATTCGCAGGACGGACTCATAACGAATACAAGCGAGCCTGCCTCGACACGACTTAACCATCCGAAATCTACCGTTCCTTGCCCGTATCCCGGCTCGAGGGTCGAGGGAAACTTGCCCCCAACTCTATAAGGCTCAACAGAGCTTCCTTTCAAAAATCGACGATGTCCCTGATTCGAATCCTTCTCCGTCACAGTATCCCTCCCGAATGAATTAACTTAATCTTATAGAGGTTTCCTAAATTATGGTATATGTTAATAAGAAACTTTATAAGACATTTATAAACAATAATATATATCTCCAGGATGACAGCGAACGGCTCGGATTACCCAGTGAGATCTCCATAACATCATAGCAATGGCTATCCGGCGAGTTTATCTGAAGGCAAATAGTGGATGACAAGCAACTATGTCCCCTTTTGTTAAGGTGCTTTCTGTTTCGTGGGTGGGTATTCGTGGGGATCTTGCGCTAACGCTTGCCACAGCGCTTAAATGGTGTCAAATGACCCTTTTTCAAATCTAACGATTCCCACAGCGCTTATTCCCCCCATAGACGGCTAAAATCGTGGGATTTTCTAGAAATAACGTGGCTCAGTTTCCTTAGAATATTTATTGGGCTGAATTTCCCTGAATAGCGTCTGTCATCAGCGTTAGAATTCCACGCGTACGGTTTGAATTCCACTCGCGTGCGCTGCTTTCGCTGTTAGCATTCCACTCACCTACGGTGCTTTCGCTGCATGACGACGGTCGGTCTACCACTCGGTCCCCTCGCTTCAACCCCCATTAATAGACCCACTCAATAAAACTTGAACTGCTCATAGTCCAGCTCATCCATATACTTCTCAATCACTTGCAGTCGTTCTCCATCCATCTCCCGAAGGCACTGGGCAAATTGAATTTGCCATGTCATCGGAGAGTCGTGCTCCAATTGCAAAATGGACGGCAAATCTAGCGCCTCGCTGCGCAGTTCCTCATAGAATACAATCTTCCCGAGCACAGCCAGTTCCATCTCCCCTAACGCATGGAAAAGCGCATCGTATTCATCCCCGTATAGACAGTCCGCCTCGAGCAGGTCGAGATAGTCATGGAAAGAATGGAAGTTTGCGAGGATCAGCTTTACTTTATCCTCCTTGTTCTCATACGTCCCAATTTCATGCAGCCTTCTTCTTAATTGAACATCGCTCATTCTGTCCTGCTCATTAAAGAAGATGACAATGGGTTTTCCTCCTGCCTCCTTTTCAGCAATAATAATCGCGCGTAAGCTATTGTGCTTTGCGGCATTAACGACTCGCGTAGCGAGGTCTGCTGTGCACCCGTCCATATACGCCTTCAATTGAGTGCTGATCGGCAATTGTTGCTGAAGCCTCCCCATCGCATTAGAGATGACGGAACGAATTTGGGATTCAGTAAGGTTCGTAAATTGCTGTTGCAACCGCAGGTATTGACTCTTGGAAATACGGATTTCATTGGCATTCCCTCCCGATAAAGTCGAGAATATCGCATTATTCAAGATTAACTCATATATATTGAACAGCTCTATCTGATAGTTGAATCTCCATTCTCTGCCGTAGTTGGTCAGCAAATTCAGCAGTTCCTGTTGATCGAATAAAACGCAGAACGCTGTCTCCAACTGCAGCCGTTCCAGGTACTGCTTCATATAGAAAACGCCCTGCAACCGCATGTCATCGATTGCCAGCGGATAATCGATACTGGCCATCGTATTGTGAGCATCGAAGATGATGCCGTACTTTTTGATAAAGACAGGCAGAGACTCATCGATGGTCATATTATAGGCGTCGACCGGAACCTGTAGCTTATTCGCCGTAATTTCCTTGTACAGCTGCTTGGTCTCGTCCAAGCATTGACTGACCTTTGCCACGCCGCTTTCATAGATGTTGCGGACATTAGTCGATCGCAGCTCCGTCATCGCCTCTTCCGCATCCTCAAAGCTGAACAAGTACGCGTCTGCAGCATACATGATAGAAGTCAGGATGCTTTCAGCTGTTTCGGTGGTGACCGAGCTGCTGTTGCCCTGAGTGTATTGCATGATCAGCTCCTGTAGAATCTGCATGAACGCATTCTGAATAACCATTATTTCCTGGCCAGTAAGCAACCCCGCACGTAGTCCTTCGTTCATTAAAGAAAGCGTATATTGATTTCGCTGCAGTCGAGCTGTGCGAATGCTGCCCGGAACGGTCAACTCACGGCTTTCATTTAAAGGTTCAGATCCCATTGCTCATCATCCTCCTCTTGTAATGACTCCTTCTCCAGCAATTGTCTGCGAAACACTTCGGCAAGCTCTTCGAGTCTGCTCTGCAGCAAACTGAGCGCTCCCTCGCAATCCTCCTCAAACACTTCCCTCATTCTGTGAAGAAGCTTTATATCGCTAATTTTATCTTCGGTTTCATTTTTGAGATAATAGAAAATTTCATGCAGCTCATTCAGCGTATGTACATAGTTTTCCTGCTGAATAAATGCAGAAGTGGAGAATAGCTCGATGAGCGCCTTGGTCACTTCAATGCTTAATTCGACTCGCCCATAATTGCGAAGGACCTGGCTTCGAGCTGCGAACATTAGTTGAACGTCCTCGACTGTCAGAACAAGTCCATAATCCTTGATCTTCTCATTCAATTCCAATAGTTCAGTCACATACTGCCCCTGCATAGACAAGTTCAGTGCGTGGAAAATGCGTGACAAATACATACGCAGACCTCCTTTGCTCGTTTTGTTAGCAGTACACATCACGCTCTCTGTCCTCTTATTCGAAAAAAGCGAAGAACAGTGAAGATGAAAAAAGTCAGAATCCCTTCTGTCAATCGTCTGTGAAAATGTCACCTTAACTATGCTATGAAAATGTCACTTGTTGAAATGGAGGCCGCCCTTACC
>REGQ01000044.1 GCA_004134985.1 Paenibacillaceae bacterium | reverse complement strand
TGCTAGCACACAATGAAGCATTACAGGGAAGCAGCATTGTAAATCTTCTCATGTTAGGTTGTTTGCAAGTTTTCTGCAATTCTATATGAATTTTCGTGTTTAATTGTTGATATACGTGAAAAATGGTCAATTCTATATGAATTTTCATATAGATTTCCGTGGTTTTGCCTTCTGAAGGTAAAATGAATGTGATTATTCATATACAATTGCACCAAACTATCCGAAATGAAGTCCAGCGCTTAAGTGCAGCAGCCGGCTTCAGCAATTTGAAACTGTATGCGGGAAGCTGGAGCGAAATTTTTTTGAAACGAAAGCAGGGTTTCATGCGTATAGGACAACATAACGAGCAAGTCAGACAACTGCATAAAACCCGAAGGGGAGTAGCTACCGCAATAAAGCCGTCAATCCGAAAGCTGACGCTTTCCGGTTTTATTGGCAATGTCGTCGATAACGGTATTGTAAGCGAGACCTTTGGCCATGCCCACGCGGCAAGGCCAGGGGTCTCTTTTGTTTTGTTGTCGGACGGTAGCTTGAACCTTAGGAGGATGAGAAACATGGATTTCGCTTTATTAATGGAATACAGCTGGGTGCTGATTGTCCTGGTTGCACTGGAAGGGCTGCTCGCCGCCGATAATGCGCTGGTATTGGCAATAATGGTAAAGCATTTGCCAGCCGAGCAGCGGAAAAGGGCTTTGTTCTACGGCCTTGCCGGAGCGTTCGTATTCCGTTTTGCTTCATTGTTTACTATCTCTTTTCTGGTGGATGTATGGCAAGTGCAGGCCATTGGCGCCTTATATCTGTTGTTAATTGCAGCGAATCATATTTTCCGCAAGCTGATCGTGCGCAAAGCAGATCAAGAGGCACAGGCTGCAACGGGCAAGAAAGTGAAGAAATCGGGCTTCTGGGCAACGGTTATTAAAGTCGAACTCGCGGATATCGCTTTCGCTGTCGATTCCATTCTGGCGGCGGTGGCGCTAGCCGTCGCGTTGCCGGCTTCGGGATTGCCGAATATCGGGGGGATGGACGGCGGACATTTTATCGTTATTTTTCTCGGCGGCTTTATGGGATTGCTTATTATGCGCTTCGCGGCGAACGCGTTCGTCAAATTGCTGGAGGCCCGGCCGTCGCTGGAAATCGCCGCATTCTTCATTGTTGGCTGGGTTGGGGTCAAGCTAGCCGTACACACGTTGTCCCATCCTGACCTGCATGTGATTCCGCACAGCTTCGCAGAATCGTCGGGCTGGAAGCTCACCTTCTATGGTGTGTTGATTGCGATTGCTGCTATCGGCTGGTTCGTATCCGGGCGGAAGCGGGGTGTGTCCGACGCGGAGGGCGAACGTGCAAATCTATAACATGGCAATATGAATTAGAATAAAATGTGGAGTGAGGCAGAAACGCATTAAACAAGCATTGGCCAAACGTTTTTCTGGTGTTATACAACCGAAGGCTTAATTATATTGCGACATCCGCCAATAAACTGCAAATCACAAAATGGATGCGGGCAGATGGAGCGATTGGATCTCGTATGGGGACAACCCCGTCGCTACAGGCAATGAAGAGAACAGGAAAGATGGATAGCAGTATGTAAACACTCAATACATCGCCATGTGGGTCGTATAACCCGGCGATGTATTTTTTTTATGCTGAGAAGTCAACACGGAGTCAACAATTGCTTCAGAAAATGTTTACATCGTGACCGCACGCGGAGAATAATGTTGCATAGGCGATTCTTAAGTTAGTACAAAAACAAATTTAAGAAAGTACATTTTTTATATCGTTTGTTGAACGTACAATTAGTTATACGAGATGGCCCATCAGGCGCGCGCATGTGAATAGGGCGAGAGGGATGATGAATGTGAAAGCGGTTTTAAGCAGATATAGAGATGCGCTCCGTCCGGAGAGAAGGAACAAATTTGTATTTTCACTAAGAAAAGATGCTTTGTTGTATTTGCTTTTGCTGTTGCCTCTGACGTATGTAGCCATATTCAAATATGCTCCTATCTATGGCGTGTTGATGGCTTTCCAGGACTATAATCTGTTTCAGGGGATTGGCGGGAGCGAGTGGGTTGGCCTGGATGTTTTTAAATATATTTTTGAACAGGACAGCTTTTACCGAGCGCTTAAAAATACGCTTATGTTAAACTTTCTGGATTTAATCATCGGTTTCCCGGCGCCAATTATACTGGCTATCCTGCTGAATGAGATTTGGCATGTCAGATTCAAAAAAATCGCGCAATCCATTCTATATTTGCCGCACTTCCTATCCTGGGTCATTATAGGCGGCATGGTATACCTGATGTTTTCTACCGGAGGCCTGGTGAACAGCTTCCTGAACAGCCTTGGTTTTTCCAATATCGAATTTCTCTCGCAGAAGAGCAACTGGATTGTCATGTATGTGCTGGTTGGCGTCTGGCATAACGTGGGTTGGGGAACCATTATTTATTTGGCGGCACTGGTCGGCATCAACAAGGAGCTGTATGAGGCGGCCGATATTGACGGTTGCAGCAGGCTGCGCAAAGTATGGCATATTACGCTGCCGGGCATCCAGCAAACGATTGTCATTTTGCTTATTCTGCAAATCGGCAAGATGGTCTCGATCGGGTTCGACCGACCGTACGTAATGGGAAATTCGCTTGTCATTGAATATTCCGATGTCATCAGTACCTATGTGTACCGGGTAGGCATTGGGGCGGGCGATTTCTCACAGGCAACGGCTGTAGGGCTTTTCCAATCGGTTGTGGGACTGATCTTCTTGGTGTCAGCGAATTATATATCCAAAAAGCTTGTAGGACAGGGAATTTGGTGAGGAGCGTGAGTTTTGTTGTTAAGAAAAAAAACAACCTTGGCAGACAGCATCATTATCGTAATCATAACTGGCGTAGCGATTACTTGTCTTATTCCATTCCTGTATATCATAGCGCTCTCGTTCAGTTCGAACAATGCCATTGTTTCTCAGAAGGTAGTGTTATGGCCCGTAGAATTTACCCTTGAAACCTATCGAACGATTCTGGGCGATTCGGAAATGATCTATACGCTAGGTTACACGGTTGTGCTTACGGCGTTGTTTACATTAACCTGCATGTTTTTAACGATTTGCGCCGCGTATCCGCTTACAAAAAAAAGATTGCGGGGCAGAAGCTTTTTTCTTACCGTCATGATTATTACGATGTATTTTAGCGGCGGCATCATTCCAGATTATATTCTGGTCAAAGGACTGGGTATTATGAATTCGATAGGGAGTCTCATTTTGCCCGGCGCCATGAGCATTTTCTATCTGATCATTCTCAAAACTTTCTTCTCTTCGCTTCCGGAGAGTTTGGAAGAATCGGCATCGATAGACGGTTGCTCCGATTTGGGCATACTTGTGCGAATCGTCCTTCCATTATCGATGCCGGCTATCGCCACTTTAAGTCTTTTTTACGCAGTAGACAGGTGGAACGGCTTTCAGGATGCGCTTTTCTATATTACGGACAAGAACCTGTATACGATGCAATTGAAGCTGTACCAAATCATTACCGAAAGTCAGCAATTAGATAACCAGCAGCAAGGCGAAGGCAGTTTTGGCGCCTATATCGTGCCTGAGGCTCTGAAAGCGGCAAGCGTCGTTTTTGCAACTATTCCGATATTGGTCGTTTATCCGAAGCTTCAGAAGTATTTTGTTGACGGCTTGATGCTGGGGGCCATTAAAGGCTGATGAATTCGGCAATTGTCGTAAAGGAGGTGAACTGTCGGCAAGCACACAGGCAATACCCGATCAGAGCGGATCGACGAAGGGCATGGCTTAGCTACTGAAATTGACATAACACTAAAGGAGAGGTTGACAATTAAACAGAGAAAACGAATTGTCTTATTATTGGTTGTGGCATTATTGATCAGCGTATTGGCAGCGTGCAGCGGCAACACTTCAAACCCGGCCACGAAGACGAATGAAAACGGCTCGGCGGATCCGACGGCAACGCCGGATGCGAAGCCTTCGGAGCCCCCGGCTACGCTAACGGTCGGCATATTCGACAGAGGGATTCAGGGCCAGCCGGATTTGAACAATAATACCTGGACCAGATACATCAATGAAAATTTCGGCAAACAACACAACGCCGTTGTCAAGTTTGTGCCAATACCAAGGTCACAAGAGATTGATAAGCTCAACATTCTAATGGCGGCAGGAGAAGCGCCAGACGTATCCTTTACTTATGACAGCGCAACCGTGTCCAGATACGCCAAAATTGACGGCATTATGCAATTGGATGAGCTATTGGAAGAGCATGGACAACAATTGAAGGCTTATCTGGGCGATAAAGTTTTATCTTACGGCGTATTTAACGGAAAGCAAATGGCGCTTCCTGCCAAGAGGACTTCTCTTGCATGGAATGGCATGTTTATCAGGCAGGACTGGCTGGACAAATTGGGGCTTCCGGTTCCGACGACCCGAGATGAGTTGTACAATACGTTGATTGCATTCAGGGATCAAAACCCTGGGGGCGTAGACGCTGTCATCCCATGGGGTTTGGCAGCCACCGGCATGAATTATAACTCCGGCAATTTAAGCGCATCCTTCTGGGAGGAGCAAAGCGAGGAAGAATTCGTTACCACGATTCCAGGCTGGCTGAGGCCCGAAAACAAGGAAGCGCTGCGATTTCTGAACAAGCTCTACAAAGAAAAGCTAATCAGCCCGGATTTTGCCCTGGATAAAACCGCGCAGCAAGCCGATGCGGACGTGACAAACGGAAAAGTCGGATTCTTCAGCGCGAACTGGGACTATCCTTTAAGGCCAAATATTAGCGAACCGTTGAAAGCGAATGTACCCGAGGCAAACTATGTTCCCGTCGATGCGTTTAAAAACTATGAAGGCAAATACAAAAAAATTGCCTATAACGAAAACGGCATCAATGTTATAATTCCTAAGAGCAGCACAAATGCAGAACTGGCCATTAAATATTTGAACTGGATGGCAGACCCCGAAGTATTGTTCTTCATGCAATACGGCGAAGCAGGAGTGAATCACGAAATGGAGAACGGCATTCCGAAGGTGATTACTCAAACCGGGGACAATATGCAAACCAGTTATTTGAATCTGGATTACACACTTGTTGTAAACGGCGTGGAGCTTGGAGACCCTCAGAAAAATATCGAGGCTTTGGCTGCGTCGGCTCCGGGGCTGGAGGATGTTGCGGAGCAATCCTACCGAATCAATACGACAGATACGTACACGGAGTTCTTCTTCGATACGCCGATCGAATCGGAAATCAAATTCGGCAAAACGCTTGGCGATCTGAACAAGCAAATGACGGATCGACTGATCGTGGTTAAGCCAGAAGAGTTCGACGCGCTATACGACCAGTTGGTCGCGGAGTATATGAGTGCAGGCGGGCAGGCCGTTATGGAGGAAAAAATCAAGGTGTATAGGGAAATGCAGGCTAATAAATAGCATGGCCGATCATGCCGCGGCTTCGCGGCATGAAGCGCAGGAATAAGCCTGGATGGTACGCACAAAAGCCCCGCAGCCGGATATGGCTGCGAGGTTTTTGTGCGACGCGGAGAGGCGATAAGGAGGTCATTATGTATAGCGTGATTATCGTGGATGATGAACCGTGGGCGATCAAAGGAGTCAAAAATGCCTTCAACTGGAGCAAATACGGGTTCGAAATAATCGGTCAATTCACAAACTCCCATAAGGCATTGCAGTTTATATGCGAGGAGAAGCCCGATCTGGTTGTTACCGATATCAAAATGCCGGGCATTTCCGGCCTTGACCTGATCAAAATGACCAAAGAAAAAGAATTGGATACTGCGTTTGTAATTGTAAGCGGTTTCTCCGAATTTGCTTATGCACAAGAGGCTTTAAGGTATGGGGCGCTGGATTATTGCCTGAAGCCGATCGATATCGAGATGACGGACTCGCTCATCGAAAAACTGGCGTTGCATTTCACCAAACAGAGAAATACCAGAAATAGTATTATTTTGGAAGCATTAACGTCAACGGATAAGAGCGAATTGCAACAGGTCACGCAGTTTTTCGAAGGTGCTTCGAACAGTTACTATCGTGTCGTTGTTATTTGTTCAAATGGGGAGCAGCAGAATGATAATTACATGAAATCTTTTGATCCCGCAAACATGCTTGAAGTGAAATTTGGTCCAAGAAAAATACTGTATATCCTCAAAAGTGAAAAAAGAACGGTTTTGGAAAAGGGACTGGACCCTGCTGTTTTCATGAATCCAAATATAAAAGCAGTCGGACTCAGCAGTATTTCCAATAAATGTGAAAGCGTTGCAAAGCTTATAAAGGAATCCGATATTGCAGCGTCAAACATGTATGTAAACGGAGAGAAGGGGATCTTTGAGTATGAGCAAAAGCTTGCATTGGTCAAGCCGCTCATCGATGAAGTTTCCGTAATCATTCAAGAGAAAAGATTTGAAGTCCTGGATGGCGTCATGGCGAAAATTCCATTTGTTTTCGCGCAGCACCATCTGGGGATGGTCGAAGTGGTATTTTTCTGGAATCAAGTGGTTAGCGTGCTGGTCAGCAAATATTATGAAGAGCTGAAAGATATGGAGCTCGAGTTTCTGAATTATGCCGAGTTGATGGAACGGTTTGAAAACTTTGCGTCCTTATGCAGCTTCATCTATGACATTTTTATCTACATCAAGCAGTTGAACCACCAATCGTTTCATGAAGGGGACACCTATGCGCAATTTATGCAGATGATCCACTACATCGACAATAATTATCACAATAAACTATACCTGAAAGAGCTATCCGCAAAATTTTATATTAACCAGGTCTATAGCTGCCAGCTATTCAAGAAAAACTTGGGGAAAACCTTCTCGGAATACGTAACTGAATTGCGTATAAAGAGGGCTTGCGAGCTATTGAAGCATTCGGAATTGTCCATTGAAGAAATTGCTTCGGAGGCAGGGTATTTCGATTACTATTATTTCAATAAAGCCTTTAAGAAACAATGCGGGATTACGCCTGCGAAATTCAGAAAAAGCTGATCGGAGTGGGGATTTTGAAGATAAGCAGGCTGCAGCTGAAACACCAGATTTTACTTATATCTTTATTTACGGTCATTATTTTTACGGCAATGGAGTTTTATTTCTACAGCAGTTTTTATCATCTGACGCAAGAAAGAGCCCAAAATTACGGGAATCAAATCATAGAGCAAACACGCCAGAAAATCGATTCGGTGCTGAACGATGTGATCGTCAGTACAAATGTCGTCGTTAGCAACAAAATGATCCAAGAGTTTACTATCGTAGAGGATGATTATAAGCGGAATATTGATATAGGCAGTTATGTCATTGATTTGATGGAATATATGAGGTCTTTTAATTCGTATGTGAGCGGAATTGTCATTAATGATAATGACGGGAGGCGCGTTGTCAGTTCAGCGACAACAAGCGGTGATGTTTTTTTTTGAGGCAATACGATGATTTTGTCCATTCCTACAAAAACGACCTTGGAAATATGAAAGGCGGAACGTTCACGAGCCTGCTTAAAAACGAGAAAACGGGAGTGGAACATTTCTTCTATATCGCGCCGATCGTGGAATCGATTGGCGGGGAACATTTTGCCCATATTACAGGCTATTGTTCGGTTATGGTTAACATGAATAAGCTGAAAGAGCTTGTTGAAAATACGGAATTGACGCCAAATTCGGCTTTGTATATACTAAACGACCACAATGAAATGATTACATCCAATCAAGCTGATATGCGCAGCAAACAATTCGAGCATATTCTATCCGAAGATCGGAATAGCCTGACGGATGGGGTAAGCGCCACAATAGACGGGCGGGACGTCATCGTTCAGCAAACGAACCTGGAGCAAGCGAACGGGTGGAGTATCGTAAGCGTAATTCCGGTGGATGAACTGACGGAAGACATGAATGAAATTAGAAATATGAGCACGATCGCGGGAATTGGCCTCACGTTAAGCATGATTCTTTTGGGGTATTTCTTCATCAACAATTTGACGTGGCCCGTCATGGGGCTTGTGGCGGATATGAGGAAAATCGGCAGAGGCGATATCGGATTCAGAGTTAAGGTGCGTTCAACCAATGAAGTTGGCGCGCTGGCTTATGACATTAACAGGTTGATCGATAAGATGGAGCAAATGGCAAACGATGTATTCGAGTCGCAATCAAGACTGTACGAGCTGGAGTTGAGCAAGAAGCAGGCGGAATATTCAGCCTTGCAAAGTCAAATCAATCCGCATTTCCTATACAATACGTTGAATTGCATCAGCAGTATCGGACTTGAATACGGGAGCAAGGAAATCGCGCTAATCACTTCGAGCATGTCGAAGATATTTCGGTACAGCATTCAAAAAGTCGATCTGGTCACGATCAGCGAAGAGATGCAATGTATCAAGGCCTATATGAATATTATATCCATTCGATATGAAAACAAATTTTCCGTAAATGTTGAGGTTGACGAACAGCTATTGCAAATGAAAACGCCTAAAATGATTTTGCAGCCCATTGTCGAGAATTCCGTCTATCATGGACTTGAAAACAGCGAGGAAGGCGGACACCTTGCCGTAAGCGGCTTCGTGGACGCTAATGGAGACGTATGCTTCCGAATATCGGATACCGGATTAGGGATAGGGGAAGACGAGCTCGACAACATAAACAGAAAACTGAGTAGGGGTCATTCGGAGAGAGCGAGCAGCAGCGTTGCGGAGAACAGTATCGGACTTACCAATATCAATAACAGAATCAAGCTGCTGTTCGGAGAAGCGTATGGCATAACAATAGAAAGCGAGATCGGTATAGGGACGACAGTGAGCGTTAAGATTCCCTATATGGCATAACAACAATGGGGATGACGGCGAACCTAACACGATTCTCGTATGCCTTGCTTATCGCTTCGTTTATCTTCATGGCACTCTCCTTGGCGGGATTCCCGGGAATGGTTACGAACTATTATCGCATGCAACCTTTCTCGGGTTCCGGACGTATGGAAACGGGAAGAGCCGCTGAGGGGGCCATTGAGCGGTCGTGTGACGAAGGAGCGTAGATGATATGCTGCAGGATCAAGTGGATACGGTTTGGATCGAACCAGGGAAGGTTGGCGCAAACGACCAAAGCATTGCCATTCATGCGCCGATTATCGAATGAGAGACTGTCAGGAGGCGGATTAATTATGCTCGCGCAAATTAATGAACGATTGGCGGAATACAAGCTGATTGCCAGGTACCAGCATAACGGCAATGAACGATTGCGGCAGATTCAGCTGGAAATCGAAGAAGCCAAATACAAGGTGAAGACGCTGCAGCAGCAGCTGTACAAGGAAGAGCAAGATGTGGAGCGGCTGGGCAAGCTGACGTTGGGGACGATGCTGTTGACGCTGCTCGGCGGCAAGCAGAAGCGGCTCACCCGCGAGGAAGAGGAAGCGTTGGTCGCCAAGCTGCGGCTGGAGGAAGCGGAGGATACGCTCCGGGATCTCGAGGGGGAAAAGGTGGAGCAGATCGCGAAGCTGGCCGATATCGGTCAAGCGGATCGCCAATACGAGCTGTTGCTGGAGGACAAGCGGAATCTCATCATGACGGATTACCCCGAGTTGGCGGAGCAATTGGAGAATCTGACCGAGCAGGAGAGCGCATTGTCGGCCAATTGCAAGGAGCTCGATGAAGCGCAGCGTCTCGGCAATAGCGTCGTCTCCGAGCTGGAGCGGGCATCCGGCTTGCTGGAATCGGCAGGAAACTGGGGGACGTTCGATCTTCTGGGAGGCGGGGCGCTGGTCACCATGGCCAAGCATCAACGCATCGACGACGCCCGCGTGGCTATTCATGTCGCGCAGGAGGGCTTGCGCCGCTTCGCCGAGGAGTTGAAGGACGTTAACCGCGATGTGCAGGTCGAGATCGATATCGGGGGCAGACTAACGTTCGCCGACTTCTTCTTTGACGGCTTGATCGCGGACTGGATCGTTCAGGGACGCATTCAGACCTCGCAGCGGCAAATGCTGGATAAGCTGCATCAGGTCAGAAGCATCGTGCACAAGGTGGCGCGCAAGACGGAGGATGCCCATGCGGAGCTCAGGCTTGTGCAGCGGAAAATCGGCGCCCTGATCGAAAATTCCGCGTAAATGTAATTAATATGCACTAGAATCAGATGGGTATAAGCGGTATGCTGAAGATGGCAGCCTCAACAACTAACAGCAATGCGATCAAAGCGCAAATAACGAAAAACGATCCTAAAGGAAGTGGAATAATGGATTTGGAAACGGTCATGCAAGAGCTTGAAGCTCTCGGCAAGGAACGTACTAAGAAGATATACCAGGCCAATGGCGCGCACGAACCGCTTTTTGGCGTAGCTACTGGCGGAATGAAGCCTATCTTCAGGAAAATCAAACTAAATCAACCATTGGCCGAGCAGCTCTATGCGACAGGGAATTACGACGCTATGTACTTTGCCGGGGTGATCGCGGACCCGAAAGCAATGACGGAGGCGGATTTTGAACGGTGGATAGATGGCGCTTATTTTTATATGCTATCGGATTTTGTGGTTGCAGTAACGTTGGCAGAAACGGATATTGCGCAAGAAGTTGCTGATAAGTGGATTGAGAGCGACATCGAGCTGAAGATGTCGGCGGGCTGGAACTGTTACTGCTGGCTGCTTGGCAATCGTTCGGACAGTGAGTTTTCCGAAGTGAAACTCGCCGCTATGTTGGAACTTGTAAAAAATACGATCCATGATGCTCCCGAACGAACGAAATATGCGATGAACAATTTCATCTTTACTGTGGGGGTATCTTATCGGCCACTTCATGATAAAGCGGTCGAAATTGCGAAGGAAGTAGGCCCGGTAGAAGTTAACCGCGGTACGGCAAAAAGCAAGTTTTTGAATGCTTCTGTTAATATTCAAAAGGCGATAGATAAAGGTCGGATCGGTTTTAAACGCAAGCATGTAAGGTGTTAGACTGTAGAGGGTTGCCGCGAAAACCACAGCTTGTATGGCATAACAGGCCGCCGCTTCTCATACACCTATAGTACACAGCCATGAATCAGCATACCTCCGTCAGACAGTTGCACCAAAAAAGGCAGGCAAACCCTGCTAAGGAGGCTGTTTCTAAATGAAGGTACTCAACATTATCAGTCTTATTCTGATCATCATCGGTGGTTTGAACTGGTTGTCTGTTGGCTTGTTCAAGTATGACGTCGTCAGTGAAATCTTCGGAGGGACAGAAGAAATTGGATCGCGGATCATATATATTGTCGTCGGTGTCGCCGCGCTCTACGCTCTCACACTTTTCTCGAAATTAACTAGCAAAAACTAGCGGAAGCAATCCTAACCGCAACTGTAGTCCGATTAGGCCGGTTCATAGGCCGCGATTGCACAGCCATCAGAAGCAAAGCGAAGAACCGTTCAGTCATTCCTTGGAGTGACGGGCGGTTTTTTGCTCTGCCTACTACTACAGTTCTCCTTCACGGGAAGGAGGCGGGGATTGCACCTCTCGAAGCTGTATCAATGAAAAAAGGGTATTGCCAATTGTTTTTCAGATTTTTGTAAAATTTTATATAATCAATTGTATATGTCAATAACATAAATTATCCTTAATATATGTGATGTATATCATTGACATTACAAATAAGAGGCAGAGGGGGCGAAGCCTGTTCAAGTTTGAACTGCTGCTTTGAGTCTGTTAATGCTTGCAGGGAGATGTAGGAACAGTAAAAACCAGAGGAGGAGTTAAATTGTGAGAAAATTCAAACTTTGGATTCTCGTTTCGTTAATTGTAGTGATGTCCGCTTCAGGTATCCTGGTCAAGAAAGAGCTGGCTTATGCAGATGATCCTGCGCCGGTTACGGTGTATAAAGATGGAGATTTTACCGGGACGGCACAGAGCTTTGAAGTTGGCTTTCATGATGTGAACGTTCTGAGATCCGGTGTAGGCAATGATACGATTTCTTCTGTTCGTGTTGCCCCTGGTTATCGGGTCACGCTGTATAAGGATGCCAAATATTCCGGGGATAGCTATGTGCTGACCAGGGATGCCGAATGGCTCGATTATTTCAATGATGTGACTTCAAGTCTAAAGGTGGAGATAATCGGCGCGCCTGCTCTGCCGGTCATTGCTTACGCTGATTCGCCGTACGGAGGCGTGGAGCAGCAGTTTGACGTTGGGGAGCATAACTGGGATGTAATCAATGCGGGTGTCGGTAACGATAAAATTTCTTCTATGCGGGTAAGGCCAGGTTACAAAGTTACGTTGTATAAAGATCACAGCTTCTCGGGAGCCTCCAAAGTTTTGACGGAAGATGCGATTTATTTGTTCGATTTTAATGATTCGGTATCCAGCTTGAAGGTCGAGAAAATTTCACCTGTGGATGCCAAGAGCATCGCCGTGCCAGGCAATGCCTACAGCGATGTGTCTAAACGCGAACTGTTGGAAGCGTTTGCACCGCGAATTTGGTTTGCGCAAGGCGAGGTTTATTTCCCCTCATCAGTGGAATATACCTTCCCCTATGTAGACCGCTATCTAAATCCGACTTCTGGGAAGTATGAACACAAAACAAAAACACCGCTTGATCCCTACAATCTGAAGCTGCCTTACTTCTCAGGGGATTTGGCGAATGCGCCGATCTATTCCTTCTGGGTGGAGAAGGAGTATCAAAATATAGATTTGGTTTACTTCCAGTTCAGCCCTTATGACCTGGGCAAAACGGTGCTTGGGACCGAGGTAGGCGATCATGTCGGGGACTGGGAGCGCGTCACGGTCAGATTGGCGAAGTTTGAGGATAACAACACGCATTATGTGAAGCCGGTGCAAGTATTGTACGGGTCCCATTCCTTCAGCACGGTCTATCCTTGGGATGAAGTAGACAAGATCGATGGTACGCACCTTGTGGCCTATTCTGCGTTTGGATCGCATGGGATGTGGAAAGATCCGGGCAGCCACGTGTACAAAGATCTGGTCGTCGTCCAATTGATCGACGTAACGAATCAGGGAACGGCTTGGGATACATGGAACAACATTCAGGCATTCCAATACTTCCCTAACCAAAGAACAGGTGTAGGACTGGGCAATCCTTTCCCGGACTGGCTCAGCAGAGATTTTGAAAATGAAGCCAGCGGCGCAGTCTATCGCTTCGGCAATCCTAGGCAAGGCAGCTTCTTCGGGCAGCCTTTGCTGGCTGACGGTCCAACGGGTCCGCAGGACAAAGGCTCGTTGCTGAATGATGTGTTGTTGGACTAAGATACGAGGGACCATGGATGAACAACGTATTGTTAGTCTAAGAGGCAGGTGTGCCGTCGGAACGGGGTTGGCAGTCGATCATTTTGCTGATAGAGCTGCTTTTTCGCACTGAAGGGCGGGGCTTGCTTGTGACGAAAGTTTAACAGAATAGGATCACAATAAACAAGCCGGAGTAGGAATGGGTATGATGCTTCGGCTTGTTTGTCATTCAGTTCCTCCATATAGGGTATCGGAGGGTAGTGGGTAATAGGATATCGAGCGGTAATGGGTTAATAGGGTATTGAGCGTGTCGGTAAATTTGGCGGCCAGAGGATCCGTTATTTGTGACAAACAGGGGGTTTTATTAAGTTTCGCGGACACTGGTTCCGCTAAATGCTGCAAATTAGCCAATTTTGAGGGTTTGAGAGGGCAATAGCGGAACGTCTGTCCGCCAAAGTGTGCAAAGCACCCAAAAATGGGAAAATAGCGGAACGTCTGTCCGCTTAGATAACTGCGGGTCTCGGCGCACCCGAACAGCCGCGCGCCCGCCCGTCCCGCGGCTCTTGGCCGTTTCGCGCCGCTGGCCCCCGACCGTCCCCCACGCACCCGAACAGTCGCGCGCCCGAACAGTCGCGCGCCCGTCCCGCGCGCTCGGCCATTCGCCGTCTGCTGGTTTTCAACCAGCAGTTGAATGATCTTTTCCACAAGTTGCTATATTTTCATAGGCGGCCCCTTTATACTAAACGATAGCAAGCCAAGCATACATATGGAGGTCGATTGGAATTGATTGATTCAACAGCTATTGGAGAAGGCATTGCAAGAAGCCGCAAACAAAACGGCATGACGCAGGAAGATTTGGCGAAAATGCTGAATGTCACCGCACAAGCGGTATCCAAATGGGAAAAGGGGTTATCGCTGCCGGATATTTCAATACTGCCGGCCTTGGGGTATGTGCTGAGCCTGTCGATGAATGAACTGCTTATTGTCAAAGCAGCCCCGTTCAACAGCACAGCCGATTCGCTTATTTTCAGCTATGATTTCACAGATTCTCTCCTTGATCACTGGGAAGATGCTGAGTTTGTTCCCAATTATGCGGGAATGCCTCAGACACTCAAGCCTGCCTTGGTCGATAATAAGGAAGCAATACTGATTCAATCCTCTGACACGCCAACCTGCAAGCGAAGGGGGATTGCGAGCAAGGAGACAATTGCCTTAATTCCCAATACCGTCGTAGAGCTATCATTCAAGCCGCTGGGGGATATTGATGGCATTATGGAGCTGTGGCTGTACGATAAGACCAGTTCGAATGCTATTCGGGTAGCGGCGCGCGGGGGAAATTACGGTGAAGACCGACAGTTTATTAGCGAAGTTAGTGGCATGGAGCTGCAGCAAGCCCACAAATGTTTTCACTATAACGTCTGGCAAACCTTTCATATTGAAGTTAAACCTCATGTGACTGTTATCTCTTTGCTTGATGCAGACCGACGAATTATTCAAAGCCACTACCACTCCATGACACCGAACGATTTATTCCAGCAATATCATCTTGTCATCAGCCAAGAGTTGGGCTATCCGAATGATTCGAACGATTGGCATAGGAAAGCCTACATTGAGTCGCTTAAAGGATATGAAAAAAATAATTCAAGAATAATCCGTTAGTGAGGTGGAGCGCATCAATACATTTACGATTACTTACGTGCCGCAGCCCGATTTTTACACTTGTGATGAGGCTTGTCTGGCGATGGTCGCCCAAATTACGATTGAAGAAGCAATCGCTGTCATGGGGCGGAAGACGGGGCAGGGTTCAGCGAGCTTGTACAAGGCGTTGAAAAAGTGCAAAATCGATTACATGAGCTGGCGCGCTGTTCACTCCCTTGATACGCTTCCGCCCCTATGTATTTTGCTGGTCAGGTTTTATGATTACAACCACAGTGTATTGTTTTACGATGGCGTTTATTATGATCCTGAGTTTGGCGTTATGAACACGTACACACCCGATGGGGAAATTACGCACTATATGGAACTGTTCATTGATGATATTTATGCTTGCAGAGAGATCAAGCTGAACATTCCGGACGATTTCATGCAAGCATTTGCGCAGGATCAGGAAGCATACGATATTTTCAACCAACTGCCTTACCCGGCCAAAGCCAAATGCATCAACGGTATCAGCCACTTTAAAAACCCGCTCATCCGGAAAAATACCATCGTAAAACTATTGGCATCACTCAAGCAAACAGATACATGAAAAGCAGAAAAGTTCGGCCAGCATAACCTGACGCGTCAAGTACTGATTTTGCATTGTTGTGCAAGGAATGATTATAACCGTCATTTACAATTACATTCCCGAGATAAATAGTAAAATCAAGAGGTACGTCATCAAAGGGGGAATGCAAAATGGGAATGGACCGTCCAATCCAAAATCAACTTGTCGATTTGTTCGATGAATACGCGGCAAATCATCATTTTTCAGGAGCAGCTTTAATGAAGGAAAGTGACCGTATTCTGTTGGAGCGGGCATACGGCTTGGCTCATCGGGGATTCCACGTGCCGAATCAAATGAATACCATGTTTGATACCGCATCGGTTACGAAACTGTTTACCGCAGCAGCCGTGCTGCAGCTTGTCGATCAGAGCCAGCTAAAATTGGATGATCGCATAACCGACATCATCGACCTGGGAGGCACCCAAATTTCCGCGGATGTTACCATCGCTCAACTGCTCAATCATACGTCCGGCATTGCCGATGATGCGGACGAGGAAGAAGGGGAGAGTTACGAAGCGCTGTTTATCGACAAGCCCAATTATGCGATTCGGAATTGCCGCGACTTCCTGCCGCAATTTGCTTATAAAGCGCCCAAATTCAAGGCGGGAACGCAGGTCAGCTACAACAACTGTGCCTACGTGCTGCTTGGACTAGCGATTGAACAAGTGACCGGAGCAAGCTATCGCGACTATGTGACAGACCATATTTTCCGTCCGGCCGAAATGAATGACACTTCCTTCGCTGCCAAAGATGACGGCAATGCACCGATAGCAGAAGGATATGCTGCCGTATACGAAGAGAATAACGAAGTGCAATGGCGCAAAAACATTTATTCCTTTCCGCCGATTGGCACTTCCGATGGGGGCGCATTTACGACAGTAGGCGATCTTGACCGGTTTATGCGCGCCCTGGCACAGGGAAAGCTGTTATCTACAGCGATGACAGCGGAAATGATGAAACCGCAATGTGCACTGGCGAAAACGTTTGAATGGGGAAAGGAAATAACAGGCTACGGCTTTCACTTTATCTACACCCATGAAGGCCAACTGATCCGTATGATGAAAGAAGGCTCGAATGCGGGCGTAGCGGCAATGTTGGCTTATTACCCGCAATTCGATGCAACGAGTATTATATTGGGAAATCAAACTTGCAACGTATGGGAACTGCATTGGAAAGCGGAGCAATTGCTATTTGCGGCCAAATAGCCGTTCGGCTAAGAGTTGAGTCGGCTTTTCTTTAAACAGTGGAGCGGCGGAGCAGCAGATAAGATAGGAAAGCAAGAATCAAGCCTGCTCCGAACATGCCTGAGCCAAGTCCGACAGCGGTCGACGACGCAAGCCAATTGCCAACAACGCCCCAGCGATCATAATGATTCATAAGGTATCCGCTGATGGTGAAGACCAGCAGCAGACTAATTAGCAGCGTATAAAGGCCCTGTTTGCCGAATCTCCGGTAAAGGCAGGCAATCACGAATCCAATAAAAAATAAACTGGTGATGACGGTAAAGTTCACCCAGATTTGCATCAACGCCGATCCATCGCTCACATAAGGCAAATGGAAGAAATGAAGATGAACTCCCCATCCGTTCGTCACATTGTTTTCCAGAAATCCAAGCCCCCACAACACGATGCCGAAAATGGCGCCAAGCGTGAAGATCGTCACTGCCGTTCCAAGAAAAAAGTCCTTTCTCCTTACCCCAAACCCGATAGCCAGCGGGAAGGACTGATTCACGCATAGGATGCCCATGACGAGCATGTATACATAGATGGAGGCTAAGCCGCCTGTATAGAAGTTTTCCTCGTCCATTGCAGCCCCTATGACTAAATTGCAAGTGAAACTGATGGTGATGATTAGCCACGGGAGCAATACCCAACTCCATCGATCCTGCAAATGAATTTTAATGACGCCTGCAATCCGGTTCATTTCCCTTCGCCTGCCTTTCTGTCCAAATCTCCGCTGCTGCTTGTCAGGTGCACGATCATCTGCTGCAGTGAGACCGGAGTAAGTTCGAGCGACGACCCGGCAGCCTGTTTCCGGTCTTCAGTACTCAGTCCGCCCATGATCGTTATTGAAGACATGCCGCCAAAAGGTTCTTTATGAATGATTTCCCTGCCCTGCGTGAACGCTTCAACTTTGGCTGTGGCGCCTGTAATATTGACAGCTCTGCCACGAAGTGTCTCGGTTTCTTCATTAATAAGGATCCTGCCCTGATCGATAACAATGACATGTTCAAGCAGTTGGCTGACTTCATCGATCAGATGAGTAGATAAAATAATTGTCCGCGGATGTTCGGCATAGTCTTCAAGCAGCCGGTCATAGAACATCGTCCTTGCCACAGCATCAAGCCCAATATACGGCTCATCAAAAATAGTGAGCGGCGCCCGGCTGGCAAGGCCAACGATAATGCCGACGGAAGAGAGCATGCCGCGTGAGAGATTTTTGACCTTTTGCTTTAGCGGGAGACGAAAGTCCTCTACCAGCGATTCCGCGAGCGTTTTGTCCCAATTGGGGAAAAAGGTTGGGGCAATTTGTAAAACGTCAGCTACTTTGAAATTGTCAGGGTACTTCTGACTTTCCTTAATGAAGCAAATTTGCCGCAGCACGTTATTGTTTTCATAAGGGTGTTCCCCGAACACGGTCACTTCACCGCTCGTTTCAAATAGTTGGGCAGTAATAATATGCATAATTGTCGTTTTCCCCGCGCCGTTTCTCCCGAGCAGACCGTAAATTTTATTTTCCTCTATAGTAAAGCTGACGTTGTCTATTGCGTGGGTTTTCCCATAGATTTTGGATAGCTGCCTGACTTGTACGACGTTGCTCATTGCGAAGCCCCCTTCTGAATCATTTCCGCTAATTGTCCGGGCGTGATGCCGAGCTTCTCGGCTTCTTTGATCATCGTGACGACATACTGTTCATAAAATTGCTCTTTCCGCTTGCTCACCAGCTGATCTCTTGCACCGCTTGCTACGAACATGCCGATCCCCCTCTTTTTGTAGAGAAAACCTTGGTCCACCAGCTGATTAACGCCTTTGGCTGCTGTGGCGGGGTTAATCTGATAAAAGGATGCGAACTGATTGGTGGATGGTACTTGCGACTCTTCGGGGAGCACGCCAGCGAGAATATCGTTCTCAATCCGTTCGGCGATTTGCAGGAAGATTGGCCGCCCATCGTCCATCAGCGTAGTCATTGTCTCACCCCTCGGTTAATTGGTTAGTTACTTATGTAACTAACTGTATAACCAAGTGGGACTTTTGTCAAGCGGCTACCTGTCTTCCATCGATTGCTGAGCCAGACTTACATCATTTCCCTTCATTTGCTATGGCAGCCGCTTGCAACAAAAGGTTGCGGGGCGTAGCGTGATCAGGTACCATTGCGGTATAGAATTATGAGTTTCGGTAATGACGAATGTGGGTGGAAGGGATTATGAGCATGACAAACTTTAGAGCCTATGTGCTTGAGCAAACTGAACAAGGTACAACATCCTTTGCAATGAAGCAGCTCAGTATCGATGATTTGCACGAAGGTGAAGTGACCATTCGCGTGGCCTATTCAAGTGTAAACTATAAAGACGGCATGGCCGCGGTGCGCAATCAGATCATCAAGACTTACCCGCTTATACCTGGCATCGATCTGGCGGGAACGGTCGAACATTCCACCGATTTGCGTTTTCAAGCAGGCGACGAGGTCATTGTGACCGGTTATGGACTTGGCGTGTCCTGGCATGGCGGATTTAGCGAAATGGCCCGCGTGCCTGCCGATTGGGCAGTGCCGCTGCCGCAGGGGCTGACGCTCCGCGAGGCGATGATACTGGGGACAGCCGGGTTCACCGCCGGGCTATCTGTCCAGCGGCTTGAAGAACACGGGCTTCGTCCGGAACATGGGCCTGTGCTGGTAACGGGAGCGACAGGCGGGGTAGGGAGCGTGGCCGTCGATATTTTGGCAGGTAAAGGGTATGAAGTAGTGGCAAGTACGGGGAAAGCGGAGGAGCGTCACTATTTGCAGGAACTGGGAGCCAAAACGGTCATCGACCGTCATGAATTGAGTGGAGCAGAGCCGAGGGCACTGAACACGTCGCGTTGGGCAGGGGCGGTTGATCCGGTTGGAGGAACAACGCTGCAATATATATTAAGTACATTACAATATGGCGCTTCCGTTGCAACAAGCGGTATGACGGGCGGCGGCGAGGTGATGACGACCGTCTATCCGTTTATATTGCGCGGGGTGAACTGGCTTGGGATCGATTCGGTACAATGTCCAATGGAACAGCGGACAAGGGTATGGCATCGGCTTGCTAACGATTTGAAGCCGCGGCATTTGAATGGGCGTCTTGTAAGAGAAATTACACTAGAGCAATTGCCAGCGGCTTTACACCAGATCGTTGAAGGAAACATGCGTGGACGAACGATTGTGCGATGTAAATAATCATTGCTGACGAGGATAGAACACGGATCGTATGGATCGTATGGATGAAGATTCAAAATGAATTTTAGAGGTGTTTTTATGGAGTGGCCGGAAGCCGTCAAATTATGGAATCAAACCCCTGTTAAAGTGCTGGATATTCGTCATTTAGAGATGGAGCCAGGGGAAGAGCTGCTGTCCTATCGCCTCCCCGCAAGCGCATTTCTATTTGCCAATCAGGGAGAGGCCAGATTGATGTTCGATAGAACGGAAACGCCGTCGGCCGACTTTCAGCTTTTTCATTGCGGGAAAGGCACAAACCTGAATATTTGGTGTTTGACCCGCAAATTTGACTATTACCTTGTTCTGTATAAACCGCTCATGGATGCCGCGATTTCAACAACGGGCGGGCAAGCGGATCGGCTGGCGCCATTCAAACGGCAATATACATTCCAGCCGGTGCATCCATTATCGCTGCTTTCCTTGCTTGAACGTATGCATGAACAGTGGACGCAAGGCGAGGAGTTGGATCGGCTGCAGGTAACAGGGCTGTTCTATCAATTTGTCCATGAACAGTTCCGGCAGCTGTCCATTGCAGGAGATGATGTGTCGGGGCCGGATCTTGCCGAGCAAGTTGCCCGGTACATACACGAGCATTATTGCGATGCGATCTCGATGGACACGCTGGCCAATCAGTTTCATTACAGCACGCATTATCTTTCCAGAGTTTTTAAACGCAAATACGGATGCAGTCCGATTGAATATCTCATTCAAACCCGGATTAATCGCGCCAAATTTCTGCTGGCAAGTACGGATGCGCCCGTTCACCAACTTGCAGAAAGTGTCGGCTATTCAGATATGTATTACTTTAGCCGGCTTTTCAAGAAGCTGACGGGCACAACCCCCGCACAATTCAAAATGCAGCGTATCGGGTTAAAAAGTTCAATTCGTACCAATATTACGCCCGAATCGTTCATTGCTCCCCAGGCAGGAGATAGCTATATTAATAAAGAGAATCATTATCAATATATTAATTGGGGTGGGAATGAAATGAATGGTCGTTACAAGCCATCTCTGGCCGTGACCTTGTTGTTCAGCTTATCGCTGCTGCTGGCAGCTTGCGGAGGCACAGGCACGGAATTGCAGGAGACTGCGCCAGGGAATAGCCAGCAGCAGAAAGATAACGCAAGCGCGCTGCCGGCAGAGACAAGAACATACACGGATGATCTGAATCGGCAAGTAGAAATACCGGTTCAACCTGACAAGGCGGTTATTATTACGTATGGCGGTTATTTGCTTCCTTTGGGCATGAAGCCGCTTGGCGTGGATCAAGCCGTGCTTGAACAATATCCGGATGAAATGGCTGATGTCGAAAATATTGGCGAAGGGCTGGGCAACGTAGAGGCGATTTCTGCACTGCAGCCGGACTTGATCATATTACCTGACTACTATGATGCCGCGGCCTATGAGACGTTTGAAAAAATTGCTCCAACGGTTGCGGTGGCGTGGGGCGGTGATCCGGATGTCATTAACACGCTGCGAACGATGGGCGATATTATGAACCGGAAGACAGAAGCGGAAGCATGGATTGCCAAGTTCGAGGAGAAGCTGCAGGGCATTCGGGACCAGATCAAAGTAAATATTAAACCGGGCACGACAGCAATAACCTTCATTCTTTATAAGGGAGAGGTTCTGCTAGGCGGCGAAGGCGGCACATTAGGGAAACTGATTTACGAGGATTTCGGTTTTCAGATGCCGGAGCAATTCAAACAATATATAGATGGCGGCGGAGTGCTGTCCATGGAACAACTAGTTGATCAGCCAGCCGATTATTTCTTTACCCAAATGAAGGATGAAGAGATGCCGCAAATGATCGAATTGTTCAACGAACCTGTCTATCAGTCGATACCTGTTGTGAAAAACAATCAAATCATTAACGTTTCCCGCGACAAATGGAACTTTGGTCCAAATCTGATAGAAGGCGCTGTGGATGAGTTAATTGAACATGTATTGCGGCTGCAGCAGTAAGAGCCTCCAAAGTGGGGGCGAAGGAACGGCTGGACATGACAACTCGAATTGGGGCGACCCGGACGATGCCAAACTTTACGGCTTGAGTCCGGGGTAGCAGTGGTCGCACTGCGGGGGCAAGAATTGTTGACGATGTGCAACAATTCTTGTCTTTTTTGTCGCTTACGGAGATGGGACGAACTCACTCATGACTGAGTATAAATATGGCTGAGCCGTTCATTAAACAGCTTGTTGGCTACCGACATCCGGAGCCGGGAGCTTATTTGGCGTCGTCTCCGTTGAGAAAAATGGAGATCAAGATATGCCTAATCCCGCCTGCTCTTTGATTCGAAACGGATTATCTTTGATATGTACTGAACCTGTCGTGACACCCTTTATTTTCATTGATAAGCACTTCATTAGGGTGCTACTATGGTAAAGGTAAGAGGAACAGTGGAGAGGAATGAAAACGCTTGTTCAAGAAGGGCAGCTTTTCTTCGCGCATTATGTTGCATATGGCTCTAATTATAATGTTTACTTTTTTTATATCCG
Organism: Paenibacillaceae bacterium; assembly: GCA_004134985.1. Classification (GTDB taxonomy): domain Bacteria; phylum Bacillota; class Bacilli; order Paenibacillales; family Paenibacillaceae; genus Paenibacillus_D. The sequence continues at coordinate 9,811 of REGQ01000044.1, read as the reverse complement.
GTTACATTTCCTATCGCATTAATGTCAACATATTCTCGGAGGTTGTCAGCAAACAGTTCTCCAAGGCTAATGAACAAGCGGCCGCACGAATCGACCTTCAGATCAGAGACATCTACCGTATTTCCAATTTCATCGTATTTAACCCCTACGTCGAGCAGGTTCTGAGACGCTCAGCGGAGACGGAGAATCGGGAGTCACATACACGTATTACGGACCAGGATGAGTTGAACAAGATGTTATATCAAGTCAAGAACGATGAGAATAAGTTCTACTCCATGTTTCTTTACGATAATAAGGACAACAGCTTCTTCTTCCATGTCTCGCCTGCAGCCCAGAGTTCACTGCATCAGGACGTATACGAAGAGGTGAAGCTGCGGCTGGCGGATTCGTCAGGCAATCTCGTTTGGTTTCCTATTGCGCTTAAAAGCTCGGTTGAAGCATCGGGATACCGCCATTTTTTCGTGGCAGCCCGCTATATGAAGAACAAGGATTTCGACCAGTACGGAACAATGGTAATGTTCTTCGACCGTTCGTTATTCTCGGATGATCTGGGCGAACTCGTTAGCGACGAGAAGGCGAATGTGTTCTTATACGACAGGCAGGACAGGCTCGTATACACAGACCAGCGTGAGAGCGACCCGGATCGCATCCCGATCCCAAGCCAATTGGGAGTACAAGAGATCGTACAAGAGAATGGCATCTCCTATCTCTATGCGAAGAGCAGGCCCAGAGAGATGAACTTCGCGCTTGTCAGCCGGGTATCCTTGGATTCCATTCATGAGAAAAGCTCCGTTCTGCTGAAAATATCCATTGCCGTTGGTTTCGTTGGCGTCCTGCTGGCGGTGATGCTGCTATCCTGGAGCAGCAGAAGGTTGTTCAAACCGCTTAGCATGCTCGTGCACGGCATGAAGCGGATGCGAGAAGGCAATCTGGAGACCAGGGTCACCATCGATACAACGGATGAACTGGCTTACATCGGACAGAGCTTCAACTCGATGGCGGAGAATGTGAATACGCTTGTCCGGGAAGTCTACGAGCGCCAATTAAACGAACGGGAGGCGGAGCTGACAGCACTTCAGACACAGCTCAACCCTCACTTCCTCCATAATACACTCGATACCATTTATTGGCAGCTCTATCTGAAGGATGAGAAGGAGACGGCCAAGCTGGTTGTGTCCTTGTCAGATATGCTCAGGTACGCACTGGAGCCAGCGGATACGGAGACGTTATTGTCCGAAGAACTCGACCAGATTCGTAATTATTTGGCCATCCAGAGCAGCCGGCACGGAGAAGAATTGGAGACGATCATCCAGATCGCTCCAGGCGCAGAGATGGCAAAGGTGCCAAGGCTGATCCTGCAGCCGCTCGTGGAAAATGTATTCGAACACGCCTTCGCCGATAAATTGACTTCATGCGTATTGGTTATTCACGCAACGATTGACTGTGATGTGAAGCTGCAAGATGCGCCAGGCAAGGCGTCCGGCATTCTTCGCATCGATATTATTGATAACGGCAAAGGCATGGCTGAGGAGGAGATGTCGAGAATCGTATGCTCAGCCATGGCGCCACGGGCGACCGAAGGGCCGGTCGTCGGCAAGAAGAGAATCCATATCGGCATAAGAAGCGTCATCCGCAGATTAAATCTGATTTACGGGGATCCGTACGGGCTCAAGATGGCGTCGAAGCCGGGAGCGGGCACCAAAATACGACTGTTAATACCTGTGGAGCAAGGGGATGAATGATATTATCATGAAGGGAAAGTTATTAATTGTTGACGATGAGCCGTTCATTCGGAAGGGCCTTCACAAGTTGGTGGAGAGCAATGCTCTGGGTTGGACTGTCGCAGGAGAAGCGGGCAATGGAGAGGAAGCGATCGTCAAATTCCGGGAATTGAAACCCGATCTTGTCCTCACCGATATCCGAATGCCGTTAATGGACGGACTGGAGCTTGCCGGAATGATTGCCTCCGAGGGCACCGGAACATCGGTCATTATTTTGACGGGGTATCGGGATTTCGAATATGCGCAAACCGCTATTAACCATGGCGTCAAACACTTCCTGCTCAAGCCTTGCCGGGAGGAAGAAGTATGCCAGGTTCTTAAACAGGCATTCGAGCAATTTAGACTGCAGGTCAGGGGGCGGGAAAAGGATGCGGAGGAGCAGCGTCTCAAAGAGGATGCCTTGCTGCGCAGTGCGCTCTCGCATCTTCCTTATGATCGGACTGAAGCAGAGGCGATAGAGCAGCGTCTGAACGGGCATGATTTCTGGATACTGCAGGTTGACAGCTATTTGCCTCAGTCCCGGGACTACCGCAGAAGCGACAGAATACTGCTTCAATTTTCGATCGGCAATATTTTGCAGGAAATGATGGAGTCCAGTTCCTCCAATGTCAGGTGGTTGACGCTAGCATTCGACCGGTTCGCCTTCTGGCTGCCTCAGGAGGTTCTTGCTGAGCAATTGTTCCTTGAAGCGGCTAATGTGGTGGAACAGTTGCTGAGCATCTCATTGACGTCCCACAGGTTTGGCAGGTTCGAATCGTTCAGGCTACTTGAAGGTTGGCTGGAAACGAACTTGAGGCGAGCGGGATTGGATGAAGCCATGTCGAGCGTGCCGAGTACGCCAATGGCCAACGATTCCAAGATCAAGCTCATTCGAGGCGAATTGACAGCGATTATGCTGCTGGGCAACACCGATGAATTACAGACTTACGCAGAGCGCATGCTGGAATCTATAGGAGCTTCTATGGCATCCCCTGAAGAGGTGAAGATCGATGCCTTCTGCACGGCCTTGGCGATGAACGACGTCATGCGCAAGGAGCTGGAAGTCGATTCCAAAATCGCTAGTGACATCGGGAAACGGGCAGCTGACTTGCATGGCTGCCAGAGCAGACAAGAGATTACTGCGTGGTTGACTGTTCAAGTCAAACTGTTTCTACAAGCGCTGTCCAACTGGCAGACGGAGCGCAATAGCGGCATCATTGGCCGCGCCATCCAATATATCCGATCCCATTATGCGGAGGAAATCGGCTTGCCGGACGTTGCGGCTCATTGCCATCTTAGTGCGAACTACTTCGGCAATTTATTCAAAAAGGAGACCGGTGAAAGCTTCAGCAGCTATCTCTCCAGACTTCGAATGGACAAAGCCAAGCTTCTGCTTAAAAATACGGATATGAAGGTTGCGGAAATCGCTGAAGCGGTAGGCTACCCCGATTCGAACTATTTTGCTACCGCCTTCAAGGGCACAGCAGGATGTTCGCCATCAGATTACCGGAAGCGCGAACGCACTTAAGACGAAGCTTTCTCACACGGTCGGCAGACCTTGCGGGGCAGCTTTTTTTCTTGCACCTTACTCTCTGAAATCCACCTGTTCGATTCGTTGCAAACCGAAGATTTCCCGTGGTTAATTCAAGGCGGGGGATCATGTCGCCTTCTATAATAAAGATATCAGACAAAGAGGCTTCAGGGGAGGGAGAGTCGAATCGATGGCATTTAACAAAGCCGTACCGGTCGCGGATGCAAGCAGTCCAGAAAATCAGGCCAACCGCAATCCTTCCGGGCGAAGCGTCAGCAGCCGCAGGTGGAAAGCGAATATTCCGCTGTTGCTTATGTTTCTGCCCGGCTTATTGTTCTACATTTTGTTCAAGTATTTGCCCATAGGAGGCCTGATCCTTGCCTTCAAGGATTATAACTTTGCGGACGGGGTGTTAGGAAGCCCATGGGTAGGGCTGCAAAATTTTGAAACCATTTTCCGTCAGCCGCAAACGCTAAACGTTATTCGCAACACGGTTGTATTGTCGTTCTTAAACGTCTTCGTCGGCTTCCCGTTCCCGATTCTTCTGGCGGTTATGCTGAACGAGGTCAGAAGAAGCTGGTACAAGCGCTTCATTCAAACGATCGTCTACTTGCCTCATTTCTTCTCATGGGTCATCATCGGAGGATTCGTCGTGACGCTGTTCTCCGTTGAATCCGGCACCATCAACAATTGGATCGAAGCGATTACGGGCAAGCCGTATCCATTCCTGTTCGAGCCTGGCTCATGGATCAGCATCTATGTAGGCTCCGGCATCTGGAAGGAGATGGGATTCAGCGCTATCATCTACTTGGCGGCGCTTACGGCCATCGATCCCAGCTTGTATGAATCTGCAAGCCTGGATGGTGCAAGCAAGTTCCGGCAAATCTGGCACATTACGCTCCCTGGCATTAGCTCGACGATCATCATCATGTTCATTCTGTCCATGGGCAGGCTGATGGAGGTTGGATTCGATCATGTCTACGTGCTGCAGAACAGCATTGTCTCTGGCGTTGCGGAAGTCATCAGTACCTTTATGTACAGGGTAGGTTTGCAAGGGGGACAGTTCAGCTTATCAGCGGCGATGGGGATGTTCGAATCGCTGATCGGATTCATTCTTGTCCTGGCAGCCAACGCGGTAGCGCGAAAATTCGGCAAGGGCCTATGGTAAGGGAGGGAACATCATGAAAAGCACACGCGGAGAAAAAGTCTTTTATTTCCTTAACGGTACATTCTTATTGCTGCTAGGCATTACATGCTTATTCCCTCTTATCAACACGATCGCGCTGTCACTCAGTGATATGCAGCCTATCGCGTCGGGGAAAGTGACGTTTTATCCGATTGGGTGGAACACGGATGCGTTCACGGCGTTATTCGAAGGGACGCGAATCATCCCTGCTTTCTGGAACAGCTTTGTCATTACGACCGTTGGCGTGTGCCTCTCCATGAGCGTCACGATTATGACGGCCTATCCGCTTTCGAGGAAAATATTTTACGGCCGCCGCTTCTTTACGCTGGCGATGGTTTTCACGATGCTGTTCAGCGGAGGTTTGATTCCGACCTACCTCGTCGTGAAGTCCTTCGGGCTCATTAATTCGTACTTTGCGATCTGGCTGCCGGCACTCGTCAGTACTTACAATCTCTTGGTCATGCGCACGTTCTTCGAGAATATACCGGACGAAATCGACGATGCTTCCCGCATCGACGGCTGCACGGAATGGACGTATCTGCAAAAGATTGTCCTTCCGCTATCCATGCCAGTCATTGCGACCTTAACCCTGTTCTATGCCGTCGGCTTCTGGAATTCATTCATGAGCGTACTGATCTACATTAATGAGACGAGCAAATTCAACATGACCGTATTAGTGCAGAACATGATTAAGAGTCAAAGCTTGTTGCAGGAGGTCGTATCCTCTGGTGAGCAGGTCGAAGTGGTGCCAGAGTCGTTAAAAGCGGCTGGGGTGCTGGTCATGGTCATTCCTATGCTTGCTGCGTATCCTTTCCTGCAGAAGTATTTTGTGAAAGGCGTTATGCTGGGCTCTATCAAGGGTTAGGCTGATGCGATAGATGAGGATGAATGCAGTAATTTATTTTAAAGGGGGAAACAGGAATGAAGATGAAAAAATGGTTAGGCGCGCCGCTTGCACTGTTGTTGACTGCAAGCATAATGGCAGGATGCAGCGATAATGGCAATGCGGTGAACATCGGCTCCGCCGGCAACGCTTCGGAGTCGGCCAAAAAACAAGATATTACCGTCTCCATCTACGATCGAGGAACCGTTGCCCAAGACGAAGGGACGATCGAAAACAATCGCTGGACCAAATGGATTAACGAGAATGGACCGGCGAATGTCAAGTTCGTCGCCATTCCCCGTACGAACTCGTCAGAGAAAATCAACGTGCTGTTCGCGTCGGGCAGCGCGCCGGACCTCTTGTTCGAATACGCGCCGACGACTCGCAATCCGCTCTACGACCAAAAGCAGCTCATGCCAATTGACGATCTGATTGAAGAGCACAGCGTGGAGTACAAACAGTTGCTGGAAGAGCAGCCGCTGCTCCGGAAAGCCGGTACGAAATCAGACGGCAAGCTGTATGAATTCGGACGCATCAACTGGGTGGAGCCGCAGCGCGGCATTCTCATCCGGGTGGACTGGCTGGAAAAGCTGGGACTTGAGGCGCCCACTACTATTGAGGAGTTATACACCGTTGCCAAGGCAATGGCAGAAGGCGATCCGGACGGTAACGGGCAGAAGGATACGTATGGACTGGCGATTAGCGGCAGGTCTGAAATAACGACAAAGCAAATCTTCGGAGCCAGCAGCAAATGGGTGCTTCAGGACGATGAGCTGCTCATCGATTGGGAGCGCCGGGTAGAATACTTCGCCTTCCTGAAAAAATTGTACGACGATGGCATTATCGATCGTGATTTCATTAACGACCAGAACGGCGCGAAAGCACAGCAGGACTTCATTAACGGAAAAGTCGGCCTCTATCCGTTCCAAGAGGCCAATATGGTCAATTTGATCAAAAATCTGATTGATCCGCTGAAGCAGAATGTGGCAGACGCGGAAGTCACCCTCATCCCGCTGCCGGAAAGCAAGTTCGGCGCCTTCACGCCAACCTTGACTAATCCGGTTCAAATGACGGCCGTCATCGCCGCAACGGCGAAGCATCCGGAGAGCGTCATGCAATATATTGACTTTTCGATCAGAGAGGACACGATGGAGAGGCTTACCTACGGAGATGAAGGCACGCACTACCAAAAGAACGGCGAGGTCATCGAAATTATCGACGCCGACAAGCACAAAAAAGAAGTGAACGACATCACGCTGGATTTGCGCATGCTGCAAAACGGCGGATTAACCTACAACAAGGGGGAGCTTCCGTTCTTGAAATACAACAGCGACCCCCGCAAGGAAGAGTATCAGCAATTATACGATTTGTTCCGCGATACGTATCTAACGCTGGATAAGCCTTATCCGGAACTGACAATATCCGAGCATATGCCGGCGCTTCCGAAGGATCTGGCGACATCCGACTCCAATGCAGAGAAGTCGATTGCAGACCTTTGGTTAAAGGGGGTTGTCAGTGGAGCCAAATATAGTATCGATCAAGCGCTTGCCGATGCGCAAGACATCTGGCAGAAGAGCGACGGCGCAAAAATCGAAGCTTGGTACAAAGACTGGTACGCCATGAACAAGGACAACGCGCTGCTCGCCGAGGACTTTTACGTAATGGTTGAAGAACAAATGGCGTTGTATGAGGAGCTGAAGCAAGAAGTATTGAAATAACCGGGATGATAAAAGGAGAACCGGGGCATGTATATGGTCTCGTTCTCCTTTCTTATTGTCTCAATAAGGAGATGGAAACAGATGAACTCGACAGGCGATCATAATACCATCCGAGACTGGTTGTATGCGGGACCGTTCGACCTCGATGTCTCCGAGCTGTATGACGACAATTACCGGGTGCCGATCGAACCCTATGCATCCTATTTCGGCGAAGCCGAGTCGCGGCTTGCCGGCTTGGCGCCGATCGAAGGCGAGCATCTGTCGTTGTTCGGCCAGAGGCTGCCATGGTGCTTGCTGAGGACAGACGAGTCCGAGCACAAAATGACGTGGGCGCGCTTCGGTATTCATGCGCGCTTGTTGGTTACCTACGCCTACACGAGGCTTCAAGCGCCTGCCGATGGGGAATATGTCTTCCAGTTGTGGTTGAGCGGATCGGCGCGCGTGATCGTGAATGGAGCGGAGCAATTCGCGCATCTCCGAGTAGGAAGAACAGAAGACACCTTCGAGCTTCGGCTTCCTTTGAAATCAGGTCACAACGATGTCGTTGTTATGCTTGCGAATGTACATCTACACTGCATCAATTCATTTACGCTGGTGCCTGTGGATGCCAGCATTGAGGCTCAAGTGCCGTTGTTGCTGGAGCCGACATGCCGTCAGCGATTAGAGGCGGCTTGGCGGCGATTCTATGTCGCACGCAACTTGGTGAGCGGGGATGAGCCTGTCGTTCTGCAATGGGATGAGCCTGTCGCGAGCGAAGGCACCTTTGTTGCCACCCTTTCTGCAAGCAGACGGGGAATGCTGGGTCAAACGGTTCTGAGGACGGCTGCCAGGCTGAGCGGCGATGGACGATCCTGGGAAATCACGAAGGCCAGCGGACTTCCCGAAGCAGGAGAATATACGTTGTCCCTCGCTTATGAGGCGGACTCCGGAGAGCAGATAGCAGGCATTGCTTTCTTATTCGAACGTGTTGACTGGATGCATGATCTTCCCAAGGGTGCGGCATTTGGCCAGCGCAAGCGGTACATGATGGAGCAGATGGCAGAGGCAGACGCGGATGATCGATCCCTTCTCTATCGGGAATACGCCAAGATGGCGTCGGAACACTGGGATGCCGTCGACGAGACGGCGATTGAGGACGGTGTCGCCTACATCGACGCCCGTTACGATTGCGCGGACTTCGCCATGCACGGACTCCTGCGCATGTATGTCCATTATGCGGATTCCGGCCGCATCAAGCCTGAACTGGTCGAGCGGATGAAAGCCTGTATCCTGGGTTTCAAGTATTGGACGGATGAACCCGGTCGATCCCTGATGTTCACGCGTTCGGAGAATCATGAAATTCTGTTCTTCAGCGCGGAATACGTGGCCGGCATTCTCTTTCCCGGAGAGATGTTCTCAAACAGCGGACAGAATGGGCTCTTCCATGCTCTCAAGGGCAGGCTGGCAGCGGAGCGTTGGATACGTGAGAAAGGTACGTATGGATTCATGGAGTGGCATTCCAACACGTATTATGAGGAAGATATATTAGCGTTGCTTAGCATCGTCGATTTCGGAGAAGAGAACGGGTATACGCGCCTGCTCGCCCGGCAGCTGATGGACCTGATCTGCCCCATTATGGCGTCGCACAGCAGCAAGGGGATCATGGCGACGACGCACGGCCGAAGCTATGAGGAGACGATCATGCATCCCGAGTTGGAGGCCATCGGGCACATGAACTGGCTCTTGTTCGGATGGCCGAAACGACTGGTCCGAAGAATATCCATCGGATGCGTCGCGATGGCTTCCAGCTCGTACGTGCCGGATCCCGAATGGGAAGCGATCGCGGGCAGCGAGGCTGAATTGTTCACGCGAACGCGAATGGGACTCTTTCCCCACAGGGGAATGGACGGCGTTGACTGCGCCACATACCGGACCCGCGATTATATGGTGTCCGGTATGATGGAGTCCAAGACCGGCGAGCACGGCGGCCAGGTGCATGCCGGCCAAGTCCTGCTTGGAGGAACGCTTCCGGTCTTCGTCACCTGCTTCGACAACAAGTCGGAGATGACGCGGCCCTCCTATTGGGGAGGGCAGTATATCAATCCTCATATGTTCGCGCACCGGAATGTTCTTGCCTACAACTACAGGCTGGGAGAAGGTCCAGGCTATACGCATGCGTACTTCCCGTTCGCCGAATTCGATGAAACAGATGCCGGCGGCGGCTGGCTGTTCGGGCGCAAGGGCGATGCTTACGTAGCGCTGTATTCGCAGAAGCCATACGACGTAACCGATCATGGCAAATACAAGAGGCGGGAGCTTCTCTGCCTGGACAAGAACAATATCTGGTTGCTGGAAGCGGGCAGCCTAGAGCAATTCCAGACCTTCGCACTCTTCAAGGATGCTATTATGGCCTCCCGTATCCAATCCCTAGGGGATGGAGCTCTGATCTATGAGTCCCCTTCGCTTGGCACCATTACGCTGAGCTATGGACAATCAAGCCTGATTGGCGATAGAGAGGTTAAGGGCGAGTCAGGTTATCCGTTGATTGATAATCCGCATCTTTACGGAGAGTATGGGGAGGGCATTATCGTCTTACGCTTGCGCGAAAGAAGGAAGACGCTAAACTTCAAGATATGATGCATGATGAATGCCCATAACATTCAAATTAAATAATAAGCTATATAAGTTGAACGAAAGATTAGTAAACGATCGTAAGAAATTCGCTGTTGAGCAACCACGTTTCCAGAAAAAGAG
>REGQ01000043.1 GCA_004134985.1 Paenibacillaceae bacterium | reverse complement strand
TGCTAGCACACAATGAAGCATTACAGGGAAGCAGCATTGTAAATCTTCTCATGTTAGGTTGTTTGCAAGTTTTCTGGTATTGTGCAGGAAAAATGCTTGTAAATCCTGCATTTTCGCAGGATTTAGAAGTAGCTTGCGCGCTGGGAGCAGCCTATCGAGTTACGAATGAGCACTTGCATACCGAAGTGGTCGGAATCATTACGACGCTAGGGTCAGGAATACTGGGGCAATACAGTAGTTGCTTGTTATTAGTTCAGGTTCATATCTGCAAAATTTTGCAATATGTAATCCAGCTTACAGAATGATTGGTGAAGTTAGTATAAACTGTTATTAATAGAAGGAGCAGGACGGAGACTTCGGGCGTCTTTATCATTCTATATTTGCTAAACAGGGAGAGATAATAGTGAAGCAGCGACAAAAAGGTTGGATCATTTTTTTAATTGCCATATTGGTGACAGCGGCGCTGCCGGCTTTTGGCACAACGAAGGGGACAACAGCCCATGCCGCCGCGCTGCCGTATGCCACCCAGGCTGAGGCGGCAGTTAATCATTTGCTGATCTTATTGAGCGATGGAACGGTGCAGGCGATGGGTGATAATGATCTCGGTCAGCTTGGCAATGGCAAAGAAGATGACGAGCTGGATAGGCCAGTACAGGTGCTTACAGCTCTGGAGACGCCTTTGACAAACATTAAAGCCATCGCGGCAGGAGAAGACTACAGTCTGGCTGTGGATACAAGCGGTCAGGTTTGGTTCTGGGGATACAATCACGTCACAGAGGACAGTGAGCTATACGCGGTTCTTGTATCAGGATTTGGCGGCAAGACCGTCACTGCGATTGCGGCAGGCGTGACCCATAATCTTGCACTGACAAATGACGGACAAGTGTGGGCGTGGGGGGAGAATGATTTTGGCCAACTGGCAGCAGGTTATCGTAATTCTACGGCTAACGATGTGCCTTCGCCGGTAAAAACCGATGATGGCAGTGGGAATGAAATTGCATTAAGCCATATTAAAGAAATTGCTGCAGGGGCTGGCTACAGTATGGCATTGGATCAGAACGGCCGCATTTGGGGCTGGGGATTGAATATGTCAGGTGTGATAGGGTTTGGGGATATTGATTTTGAACGAATTGCTGAGGAAATCACAGAAGATTCAGAAGGAGCTATAAATGTAGATCCTAATATTTTCGTCCCAGGTTCCCCCTCTAATTATTTTGCTATTCTGCAATACATATTAAACAGCGAGCAGTATGTTGATGAGATGATCGTAACTTTGGCAAAGCCAGTTACTCGTGGAAGCGATCGGTTTAAGCACATTGCCGCAGGAGGTATGAATAGTCTGGCGATTCATCGTGATGGAAGTGTTCGGTTTTGGGGCATGGTCTTTGATATAGAGCATGGTCATTTGAAGCTCCACGACGGGGAGCGGCTTTCATTCGGCAGCGGCGGACAAAGCGCAGCGGATATTTTTGCTGGTGTATCATCTATTAACGGATCATTTATTGCCTCAAGCTACATCCGCCTGACAGATGGGACGAATTGGTGTATCGGGTCGTTCTGTCCCTCCGGGAAGACTGCCTATACCCCTGAAAAAGTAACGGAGCTTACCGGATTTCGCTCCATTTCCCTATCAGACAGCTATGCGCTTGGGGTGAAAGAAGATGCTACGGTATGGATGTGGGCAATGCTTCCTAATCTCTCAAATGCACAATATACGCCTGTATTATCAACGATTTCAGATGCAGAGCGGGCCTTGGCAGGCAATGAGCAAAGCATTGTCATAAAAAAAGACGGAACCGTTTGGGAATGGGGCAAACACAATAGCAAGACCCCGAAGCAAGTGATGCAAGAAGACGAGGCAACGCCATTTACAAATGTTGTGCAGCTTTCCCGCAACGCAAATGGTCAGCATACGTTAGCATTGAAAAATGACGGCATGGTCTATTCTTGGGGGAAAGGATCGTTCGGCCAACTAGGACACGGCAACACTCAGGATGCCGACTTGCCCAAACAGGTGGTGAATGATAACAATGGAAGGCTATTTGCGAATATGAAAGCTGTTGCAGCAGGCGATTCACACAGTCTGGCTCTAGGCATCGACGGAGGGGTCTGGGGATGGGGAAGCGGTCTCAATGGTGAATTGGCAGAGACCCATTCATCCGTACATCCTGAACAAATCATTCCGGCCGATCTTAATAATCCCTTTGTAGCAATTGAGGCTGGGAAGGGGTTCAGCTCTGCTATTAAACAAGATGGAACGGTATGGTCGTGGGGCAGTAATTATCATGGCCAATTGGGAAATCTGGAGTCTAGTCAAAATAAAGTCCCTCAGCAGGTTGTTACATTAGACAGTGATAATACTCCTGTTCCATTAGAGGGAATTGTGGCGATTGCAGCAGGCGAATCTTTTACCCTTGCATTACAGGAAATTGGCGGCCAGACAACGGTATGGGCGTGGGGAGACAACAGAGACGGTCAACTCGGAGCAGGGAAAGAGGATCAATCCGTGAAGTACGCCGTCCAAGTGATCAAGGAAGATGAAACCCCGCTCCAGGACATCAAAGCGATTGCAGCAGGTGCATACCACGCTATGGCTGTTGATGGAAACGGAAAAGTATGGGTATGGGGCGATAATTATACAGGCCAGCTTGGCGTTGGGGAGCGAGTGTTCAACTCGGCTAAAGCGATAGAGCTGCAGGGCGTTTCGAATGCCGCAGCCGTATCAGCGGGTTATAATCACAGCTTTGTTTTGGATCAGTCAGGCAAGCTTTGGGCATTCGGAGAGGACGAAGACGGTCAGCTTGGAATTATTTCACCGCCCAAGACCTTGAAGTTGCATCCATTGACGTTCTTCCCGGCCCGTCCAACTGATCCTAAACCGGAACAGCCTGGAGGGAACTGGATGCCAAGCTTTGTCGACTGGAATGCGCTTATTTCGACAACTGACGGCAAGCTCTCCCTTCCGGCTGGACGTGCAGGAGAGACAAGACTTGGAGATCGAATAAAACTATCTGTTCCCGCGGGAGCAACTACTGAGTCTATGATCATTACTGTGGTGGAAGTGCTGGATACTGCTGGATTGATTCAGCAAGGCGAAGTGCTGCTCAGTTCGGTTTTTGACTTGCGTAAGGATGTCTCGGGCAACTTTAAGAAGCCGGTAACAATCACAATGAAATTTGATGCTGCTAAATTACAAAGCGGTCAGCACCCTTCGATTTTCTATTATGATGAGACTGCAAAAGTTTGGGTTGAAATTGGCGGTCAGGTGAGCGGAGATATGATTACTGTAGAAGTGGATTACCTTAGGAAGTTTGCCGTTTTTGCCGTTAACGATAAAGCGGACGAAACCAACGAGACACTGCCGGCAGTGGAAGTGGACGTACATGCCGATGTGGTGGGCCACTGGGCGGAAGCGGCGGTCAAGCAGGCGGTTGCTGCAGGATTTGTGAATGGCTACCCCGACGGCACCTTCAAGCCCAATGGGACGATCACCCGGGCGGAATTCGCTGTGATGCTTATGAAAGCATTGAAGTCCGGGACAGATTCCGCTGAACTGGACTTTGCCGATACAGTTCCCGCATGGGCGCAGCATAGCGTAGCACAAGCGGTTGAGGCAGAAATTATCCGCGGCTATGAAGATGGCACCTTCCGCGGCGGAGCAAGCATTTCACGTGCTGAACTTGCTGTCATCATTGCACGGGCTTCCGGCGTTGATCTTGCGGCATCTGCATCGACAGGCTTTGCCGATGAACAGCACATTCCGGCATGGGCGATGAGCGCAGTGGCAGCCGTCAAGCAGCTTGGCATCGTCAACGGACGCAGCGGCGGGCGCTACGCCCCGAACGAAACCGCAACGAGGGCCGAAGCAGTCACGATGATTGTGAAGCTGCTTGCGTTGGAAGGGAAATAAGCGATCACGAAGTAAAGCACAATACGTATGCCATCGTACTTAGAGCAGAGTATGAAAGCGATCATAACGTAGAATAGAGTATGAAGCGAAAGTAACAAGCCATACAGCAGCACCACCTTGAGCAGGCAGCAAGGTGGTGCTTTTGTTATTGCTCTCCAAATCGTAGTATTCTAACCCTCCAACCTGCATCAGCACATCCGAGTCTCGTCAAGTTCCGATCAGCCCCACCTATTATGCTGTTTATTTTGAAGGCCCTCGCGGCAAAAAAAATGAAATGGTTCATCGTTTGAATTAGTCATAAATTAGGCCAGGGCTGCAATTAAGGCGTTAGCTCCCTTGCCCGCAGGATGAGTGCTGGTTCCGTAACCAGAATTTCACGGCCACACGTTCCGTTATTTGCTCCAAAAACGTCCAAATGGAGTTTTCGCGGCCACACGTTCCGCTATTGGCATGAAAACCCGCCCAAAAACACGGTTTTCAAACAAATAACGGATCTGGTGGCCGCCAAATTTAATTTTTGCTTGTTTTAAGCGAATTAGCGGAACGTGTGTCCGCTTCCCATACTTTATCATCGCATTAAGCTCTTCAAATGCTGAACGATCCCATTTTTCATTCATATCTTGGTATTGCATATCATAGAATCTAATGTATAATGTATATCTAATGATATATATCAAAAGAAATATAAAAGGTGTCACAATTCAACCAACCAATCTCATCAATCTCATCAATCTAATCCAAACTAATCAATCTATCCAATCTAATCAATGTATCTCAATGTATCTCAATCTTAGTTTTGTTGAAGAAAGCAACGGGGGGACGGCATGAAGGATCAAATTGTTATCATTACCGGGGCAAACTCCGGGATTGGCAAAGCAGCTGCCCTCAAGTTCGCAGCTGAAGGGTATCGCGTTATTATGGCTTGCCGGAATAGGGAGCTGGGTACAGCCGCACAAGCAGAGATTATGCAGATGACAAACAATCCGCATGTTGATGTCATGCTGGTCGATATCTCTTCATTTGAATCCATTCGTACATTTTGTGCAGCTTTCAAAGCGAGATATCCGCGCCTGGACATTCTTATCCACAATGCCGCTTATTTGAATCACGGGGAAAAAGAATACAGGCTGAGTCCCGAGCAGATCGAAATGTCTTTTGCAACGAATGTGTTCGGCCCTTTTCTGATGACGCATTTGCTCACTGACCATCTCGCAAAATCCCAAGACCCGCGAATTCTTCATGCATGCACGACCAATATTAAGCATTTTTTCAACCCGTCCAGAAAAATTGAATTCGATAATTTGCGCGGCGAATTTCGCGGCAGCCGGCCTTACAACGTTACAAGATGTATGGGGACTCCAAGATGGCCTTGTTAATGCTGACTTTCAAAATGGCCGAACAATTTAAAAGCCGCGGCATGGCCATCAAGGTCAACGCACTGCAAATTAACCGTGTGAAGCTATCAAAAGCGACGATACAAAAAATGAGCTTCTTGTGGAGAGCGCTCGCCCGTATCCAGAATGTGGTGAATCCATTGCCTTCAGGGATGGCGGACAACTATTTTTATATTTGTACCGCGGAGGAAATACGCAACGTTACCGGCAGCCTCTTCAATCATAAGTGTGAACTTGTTCAGCCGGCTTCGCGTGAAAAGGGGGTAGCACAGCTTAAAAATATTTTCGGTTCCAAAAGTTACCCCGGCTATGCAGCCAACAGAGAACAGATCGAGCAGGTATGGCGGTTAAGCAATGCGTTGCTTGAAAATTGAAATTTAGCTGAGGTTCTGGAAGCCACAATTAAGGATTAACGGTATCCATCATTTATGCGAGCAAAGCAGCGAAGCACTGGATGCAAAATTTTTGCATCCAATGCATTCTAATGCACAATAAATATCATATGATATATATCTAATGAAATTCAAATAAAATGTACCAGGAGGCAGCGATGATTTTAGATGTGCGGGATGTTAAAAAAGTTTTCTCTGTAAGAGGAAAATCTGACGTAATCGCCAATGATGAGATTACCTGCAACATAAACAGTGGGGAAATTTTTGGATTGTTCGGCCACAATGGGGCGGGAAAAACAACACTGGTCAATCAAATTCTCGGTGTCGAAACGCCCACCAGTGGGGAGATCAGGCTGCTCGGAGAATCGGTGGCGAAGTCACCGGCACGAGCGCGAACGCTGTGTTCTGTGCAGCCCCAGTCACAGCTGCCGCTTGGCTTCCTCACGCCTGCGCAAGCGGTCACCCTTATAGGCAAGATGCGGCTCGGCAGCAAACACGACGTACGCAGACGCATGGAAATGCTGTTCGAATTGCTGGATATAGGGCAATGGGCGCAGACGGAAGGCACCAGGCTGTCAGGGGGAGTGCGGCGGCTTACGGCATTTTGCATGGCGGTGATTGTCCCGGGAAAACTCGTTATTCTCGACGAGCCGACCAATGACGTTGACCCGGTGCGCCGACGCCGATTGTGGGAGGCAATTCGCACGCTGACCGATGACGGGACCTCCGTTATTCTAGTGACGCACAATGTCCTGGAAGCGGAGAAAGCGGTTGACCGGGTTGCGATTCTACATCAGGGGAAAATTCTTGCGCAGGGTACCCCTGCGGAAGTGAAGAGCAGAGTCAAGAACCAGATGCGCCTTGAACTTAGTCTGACTGACCAATGGGAGGAAGAGATGATTCCGAGCTGGGCATTGTCTCCTCATCGCAGCGGAGAGCGAATGATCTTCACCGTAAGGCCGGAACAGATCGCGGTAGCTGCAGCGTGGGCGGAACAGCAGGTGAGCGAAGGGCGAATGATGGATTTTGCCTTGTCGCCGACGACACTGGAGGATGTGTATATTGAATTGACAGGAAAGGAGATCGGCGCTGTATGAATGTGATAAACGACTTTATGTCCGTCTTTCAAATGCAATTTCGCAGAAGCTCAGGCTTTATTGTCTTTTTTGCTCTGATTCAAATTATGCTTTCGCTCGGAATCGTCATCGGCTTTACGTATTTAATGCCGAGTCCAGACAAAGACACGATCCTTTACTTGGCGACTGGGGCGCCGACACTCGTTTTGATCATTACAGGACTCAACATTGTTCCCCAACAAATTGCCGCTGCGAAAGCAGAAGGATACATCGAATTTATCCGAACTTGGCCGGTGAGTCGCGGCATAATTATTGCGGCGGACACATTGCTGTGGCTTCTTGTTACGATTCCGGGCATTGCGGTTGCTTCCCTATGCGCGCATTTTATTTTTGACCCCGGCTATGCCATTTCCTGGACAATTATTCCCGCACTGTTCCTGATCGCGGTCACTTGCATCGGAGTTGGCTACGGCTTTGCGTACGCGCTGCCGCCCAATCTGTCTTTGTCGCTCTCGCAGGTCATTGTCTTCGGCGCGCTGATGTTTTCTCCCATCAACTTCCCGGTGGAGCGGCTGCCCGAATGGCTTGCGGCGGTTCATGCTGTGCTGCCGCTTCATGCGATGGCAGAAGTGACACGTGCCTCCATGGCGTCCTCTTCCTTCACCGCCAGCGCAGGAAGCTATATGACGCTCGCGATCTGGTGCATCGCAGGCTATGTGGGAGCGATGCTGATATTGAACAGCAACAAGCGCCGTTAATAAGCGATTGCTGCGACTTTACCACGTATTTGCATGTCGCTTTTTGTGCCCGAAACCGGAATGGTTTTGGGCTTTATGTTGTAAGCGGAGTGGCAAGGGAGCATGGGAGCGTTGTTAGGAAGTAATTGCGCTTGACGGTGTAATTGGAACAATGTTACAATTAATTAGACCGACGGTCGGTCTATGATTGAGATGTGCGATAATACAGTTATCCTTTAAGACCAACAGCCATCATGTAAGTTATATAATCATTGCGTACGATATTCAGTCCAACATAGAGACGATTGCACTCTTTATCGTCATAATTGAACAACTCCGGAGGTAGTAATGATGAGAGTTTCCAAGCATCCTGACGAACGAAAGAATGAAATATTGGACGCTGCAGAGCAGTTGTTTGGTACGAAAGGCTATTCGAAAACGACGATTAATGACATTTTGCAAAGGGTAGGCATCGCCAAGGGTACCTTCTATTATCATTTTCAATCCAAGGAAGAAGTGATGGATGCCATCGTGATGCGTTTTATCCAAACAGGGGTAGAAGCGGCCAAAGCGGTCGCTGCAGCTCCTGATCTGTCGGCGCACGAGAAAATCTTCCAGGTCATTATGGCAGCACAGCAGCCTGATGCAGGCCGCAAGGAGCAGATGATTGAGCAGCTGCACCAAGTCAATAATGCCGAGATGCATCAGAAAAGTCTCGTGGAGACGATCGTCCAATTGACCCCAGTGTTAACCGGAGTCATTGAGCAGGGGATCAGGGAAGGCACGTTCAAAACCGACTATCCGCAGGAAACAGTGGAATTTCTGCTTGTGTCCTCGCAATTTTTGTTTGACGAAGGGATCTTTCAATGGGAGCCGCATCAGTTGATGCAGAAAGCAGTAGCCTTCACATCCATTATGGAGACGACACTCGGGGCAGAAGCGGGCAGCTTTGGCTATTTGCTTGGCATCATGGCTAAGTCGCAGCATGCAAGCGTGCAGGAAACCCCGCCATCCAGGCGGGATAGAGGTTGAAAGTTCTCCTCCGGGGGGGCGAAAGGGGTACTTCGAATAATATGATAATCAAAATGCTGAGGAAAAACTTTCTCAGGAACAAAAGCATATCGGTTGTGTTAGGTTTGTTTATTTCATTGTCCGCGCTGCTCGTGGCCAGCGGTTCCAATATGCTGGTGGAGTTAACCCATTCATTAAATGCGTTGTTTGCACAATCGAAAGCGCCCCATTTTGTCCAGATGCATGCGGGGGAGTTGGACCATGAGGCGATTGAACAATGGACGGCAAGCAATAAGCTGGTAGAGCAGCATCAAATTGCTGAGATGGTGAAGGTCGAGGGGATAAACCTGTTTCTCGGCGGGGGCGCCTCTGAACAGGACAGTGTTATGGATCATTACTTTGTAAAGCAAAATAATGCGTTCGATGTGCTGCTAAACCTGAAAAGTGAAGCGATCCGCGTGGATAAAGGGGAGATCGCAATTCCGATCTACTATATGCAGCACAAAAACGTCCAACTCGGCGATCGCATCGTCGTATCGAATCAATCGTTCCAAAAGGCTTTCACCGTCGTTGATTTCGTTCGGGATGTCCAGATGAACCCTTCAATCATCCACTCCAAGCGGTTCGTCGTCAATGAAACAGATCTGAATACGCTGAAGAAGCAGGTTGGCGAAGTGGAGTATTTGATTGAATTCCGGCTTGCGGATGCCAGCATGCTAAATCAATTTCGCAATGACTACCAATCGTCCAACCTGCCAAGACATGGACCTAGCATCGACTACCCTCTGTTCAAATCATTGAATGCCATTACCGACGGTATTTTGGCAGCTGTCATTATATTGGTCAGCTTGCTGCTTAGCGTGATCGCGATTCTCTGCTTGCGGTTTACGCTGCTTGCGGCGATTGAAGAAGACTACCGGGAAATCGGAATTATGAAGGCAATCGGCATTTGGCATCGGGATATTAAAAAAATCTACTTGCTCAAATATGCGATGATCGCAGCTGTCGCTTCCGTTGTTGGCTATTTGGCCTCGTTTTTTGTTCAACGGCTGTTCACAGCCAATATCATGCTGTATATCGGCACAGCCCCGAAGAGCATGATGCTGCAGCTCATTCCGTTTATTGCGGTTGGCTTTATTTTTATGATTGTGGTGTTGTTCTGCATACTCACCCTGCGTATGTTTAACCGTATATCCGCAGTGGAAGCACTGCGATCGGAAACAAACGGCAAACCGCATCGACATAAGCGTTTGTTGTCGCTAAGCAGCCATAAACGATTTACCGTTACGGTATTCCTTGGTTTGCGGGATGTGCTCGTACGTTTCAAAATGTATCGCATGCTCTTGCTCGTGTTCATGATCAGCACCTTTATCATCGTCGTTCCGATTCACTTGCTACATACGATCCAGTCTCCTGGTTTCAACACTTATATGGGGATCGAACGCAGCGATCTGCGCATTGATTTGCAATACTCGGAGCATATTACGGACGATTTTAACAAGATGGTCGTCTATTTGGAAGATGATCCGGATATTCAGCGGTTTGCACCGGTCATGGTGCAGGTGGTTAAAGTGCTGAACAGCGAAGGTGTCTATGAGAACATGACGGTTGAAACCGGCGATTTCGTCATGTTTCCGCTGGAATATGTACAAGGCGCTGCACCGGTGCAAGACAATGAAATTGCGCTTTCCTATTTGAACGGCAAGGAGATGAACAAAAAGGTTGGCGACAAGCTTCGCCTGCTTGGCAACGGGCGGGAGCAAGAGATGGTAGTCAGCGGTATCTATCAGGACGTCACAAACGGTGGACGCACAGCGAAAGCAGTACTGCCCTTTGACGGCGCAACTGCGCTGCGGTATAAGGTCAGTCTGGATGTCAGGGACGATGTCAACCTGGCTGGGAAAGCGAAGGAGTATACAGAGGTTTTCTATCCCGCCAAAGTTACCGATTTGGAAGGCTATCTGTCCCAAACACTTGGCAATACCATTGATCAACTCAAGCGAATTACGACGCTTGCTGTTGTCATCGCCCTGCTGGTATCCGTACTTATTACTTCGTTGTTTATGCGAATGGTTGCTGCCAAAGACGCAGCGCAGATTGCGATTAAGAAAAGCATCGGATTTTCACTGCAAGCGATTCGCATGGAATATTTAACAAGGGCGCTGTTTGTGCTGGGCATCGGGATTACTGCAGGAACGATTGTTTCCAATACATTAGGTGAGCGCGCAGCCGGGACGTTACTGTCCTTTATGGGCGCTTCGCAAATCAGGTTTGTTATCGATCCTTTGCAGTCTTATGTGCTCATCCCGCTTGTCTTCATGCTCGTGGTGACGATGACAGCTTTATTGAGCATTGTGTCCATCAACAAAACCAGCATAGCTGACATGAACGCGGAATAGGGAGGATTATCTCGATGGAAACGATATTGGCATCGACAAATGTATATAAGACGTATCAGGCCGGCAAGCCAAATGAGCAGCATGTGCTGAAAAATATTAATTTGCAAATTAAAAAGGGAGAGTTCGTTGCGATTATGGGGCCGTCAGGCTCAGGCAAGTCAACGCTGCTGTACAGTATTAGCGGTATGGACAAAATGACTGCAGGGAGCGTCACGTTCAGCGGCAAAGAACTGTCTGGTCTTAATGAAAAAGAACTGGCCCATCTGCGGCTAACCCGGATGGGGTTTATATTTCAACATATGCATCTGCTAAAAAACCTGAGCATTTTTGATAATATTATTTTGTCTGCGTACATGGCCAAACAACGCAGCCGGACAAGCATTAATGCAAGAGCAGCAGAGCTCATGGAGAAGGCGGGGATTAGCGGGCTGGCAAGTCATGACGTATCCCAGGCATCTGGCGGCCAACTGCAGCGGGTGGCGATATGCCGGGCGTTGATCAATCAGCCGGATATTTTGTTCGGCGATGAGCCGACAGGGGCTCTTAATTCCAGGACAGCAGGCGAAATTATGGACATCCTGGCCGAGATTAACCGGGCGGGGACGACGATTTTGTTGGTTACACATGATGTCAAGGTAGCGGCTAAAACCGACCGTATTCTGTTTATGATCGATGGGAGTATTTCAGCTGAACAACAGCTTGGCAAATATAGAAATGGGGATGACAGCAAAGAAAGAGAGACGAGGCTGACGAACTGGTTAATGAAGATGGGGTTTTAGCGTCGCCGGTCTTCAGCTAGCGTCGTAATCTGGCAGCATGGCAGTCGAAGCCAATTAACAACCAGTCGTAAACGACTTGA
Organism: Paenibacillaceae bacterium; assembly: GCA_004134985.1. GTDB lineage: Bacteria > Bacillota > Bacilli > Paenibacillales > Paenibacillaceae > Paenibacillus_D. The sequence goes on along the minus strand of REGQ01000043.1, from coordinate 25,454 downwards.
AAACGACTCGAAAACCAGCTGCAAACAGCCATAAACGGAACCTTCCTAATGCCATAAATGGTTGACCTTCCCATGAAAAATAGGGGAAGCAGGCAGCTGTCCAAGCGAGTCAGCCGCCGCTTGCATTTAATGGTTAGAAATTATTATTAGGAGGGATTACGGCATGGCATGTAACAACAGTACATCCGCCTTAACTTGTTGTCCGGATAAAAACTATGTGCAAGATAAAGTATGTACACCCTGGAGCGGCACAGTAGTTGCAGCCGATGTTCTGATTGTCGTTTTTACAAACAACATTAATCAAAACATTGTAGGCACAGGCTATCTGCAATATGATATAGGCCCGGATGATATCACATTCGACTTCCTTGACAGTACAGGCGCACCGATTAATCCTGCCCCAATTACGCTTGCGCCAGGAACGAGTTTGGCTTTTACGTACCGCCGATTCAGCGCGATCCAAATTACACTGCCGGCAGCGTCCCCTGGTACTTATCAAGGAGAGTTCTGTATCACTACCCGTTATCCTGTCTAATAAGCCGAATTGAAGGAGGGGGAATATCGATGTGCAGTTCAGAACTTAGTTGTTGTACGGAAAAAGTGATTGTGCAGGATAAAGTATGTACGAATTGGCAGTTAGCGGCAGCTGGCACGCAAACGATCTATTCTGATAATGTCTCACAAACGATCAACGGCACAGGCTATGTCAAGTTCGAAACGGGCACCGGAACGTTAACAGTAAACTTTTTAAGGACAGGGGTTGTTGCACCGTTGCAAACAATCGTCATTCCTTCAGGGGGAAGCGCATCCTTTAGCGTGGCGCGCTTTAATACGATTACCATTACTTCTACAGCAGCAGCCCAAGGCGAATTCTGTATTACAGTGCGCTATAGTCTGTAATCTATCAGCTGCATAACCGTGAGGCACAAATCATTTTATATATTCGTTTCGATCTATACTTTGTGAATAGCAGGTTGTTCTTTGTTAACAAAAGAACTGCCTGCTATTTGTTGTTTGCCGGGGGATAAGGGTCGCGAAGCGTAAGTGTTGCTGAGATGGCAAATTTTCCTTCAATATACGTCAAGGCGTTTCCTCTTGAAGACACCTTAACGGCGTTGATACCCTGACTGATAAACGTCGTCGTATTGCCGGGCAGGACGGTCATGCTTCGCTTGTCTGCACTGTCAAATTCCACTTCAAATGTATCCGTGCTGGAGGGGGAGGAGTAGATTGTGACTTGCAACACATTCGTTATCGCTTCGACGTCCGTCTCCCATATTTGAAATGCTGGTTGAATGCCCTGAATCAGTAGATTCCCGCAGCAATCTTTTTCTACCGTCCTACCGGTTGACGGATTGCCCGGGTCGGCCGGGATTGGCGGATCTGCTGGAACAGCGGGAACAGCTGGGAATGCTCGGCCCGTTGAGTAAGCGGGATCTGCCGGACTCGCCCGACTGGCAGAGCTTACCGGATCGACTGCAGCGAGTAAGGGGAACATTGTCCTATTGTACTGAGCGGAATTAACAGGATCAAAGCGATAAGGGAAGGAGCGGCACCTCGTCTTTATTCGTTTTTTTCGGCACTTGGCAGGAGAAGGGAAGATCGGGAAGCACCGTCGTTTTTGCCCTTGTCTGATCACCCGTTTCTTCTTGTTGGCGCATGGTTTTCTCCGTTTGTGTTTTCGAAGGCAAGAGGGTTTCGCTTTAAAGATGATGATCGATGTAACTATCGTTGTTCTCCTTAAAGTTTTTTTCTTATTCAGCATGCTCGCCCTCTTTCAAAACCCTGTACTCGATTGCTCACTTATTATTAAATGTCGTTAGAGGGCACATGGTCATACATTTTAAAGAATTATTTCAAATTCAGTTAGACGCCTATATAAAAATTATTTTATGGGCAGAAATTTAGGCTCAAAACCAAAATCAGTGCTTGCCGCCTTCGAGAAAGGCAGCGAAGGGTTGCAGGGGTGTTGGAAAAACGAAGTGGTCGCTTTTTAAAGCCGGATTTCAACCTTTTAAAAATTAGCATAAGAAATCCGGCTTTGAATGGCGATTGAAAACACCTTGCGAACTCGCAGCAGCACATCCGAGTCTCGTCAAGCACTGATTTTTAGGCAGAGCCGAAATTTACTGTTCTCGTTTCGAACCGCATGACGGCGGTCGGCAGATTACATAGGTCTTTATGTTAATCGATGCATCGCCCAAACTACACCATTAGCGGCTCCGCTGCCGATATTAATCGTTACTGTCAGCCCGCTCGCATTATAGTAGAGACCCACTACGTCACCTGCGGACAGGGCAACCTCCCCAGCTAGCGTAACAACTGCGCTACCAAGCACCACCCTTAAGGTGAGCAGCAATAAAATATTAACGTTCAAAACCGGCAGCAATCCCGTGACCAGACCTGTCACCGTTGGAGACGTCCGTTGAACGATAAAGAATGGATTGACAGCTGGCCCAATTGCCGCGGTGAGAGCGATTGTCGTTGCATAGTTGATGGTTGCGACAATGGAGTATCTGCCGGTAACGGGCACGATGTAGTTTCCATTTGCTGTATTAAAGTTGGGACTTCCATAAAAAGGATTCGCAACAGACCAGTTCGTAAGCTGGGAACTGGCAGAGAGGGAGAGTGTCGACAAAAATGCGGAAAACCCCTCTGAAGCTATATTGGGCCCCGTCGGCCCGGTTGGCCCGGTGGGGCCGTTTATAATAGGAAAACTGCAAAATAGCCCAGTACAAGGGCAACAAAATAAAATATGAGCTATCACATTACACAGGATACCGCCCCATTGGACAAGCTGGGCGGTATTTCTGTATCTGGATAGCGATACTTCGGGACAATGTGGCCCGAGGTTCCAGGACAAGATCCGTGGGGTCTCGACAACATTGTTGCCCTCGTTGACCGGTAGTAAAATAGAGATATAACCGAATGATGAAAGGAGAATCATGATGAACTTGATTAAACTCCCATTCAAGATATCGCCGCGCTGCTTGTGGTTCTACTGACGATTGCAACACCCATCTTTATATTTTTGTTCTCTTATGCCGCAGCCATATTGGCGTTTGCATCCGGGATAGGCGTTCTTATCAGTATCGTTCTGCTGATAAGTGGGGAAACGCTTGGCTTCGCCATATCCTTGTTCCTGTTGTTTCTGATCTCTCCTCTTGGGATTCCCGCTATTGCGGAATGGCTGATTGACAAGTTGCAAAGCTTGAACAGCGCGCTTCGTTTTTTTATCGTAAGCTAAAACCAGAATGGAATGGCAAGGCTGCCAGATCACTTCGGGCCAACTTGGCTCGAAGTTATTTTTGTCTGGAAGGAGGAACACCCATGGCAACCACCCGCTTGATGACCCGTCATATCGGGAATGGAAAGACCATGATGGCAACCTTAAAGGATGGATCGATTCGCAAAACAGCTTCCTGATGTGAACGTTCGAGGTCGAGTCCTTCTGGATCATCATCTTTGATTTCTTGAACAGATTCTACCGTGGCGACAACCACCAAGTCTGTCCAGTTGTCTTGAATAAGCTTGTCTACAGTATAGTGGGGGAAATCAGCTTTTGGTTCAGGTTTGTTTTCACTTACTGGTGCTAAGAATGAAGGATTCCGAAAGTCATAAAGATCAGCCAAATCATGAGAACCAGGTGTAGACGCCGTTGTACGATCACGGCTATAACTCATAATGGATGTAGATGCGTATACGCCTTCACCCACGGTATCGTGATCTCCTAGATATTGGGCGTGGCCAAACTCATGCGTTGCCACATTTATACCAGCAGCCCAACTGTAGCCTGGAAAATCGGCTTCAATTTGCTGTTTGTTTACTTCTATTTTGAAATAGGTGCTATATGGTGTGTATAATCCATGCCACGTTTCCAGAGGAAAATTGCGCCAGTAGCATAAGTTTTTCCCGGCTGAATTATCTTGTGTCATGGTGGTTCCAGCGGTAGTTCTCCAATTTTCAGCCCCTTGGTAGCACCTTCCATTGTCTGTAGCAGTATCAACCGATTTATAGGTCATGCTGTACAAACTCCATCCGCCAGAATAATAGTGATTCTGGGCTGCGCTCGCCATTGTGGGAATTAATAAAAGTAGGATGAGGGACATGCCAAACATGGTTCGCCATCTTAAAAAAGGTTTCATAGATTAGTTCCTCCTTTAATTTTGAGTGACCGATGCAAAGGCAAAGCGTTTACGACTCCGATCCTCCTTTCCAATAAACAGCTTTTGTACCCCGTGCTACAAGGTTAAGTTATCCGAGAATTGGAGTACATAGGGACGAATAGCACGAGAGAAAAGCCGGGAGATGGAAACATGTTAAATAAATTCCCAAATACATCATTTGGTAGAATTGTGGTGTAATTATCTAAAAAAAGAACCGATACCGATTCTCTTTTTCAACAAGGTATTGAGTTATGTTTGGTCTTCCATCACTTTTCTAAATTGTTCTACTGTATAATCACCTTGAATCCCTTTCACACGGACTTTTAATTTGTCATTGTTATATTCTATTTGCGAAAGACCGTCAGAAACGACATACTGCTCAACTTGTTCTCGATAGCTTAAAAATAATAAATACTTTTGTCCTGGTTGTACATGCTGAGTGGTTTGATAAAGCTCGATCTCAGAGTCACGAGCTTCCCCGTAAAAGGTTTCTTCTACGATTAATTTTGCTATTTGTGGTTCTTTTTCTTTGGTGACCGAATCAACTAGAGCCAGTACGATTAAATCTGTCTTCCCATTCAACATTTCTTCTATTGAATAAAGTGGCCAATCCCCTTGTACTTCTGGCTGCTGTGTTCCAGAAGTATTGGAAAGAGGGGGATTTGTTGCGCAACTTGAAAGCAACAGGCTAAATACTGCAACCATCATAATCCATGTTCCCTTTTTCATCGCTTCCTCTCCCTTCTACAGCTTTAACGATACAAATTGGGAAAATGTTGCAGAAGGCAAACAAGTCTGATGTAACATTTAGATTTAAGGGAAAGGATTTGTTTAGTTCGACTCGGCTTTGGGATTGGAGGCTTGTATGTCACCGATTCTTGTCCGTGAGGGGCTGTCACCTTACTGTGACGGCTGGATGTAACAATAGTTTTTCTCCTATACAACTTCAAAAAATCAAGCAAATATTCGGATGGTCAGTGCGCTCATTTTTTATTCGACACCTTTCGGGGATTTTCCCTAGAAGGTGTTTTTTTACTCTTTTTTGACTATTTACGAGCTTTTTCAGCACGTTTTATCGGACAAGCCTGCTCACTGTAGGCCAAGTTGGCCCAAAGTTCAGCCCCGCTGCCGTTCCCCTCCCCTCGTTTTTGATTTCAAATCTACGCACGAAGCAGACGAGCATTACCGGAACAGCCCCTATTGACTTCGGGCCAATTTGGCCCGAAGTTGCAGGGTTTGGGGAAGGCACTCCCCAACAAGCAATTTTTGAGTTTCCCGCAAGGGAAAATCTCAAAAATGTGCAAGTGTCAATACACTTGCCCTGCTTGCCATTTTAAGCAAACGTGATATTTGCTGCATTAATTCATCCCCTTTTTTGAACACATAGGTATAATTTAAGAGTTAATGCCTTTACAATAACGTATACGTTATGGTTTATAATGTTTAGAGGGAGGAGCAGTAAACAATGATCCGCGTTGGAGAATTAGCGAAAAAAGCAAATATCAGCAAAAGAACACTTTATTACTATGAACAAATTGAATTGTTACAGCCCACACTTGTTTCAGAAAATGGGTATCGCTATTATGATGAAAATGCCGTGCTTCACCTTCTCAGATCAACCATTCATACCATTCAACTCAAGGGAACGAGTGACATGAAAGATTTATTACAAGTCATTGTGGCAATGAATGATCGCCCTCTTGTAGAAGGTGTAGTACCAGCCGAATTTAGTGATGATTTACCGTTAACTTCAAGGGAAATGGATATTCTTAACCGTCTACCTGTTCTCGGTAGTAACGATAAACGAATGGAAGAGCTTTTAATAATTTTTGGGCAAGTACGATGTATGATGCCTTCATCTCCATATTCTTCAGAAGCCCAGGTCATTGCTGGCCAATTGTATGAAAAGGAATTGGATCTATTTGATGGTGATGAAAAGCTACTCGATTGACCTTGAGGTGGAAATAAATGCTCGCAAAAATCCGGAAAGTGTTTATTTTGATTCCATCGAAGTTCCCTATAGAGAGGAATTTGCCGTCCAAAAAGACGCGTTCATACCGCTGACTTCCACTCATGTCAAGGCAGGAATAGATGACGATGCCAGTTGGATAAGCTGTACTATTCTTTATGACGGAGAAGTAGTAGCGACTCACAGGTCGCGAGGAGATGGTGCGAAGGCCGTTTGTGAGAAGACTTTCCGCTTGGGTCCAGGATGATTGATGGAGTATTGCCCCCTGGACGAGCGGGTAAAACAACAAAAGAGAGTGAGGAACACTATGGCATTTACAACATTGATCTCCAGCCTTGTGGTACTAGCTTTAATTGATTCAACAAGTTTCGGCACACTTTTGATACCTATTTGGTTTCTCATGACTTCTGGGCGTGTTAGAGTAGATCGATTTTTTATCTATTTGTTCACGGTTGTAGGATTTTACTTTGTTGCAGGCCTAGTTATCATGTTTGGTGCTGACGCATTTTTAAACAGAAATGCTTCATTGCTTGATTCAAATCTATTTCTGTTTGGACAATTTACTTTAGGAATCGTATTAATGGTGATTAGCCAACTAATAGATACGAAGAAAGCTCGTGCTCGTGCTGCGGAACGTGCAGCAAGAGGAGAGGGCCGTATTTTAAAGTGGAGAAATCGTGTTATGGGCGATTCAGTTTCTCGTCAAGGCTCTATCACTATGCTTATCGGACTTGCACTGACCGCTGTCGTACTTGAACTAGGGACAATGCTCCCCTACCTGGCGGCGATTGGTCTTATAGCTTCTGAAGGACCTTCATGGCCTATGTCCGGCATCCTATTATTCGGTTACTGTATCGTTATGGTGGTACCTGCGTTAGCTCTGCTGGCAGGACGATTTGTGGCCTATCGTGCTTTAAAACAACCTCTAGCTAGACTCGATAACTGGTTAGTGAAAAACGCCCAGAGTACCACGGCCTGGATTATCGGTATTGTTGGCTTTCTACTAACTGTAAACGCTGTTAACGATTTAGGGTGGTTCGGTTGATGATTTGCAAAAACACGGTTGAAAGTTCAAGAGGATACAATACTAGAAAACTTCCCGTTGTTCTGCCCTAAGCGCAGGCAGGAAACCCTAATCAATGTAGAACAACTAAATATGGCAGTTATTAAAGAGCCAGACGCTAAGACGCAGAGCCGATAATTTGTGAGGAATTCACAATGGTCGGCTCTCTCTTTTTTGAAACCACCGGTACGATATGATTTCTGACAATTACAGAGCCCAAAAAGATGGAGTAACTTCAAAGGAATTGAAGCGTACGCGTGACCTTGACCAAAAGAAGCTATTCAATGGGAGAGGAGAAACCGGACGAAGAGCTTATGGGGAACGTAAGTCTTCTTCGTGGTTGTCTACGGTATCTCTCGATGCCAGTATTTCGGCAAGGAGAAAACTCCCCGTGATATGAAGGATACCATCATTAAATTACTTGATGAATGGAAGGAAAAACAGCCGGAGCTTGCAAAGCCGGAAAAGAAAACAGAAAAGGAAAAATAAGCACTTCGGGCCAATTTGACCGCCGATTATTGGATTGCAAATCAGGAAAAGTCTGTCAAGAGCTTGCCGCCGCGTGCGGCGGCAAGCTCTTGATAAACTAATTAACCAATCAAATCACAAAAGGTAAGCTATGAAAAACTATACTTCCGATTTTGTGAGTCAGACGTTTCGTCCAGAACAGCAATTTATAAGAAATGCTGAGTATTGAAATGGGTTATACTGGTGCTGCAATCCTTTAAATACAAGTCTGCTAATTGCTAATTTTTAGGGATACACTTTTATTGAGAAAACGTGATACATAAGGTCATGAATTTATCTAAGGGAGAGAAGCGTATGAACGCAACAAATCGCAACCGATTTCAATCCGAATTGGCGATTGAAGCGCAAGGACTTGTCAAACTATTCGGCAAAATGCGAGCAGTAGATGGCGTGGATTTGAAGGTGCCTCGTGGATCGGTATATGGTTTTCTCGGACCAAACGGCGCAGGCAAAACCACAACGATTCGCATGTTGGCTACCTTGCTTCAACCTGATGCGGGCAGCGCCCGAATCCTTGGGCATGATCTGGTCAAGGAAACGGATACAGTGCGCAATAAGGTTAGCTTGACCGGGCAGTTTGCCTCGATCGACGCCGACATGTCCGGGATGGAGAATCTTGTGTTGATTGCCCGTCTGTGGGGCTACTCACGCAAGCAGGCTAAAGCGAGGGCGGAGGAACTGTTACATGCTTTCTGTTTGGAGGAGGCCGCCAACCGCCAGGTTAAGAAGTATTCAGGAGGCATGCGGAGGCGTATTGATATTGCCGCCAGCATCGTAGTGTCGCCGGATCTGCTGTTTCTTGATGAGCCGACAACCGGTCTGGATCCTCGCAGCCGCAACCAGGTTTGGGATATAGTCCGGACCTTGGTGGGTGCGGGTACAACGGTTATGCTGACGACGCAATATCTGGAAGAAGCGGATGAATTAGCAGACCGTATCGCAGTGATTGAGAAAGGCAAAATCATTGCCGAGGGGACCAGCGGGGAGCTCAAGGCATCCGTTGGTTCGGGAAGATTGTATGTTCGCTTGCTCGATCCGGCTGCCCGGCCGCAAGCTGAGCAACTGCTTGCGGAACAACTCGAGACAAGCATTCAGTTAGCATCCGATCCAGCGGAGCTGTCAGCTAAAGTGAATAATACCGAACGGGTTGCTCACGCTTTGGGCGAACTGGCTCGGTCGGGGATTGCGGTCACTGATTTCTCTCTCGGCCAACCTAGCCTTGATGAAGTGTTCCTGACTTTGACCGGGCGCACAGCTGAAGCGGAAGGGGAAGCAGAGACAATAACGGAGGAGATGCAAGCATGAATTCAGCGAACAAAACTGCAAATCCTATAGATATACTTACGCGGCAAGGGGCAGATGATCTATTGCATAAGGCGCTCTCCGATCGTACGCGTCCGGAGAAGCCAGGGTGGCTCTCCACCTCAATGACTTTCGGATGGCGGGGATTATTGAAAATCAGATATATGCCTGAGCAAATTATTGATGTTACTGCATTTCCTATCGTTTTCCTGTTGATGTTCACCTATTTGTTTGGCGGAGCGATTGCCGGATCAACTGGAGACTATTTGCAGTTTCTTCTCCCAGGCATTCTCGTGTTAACTGTGGTAACAATTACGATGTACACTGGAATCGAACTGAACAACGACATCACTAAAGGGGTGTTCGACCGTTTTCGGACGCTTCCTATCTGGCGTCCTTCGATTCTGGTTGGCACACTCCTGGTTGACACTGTTCGTTATACGGTGGCCTCCACCATCATCATTTTGCTTGGTCTGCTGCTTGGTTTCCGGCCCGGAGGTGGATTAACCGGGGTGCTGGCCGCCGTACTGCTGCTGCTCGTCTTTTGCTTCAGTTTATCATGGATTTGGACAGCTCTCAGTCTGGTGATGCGCTCGGAAAAATCTCTCATGGGCGTAAGCACGATGGCCATGTTTCCACTAACCTTTGTCAGCAACGTGTTTGTTGATCCGCAGACGCTGCCCTCCTGGCTGCAGAGCGTGGTGCATATCAATCCGGTGAGCTTGCTCGTAACTGCGGTGCGAGGTTTCATGCACGGCGAGGTGGCAATGGCGCAGGTTGGTTGGGTGCTGTTGGTTTCTCTGGTGATGATTGTTCTGTTTGCGCCACTCACTATGTATCTGTTCCGCAAAAAGAAGTAAATGAAGAAGCCGTCAAGAAAGTCTTTTCTGGGTAAATTGAACCAAAAGTAAAAACCCAAGAATGTTGATATTACAGCATCCTTGGGTTTTGATTATCAAGATGTTGGGCTTAATATCCCACTTTTTGGACAGCCTCTTCTACTTTTGAACAGACAGGAATATCGCGTTTGGCGTCAAAACGATAAAACATACAATTTCAGTTAAGTCTTCTTTTAAACGTCACTTATTTATTACCGAGTTGTTCCGCCAAACCGATTAGAAGTCCTTCATTTCCACGAATGTAGCAGAGTCGATACGAGTCCTCGTACTGAACCACTTCACCAACGAGCTGAGCCCCATGCTTAGTGAGTCTGGATACCATTTCGTCAATGTCTTCAACGGTGAACATGACGCGTAGATAACCAAGGGCATTTACAGGAGCAGTTCGGTGATCTGATATAGCAGGTGGGGTGAGAAATCGCGAAAGTTCAAGTCGGCTGTGGCCATCTGGGGTAACCATCATAGCAATCTCTACACACTGTGAACCCAGCCCGGTTACGCGACCAGCCCATTCACCTTCGACAGTAGCTCGCCCTTCGAGCTTCAAGCCAATCTCCTCGAAGAAAGAGATTGCGTCATCAAGGGATTCTACAACGATGCCAACATTGTCCATTCTTAGTAATTTGTTTTTTGTCATAGTTTTATCTCCTTATGTGTACAATTTTATTATCAAACGATTAACATCTTGTCACAGTTCATGATAACAAAGATAAGTCACAGTTAATAAAATGTGAAATTTGGTTTTCGGATATGTCATATTAACTTTTATTCTACCGTAATAAGATCGTTTTACCTAATAAAAGTACGTAGATACCCAAAGGGGAAACGCAGGGCGAGCAAGCGCCTTACACCGCTTACTCTCCGTGCGACAGTCCTAGCAGTAGTACCTGCTAGTGTGACGGAGTTTAGTAAAGCTTAATGATAATCTCGCCATGACACAGAAGGATGAAAGCCTGGAGAAACTGTTTAACAGTTTCTTTCTCAGGCTTTTGTTTTGCCAAACAGATATGAATATGATTGACATTTAGGCCGGGAGCTTGCGGCAAAGAAAAAAGCCGCCTATGGCGAGTACCGGACGGCAAGAAAGGATATGCAAGAGATTGTGACCGTAAAGGCCAATATCGACCATCTGCTCGGGCTGACGGACGCGCAGAAAAATAAGGAAATGGAGCGATAGCGACATGACGCAACATGAGGTGCGAAGCGCCGACTTCGGGTCAACTTGGCCCGAAGTTGCAGGGTTTGGGGAAGGCACTCCCCAACAAGCAATTTTTGAGTTTCCCGCAAGGGAAAATCTCAAAAAGGTGCAAGTGTCAATACACTTGCCCTGCTTGCCGTTGTGAGAAACCATAGAAACTGCACGGAAAGTTAGTTGCTTTTATTTTAGATAGTGTTCATAACCGTTAAACCTTGTTATTCATGTCGGCAGGAAAACTAACAATGGTGTTGATGAATTAAGAACTACACTCTATAATATAGGTAGGCTACCATTATAATTTAGAGGGGGCTACACATATGTCTTTATCAAGGAATCTTGTCACTATCTACAAAGGTTATAATAGGCATTTAAGCAACTCATTTTATGAAGAAGGGTTTTCTGAAATAACTGCTAACAGCTATCAATATTTGATTGCTGTTTATAAATTAAAAAAATACGAAAAAATCGCAACAACAACTGGTGTTGCCAATCGTCTAGGTGTAAAAAATGCATCTGCTGTTCAAATGATAAATGCCTTGTTGAAAACCGGATATTTAATTAAAAAGAGTAATTCGGCTGACAAAAGAAGTTCTATTTTAGAGCTAAGTGAAAAAGGCTTCAAAATGATGCGGTTTGAGGAAAAATTTTCTGACGAGTTCTTTAGTATATTTTTTGCATCTTTAACCGCAGAGGAATTGAAGTTGTTAGAAAAAACATCAGAAAAGATCGCTATCAAGATTGAGGAAAATAGGAGTGTATAAATGACTGTTAAAAAGGATTTCGACCTTATTTCCGATCTTTCTGAAAGTGTCAATGGAATCATAATAACCACTATCACGGATACCTTTTAGAATATGTCCCATATAAGTGTAAAAAAGCTTTAGATATTGGTTTTGGTACAGGAGATTTTTCAAGGGTTCTTTCTGGCAAAAGGACTATGTAACAGCGGTTGATCTATCCACTAAGATGATTCAGACCGCTAAGAAGAAGTCAAAAAGAATCAACAATATTCTCTTTGAAAACAAGGATATACTAGATGCAACTTTTGATCCTGAAACATTTGATGGCGCAAGGAGGGAAATGGATGATTATTTGGATAAATGGTGCATTCGGAGCTGGTAAAACAACTTGTGCTTTTGAATTGCATAGAAGGCTTCCTAATTCTTTTGTGTACGACCCTGAAAATTTTGGTTATTTCTTAAATACTAATGTACCCAAAACAATACGCGAAAGTGATTTCCAAAACTTCCCTCAATGGAGGTTGTTTAATTATGAAATCTTAAAATTATTATCCCAAAAATATCACGGTACAATTATTGTACCTATGACAATAACAAACAAGCAATACTACGATGAGGTTATTGGTCGTTTAACAAAAGAAGGTATCCACATTAAGCATTTTATTATATATGCTCAAAAGGAAACACTTGTAAAACGGTTAAATAAACGCTTGGAGTTTGGTGAGAGTTGGGGAAAACAACGAATAGGCATGTGTATTAATGCTTTTAACCAAGATATATGCGAGCAAAAGATACATACAGATGATATGTCTGTCGATTCTGTTGTTTCAACAATCGCAGATTTAGCCAATATCGTTCTTCCTGCTGATAACAGAAGTGCGTTGAAAAAATGGTTTGACCGGATATTGACTGTGCTTCGCCACGTACGTAAATGAAATAACTGTGAGGAAAAAAATGGAGCGAACTGAATGGATTTTATGCCCTATTTGTAATAGCAAAACTCGTACAAAGATACGGAACGATACAATACTTGAAAATTTCCCCTTGTTCTGTCCGAAATGTAACAGGAAACATTAGTAAGTGTACGAAAATTAAATACTTCAGTTGTTAATGAGCCAGACGCTAGACGCAGAGCCGATAATTTGTGAGACATTCACGATTATCGGCTCTTTCTTTATGATAACTTCTCAAGCTATGCGATTGTTGACATTCTCAACTACAAATTCAAAGTCGTTGTTTGATGGCAAGGTAGTGTTTTGGTTAATTGGTCAACACCGGTGTTGACATATTGCAATCAAAGCTGCTGTTGATATTTTTGAAGATTTACGAGGAGGTGGGGTATGCATCCGTTTTCCTCTTAACGGCGGCGGGTTTGGGATTGGGGGCTTGTATGTCACCGTTTCTTGTTCGTGAGGGGCCGTAACCTTACTGTGACGGCTGGATGTAGCAAAAGTTTTTCTCTTACACAACTTCAAAAAATCAAGTGAATATTCGGCCAACCAGTGCGGCCATTTTTCATTCGACACCTTTCGTGGATTTTCCCTAGAAGGTGTTTTTTTATACTCTTTTTTGGCTATTTTCGAGCTTTATCAACATGACTTTTCGGACAAGCCTGTTCACTTCGGGCCAGCTTGGCCTGAAGTATGCGGACAGATGAACAGCCATCACTTTTATTGACAAAGTGATGGCTGTTTGTGTTTCCTAACAGGACAAACGGGGAAGTGCATATATTGAATCATGCAAATCAAGGAGGGCATGATTATGATTACTTCCGCATTGATTGATCGCTTGATGAGCGTAAATATAGAAACGGTGGATACTGCAAAACTGGCTGATATAAGTACGTTTGATTTTGATAATTCTCTCCCGATAGAAAAGCGGCCAGCTTATGTTTTGGAAAAACTGAAAAATCCGTTGTGTTTTCGTTGTGGTGAAGTGGGAATAAAGCTTGAATTTGACGATACTGCACCACCGATTCAAGAGGTACTCACAAACTTTATAATACGCAAGAAAAGTGGCTTGTAATGCGGCTTTGTGCCCTCGACAACATGGTTCGCGTTACACCCAAATGGTATAATATAGGTGTAATGTGATAGGAAGGAGGACACATGGCCAGAGTAGCCAATAGGCAGAAAATTGTAAAAGCAACTTCAAAAAAGCGGGTATGGTACGTAGGCTTTTATATCCGTCTTTCACGCGAAGACAAGCGTGGAAAAGATGAATCCGAAAGCATTATCAACCAAAGACTGATTTTGACAGACTTCTTTGAACAGCAAGATGATGATGACGAGTATGTTTTTGTTGGTGAATATGTTGATGACGGAGTAAGCGGTACGACAGATGAGGAACGTGAAGATTTTCAACGGCTGCTAACCGATATACGAAAGGGAAAAATCAACTGTGTGATTGTAAAGAACCTTGCGCGGAGCTTCCGCAACAATGGCGATCAGAGCTACTATCTTGGCGATTGGTTTCCACGGAATAATGTCCGGTTTATTTCTCTTTACCAGCAACCCGTTGATACGTACAAAGACCCGCAGAATGCGCAAAACATCGCAGTTCCGGTTCAAGGTGTGCTCAATGAGGAACATGCACGGGGTACTTCGGAGAGCGTTAGAAGAACCTTTGACAAGAAGCGTGAGAAAGGTCTGCATATTGGATCGTTTGCCGCCTATGGCTATCTGAAAGACCCAGAGGACAAAAACGCTCTTATCGTCGATGAGGAAGCCGCCGAGCATGTCAAAAACATTTTCACTTGGTTTTTAGAGGGCATGAGCAAAAATGCCATTGTTCGCAAGTTAAATGACAGCGGTATTTTATGTCCATCGGCGTATAAGAAAAGCAAGGGCATGAAATACAAGAATCCCCATGCCGAGGCCAGCAATCCTTTATGGTGTGCCATGACTGTCACCAACATATTGAAAAACCGTATTTACGTTGGGGATATGGTGCAAGGACGTTACCGCATTAAAAGTTATAAAATCCATGTGCAGGAAACGGTTCCGGAAGATGAATGGTTCATTGTAGAAAATACGCATGAGCCGATCATCAGTCGTGAAGATTTTGCCAAAGTGCAGGAGCTTTTGAAAAAAGATACCCGCACCGCACCAAAGCAAAAAACGTTATATTTGTTCAGCGGCTTCCTACGCTGTGCAGATTGCGGCAAGGCCATGACACGAAGCACAGTTAAAGGGAATGTGTACTACTATTGCCGCACTTACAAAGACCAGTCCAAAGCGGCATGTACGAAGCACACGATGAAACACAACCAGTTAGAACAAGCGGTGTTGTATGCCATCAAGCAACAGGTTTACATTGCGGTATCCCTTTCAGAAATGCTTTCACGGATTAACAAGGCTCCGCTCCAGAAAAGCCAGTCTATCCGTCTGAATGAACGGATCACTTCCAAGGAAAAAGAACTGTCCAAGATTTCACGCTATAAGCAAAGTATTTATCAGGACTGGAAAGACGGGGAAATTACACACAAAGATTACCGCCAGATGAAAGAGGACTATGAGCGGCAAATCGAAGCCATTAACGAAGTGATAAGCAATCTGCAAGAAGAAAAGGCCGAACTTGAAAATGGGGTCGATGTAGAAAACCCGTTTGTAGCAACTTTTCGGAAGTATGAAAACATCAACAAACTGACAAGGGATATTTTGATTGAGCTTGTTGACACCATCAAGGTATACGAAAATGGCAATATCAGCGTGAAGCTGAAATTTGCCAATGAGTACCGCAGAGTTGCGGAATACATTGAAGTCAGCACCCCTGAAGACGCGGTTTAGAGAACCGCATTTTTAACGGCAGTTTGTTTTCCTAATATAATTGTTCCCGTGGCGCCAGTAGCGCCGGAAGTCCCCGTGGGCCCGGTAGCGCCAGTCGCGCCTGAAGGCCCCGTGGGCCCGGTGGCGCCAGTCGCGCCGGTTGGCCCAGTCGGCCCCGTGGCGCCGGTCGCGCCGGAAGGCCCTGTGGGCCCCGTGGCGCCGGACGCACCGGAAGTCCCCGTGGGCCCGGTGGCGCCGGTGGCGCCGGAAGGCCCTGTGGGCCCCGTGGCGCCGGACGCACCGGAAGTCCCCGTGGGCCCGGTGGCGCCGGTAGCGCCGGAAGGCCCTGTGGGCCCGGTGGCGCCGGACGCGCCGGAAGTCCCCGTGGGCCCCGTAGGCCCAGTGGCGCCGGACGCGCCGGTTGGCCCAGTGGGCCCGGTGGCGCCCGTTGCGCCGGAAGGCCCAGTGGGCCCGGTGGCGCCCGTTGCGCCGGAAGGCCCTGTGGGCCCCGTGGCGCCGGACGCACCGGAAGTCCCCGTGGGCCCTGTGGCGCCGGTCGCGCCGGAAGGCCCTGTGGGCCCCGTGGCGCCGGTCGCGCCGGTTGGCCCAGTGGGCCCCGTGGCGCCGGACGCGCCGGAAGGCCCCGTAGGCCCAGTGACGCCAGTCGCACCGGACGGCCCCGTGGGTCCAGTGGCGCCAGTAGCGCCGATGGCTCCTGAAGGCCCTGTGGCGCCCGTGAAGCCAGTCTCTCCGGTTGCTCCAGTGGTTCCGGTCTCGCCCGTTGGTCCAGTCGCGCCAGTTGCTCCCGATTTACGGTCTGTCCCATTACAGCTTAAAGTCTTCGGACAATTACAATGAGATGAGCATGAATGATTTTGCCGGAAGGGTTTGGAGCTGAGACGATTCATTCTTCGTGTCCTCCTTTCACAAACCGCTGTTCATATCTCAGAACCCGTCCATTCAAAAAAATTGAATAAATAATCATTATTTTAAAAATTTGTAAAATGATTCTATTTAAATGCACGAAAGAAGCAGCATAGGGGAGAGGTTGTTGTATTTTGTACAACTTTTTCAGACATATGAGACGATTCTCGTGAAATTGTTGCAGATAATACAACAATTTTTAAGAAAATTACTCCATTAAAGTGAAATGTTGTAGTTTATACAACAATTTCACTTTTATTGCTGCCCTTCTCTCGATTGTTGTGAAAAATACAACAATTTTCCCAAGAGACACTGGGGTACTGAAAAAATAGCGAGAGAAATCCAACTGTAAATGGGATGGGGATTTGGAGCAGCATGCACCGACTAGCAATTGTCCGCCCGACTGCCAACTGTCCTTCGACTAGCAATTGTCCTCCCGACTGCCAACTGTCTTCTCAACTAGCAATTGTCCGCCCGACTGCCAACTGTCTTCTCAACTAGCAATTGTCCGCCCGACTGCCAACTGTCCTCCGACTAGCAATTGTCCTCCCGACTGCCAACTAGCAACTTTACTCCCAACTAGCAATTGCTCTATCTACTATATAGATGATATTTCTGCTCCATTTGCTTGTACTCAAGCCTTTACTTCCAAGTTAATGCTTCTGCCGGGCTTCAAGTTTCAGCCAGATATCCCGCATTTTATTGATGCCGTAAACCATCGATTCTTCGGATAGCCGGGGGAAATTAAAGCTGGCTCCATAGCGGAATGTATTGTCCGCTCGTTCGGGAACACTGGTTTCGACCCAAAAGATCCCGGACGCCGAGCAGTGGGAGCGGAAGGTAATATACTGCTCAGACGAATGTCGCCACCATCCAAACAGATTTAGTCCAGCATCCCCCTCAATCCATTCAAATAAGGAAGATAGACAGGTGTTCAACAGTTCGCGCAGCAGCTTGAATTTTTTGCTATACACCCGTTTCATTCTCCGCAGATGCCGCTCATACTGCCCGCTTTGCATCCAGGCAGCCAATGTTCGTTGTTCCAGCAGATTGCTTGGATGCGGATCGAACAAGCTTTTTGCTTTCGCGAATAATGGAATCAAAGGCAGGGGAAGAATGGCATAGCCAATTCTGACATTGGGGAGCAATGTATTGCTAAAGCTTCCAATGTAAATGACGCGTTCCTCCCGATCAAGCGCTTTTAGCGGCTCCAATGATTTGCCGCGATGTCGGAAGACACTGTCGTAATCATCTTCAATGATGAGTGAGTTGTGTTCGGAAGCCCACGCAAGCAATTTTTGACGGCGTTCCAATGGCAGCACCGCGCCGGTAGGAAACTGACGATTGGGTGTAACAAGCAGCAGTTTGGCATCCCAATTGTCCGGAATAATGCCCTGTGCGTCCAACGGGGCATGAATACAAATCCCCCCTGAGGTTTGGAAAGCATTCACTGCCCCTGCATAGCTGGGCTTTTCGACAACAACTCGATCCCCGGG
The DNA here is from genome assembly GCA_004134985.1 of Paenibacillaceae bacterium. GTDB lineage: Bacteria > Bacillota > Bacilli > Paenibacillales > Paenibacillaceae > Paenibacillus_D. Next base: position 7,402 of record REGQ01000043.1, on the reverse strand, counting down.
GCTTATAAAAAGCTGGGCTGCAAGCGCGAGTGCCTGCGCCGATCCATTGCAGACGACAACCTGCTCCGGGTCAGCAGCGATGCCCCGCGTCCGTCTCAAATAGTGAGCAATACTCGCCCTGAGTTGTCCATCCCCCAATGTTGTACGGCTGGAACGTACAGGACTGCTGTCTGCGAGCAATCTGGCTTGTGAATAGAGGAAGCGATGCCACTCTTGAGCAGGAAACAGCTGCAGGTCAGGGCCAAACGTTTGAAAATCGACCATCTGTCCGCTGTCCAAATGAGGTTTTCTTGCTTCTTCATTGGTACTGTGCAGCTCATCTTTTGCAGAGTGGGCTTCATCCAGACGTTTGCCCCAGTCAGACAACAAATCATTGTAATGACGGTCGAAGTCATTTGGCTGCTGGTTCGGAAACAGAAACGAGACAAAAGTTCCGCGGCCCACACCGCTGGAAATATACCCTTCAGACGAGAGCATGTCGTACACTTGGCTAACCGTTCCGCGGGACATGCCGTATAACGCGGCCAACTCGCGGCTGGACGGAAGTTTCGTATTCTCATGAAGGATGCCGGAGGCAATGGAGTCGCGAATGGCGTGATAGAGCGCAAGTCGCTTGGTTGGATATTCACTGCTATACACATGGTAAGGAATGTGAAATTGCATGCCTGGCCCTCCATTTTAATGGTCTATTAAAAGTAATTTAAATTGGATCTTTTTAATTGTCAATGGCTGCAGTAAGCTGATGCTACAGGATAGATGTTCAACAAGGAGGAGTCAGTATATGCGCAGGAAAGAATTAGAAATGATGGATACGGTAGAAATTGAACAATTTTTGCAAGAGATGAGTTTCGGGGTGTTGGGAACAAATCATACGGACGGTTGGCCTGAGCTCACACCGCTTAATTTTGTTTACCATAACGGCAATCTCTACTTTCATGGGAGCGGAGCCGGACGGAAGATGAAAAATCTCAAAGCGGACGAGCGGGTTACTTTTGTCGTTGCGAAGGAATTTTCCGTGATCCCCTCCTATTTTACGGACCCGAAACTCGCTTGTCCGGCGACCGCTTTTTTCAAATCTGTGTTGATCAAAGGCAGAGCAGAACCATTATCCGATCTTGCAGAAAAAGCCGAAGCAATGGCTGCATTCATGCAAAAACTGCAACCGGAAGGCGGCTATGAACCCATAGATCCGGCCGATCCTGATTATGCGGGACAGCTCAAAAGCACCGCTGTTGTCCGCGTTACCGTTGACGAGCTTACAGCGAAATTTAAATTTGGACAAAATTTGAAATCGACTGAATTTGAGAAGGTTACTGACGGCCTGTATAAGCGGGACAAGGAGCTGGATAGGGAGACCGCGGCCCTGATGCAGGCTTTGTGCCCCCATGCAAGAACAAATGCCGATGAGCAAAAATGAGACGTTGCAGTTCAGTTCCCTGTTCAAAGGGAAGCTTGGTCTATTCATCTTAAATGCACACCTTCGTCCCATCGGGCGGTGATGTGCGTTTTTGCCTGTATACCCTATCTCAGGTTAGGACGGGAAGGGGAGAGACAAGTTCCTATTGGTTGCCAGGCTTGATGCTGCTGACTTGTTCGCCATTCAGCTCACTTAGCTGAGATAGGGTATACAGCGAAATCACTATAACCATCCCCCCCTCTGGAAAGCTCGTCGACACTTCCACAGCCACCATGACATCATGAAATAGCTGACTGACGAATATCGTGAGTTAAAAACGGCTCCGTTGTCACTTGATCGACCAACCGCAAAAGTGATGTCAGCTTTTATCGCCGATCGCCAGCGACCCTAGTATGACGAATAATGCAACAATGGCATTCCATGTTAGTTGGTCGCCCAAGATGATGGTCCCGAGTAATATGCCGAACAGTGGAACCAAATAGTTCGTGAGCGCCGCAAATGCGGCGCTTGTTTGTTTGATCAGCATGTTGTACAGCATATAGACAATGCCGGCCTGGAATACGCCAAGAATAAGTACATAAATGATTTGCTCCCCGCTTAATTGCACATCCAGTGGATCTTCAAATAGAAAAGCAAGCGGGACTAAAATGACAGAAGCAACAAATAAAACATTGCGCATCGCTAAAATGGAAGACATCGGCGGCAGTCGTTTAATCAGAAGCAATGCAATTGCGAAGCTAATAGATGCACCGATGAGTGCCGCATATCCGATAATGTTTCCAGACGTGGCGATGGCGGCCAAGTCAGGAGCAAACAAAAGGCATAAACCTCCGAATCCAATCAAGACGCTCAACCATTTTTTCAAAGGCAGCTTCTCGTTCGGCGTAAAAAATTTGACAAAAATAATGGTGAATATCGGTACCGCCCCCAGTAAAATGGATGCGGTGCTGCTGTTGATATACTGTTGTCCCCAACCGATCAGGACAAATGGCACGACAGCCTCCAACAGTCCGATGAATACAAACGATTGCCAAAGTTTAGCTTGTCGTTGCGGCTTCTCCTTATTGCTCGAGAAGATATTTAATACTGCAAGCGTAATCGTACCCAGCAAGGCTTTGCTGGCTGCTAAGGTTATGGGCGTGATCGAACTAATTACCAAGTCGACAAAGAAAAATTGCGAGCCCCATATTAAGCCGATGCCCAGCAGAAGTGTATAGTTTATTTTGTTCATTGCTCAAAACCCCCTCATTCTTTCCTTGCGTAGTGTTAGCATGCAAAACTTTTATCATACGTTTATCCATATCTTAGATACCGCAGTGCAAAGCGGCAATAACCAAACCGGATATCTGTACCGGTACAGATGCCTGCTGTCTCTTAGGAGGCAATCGGCACGGGGAGTGTTGAACGTAGCAGTAGCGTTTGGGATCGTCATGTCACGCCAGTGGATGTTTTGTGATTTATGTTGTTTTTATTGATTGTGAGAATCATTTTCATTATAATCTAGAAGGGGAACTGGAGAGGAAGGGGTAGAAACGCCGTGCTGTTAAGAGATCAAATTTTATTATGGAATCATGCTTCATATCATGTAATGGATATACGGAGAATGGTGCTGGAACTTGGAGAGGAATTGCGGTCGTACCGGCTGCCAGCCAGCAGTTTTCTTTATGCAGTTCGCGGCAATGCGCAGGTATGGCTGGACGGTGTTCCACATGTTGTGGATCGTTTCCATGTCATTCATGGAGGCAAGGGTATGTGCCTGGATATTAAAGTCATTGAGCCGTTCGAATATTACATCGTGTTGTACAAGGCCAAGCTCTCCCATCCGAGCAAGCGGGAGCAGCTGCGTCTTGAAGATCGGGGCAGCCCCTTTCACATCCAATACAGCTTTGCGCCCCACCATCCGATTCCGCTGCTGCTTAAAATCGAGCAGATGTACAAGGAATGGTCCGGCCCGGACCTGCTGCAGCAGGTGCATATCAAATCGCTGTTTTTCCAGTTTGTGTACGAGCATCTGTGGCAGCTTAGCAATCACGACATTGATATGAAGCATGCAGATCCAGTTGCACAGACGATTCGCTACCTGGAAGACAATTATGCAGAACGTGTCACGATGGATGAGCTGGCGGGAATGCTTGATTGCAGCACTGGCTACCTCACGAGATTGTTCAAGCGGGCAACGGGGACAAGCCCCATTGATTATTTGATTGCCATTCGGCTGGAAAAGGCGAAAGCGCTGTTGCTGACAACGGAAGCAACCTTGCAAGAGATTGCCGAGTGCGTCGGATTCTCTGATGACAGTTATTTCAATCGCTTGTTCAAAAAGCATATCGGTGTTTCGATGGGGCAATATCGTCTGCAAGGTCAGCATTGTCCGGTAAATCGATCAGAATATACAATTGTCCCTCGCAACTTGAAAAGGTATATTGTTAATGGTTATGAGAATCATTATCATACACAGGGAGAGGGGTACCACATGAAAGGACCAATCAAGACACCGCTTGCCGTTACATTGCTGCTTTGTCTGACACTGTTGCTTGCAGCCTGCTCAGCGGGAACGGGGAGCACGAATACAGCCAACAACAGTTCTTCAAATTCGACAGCCAGCGCCAACAATACATCACAGGGGGCGGCGGCAGGCAACGAGACAGCTGCCAATGAGGCAGGAGCTGCCCGCACGATCAAACATGCAATGGGGGAAGAGCAATTGACGGGAACGCCGGAGCGGGTCGTCATTTTGACGAATGAAGGAACAGAGGCGCTGCTGGCGGTAGGGATGAAGCCCGTAGGAGCCGTTATGTCCTGGATCGGTGAGCCGTGGTATGACCACATTAAGGACGAGATGGTGGAGGTGACGGTTGTCGGTGACGAGCTGCAGCCGAATCTGGAACTGATCGCAAGTCTTAAACCGGATTTGATTATTGGCAACAAGGTGAGACAGGAGAAAATTTACGAACAGCTGAAGCAGATCGCTCCTACGGTTTTCGCTGAGGATCTGAGCGGTTTCTGGAAAGAAAATTTCAGGCTGTATACTGAAACGATCAATAAGAAAACCGAAGGCGAAGATGTATTGGCCGCTTTTGATAAACGGGTAGCAGAGGTTAAGGAGAAGCTTGGCGAGAAGGCCAATACGAAAGTTTCGATTGTGCGTTTCTCTGCATCGCAGGTTCGTATTTACCAGAAAAATACTTTTTCAGGAGTGCTGTTGGACCAACTGGGCATTGCCCGTCCGGCTTCTCAGGATGTAGATGGATTCATTGAAGTGTTATCCAAAGAGCAGATATCTGAAATGGACGGCGATGTCATGTTCTACTTTGTCTCAGAAAATGTCGGAAGCACGGACGCGGCCAACGTGGTCGAGGAATGGATGAACGACCCCTTGTTCAAAAATCTGGATGTAGCCAAGAACAATAAAGTAATCCAGGTTGATGAAGGGATTTGGAATTCCGCGGGCGGATATAAAGCAGCCAATCTGTTGCTGGACGAGCTGGCGAAATATTTTGAAGTCCAATAGCCGGCACAATAAGAGGACTGGCGCCACTGCAATGTGGCGCCAGTTTGATGTGGTTAACGAAGCGGGAAGGGGAGTGGAAGCAAATGGATAGGGAGCTGAAAAGACAGGGGCTCAAGACCCGTCAGGGAAAGCTTGCCGTCATGGCGGCGGGAAGCCTGCTGCTCCTGTTGTCCATGCTGGCCAGTGTTCTGTGGGGACTGCATCAGTTTGGGATAAAGGATCTATGGCTGGCTTACAGTCAATTTGACGGTTCCAATGCGCATTTGATCTTAACGACAGTGCGTGTTCCCCGGGCGCTTATCGCTGCAGCGGTCGGAGCAGGACTGGCGGTAGCCGGAGCGATTATGCAGGTCGTGACGCGAAATCCGCTGGCCTCCCCGGCCATCCTGGGCATCAATTCGGGCGCTGTATTGTTTATCGTCATTTCTCTGGCGATGTTCGGGTCAGCGCTGACAATGAGCGGGATGGTCTGGATCGCTATGCTAGGGGCTGCAGCAACAGCGTTGTTCGTGTACCTGCTGGGGATACGCAGCGGCGCACAGTTTGAGCCGATCAAGCTTACATTGGCGGGAGCGGCAGTGGCAGCATTCGCTTCATCGGTCACTTCCGGCATAATGCTGATTAACAAGCAGTCACTGGAAACAGCCCTCTTCTGGATGATTGGTTCTGTATCCGGCAGGCAGCTCGACCATCTGTTGATTGTGCTGCCTTATTTGGTTTGCGGGCTGCTCCTCGCCTTTATTCTTGCCGTGCCGCTCAACGTTATGGCACTGGGCGAAGAGAGTGCCAAGGGGCTTGGTCAGCGCATGGGCACGGTGCGCATTGCAAGCGCAGCCGCAGTGGTTCTGTTGGCCGGGAGCGCGGTAGCTGCTGCGGGGCCGATTGCTTTTGTGGGATTAATCGTTCCGCATCTATGCAGGGCGCTTGTTGGCCAAGATCATCGCTGGCTGCTTCCCTATTGCGCGCTGGCCGGGGCGCTTCTGCTGGTCGCAGCGGACGTTGCCTCACGGTTTGTGCTGATGCCCAAGGAAGTTCCTGTGGGGGTTGCAACAGCGATTCTCGGTACGCCCGTTCTTATATATGTGGCAAGAAGGAGGAAGCATGACTCGTAGAGATTCTCACCATCGGCAGTCGTTCAGAACACCGATTGTTATCGTCTCACTCAGCTTGCTGCTGGTGGCAACCGCCCTCATTTGTCTCGCCATTGGCGGGGTCAATGTTCCGCTTGCGGACGTGCTGCAGACGCTGCTGGGCAAATATCAGGAGAGCACGCACCTGATTATTATACAGTTCCGGCTCCCTCGGATCGTTGCCGCTATATTGATCGGCGCCGCGCTTGGCGTATCAGGATCGCTGCTGCAAGGCGTGGTCCGCAACCCGCTCGCTTCCCCTGACCTGTTAGGGATTACTGGCGGAGCATCCGTGGCGGCAGTTGCATTTATGACGCTGTTCACAGGATACAGCATTCACTACGTTCCGTTCATTGCGGTATCTGGCGCGTTGTTGGTTGCGCTGTTGGTGTATGTGCTGGCCTGGAGAAAAGGCGTCTCGCCATTTCGTTTGGTGCTGATCGGGATCGGACTTTCTACGGCGATGACAGCCCTGACCACGTTTCTGCTGATCAGCGGGCCGGCTTATTTAACGGCGCAAGTGCTGAACTGGCTTACCGGAAGCATCTATGGCATCGGCTGGGACTATGTCCGTACGTTGTGGCCATGGATTGTCATCTGGCTGCCGCTCTCGATGCTGCTGGCAAGGGAACTGGATGTGCAGGCTTTCGGCGATTCGGCAGCGATTGGTCTTGGTTCCCGTTTGCAGCGCAGCCGAATGGCCGCTGTCGTCATCAGCGTGGCGCTGGCCGGGGCGGCAGTTGGCGTGGCGGGGATGATTTCATTTATCGGGCTGCTCGCCCCCCACATTGCTAGAAAGCTGACAGGGCACTCCTACAAAAAAGTCATTCCCGTCTCTGCGCTGGTTGGCGCGATTATTTTACTGCTTGCCGATTTGGCGGGGAGAATGCTCTTTTATCCGCTGGATATTCCCGCTGGCGTGTTTACTGCGGGGATTGGCGCCCCTTTCTTTCTTTACTTGCTCTTAGCCCGTAAGCGGGCACGATAGCGCTCCTGTTCCGGTTTGTGAAGGTCTGGACACCGGTAAGACGCACGAACAACTGTATAGTTTGCAGGACGGCCGACGTCAATAAGCAGGATGGGTTAGCGATTGCGGCAAAAAGACACCTGGTTTCCGGGTGTTTTTTTGGTTTAAGTACTATATAAGTTGAACTAATGAACCGCCTCGTTAGAACTTGATGCAAAGACTATCGGTACCTGAGCAAAGGTGCAAGAGTCATCATGGAAAATCGTTAATAGTTTACTTTATGAAGGCGAAATCTATCAATCTATATGAAAAATCATATACAATAGCTCATCCGGCGATTATTTCGACGATTCTATATGAAAAATCATATACAATAG
>REGQ01000042.1 GCA_004134985.1 Paenibacillaceae bacterium | reverse complement strand
TTAGCTCAGTTGGTAGAGCACCTGACTTTTAATCAGGGTGTCGAAGGTTCGAGTCCTTCATGGCTCACCATGTTTTTTAACTTATCAACCTCTGCGGTTTTCGCAGAGGTTTTTTTGTGTCTGCTTCTGCAAGGGTTTTAGCATTTCCCGCCGTTATGATACAATAAAATGAAAAGCGTTCTTACGAAGGCGGATGGGAGCAATAGGCGGAATGGGCAGTGCGCAGTGGAAAGAACAATTAGAGCAGATCATCGGAGGCACATTGCAGTTAAAGCAGGTGAAAGTAACCGAATGGTTGAATTTTGTTCCAACAGTGCAGCTGGCAGAAGATGCTGGCATACCGGCTGGAGCAAGTGTGGTGGCCTTTGACAAGTGGCTATGGTTCGCAGTGAGAACTGACGGCAATGAAGTCGAAGTTCTGGAACTTGCCCAGGATCAGGTCACTTCTGGAGAGAGCCGTTTAATCGGCTGGGCTTTAAACCAACTGCGTCTGGATAAAAAGTTGCTTTTGCAGTCAGCACATGAGACAGAACGTCAGTCGGCGGAATTGGGCAAATGGATTCAGGAACGACTGACTGCTGGTGACAATCAGGCAGAGGTGCCTGATTATTTGACCGCTGGTGGCAGACTTTTTGCGGAAATGATTCCATTTCTGCTTGTTAGTGAACATGCCCCCCGCAAAAATTCCTATTACGAGCTGGAGAAGCTGCTGAAATCGTTCTTTGAGGAAGAGGTTATGCTCATCCCCATCAAAGAGCAGGAATGGCTGATCATGGGTCAGGTATCGCTGCTTAAAGAGGCTGATACAGGAGAGCGCAGCGAAGAAGAGGATGAGACGGAGGAGGACTTGCTGGCATCGATGTGTTCCGGCTTGCACGGCATGCTTGCCAGTGAATGGGTCGGTGAGTGCCATGTAGCAGTCGCAGCTCCGATTGCTCCGGCGAAGTCGATTGTAGATACGACACAGTTGCTGCGGGAAACGATTTATCTTGGAAGGAAATTCCATGTCGGCGCCAATATTCATCTTCCTTGGCTGCTTCATTTGGAGAGGCTGCTTAACAGCATTCCGGAGCCGCAGCGCGGCAAATATATAGAACAGGTGCTGAATCGTTCCGATGTTGTTTTTGAGCCGGAGATTTTAATGACCCTGGAAACGTTCTTTGGACTGGACTGCAATGTTAGTGAAACTGCCAAACGTTTATATATCCATCGTAATACACTGCTTTACCGCCTTGACAAGCTTAAACAGGAAACGGGTCTGGATGTAAGACTGTTCAGTGATGCAGTACTGGTAAAAATCATATTGCTATTGTACAAAGTGACGAAAAGAAAGTAATATTTTTGTAAAGTATGTGCATAGTCAGACGCGGATGGGTGCGATAAGATAAGGATATAACGAAACCAATTGTTTAGGGGGAAATGCAAATGGCAGGCGTACGTTTAGAGCATGTATACAAAAAATATCCCGGTTCCGATAATGCAACGGTAATTGACTTCAATCTCGATATCAAGGACAAGGAGTTTCTTGTACTTGTAGGACCTTCGGGTTGTGGAAAATCAACAACACTGCGGATGATTGCCGGCCTGGAAGAAATTTCGGAAGGAAAACTGTTCATTGGCGAGCGTCTGGTTAATGACGTAGCACCTAAAGACCGCGATATCGCGATGGTTTTCCAATCCTACGCTTTGTACCCGCATATGAACGTGTATCAGAATATGGCATTCGGTTTGAAACTTCGTAAATTCAAAAAGGCGGATATCGACAAGCGTGTTCGTGAAGCCGCTAAAATTCTTGATATTGAACACTTGCTGGATCGTAAACCAAAAGCTTTGTCCGGTGGTCAGCGCCAACGGGTTGCCTTGGGACGTGCGATCGTTCGTGAACCGCAAGTATTCCTTATGGATGAGCCGCTTTCCAACTTGGATGCGAAACTTCGTGGTCAAATGCGTGCTGAAATCAGTAAGCTTGCCAAGCGTCTGGAAACAACCGTTATCTACGTAACGCATGACCAGATCGAGGCTATGACGATGGGTGACCGTATCGTTGTTATGAAAGACGGATACATTCAACAAGCTGCTACACCTGAAGAACTTTATAACCACCCGGTTAATATGTTCGTTGCAGGTTTTATCGGTGCGCCTTCCATGAACTTCATTAAAGGAACCTTGTCCGATCAAGGCGGCAGCATCAAGTTCAAAACAACTGGTATCGATGTTGCTTTGTCTGAAGGCAGAGCTAAATTTGTTCGTGACAAAGGCTATGTTGGCAAAGAAGTAATCGTCGGCGTCCGTCCAGAGGATTTCCACGATGAGCCTGTATTCCTGGAAGCTTCACCTAACAGTGTTGTTACCGCTCACGTTGAGGTTGCTGAGAACCTTGGTCACGAGAAATATCTCTACCTGAACGGTATTGGCAGTGACACAGTTATTGCCCGTGTAGACGGCCGCAGCTCCGTTAAAGAATCGCAAACGGTTAAGCTTGCCATCGACATGAACAAAATCCACATGTTTGATGTTGCAACCGAACTGAGTGTTTTTGAAGACTAATTATTAATTTAACCTAATTGCTAACCGCCCGGGTTCGGGCGGTTTTTTGCGTTGTATGAGATAGAACAGCTATGGGAACAATGGTTGAAATTACCTGTATGCTTACGGGCCTTAGGCGCGAATTGGCAATGATTATGAGAAGGGTTTGCGGTTGTAGAAGGTTAAACGTTGATTTCGTTGTCTTTTTCATTTACGATGGTTACATTGGAGTCTACAGATTAATCGTACCCGGCAGCATGTTGCATGGGCGTGAGGAGGCAATGCAATGCCCAAGAAAGTTAAAGTATCCGAACTCGTCCAGCAATTTCAGTTGGAAATCCTGGGAGGAGAAGACGGGCTTAAGCGAGGCATTACTGTTGATGATTTATATCGACCTGGCTTGGAAGTAGCCGGATATTTTCATTACCACCCTGCGGAACGGATTCAAATTCTTGGCCGCACCGAATTAGCTTTTCTGGAGACGTTGGCAACTGAGGAGAGAACAGAACGAATGAGCCGGCTGTGTGATGACCAGTCGCCGTGCATCATCGTTACGCGGGGACAGGAGCCGCCACAAGAGCTCATTGATCAATCGAATTTGAAACAACTGCCTTTGCTTAGAAGTACGATTGCTACGACGAACTTGATCAGCCGGATTACAAACTTTCTGGAAAAGAAGCTGGCGCCGACGGCGACTATCCATGGTGTGCTGGTGGACATTTATGGCATTGGCATTTTGCTGACGGGAAGCAGCGGGATCGGCAAAAGTGAAACCGCTCTGGAACTTGTCAAGCGCAGTCATCGCCTTGTCGCGGATGATGCGGTAGAAATCAGGCAAATGTCAGACGGGCAGCTGCACGGTACTGCGCCGGACTTAATCAAGCATCTGCTGGAAATTCGCGGTCTGGGCATTATTAATGTGATGACCTTATTTGGCGCGGGCGCGGTTCGTACAAGCAAACGCATCAGTCTGGTCATTAAACTGGAAAACTGGCAGCCAGAGAAACAATACGATCGGCTGGGGCTGGACGAAGAAACGACGAAGATCATTGATACGGAAGTCCCGCTGGTGACGGTTCCGGTTCGTCCTGGGCGTAACCTGGCGGTCATTATTGAAGTGGCGGCAATGAATTACCGTTTGAAACGTATGGGGTATAATGCGGCGCTTCAATTTACGAATAAGCTCACCGAGACGATCGCTGACGATATTGACGATTATGAATAAAGGGGCTAGTAATTGATGACTTTACTGAAAATCAATCCAATTGCCTTTCAGCTCGGGCCAATTCCGGTACATTGGTATGGGGTTATTCTGGGAAGTGCTGCGCTGATTGGTCTACTTCTTGCCGTGCAGGAAGGGAAACGGTTCGGCCTATCGCCGGACTTCTTTATGGATTTGCTGCTGCTGGGCGTGCCATCTGCAATTATCGGAGCGCGTATTTATTATGTAGCATTCAAATGGGATGAGTATCGGGATAACTGGGTGGATATATTTAAAATATGGAATGGCGGCATCGCGATTTACGGCGCATTAATTGGCGCCATTCTGTGCGGAATTATATATTTTAAGAGAAAAGGCTATAACTTCTGGCGAATTGCTGATATTTGCGCACCCGGGCTGATTGTCGGTCAAATGATTGGCCGCTGGGGTAATTTTATTAATCAGGAAGCATACGGAGGAGAGACCTCAGAGTCTTTTTTACGTGAATCGTTGCATCTTCCCGGCTGGATCGTCGACCAAATGTGGGTTGTAAACCAAGCGGGTGAGGGAGCTTATCATCATCCAGCATTTTTGTATGAGTCGTTATGGAGCTTTGTTGGCTTGATTTTGCTGTTTATTTTGCGGCGTCAGTCGTTCCTGCGCGCGGGAGAACTCTTGATGAGTTACTTTATCTGGTATTCTATTGGCCGTTTCTTCATTGAAGGAGTGCGGACAGACAGCCTGGCCTTCCAGGGACCGGATTGGCTGGCATCCATCATATCGGCATTATGGGCACCGATGACGGTTACTTTTGACAGCGGATATCTTGATCCGAACTATGGCAATGTGCGCATATCTCAAGTGGTCGCACTGCTGCTTATTTTGGCCGGTATCTTGATTATCGTCATTCGTCGGGTAACAGGAGCCGCTTCTGAGCGCTACAGCGATCCGATTGTGAACAGCAGAGTAGATAAGACGGCGGAGGCGGTATTAAGCGAAGATTCGGCAGCGAAGCCAGCTGCGTCCAAGCATCGCGAGAAGCCAATCGTGACGGTGGAGAAGTCGGAAACCGTAGCAGCGATTGAAGCTGTTGCCGATTCGGATAAGGCGGGGCAAGTCAAGAAGGAGAAGAAGGATGACGAATAAAATAACGACGGTTCTGTTCGATTTGGACGGAACCATCCTGGATACGAACGAATTGATTATTCGTTCGTTCCAGCACTGTTTGAAGGGAATCGTTGCAGACGACTTCGGTCCTGAGCATATTATTCCAAGCATGGGGCAGCCGCTTGTTTCCCAACTGCGCCTGTTCTCGGGACAGGACGATGTAACGAAGCTGGTCGACGGCTATCGCGCCTTCAACCTGAAACTGCATGATGAATTGGTGCGGCCGTTCCCAGGTGTCAGAGAAGTGATGGAACAACTGGATCAAGCAGGGTTTGATCTCGGTGTGGTAACGACTAAAATGCGTTTGACGACAGACCGGGGTTTAAAGCTGACGGGTCTGGATCAGTATGTTAAGACCATAGTCACGATTGACGATGTTACCCATGCCAAACCTCATCCTGAGCCGGTTGTTAAGGCGATGCGTCAACTAGGCGCGCTGCCTGAGCAAACCTTGATGGTGGGAGACAGTGTGGTTGATATTGAATCTGCTGCAGCGGCAGGGGCTATCCCTGTTGGTGTATCCTGGTCGCTCAAAGGGGAACAATTGCTTAGAGAGAGCGGCGCCCGGCACATATTGCATGATATGCGCGATTTGTTCGACATCGTTAGGATTGGAGCGAAGCACGCTTGAGGAATGTACAGCGATACAAAACGGAAGGACCCAATGCATTGTGGCAAGTTTACCGGACTGTCAGTCCATGGAAAGGCGTTCGCAATTTTGTGTTCATCCAGTTAGCTCGCTATTGCCCCATCCTCCCGATCAAAAACGCCATCTACAGAAGAGTGCTCGGAATGAAGGTGGGCAAGCATACGGCGTTTGCGCTGATGGTGATGGTGGACGTATTTTTTCCTGAAAAAATAGAGATCGGCGACAACACGATTATTGGCTACAATACGACGATACTGGCCCACGAATACTTGATCGATGAGTATCGGCTTGGGGGGGTAATTATCGGCAGCAACGTGCTCATCGGCGCCAATACGACCATCCTGCCAGGCGTGGTCATTGGGGATCGGGCGGTCGTTGCTGCAGGGTCAGTTGTCCATAAGGATGTCGCTCCTGGCCAGTTTGTCGGAGGCAATCCGCTGCGGGAGCTGCGACCCGGCAAAGACCACGAGACGCCTTGACGAACAAGGCGTTTTCGTGATAATATTACGTCTAAACTCTTTCTTTTGCTAATAAGGTAACATGGTAGCGAGGTATAGCTTTAATACATTAAAGTATTAGTGGGTGAGCAGAATTGTCAAAACCAAAAGTATTTGAAAAACCGATAGGTGTGAAAGATTATTTGCCCAACGCGGTCTCAAAATTGCGGCAGATCGAGCACGATGTGCTGAAGTGCATGCAGCGTTGGGGATACGGACAAATTATTACGCCAACGATGGAATATTACGATACAGTGGGCGTAGCCAGCGCCACTTCGGATCAGAAACTGTTCAAGCTGCTTAACAATCGCGGAACGACATTGCTGCTCCGTGCAGATATGACAACACCGATTGCGCGAGTAGTAGCTTCTTTGTTGAAGGAAACTGCTTTCCCGCTGCGGTTGTCTTATCATGCCAACGTATTCCGGGCGATTGAAGAGGAAGCCGGGCGCGAGGCTGAGTTTTTTCAAACCGGGGTAGAGCTGGTCGGCGATGCTTCTGCGGATGCTGACGCTGAAGTTGTGGCGCTTGCCATCGCTTCGTTGAAAGCGGCAGGCGTAAACCGGTTCAAGCTCGCTATTGGCCATGTCGGCTTCCTTAACGGCCTATTCGAAGAATCACTGCCAGGCCGTCAGGAAGTTCAAGCGGAATTGAAGGCATGCCTATTGGGACGCGATTACGTCGGATACCGTGAACGGCTGCATAAGCTGGAGCTGGATGAGTCGGTGAAGCAAGAGCTGGAGAGCATCTTGCGTCTGCGAGGCGGCCAGGAAGTGTGTGAACAGGCGCTCCAGTTAAGCAAGAATGAGACGGTGCAAGCATCTATCCGTCATTTATGCGAAGTATGGGAAGTGCTGCAAAGCTACGATGTGTGTGATCAGGTACTCATCGATTTGACGATGATTGGAGATTTCTCCTATTATACGGGCATGACGTTTGAAGGTTATGCTGCAGATCTTGGATTTCCCGTCGTAAGCGGCGGCAGATATGACAATTTGCTTGGGCAATTTGGCCGTCCTGCGCCGGCGACCGGCTTTTCATTGAAGACAACGCGCATCCTCGAACTGGTGGGTAATGATGAGTCAGGCGATGCCAATCGTGTGCTGATCGGTTATGATGCGGCAGGCAGAGATAAAGCGCTGGCAGAGGCGCGCGAGCTTCGGGGAGCGGGGCACATTGTCATTACAGAGAAGGTTGACAATTGGCTTGAATGGCCGATGGACGCAGCAAGCATTGACTTGGCTGTCATGCATAAGGGCGTCCGGTATGCGAGGGTTATGCCGTTTAGGTCCGATGTTCGCGAAGGAGGGGCTGCGCAATGACAGACAGACGTGGTGATACATTAAAAGTTGCGATGCCTAAGGGACGAATCTACAAGCAAGCCTCCAAGCTGTTTCGGGAGGCAGGGTTGCCGATACCGGTAGACTTTGACGATACGCGCAAGCTGATTATCGATCTGCCGGAGGCGCGTATGGAGTTTATAATGGCGAAGCCGGTCGATGTGCCGACATATGTGGAGTATGGCGTAGCGGATATTGGCATTGTCGGCAAGGATGTGTTGATGGAGGAGCGCAAAGATGTGTATGAGCTGCTTGATCTTGGCATTGCCAGATGCCGGATGTCAGTCATTGGCCTGCCGGATTGGCAGCCGGTGATGCATCCGCGCGTTGCGACCAAATATCCGAATGTCGCATCCCAATATTTCCGCGAGCTGGGACAGCAAGTAGAAGTGATCAAGCTGAATGGTTCGATCGAGCTTGCGCCATTGATTGGTCTTGCTGACCGAATTGTCGATATGGTGGAAACGGGCCAGACACTGCGGGAAAACGGCCTGACGGAGATGGAAACCATCTTCGGCATTACAAGCCGTCTGATCGCTAATCGGGTGAGTTACCGGATGAAGAACGACGAAATTCAAAGCTTGTGTGACCGGCTGCAAACAACGATTGCAGCGGTGAAGTAACACTGGGCGAAAGGAGTGAGTGGGTTGTGCGAATTATACCGGTAGAGCAGTTTAGTTTGGACCGGGAAGTAGAGTACGGGACAACAGAGCAAAACGAAACGGTCAAGGAAATCGTCCATGCGGTACGTACGGAAGGCGATAAAGCGCTGCTTGCATACACGGAACGCCATGACGGTGTGAAATTGACTGCGGAAACGCTGCGGGTGACGCAGGAGGAGATCGAGGCAGCCTATGAGCGGGTCGAGGATGATTTCCTGGCCGCGATTCGGCAGGCGGCTGTCAATATCCGTTTGTTCCATGAGAAGCAGAAGCGCAACTCGTGGATGGATCTGCAGCCGGACGGCACAACGCTTGGCCAGATCATTCGTCCGCTGCAGCGTGTCGGTGTTTATGTGCCCGGCGGCAAAGCGGCGTATCCTTCTTCCGTCTTGATGAATGTCATTCCTGCTCAGGTTGCAGGTGTGCCCGAGATCGTTATGGTAACGCCGCCTGCCAGCGGCGGCAAGGCGGGAATTGATCCGTACATTCTGGTCGCTGCCGCGGAAGCGGGCGTGAAGGAAATGTATCGTGTCGGAGGGGCGCAGGCGATTGCAGCGCTCGCTTACGGGACTTCATCGATCCCCCCGGTGGACAAAATTTGCGGTCCGGGCAACATCTATGTTGCGCTTGCCAAGCGTGCCGTATTCGGCGCTGTTGATATCGATAGCATCGCAGGCCCTAGCGAGATTGTAGTTTTGGCGGATGAGACCGCGGAACCCTCCTATGTGGCTGCCGACCTGTTGTCCCAGGCAGAACATGATGAGATGGCCTCAGCGATTTTGGTTACCCCTTCACGCGTACTTGCCGAGGCGGTCGCTGCCGAGGTGGAGCGCCAATTGGTGCAGTTGCCGCGGGAAGCTATTGCGCGGCAATCCATCGACAGCTACGGGGCTATATTGCTCTCCGAGTCGCTCGATGAGGGCGTGCGGGTTGTTAACCGTCTGGCGCCTGAGCATCTGGAGATCATGACTAGAGATCCGTACGAATGGCTTGGCAAAATTGAGAACGCAGGCGCTATTTTCCTTGGCAATTACAGTTCGGAGCCGGTAGGCGATTACTTCGCTGGTCCGAATCATATTCTGCCGACGAACGGAACGGCCCGGTTTTCATCGCCAGTCAACGTGGATGACTTCGTGAAGAAATCAAGTTTGATTCACTACAGCAAGGAAGCATTGTTCAGGGATGGCGGCCATATTATGACGCTTGCCCGACACGAGGGGCTGGAAGGCCATGCCCGCGCAATTGAGGTTCGGCTGAACAATAGCAATGAAATATCGGGAGAGAAGGGTTAGTATGGAACAGAACATCGGTCGATCGGCCTCCGTAGCACGCAAGACGAATGAGACAGATATCAAACTGGCATTTCAAGTCGATGGCAGCGGTCAAACGCAAATTGAAACAGATGTGCCGTTTCTTAATCATATGCTCGATTTGTTCACCAAGCATGGCCACTTCGATTTGGAGCTGGAAGCGCGCGGGGATATCGATATCGATGACCACCACACGGTCGAGGATATTGGAATCTGTCTTGGACAGACGCTGCGCGAAGCGTTGGGAGACAAGCGAGGCATCACCAGATATGCAAGTGTATTCGTTCCGATGGATGAGGCGCT
Source organism: Paenibacillaceae bacterium (assembly GCA_004134985.1). Taxonomy (GTDB): domain Bacteria; phylum Bacillota; class Bacilli; order Paenibacillales; family Paenibacillaceae; genus Paenibacillus_D. The sequence continues at coordinate 30,938 of REGQ01000042.1, read as the reverse complement.
GGCCCAGGTTGTTATCGACATCAGCAATCGTCCGCATTTCGAATACCGCGCAGAGTTTCCTTCCCAACAGGTAGGAAGCTTTACAACTGAACTGGTGCATGAGTTTCTATGGAAGCTGGCGCTGGAAGCGCGCATCACCCTGCATGTCATCGTTCACTATGGCTCTAATACACATCATATGATAGAAGCGATCTTCAAGGCGCTGGGACGTGCGCTTGATGAAGCGACATCGATCGATCCCCGGGTACAAGGAGTCCCGTCAACGAAAGGGGTACTCTAGTCATGATTGCGATCATTGATTATGGCATGGGCAACTTGCATAGTGTCAGCAAAGCGGTCGAGCGGCTCGGCTACGAGGCGCTGGTTACCTCGGATACACAGGAGATACTGAATGCAGACGGAGCGATCTTGCCGGGTGTAGGGGCGTTTGGAGACGCGATGCACAACTTGGGCAACACCGGTCTCGATGAAGTGACGAAGTTTTATGCGAAGTCTGGCAAGCCGCTGCTTGGCATTTGTCTGGGGATGCAATTGTTGTTCGATTACAGCGAGGAACATGGTCGCAATGAAGGGCTGAGCTTGTTGTCCGGGCGCGTTGTTCGTTTTCAGGGGGATTACAAAGTCCCGCATATGGGTTGGAACCGACTGCAATTCCATCAGCCAAGCCCGTTGTTCACCGAGCTTGAGGAGTCGCATGTATATTTTGTTCATTCGTATCATGTGCTGCCAGATCGTGCTGAGGATTTGCTGGCGACAACCGATTACTATCAGCAAGTGACGGCGGTCGTCGGACGCGGCAACGTATACGGCATGCAGTTTCATCCGGAGAAAAGCGGCGAGCTGGGCATGCAATTGCTGGACCGTTTTCTGGGACTGACTGTAAGCCGATAACTACCAGTCTCATTTCTGAGCGGATGATGCAGCAGTGGGTTTTATTGCGGCGATATAAACTCGTTTTACTTCACGAAACCAGATAAGTTGAACGATTGAATTTCGCAAGTGAAGGGAACAAAAATGTTGTATTTCTTACAACAATTCAGAAGCATGGCCGCGGAAAAGGTGAAATTGTTGCATAAACTACAAGATTTTATCTGGATAGCGTCATTTCACTTAACAATTGTTGTATAATGTGCAGCAATTCCAAGTGAATCGTCAAATACGCCTGGATAAAGTTGTAGGAAATACAACAATTCATCCTATATGACAGTTTTATACTTACGAAGTTGCTTCGCAAAACTTAAGATTACGCTTACGAAGTAAGTTTTGCTTCGCAAAACTTTGAGGAGGGGAATATATGCTTGCCAAACGAATCATCCCATGTCTGGATGTAAAGGATGGACGGGTCGTCAAAGGCGTTAACTTCGTCAACTTGCGTGATGCGGGAGATCCTGTAGAGCTTGCCGCGACTTATGATCGGGAACGGGCGGATGAGTTAGTATTCCTCGACATATCGGCCTCTCATGAAGGCCGGGCGACGATGATTGAAGTCGTGGAGCGGACAGCGGGCGAGATTACGATCCCATTCACTGTCGGAGGAGGTATTTCGCAAGTTGACGACATGAAGCGCTTGCTGCGTGCGGGAGCGGATAAAATCGGGATTAATACTGCTGCTGTCCTCAATCCGGCGCTCGTCTCCGAAGGCGCACGCAAATTCGGCTCACAATGCATCGTTGTAGCGATTGACGCCAAATTCAACAGTGAGTGGGGCGAGTGGGAAGTCTATACCCACGGCGGGAGAAAACCGACCGGCTTGCGGGCGCTTGCCTGGGTGAAGGAAGTCGAGCGGCTGGGAGCCGGCGAATTGCTGCTGACGAGCATGGATGCAGATGGAACGAAGGACGGCTTCGACAATCGGCTGACGAGAGCTGTTTCAGATTCTGTCAGCATTCCGGTAATTGCTTCCGGTGGGGCGGGCACCATTGATCATTTCTATGATGTGTTTACAGAAGGCCACGCGGATGCAGGATTAGCGGCCACTATTTTTCACTATAAAGAAATTGCGATCGGCGATGTGAAGGACGACCTGCGCAAAAAGGGGATTGAGGTACGATGAGCGAACAATCACAAGCATGGCAGGAACAAATCCGTTGGAACAGCCAGGGACTGATCCCTGCAGTAGTACAGGACGCGATTACCAAAGAAGTGCTGATGCTGGCTTATATGAATCAGGAGTCGCTGCAGAAGTCGCTGGAGAGCGGCGAAACCTGGTACTGGAGCCGCTCGCGCAATGAATTGTGGCACAAGGGGGCAACCTCAGGCCATACACAGAAAATTCATTCGATCAGCTATGACTGCGACGGAGACACGCTGTTGGTGCGTGTTGCGCAGCAGGGGGCAGCTTGCCACACCGGAAGATATACTTGTTTCTTTAATGAAATCCCGGTGAAGGACGGCGTGCAGTCCACGCAGGTGGAGAATGAGCGTTTTGATATGCTGAATCAATTGGAAACGATTATTGCCTACCGGTATACAGAGCGTCCGGAAGGTGCGTATACGACGTATTTGTTCGAAAAAGGCGTAGATAAAATTTTGAAGAAGGTCGGCGAAGAAGCGGCTGAGGTTATCATTGCTGCCAAAAATAAAGACAATGATGAGCTGCGGAGCGAAGTCAGCGATCTGATCTTCCATTTGATGGTACTGCTCAGAGAGCGGGGATTGTCGCTTGATGAGGTAATGCGAGAGCTTGCGCTGCGCCACAATAAGCCGACAACGAATAAAATGCGCTAGAAGGAAGTCGAGTCAGCCCGAGGCATAGACGAACTCCTTAATTTGGCAGCGGTGCGAAAATTGCTGCAAGAGCGGGAAAAGCGGGTGCTATAAATTCGGGCTGCATTCGCAGATGATGATTGATTTTTGAAAAATTGCTATTTGCATGTATAATGATAGATGTCGAAACATAAAACGGCAGTATCATAATGAATTCAGGTTCAAATGCTCAGGAGGGTATCATGTTCAGCGACAAGTTGCGTATTTTCTCAGGTTCCTCAAACCCGAAGCTTGCGGAGTATATTTGTGCGGAGCTCGGACAAACACTCGGTAAAATTAAAGTATCCCGCTTTAAAAGTGGAGAGATCTATGTCCACTATGAAGAGACGATCCGGAACTGCGATGTATTTATTGTTCAATCATTCTCACATCCGATCAACGAGCATTTTGTAGAACTGCTAGTGATGATTGATGCTGCCAAGCGCGCATCAGCCCGTACGATCAATATTATCGTACCGTATTACGGCTATGCCCGCCAGGAGCGCAAAGCAGCTCCCCGCGAGCCAATTTCGGCGAAAATGCTTGCGGATGTACTGACTACGGTTGGTGCGCACCGGGTAATTACGATTGACCTGCACGCGCCAGCTATTCAGGGCTTCTTCAATATTCCAGTGGATCATCTGACAGCACTTGATCTGATCAGCGATTATTTGAAGTCGAAGAACATAAAAAATCCAGTGGTAGTTTCTCCCGATGCCGGACGGGCTTCAACGGCAGAGAAACTTGCCAATTATCTCGATTCGCCCTTTGCCATCATGATCAAGAAGCGGCCCGCGCACAATGAGTCGGTCATTACGCATGTAATTGGCGACGTAAAAGGGCAGACGCCTATTATTATCGAGGACCTGATTGATACCGGAACGACAATCGTCAATGTCGTTGAGAGCTTGAAGGAACGCGGCGCAGAGGATATCTACGTATGCGCGACCCATCCGCTGTTCTCCGGCCCAGCACTGCAGCGCCTGGATCATCCTTTTATTAAAGAGGTTATTGTGACGGATTCCATCGCTTTACCGGAAACCTGTTCTGACCGCTTCAAGGTGCTTTCCGTGGCGCCAATGCTGGCGGAGGCGACAAGGATTATCATGCAAGGCGGTTCAATCAGCACATTGTTTAAAAATGCGGGTGTATAGTCAAATGCAACCGCCCAAACAGCAAGCATATCCCATGCTTGCTGTTTGCCATGAGCAGGAAATCAAGGGGCAAATCGGAAGAAGTGATATCTGCCCTATATCGAAAAGCTGTGCTGTGGTATAATCGTAGCAAATTCATCGTACCGGGAGGTGCCTTGCGGGTGAAAGAAAAGAAGCGAGTGGCGGGCAGCAGCGTAACCAAGATCATTCCAATACAACTGAATGCCACGTTCTTTTTCGAACGAGCGGTCCGCTCTCTGGACCGGTATCATTATGACAAGGCACTCAAATATTTTCGGCGTGCGGTTGAATATGAACCGGACAATCCGGTGAACCATTGCAACATGGCCGGGATTATGTCGGAGATGGGCAATTATGAATCGTCCAATGGAGTGCTTGCCACGATCTTGAACGAACTGGATCCAACAATGACGGAATGTCACTTTTATATGGCGAACAATTATGCCAATCTTGAAATGTACGAGGCGGCCGAGGATTCGCTGATCCGTTACTTGGAAGAGGATGCGGAAGGACAGTTTCTCGATGAGGCGGATGAAATGATGGAGCTGCTTCATTACGAATTGGAGCGTCCGACGCGCAAATGCAATATTAAGGCCCGTGAAGGGCTTTATGAGCATGATCAGGCGAGAACATTGCTGGAAGAAGGCAAGTTTGTCGAGGCGGTGCGTATTCTCGAGACGATCGTCGAGAAATATCCGGATTTCCTTGCTGCCCGCAACAATCTTGCGTTGGCCTACTACTATATGGGTTTATTCGATAAAGGGATGGAAACGATTGACGAGGTGCTTGCGCTGGAGCCGGGCAATCTTCATGCGCTTTGCAATATGGCGATTTTCTACCAGCATGGGGAGCAGGCAGAGCGCTTGGCGGAGCTCGTCGTCCAATTGAAGAAAACGTACCCCTTCCACCATGAGCACGTGTTCAAGCTTGCCACCACCATGGGCATTCTTGGCGAGCATGAAGTGGCTTATCGCCATTTCGCGCGCTTGCTCAAAGACATGTCCCTTCAGCAGGACCCTTGTCTGTATCACTATGCTGCGGTAGCCGCAACCAATATTGGCAGCTGGAGCGAAGCGGAGCGGCTATGGCGTCAAGCGGGGCGGCTAGATCCCAAATCGGGAATACCCAGCTACTATCTGGATCAGTTGGCCGGCTTTCGCAGCGGCGAAGAGGCTGCGCCATCGAGCTATCATTACCACCTGCCCTTTGAAGAGCAGTTTAAGTTGTGGGAGAAAACCTCCGGCAGCTTGCCGGATCATCTGAAGCGTGATCCGCTGGTGCGCTCTTCAATATTTTGGGCGCTCAGGCATGGAGACCGTCAGACGAAGCTTCAAGTCATTCAAGCGCTCGGTTTGATTGCCGACAATGAAGTCAAAGATGCGCTCCGAAGTTTTCTGCTTGAACCGGATGAGGACGACTATCTAAAGCGCATTGCTATTTTTGTCCTGCGGGCAATTGGTGTGCATGGCGCGCTTAAAGTCGTACTCGAAGGAGAAGAGACGGTCATCGATCCGAATCGGATGCCTTCCCGTCTGCCTATCTGGGAAGAAAAATGGCAAGCCGTGCTTGAGACGGCATTATCGCGTATGAACAAACATTATGATATGGTGCAGCAGCATGATCTCTTGACACTATGGGTAGAATTTCTATCAAGGCTCTATCCAAGCGTGCCCAAGGTCATCAAAGTTGAAGGTTGGGCGGCTGCATTGGAATACTTGACAGCGAAGATGCATCGCAGAGCCATTTCATATCATGAGGTTTCCCGGCGGTATGGCACGTCGATCTCTACGGTAAGCAAACATGTGAAATGGATTGACGAAATATGCGGGATTAAGGAGAAGATGAACTCCATCTTCCCCAAATTCGGAGAGTTTCACGAGTAATCTATGGGAGGAACTAGAATATGTATAAATCAATTATCATTGGCACCGGCCCAGCTGGGCTGACAGCAGCTATTTACTTGGCAAGAGCGAACATGAACCCGCTTGTCATTGAAGGTCCTGAACCGGGCGGCCAATTGACCACAACGACCGATGTAGAGAACTTCCCAGGATTTCCGGAAGGAATTATGGGTCCCGATCTTATGGCTAACATGCGCAAGCAAGCAGAACGGTTTGGCGCGGAATTCCGCACCGGCTGGGTAAATGAAGTCGATACCACCAAGCGTCCCTTCACTATTAAAGTTGAAGGCCAGGGCGAGCTTCAGGCAGAATCGCTTATTATTTCAACGGGAGCTTCCGCTAAATATTTGGGCATCACGGGCGAACGGGAAAATGTAGGACGGGGTGTAAGCACCTGTGCGACTTGTGACGGTTTCTTCTTCCGCGGCAAGAAAATCATCGTTGTCGGCGGGGGAGATTCAGCGATGGAGGAGGCAAACTTCCTGACAAGATTTGCTTCTGAGGTGGTGCTCGTCCATCGCCGCGATGAGTTGCGCGCCTCCAAAATTATGCAGGATCGCGCTCGCGAGAACAGCAAAATATCCTGGAGTCTTGGCCGCGTCCCTGAGGAAGTTATCGCTGGCCCGCTCGGTGTAACGGGATTAAAGGTACGCAACAGTGCTACGGGTGAGGAAGAGGTTATTGAAACCGATGGCGTGTTTGTCGCAATCGGTCATACGCCGAATACGAAGTTTTTAAATCAGCAGCTGGATACGGACGAGACAGGTTACCTTATTGTGAAGCCGGGTACCACAGAGACGAACATCCCAGGCATTTTTGCTTGTGGCGATGTGCAGGATCACAAATATCGTCAGGCAATCACTGCTGCAGGAAGCGGATGTATGGCTGCAATGGACTGCGAGAAATATCTTGAAGGTGCTATGGTACACGATTGGAGCGAGTCACTGTAATACCGTTCTCTGAAGCTGGCGCTCTCTTCGCTCCGCGGCGATTGCGCCGGCTTTTTTTCAAAGCAAGCTGCATGCTTGTACGGAGATGCAGTTGTCTTGACCGATACGGTTGTGTTCGCTTATAGTTGGTACAGTAGCAGTAAACTAATCGATCGAGGTGGCCATTGTCATGTCTGATAAAATCTACGTTGGGGTAGATATAGGCGGTACGACTATTAAAACGGGAATTTGCAATGTTGATGGGGAACTTCTTCATACGTATGAAGCGCCGACTGAAACTGAAAAAGGCACAGACACCGTTGTGAATAATATCGCTAAGTATGTTCGGCATATTGTGGAAGAATCGCCCTACGAATGGGAACAGTTGGAAGGCGTTGGGATTGGAATTGCTGGATTTCTTGATATCCCTAACGGCTTTGTCAAGCTTTCAGTCAACCTGGGACTGAAAGATGTTAAGCTGCGGGAACGAATAAGCGAATTGCTGCAAAAACCGATTGCCATCAACAACGATGCGAATGTGGCTGCACTTGGAGAGGCTTGGGCAGGAGCAGGAAAAGGCGTGCAGGATTGCGTTTGCTATACGCTTGGCACAGGTGTAGGCGGCGGTATCATTATCGGCGGCAAAATTGTGCAAGGCTTCGACGGGATGGCTGGAGAGCTTGGTCACATTGCAGTTGTGCCTGACTTGGAAGCGATCCAATGCGGCTGCGGGAAGATGGGTTGTCTGGAAACCGTTTCTTCAGCGACAGGCATTATCCGCATGGCCAAAGACGCTGTTCGCCGCGGCGACCGCACTTCACTGGCACAGGTAGAGAATGTGATGGCCAAAGATGTTATTGATGCGGCGAAAGCTGGCGACGAAGTTGCGGTGCGTATTGTAAGCCGTGCGGCATTCTATCTGGGCAAATCGATGGCGGCCGTAGCTGTTGTGCTTAATCCGCAGCGTTTCATCGTAGGCGGCGGCGTAGCTAACGCAGGGGAGTTTTTGTTTGCCCAAATTCGGGATGTATTCCAGCAGTTGACGCCTGCCAATGCACAGGAAGGCGTAGAGATAGTCGCTGCAGAACTTGGTAATAATGCGGGTATTGTAGGCGCTGCGGGATTGTTAACAAGGTCGTAGAGCCGCCTCCCCGAAAGCATGTAAAGGAGGGGAAAGCAATGAAACAGGAGATGGCCGTCGCCAAACTGCTTATTATTACGGGCATGTCTGGCGCAGGTAAGACGATTGCAATACAAAGCATTGAAGATCTCGGTTTTTTTTGTGTAGATAATTTGCCTCCTGTGCTCATACCGAAATTCGCGGAGCTGATTGATTCCTCGAATGGCAAAATCGGGAGGGTAGCGCTTGTAATCGATTTGCGTGGCAGAGAGTTCTTCACTGCCTTGTCAGAGTCGCTGCAATATATTAAAGAACATTACACGATTGACTATGAAATATTATTTCTGGATGCAACGGACAGTGTGCTTGTGCAGCGCTACAAGGAAAGTCGGCGGAGGCATCCGCTTGCCCCTGAGGGAATGCCGCTCGAGGGCATCAAGCTGGAGCGGCGGATGCTGGAGGACTTGAAGGGTTGGGCGACACAGGTCATCGACACTTCAAACTTGAAGCCAGCTCAGCTTAAGGAACGAATCATCTCCAGATTCACGAACCTCGACCAGCGCAGCATCTCGATTAATGTCATTTCCTTCGGTTTCAAGTACGGCATTCCAATCGATGCTGATTTAATATATGATGTTCGCTTCTTGCCCAATCCGCACTATATTGAACATCTTCGACCCAATACAGGCCAAAATCCGGATGTATATGAATATGTTATGAAGTGGCCGGAGACGCAGGTTTTCCTGGTCAAATTGCTTGATATGCTTCAATTTTTAATTCCGCTTTATCACAAAGAGGGAAAGAGTCAGGTCGTGATTGGCATAGGCTGTACAGGAGGCAAGCACCGTTCGGTGGCGATTGCCGAATATTTGGGCCGCATGCTCGGCAGCAGCGATACGGAGTCGGTTCGTGTCAGTCACCGCGATGCTGAACGTGATCGGCATTAACGGGGTGAGATGATGGATGTTAAGCGCAAGCCAGCTTCAAAGCCCCGAATTGTCGTCATGGGGGGCGGCACCGGCTTGTCGGTCATGCTGCGCGGCTTAAAGGAAAAACCGTTGGATATTACAGCTATTGTCACGGTAGCCGATGATGGGGGAAGCTCAGGCATTCTGCGCAATGAGCTGCAAATTCCGCCACCTGGCGATATTCGCAATGTGCTGGCCGCGCTTGCTGATGTGGAACCGCTGCTTGGAGAGATGTTAAGCTACCGGTTTAACAGCGGGGCTGGATTGGCTGGACATAGTTTGGGAAATTTAATCTTAGCGGCAATGACGGATATCTCGGGTGATTTCGTAAGCGGTATTCGCGAGTTAAGCCGCGTCCTCGCAGTGCGGGGTCGAGTGCTGCCTGCTGCCGACCAGGCTATACTGCTGAAAGCGGAGCTTGAAGACGGTACTATGGTAACCGGGGAATCGATGATTCCGAAGGCAGGGAGCGCGATTAAGCGAGTCATGATCGAGCCGCCTAATGTTGAACCGCTTGCGGAAGCGGTTGAAGCACTGCGTGAGGCAGACGCTATATTGATCGGTCCCGGCAGTTTATATACAAGTATCATGCCTAATCTGCTTGTGCCAAAGCTGGCGCAGACGATTGAGGAATCTTGCGCAGTCAAGATTTTCGTCTGTAATGTGATGACACAGCCTGGCGAGACGGATGGCTATTCGGTAATGGATCATTTAACCGCGATTCACAATCACGTTGGGAATCATTTATTTGACCACGTCATTGTTAATAATGGTGAAATCCCCCCTCAGGTACTGAACAAGTATGCTGAGAAAGGGGCGAAGGCCGTTCATCTTGATCTGGAAGAAGTGAAACAGAGCGGCTATCAGGTAATCGCCGACCGGCTCGTGTTGTTTCGAACTTATTTAAGGCATGATGCGGAGCGGCTAAGCCACCATATTTACAAGCTGGTGGAGAGCTGGATGGAACGAAAGAGGTGACTCCCCTTGTCCTTTGCTGCGCAAACGAAGAAGGAACTGACATTAATTGAAGCAGAGCCATGTTGCGAGCAGGCTGAATTATCCGCGCTTATTCGAATGAACGGTTCAGTCAACCTTTCGAATCGAAAGGTGATTCTGGATATTTCGACCGAAAATGCTGCGATTGCAAGAAGGATTTATTCGCTTCTTAAGAAACGATTTGAAGTTCATATTGAATTGCTCGTTCGAAAAAAAATGCGTTTGAAAAAAAATAACGTATATATCGTCCGAATTCCTGCTAAAGTGCAGGAAATTTTGAATGAATTACGAATTGTATCGGAAGGGTTTTTGTTCAATCAGGGCATAGATAAAGCAATGATTCGCAAAACCTGCTGCAAAAGATCCTACTTGCGCGGAGCATTTCTGGCCGGCGGCTCGGTCAACAATCCAGAAGGTTCCTCATATCACCTGGAGATCGCCTCTCTGTATGAGGAACATTGTGTCGCAATGACGGAGCTTGCCAATCGCTTTAATCTAAATGCCCGCTGTATTGAGCGCAAGAAAGGGTTTGTGTTCTACATTAAAGAGGGCGAAAAAATCATCGAATTTCTCAATATTATCGGTGCGCACCAAGCGCTGTTTAAATTTGAGGATGTGCGGATAATGCGCGATATGCGCAATTCGGTGAATCGGATTGTCAATTGTGAGACGGCCAATCTTAACAAGACGATCGGCGCCGCGGTTCGTCAAATTGACAACATTAAGCTGATTGACAAAGAAATCGGCTTGGTGAACCTGCCTGATAAATTGCGGGAGGTAGCCGAAATCAGAATAAAGCATCCCGATTTGAATTTAACTGAAGTCGGTGATATGCTCAAAAGCAAGGTTAGCAAGTCAGGTGTAAATCATCGTCTTCGCAAAATTGACGAATTAGCCGAAAAAATAAGGAACGGCTGAACTTTTCAGCCTAGTGCTCGCGGTGTTATAATGCTATAATAGTGTGAGAAATGCTTCTACGGAGGTTCTCGGTGTTATCATCGCCTAACATTTCGGCAAGTCGGCAGCTGCAGTAGATTCGGGCGTGATCTTTCAGAGGGCTGTTGGCTATCCAGATTAAGCAAGCTCTTGCGGTAATAGCAGTACGGGCATCTAAAATAGTGAAATGAAATATGATATAGGGGGTATGGTTTCCATGACAAGGCATCCGGTGGTCGTTCGTTTGAAGACGGGTCTCCATGCAAGACCGGCAGCGCTTTTTGTGCAAGAAGCGAACAAATTTTCTTCCGAGGTATTCGTGGAGAAGGACGACAAAAAAGTGAATGCCAAATCAATAATGGGGATTATGAGCTTGGCGATCAGCTCGGGTACCGAAGTACACATTAGTGCGGAAGGTTCGGACGCAGAACAGGCTGTAACCGCTTTAGTCAACCTGGTCAGCAAAGAAGAGCTGGAAAACCAATAACATTATCGATGGCGCTATAACGGCAGAGCTTTGCTCTGCAGGCATTCGATGTAACAAAGAGGGGTTGTCGAACGGGTTAATTACCCAATCGACAACCCCTTGTTTAATTGACAACAATATATTAGTTTGCGGACCTGCTTAAATTAGAAGGACTGCTCGGCATCGTGGCGTTTGACAGAAATATTGCGTTGTGCAAGAGCTGACTCAATCAGCTGGATAAAGTCGTCTGACAAGCCCATGGAGGTCGCCTCATAATAAACCTCGAGCAAATGGTCATCGTTCAAAGGACGCAGCAGAATTGTCTTATCCTGTTGGATGGAATAGGACGTCGTGGCAGAATTGCCCAGTCTCTCTCTTGTTAATTGACGGTCAGACTTGGTGTGGTATGCAGACCGTGTCGTATTCGTGCGCACAGGCTCATGCGATTTGATGAAATTCCTCATGGTCATAAATGGATTAGACATTTTCATAATATTGCACTCCATATCAAGAATTCGTTAAGCAAGCAGGACTGATGTTCAGGTAAGTTTTCTTTTTACTATCTTACCATGAATTGGATGGAGTGGATTGATAATTCAAGGCGACGAATTTTTATTGACAAAACAAACAAATTGTGATAAATGGGTTAAGCCGACCATGAATGATGCTCAGTATGTAATCTTCCGGACAAAAAAACCGCCAGATCATAAGATCTGACGGGAGAACAATTATATTTTCTCAATTACTTTGTCGATGAGCCCGTATTCGCTTGCTTCTGCGGCACTCATGAAGTAATCGCGGTCAGTATCTTTCTCAATGCGGCTCAGCGGCTGTCCGGAGCGCTCTGCAAGAATAAGGTTCAGCTTGTCACGCATCTTCAGGATCCGTTTGGCACGAATTTCGATATCGCTTGCTTGTCCTTCAGCACCGCCAAGAGGCTGGTGGATCATCACTTCGCTGTTAGGCAGCGCATAGCGCTTGCCTTTGGCGCCTGCGGTGAGCAGGAACGCTCCCATAGAGGCAGCCATACCGACACAAATGGTCGATACATCCGGTTTGATAAACTGCATAGTATCGAAGATCGCCATTCCGGCTGTAATCGAGCCGCCAGGGCTATTGATGTACAGGCTGATATCTTTCTCCGGGTCATCTGCAGCAAGAAACAACAATTGTGCAATGATGGAGTTGGCGACAACGTCGTTTACGCCGCTGCCCAGAAAAATAATACGGTCTTTCAAAAGACGCGAATAAATGTCGTAGGCGCGTTCGCCGCGGTTGCTTTGCTCAATGACCATAGGTACAAAGTTCATATCCAAATTCATTCCCTCCTAGTGCTTATTTCCCTCATCATAATAGATTGCAGGACAAAAGTCAAAGATAGTCAAACTCAAGGGTTTAAAAAATCCCGACTGCATGCCAGGATTGAGTAAATGTGTCATTCATCATGTTGTTCTGAAGATTATGGCGCGCCCGCGAGGAATCGAACCTCGATCTCAGGCTCCGGAGGCCTACGTCATATCCGTTGGACCACGGGCGCTCGTACATAAATTGGATAGCGAGATTTATTATAGGATAATCCCAGGAAAAAAGCAAGCATTTAATCTAAAATAATTGGAAAAATTAAATTTTTGTAAAAAGAGGTCGGAATCGCTTTCATTGAAGCCGATCATCTTGCGCTGTTGTGTCAAATTCGTTACAATAGTATTGGGACGTAAAACAAGTGGTCGGGACATAAAATGTCCAGGTGAGTTTGCGAACTGGCCTGGCTTGTCAGCCGCTGTTCCCAAACGCAAGGCAACAAATTTTGATATGATTCAATGTCAGGGCTACGGGAGTTGAATGCCCACTATGCAGAAGATCTTGGAATTGCAGCAGCAGCTTATTCCTGATCTGGTGGAAGTAATGAAAGCCAGATACTTGATTCTGGAACAAGTCAGGCAATCGGATCTCATCGGACGCAGAGCGTTGGCTGCTTCTCTCTCAATGACGGAGCGGGTGCTTCGTGCTGAAATTGATTTTTTGAAAACGCAGGGTTTGGTGGATATTCAGCCTGCCGGCATGCAAATAAGCGAGACCGGTCGTAAGCTGCTTATTGAAATGGAACCTATTGCAAAAGCCTGGTTCGGCTTTAACGAGCTGGAAGAGCGGATTCGCAAGTTTTTTGGACTCAAACAGGTGTGGATCGTTCCGGGCGACTCGGATTCTTCACCCCACGCCAGAAGAGAGCTTGGACGCGCAGGCTGTCAGGCGCTGCTCAAGTATATGGGCAGTGATGATGTCGTAGCTGTGACGGGCGGCTCTACGCTTGCTCACATGGCCAATCAGCTTACTTCACAAGCTTCGCTGAAGGGTGCCTGGTTCGTGCCCGCAAGGGGCGGTCTTGGGGAAAGCCTTGACTATCAGGCCAACACGATTGCATCGACAATGGCCAAACGTACTGGCGCACAATATCGGCTGCTTCATGTGCCCGATCATTTGAGCGAAGAAGCGTATGTGTCATTAATGCAGGAGAAGAATGTGCAGGAGATCGTGAAGGTCATCCGGAACGCACGGATTGTCATTCATGGCATCGGAGACGCAGTGGTCATGGCCAGGCGGCGAATGGTGGATGAATCGGTCATTTCGGCGATGTTGGAGGAAGGCGCATTGGCGGAAGCGTTCGGTTACTACTTCGACAGAAAAGGCAGTGTCGTGCATCGGATGCATACAGCGGGACTGCGGCTGGAAGAAATTCAAACGGCAGAGGTTGTCATTGCCGTAGCCGGCGGTCGCAGCAAAGGTGAAGCAATCGCAGCGGTCATGCAATTCGGCCATGATGATGTGCTTGTCACGGATGAAGCGGCTGCGCTTGAAATCGTGAGTGGGATTGAGGGCAAAATTGGTTAATATAAGAATAGTGATCATGACGGATGTGTTGCATTAAGACTCCGCAACCGTCTTGAGATATAAGTTTAGCAAGTGAAGACAAGCGGATGCCGGGTAAACAACCCTGAGCAGCGCAAATTTGAAGGAGGAAGAAAAAATGGTTAAAGTTGGTATTAATGGTTTCGGTCGTATTGGACGGAACGTATTCAGAGCAGCACTTAACAACCCGGATGTACAAATCGTGGCTGTTAATGATTTGACAGATACGGGTACACTGGCTCACCTGTTGAAATACGATACAACGCATGGCACGCTTGATGCAAAAGTAGAAGCAGGAGAAGGCAAACTGGTTGTAGACGGCGTAGAAATCAAAGTATTCGCTGAGCGCGATCCTGGAAACCTTCCTTGGGCAGAATACGGCGTAGAAATCGTTGTTGAATCCACTGGTATTTTCACAGCGAAAGAAAAAGCCGAGCTTCACCTGAAAGGCGGCGCCAAAAAAGTTATCATCTCCGCGCCTGCTACAAACGAAGACATCACTGTTGTTATCGGCGTGAACGAGGAGCAATACGATCCAGCAGCTCACACGATCATCTCCAACGCTTCTTGTACAACGAACTGTCTGGCTCCTTTTGCAAAAGTGTTGAATGACAAGTTCGGCATCGTTAAAGGTATGATGACAACAATTCACTCCTATACAAACGATCAGGCTGTTCTGGACATCCCGCATAAAGATTTGCGTCGTGCCCGTGCAGCTGCTGAGAACATTATTCCTTCCTCGACAGGCGCTGCCAAAGCAGTTTCATTGGTATTGCCTGAACTGAAAGGCAAATTGAACGGTATGGCAATGCGTGTTCCTACACCTAACGTTTCGGTTACTGACCTGGTAGCTGAAGTTCGTGAGAACGTGACTGTAGAACAAGTAAACGCAGCGCTTAAAGAAGCTGCAGAAGGCCCGCTGAAAGGCATTCTGAAATACTCCGACGAGCCGCTTGTATCGAGCGACTACAATGGCGACCCTGCTTCTTCCACAATCGATGCCCTGTCAACGATGGTAGTTGAAGGCAACATGGTTAAAGTTATTTCCTGGTATGACAACGAGTGGGGCTATTCCAACCGTGTTGTTGACTTGGCCGCATATATCGCAAGCAAAGGTCTGTAATTAGACCCTGTTCTAAAATGATTGGACTTTCGTCCCGGGTTTGCTTGCAGATCCGGGACACGCTATGCGTGCGTACGGAATGAGATTTGATTTCGTGATGCTTATTTGGGAGTAACGAGTAACGCTCCACAAAACAAAGCTTATGCTTACGAAGTAAGTTTTGTTTCGCAGCATATTCAAAGTAGTAACGCTCCACAAAACTTTTTAGGAGGTTCACGATGAACAAGAAAAGTGTAAAAGATGTTGAACTGCAGGGGAAACGCGTATTTGTCCGTGTCGATTTCAATGTTCCTGTGGAAAATGGCAGCATTACTGACGATACACGGATTCGTGAAACGCTTCCGACAATTAATTATTTGATCGAGCAAGGCGCAAAAGTGATTCTGGCCAGCCACATGGGTCGTCCTAAAGGCGAAGTGGTAGAAGAGCTGCGTCTGAATACGGCTGCCGTTCGTTTGTCCGAACTGCTCGGCAAGCCGGTTGCTAAAGCTGATGAGGCGATTGGCGAAGCAGTGCAAGCCCAGGTAGCAAAGCTTGCTAACGGGGATGTATTGCTGCTTGAGAACGTTCGTTTCTATCCAGGCGAAGAGAAAAATGATCCTGAATTGGCTAAAGCGTTCGCTGAATTGGCTGACCTGTTCGTCAATGACGCGTTTGGCGCCGCACACCGTGCGCATGCTTCGACTGAAGGTATTGCACATCACTTGCCTGCAGTATCAGGATTGCTGATGGAGAAGGAGCTTGAAGTGCTTGGCAAAGCGCTGCAAAATCCTGAGCGTCCTTTCACCGCCATCGTTGGCGGTTCGAAAGTTAAAGATAAAATCGATGTAATCAACAAAATGCTTGAAATTGCTGACAATGTTCTCATTGGCGGCGGCTTGTCCTACACTTTCCTTAAAGCACAAGGCATGGAAATTGGCCAATCGCTTGTCGACAACGAGAAGCTGGATCTGGCGCTTGAGTTTATTGCAAAAGCGAAAAAGCTTGGCAAAAACTTCATGCTGCCAGTCGATATCGTCGTTGCCGATGACTTCAGTGCAAAAGCCAATGTGCGTGAAGTGGCGATTAACGAGATTCCTGCTGATTGGGAAGGCATCGATATCGGTCCAAAAACACGTGAGCTGTATGCAGAAGTCATCAAAAACTCCAAACTGGTTGTTTGGAACGGACCGATGGGCGTATTTGAAATCGAGCCATTCTCCAACGGCACGCGTGCTGTAGCGAAGGCTTGTGCAGAGACAGAAGGCTATACTGTAATTGGCGGCGGCGATTCTGCGGCTGCAGCAGAAAAATTCCATTTGGCTGATAAGATGGATCATATCTCTACAGGTGGCGGAGCTTCTCTTGAGTTCATGGAAGGCAAGAAACTGCCAGGCGTTGAAGCGCTGAACGACAAAGCGTAAGCTTTTAAATATGCAAGCCTTACTTACAGAAAGGGCGTGAAAGCAAGTCATGAGAAAACCTATTATTGCAGGCAACTGGAAGATGTTCAAAACGGTTTCCGAAGCTGCTGCTTTTTTTGAGCAAGTAAAGGGAAAAGCGGAAGTTGAAGGTGTGGAAAGCGTCATTTGCTCGCCATTTACAACACTGCCAGCTTTGACAGAAGCAGCCCGCGGTACGAGCATTGCCATCGGAGCACAAAATCTTCATTTTGAAGACAATGGCGCTTATACAGGGGAAATCAGCGGTGAAATGCTAACTGAACTGGGTGTAAGCTATGTTATTATCGGCCACTCTGAGCGCCGCGCATACTTTGCGGAGACAGATGAAACGGTAAACCTTAAAGTACGGGCCGCGCTGAAAAATGGTTTGACACCGATTGTATGCGTCGGAGAGAAGCTGGAAGAGCGTGAAGCCGGACAAACCAAAGACCTCTGCAAAGTACAGACATCTGTTGCGTTGCAGGGCTTGTCTGCTGCTGAAGCGGCAGGCATCGTTATCGCTTATGAGCCAATCTGGGCGATTGGCACTGGCAAATCTTCAACTGCGGCAGATGCGGAAGATGTGATTGCTTTCATCCGTGGCGTGGTAGCTGATCTGTATGACCAAGCGACAGCAGATGCGGTTCGCATCCAATATGGCGGCAGTGTAAAACCGGCCAATATTGCTGAATACATGGTGCAACCGAACATTGATGGCGCCTTGGTTGGCGGTGCAAGTCTGGAGCCGGATTCCTACATTCAGTTGATCGAGGGGGCCAAGTAAATGGCTGCTCCAGTTGCACTGATTATTATGGATGGATTCGGACTGCGCGGCGAAGAGCATGGCAATGCCGTCTCGCAAGCACGCAAGCCGAATTATGACCGTTATTTGGCTGCTTATCCGCACACAACGCTAACCGCATGCGGTGAGGCGGTAGGGTTGCCTGAAGGGCAAATGGGCAACTCCGAAGTCGGACATCTTAACATTGGCGCAGGACGGGTTGTTTATCAGGATTTGACCCGCATCTCCAAATCGATTCGCGATGAAGAGTTTTTTGCCAACGAGACGCTGCTCGGCGCCATTAAGCACGCGGCAGCGAATGGAAAAAAACTGCACTTGTACGGCTTGCTGTCTGATGGCGGCGTACACGCCCATATTGCGCATCTCATGGCGCTGCTGGAGATGGCCAAGAAGCAAGGGCTAAGCGAAGTGTACATTCATGCGTTTCTTGATGGACGCGATGTTGCGCCAGATAGCGCAAGAAGTTACCTTGAGGCGCTGCAAGCGAAGATTGAAGAGGTTGGCGTCGGTCAAATCGCTACAGTTCAGGGGCGTTATTATGCGATGGACCGCGACAAACGTTGGGATCGGGTAGAGAAGTCCTACCGTGCGATGGTATATGGTGAAGGTCCGCATGTGGCTGATCCGGTTCAAGCGGTGCTTGATTCGTATGAACAGTCAGTGTTCGACGAATTCATCATTCCGACCGTTATCGTTGGTGCAGACGGCCAGCCGGTTGCTACGGTAGGTTCGGAAGATGCGGTTATTTTCTGCAACTATCGTCCTGACCGTGCGATCCAGTTGTCACAAGTATTTATGAATGAGGATTTTCGCGGTTTTGATCGCGGAGCGAATCGTCCATTGAATTTATACTTTGTGTGCATGACTTTGTTCAGTGAAACGGTTGGCGGCTATGTTGCTTTCAAGCCGAAGAACTTGGACAACACGCTTGGCGAAGTGCTTGTGCAGAATAATAAAAGACAGCTTCGCATTGCGGAGACGGAGAAATACCCGCATGTGACGTTCTTCTTCAGTGGCGGCCGCGATGTGGAATTGCCGGGAGAAACGCGTGTGCTGATCAACTCGCCGAAAGTGGCGACGTATGATCTCCAGCCTGAAATGAGCGCCTACGAAGTTGCTGCGGCAGCAGTGGCTGAAATCGAAGCGGATAAGCATGACGTGATTATTCTGAACTTCGCCAATCCGGATATGGTTGGCCACTCCGGCATGCTTGCTCCTACGATCAAGGCGGTTGAAGTAACCGATGAGTGTATGGGACAAGTTGTGGAAGCCGTACTTGCCAAAGGCGGGGTATGCCTGATTACTGCTGACCATGGCAATGCCGATCTCGTGCTGGACGAATTGAACCGTCCGTTCACGGCCCACACGACCAATCCTGTTCCATTTATCGTTACAACCAACAATGCAGACCTTCGCGAGGGCGGCATTCTGGCGGATATCGCTCCGACGATGCTTGATTTGCTGCAATTGCCGAAACCGGCTGAAATGACAGGCGTTTCACTGCTTGTTTCTAAGGCTGCTTCCCAGGCGTAAACGGCTTTGCCGCTCTTGCGCGTCAAGGTATTCATGAAATAAAGTGGCATTTTGTTGCCGCAAGCAGTAAAATCATCAAAGAATCAAAATTACTGAATAAGAAGGAGTGTTCTGTTCATGTCCATCATTACTGATGTATACGCACGCGAAGTGCTTGATTCCCGGGGAAACCCAACTGTTGAAGTCGAAGTTGCGCTGGAGTCCGGCGGACACGGCCGCGCTATCGTACCTTCCGGTGCGTCCACTGGCGCATACGAAGCTGTAGAGCTTCGCGACGGTGACAAAGGCCGTTACCTTGGCAAAGGGGTACTGAAAGCTGTTGAGAATGTCAACGAGCTGATTGCTCCTGAAATCATTGGCCTGGATGCTCTTGATCAAGTGGTTATCGACCGCAAAATGCTGGAGCTCGACGGTACGCCTAACAAAGGCAAACTGGGTGCAAACGCGATTCTTGCTGTCTCGATGGCCGTTGCTCGTGCTGCATCGGATGCGCTGAGTGTGCCTCTGTACACTTACCTTGGCGGATTCAATGCCAAAACACTTCCTGTACCGATGATGAACATTGTCAATGGCGGCGAGCATGCCGATAACAATATCGATGTTCAAGAATTTATGGTATTGCCAGTAGGTGCGGAAAGCTTCAAAGAAGCGCTTCGTATCGGCACTGAAATTTTCCACAGCTTGAAAGCAGTTCTGAAAGAAAAAGGTCTGAACACAGCTGTTGGCGACGAAGGCGGCTTTGCGCCGAACCTTGGCTCCAATGAAGAAGCGATCACAACGATCATCACTGCAATCGAAAAAGCCGGCTTCAAGCCAGGCGTTGATGTATTCCTTGGTATGGACGTTGCTTCCACTGAGTTCTACAAAGACGGCAAATACCATCTGGAAGGCGAAGGCCGTTCGTTCACTTCTGCTGAATTCGTGGACTACCTGGCATCCCTCGTGGACAAATATCCGATCCTTACGATCGAAGACGGTTGTTCCGAAGATGACTGGGAAGGTTGGAAACTGCTTACTGAAAAACTGGGCGGCAAAGTACAACTCGTTGGCGATGACTTGTTCGTAACGAACACCGAGCGTCTGTCCAGCGGTATCGATCAAGGCGTGGGTAACTCCATCCTGGTTAAAGTAAACCAAATCGGTTCATTGACTGAAACGTTCGACGCTATCGAAATGGCAAAACGTGCTGGCTACACTGCTGTTATCTCCCACCGTTCCGGTGAGAGCGAAGACAGCACAATCGCTGACATCGCTGTGGCGACAAATGCGGGTCAAATCAAAACAGGCGCGCCTTCCCGTACGGACCGCGTTGCTAAATACAACCAATTGCTGCGTATTGAGGACCAACTCGGTTCCACTGCAATCTACGCTGGCAAATCCGCTTTTTACAACTTGAGCAATTTCAAAAAAGCCTAAGTTACTAAAGAAGGTCTGGTGGGTGCATTCGCCCCTGGATCTTCTTTTTTTGCGCCAATACGAAAAAAATGGAACAAAATCACAAAAGAATCTCCCAAAAACCGACATAGCCTACTTTTTGTGTTCCGCTATAATATAGCTGAGACCTCTCTTCGTTCGTCAAAGAGTGTCCAACTTAAGAAATGGTGGTGTTGTTTTCAATGTCCAGGCCCCAAATTGGTCTTCAACTGTACACATTGCGCGATCTGACAGAGCAGGATTTTCTAGGCACGATCAAGAAGGTAGCCGAAATTGGCTACTCCGTCGTTGAATTTGCGGGTTATTACAACACCCCTGCGAAAGAGTTGAAAAAAGTACTTGATGACAATGGCCTGAAGGCGCCGTCGGCTCATGTGGGCCTAAACTTTCAGGAAAAGAATAAACGGGAATCCGATTTGGCGCATCAGATTGAATATGCCCAAGAGATTGGTCTTGAGTATATTGTGACTCCTTATGCTCCGCTGCCTGAGCGGCCGACGATGGAGGATGTTGATCATCTGGTGACCATTCTCGAGGAAGCCGGGAAACAGGTCAAAGCAAGCGGGTTGTCCTACGGCTATCACAATCATGATTTTGAATTTAAGCTGGTGGAAGGCAAGGCGCTGATCGATCATTTGCTGGAGCGGCTGCCTGCGGACTTGCTGTTTGCAGAATTTGATTTGGGCTGGGTGCATATGGGCGGTCAGCGCCCTGTGGACTACATTAACCGATATGCCGGCCGCGTACCGCTGGCGCACTTCAAAGATTTCGGCGTAGGCCGCAGTGATACGGAGATTGGTCAGGGCGTTGTGGATTTTGACAGCGTGCTGGAGGTTGCGGAGCAAGCAGGCATTAAGTATTATATTGTCGAGCAGGAACAGTTCGCCAAATCTTCACTGGAGAGCGCCAAGCTAAGCCTGGAATACTTCAAAAACAAAGGATTAATCTAGCGCGGCGCGTGCTGTGGTATCGAATATGACGAGCACAGCGTAGACCATACATGACGAGCACAGCGCAGAACCATGCATGATGATCACAGTGCAGAACCATGTTGAGCCTGGGCACTACGGACCTGAAATAAGGTCTGTGGTGCTTTTTCCAAGTGTAAGCTCACATCGCTTGTTATTGCTGCTATAAAAGTCCTCTGGAGTAATGGGCGGCGTGTGGTTTATAATATAACGAGAACTGCCCAGCGAGTGTTTTAAGGACGCTGTATAAATATACCAAGGGGCTTGTGTTTTACGAACTATTGAGGAGGAACCGATTTGTCACAGCATGCAGAGCTTTATCATATTATCGGGGCGAAGCAATTTACAAGAAGTGAGCTGGAAGAGCTGTTCGTGCTCTCACGCAGCATGGAGGATATTGTTGCAGCCGGGGGAGCAGGACAGTTTCGCAATTCGATTATGACGACATTATTCTTCGAATCAAGCACACGTACACGGCTCTCTTTTGAATCGGCGATGCATCGGTTAGGGGGACATGTCATTGGCACGGAAAATGCATCACAGTTCTCGTCCACGATTAAAGGAGAGACCCTTGAAGATACCATTAAAATTGTGTCCGGGTACAGTGATGTCATCGTCATGCGTCATACGGATATTGGAGCGGCAGACCGTGCTGCGCGCGTGGCAACCGTACCGGTCATTAATGCGGGCGATGGCGCAGGGGAGCATCCGACACAGGCGCTGCTGGATGCTTATACGATCGACAAGCAGTTTGGTCGTATTGACGGACTAAAGATCGCGATGGTAGGCGACCTTACTTATGGCCGCACGGTGCACTCGCTTAGTTATATTTTAGCTAATTTCAAGGATGTTACCATTTACTATATCGCCCCTGAAAATGCCAGAATTCCGCATTATGTCAAACAGCATCTGGACAAGCTAGGCGTGCGTTATGAGGAAACCAGCGATCTGAATGAAGTGGCGGGCATAGTCGATGTGCTGTACCAAACCCGCATTCAGAAGGAGCGCTTCCCGTCGGTGGAGGAGTACGAGAAAGCATCAGGACAATATGTAGTAGATGCCGATCTGCTCAAGCGGATGAAAGAGGATGCGATTATTTTGCACCCGCTGCCGCGTGCTGGGGAAATTGCCGAAGAGGTGGACAGCGATCCGCGCGCCGCATATTTCCGTCAGGCGCAGAACGGGCTGTACATCCGGATGGCACTTGTGAAGCAATGTCTGGAGCGTTCAGGCAAAAAGCCGCTGGAAAGCTGATTCTGCCGTAATCGATTGAACAGCAGGATCGACCTTGGAGCGGATTTGGATAGTAATGCGGTTCTTCCCCGCTCAATAACGGTGCAATACTGCAGGCTTCGACGGTTGTCAAGTATGGTAATGTTATGGTATAATCGAGATACTGTTTTTTAAAAATACAAGAATTTTTAACATTGAGCACGATAAACTGACTTGCATTTTATTGCGAAACGCTGCTCCGTCGCAAGGCGGCCAAGCTGTTTACGCTTGTAATGTTTAAGGGACGGAAATCCTTGAGCGGGAGGTGGAATTGTGGAACTCGCATTGAAAATCGTACTGGTTGTTTTTTCGCTGGGCTTGATTGCTGTCGTTCTTCTGCAAAAAGGAAAGAGCGCTGGATTGGCAGGAGCTATCTCCGGTGGTGCTGAGCACTTATTCGGAAAGCAGAAGGCGCGCGGCTTGGATTTATTCTTGCAGCGTCTGACCGTAGTATTGGCTTCAGGATTTTTCGTGCTATCGCTTGTGGTAGCCTATTTGGTGAAAAGTTAATCCAGATTTGCAAAGCGAGGAATTGTTCCTCGCTTTTTTTTGTGCTCATGTGGCGGAAATATTGGAAATTAGCACGAATTCAACAGGTGTCCCGGATGAATTGGGAAATTTTCGTGTATACTAATTCATATGTGTTTAAATACAGTTAAAGTTGCAGTATTGAGGTGAGGAGAACAAGATGATTAATGAACAACAATTAGTGGATTTTATGCGGGAGGATGCTTACAAGCCGCTGACTTATCATGAGTTGGAAAAACATTTTGAAATAGCGGATGCCGCATCATTCAAAGCTTTCCTTAAATTATTAAATGAGCTCGAAGAAGCGGGAAAAATCATTCGGACACGCAGTGACCGTTATGGTGTTCCAGAGCGAATGAACCTGCTGCGCGGGCGCTTGCATGCTCATGCCAAGGGATTTGCTTTTCTGATCCCGGAAGACAAGGGCCATCCTGATGTATATTTGCATGCCAACGACCTGAAAAGCGCAATGAATGGCGATACGGTGCTCGTTCGGGTAACGGCCAAGAGTGTTAACGGCGGGCGCCTGGAAGGCGAAGTAGTCCGGATTGTGCAGCGTGCTGTAACCGAGGTGGTCGGCACATTTGAAAACCATGAGGTCTATGGTTTTGTGACGCCGGATGATCAACGGATTAACCGGGATATTTTCATTCGCCAGGGTGGCTTTCTTGGCGCGGCTACCGGTCAGAAGGTCGTGGTCCGCATTATTTCTTATCCGGAAGGACGCTCTGCGGCAGAAGGGGAAATAATCGAAGTGCTCGGTCACAAGGATGATCCGGGCGTGGATATCCTGTCGATTATCCGCAAGCATCATCTGCCGGAAGGTTTTTCGGATGATGTGATGGCGGAAGCCAATGATGCGCCGGAGACGATTTCCGAAGAGGAAATTACGAAGCAGGGCAGACGGGATTTGCGGGATAAGGTGATCGTAACGATCGATGGCGAGGATGCCAAAGATTTGGACGATGCGGTCAATGTCGAACGGCTTGAAAACGGCAACTATTTGCTTGGCGTGCATATTGCTGACGTCAGCTATTATGTGCGTGACAAGTCTGCCCTGGATCAAGAGGCGTACTTGCGCGGATGCAGCGTATATTTGGTTGACCGGGTCATTCCGATGCTGCCCCATCGGCTGTCCAACGGGATTTGCTCGTTGAACCCGCAGGTTGACCGGCTGACAATGTCATGCGAAATGGAGTTTGACGCCAAGACGTTCAAACGGGTTCGGCATGATGTGTTTACAAGTGTGATTCGCACGAAAGAGCGGATGACGTATACGAATGTTCGCAAAATTTTGCAGGACGATGATGAAGAATTGAAGGAGCGCTACGCTGATCTGCTGGACATGTTCAAGCTGATGGAGAAGCTGGCGATGAAGCTGCGTGGAAAGCGGATGAAGCGCGGGGCGATTGACTTTGACTTCACGGAGTCCAAAATTATTGTGGACAAGGAAGGCAAGCCGACCGATATCGTCAAGCGGGAGCGTTCGGTTGCAGAGCAAATCATCGAGGAGTTCATGCTGGTCGCGAATGAAACGGTCGCCGAGCATTTCCACTGGCTGCAAGTGCCATTCCTGTACCGGATTCATGAAAACCCCGATGCGGAGAAGCTGATGACTTTCGTGCAGTTCGCGGCGAATTTCGGCTATCAGGTGAAGGGGAAAAACAATGCGATTCATCCGCGCGCGCTGCAAACGCTGCTGGAGGACATCCGCGGCAAGAAGGAAGAGACGGTAATTTCCAAAGTAATGCTGCGCTCAATGAAGCAGGCTAAGTATGATGCAGAGAGTCTCGGCCACTTTGGTTTGGCTGCCGAGTATTATTCGCACTTCACATCACCGATTAGACGGTACCCGGATTTGGTCATTCACCGCGTTATCCGCGAGGTGCTCGATAACAACGGCCTGCTGCCTGCTCCACGAATGGAAGCGTTGGAAGCGAGAATGCCGGACATTGCCCAGCATTCGTCGGAGCGCGAGCGGCTTGCGGTCGATGCGGAACGCGACACGGATAAGCTGAAGAAATGCGAGTTCATGCTTGATGAGATTGGTGAAGAATTCGATGGTCTGATCAGCAGTGTTACCGGGTTCGGCATGTTCGTCGAGCTGGACAATACCGTTGAAGGCTTGATTCATATCAGCTATATGAACGATGATTATTATCATTTCCATGAGCAGCATATGGCGCTGATCGGTGAGCGCACTTCCAAAATCTATCGGATCGGCGACGAGCTGCGCATTCGCGTGGCGAATGTGAATATGAACGATCATACGATTGATTTTGAGTTGGTCGATATGAAGCCGCGCGGAGGAGCGGAGCGCGGACAATGGTCCGGCGGCGGCGCACGGAGCGGCAGCGGTGCCGGCCGGGCGCGCAGCGGCGGACTGGAGCGCAGCGGCGCAAGCGGTGCCCGCAGCGGCGGCGGAGCTGGCCGCGGCAAGGCAGGCCGCGGCGATGAGCGCGGCGCAGGCGCATGGCGCAGCGGCGGCAAGGGAGCCGCGGGCGGCGCGCGAGCAGGCCGTGGCGGTGGCGCGAGCGATGAGCGCAGCAGCGGCAGCGGAGCTGGGCGAACGCGCGGCAAGGGCGGTCGCGGCGGTGGCGTGGCGGCCGGCGGCGGTGCGGGTGAAGCAGCCGGCGGCACTGGACGGGCGAGCGGCATCCGCCTGCGCGACGGCGGCGCAGACGGGCCGCCGCGGAGCGAGCATGGCGCGCAGCCAGGCGGCGCTGAGCCGCGCAAGGATATGTGGGGCTTGCCCGTGTCGGGGCAAGGCCGTAACAAAGCTGGCGGCGGCAGTAAAGCCGGCGGTGGAAGTGGCGGAAGTGGAAGAGCGCTGCCGAAGAAGAAAAAAAGCAGTGCGATGGCGGCTTTTGTTCGTAAAAAGCGCAAATGATGCGGATTCAGCTGGTGGAGTTGAGCAGCTGACACTGTAGGATGAGGCTCAAGTCGGCAGCATGGATACATGGATTAATCATTTTCTACATGCTGCTAACATAAACGATGTAAGTTGAATGAAAGAAGCGCCGAAGTACCATAGGAGATAAAATGTTGTATTTTGTACAACATAATCAGCCGAATAAGACGATTTTGATGGAATTGTTGTATATTTTACAACAATTCCTGTTTCAATTGACTTTTTAAGGTGAAATCTTGTATTTTATACAACAATTTTTTTCTGCTGCAGCCGTTCTTATGATTATTTTAGGAAATATTAGGAAATACAACGGAAATACAACATTTATTCCTTGCGAAATTCAATCAGTCAACTTGTATAGGAAGATTAGCAGCATGCAGTGCAATGCAATCTCTCTTGATTTACTTGATTCAGGTTTGCTACAATAAACTCCTAATACTTTAATTGATGTTGGCGTCAGGTTTCCATTGTTACATAATGAACTGGAGCAACCACAAGGTGAAGGAGTGATTGTCATGGCCAAGAAAAATGAGCACGACAAACCGCTCGCCCAAAATAAGAAAGCTTCCCATGATTACTTTATAGAAGACACTTATGAAGCGGGTATGGTCTTAACTGGAACAGAAATTAAATCGATCCGTCAGGGCAGAGCTAATTTGAACGACGCTTTTGCTACCGTGCGCAATGGGGAATTGTTTATTCACAATATGCATATTAGCCCTTTTGAGCAAGGCAATCGTTCCAACCCGACTGATCCCACACGTGCACGCAAACTGCTGCTGCATAAATCGCAGATTCACAAATTGCTGGGTTTGTCCAAGCAGGATGGTTATGCGATCGTTCCGCTTAAAATTTACGCTCGTAATGGATACGCCAAATTGTTGATCGGACTCGGCAAAGGGAAAAAGCAGTATGACAAGCGTGATACAGCGGCCAAGAAAGACGCACAACGTGATATCCAGCGTGCTTTGCGCGAGAAGCAAAAGGTGGCAAGGTAGGCGGCTGCTGCATGATCGCCGGTTTCATGCCTACTATGGCAAGTTGTTGAAAGGTACCCATTACTTTAGGGAGCATTCTTTGCTTATTTGTGGTATACTAACTGTACGCCGATTTCAGATGTCGGCATATGTAATCAATATTTGAATGATTGCACCGGCTCAATTTATTGACCGATTAATCCAATGGGCGAATTCATAATAATGATTCGTACCCACCCTTTGTGCGAATGGTTGTATCGTCTTAGGAGATGATAATAGCTGTTACGCGATTACGGGGGCGTTCTTGGATTCGACGGGGGTAGTTCGAGCATGGGTTGCGGGTAGCAGGGAGTCGTCTGCTTCATCAACGCTAAAGCCTATTAAACGGCAAACAACAATCTAACTACGCTTTAGCAGCCTAAGAAACTGTTGGCGTGCTTCTATCCAGCATCGTCCATGTGACTGGAATAGGGGCTAACAAGTAGTGGAATACGCTGTCTCATCTCCGCCTGGGGTGAGCTGAAGAAGATAATCAGGCTGACCTTAACGATAGCCGGTTACGGGGCGATCGCTAAGGTGACATCAAAACTGTGACTACACCCGTAGAAGCACATGTGCCGTTATCTTCGGACAGGGGTTCAAATCCCCTCGCCTCCATAAGTAGTACCAGTGACGGACACCAAAATGGTGTCCGTTTTTGCGTTTTTACATTTAGAAGAATAAACAACTCAGAGAGTAGGAAGGAGCTCACTTTAAAAGATTTAAGCCAGGTATTGTTGACGGAGTACAAGGAATTGGCGTTATTATTTCAAAAATCACCAAATAATTTCAATACTTGAAGATGAAATAAGTAGACTGTTCCTCTAGGATTCACATACTTTAAATATATCTTTTCCTTTTCTATATAACTGCTAATAATCTTACTTACTTCATTGATATCTCAGTAATACAGAATCATTAAAGTTTCAAGCAATACCTAAAAGTTAGGCACTTGAGATATCTATTTTATTTCTACTCCGATGTTCTATGTATAATTAATTGGTATAAATTATTCCATAATCTATAATGGAAAGATTAATTCCTGAAGTGATAAAAAATGTATGAGGTGGTAAATTAATGGATTACATTAGTAATGGTTTTATGGTTATTTCAGTTTTTTTTGATAGTTTACTTTGTCGTTTCAAAGGACAAAGTAATTTACATAATATCATACGTTTTTTTATTCATTCTATGTTTAATGCGATTATTTCATTGGTTGTGGGTGTTATTACTTCAATTTTCACTCTAATTGTTATATCAGTAATTACAAAAACAGAAAGTTTATTGGATGGAAAAACGCTTCTTATATTTCCGATGTTTTTATTTGTTTGCCTTACAGGGATTATTTTGTTAAATTTTGAAAATAGTTGTTTTAGTTTGCCTAATGTATTATATGTTCTTTATGTTTCAATTCTTCTTTCTCAGCCGAGAAGAGGAGTTTTACATGCACTCGTTTATTTTCTATCTATTTGTATGATTCTAGGAATAATTATATTTTTGGCTATGGGATATATATTGGAAATAAAAGGATATGATGTTTCTGATCAAACTTTAGTTAAGTTTGCTAGGTACTCATTTTTTGCTTCTTTTGCCATTACTTCATTTTTATATAGTTACGGAACAGCAGATGAATTAATTAGAACCTATAGACAATTCATTTTATGGTTATCAATACTTGGTGGAGTTGTGATTTTTAGCGTATATCAAATTAATATAAATTTGAATACATTTTCAACTCCTAGTGTTTTGGGTATTGGTTCGATTATTTTTGGTTTCGTGCTAACAATGCCTACTGTTGCAGACAAAGGATTTAGGTTGTATGAGCTAATATATGAACTTTTTTCTGATGCAATTAATGGCCTGTGGGATGAATACTATCAAAAATTTTCAATTAATGCGTTTTTGATTATTCTAATTCGAAAAAAGAATGAATTCCTATTGGAATATAGTATAGTTAAATTCAGTTGGAATTTAGGGGATAAGTGGCATTATATTAAAGTAATAATTTTCGGAGTTATTTGTTCGAGTAGTTTATGGTGGATCTTACATCATAGTAAGCAATTAATAACGAATATAAAAGATATCTTGTGGCGTAAGTCGATGTTTTGGTTTAATGGAGATGAGAAGCTTGCAGAACAACTGATTATAATGTTTCTTTGTTTTATAGGACTCATATACGCTATTGTTTCATTTGTTAGAAAGTTCTCGGAGATTGATTGGCGACAAAGATATTATTCTTTTGGTGCTATTATTTTTGTTTTTACCATTTGTTCTGTTTTAATATTCGAATATATCCCAAATATATTTTTAAGACATTCTTTAATGAAGATAATTATTTTTTTGTTACCACTTTGGATTATGACTGGTTTTACTGTTGAGAAATTTTATCACTGTTATAAGCGTATTAGAAAGAAAAGAGACTGTTAATAATGGCTTGAATAGCTCCACTTGAGAAGTTGAATTTGAACAACATTCTATATAATTAAATAAAATTAAGTGGTAAATAAAGGATTATGAAATGAAAAATCGAACTTATTAATTGAAAACGAGAATGAGGTGAGTAGCTTGGCTATTAAACATGGAATATGGAGAGTTGCTGGTGATGAGGTAAGACAAGTAAAGAATGTTACTTTAGATTTAGAAATTGAACTTGAAGAACTCATACAATCTAACCCTGCT
Organism: Paenibacillaceae bacterium; assembly: GCA_004134985.1. GTDB lineage: Bacteria > Bacillota > Bacilli > Paenibacillales > Paenibacillaceae > Paenibacillus_D. Next base: position 1,111 of record REGQ01000042.1, on the reverse strand, counting down.
ATTTTGGATGACAATTGGCTTATAATTGGTAGACAAGTACTGACAGATTTTAATACATACATTGATTTACTAGCTATTGATAATAGCGGCTCCATTATCATCATTGAACTAAAAAAGCATAAAACAAATCGGGAAGTTGTTGCACAGGGACTCGACTATGCCTCGTGGATTAAAACCTTATCAGCAAGTCAAATATCTGCAATATATGAAGCTTATGTAGCTAGATACTATGAAGAGCGAAATAGTTTAGAGGAAGAATATTATGAAAAGTTTCGAAGTAGACTTGAAGAAGAAAGTATTAATAACTCACATCAGATCGTTATCGTAGCGACTGAATTGGATTCAAGTACAGAAAGAATTGTGGAGTATCTAAGTGATTCATTAATACCGATAAACGTCATTTTTTTTACTGTTTTTGAAGAGGATTCTACCAAATATATAAGTCGTGCATGGATGATTGACCCACAAGAAACTTTAGAAAATGCATCTACCGTTGTTAAAGATAAGGAGCCTTGGAACGGGGAGTATTATGTATCTTTCGGTGATGGAAGCAATCGAAGCTGGAATGATGCTTTAAAGTATGGCTTTATATCTGGTGGGGGTGGGGAATGGTATTCTCGCACGCTAAATCAATTATCTATTGGCGACCGTGTATGGGTAAACATTCCGAAGGTTGGCTATGTTGCTGTAGGAACTGTAACAGACACTGCCCAAAAGGTAGATGAAGTTTTCTTCAAAGAAAATGGCGAAGAAAAGAATATATATCAACTCAGCAAGAATGCAGACTACTATGAAGAATATTTAGATGACGATGATAATGCGGAGTTTATTGTTAAAGTTAAGTGGATAAAAGCCGTACCTGTCAATAAAGCTATATCTGAAATTGGATTTTTCGGAAACCAAAACACGGTATGTAAGCCGCGAGCATCCAAATGGGTCCATACTATTAATCGCTTAAAAGGCATTTGGCAAATAAAATAGTAGAATAACCTGTTAGCGAGCTCTTATCCTGCGTCGCCCATGTCCCGGAATTTTAGTGGAATACGCTGTCTCATCTCCGCCTGGGGTGAGCTGAAGAAGATAATCAGGCTGACCTTAACGATAGCCGGTT
>REGQ01000041.1 GCA_004134985.1 Paenibacillaceae bacterium | reverse complement strand
AGAATACCATTGGAATCCAAATCCTTGACCCGTATGACATAGCTCCACCCTTTGCGTTCAATATGCGCAAAATTGTTCTAACTTTCATAACCTCGATCGGCAATAACAATCGTTCTGCCCTTAATGGGAGAACGGTCAACCATAGCAGCCAGCGCCCTTCCCTCGTTGCATAGCCTTCGCGGCTGAACAATGGCATCCACGTAAAGTTTGTTGCAGAGGTCATAGGCTGCGTTCAAATGCAGAAGGTTATAGCCCTTTGTGTTCGGTTGACTTTGAAAATAGCTGTCCGTGTCCGCAGCATCCGTTGCGATATGCAAATCCGAACCGTCAACGGCGAGTAATCGATACCCACGGTAATCCTTGATGTCCGTATACGATTGCGTAAATTCGTGAAACAAGAATTCCACAGCAGACGGCAGGATTTTATTCCTCTGCTGGACAAAAGCAGAAGTGGTTGCGGTGTTTACGTCATAGCCCTGCGATTCCAAGAGTTCCTTATATAGGCTGTTGCCCCCCATGGAGATCAGGAGTTTCATCACGGTTTCAAAGGGCAGCTTCTTCTTTCGGGTAAAATCTTTTTCAGGGTTTTTGACATAAGGTGCTGGTACGGCTGACATTTCTCGTATGAGGGATGTCAGCGTCTCTTTTAGCGAATTTGCATACTCATTCATTGGCGTAACCTCCTCGTTCTTCAAGGGGCTTCGCCACACACTTCCAACTGCTTGTCAAGTCCTTTTTGCCATTTCAAGCAAAAAAAGAGCGGGTATCTTTTCGATAACCGCTCTTTTTCTTGATTTTTGGCCCTGTGCCTTAACTTAATGACATTGGGCAAATGCCCCGGTTTTTTTATCGCCGGCAAGTCACCCTGGTTTGCCAGACAACTCCGCGTATTTCTTGACGTATTTGCATACACTCTGCACGAATGTCGCATGCGACCAGGTGAGCGGCGCAACCGAAAGCGGTGCGCCATCATGCGGGCTAAGCTGCTCAGGCAAAATGCCGCTTTGCAGCGCCTGTCTGACTACCCATTCCAGCGTCTGCTTCGGCGCGGCCAAATCCGCAAGCGATGAAGCCGACGCGATCTCATAGTTGGCAGACCACAGCGTACAAATAATCCACGGATTGCCAGGCACCTTCTCAATATCCCCCGACTGCTGGAAATAATAATCGTTCGTATACCGGGCGATTCCGCCAACCTCGGTCTGTATGGCCAAGCCCTGCTTGATGGCCTGCATCGTGCTCGCCACACGGCTGTCGTCCACAGGAAGGACGCCAAACTCCCATAGACCGAACATGCTGCTCTCCAGTGTCATATCCTTGACCCAGAAGCCGTCCTTCTGCACAAGGCCGCGCGCGAAGCGCCCCGCTTCCTCATCCCACAGATGCGTAATCATGCCCTGTTTGATCGTTTCCGCAATGTGGCGATAGTGGTCGCTTCGCTCGTAATCGCCGAACAGATCGGTGAAATACGCCGCCGCCATTAAGCCGGCATAGACGGAAGCAGACGTATAGGTCCAAATGCCATAGCGCTCTTCCCATAAATCATAGCTCGGTTTTGGCAGGTTCAGCTCATGATCTACATATTCGCTCAGAAACCGGGCAGCTTTGCGAATCAGGTTGCTATAGAGCGACTGCGGAAGTTCAATCACTTGATGACGCGTATAGTCTTTCCACAGCGCATACAGTACAAGGGCGGTCTCATCTTCCTGCAACGGAATCCGCTCATTTCCCTGAACGATGTAAGGATGCCAGCTGGAGCCTACCGTACCGTCCGGATTGTACTTGTGATACAGGTAGCCTTCCGGGGACAGCGTATCGGCGCAAAACTGGAAGAAAGGCGAGATAACGCTTTGATAACCGGCCAGTGACATTGAATCTGCAATCAAAGCCCCGTCACGCGGCCACATATAACTGTAGTGGTCGCGATTATATTGCAGAATATCCGTATCATTCGCCGCAAGGATCGCGCCATGCTCATCGATTTGCGTTCTGACGATCAGCAGACTCTGATTGTAGAGTTTGACAACGTCCTCCGGCAGATCGCCAAAATCCATGCCCGCTCGCGTAAGCCAATTTTTCCAGTAAATGACGATACGGCTCAGCAGCTTCTCAGGATGGCTGTCCTGCACGTACTGGTTAAGCCGCTTCACTTCCTCCAGATCATTGCCGATCGACATCCAATAATAGAACGTTCGCTCGCCGCCGGCAGGCAGCTTGGCTTGAAAACTGATCGTACTGTCCACAGAACCTTGTGCGATCGCATTGCCCATCAAAACCCCGTCTTCTGCATCGCGCCATGTGCCTTCTGCGGACCCGAACCTTTTGATGCCTGTCGAATACTGTCTAATGCCGCCTTCGTCGGAAAAACCGTTAAACATAAAGTAAGAGGAACGCTTGTAATGAAACAAGGTTTGATTTTCAGGATAGTAAGCCGCTGTATCGCCCACCTCAGTGCCGTCAATCATCAGATCCTGGTTAAAGAACAATCTAACCTCCCGCTCCTCTGCAAAGCGGTTGCGCACCACAATTCGCTTGATATAAATGCACTCCCGCTGATGAATCCCGTCGTTGATGTAAAGCTCCAACCCAAGCCGGTCATTGAGAGCCGTCACATTCGTAACAAGGGAATCCTCGACATAATCAAGGTGAATTTGCCATTCCGGCTCATCCAGCCAGGAGAACATCCCTTCCACCCAGACGCCAAACCGGCACCGCTGCCCTCCCACATGATTTAACTGGCCGACATAAGGATAGTAAATATCCCTGATGTAACAATGATTATCCAGATTGACGAGCAGCTTTCCATTTCCAACCACAAGATGACGGGCCATTTATTCATTCCCCTTTCGCTGCAGCAGAAGTTGGCGGTACAGTTCCATATAGCGGGCTGCAGATCGATTCCAGCTATAGTCTCCTCTAGTGCAGTTCTCAACGATTTTTTTCCACAGCAATTTGTTTTCATAGAGCGCAAGCGCATCGCGGACAGCAATTAGCAGTTCCTCAGGGTCGTAAGCTGCAAAAGATAGACCATTTCCGCTGCCTGTTGAATGATTGAAGGGGAAGACAGTGTCCTTCAGCCCCCCCGTTGACCGAACAATCGGAATTGTCCGATAATGAAGCGCGATCAGTTGGCTTAATCCGCACGGCTCGAAGCGCGACGGCATCAAGAACATATCTGCCCCTGCATAAATTCGCCTGGCCAGTTCCTCATCATGTACGAACCGTACGGCCACTTTCCCCGGATAGTCGTTCTGCGCGTTAGCAAACAGCCTTTCATAGCGGGCATCCCCCACCCCCAACACAACCAACTGCAATTGTTCGGCCAGCAACTCCTTTAACACCGCTTCAAGCAGGTCCAAGCCTTTCTGCTCCGTCAGACGGGAGACGATGCCGATGACCGCTGTATCTTCCGATTGCACAAGTCCCAGTTCCTCCTGAAGCGCCTGTTTGTTGGGAAGCTTTCTCGCCAGCGAGTTTCGATAAGGACTGCTGATCGCCGGATCATTCATCGGATCGAAAGAAACGGTGTCAATCCCGTTGACAATGCCGACCAAATCATTGGCCCGATGCCGCAGCAAGGCGCCAAGCAGCGCCCCGCCTTCGTCAGTTACAATCTCCTCAGCATACGTATGGCTGACCGTTGTCAGCTTGTCCGCATAGGTGATCCCTGCTTTCATACAATTGCCTTCACCGTAAAATTCGAAGCCATCAACAGTAAACAGCTCAGGCAAGGCGGTGAGCAAATCGCTCAGCACCTCCTGCGGGAAAATGCCCTGATACTGAAGATTATGTATCGTGAATACGGTTCGAATATTTCGCAATTGCGTGTTCTCAGCCGCCTGGTGCTTGAGCAGCAGCGGGATTAATCCCGTCTGCCAGTCATTGCAATGAATGATATCCGGATGAAAAGCAAGATGGGGCAGCGCGCCGATAACAGCAAGACAGAAGAAAACGAAGCGTTCCGCCTCATCTTCATAGCCATACAGTCCCTCGCGTTTAAAGTAATCATCATTTTCGATCAGGTAAAACCGCAGACCGTCAATTTCCGCCTCCAGCAAGCCGCAAGCCTGCTCCCGCCAGCCCATCCGAACTGTGTAGACCGCCTTCCTGCGAAACCGATCTGCATACAAAGCCGGAACCGAACTGTATTTCGGCAAAATCACCCGAATGTCAGCCCCCTTGTCACGGATAGCCTTGGGCAGCGCTCCCGCTACATCCCCGAGACCGCCTGTTTTGGCCAGCGGCATTGCTTCGGAGGCAGCAAACAGTATGTTCATAGGTCTCCTCCATCCAAGCCTGATTCATTCTCTCTCTATATGTTAGGGCGAATCAGATGACTTTGCGTTTGATGGCAATGAACGGCGCATCTGCAGCACCGCGTATGTCTCGTCCCGTCTCAATCTGAACTTCCTTGTCGAAGATAACATGGTCGATGGCGCTGCCTTCGCCAATGATACCGTTCTGCATAATAATGCTGTTGCGCACAACCGCCCCTTTGCGGATATGAACGCCGCGGAACAAAATACTGTTAATGACCGTGCCTTCAATAATACAGCCATTGGCAACGAGCGAATTGCTTGTTTTGGCGCCTTCCAAATAGGTTGCCGGCGGTTCATCCTTTACCTTCGTATAGATCGGCCCCGGTTCAAAAAACAGTCCTTTCCATACGTCAGGCTTCAGCAGTTCCATGCTATTGCGATAGTAGCTTGTAATCGTATTGATAATGCCGAGGTACCCTTCGTACAAATAGGCGTGGATATTCAACTCGTCGATTTTAGACATAATCGCATCGCGAACCAAATGGTCTTTCCCCTGAGCAAGTGAAGATTCGACAAGGTCGAGGAGCAGCTCTTTTTTCATGACATACATTTCCATAGAGACGATATCGCTCTGCAGCCGCCCGTAATGATCCTGCATATCCACAACACGCCCCGCTTCGCCGAGCTTCACTTTTCTTGCTTTGCCGCTCAGATGGTCGTTCTGCTGTTTGCACACAACGGTGATGTCCGCATTTTTCTCCAAATGCTCGGCCAGTACTTGCGTGAAGTCAATGTTGCATAGCATATGACTGCGTGTCACCACGACGTATTCGGCCTGGCTGCGCTTGAAGTAATCCCGATGCTGAAAGAAGTGATACAGATCTCCCTTCCGCAAGTCGCTCATATCGTCTGCTACCGGAGGGAGCACGAACAGCCCGCTCTGGCGATGATGCAAATCCCAATGCCTGCCTGAGCCAAGGTGATCCATCAAGGAACGGTATTTCGTATGGGCGAATACAGCTACCTTGGAAATGCCGGAGTTCACCATGCTTGACAGCGTAAAGTCAATCAGTCGATAGCGGCCGCCAAAGGGCACCGTAGCTACACAACGGCCCGCAGTCAGCGCTTCAAGCTCATCCGGTTCATGAATTAAATTAATGACACCCATCAATTGATTGCTCATCGCTATTCCACCTCCTGAAGCGCCTTGTGGTATCCGATATATTCATCGCTCGCAACGACGGTAATCGATGCGCTGTCCGGATCTCCGATCGTAACATTCGCTTCGATCACCGCGCCTTCACCGACGATCGCCCGGTAAATACGCGCATTGCTGCCGATTTTGGCGCCTGGCATAATGACAGATTCCTTGATCAGGGCATTGGCCCCCACCTGCACGCCATGGAACAATACAGATCGCTGCACGCTGCCTTCCACGAAACAGCCTTCCGTAATCAGCGAGCTTACCACTTCGGCATCCGGGGCAATATATTGCGCCGGCCGGTTCGGGTTGACCGAATAAATCCGCCAATCCTTATCGTTCAAATTAAGTCCGGGAGACTCGGATAACAAGTCCATATTGCCTTCCCAAAGGCTTTCAATCGTTCCGACGTCTTTCCAATAGCCTGTGAAAGAATATGCGCTCAGCTTGACGTTATCCGCCAGCATCATCGGAATGATATCCTTGCCGAAATCATTGCTCGACTGTCTGTTCGCCTCATCACGTATCAAATACTGCTGAAGTACCGGCCATGAAAAAATATAAACACCCATGGAAGCCAGATTGCTTGTCGGCACTTTCGGTTTCTCTTGAAACTCGGTCACCCAGCCGTCCTCATCCACATCCATCAGTCCAAAACGACTTGCTTCCTTCCAGTCGACCTCCAGCACCGCAATGGTGACATCGGCTCCCTGCTGCTTGTGGTGGGCAAGCATCGTATCATAATTCATCGTATAAATATGATCACCAGATATAATGAGTACATATTCCGGATCATAGCGGTCGATAAAACCCATATTCTGATAAATGGCATTCGCAGTGCCCTTATACCATGTCCCGCCTTTGGACTTGACATAGGGAGGGAGGACAGCCATCCCGCCATCCCGCCGATCCAATCCCCATGGACTGCCGATCCCCAGATACTGGTTAAGCACAAGGGGCTGGTATTGAGTCAGCACGCCAACCGTATCAATTCCTGAGTGTGCGCAATTGCTCAAAGTAAAATCAATAATCCGATACTTTCCTCCAAAATGAACGGCCGGCTTGGCCAAATCCTTCGTCAATACACCAAGGCGCTTCCCTTCTCCCCCTGCCAGCAGCATTGCCATCATTTCATTACGAGCCATGGGTACCACTCCCCTAACGTTGAAATAAGCTTTCCTGTTTTTTTCTTTTCCGCTCGCTTATATTTCAAATACGTCCGGACAAAACAATTATATGCAAACTTTTCCACAAGATTCGGTTGTTGCGCGGAAACCTTTACTGAAGCCTATTCCAAGCTAGCTCTGCTGCTTATCTGAGCCGCGCTCCCTCCCCTTGACAAAATAATGACGCCGCATGTGACCAATAATGACATGACATTAATTGCTATATTCTGATTATACTATGGAAACATCGGAATGACACGATCTTTCTGAAATAACCTGCAACAATTTCAAATGATTGCCTGTAGCAGCATAGGTGATGTCAAAAAAACCGCCTTCCATGTCAGAAGGCGGTTTCTGCACAGTGCGGCCTGTTCAGCCACACCATTTTATTAGACGTTCAAATAATTGTTTTTCAGCCATTCGATGCTGGTCTGAACCGATTCCAGCGGCGGGTTGGCGCACCGGTCCTGTTCCACAATAATCCATTCCACATCAGCTTGCTCTGCAGCGGATATCAGTTGAGGCAAATCCAGATCCCCATTGCCAAGCTCAACGGTATCAATCGGTTGGTCAGCCGGTCCTTCACGGAAATCCTTCAGATGAAGCAGCGGCAGTCTTCCCTTATAAGCGGCCACATATTCCAGAGGATCTTGTCCTGCATATTGTACCCAGCCAAGGTCGATTTCGACCTGAAGCCGCTCCGGGCTAACACGATCGTACATGGCATCGAACACAAACTTGCCATCCACTTTGGCTTCGAATTCAAAAGCGTGATTGTGATAGCAGAATTGCAGGCCGTTCTTGGCGAAAACTTCACCGAACTCATCCAATTTGCCGATCAGTGTCTTCCACGCTTCCTCATCCGCTCTTCTATCATCGCCCACATAAGGACAAATGGCATATTTAGCCCCGATTGTTTTCAAATAAGCGATTTCTTCCTCAAGCTGCCCTTCCAGACGCTCCAGGCCGATATGGCTGCCGATTGCTTTCAGACCGAGCTTCTCCAGCAGCGCTTTCATTTCTTCGGCAGACAGACCGCCATAGCCGGCGAATTCTACCCCTTCATAACCCATTTCGGCAACCTTCGTCAGCGTACCGGCAAAATCATTCGCAGTCTCTTCGCGCACAGTATACAATTGCAATCCAATACCCAATTTTGTCATATCTTAATCCTCCCAAGTCGTACGGATTTTGGCTGTTTCATCGTAAAATCCAACATTTTTAATGAAATCTTCTTCTTATTATAAAAACATTTGCGAAAACGACGCCATGTAGGATATGGTTATTGCATGAACAATTCTGCTAATCTTTCTAAACAACAAGAAGTCAACTTGCTCATGTGCGGTTTTTCACACCATACTGAACCTTTCCAAAGCGACAGCACACACGGTGTAAAAGGTTATTTGTTCCGACTGCAGACCGAGGGGCGGGCAAGCGTGCTGTTGAACGGGGTCATGCATCCTCTTGAAGCCGGGGATCTCATCCTGTATCCTCCAGGCACCCCCTATCGGCTGGATATCAGCGCCTACCCGATGCTGGGTCGTGAACCGCTTGTCTCCAGCGGAGACTATTATGCCGCATGCGAGGGCAGTTGGTTGGACAACTGGTGGAAACGCCGCTTGCGCCCGCTACTTGTTCGCATCGAAATGAGCGAACAGCTCTTGTCCCTTTGGCGAATGCTTGTATTGGAGAAGCGTCGGCTGGATGATGAAAATAAGGAATTAACCGAATACTTGGCCCGGTCGTTATGTCTTTCTTTCGACCGGTTTATTGACGCGCAAGCCGGCAAACAGGGCAAGCCGTTCATTGCCGCCCGGATTAAATCGTTTATTGAAGAGCATGCCACCGCATCCTTCCGGCTGGATGAACTGAGCAGCCATGTCGGATTAAGTGTCTCTCGCATCTCCCATCTCTTCAAAGCCTGTTACGGCAAAACCATCATTGAGTACATGCATGAAGTGCGCCTGTCCATGGCAGAGGAGCGCATTCGCTACAGCACGCTGACCTTGGAGCAAATTGCCGAAAGCTGCGGGTTTAGCAGCTATTCTTATTTTTTCCGCGTATTCCGCAACAAATACGGCATTTCTCCTGCAGAATTTCGCAGCGCCGCGCATGCAAGCGAACCTTCCCTGCAAATTTGAGCATCCAAACTGCTTTTCGTGCGTATTTACATTAGCAGCTTCATCATGAAGCAAAAAAAGGGGGTCGCAAATGAAGAAACGATATGCTTCACTACTTATTATGATTGTACTATCCGCCTTTTTCGCGCTGGGAGCTGCCGCTGCACTGCCGGAAAAGGCGGGCAGAGTACAAGATTTGGCCCATCTGCTGGAAAAGGGACAAGGCGCTGCAATAGAGAAAATAGCGGCGGCTGACAAACCTGCCTTCTATATTTTAACCGTAGACAACATGGGCGGCCTTGATTCATTGGCGTATACGACACAGGTTTATGATAAGTGGGAGTTGGAACAGGGCGAGGTGCTGCTCGTCATTTCAAGTGAGGAACGTCGCATTGAGATGCAGTTTGACATCCCTGAATTACAGGAGGCGCTGGATGCTCTCCCTGCAGACTATGACGGGAATGCCGATTCAACAGCTTCCAGCATAACCAAATTCATTAATCGCCACTTTATCCCCTTTGCCAAGGAAGGCGATTTTGGCAAAGCGATGAAGGAGTTAATGAGTGAGACGAAGGCTGTATATGTGCAGCATACGGCTGATTCCGAACCCGCCAAGGAAGCCGTAGGGGCAGTGCCGCCTGTCGCGGCTTCGCCTCCAGACACGCCGCAACAGCCGACGAAACAGGAAACGTCCGAATTGCCGCAGACTCCCGCTTCACCGAAGAAGGGACTTGGCGAGCCAGAGCCGAAAAATCCGCTATTCAGTCTCAATCCGGTATTGGCATGGACGTGGATCGGAGCGTTTATCCTTCTTTTTATCGCTTACCGCTTTTATATCGCCTTTAAGAAGAAAAGAAATATCGCTCGAGAGCTTTCGCGCATTGATGGGCTGCTGGTCGAATCGCATCACGCTTCCGAACGACTCAGACCATTCATCGGGCTCATGCAGGGAGAAACCGCGCAAATTGTGAAGCAAAGCGAACAGGCCATCGCCGTCTTGATGGTCTCATTAAGTCAATTGCAAGCCGAATGGTCTGACAGACCGCTGCCCGCCATCATGGCGGCGAAGCTCGATGATCTCTATTATGAACTGCTGGGCAGCCTGATCGTTAAAAGCGAGGAACTAGCATACATTATCGAAAATATAAATCGGATCAGCGAGGCGGACAAATCCATTAAGGAAAAGCTTGAGCGATTACATACACTGTTTAAACAATCAGAGACCAAGCTCAACGACCTGCTGGAAAACACCGGTTTTCCGCTCACAACTCTGGTTGGCTTACTGGGAAGCTTGGGCAAAGAATTAGAGTACGCCGAACAGTTGGAGGCATTCGACCCGATTGCGGCCGTACGTGAGGTAAAAGGCTCCAAAATCGATGCCCGAGAATTGCAAATACAGATTGATGCCGTTGATTTCTTTTACAAAAAGTATTTTGCATTTGCAAGCACCGCTTCATCGCACAGGAACGAAATTGAGCACATAACAAAAACCAATAGCATCGAACTTGCGATTGCACGCCTTCAGCCTGAACTTTCAATTGCCAACAGCATAGAAGCCAATGAGTCTATGAAATTAGCGCTGCAGGATGGCAACATGGCGGATGTAAACAGATTCGCAGAACGATCGGATCAGTTGCTGGCAGAGGCGCTGGAAATGACTCAGCGGCAGGTCAAACTCAAAGATCTGAACCAACAGACGATTCGCTACTTGAACGCCAAACTGCAGCCTTTTCGTGCTGTGATCGGGCAAATCGAGGCGCTGCTGCTCGTCGCGTGCGCCAAGTATACCGCCCCTCACTGGACAGGGGTGGAAGCTGGATTTCTAGCTGTCCGAAAGCTTGTTCAGGAAGCTGCCAATGAGCTGCCGCAAATTAAATTATGGAGCAGTGATACCCATCAGGATTATGAACGCGCCTTTGGGGAACTGGAAAAGTGGCTGCGGAGGTTTGATGAGATAGAGAGCGATTTGACCCGCTTTCTAACTGAACTGCAGCAGCTCGATATTCGACTAAGCAACGCCCGCCAGCAAGCGGAAGACGGGCTTGTGCGACGTGATCAGGGTCTTTCCATCGTGCGCGGCGAACGCCTTGTGATCGACTGGGAACAGGGCGCTGAGGAAATTGAAACGAATTACCGGCAAATCAGCAGCCTGCTGATCACCCAACCACTTCATTTAACGGCTATCGAAGCGGACTTGGATCAGTATCATCAGCATATCGATCTTTTTCTTCAATATATTGATCATCGGCTGCAGGAGAAGCTCGATGCGCACCGGCGACTGGATGAACTGTCGAGCCGCTATCATATTTATGTGAGGGAATACAAATCAAAAATCCGGATCAGAAGATATTCCCCTCATTTTAAAACCATTCGTGGAGAGGCTGAGCGTCTGATTGGAGCTGGCATGTATGTTGAGGCATTTCACCAAGCGGCTCAGCTTCAGGGCCTGGTGGACGCCATGCATCGTGATTACCGCGAGGTGCTGGATAGTGAGCGCATTAGACGGTTAAATCGCCAGGCTGCTGCAAGTTCATCCTTTCACAACTCATCGGGCGCTTCGTCTTCACGGTCATCAAGCAGTTCATTCTGGGGCAATTCGTCGTCCAAATCGACTTCCCGCTCGAACGGGAATGCTTCTTGGAACAATTCGTCCTCCAATGTCCCACAGCCAAACAACACCACACGAAGCAATTCGTCATCCAGTTCCTCTTCGAACTCGGGAGGCGGATCCTCCGGGGGATCAAGCGGTTCGTCCGGCGGATCGTCCGGCCGTTCCTCAGGCGGTTCGAATTGGTAAGCGGCAACGCTTTGTATAGTGTCGAGATCAAGATCGGTGCCGGATTGGTGCAAGGCAGGTTCCAGTTTGTGTGAGGCATGTTCACACAGCAAGCATGAAAAAAGCAGCTCACTTATAACTTAAGTGAGCTGCTTTTTTGGGCCCGAATATTTATCCCCAAAACAACCAGCCGATCGCCGCTGCCTGCAGCAGTGTAATGACGGGAAATCCCCAGGCAAAGGAAGCATGCTTGGTCTTATGCCGCCAAACCTTCATCCCCAGCCACCCGCCAATTCCTCCGCCCAGAATAGCAATTACAAACAACTGCCGTTCCGGTACGCGGCGCCTGCGCAGCTGCGCCTGCTTCTTGTCATGACGCATATAGAAGAATAATATAACACTCATGATGGCCACATAGAGTAAAACGATGATTAGAAATTCCTGCGTCGTGTCCGCTGCCGTCATTGCACGCTCAGTAGAGCCGCTCATTGCATTTCCTCAAAATACGCTGCATGTGTAGGACCATCTTCTGTCTCCGCCGTGAACACAAGTCTATACTTGCCGATCTCGTATTCGAGCGACCACTCATCTTCATAAAACTCATTGCTGCCGTTGTCATCCGGAGAGTGCAACGTGCTCTCTGCCTCCAGCCTAGTAGCAATCTCCGCGAAGGTTTGACCAATCTCAATGCCAAACACACTGCTGCCCACTGCAAAACCCATCCGGCGAATGCTCCCGTCCACAAGATTGTCGTCATTGTCCCAGACAGCATCGGTGAAAAATACAACCTCAGAATAAGCGAAATATAGTCCGCCTGCAAAATAGTCCATCCGCTCCGGCTCACCCAGCTCTAAAATCAGATCTTTCGTTAGATGCCCGATGCCAAAGGAAATGCCTGGAACCTCCCCAGCGTAGGCGTCCGCAGGAAACGAAGTTCCCTCCTCCAGTACGCTCTCTCCCGGCACTCCCGCGCCAGGCTCCCCATCCGTTACGACGGGCTGGGCTGGTTCCCTTTCCTGATTGTCCACCGCCTCCAGTTCAGAAGGATCTGCAGGGTCAGGTCCCGCAGATTGGCATGCCGACAGCAACATGACGCTCAACAAAATCGCTGCTATTGTTCGGTAGTTCATATCGTCTTTGACTTGCCTCCGCTCTAATGATCTACGACTTCATAAGTGGAACGATCCAGCTTCGTCACAAACTCGCTTGCCTTGCCAATCGAGTAAATCCGCAAATCATGCATGGCGCGTGTACATGCGGTATAAAACAATTTGCGCTCCATTTCCCTGCCATATTGCTCTTGGGAGCCATTGTAAATAATGACCGCGTCAAACTCCACGCCCTTGGCCAAATAAGCGGGAATAACCTGAACGCCTATTGAAAATGCCGCCGTATCCTTGCCTATCAATTGAAGCTCAATATTTTGACGAAGCGCGGCGTAAGCAAGTTCACTTTCCGCAACGGTCTTGCAAATAATTGCTATTGAATCATACCCTTGCTCTTTTAATCGATCGACTTCAGCCGCGATTTCCCGATCAAGCTGCCCTTTGTCTGTCAACTGATGAACCTTCGGCAGTTCCCCATCCCGGTTAAATGGGATAATGAATTGACCGCCAGGCACAATTCCCCGCGTGAATTCAACGATTTGCCTTGTCGAACGATAGCTGCGCGTCAGACGAATCAATCCGGTCTGCTCCTCCCCATATAAGGTCGAAAGGGCAGCGGCCTCTCCAAGCGCAGAGGTATGCACATAAATCGCCTGATTAAAATCGCCAAGCGCAGTCATCCGACTGCGCGGAAATAACCGCTTAATAAATTCGAGCTGAAAGAGTGAGTAATCCTGCGCCTCATCAATAATAACATGCCTGACATTGTTATTGGTCTGAAATCCAAGCAGCAGCTCCACTAAATAAAGATACGGCGTTGCATCTTCATATGACAACTGCGCACTGTCCAGCTTGTTAATGGTCAGCGAGCAAATCGCTACCCATTGCTCCGGCAGAGTCAGATTGGCCAATTCATGAACAAGCGTTCCATCCTGTTCAAACAACTGACGATACAATCCGGCAGCGTCCACAAATACAAGACCGCTAATACTGTTTCTGACCCGTTTGAGCCGTTCGCGAACCAATGCCTTGACGAGCAACGCCTGTTCTTTATCAAAGTCATCGAAAGTTTCATCTTTATGTTTCCGGCGATGTTTGCGCATTTTCTGATACACACGCTGATAATCGGACGGCGATAAGAGCTCAATCTCCTCTTCCGCCCATGCAGCCTTTCTTTGCTGCTTTTCATATGCCACAAGTTGAAGCAGCAGCCAATCCCGGACGAGCACAATCCGGTTTGCCAGCTTGATCCCGCTGTCGAGCTGGTAGAAATAGTCGGCAATCGCCTCCCCGGTCACAATCGTTTCATCCCGAAATTGGATAGGATGAAATTTCATCCCGGATGTTTCAAGCCACTTCGTATAACCCAGCAGTATGGACATATAATCGCTGGAGGATTTGAACCGAATGCTCGCCCGCAGCGTCTCCATCTCTTCCGAATTTTCCGCTGTAAGCAGGCGGTCCAGTTGGGTAAATGAGTCCTCGACCAGAAATTGTTTGCTTAGCCTGGATTCCAAATACTCCTGGAAAGTTGTCTGCACCATGTTCTCCTCGCCCAGTTCAGGGAGCACAGTGGATACATAGCTGTTGAACAGCGGGTTAGGGGAGAACAGTACCATCTGATCCGCCTGCAGCGTCTCCCGGTTTTTGTACAGTAAATACGCTACCCGCTGCAATGCGGCTGAAGTTTTACCGCTGCCAGCCGCTCCCTGCACAATCAGCATTCTGCTGCGCTCGTCGCGAATAATTTGATTCTGTTCCTTTTGGATCGTGGCGACAATGCTGCGCATCTGTGCATCCGCGCTTTTACTAAGCGCCTGCTGCAGCAGTTCATCTCCAATCGTCAGCCCCGTATCAAACAGCAGTTCAATTTGTCCATTCCGAATGACAAACTGCCGTTTCAACGCCATCTGCCCTTCAATAACGCCTGCCGGAGTGTTGTATTCCACTTCCCCCGGACCATAATCGTAATATAAACTCGATACAGGAGCCCGCCAGTCATAAATTAGAAAGGCTTCACTCTGCTCATCCATAAAAGAAGCGATCCCGAGATAAATCGTTTCGGTGTGAGAAGAGCCATGCTCACGAAAATCAATTCTGCCGAAATAGGGGGATTGCACGAGCCGCCGATATTTGGCAAGCGTCTGCGAGGCATGGCGATGGCTTCTTTCCCGCTCGGACAGGATATCCGTCTGCTGCTTCATGCTGAAATACGTTTCCGTTAAATCCTCCGCATTGCTGAAGTTAATTGTGACTTCATCCCAGAAATTCTGACGGATGTCCACAACATCATTTCTGACTTCTCCCGTACGGATTTCCAGACGATGAATTTCTTGGCCAATCTGCTCAACGACCTCGTCTACCCGCTCCTGCTCGGCCTGCCAATTAAGATCTGAGTTGTTCATTTGTGCCCGCCTCGTTTCATATCAAATTACTGCACTTTGGAGCCTGATTGCTACCAATGCATAGTTGACACCCGTGTTAAGCAATGGTATAATAGCTCTAAGTAAATATCATTTCTAATGATCATGATTTCAAAGAAATTGGTCATTTTGTTTGTGTTTAAACAAGTTTATGACTCATAAACAAGCATAACGAATAGCTATCTCTCAAAGGATGGCCAATATCGTTTATGTATTGTCAGGTCACCATTTCTAATTGTAACAGTTTGCATTTATAAAATCAATTTCAAAAGCGTTTCTTATTTAATAAAGTCGTGATTGATACGACTTGGTTGAATAGATGCGCTTTTTTTGGCCTTTTTGGGCTTTTCTTTTGACTTTTCGTGATCTGGCCCTCCTCCTTCCCGATTTATGTCCATGACCTAAGCAACTTCACCCCAAGCTCTGTCGTCTATATTCAATGTATGAGCTTGCCAGAGGCTCCAGCTAGGGCAAGTAAGAAAAGGAGACCGTTGAACATGCGTAAAAAAATGAAATCCGGCATTATTATTAGTGCAGCAGCTCTTCTTCTGGCTGCCCTATTCGGATATACCGAATTCTTTTATGGGCCGATAAAAAAATGGAACTATAAGCGTGATGTCCTCCAGTATTTGCACAGCAAGTATGATGAACCGATGAAAGTAACCAAAGTGGTTTACTACTGGGACAGCGCGCTGCCAATTAGTGCAGTCGCCTATCCTGCAGACAAACCGGACCTTTCCTTTACCGTTATGCCGGACAAGTCCAGTCCTTCAGGCTACAGGGACGGATATGCCCCAGAACTTTGGAAATTTCAGGCATCGGCCGATCTTCAACCTATTCTGTCCGATATCGATGAAGAGTATCTCACCCAAACAGAACTTGCATTCGCCTGCTGTCAGGTGAGTGAATACGATTATGACGCCATTCAGGGCACTGTGCCTGATTATCGGGACACGGAGCTCCCTTTTGAGCTTACCATTCGGATCAACCGTGCGATGAAAGCCACGGATATCACCACCATGCATCACTATTTGTCAGCGTTGCAAACCAAAGAAAAACCTGAACTTGAGCAAATAATGTTTGTATTTTCCCCAAATCACAGTTCCGCCCAAATTCAATATCGCTTCCCGGGGACAAGCCTCGGTGACATTGAGCAGACAGACCTGGAGAAATTCAATGAAAGCCGTCTGCCAGCCAAAGATATTGCCACCATTACCGGCGCCAGCGTCCAATGGGACGGGGAAAATGAGCAAGCTGTATTTACCCTTAACAATACGGTGTTAAAAGTAAACAGCTGGGGTTACGAAGCGTTGCTGAATGGAGAAATCATTGAAAGTCCGCTCGACGCTTATATTGGCGGCGAGAACGAGCTCCTTGTGCCGGTTCGCTTAATTGAACAAGCTTTCGACACCTCAATTTCCCTTGAGGACGTTTAATATTGGTTTTCCTGTCCACGAGGCAGGCATGTTGTTATTCAGCGGCGCGCTCGGCAATTGGCCGGCGCAGCCGTCTTCGCTTAACTCCTTGCTGCCCCCACTGTTTTTTCTCCCCTTGCACCGTTTGCTCTGTCATCCCCTCCCCTCTAGCTGTATATCTATTACCCCTCTTCCGTGACGACAAGTTATGATTCACTGATATTAAGGCCATACTAATAGCAGTCTATCTCTTGTGTAACGGAAAGGAGCCAATTATGGCTGATCACATTTCTCATATTTCTCCTGCCAGTGACCGCCGTGATGACGGGACGAAGATTCCTCACGTTCATCCGCTAGTACAACTGCATTATGAGCGCAACTGGCACGAAGAACTGCAATCACGCATATCCAAGAACGGTCCGTGGGATGACTGGACGCTGTACCGTCTCGCTGTGGAAGCGCAGGAAGCCAGACTCGTTCAAAGTTTCGACGAGCTGCAGTGCATGCGCAGCCTCCCTTCGCTTGAACCGATGCCGCATCAGATCAGCACAGCCCGCAAGGTGCTCCATGAGATGGGCGGGCGCGCCATTCTGGCCGATGAAGTAGGACTTGGCAAAACAATTGAAGCCGGTTTGGTACTGAAAGAATACATGGTACGTGGTCTGGTGCGGCGCGCGCTGATTTTGGTTCCCGCCTCTTTGGTGCTGCAATGGGTACGGGAACTGAATCAAAAGTTCGGCATTGCCGCCGTGGCCCAGAAGAAAGAACATACCTGGCATTACGATGTCGTCGTCGCCTCCATTGACACGGCCAAACGCGATCCTCACCGCGACATTTTGCTTAACAGCGATTATGATCTGCTTATTATTGATGAAGCGCACAAGCTGAAAAATAAAAAGACGACCAATTATCAGTTTGTTACCCAACTTCGCAAAAAGTATTGTCTGCTGCTGACAGCAACGCCTGTGCAAAATAACCTTGATGAATTGTACAATCTTATTACATTGCTGAAACCTGGCCAATTAGGGGGACAAAGCGAATTTGCCGCCAATTACGTCGTGGACAAACGGCTCCCGAAAAATGAAGGACAGCTGCAGGATGTATTATCCGAGGTCATGATCCGCAACCGCCGCAGCGACGGAGATATTTCTTTTACGAAACGAATCGTGAAAAATGTGCCGCTCATTCTCTCCCCCGAAGAACAGTCGCTCTACGACGCTGTAACCGGGTTTGTACGCGAGCGTTATGATGAAACGGGGGGCGACCTGACAAGTATGCTGTCACTCGTTACCTTGCAGCGCGAAGTATGCAGCAGCAGGGATGCAGTATTCATTACACTCGTCAATCTTTTTAAGAAAACGGCGGAAGACTCCCCTATGCGGCCGAAAATTTGGGAGTTGGTTGAATATATTCGGGAAATTAAAGCGAACACGAAAGCGGAAAAAGCACTGGAAATCATTCGCCAAACGGATGAGAAAGTCATCTTGTTCACTGAATACCGGGCGACTCAGGAATATTTGCTGCAGTTTTTCCGCAGTCATAATTTGACGGCCGTTCCTTACCGCGGCGGCATGAACCGGGGCAAAAAAGACTGGATGATGGATCTGTTCCGCGGTCGCGCTCAAGTGCTGATCGCGACGGAAGCAGGCGGCGAGGGCATCAATTTGCAGTTTTGCCACCATATGATCAATTTTGACCTGCCCTGGAACCCGATGCGGGTCGAGCAGCGGATCGGCCGCGTTCACCGGCTGGGACAAACGAATGACGTGCAAATTTACAACCTGTGCACTGTCGGAACTATTGAAGAACATATCGTTAATTTGCTGCATGAAAAAATCAATTTGTTCGAGCTGGTGATCGGTGAGCTGGATCATATTTTGGAACGCTTTGATAAAGGCGAACAAATTGAGAAGCAAATTGCCCAAATGATGCTGGAATCATCGGGTCAGGGCGATTTGCAAAACCGGTTTGCCCATCTGGGCAATCGAATCGGTCAAATAAGGAACACATCGGATAACAATAAAACCAACGCCCCTTTTGACGCTTTGTTGAACGGCATCAGTGATAATGTGGAGGTGAGGCCATGAATGTCAAGCAGATACACCGCTATGTTCAACATTACCTAGAAGCGACAGACTGCCGAATTTTGGAGAAATCGCCTGCCCACTTCAAGGTGAAGCTGTCCCCGCAAGCTGACCGTGTCCTGACCGGCCGCTCTTATTATTGGAGCTTTGTGGATCGCACCGGCGCGGAACCGGAGACGATGTCCTTCCTATTCGTAACTGACAAACATAAATATGACCAGGCAAGTGAAGCAGATCAGATTTCCGCTGCTCTTGCTTCGCCTGATCATACAATTGCCGCTGCCGACGCGGCGATCGGCCGCTCTCTTGGACATATGCATGGCTCGCTTGCCACAGTCCGCATGCCCCGGGAAGACATTCATTTCGGCTCCCGACGGCTGGAGCAAATCTTTGAGGCGGCGCAGACGGACGGCAGTTATGTTTTCTTATTTCAGGAACCAACCACCCGTTCCCAGCACCCGCTGGAATCCACTGCGTATACGCCATGGCTTGGCGTCAACTTGGTCGTCGGGTTTCAATGCGATCGCAAACGGGAAGAATTCCACTCCTTTGGTGTGTCACTTGCTACAGGACAATGTGTGGAACAATTTCACGACCGGCTTTCCAAGTTGAAAATGACGCCGCGACTTCCTGCCAATGTGCATGTCGCCCGCAATGGCATTACCTTGAACAAAGCATTATCCACCATTGAAACGCTGTTGGAACGCAAACTCCGTGCAGGCGATTTTAAGTGGGCAGAAGCAGCGGCCAAACGGCTCGAACTTGAACAGCAGCTTATGAGCCACTACTATGAACCGCTCCTCAAGTCCGCTGTCGAAGGCGAAGTACGGCAGAAGATTGAAGAACAATACAAGAGCAGACAGGCTGAGATTGATTGGCAGTTCCGACCGCGAGTGACGGTATCTGCTATTAACTGCGGGATTTTCCATCTGCAAGGCATCGACTAGCCTGATTCGGACGTAATTCGCATCAATCTGGCAAAATTAGAACGGCGTCCGCTGGTCGGGCGCGACACGTTCTAACAGGTTTTGCGAATCCGTTTGGTTACAATTGCTTTATGACTTCTCGAACAGTCGGACAAGCATTGGAAGAGAAAGGAGAAACCTTTCATGAGGCATATAAAAGTTTCAATCTATGGGATCACACTATTCGTGCTGCTCTTTGGCATAGGATGTGCTGCTGTTCAAGCAACCACCGCTGCCGGCGTTGCGCCGCCGAAGATGACGCTGGAGAAGCAGGTCAGTCTGTGGAAAGATGAACTGGCCAAACAGCCATCATTCCGCTCCTGGAAAACAGCGAATTTCGAAATCGCTGCGCTTGGTCCGGGCACGCATGGCTGGTTCATCTCTATCGTTCATCAAGGAACGCCTATCGGTTATATGATTGTTAATGCCCGCGAGGATGGCGGCTTTGAACTGGGGGAATACGGACAGGGATCAGAATTGCTGTTCAACGAAAAAACGCTGTACCACTCGATGGTACAGCATGGTATGATCATTATTCCTGCAGATATGGATCATTATGCGATTGAAAGATTGTACAGCAGCCCTGTGCAAACAGTCTGGAAGCTGACTGAGCAAATCACGAAGGAAATATTTTTTCTGGATGCCTTTACCGGCGAGCAGTTGCCCATTACAAACAACCAATGGAACAATGCGGTGCGCAACAAAACGTTGGAGAGCACAGCGACCAAAGACACAAATCTGCCATTCAGCAAGGCGCCTGCTCAAATAAGCGCATCACAGCTCAATGCAGGCTTTGATCCGTATGAACGGCTGCCCTGGCTTACGGAGAAGCCGCTAAGCAAGGTCACCGAACACAGCATTGCCGGACTGTTAAAACAACAGACACCTATCTGGTATACAAGTGAGCCGTTTGGCAACATCTACCGTTATGTCTGGTCTGTTGTCGGCTTCCAGCAATGGGATAATGGCTCGTTATATGCGACCGTTGGTCAAGACGATGATCTGCGCTTTATTCCTCTCCCTGTTTTGCAGAAGCATGGCCTTTTCTACCTTTCCACCAAACAATAATACCCATTGGAGCCATGCCGAACCACTTTGTGAGCCATGGTTCTTTTTGTGCTTTTACCATCGTCTTCATGCGCTTTCTTTCCTCTTTTGGCGTATCCATATATTGAACGACCCGCTCTGTCATATATTTGAGCAAATCCGATCCGCTGGCCATGTCAAGCACCTCCTGTTGTCGTCCTGCTTACTCATCAGTTTGCCCGTAATCCAGTCCATACAAACATGAATGAGTTTGCCAACAATAAGCCACGCTATAATCAGACATTTGACAAGCAGGAGGAGTATGGCGATGAAAACCGCTGTAATTTCGATTAGTAAAACGCTACTTGCAGTACTCATTGTGGTGCTTATCAGCAGCCCACTTAACAGCAACAAGATGATCTACGCGATGGACCCGCCGCAATACGAACGGGCGATTCCCAATGCGGTGGTCTTAATTGATGTCGGACATGGCGGTATTGATGGCGGAGCCTACGTCGGAGATATTTTGGAGAAGGATATTAACCTTGCCGTAGCGCGCGAGCTTTATAAAGTTTTGCATGCCCAGGGTATTCGCACCGTCATGAACCGCACTTCCGACTACGCCTTAAGCGATGATAACCGTTGGCATATTAGCCGTTCCCGCCATAAGCGGGAACTGTCCCAGCGCAAGCAGCTTTCAGAGGAAATAACGGTACGGATGTTTGTTAGCCTTCATGTCAACTCTACGTCCAATAAAAGCAAAAAAGGTCCGCTGGTACTTCATCAGGATAACGGCCAAAGCACGCTGCTTGCTTTTTTTATCCAAGATGCACTCAATCGTCAGCAAGGCAAGCGCACCCTTCCGCGGCTGGGGAAACCTTTTTATTTATTAAGACAGGTGAAGCAGCCGGCCGTCATCGTTGAAATGGGATTTATCAGCAATGCAGCCGATCGTCAAATGCTTGCCAGTGCAGAAGGGCAGAAACGAACCGCTGAAGCCATTGCCGCCGGTTTACGGCAATATTTGCTTGTCACGGGCTAATGAATCAAGCAGTTGTGAACTAACAACAAATTCTGCACCTGTAGCAGTTAATTCGGGAATAATTCTGCTAATCGCCGCCGCGGTTTTTTTGCCCGGCGGTCCGACATGTCCAATGGCAATACAGTTTACTTCGGTTAGCAGATGTTTGCGCAGCAGCCCTAATTGTTTCATAATGTGGCTTGTCGTATATTGATCGTCAAGAAACACATCATTGGAAAGCAACGTAACATCCAGTTTGCTGGCAAGATCGGGAATAACGGTTTTGTACGTCGTGCGACTATCCAGAAAAAACAGATTCCGTTCCCGGCAAACACCAAGGACGATCTTCATTACCCGGGCATCTGCCGTTGCCTTGGACCCCATATGGTTATTCATCCCGACCGCATGCGGAACATCATCAATAGCCGCTTCCACCCGCCTGCGAATTTCTGCGTCACTCAGATCGGTCGTAATTGCCCCCGGTCCCAGCCACTCCTTCTTCCCGTGAACCGGCTCCATCGGCAGATGAACGAGCACATCATGACCCAAATGAAAGGCATCTTCCGCGTCGCGTTTGGTCGTTGGCATAAACGGCATGACGGCTACGGTAATCTTGATCGGAAGTTTAAGCATGTCTTCCGTGCCCAGCATGTCATTGCCAAAATCATCAATCACAATCGCCACTTGCTTTGGCGCGTTGTCGCCCTTCCCATTGTCCCGCTCTCTTGAATTCGCCTGAACATCGATACGATTTGTAAGCAGGCACATCACCATCACTGCTGCAATTGCAGCGATTTTCTTCATTCGTTGACTTATCATCGATTTTCATCTCCTGTTCAATCGTCAATTGCTCTATTCATTTTGCGGTAATAAGCAGGATAATATGTACAATTATCATTTTTTCCACTTCGCGCTTGACCTTCTCCTTGCGTAACCGTTTATGGTTGTGTTTGAATAACGACGCAAAGGAGCGCAGCGAATGAAAATACTTATTAAGCAATCCACCATCATTACCGGAAACGGCAAACCACCCTTCATTGGAGATCTATTGATTGAAGGAGATAAAATTACCGATATCGGCCCTGTAATTTCGATCGAGGCCGATCAGGTGATCAAGGGATACGGCATGGCTGCTATGCCGGGGCTAATCAATGCCCATCAGCACACCCCGATGAGTCTGCTGAAAGGATTTTCGGATGACTTGAAACTGATGGATTGGCTTGATAAAAAAATGCTGCCGGCCGAGGCAAAAATGACCGCGGAGGATATTTATTGGGGAGCAAAGCTTTCCATGGCAGAAATGATCAAATCGGGGACAACGGCTTTTGCAGATATGTACATTCATATGAATGAAATTGCGCTTGCTGTTCAGGAAGTCGGAATGCGCGCCTCACTGACCCGAGGGCTCGTCTTTAAAGAGGATGATGGCGGACGGCGGCTGGCTGAAGCGCTGGAATTGATTGAACGATGGTCCGGCAAAGCCGAGGGCAGAATAACGACGATGTTTGGACCGCATTCTCCTTATCTTTGTCCCCCTGAACCGTTAAAACAGATAATACAGCTTGCGGAAAGCAAATCGATTCCGATCCATATTCATCTGGCCGAAACGATTGAAGAAGTTACGATGATCAATCAACAGTACAATCAAACGCCGACGGAATACTTGGCTCAGCTCGGGCTGTTTGAAACCGCTCATGTGCTGCTGGCGCACAGTGTCCATCTGACGGACAGCGACGTTGATCTGCTTGCAGGAATGCGGGGCGGAGTCTCGCATAATCCCGTCAGCAACCTTAAACTAGGCTGCGGCATTGCTCCCGTTATCAAAATGATGGATCAGGGAGTTACTGTCGGATTGGGTACTGACGGTTCGGGCAGCGCCTCGACGGTTGATATGTTCGAGGAAATAAAAGCAGCCTCCTGGCTGCAGAAATTGCATTACGGTGATCCGACCCGATTGTCTGCCAGACAGGTGCTGGGCATGGCGACGGCAGAGTGCGCCAAATTGTTAAATATTCACCATGACGTTGGCACGCTGGAAATTGGCAAAAAAGCAGATTTGATTTTGATTGATTTACGAAAACCGCATCTGCAGCCCGTTCACAATATTGAAGCGCTGCTCGCCTATAGCGCCAACGGCGCGGATGTCGATACAACGATCGTCAATGGTAAAATACTGATGCAGGATCGCGAATTGCTTACGATCGATGAAGAAGAGCTGTATCATCAGGTAACTGCACGGGCGAAACGAATTGTGGACGGGATTTGACGCGTTAGCTGGTTTACTGGACGCGCTTCTCCTGTTTAACCTGAGATAAGGTATACAATTGGAACAGAACAGTGGGTGGTTCCATTCTCATCCCTCCTTTGTCTGGACACCATCGATCACAGACCGTATCATTCACCCTTGAATAGGCATCAGCATATCTTATAGCAGAGGTGAAACAGCTGCAGCCCATCAGGGCTAGTTATGATTGAATATTAATAACGACACGGAGGGATAACCGATGACCCAACCTGCTCAAGATGCACAGGTAGTGTATCATTGTCATAAAGATAGGGTGGAGCACGTCAAGACACACCGGGATAAAATCAACGCCGCTCTGCAGCAATGCTCCAACCGCCCGATTCGGGTTCAAACCATTGATGGAAATACCTATGAGGGCTATGTGTCCGAGGTAAGGCATGGCTGTATGTATTTGGTAACCGCACGGCCCGGTGCGGAAACCCGTGCGTTTAACCCCTTCATCCCGCAAAATTACTATTACAACAATGTCATTTTGCCGCTCGTATTGTTTGAATTGCTGGTCATCACATTATTATAAGATGCACCGAAATCATCATAATCGCTGACCAAGCGGTACACTGGCATCGCATGATGCGCCGCATGCGCGCAGGCAATAAGCAGCGCTATTCAAGACACCGTTCTTATTCTGGAACGGTGTTTTCCTGTTCCAAGGACTGCTCCTGTAAATTTGGATATGCCTGCAGCAAAAAAAGGCTCGCAAACTGCCCCAAGTGCAATTTACGAACCTGCTCACAATACGATTGCGGTTCCATTTATTGATTAAATAGCGAAGCTGCGCCTATCAAGCCGACATCATCGTTCAAAGCCGCAGGGATGATATGAAAGGTGCCACGATACGGCGCCATCACGAACCTTTCCGTCTCCTCACGCAGTTTCGGGAACAGCAACTCTCCAGCTTTGCTCACACCGCCGCCAATGACGATCCGATCAGGATTAAACGTATGAACAACGTTCGCCAGACCGATTGCCGTATAGCGAATCATCCGGTCAATGATTTGCACGGCCAGTTCATCCCCTGCGCCAGCTGCTTCGAATACATGCCGCGAGGAGATCGCTTCCCCGGAGGCAGCCGCAATACTGGCAATAGCGGAATTGACGCCCTGCTCCGCTAGACGCCGCACCGCTTCATTGCGAATGGCCGTGCCGGAGGAGAAGGTTTCCCAGCAGCCGCGATTGCCGCAATTGCACAGCTCGCCTTCCGGGTGAATGATCGTATGACCAAGCTCCCCAGCGAAGCAGTGGCTGCCAAGGAGCAGTTCCCCGTCCAGGACGACGCCTGCACCGATGCCAGTGCTGAGCGTCACATATACCATATTGCGCGAGCCCCTGCCCGCCCCCCGGACATATTCGCCCCAAGCTGCTGCATTGGCGTCATTAACGACCTGTACTTGTACACCCAAATCCTCCTCCATCCAACGCTTCAACGGAACATTGTTCCATTGCGGAAGGTTGGTGCCGTTCAGCGCGATTCCTTCCCGGCTGTCAACCGCCCCGGGCGAGGCCAGTCCCACACCGCGCAGCGTTGTCCCGGCGGATACTTTGCCGATCATCTTCACCATATTCAAGACAAGCTCACGCGCCGTTCCGGCGTGTCCTGTATCCATCCGCTCACGGTTCACCACCGCTCCCGCGCTGTCAAACAAGGCGGCTGCAATTTTCGTGCCGCCTAAATCTACCCCTACTACATAGTTATCGCTGCTCAATGCTGCTCACCTAATTTCAACTCTATTTATGCATTGCTCAGCATAATCGGCCAGCAGACGTGCGCCATAACCGGTCGCACCCGCTTCCGAGTAGCCGGCATCGGACTTGTACTGCACGGTGCCTGCCATATCGATGTGCACCCAGCTCATCGAAGGCGCGACAAACCGGCGAATAAACAGCGCTGCCGTAATTGCGCCGGCAAGATCGCCGGTGCCGATATTGCGCAGATCGGCATAATTGCTGCGCAGCTCCGACTCATACTCATCCATCAATGGCATCGGCCACAGCCGTTCCCCGTTCGTCTCGCCAATGGCAACAAGGCTGCGCGTCATCTCCTCATCGCCCCATATACCGGCGATGCCAAGACCAAGCGCAGCACCGACATTGCCGGTTAGCGTAGCGATATCGATCACCTTGACCGCCCCAAGGTTGGCGGCATGGAGCAGCGCATCGGCAATGATCAGCCGCCCTTCTCCATCGGTATTCGCCACCTGCACGGTTAGGCCGTTCGGATAGCGGACGACGGAGGAAGGCAGCATCGCCTGCATGCCCGGCAAGTTGTCAACGACCGCGATCAGAGCAGTGACGTTGACGCCAGCTTCCGTCCGCGCCAATATATCCATCGCGCCGACGACCGCGGCAGCGCCGCCCATGTCCATTCGCGCGTCGCTGATGTCCCGACCCGTCTTGACGTTCAGGCCGCCCATATCGAAGGTGACGCCTTTGCCGACAAGCGCAAGCAATGGCTCGCCTTCAGCGCCTTCATAAGTCATCTCAATGAGCGCAGGCTTATATACACTGCCAGCGCCCACAGCGAGCAGACCGTTCATCTGCCGCTCTTCCAGCTCTTTTCCCTCATACACCTTCACCTTGACCGGCAGGTCTGCGAAATGCTGCCGCACGATCTCCACGAAAGATTCCGGATGAAGGCCATGCGGCGTCTCATTCACCAGATCGCGCGCAAGCATCGTCGCATTGGCCCGAACCCGTCCCGCCGAGACCGCAGTCTCAAGTACATCGGCTGACAATTGCGCTGACTCATCAGAAACAAGACACAGCTCAACCGTCCGACTGGATTTCGTCACACCTCGATAGTTGTCATAACGGTACAGGCCGAGCAACCAGCCTTCCGTCCAGGCTTGCACCCACTTCAGCGCTATGGCCCGGTCGCCGCCAGCCGCGGCCAGCAGCTCACTGACAGGCAGTTCGCCAACCGGGCGATCTTCGCTGATCAGCGCTCTTGCCGCACAGCCGCCTGCACGGCGTGCTTGCTCCAATTTCGCCCCATCGGGCTCACCCATGCCGATAGCCAGCACATCGCTCTCCTGCGCTGTGCGGCCATAATACCAGGATACTGCCCCCGCCGCACGGCGGTGATCCGGCAGCGGGTAGAGAAATGGCTGCCCGATATGAATCAGACCGATCCGAACTGCCGGACCAGAAGCAGCTCCTATTGAAATGTTCATCGTTATCCCATCCTTATCTGAAGTTCAGCCACTCTGGCAGCGGGTCATTATTGTCCGCTGCGCGACATGATTTCCTCGTCATAGAGATGGCAGGCCACTTGCCTTCCCGGCTCTACTTCAAGGAACGCCGGAGCTTGCGTCTTGCAGACTTCCATGCAGGAAGGGCAACGCGTATGGAAACGGCAGCCGGAAGGCGGATCAACCGGACTCGGAAGATCGCCCTTCAAAATAATCCGTTCACGGGTCGAACTCGGATCAGGAACCGGAACAGATGACAGCAGCGCCTTCGTATACGGATGGAGCGGACGCTCATACAAATCATCCTTGTTCGCCGTCTCCACCAACGCGCCCAAATACATGACGCCTATGCGATCGCTAATATGCTCAACAACACTTAGATCATGCGAGATGAACAGATAGGTCAGCCCGTACTGCTCCTGCAAATCCTGCAGCAGATTAAGCACTTGCGATTGGATGGATACATCCAGCGCTGACACCGGCTCATCCGCGACAATCAAGCTCGGTCTGACAGACAATGCGCGCGCAATCCCGATCCGCTGGCGCTGGCCGCCACTGAATTCATGCGCGTAGCGTTCTGCATGAAAGCTGTTCAGACCGACGACCTCAAGCAGCTCTGATGCGAGTTTGTCCCGCTCCCCTTGGCTAAGCTTCGTATGAATAAGCAGCGGTTCTGCGACCAGGTCCTTCACTTTCATTCTTGGATTCAGAGAAGCATAGGGGTCCTGGAACACCATCTGCATCTCCTTGCGGATCGGCCGCATCTGATTGTCGCTGAGTTCCGTAATATTTTGTCCGTTGAACCACACTTCACCTTCATTCGGCTTCAGCAGTCGCGTAATCAGGCGGCCTGTCGTCGACTTGCCGCAGCCGCTTTCGCCGACAAGGCTGAACGTCTCGCCTTTGCCGATTGCAAATGAGATACCGTCCACGGCACGCAAATATTTATGATTGCCAAACCATCCCTTGTTGACAAGAAATGATTTCTGCAGCCCCTTCACTTCAATTAATGGCGTACTCATGCGCTGGTTCCCCCTTTCTGATCCGTCTCCTGTGTCAGCCAGCAGCGGCTCTTGCGTCCAGCATCGCCAGCTGCAGCCAGCAGCTGCGGCTCAGTCGTCAAACATTGCGGCATCACATGTGGACAACGAGGCGCAAATTTACAGCCCTCCGGCATACGCGAAAGATCCGGCACATTGCCGGGGATCGATTCGAGCCGTCGCACCTTCTGACGCAGCTTTGGAACCGAACGGATCAAACCCTGCGTATAGGGATGCTGCGGGTTTTCGAACAGTTCCTGCACAGACGCCTCTTCGACAACTCTGCCTGCATACATGACAACGACGCGGTCGCACATTTCCGCCACGACGCCCAGGTCGTGGGTGATCAGCAGCATGCCCATGCTACGTTCATCCTTCAGCCGCTTCATCAAATCAAGAATTTGCGCTTGAATCGTTACGTCAAGCGCCGTCGTCGGCTCGTCGGCGATCAGCAGCTTCGGATGACAGGACATCGCCATCGCAATCATCACCCGCTGTCTCATTCCGCCGGACAACTGGTGGGGATAATCATTCATAACCCCTTCCGCCCGCGGAATACCGACCAGCTTCAGCATATGAATTGCATGCTCGCGAGCTTTCGCCTTGTTGAAGCCCATATGGAGCCGGATCGGCTCCTCCAGCTGCTTGCCGATGCGCAGCACGGGATTAAGCGAGGTCATCGGCTCCTGGAAAATCATCGCCAATTCCTTGCCCCGTACGCTCCGCATGTCCTTATCGGAGAGTTTGAGCAAATCCTTGCCTTCAAACTTCACACTGCCTCCGGCATTTCTGCCGGGTGTACCTTTCAAAAGTCTCATAATGGAAAGGGAGGTGACACTTTTGCCGCAGCCGGACTCGCCGACCAGACCGAGCACTTCCCCGCTGTTTATGTGAAAATCCAAGCCTGCGACGGCCATTACACTGCCGCCATCGCGCCTGAACTCCGTTTTCAACCCTTCTACTTCCAGCAATTTATTCATCGCGGCCTGTCCCCCTTAGTTTTTCATTTTGGGGTCAAGAGCGTCCTGCAGTCCGTCTCCGACCAGATTAAAAGCAAGTACCGTAAGAAATATGATCAAGCCCGGAAAATAAACGACATGCGGAGCAATGCTCAAATAGTCCCGGCCCATGCTGAGCATGGCGCCCCAATCGGGCTCGGTCGGCTTTGCGCCCATACCAAGAAAGCTAAGCGACGATGCAGCCAGGATGGCTCCGCCGATCTTCATCGTTACATTAACAATAACACTAGGAAGCGTCTCAGGGAAAATGTGACGCCAAATAATTCTTCCATTCTTCGCACCCATGGAACGGGCTGCTTCGACGAACAGTGTCTCCTTCGCCGAGAGCGTTACACTGCGGATCATGCGGGCAAACGAGGGAATACCGAATACGGCGACGGCGATGACAACGTTCGTCAACCCTGGTCCCAGAATCGCCACAATGCCGATAGCAAGCAAAATATCAGGAAACGAAAACATCACGTCACTACTCCGCATAATAAGACGATCCAGCCATTTGCCATAAAAACCGCTGAGCAAGCCTAGAATCGTGCCGAAAAATGCGGCTATAAACACAGCGCTCAAGCTTACCGCGAGCGAGAGACGCGTGCCTTCGATCAGACGACTCAGAATATCACGTCCATATTCATCGGTGCCAGCCCAATGCTTGGCGGACGGTCCGGCAAGCAGCGCATCATAGTCCGGCGCACTCGGGTCGTAAGGCGTCAAATACGGACCGAAAATGGCGACCAAGATAAGAAAAATAATAAAAATTCCAGCAATAAGCGAAAGCTTTTGCCTGCTGAATTTACGAATGAATTCCGCGGCTGCGCTCTTTTTCTTCGCTGGAGCGGCGGCCTGTCCGGAGCCTCCGGATGAGTGATTGGCCGCAGCTGTCGATTGTTGACTCATCGGTGATTCTCCTTCCTCTAGTTCGAATCGAATCTGATCTTCGGATTTAGTACGCCGTACAACAGATCGACGACCAGATTAATCAGGATAAACTGGGTAGCAAACAGCAGCAATTCCGCTTGAATAACGGTATAGTCGCGGAAAGCGATGGAATCGACCAGCAGCCTTCCCAAGCCCGGGATGCTGAACACCGTTTCGACCATAACAGAACCGCCAAGCAGAAATCCAAATTGCAAGCCTGCTACCGTAACCACCTGAATGAGTGAGTTGCGCAGCGCATGTCTGCCGACAACGAGAAATTCACGAAGCCCTTTGGCCCGGGCGGTACGAATATAATCCTCACGCATCGATTCCAGCATGGACGTTCGGGAGAAGCGGGCCAGCATCGACATTATACCGGCGCCAAGCGTCAGCGACGGCAGCACATAACTGGACCACGAATCGACCCCGCCGGTAGGAAACCAGCCGAGCTGAACAGAAAAAATTTGAATAAGTACAAGACCGAGCCAGAAGCCAGGTATCGAAATCCCGGATATGGCAGTAATCATCCCGATATGATCAGGCCATTTGTTGCGTTTGACTGCCGATATCATTCCGACAAATACCCCCATGACCACTGCCCATGCCATGCTGAAGATCGTCAGCCAGATCGTCGGCATAAACCGGCTCGCCAGCATTTCGCTGACCGGAAGCCCTGAACGAATAGAATTGCCAAGATCACCCTGGAAAAGCTTGCCCATATAATCGATGTATTGCCTCCACAGCGGATCATTGAGACCAAGCTGCTCACGAATGCCGTTAATTTCTTCAAGTGTGGCGTCCTTTCCAGCGACAAGCCGGGCCGGATCGCCTGGAATAAGGTGAATAAACATGAATACAAGCACCGATACGACAAACAGGAGCGGTATAACCCCCAGCAGCCGTTGCAGAGCGTATCTACCCAAGCCGGAAACCTCCTTAGAAAAAGAGAGAGGCTGCTTCATCAATCTCTCGCTGAAGCAGCTCCCTTCTTAATTATTGCTTCCTTGAATTTACTGTCTTACTGTAATTATTGCTTTACTTCGGCTTCACGGACATTAACAGAACCGTCCGGATAAACCTTGATGCCTTCCAGGTAAGCGCGTTTTCCGGAAATGACCTGATCTACTGCCAGGAATGCCCATGGCGCGTCATTCCAAATGGCTTGTTGAATATCAGCATAAGTCGATTTTGCTTTTTCCGCATCGATCGATCGGTTTGCTTCCGCAATCCATTGGTCTACATTGTCATTTTTGTAGTAAGCGGTGTTCGCTCCAGCTGGCGGGAACATCTCACTGCTGAACAAACCTCTTGTTGCGCCGTCCGCATCACCGGAAGATGGCGACCAGCTTACGAACCACATTTGAATTTTTGCTTCTTCTGGTGATTTAGCTGAGTTGATCTGGTCGGAAAGCGTTGCGCCTTCCATCGATTTCACTTCAAGCTTAATACCGGCAAGTGCCAGCTGTTGTGCGATGAACTGCATGCCCTTCATCGTCTCAGAGTCGTTCTCTCCCCAGATCTCTGCTTCGAATCCGTCCGGGTAGCCTGCTTCTTTCAACAATTCTTTTGCTTTTTCCAGATCGTACTGGTAGCCTTCTTGCTTCGCATAGTATTGTGTTTTGGACGACATGCTGGAATCGAGTACGGAACCCAGACCCGATTTGACAACTTTAATGAACGCATCTTTGTCGATGGCGTAGTTGATCGCCTGACGAACTTTCAAATCATCATATGGCTTTTTCATTGTGTTCAGCGTAATGTAACGAACGATAGTAGAGTCGGTTTTGTCAATCACAACGTTGCTGTCGCTTTCCACTTGGGCCACTTGCTCGGTTGGCATTGGATAGATAAAGTCAGCTTCGCCAGTTTTCAGCATCGCAATCCGCGACCCGTTTTCCGGCACCGGTTTGAATGTCAGGCTGTCCACTTTAGGCAAGCCAGCTTCCCAGTACTCCGCATTTTTCTCTACAACAAGGCGGTCGCCCTCAATCCACTCCTTGAATTTGAATGGACCTGTTCCTACCGGATTTTGACCGATTTTATCACCATATTGCTCCAGAGCAGCCGGGCTAATCATCAGGCCCATTGCCAGTTTGTTCAAAAAGGCATTGTACGGCTCGCTCAGTGTAATGACGACTGTATCCGCATCTGGCGTTTCCACCTGTGCTACTTTGGCAAAGCTTTTGCGCATTCTCAGGTTGTTGTTCTCATCCTGAATACGAGCAAGATTTATTTGAACGGCTTCTGAATTGAAATCGGTGCCGTCATGGAATTTCACACCTTGCTTCAGTTTGATAGTGTACACAAGACCATCTTCGCTAATTGTGTAGCTGTCAGCCAATACCGGCTTCAAGCTCATATTTTCATCAAAGCCCATCAGACCCTCGTACATGGATCTAACACCGGAGATCGAATTTGTATCACCCGCATTGTGGGGATCGAGTGTTATAAAGTTCGCATTAAGCGCAACAATCGCGTTATTGCCGTTTTTGGAGCCGGCAGGCTTCGTTCCGCTGCCTTCAGTTGTTTCGTTCTTTCCGCCTTCTGTTGTCTTTCCTCCGTTGCCGTTGCTTGATGCGCAGCCCGCTGCCACAACAGCCACGATCATAAGAAGCATCAGCATTGACCATGCTTTTCCTTTAAATTTCATTCTGTCGCACTCCCCTTGGTAGTAGTGTATATATTAGAATTCTTCATAGCGGTATACAATTAAGGTTTCCATTATGAAGACTATTCTCTCAATAAGTTTTGGCATGATTAGACGCAGCCTAAATTGTTACATTCCAAATGAAAAAACAGGTTTGCGTTCGCCGACGACAGTACCGCCGTCATTGACGATCACGTTCGGCACCAGCTCATACAGCCGGTCAATCGTTGCCTGATTGCCGTAGCCCAGTTTTTCCAGAATAGTGGCGATAATACAAGGCCATACTTGTTCCGAGCCATCGGATACTTTCAGAGAAATGCCAATTCGTTCTTCACGAAGGCCGATCCCGTACACGCCTTTTGCTCCGCCTTTGGCAGCAAGATTGTCGTCCTTGAGCAGCGCGGAACAGACAAACTTCGTATCGGCGATCATATCGGGATTCGCGTTCATCAGTCTGGCAATACGCTCGGCAGCAGCGCGGGTTTCTACATCTGCAATCAGATCGGTGCAGGCCAGCTTCAAGTAGATGAGTGCAATCTTATGAAGGGGAAGCGCGTGAACCGGAAGTCCGCAACCATCGATACCGAATGGAATGGAGGATGGCGGCACATCTGCCATATAAGCAAGCGACGTCATAATCTCCTGCTGCACCGGGTGATCCGGTTGATAATAGGTGTCCTCGTCCCAGCCCATATGCTTGCTTAGGCCAATCAAGCCCAGATGCTTGCCGGAGCAGTTGTGAAACAAACGGCGTTTCGCTTCCTGATTGCGATGACGGTCCGCTTTGGCATCTTCATTCAGCGGATAAGTGGAACAGCAATGCAGTTGACTCTCGGCGATGCCTGTCTTCTTCAAAATTGACTCCAGCGCTTCGATATGAAATGCCTCGCCGCGATGCGAAGCTGCGAACAACGCCGCCTCCTTGCCCGTCAAACCGTAAACTTCGTCAATTTTTCTTTTCATGCCCGGCAAAGCTTGAAAAGGCTTGGCAGCTGAGCGCAGGAACGTCATGTGCTCCGGATTGCCGCTCTGATAAATGACTTTTCCTGTTTCATCTACGACCGAAATGGCGCCATAGTGAACATTTTCAAGCACGCCACCCCGATACTCTTCCACTAGCGGTATAAAGCTGCTGCTCATGGTGTACTCCCCCTTAATGATCAACCGTAAGTTCGATTCCTATGCTAAGCTTGTTCACAAATGCAACAATACGTATTAATCCAGCTTGAAAAACTGGGTTTGCGCCAATAGGCCTGAGCCAGTCATGACGCCTGCTTCATGCAATTCAGACTTCACAAAGCGGAAGGAATCCCGCAATGGCTCCCAGACAAAGCGCGACATGCATCTCTCTTTTACTTCCAAGTACATTTCCGGAAACTTGTCTGCAAGCTCTCCGCTGAAAATGACGGTGTCCGGATTGTACATGCAGACGACATTGTTAACCGTAATCGCCATATAAGTAAGCGCCCTGTCTATCAGATGGACGGCCCAGCGCTCTTTGGCATTCCTCGCCGTGAACAATTCCTCAACGGTTTGGATCGGTGCGATTTGATTAGCCTCTTGCAAGAGGGAATGAATCGTGATGTAGCTCTGCAAACAGCCTGCCTTGCCGCATTCGCATAAGGTTCCGTTCGGATCAACCGTCGTATGGCCGATCTCGCCTGCGCTGTTCATCTCACCGCGATAGATCTCTCCTTCGACAATGAGCGCTGAGCCAACCCCGTTGCCAAAGCCGAGCAACGCTGTTCTGCTGGAGCCGATCGCCGAGCCTTTCAAGTGCTCTGCCAGCGCCTTAACTTTTAATTCATTGTCTACGTTCACCTTCAGGCCTGTCAGCTCTTCCAGCATGGTGGCTAAAGGTACATTTTTCCAGCCGAGCTGTACAGAAAAAACGACGACTCCGCTATCATTGTTCACGATGCCGGGCAGACCGACGCCAATGCCGACAATGTGCTTGCGCTGTACGATGTTACGCTCAAGCATGTCATTCAGTAAAGCAGCTATCCGTTCCATGGTAACAGCTGGCTGCTCCTCAACTCCACGCGCCTGTCGTTCGCTGTGAACCAGATTGCCCTGCAGGTCGACAATGCCTACACTCAAAGAATGGCGATCCAGTTCTACTCCGATGGAACTGACAGAGGCATCGACCAGACCAAGCAGCGTCGACTTCCGTCCGAGTCCCTCGGATACTTGTTCAGACTCCAAAATGTAGCCCTGCTCTATAAGCTCGCCTACAATGCGGCTGACTGTCGTTGGACTCATTCCCGTCTGTTTGGCAATCATCGCCCGCGAGATCGGATTTTGGGTTTTTATAATTTCAAAAACGGTCAGCCGGTTTTGCCGCTTAATAAAATCCTGATCATGCTTCATCGACTCATTCCCTTATATAATTTCTTCGCTGGAATAATTATCTTGAAAAACAGCTTTAAAATGATGATTTTAATAAAAAAATTGAGATTAGTCACGAACTACTTCTTTATATTCTCCAGTGATGTTATTAATATAAAACAAGAAAGGATCAGGTGTCAACATATATAACATTTTTCTTGCTTGGTATTTTTGACAAATCAAAGTAAACGCTTCATTCCCGATTAATTCCATCGACAAGCAATTAATCAACCTGCTTTCGGGAATATGTGACATGCATATAACACGATATAAAGATTGTGTGAAGGTATCTTTCATCCAATGATGAAATAAATTCATCAGCAAACTAGAAATCCCCACTAAAAAAAGGAAGCAGCTGTAATGGCTGCTTCCTCTCTGCACGTAAAATGAATGTTTTTCTAATTCAATGTCAGCTTCTTTTCCCAGGTCAGTTCATCGCCTTGATCATTCTTGAACCGAAATGCAACCTGTCCTTCCTCGCCTTTCATATCATCAGGGTAGAAAAAACCAGAGAATTGTCCGTTTCCGCTAATATAGAAACCATCTTCCCCATTTCTCCCATGTTCAATGGCCTCAGCTGTTGTGTTTACAATCTTACTTTGCTCGGAAACCCACTGCATTTCAGCCAATGCATATCCCTCAGGAATTTTGTTCACGCCAAAATCGAAGCTGTTTCCTTCAATCGGCTTGGGTGTCTGATCAATAATAATTAAAATTTCCTTGTCCGTTGTGATTGACTCGTTACTCTCTCCATTATTCGCTGGCTCTGTTTCGGCGCTATTCGTTTGCTCGTTCTCCGAGTTGTCCGCACGCTCGGTATCGATAATACCGGTTGAGTTCGGATCGGATTTTGCACCGCATGCGCTGCTCAGCAGCAATACAATTAAAGCTGAAATTAGGTAGATATATTTGTTGTTATTCATCTGTTTCTCCTCTGCTTTCGTATAAGGTAAAATAAAATGCTGCTCCGCACTTCGTATTTACTACCCCATATCCGCTCCCATGAAGCTCCATAATATGTTTGACAATTGCAAGTCCAAGACCAGTTCCCCCAGATTTACGATCCCGGGAGCGCTCGGCCCGGTAGAAGTGATCCCATATGCGATTTCTATCTTCCGCAGCTATGGATGGGCCAACGTTCTCGATGACGGTGGTAACCTCGCCGTCAGCCGCGCGCTGCATGCTAATCGTAATCACACTGCTGTCAACCGCATGCCGAATGGCATTGCTCAACAAGTTCATTATGACCTGCTCGATCCGCCGCGGATCTGCCATAACGAGCGGCTCGTTCTCTCCGCTCTCATTCAATTTATACTGGAGTTGTTTGTCCTCCATTTGCTTGGCGAATGAATGCATTGCTTTTTGGATAAGTCTGGTCAACGATATTGCGCTGGGCTGCAGTTCTACTGCCTTGGCTTCGAATTTGGAGAGCTCCAGCATGTCCATAATTAAGACATTCATTCGATCCGTTTCATTGACAATGTGGGCCAGATAGCGTTCTTGTTTGTCTTGCGCCACGCCGTCCTGAAGCCCTTCCGCAAAGCCTTTAATGATTCCTAACGGGGTTTTCAATTCATGGGAAATATTCGCGATCAGCTCTTTGCGAAGCTGCTCGGATTGCTGCTTTTGTTGGATATCCTCCTGCAATGTATCATTCGCATCCGTCAGTTCTTTTAGGGCGGTATCCAATTTTCTGGACAACGAAACCAAATTCTCGGACAATTCTCCGAATTCATCCTTCGAATGAATTTCCGGCTGCACTGTAAAATCCAATTTGGCCAATCGCGCTGCCATTTTGCTTAATACAACTAACGGACGGGAAACAATTCTTGAATAAAGCAAGGACAGGAGAATGACAAGCAGCACGATGATTGGCGCTAAATAAACGTAGTATTGTTTTAAAATGCCGACCGCTTCCCCGACAGGCTGCAAAGAAGTCATCACGAATACATAACGATTCCCATACCCGCTCTCTGGCAATGGCACAATTACAATGGCATACCGAATACCACTCCATTTATCACTCCATTCCAGCTTCACAGTCGTCCCCTTCTGGAGGGCGGGCTGGTGCTGCGCGGCTTGGGGAATCCAATCCCGCAATGCATCCTGTATCAAGGCGTCCTGATAGAGCGGATTGTAAGAACGGTGCTCTGGCAGCATGAAATCTGTTACGGTGCCTTCCACACGTACCAGCCCCTTCTCCGGAGAAGCGTCCGCGGGTTTGATCACAACGGGATGCATAATCTTATCGTCCTCATCCATGAAGATTCCGTCGACCGCCAGCGTATCCCCGATCTGAACCCCTTGGGGAATCTTATCGATTGACATGCCATCCATCGGAATACGAACGACGATGGTGCTTCCACCCGCTTCCAGCTCGACGAAATAGGGATTTATATTGATCCGTTCATAACGATCATTCAAGATCGAAATGCTCGTATCATTTTTATTCATAAATGCACCAAGCAGCCGTGAAAGCTGCTGTTCATGGGACGGTGTCTGATCAAGCTGCTCAGCCAATTTCCCGATATTTTTCTCCAATGCATTGATTTTGGCCGCCCGGTAAAACCGCTCGAAAAACATCCCTTGGGCAACCATTGTTAGCGAGAAAATAATTAAAATCAGGACAGTCGTAACAATAAAAAGTTTGAAAACGACACTGTGTCTTCTCATCGTTCCATGTCAAACTTGTAGCCGGAACGGATAACTGTGCTTATATAGCGGCCGGCATCGCCAAGCTTTGCTCTTAATTTTTTAACATGGGTGTCTACGGTGCGCAAATCTCCTAAATAATCGTAACCCCAAACCGCGTTCAAAATGTGGTCACGCGAGAGAACTTTGCCATAATGTTTGGTGAGAAAAATAAGAAGTTCGTACTCCTTCGGTGCCAAATAAATCGCATTTCCGGCTACGGATACAGTATGTGCCATTCGGTTTACCTGCAGACTGCCGAAGATCAGTAGATCTCCTTCACGCCCGACCGTCCCTTCTTTTCTTTTCATTAATGCCTTCGCTCGGGCGACTAAAACTCTTGGACTTAAAGGTTTCGTAACATATTCATCGGCACCAAGCTCGAACCCCATAATGTGATCATCGTCCTCCGTCCTAGCGGTTATTATAATAATGGGCACATCCGATTTTTCGCGAATCCGCCTGCATACCGACCACCCGTCCATTTCCGGCATCATAATGTCCAGCACAACCAGGTCTACGAAGATTTCTTCAAAAAGCTCCATCGCAAGCCTTCCATTGTCTGCTTCATACACTTCCCACTGTTCTTTTGTAAAGTAGTCCGTTATAAATTCACGCATAAGGACATCGTCTTCGACTAACAATATTTTTCGTATCATGATCGGTACACTCCGTATTTTTTGGCTGTTGCTCCACCCAAGGCAAGGCATGATCGTTTAATACCCAATATCTTAGCATAAGAAGATACGAAATGCGGCATTTCTCAGGCGATCAACAATGCCATATTTCGCCAATCAATGTTGCTTCCTTCACACACATCCACCTCCGGTTGTTGACTGTATGACCAAGTATAGCAGCCTCCTGTGTACACCGTGTGTTCTTATGTGTCGCAAGTTGATATACCAACAAAATACCAAATATTAAATATTCCTTTACAGGAATATTCCCTTGATGGTATATTTCATTTGAGGATAAAGCGCGGGTTGAATAAAGCGCTGCCTCACAAACCATTTTATTAAAGGGCATGGTAAATATGGATACAACCACATTCAGCGCATTATCCGAACCGACCCGCTTGCGGATCGTTGAGCTTCTGCTGGATGGTTCCTTGACTGTTGGAGACATCGCGGACCGTCTTCACATTCGCCAGCCTCAAGCTTCAAAGCATTTACGCACATTGCTTGAGTCCGGGCTTGTTGAGGTGCAGGCAGCAGCCAACAGGCGGCACTATAAGCTTAGGCCTGAGCCGCTTCAGGCGATGGATGCCTGGCTCGATGATTATCGTAAAATGTGGGAAGGGCGTTACGACAAGTTGGACGATTATTTGCAGCAGCTCAAGGAACGGGAACATCAACAAAATGATAATTTGGGAGGAATGTCAAGTGGCGAACAAAATGACGTTTAAAGTGGATGGTCCGGTACTGATCATGGAGCGGGTGTTCGATGCTCCCCGTGAGCTGGTATTCGAGGCTCATTCCTCAGCTGAACATTTGAAACATTGGTGGGGACCGCGCGGCTGGGTTTTATCGGCTTGTACCGTCGATTTTCGTCCAGGCGGCATCTGGCATTACTGCATGAAATGTATAGATAGCAACCAAGGCGATTTCTTTGGTTTTGAATCTTGGGCAAAAGCGGTCTATAAAGAAATTGTGCCATCAGAGAAAATTGTTTATACAGATTATTTCTCCGATGCCGAGGGTAATGAAGCCGAGGGAATGCCATCCTCCGATGCTGAGATGACTTTCGTGCAGTTGGAGAACAACAAGACGAAGATAATCACCCGCTCGAAATACGATTCGGAGGAAGCACTGAAAAAAGTAATTGAGATGGGAATGGAGCAAGGGATCAGTGAGACATCGGATCGCCTTGAGGAATATCTGCAAACCCAGCAATAAAGGAAGGATCTTTCTTCATAAAAACGGGCGAAGCCGTTTACGAGTCTAGCCCGTTTCGGAGAGGATCGAGCAGACAGAAGTTTAGTTATAGTCAACGTCAGCGTTCAAGTCTTTTTTCGTATTGATCGTTCAAGCTTGCACTTACCCTTTCGAAAGGGAACAGCGATCAGTATACTCATTATCAATACAAACGAGATGGTTAACATGATGGAAAAATCGCCAATAAACAGCGCGTATGCCGCCACTAATGCTCCTCCCAGCACAACAGGCATCCCTTTATTGTCCTTGCCATTGATGGGAAGATTTCTACGGGCCAAATGCAGCGCACATGAGCTGACAAATAGGCCGACACAAATCCCGCCAATGACGGAGTCTGGAGTAAATGCCAATTTAAACAGTATGATTCCTGGAGCAGTTCCGAATGTGATCAATTCGCCAAGGGAACAGAAGCTTTGTGCGAAGGCTGGTACAATGTTGCGTTTCTTGCCCAATATATTCAATAAAATCCCCACAATTAAACAAACAAAGGACCATGCTGGCTGCTCATTGAGAACGGCTAAAATAGAGAAAATGCCAGATGATAACGTGAATACAGCTATAATGACTGGCATTCGCATCGTTCAACCACCTTTCTGAAATTCAATCCTTGCAATATTTGTCTAACACCACCCAACAAATGAATTCAATAACTGCAGGTTATCATTCCATTTCACTCCTATATTTAGTATAACGTCCGTTTGTTTATAGTGACCTTAACAGTGGTTTAATTTTTGCTTAATTTTGAAGCATCTTCTCCTGCTACAAATCAAACTTTACACCGGTTAGCCTTTACCTAAGCGCCGCTACACACAAAAAGCTCGCAAATCGCTGTGAGAGCGATGATGCGAGCTGGTTTTGACAGATGGCTATATAAGTTCAACTAATGATTTTAGGCTAAATGAGCTTCAGCAAGGAAGACTCCATGCGGATGCACAGACGGTCA
>REGQ01000002.1:151231-410108 GCA_004134985.1 Paenibacillaceae bacterium | reverse complement strand
GTTATCCCGAGGATACCCTACTTTTTTTGTGCCTGGCTAGGCTCCAAATTGTGGTACACAAACTATTGTACGTCATCCCCAAACCCAACTTTCGCGGCCACACGTTCCGCTATTGCTACGAAAAGCCGCCTAAAACCGTGCTTTTCACACAAATAAAGGATCTGGTGGCCGCCAAATCGCCGTTTTGCCCATTTTGAGCAAAATAGCGGAACGTCTGTCCTCTCACAATGGTCTCCTCGACATCCGCGCCGCGCTAAACTAGTATAGTTTACCTTGAATGTACAGGTTGGTGGCCAGCTTCATAACAGAATGCACATAGCAATTTCGCCGTAAGGTGTGGTCGTTGCCAAAATAATGCGGCAATACGGCATCAAGTGTTTTTTTCATCTTGTCATAGAGCAGCCGGAAAACTTCCTCTTCGCTATAGAACTGTGTCTCCCTGCCCTGCAGCCATTCCAGATACGAGACGATAACTCCGCCCGCATTGGCCAATATATCCGGAATAACAATCGTTCCCTTGGCGCTCAGCACTTGATCGGCTTCGCCGGTAATCGGGGCATTGGCGCCTTCTACAATGATCGGGGCTTTTACTTTCTCCACATTATCGCTCCGCAACTGGTCTTCAAGCGCCGCCAGTATCAGCACATCCGCCTCCAGATAGAGGATGTCCTCGCGCGGCAGCAAAGCGGCCTTGATGTCATGGGCTGCAAGCGCTTCGGGAGTGGACGGCAAATCACCGCGGTGTGCCGCAGCATAGTTGAGCAGGGCGGGGATATCCAGCCCGTCCTCATTGTGCAGCGTCACGCTGCGATCGCTGACTGCAATCACTTTGTTTTGCAAATGGCCGCATTTGTACGCTTCTAGCGCCGCGATGGAACCGACATTGCCGAAGCCTTGCACCGTAATTTTCAACGGCCGTTCCGCGGAGGACAAGGCCGTCTGCGCATAGCTGTTGTCGTTGCCGTTCAGCCAGGCACGATGCTCGGCGACAAAATCATGCAGCAAGTACCGCAAGGTGAAATAGACCCCCTTGCCGGTCGCTTCCCTTCGGCCGAGGGAACCGCCGTTAAGCACGCTTTTTCCGGTGAAGCTGCCTCTGTAGGGGTGACCTGGATTGATGCTCTTGTATTCTGCCATCATCCAGTCCATTTCCCGTTCGCCGCTGCCCACATCGGGAGCGGGGATATCTTTGTCCGGGCC
The DNA here is from genome assembly GCA_004134985.1 of Paenibacillaceae bacterium. Classification (GTDB taxonomy): domain Bacteria; phylum Bacillota; class Bacilli; order Paenibacillales; family Paenibacillaceae; genus Paenibacillus_D. The sequence goes on along the minus strand of REGQ01000002.1, from coordinate 408,908 downwards.
AAGAATATCACTGAAGTATTGCACATACTTTTTGCAGATTTGATACATCTCTTTCGTACTGTAATCACGCGGATTGATGACCACTCCGCCCTTGCCGCCGCCAAACGGAACTTCGTGCAGCGCATTTTTCAGCGTCATCAGTGTTGCCAGATTGACGACTTCCTCCTCGTTTACCGATTCGTGGAACCGGATGCCGCCTTTGTAAGGGCCAAGCGTATCGTTATGTTGAATGCGGAAAGCCGGAATACGCACCACATTGCCGTTTTCCATCGCAATTCGCAGAAATGACTTGTGAATTTTATTCGGAGTGGAGAGTATGGCTGTCAATGAAGTGAAAGCTTGCTCTCTTTTTTCATTTTGCAAGTTCGGCAAAAAAGCCTTATCCCCCATCAAAGTTTCCAATGATTGTTCTACAATTGCCCCTGTTTGGTTTGCCATTAATGCTCAGTCTCCTTTCACTTAACACATGTTTTGAAATTCACCTTGCTAAAAGCCTATCGTAGCATAATGAACATCGCATTACGAATTTTGAAGTGCAGGGCAGCACAAGGTGAATTGTGTTATCTATTGCGCTATAATAATTTGGACAAGCGCTGATGAAACGAAACGGCCGCTTTTTTCTAGTCGGAACAAATTACTTGATTTGCAGGAGGCAACTAATGAACGGAACAAACCGAAGTGATGTCAGACCAGGGTTGACGGTGGACATCGTACTTAAGCAGGATCAACGTACCGGAAAACTAACACGCGGGGTTGTGAAGGATTTGCTGACTAATTCGGCTATCCATCCTCACGGCATCAAAGTCAGGCTCACGGATGGTCAGGTCGGCAGAGTGAAACAAGTTATTCCCGCTGTACAATAAAAATGGATATTCAGCTTATTGCCAGTATGTTTGCACTGGGCTTGCTGCTCGGGTTTGTAGGGGCAGGAGGTTCGGGATTTATTATTGCTATTTTAACGACGGGGTTTGGCTTTCCGATTCATGCCGCTTTGGGCACGGCGCTTGCGACGATGCTGTTCACTTCCTTATCCGGCACAGTGAGCCATTTCCGAGAAGGCAATGTTGTTGTGCGCACCGGCCTTGTGGTCGGACTTACCGGAGCGGCTGGGGCGTGGGCAGGATCGCAGGTTGCTATTGCGATACCTGGCGAGCAATTGAAATGGTTCACGTCCGGATCACTGCTGCTGTCCGGACTGGCATTATGGTTCTATATGTTTTATTATTCGCGACGGTCCGCAGATCCCGCGAAGGAAGCCGCAAGCAACAAGGCTCCCGGCAGCAAAGGGATGGCCTATTGGCTTGGCGCAGCCGCGCTGGGCTTGGTGACCGGGGCTTTGTCTGGAGCGTTCGGCATCGGATCGACACCGTTTATCCAGATTGGCTTGCTGGCGCTGCTGGGCCTGAGCATCGCGCAGGCGGCTGGCACAACGATGCTTGTCATCTTGCCGATCGCCGCAGCTGGCGGGGCGAGTTACTACGGCATTGGCTACTTTGACGCTGCTTTGCTGCTCAAAGTATTGCTTGGCACGATGATTGGGTCATATATTGGCGCCAAGTTCACCAAGCGCGTGCCACGCAAAGTACTTCGTACAGCTATGGTATTAATGCCGATTGCAGCGGCGATCCTACTTGTCATTGAATTGTAACAGGCTTGTCTGAAGACGGCTCATTAGATAAGCCGACGACCGCTTGCCTGTTCCCAATGTGCTTTTGTATACCTTATCTCAGGTATCGCAATAATGTTGCCAAGCTTGCGAATAAGGCGCTGCGCCTGCCACTGGCAGATGCAGCGCCTGTCATTGTTTTAGCGGAGATACGGTATACAGCAAAAAAGAAATCTAACCCCAGTGGCTGTCGAGGTTCCCGACACTGGCTAATTTCCGAAATTCTTGAGGCTGCCCCTGGCATGCAAGCTCATGTGCTCGCTCATATGGGACCAGTGCGGTAATAGATAAATTCACCGCTTTGGGCGAGCGCCTCATAATCAAGCTCACGAAAGGTTAGGCTGCGGAGGTCAAACTCCATCCATATACCGGTGCCATACAGCAGGTAGCGCTCCTCGCCGCTTTGCCATGCCTGTGAGGCAGGAGACGGGAACCGGATCAGATGCTCCGCACCGATGGGCAAATTAGTGATGGTCTGCTCACGCCAATTGTAAACGTAATAACGCTGTTTGCTCTCCTCAAACCCCTCCGTAACGGATTCGAACGCTCTTTCATCTACTTGTCCGGATGCCGGATTATCCGATTGGCGTATCATCAACAGTCTGCTGTCATCCAGCACCGCCGCCAATTGTGATCCCGCAAGCGGAAGCAAGGTTTCACGATTGGTCTCCGCGTTGTAGATCAGGTAAGTCTCTTCTGTTCCGTCCTCCTTGCTAATGCGATTGGCCGACAGATAGAGCTTCGTGGCAAGCGGGATAAAAGGCTGGTAGCAGCGCATCGCTTCGCAGTAATGCTGCTGGACAGCTTTACGCTGCCTGTCGGTCTCTCCGGTTATCAGGTTCACGCTATAGTAATCGGCTTGATAAGGAAACACATAGTCATTGTCTGTGCTGTAGTACTCCAGAACAGTCAGCCGATCATTAAGCGTGCCTTCGGTTACAAACGCTTTGGCCCAGCGAATGCGATCCGATACTGCGGTGGATTTCCAAAGCGGTTGATCGATGTCGGACACTGCCTGCCGAAGATGGATTTCCGTTAATCCCTGCGCGACGTTCGCAGAATAGACGAAGGCATCTTCATCAGACAGCCATGCCGGTTCTTCAATCGAACCTGGCGCATATTGCCTAATAATTGCGCCCCCGTTAGACAAATCGAGCAATAAGTAGACCGACAGGCCGTTTTCATCTGACTCGCTGACCTGGGCCAGCGCCAATGTGCCGTCAGTATTAGGAAGAAACTGGTAGTAAGGCACCGGTGAACGGAACAGCTCTGATTTCATGCCTTTTCTGTCGATCCGCCCGTAACTGATTTCCTGACGGGGATAGATGACAATCATCTCCCGCTCCAGCGCCGCCAGCTTATAGCCCTGCTGGTTTTCGATTCCGGCAAACTGCAGCGTAATACTTGTCTCTGCATCCGGTATAAAGCGCAGCGTTACATGCTGATCGTCATGCCATTCTGCTTGCCACCTCTGCTGCTGAAAAATAGCGCTGAACCGCTGATTGGCCGATTCCCGGTTAACAGGGCCAGTAAAGCGCAGCGTTGCCTCTGCAGATGCGCCGAGCTTTACATACCAGGGAATGGACTGCAAGCCATTCATGGCAACAACCTGTTCCCGCATACGAAACAATTCGTCCTCTGACGATATCTGGATCTCAAAGGGCGGGGAATACAGCAGATCAGCTTCAATCGGCTTGCGATCGCCTGAACCGCTGAGTTCAATTCGCAGTTCAGCCTCGGGAGCAGACTCCAGTATAATTTCGATCAGGTTGGAGCCGCTGCCGCTATTGTCATTCCTTACAAACTTCACAGGTTTCCGTACGCCTTCTTCTTCATAAAAAACGGCTGTTTCCGGATACCATGCCGCAAAATCCGGTGCAGCCCCATGAGGCGGGAACTGAAACTCGATCCGCAAACTCACATCGGGATCAGAGAAGTAGAGCGTCTCATGCGCTTCATAATTTCGTAGCTGGCTGCCGCGTTCCAGTGTAGAAAAACGGATGATTGCATCGGATTCCACCGGAGACGGGTCAGGAGATTCAGGCTGCTGCTTGTTCACAATGGGCTGCGGCCGCTCGCCTTTTTCCAGCGTAACCGGATTCAGGAGCAGCCATGCGCCCAGAAGCAGCAGGAATATTGCTGCTGAGATAAGTGGAACCATTCGATGTTTGTTCAACAAATCGCATTCCCTTCCGATAAAAACTATCAAAAGTTTACCATACTTTATCCAATCAATCATAGAAAAGCTTGACGGGACAGGTGTCTCTAGTAAAATAAAGGAAAATAGACATTGGGGGGAACATGATGAGCTTTATTGATAAACGATTGACGGAACTTAACAATTACTGGACACCTGCAACAGCTCAGCCTGATTTGAATGATTTTTGGGAACGGACGTTAAATGAGGCGCGTGTGCGGCCCCTGAACAGCCGCAGACAACAGACGGAGAGTTTGTCTGCTTATATTGATGCATATAAAATCAGCTATGAAGGTTTTGATGATACGCCTGTATATGGCTGGTATCTACTCCCAAGGTTTGCCGGCTCCGCTGCTTCTGACGGTCGTCTGCCATGCGTCGTAATTTATCATGGGTACCATGGTTCCAAAGGTACACCGGAGCAATATGCGAATTGGCTGCTGCTTGGCTATGCTGTGTTCGCGGTGGATGTCCGGGGACAAGCCGGTGAAACAGGCAACCTGCTGAAGCAGGAGCACGGCATGACTGCGGGCTGGATTACGCAAGGCATTACCAACCCTGAGCATAGCTATTATCGGGCCATTTCGGTGGATGCCGTTAAAGCTGTGGAATGGGTGGCCCAGCAGCCGGAAATTGATCCTGAACAGATCGTCGTGTTAGGGACCAGCCAAGGAGGCGGTCTCGCCCTGATGGCCGGCGCGCTAAGCGATATTCCAAGTAAAATTGTCGCTGATGTTCCAAACATGTGCCATATGGATTTTGGCATTTACAATGCACAAGGTTCTCTAACTGAAGCTGCTTCTTACGTATCTAAATTTCCTGAGCAGTTGGAACAGGTTCTAAAGACGCTCAGCTATTTTGATTTGCTTAATTTGTCAGACCGCCTGAGTGTTCCAACGATGATCTCCATCAGTCTGAAAGATCCGGTCTGCATGCCAGAGACAATATTCGCTGTATACAATCAGTTGAAAGTTCCGAAACGGCTGCATGTTTTCCCATTTAACGGCCATTTTGTCAGCGGCGATCATTTCCGAAGGCAAGTGGAGTTTCTCCGCAATTAACGAGGCATGTGCAAAGGCTGATCATAGAAAAGCTGGGTGGGTGCAGATCCGCTCAGTTTTTTGTTATTAGGCGATATTAGACGGTGAAAAGAGCTAAAAACCCCGATCAAATCACGTTTTTTGACAATTATTTTGCCAAAACCGTCTCTAATGAAGGTTCACAGGGAAATTTGTCGAAATCTAGTACATAGGATCATTTACAATGAATTATTCTGAGGTGCAGTTATGAATGTGGCAACAAAACTTTCCACCGTGTTCCTGTTGTTGCTTGTGCTGCTTTTTTCGGCAGGTTTTGCCGCTGCGCCTGTGTGGGCAAACGATGGGCACAGCCTCCGGCAGTCTGAGCGGATTACAGAATGGGGATACGCTTGGATTGAGAATTCGAAACCGCTTAATACCAGGGCAGCGCCCATAACAGCGTCAGCCCAAGTTCAGGGTTTTCCTAGCCTGCCCAACCAATGGACAGTGTCCACTGTCAACTCGCCGATAGCCAAGCCTCCCAAAGATGTGAATTCCGTATGGCTGCGCATTGATTTGCCGGTGCTTGACTGGAGTCAGCCAGCGATCTATATTCCCAAAATTTACGGACAGCAGATTGAAGTCTGGGCTGGCGGCCAATTGATTCATCAGGTCCAACGGGATTATGTTTACGATGTCAATCGCATCCTGCTGCAATTGGAGCACGGTCAGGGAGAGCAGCCGTTATACATCAAAGCATCATCCGTTTCCGACCGTTTAGGTCTAAACAAAGAAATTATTATCGGAAGTTTTTCATCCTTGCAGCCCTTTTATGTCAAACAGGATTTGCTGGATGTTATTTTAGGCAGTTCATCGATTTTTATCGCAATTATTATGATGATCTGTTCCATTTACCTGCGCAGTGAGCAGTACGCCAGATGGATTTCATTAAGTTTGGTTATTTTGACCATTGGTCTGTTGGTCATGTCCTATTCGCCCTTCATGTACACTTTCTACAGCGATTACGGGATGCTGCTGTTCAATTTGTTCGATATCGCATTGTTAGTGCTGCTTCCATCGATTACATACTTTTTTGAAAAAATGTTTGATCAGAGCAATATGGTTTTTGTCACGCGATTTCGAAAGTTCCAGGTGGCTTTTTCTATTTTTTGTGCCATTTTTTCGCTTTTCAACCATATGAATGATTTCCGTTTTTTCAAAGTGCATTTCTTTTTTACGGTTGAACTGTTGGGTGTGACGATGCTTTTTCAGCTTATTCTGCTAATTGGATATACGACGGTATACGCTACGAGAGGAAATAGGGAAGCGCTTATATTGGCGATGGGATTTACGTTCTGTGCGCTGATGGGAATTGCGGACCTGCTATGGTTTTATTATAAAACCGCCAACTATGAGCTTTATTTATGGAAATGGGGCGTAGTTGGGTTTATGATTTCCCTGATTATTATGCTGGGGAGAAGATTCGCTATTGACCATCAACGGCTGATCAATTATTCGAAGGAACTGGAATTGTTTAATACAAGACTACAGCGTTCCGAGAAGATGGAGATCATTAGCGGGCTGGCAGCTTCGGTCGCCCATGAAGTACGCAATCCGCTGCAGGTCACAAGAGGGTTTCTCCAACTGCTGACCAACAAGGCGGGAAAAAAGGACAAATACTATATGTCGCTGGCCATTGAGGAGTTGGATCGCGCGTCTAATATAATTACGGACTTCTTGACGTTCGCCAAGCCGGAACTGGAGCAAATTGTAGTGATGGATATAGCGGAAGAAATGAAGCAAATCGAGGGGATTCTCGTGCCGCTCGCCAATTTGCAAGGGGGAAAAATCATTCTGGATATTCCGAATAATTTATTTATCCGCGGCAATTCCTCAAAACTGAAGCAGGCTTTCATTAATATGATCAAAAACAGCATTGAGGCATTAAACGGTTCCGGTCAAATAAATATATGGGCTTATTCGGACAAGAAGGAAGTTGTGATTCATATTAAGGACAACGGGGAGGGAATGAATGCGACAGAGCTGGCCAAGCTTGGCGAACCGTATTTCTCAAATAAGTCTAAAGGTACAGGTTTGGGACTTATGGTCACCTTCCGCATTATTGAGGTCATGCAGGGCAAACTGGAGTTTAGAAGTGAGAAGGGAATCGGAACAGAAGCGATTATCCGTTTCCCTGCTCATGAAAATGCACAATAGTCCCTTACCACATGCCTCTGACTGTCTCGTTGCCGTCTAGTACTTCAGCAGGGTTTGGAGGGATAACAAGGTATAAGTGGTCGACCGACTCTTCTACGACAGTCAAGTTGATATAATCGGGGATGTCAATATTGAAGGCATCCTTGATCGCGGCTTTTGGATCAGCCAACAGCTGTGTTTTGAACGCCGCATCTTCCCATGCTTTTTGGATGATCTGAGTCTTAAGTATTTGTTCAGCTGACATTAGAACTATCCTCTCCCTCATATGGAACTAATTTCATAGGTATTATAGCATGGCAACGTGGATATATCTACAATTATTTGTTAATTTTAGACAAATAGTAGTCTAATCCGCCCATCTTCAACATGTCTCGACTTTTTTCGATATGATTTGCTGCCTGTACCAAATCGTCGACAAGCGCCTGATGAAAGCTCTCGAGAGAGGGAGCGATCCAGTTCAGCTGCTGAATCCGCTCATTGTTCCGAATGGCATGTTCCGCATAGCTCTTCATGATATGATGTGTAAAAATTGCCTGCGCTGCCCGGGCTTCTGTCAGCTTACCGTGCCCGTCATCCGCCATTTCCGGAAACGCGGGGGGGATGAGCGACAACAGGCTGTTGTCGCTCCCGGTCTGAACATCATCCCGCCAATCGGCCCAATCGTCGGCCATCTGCAGCGTAACAAGCAACTGCTCGACAACGGACGCCGCTTGCGGGATGGCATCTTCCCTTCCTGCGAGGAGCAGCGCTCCGGTACTCCCCAGCTTGACGGGCGCAGACTTTCCCCACAGCAGCTCCGGCTGGCTGCGGAAATCTCCCTTGGGGGAACGGGAAACGGCTGCGGCCCATTCCCTAATATAGGTAGAGAAGTACTGCCAGTAAGATGATTGGGAAGGGAAAAGCTGAAGCTGATGTTCCAGAAAAGCGGCGTACAGCAGATTGGCAAGGGCGAGCTGTTCCTTCCAGCGATGCTGCTCGCCGTCCATTAGGTCATCCTGGATAAAAAAATAAAGCATCAACAGAACATTGCCTGTGGCGATTCCCCTGCATTGCTCTGTTGGCAGCGGAACAAGCTCCTGCATCCAGTAGGGCAGCAGATAGCAAACATAATTGTTGACACTTTGCCGTCTAAGCGGGTTAAAACCGTTTAAATAATGAATCCCCTGTTCACTGAGCGGTTCAGGAAATAAGCGGATGCGGTCCTCGGCAGCTTGAAATACAAGCGACAGCTCGTCCTTGTAAGGGTCAAACCATTTCATGTTGCTGCGCTCCTTTCGACGCCGGCGTCTTTGCGGAACACGGTTCCGAACATCGGAATTTCCAGCGAAGCGCCTGGCTCAACGAGCCATGCGAACAATTCCTCCGCATAAGCAGAAGAGACGGGTTCTCCCAATGTGCAGGCAACGACGGTTCGCATATAAATGTATAGCTTCATTTTGACGAGGGGATCATCAGCAAGCAGCGAATAATGAACCGTTTCAGGCGCGCTGAAGCCAGCCTCCATCATTTCCAGACGGAGGGCATCCTCCAGACGAAGCAGCGGACTGAGACCAAGCGGCTGGCGGGATTTTCTGTAGAGCTCGGAGAACAGCGGAAGCCGTTCATTATCCTGCAGCGGCTTGCTGCAAATATCGATCATCACAACCGTTGCCTGCTCGGAAGTGTTATTGTAAAGCCACCGGGCAAAGTGCAGGCGGTCCTCAATATGAGGAACAACTAACCGCGCCACAACAGCTTCATAGCTGCTCTCGTTTTGAAATTGCTCATAGGCGGTGTGTTTGAACCGCAAGTGTTCGTTTTGTAACGGAAGGGACTTCCCCCAGATGCCTTCATCCGGCTCCAGGCCACAATAGTTAAATTGGGAATGCTGCTGCTGCAGCTTATGTAAGTAAAAGCCGTTGCCAGCGCCAATATCCAGTATTCGGGAACCAGGAGTGATTGCGGCGGCTAATGAATCCCAGAAAAGCCGGCTCTCCATCTCAAAGAAAAGCTCTGCAGTAATTGTCAGCATGCGATGAAACAGATTAGTGCGTGTGTCCATTGAGGCTATCGCTCCTATTTCCTAATGACTTGATTTTATTATAATAAATACCAGGGATAAAAGATATTTCGAAATGAATTTATGCAATTCGAGGCACTTAACTATAATAAGGAAGGAATGATTGTGCCTGCCGTTGCCCCATACTAAACTTCATCGTCAAGATCAGATTTAAAGAAATGGAGCGGATGAGGATGAACAGCATGGCAATTGATAAAAGCATGAACAAACAAATCCGTGTTTATTTGCTTGCGGGTGTCGCAACAGCGCCGAATTTCTTCCACAGGTGCTGCGAAACTCTGCAAGCGCTATGTGAACAATCAGGATGGAATACACAGGTTGAGGTTATCTACCCTTACGGCGACAATTCACGCAGCCTGTTTTCCCAAGTACGGGAGGTCGGCGGCGATCTTGTCTATCGCTTCAATGGCTTCCGAATTGGGGGAAAGCTGGTTGCAGATCAAATACGGGAAACCTGCAACGGGGAGCCGTTAATATTGATTGGTCATAGCGGCGGAGGTGCCGCGGCATATCAGGCTGCTCGCATTCTGGTCAATGAGAAAAGGGTAAGTGAATTTAAAATTGTGCAGATCGGCTCGCCAAAGGTGCCAATTCATCCTGACTATCGCGCGCATGTTTTTTATGTGCACGCTATCGATCAGGACGGACGGTTCAAAGATCCGATTACCCGGCTGGGCAGCTGGGGAGGATGGAGCAGGGCCGCGTATTTTCTCCCGCAATGGAATCGCAGAAAATATGCCCCCGAACATATCGAGGGCATTAATGTACTGGGAGGGCACGCCGATTATTTGCGTCACGATGCTCCCTATATTGACGAAGAAGAAGTATCCAACCTCGACAAGACGTTAAAACGAATTTGGCAGTGGGTGCTGGATAGCATCCCGAGGGTAATGCCTAGTACTGATGCTCATAATTAACGACACTGCGCATTGCTGAAATATCTTGCGTTAAATAATGCTTCAGGTTATGCAGAAACAGCTCAACCGCCCGTTCATTGTAGTGATCCGACATGCCTGCTACATGAGGACTGACAATGACATTGTCCAGCCGCCAGAGCGGATGGTCTGCGGGGAGCGGCTCGGTTTCAAAGACATCCAGACCGGCTCCCGCAAGCCTGCCTTCGGCAAGCGCTGCGGCCAGTGCAGCTGTATCCGTTGTTGCCCCGCGCCCGATATTAATGTAGAAGGCGCTATTTTTCATGGAGGCAATGCGAGCCTCATCGAACAATCTGTCAGTCGCTTCGGTCAGCGGCAGCACATTAACGACATAGTCGCTGAGCGCTAGTGCGGCATTTAAGCCGTCAAGACTGTACATGCGGTCGATGAATAGCGCGTCGTTGCCGCTGCGCCGCACGCCGAGCACCTGCATATCGAACGCTTTGGCAAGCTTGGCAATCTCCCGTCCGATCTCACCGGCGCCGACGACAAGCAGGGTTTTGCCGTGCATTTCGCCCAAGCGAAAGTCTCGATTCCAGAGTTGGCTTTGCTGATGGCGAACGGCGACATGGACTTTTCTCGTTAATGCAAGCATAAGTGCAAATGCGGTTTCGGACATCGGTGCAGGATGAACCCCGCTGGCACTGCTGAGCAGCACCCCGCGTTGTTCGAACTTGTCCAGCGGCATCATGTCGACGCCCGCTGCCCAGCCTTGTACCCAGCGGAGCTGCGTTCCGGGTTGAAGGGAGAGCTGTTCAGCCTCTGCATTCCAGCCGCATATGATTTCAGCCTCCCGGTAGATGTCAGTCCCTATCGCTTCATTCTTGTCAAACACAATCTTCCAATCTGGCGCCAACTGTCGAAGCTCGTGCTGTTGGTCTTCTGAGATCCGCGGAAGAACGATCATTTTCTTCATTGTGCTCCTCATCCTTTCACGATGCTTTCCCTTATTGTACCCAACAATAGTGGCAGTTGAAAAGCATGCTTGTCGCTTGACATGACATTGCGGCGAGGCCACTTGTTAGTCAAAGGGGCATTACGGGATAGCGGCAAAGGAGCAAGTTATGGTAAACTAATGAATATCACACATATTGCGAGGTGAATGAACCATGAGTGAAGAGCAACAAAAGCAAGCCGTTGAGACGGATAACGAGGAAGTTAAGGCCCCCCGCAAAGTTTCGCTTGCTGAGGCGATGAAGCAAAAGCTTGAGCAGAAGAAGCGCGAACAGGCAGAAGCAAAGAAATCGCCAAAGCATCAAGGCGGAGGAAGCGCGCAAGTCATGAGAAGCCAGCATACAAAGAAAGTGAACAATCAACGCAAGAAGATGGGCGTATAGTTCTAAATGCCCTCCGATTTGCCTGATCTGCGCTCCAGGGCGTACGAAATTAGGGGTGACGCAAGGGAGGTTGGAGTAAGCGATGGCCAATACGCATACGTACAGCCGCAATGAGGAAGTTGCCAATGCGGTTACTCACGGCATCGGCGCAGTGCTAAGCATAGCTGCGCTGGTGCTGCTAATTGTATTTGCGTCGATAAAAGGCACGGCCTGGCATGTTGTCAGTTTCACGATTTACGGGGTTGCCATGCTGATGCTATATTCATTCTCCACCCTGCTGCACAGTTTTCCTGCCGGAAAGGTGAAGCGGGTGCTGGAAGTGATGGATCACTCCTGCATTTATATTTTTATTGCAGGCACCTACACGCCAATATTGTTCAATGTGGTACAAGGTAAACTGGGCTGGGCGCTGTTTGGAGTCGTCTGGGGAGTGGCCGTTGCAGGTGTGGTGTTTAAAACCTTTTTCGCATCCCGTTTTTTATTTACCTCTACATTGCTCTATATTGCAATGGGTTGGATGATCGTATTCGCCTGGGGTCCGCTGGTAGAGAAGTTAGCGCCTGGTGGATTGAAACTGCTCGTTGCCGGCGGTATTTTCTATACGGTGGGCACGGTATTCTATGTGTGGCGAAGCTTTCCGTATCACCATGCGGTATGGCATTTATTTGTGCTGGCAGGCTCAATTTTTCACTTCTTTGCTATTCTGTTGTATGTGTTGCCGTAAGCAAAAAACTCAGCATTCGCCTTCTTGAAAAAGAACGTATTCTCTGATAAGCACATAGTATGAAGGGTCAGGAGTTCAGGCCTGGATGTGACGAAGGGGAGCGTGTGAAGGTGGGCAAACAGACGATGGATACGCGTGCCGCATTGCTATATGCGGCTATTTGCGGTCAAACTTATGTGCAATTCGAGAACGAACACAGCATGTTTCTAATGCCGCCCGGTTATGAATTGGTCGAGCCGATCAAGGCATCGGCCTATGATGGGGTGGAAAGTGTCTTCGGGTTTATACTGGAATCTGCGGACGGTTACGTAGTTGCGTTCCGCGGAACAAGCACGCCTGTTGAGTGGATTTCAAACTCGATTGCCAGACAAACGAGTTATCGATATATTAAAAACGGCGGCCTCGTTCACCAAGGATTCGTGGATATATATGCCTCCGCGCGCGACCAGCTTATTGGAGCGCTTGGCCGTCTGCCTGCCTGCAAGCCCGTAACTGTAACGGGTCACAGTCTGGGTGGAGCGCTTGCTGTGCTCGCTGCGCCGGATATTGCCGTCAATACGATACATGGTCCGCCGCAAGTATATACTTACGCTGCCCCGCGCGTAGGAGACCCGCAGTTTGCGCTGCGCTACAATCGATTGATTCCGAAAAGCTGGCGCATTTATAATGAATTTGATCTTGTGCCATACCTTCCCCCTCATATATACCGCTCGCCCAGAACCGATGAGATCTACTACTATTTGCACGTTAAAAAGGATTATAAACTTTCATTCAAAGCCGGCTCGGTCTCGGCAAACCACATATTACGAAACTACTTTCTTAAGCTGGCCGAGCTGGAACCGGCATTTGCCGAACAGTTATGCGCCTTTCCACCGGGATGGTGCCCTACGGCAGGATAACATGCGAACCAATAAGAAGCGCGGTTAAGGCTCCCCGGATTACTTGGTGCGGCGGTCTAACCTGTCTTCGTTAATCTCCCTCCTTTCATCTGTGCGACAAAGCGTTGCCGCCGTTCTTTGCCTTTTCCTCCGCATTCTGATTTCGAGGTAAAGAAGCAGAATCAGCAGTGGAATACCAATAGCTATAATCCACTCTGAATCTTGAATAAGCATTCTATCCCCTCCATTCAACTTCCATCTAGGGATTATTATTGTCAGAGGCCGAAAAGAGTGATTCGACATCGGATCCCACAATCATGGCGATCTTCAAAGCCGTGCCAAGCGGAGGGATATTTCTCCCTGTCTCTACCATAGCATACCCACTCTTGGAACGATAGCCCAGCAAAGCAGCCATGTCTGCTTGTGTAAGTCCTTTTGCCTTTCTAGCTGATTTCAATCGTTCATTCATCGATGTCACCCCTGTTCATGTTTCATGAACACTATGCTGATTATAACCTATTTTTCCCATTTATTCAAGAGAAAATTCATATTACATGAACTAATGATTGTTTTTTATTACGAAAGTTCATTTTCCGTGTACAATAGATATAGGGTTGACATTTCATACAAAGAGTTGGTGTTCTATGCTTGGAGAACGGTTAAGATCCTTGCGCAAGGAACGTAAAATGACGCAGGAGCAATTGGCGTCTTTCTTGAATGCTGTCAAATCGACAATATCCCAATATGAGAATAATATAAATGAGCCGGATATCGAAACAATCAAGAAACTCGCGGATTGTTTTGACGTGTCGGTTGATTATTTGCTTGGCCGGGACCTGTATTCAGCAAGAGGCAAAGCATCAGTTAGCAACGGTCTGCTGAAAGAGCGTCTTACTGAGGATGAGGAAGGGTACCTTAAGGAAAGCCTGGCAACTTATCGCAAATGGAAGGCAAAACGCAAGGAGACATAATATGCAAATGGATCAGGAGAGCGGCAATCGACAGCGCGTTGCGCTGATTACAGGGGCGTCCAGCGGATTTGGACTTGTCACTGCAATTGCGATGGCCGAAGAAGGATACCGGGTAATTGCCACGATGCGCGATCCGCGCAAACGGGACAAGCTGCTCGCGGCAGCTTTGCAGGCAGGTGTTGAGGAAAGCGTTTCCGTTAGCCGCCTTGATGTGACAGATCATGAGAACGTCAGCAATCTGGTTGGCGATGTACTGAAAACCTATGGCTCCATAGATGTGCTTGTCAATAATGCAGGCATTGCAGTCGGAGGATTTGTAGAGGAACTGGAGATGGCCGCATGGCGGGAACAGATGGAGACGAATGTATTCGGCGTCTTGGCCTTAATCGGCGAGGTGCTTCCTTCAATGAGGGAAAACCGCCGTGGCCTTATCGTAAATATCAGCAGCATCAGCGGCAGGGTTGGTTTCCCTGGCTATGCGCCTTATGCCGCATCCAAGTTTGCTATTGAAGGGTTAAGCGAGGCGCTTCGCCATGAAATGCTGCCTTACGGTGTAAAAGTCGTGCTGGTGGAGCCTGGAGCATACAATACCGCGATTTGGGAGAAAGGGTTTGAGATGATAACCCAAAAGCCGAATTCGCCTTATGCCAAGCAGTTGGACGCTGTGTTGGATTTCTCCAGAAAAGCAGCTGCATCTGCACCGGAACCCGCCGAGGTGGCTCGTAAAATAGCGGCAATTGCCACAATGAAGCGTCCCAAGCTTCGTTATGCGATGGGCAAGGGCGCACGAGCTTCGCTATGGGGGAAATCTCTGCTTCCTTGGCGAATGTTTGAAATGGTCATTTACCGGCTGTTGAACAAAAAGTAAACGGCAGCGGGATAGAGCAGAATAATGAAGCGGAAACGGAAGGAGCTCAATCAAATGACACTGCAAGTCGGGATGGTAGGAACAGGCTGGTTTTCCAAAATGCATGGCAAATTGCTCGCTGGAATGGAAGGTGTGCAGGTAAGCGCGATTTGCGGTTCGAGCAAGGAGAAGGCGGATGCGCTGGCCGCGGACTTTGACAATGCCGGAAGTTACGAAAGCATTCACGATATGCTGGATGCCCGCAAGCTTGACGCTGTGTATATTTGCACGCCGCCCTTTGCGCATGGGGAGATTGAGCTGGCGCTGGCGGAACGGAACGTGCCGTTTTTTGTAGAAAAGCCGCTTGCGGCAGATTTGGATACCCCGACTAAAATTTTGAAACGGGTTGAAGAAACGCAATTGCTGACTTCCGTCGGTTATCACTGCCGATATATGGACAGCACAGACAAGGCGTTGGAATTGTTGCAAGGACGTACTGCGGGCGTGGCGATGGGCCGGTGGATGGGCAGCATGCCAGGCGTCTATTGGTGGCGCAATCAGGAAACTTCCGGAGGCCAAATGGTCGAGCAGACAACACATATGGTTGACCTGCTTCGCTATTTGCTCGGCGAGGTAACCGAGGTATATGCTGCTTATGGACAATTGGTCATGCATGAACGCGAGACGGGCGTAACTGTACCGGATGTTGGGACGGCGACACTGAAACTGGCGAGCGGAGCGGTCGCGACGATTTCCAATACTTGCATGCTTACTAGCGGTTTTTCGAACGGTCTCCAAATTTATACGGACGGCAATGTGCTCGATCTGACTGGAGGCGAACTGAAAGAGTTTGTCGGCGAGCAGACGAATGAATATAAAAATGTATCCAATCCTTATGAACGGGAAAACGAAGCGTTCCTTCACGCGGTGCGCACAGGCGACGCATCCGGGATTCGTTCAACGTATGCGGATGCCTGGCGTACCCAGCAGGTAACTGTCGCAGCCAATGAATCGGCCCGGACCGGATTACCGGTCAAACTGGGATAGATCGACAACAGCAAAAGAACCGTGCCCAGAAGAAATGCCGGGCCGGTTCTTTGCTGTTGATGCCGTTATACAAGCGGTTATGCTGAATTTCGACGTCCGGTAATTAGTGAAATAAGGAAGAGAATGAGAAAGACAAAGAACAAGACTTTGGCAATTCCGGTCGCAGCGCTTACGATGCCGCCAAACCCGAAGATCGCTGCTACAATAGCAATAATGAAAAATATGACAGCCCATCTTAGCATAATAATCACCTTTTCCTTCGATTTGTTGGGGAAACGTTGCACACTTGCGAAAGACGTTTTGCTGTGCTTGATGGATGATTAACCTGATGGAATGCTGCTGAAACAGCAGCTTGTCGAATCGTCTTTGTCAAAATGTGAGGGGAAATAGAAAATACTGGGCGAATGGAGCATATAATAAACGGATGTCAATGGTACGAATGATTCATCGAGGTGCAGCAGGGGTAACGATAATAAGGAATAGAGCCCGCGTAAGCAGGTCATATGAAGGCAGAATGGAGGACGATAGGGATGATCATTGAAATAAGTGTGCTTATTATGGCTATTTCTGTAGCAGTGCTTGTTATTTTTCTCGTTCAGACTTTGCGCAAAGCGCAGGCGTCAATTGAGACAGCTAATGAAACGCTGCAGGAAGCGAAAGATTTAATAAACAAATCTAAGGATGATGTGGAGGAACTCGTCATCAGTGTCCGCGGCTTGGTTGATGAGGTGAATCAACAGGTTGGTGCAATCAATCCGCTCATGTCGTCGGTTCGCGATGTAGGCACCGCCGTCAATGAAATGACGACAGCCGCCCGTGAAGTATCGTCATCCTGGGTAGGTAAGATGAAGAAGAAAAGCGAGCAGATCAGCGCGGAGCCAGCCAGCCCTGCAAGCTGGCTGCAATGGGTCGAAACAGGCATACGCACCGTGCAAATTATCAGAACGGCAGTCAGTTCCGTAAAGCAAGCATCGGCTGCTTCTGCGGAGAACCAAGAAACGCCGAAATCGCCGCAAAGTCCGCCGCCCTATGCCCCTGAGCCGGCTGTTCAAGAGCATCTGTCAGATACTGCGGAAATGAAGAGGCGTCTGAGTTAGAATAGGAGAATGAAAGATGGATAGATTGGAACGGGTATCAAGGAGCTGGAAGATGAGAATTTTGATTGTAGACGACAATCCGATGAATGTGACAGTAGTAAAAGAAATGCTGAAGCGCGCCGGGTATCGGGATATTCATGCGGCTGCTTCCGGGATGGAACTGTTTCATTTACTCGGATTGAATGAATCAGGGGAGGAGCCAGAGCACCAAAAAATGGGCAATCCAGGGTACGATCTCATCTTGCTGGATATGATGATGCCCAAAATTGATGGAATTGCAGCCTGTCTTGCCATTCAAAATTGTGAACGGCTTCGTGATATTCCGCGAATTATGGTTACGGCGATCGGTGATTCCAAAAAACTTGCAGAAGCGCTGGATGCGGGGGCAATCGATTATGTTACGAAACCGATCAACAAGATCGAGCTGCTCGCCCGGATTCGTGTCGCGCTTCGCCTGAAGGAAGAGAAAGATTGGCATAAGGAGCGCGACCGGAGGCTTCGCGAAGAAATTCAACTGGCCCGCGAGGTGCAGAGAGCAGCACTTCCCCAGCCGATTGTGGAGGAACAGGCAGAAATCAGCGCAATCTATCGTCCCTCCGATGAATTGGCGGGGGATTTGTATGCTTGGCAGCGTATTGATGACCACAGATACGGGGTAGCGGTTATCGACGCTATGGGCCACGGGATTTCATCATCGCTTGTCTGTATGTTTATCGCTTCAGTGCTTAAGGAAGCGATGACCAAACTTATTGAACCGAAAAAGGTTATTAAGGAACTGAACCGGCGTGCGCTGCAGTTGGAATTCACAGATCAGTTGATTCAATATTATTTTACTGGCATCTATTGTATGGTCGATGTCCAGCGCGGCGTATTGGAGTATGTCAATGCTGGCCATCCACCGGGTTTGCTGCTGCGGGCAGACGGTACAAAGGAGTATTTGACCGGCGGCAGCATGGCAATCGGGATGTTCGATAATATGGACATTCAGAAGCAGACGGTGCGCATTGAAAAAAACGATCGGTTTGTGCTCGTCACCGACGGGGTGATCGATGCCATCGAAGCGCCGGAGGAGCAGAAGCAAGAGCTGCTGTTCGAACGGCTGGCGGCGGCAGATCCGCAGCAAGCTGCCGGGGTGTGGCAGCAGCAATTGTTCGCTGATGATGTTGCAGTGAGCCGCTCGGATGACCGTTGTCTGGTTTATTTTACAATGAAGTGAAGCAGCAGCTTGCCGCTTCGTGGCAAGGTAAGATCGCTGTTGTATGAAGCATGAATCCTCAAAGTAACGAAAGTGCCTTTGGCTGCTGGCTGCAGCTAAAGGCACTTTTTAGTTGCACGGGGGGCTCTGCATGAGCTCGGCGATCGGCGAAGTCATCGTATCCCGTGCAAACGGAGGTATCCGGAGTAATGAATAAGTAAGTTAAAGTAGTTTCCGCAAGGCGGGAGGATGGACGGAGTAGGGCGAGTTCCAGCTAGCAAAGTAGCGTGTGTATTAGATGGCGTAGTAGGCGCGGCGGCATCGGGTGCTGATGCATTTCGCTTGTATACCCTATCTCAGGTTGCATTAAAAATGGAGGTTAAAAGAGTATATTGAGAGATGGCCTGCAATTACTTGCGTATCTCCCTTGGGCGGAACTAGCGGAGATAGGGTATACAACAGAACAGATATATACTTCCCTCTCAGAGTAATGTAGCTGCAGGGCGCAATACGTTTTTTGAGGACACACATTCCGTTATTTTGCCCAAATCGAGGGGGGACAAATTGAGGAATGTGTGTCCGGAAGAGTGGCGTGGAGTGCGACGTTCATTCAATGTTCTTGAGGTGAAATGCTGTATCCGTAATACTGCCGCTTCAAGATGCAGCGGCAGCGGATTCAGCTCAGCGGCGGTGCCGCTGGGAACGAGACAGTGGCGGTTCATCGGTCGTGGATTTGTGTCTGGGATGTTTATTGCGGGCTCCTTTATTGCTAGTAGGTTCTGAACGGACTTTTTTCCCGAACCGAAGCAGATCCCCTGTCCAGCCTTTGTGCCACAGCCACAAATAAATCAGCGCGGTAAACAGCAAAATGATGCCGCACATAATCGGGAACCCCCATGGCTCGACAGCACCGGGAATTAGAAGGTAGTTCATGCCCCAGAGCGCACCCAGCACGGTTGCCGGGGTGAAGAGGGCAGTGAAAATTGTCAACGTCTTCATAATATCATTGCCGCGGAAATTGGCAATCGCATCATCCATCGAAATCAGGGTGTCAATTTCGTTGCTGTAATGATCAAGCAGCGTTTCAATACGGTTCAGCTTGTACACTAGTCGTTGAAAGGTTTCGGATTGCTCCACCTGCTGGATAAATGCTTCTCTGGCTGCATTTTCTATCTCTCGAATCGGAATGAATAGATGATTCCAATGTAGCAGGTCGTACCTTCGTTCAAAAATGGCTTCAAGCAGATTAGTCTGATTGTGATTCCGCATCGCATCTTCCAATGTTCCCAATCGTTGTTCAAAAGTGTCCAGTCCGGCATGATAGGTTTCCAAAATCGCGCATTGAATGACATAGAATGCTTCAGGAGCATGAGTGCATCGCTCAAGCATGTCTTCCCATGGCATGCGCTGCAAACGCAATGACAAACGCAGATCCGAGTGGACAGTTACCAGCCGCTGATTGGATACCCAGAAATGAAGCGGTTGAATGTCCTTGTCATCTTCCGATAATTGAAACATGAGCGTGCCGTGCAGAACAGCTTCCCCGCCACCTTGCTCAAAAGCGGAAATGTGGTTGCTTGCTCTGCCATCAATCTCATCGAGCCATCTGGCACAGTCAGGCAGTGCCCGCTTCATCTCATCTTTGTCATTGTCTGGCGATTCCAGCAAAAGATGCCATTGCCAGCCCGCTGCGTACCGAAGCAATCGATGCTTCATTGCTTGTCCTCCGTTTACGCTCTTGTTGTTCTTATCATACCCCAAAAGGTCAGGTTATGTATAGCGGATTGCCAAATAGACGCCAGCTGCTGCAGTCCGGCAGATGACGTCTAGGATGTTGAAGTGAATGTAAGGGTCGCATTCATTGTTTCATGTTGTCTGTAAGCAACTGCTGCAATTTATCGATTGCCCTTTTTTGAATTCGCGATATACTCATTTGGGAAACGCCAAGCTGTTCGGCAATGGCCCGCTGCGGGAGCCCTTCATCGAACACAAGCAGCAGTACCTGCTGCTCCTCGGGCTTTAGCCCGGACATGGCTGCTTGAAGATCAATCTTCTTATCAACGGAATCATAGTCATCGGCCTGGGAGCCAATTAATTCACCGAGCGTAGTATTGCTCTCCTCCTCGGAAATGGGGGTGTCCAGCGATACATAATGGTATAAGTCACGCCCAGCTAGAATTTCCAGTGTTTCCTCATAGCTTAGTTCCAAATAAGCGGCGATTTCTTCCACTTTGGGCGACCGCTCAAGCTTGATCGTCAACGTATCGACAGCCTGCTGGACAACAATGCCTTTTTCTTTGATGCGCCGAGGAACCTGAACGTACCAGGACTTATCCCGCAAATAATTTTTCATATGGCCGATAATGCTTTTCATGGCGTATGGCTCAAACTGGAC
This sequence comes from Paenibacillaceae bacterium, assembly GCA_004134985.1. Classification (GTDB taxonomy): domain Bacteria; phylum Bacillota; class Bacilli; order Paenibacillales; family Paenibacillaceae; genus Paenibacillus_D. Next base: position 388,324 of record REGQ01000002.1, on the reverse strand, counting down.
TCCGACAGAGGCGTCGTATTGGGCAAATAAGCGCAGCAATGCCATCTGTCCGACCTGGTATAAATCTTCATATAAATCCGGTCGGTTTCGCGAAATCTTGCCGGACGCCATTCGAACCATTGGTTCATAGTGTTCGATTAGCTGCGTCGCCACATCATTAGTCGGGTTATTCTGATAGGACAGAATAAGCTCAACTCCTGATAGTGGCGAAGAGTTCGCTGAATTTATGCTCATGCAGTTTCCTCACTCCTGACAAGGCGTTTGGTCATTGTCACTTCGGTGCCTGATTCACTGTGCACCTCCACTTGATCCATTAGCGCCTGCATAAGATAAAGCCCGAGCCCGCCAGCGTGTATTTCACTGATTGCTTTGCCAACAAGCGGGGAAGTTTCCGGAGCCGCCACCTGGGCATCAAAGCTCTGACCCTCATCCTTGACAATGATGGACAGTGCGTCTTCCTGCTTAATAAACCGAATTTCCATCCTTGGCTGTTCATCCGGCGCCTGGGCTGTTGTTCCTGTCGGCGGGTTGCCATAGGCATGCAAGACAGCATTGTTGCAGGCTTCGGAAACAGCAACTTTCATATCTTCAATTTCCTCGTAGGCAAATCCCATTTTTGCTGCTATTCCATAAAGGGTGACCCGGACCAAATCAACGTATTCTGCCGTAGCCGGCACTTGCAGCGTTACTAGCTCGTCTCTTGCTTTCATTTCGCTCAACCTCGATCCCTTCTATCGCTTTAATGATATTATTAGCTTTGCTTTGTTAAGAATGGCGTTATTCCCGTCATATCGAACAGCTTGCGAATGGTCGGAGGAATGGCTTCCACGGTGAAGGAAGCTTGTTTGGCGTTCCTTGCTTTCAAAACAGATACCAGCACGCCGATGCCTGTGCTGTCGATATACTTGAGATCGCGCAAGTTAAGCGTCAGGTCTTGATCGGTCAATTCGACCAAAGGAGTCATTGCTGCACGCAATTGGCTGGCTACTTCAAGGTCAAGTTCGCCACTGACATATACGACACAATGGCCTTCATTCATTTCGGTACGCAATTGAAATTTATCCGGTTGTTTCATCTTGTCCTCTCCTGCCTCAGAATACTGTCTCTTATAAATCATTGTCACACGTTCTCTCTGTTGCTTACGTGGAAGTCAATCATCGATAGCGCTAATGCACTGTTAACTTTGATTAACCATGGCTTGCACGACTGAAACAGCAGCCCTGAAATGTTTGGAGATTTCAATGCAAGGGTAAAGTTGCACCATCGGGGCAATACTAGGTTAACGTAAATGAAGACAATCGTAAACAAATTTGTATTCCATTGGACTCATACCAAACAACATTCCAGGAGGAGAAGCGATATGGCTAAAAAAATTGGTGTATTCGCAAGGGAACAGCAGGCAATCGAAGCGGTCGAGGCGCTGCAAAATGAAGGGTTCGGCATGGATGAATTCAGAGTGGTAGCCAAAGATAATGACCACTCAAGACGGATTGAGGCCGAAACGGATGCCCATTTGGACGAAGTGCTTGAGCTTGCAGAGACGCGTGAGCAGCAGGATGGCACTATGCTGGAGCGTCCTTTCATTGTCGGAGGCTTTGGAATGGGCGGTGTCGGCTTCAATCAGGCGGGGGCGATTGCTCCAGCAGGAACGCCTGCCGGAGCTGGTTTTTTCGGCGGTTTGTTCGGGGATGCGGTGTTTAATGAGGATGACGCTGGTATCGGTTCTGCGCTGCGGGCACTGGGGTTAAACGACGATGAGGCCGGCCAGTGCCGCTCGGCAATTGAGGACGGGAATTTCCTCGTCATAGCGGAAACAGAGGAGCAGACCTCAGAAAGCGGGATAAGCCGTCTTGACAAGGCGGAAGCTGCTTTTCGCCGTACTGGAGCGGAACAGATTATTAATTAAAATGGCACGGCTTGTGGCTGCCCGGACGGTTGCAAGGCTGGAAACACCCAGCTCAAACACCGTGCTGGGAGCTGCACGCTGTTGATACAGCTTGCCATTTCGCCGAACCGATCCGTTATTCTGTGTAGAATAGCGGATCGGTTCGGCGTTTTTTGCATGCAGATTTCCCGAATAATGTTAGCAGCCTGGTTGAAAGTTCCTTCGATGCTCGTCCCATTTATCGCGGTTGCTGAATATCGTTCTATTGTGATGAAAACCCTTTTATATCATCTGCCTGTCTTGTACTTTATAATAGAAAAGTGATCAATTGAAGGGATGTGACTTTCAACAATGACAAACAAACTTAATTGGGGCGTACTGGGCTGCGCAGGGATCGCTGTCCGCTCTGTCATTCCAGGCATGCGCGCTTCGGAAACTGCCGAGGTGCTGGCAATTGCCAGCCGCGATTTGGCCAAGGCTGAGGAGACGGCACAAAAACTTGATATTCCGGTAGCGTACGGAAGCTATGAGGCGCTTATCGCCGATAACAATATTGATGCGGTATACATTCCGCTGCCTAACCATTTGCATATGGAGTGGGCCATTCGCGCCATGGAAGCCGGCAAGCATGTACTCTGCGAGAAGCCGCTTGCGTTGAACGCTGCTGAAGCGGAGCGTATGGTTGGGGCGTCTGCCAAAGCAGGTGTGCACCTGGCCGAAGCTTTTATGTACCGTCATCATCCTCGTTACACCCGGATGAAAGAAATAATCAAATCGGGTGAAATTGGCGAGATCCGCGGCATTTACGGCAACTTTACATTCAACAATGCCGGTGATGCCAGCAATGTCCGCTATCGCCGCGATTGGGGGGGCGGATCGCTCTATGATGTGGGCTGCTACCCGATCAGCGCAGCGAGAATGCTGCTGGAAGCGGAGCCGGAAGCGGCTACGGTGCATGCGCTCATTTCGCCAGAGCATGACAACGTCGATATGATGGCTTCCGGGGTGCTGGAATTTGCCGGCGGCGTCGCCTTGACATTCGATTGCGGAATGTGGGCTGCTTTCCGCAATTCGCTTGAGGTACTGGGGACGGAAGGAAGAATTGAAGTGCCATCGGCATTTGTTGGCGACCCTAATTTTTACGTATCGACCAATGCAGGCCGTCGGGAAGAGAAGCAGGAGACATTGAACCAATATGCGCTGCAGGCCGATGCGTTCGCGGCTGCTGTGCGCGGGGAACAGCCCCGGTTCGCACCATCCGATGCAGTTTTGAACATGAAAGTCATTGATGCTTGTCTTAAATCAGCCTATGAACGTCAGCGCGTAACGATAGAATAACTATAAATTGGATATTTCCTGAATAAGCAATATTATTCACTGGGAGGTTAGCGAACGATGAAGCATTTGACAATAGATGGACTTCGTAATGGGGTTTCCAGACTCATTATGGGCTCGGATTATTTTGCTCCGGCAGTGTACGATCTCGTGCGTACGAATTTGGATTTGTTTACTTCAATTGGCGGCAATACAATTGATACTGCTTATATATACAGCGGAGGAAAAAGCGAGCAGGCGATTGGCATGTGGCTTGAGGAGCGCAACAATCGCAAAGAGATCAACATTTGGACAAAAGGCGGCCATCCGAACGAGCAGGGCAAGCGCGTCAACAAGAAAGCCATCGAAGAAGAACTGGCGATCAGCCTCGAGCGGCTGCGTACCGATTATGTTGATCTGTATGCACTGCACCGCGACGATCCGGATGTGCCGGTAGCGGAAATTATTGAAATTTTGAATGCACAGGTGGAAGCTGGCCGAATTCTGGTATTCGGAGCGTCGAACTGGTCATGGCAGCGTCTGCAGGAGGCAAACGATTATGCCGCATCCCATGGATTGCGCGGGTTTGCGTTCAACAGCCCGAATTTAAGTCTGGCAAGAGCCATTGAACCGTATTGGGCTGATTGTGTCAGCGTAGATACGGAAACATTGGCATGGCATGAACAGAAAAACTTGCCGCTGCTGTCCTGGTCAGCGCAGGCACGCGGATTTTTCACCGGAAGGTTTACGCCGGAAGACCGTTCCGATCAGGATCTGGTGCGTGTGTTCTACAATGACGAGAACTGGGAACGGTATCGCCGTGCCGAACAGCTTGCCGGGGAAAAGGGCGTATCGACGATTCAAATCGCGCTTGCGTATGTGTTGAATCAATCGTTCCCGACCGCAGCCATTATCGGTCCGCGCAATGATGCGGAGATGCATTCCTGTCGTGACGCGGTGCAAATTGAGCTGACAGCGGAGGAAGTAAAATGGCTGGATCTGAGAGCGTAGCAATTGAACTGTGGCCTGACGGGGCGCCTTATGCCACCGGGACTTCTGAAGAAGATTGTCCGGCGCTGATCCCTTATCTGCTTGAGCAGCCCCGAGGCTCTGCTGGCCGAGGCGCTGTCATTGTGTTCCCGGGAGGGGGATACGGCTGCCGTGCCGAGCACGAAGGCGAGCCGATTGCCCGCTGGCTCAACGACATCGGCGTGTCCGCATTCGTGCTGCGCTACCGTGTCGCTCCTTACCGCTATCCATGCGCGCTGCTGGATGCGCAGCGGGCGATCCGGCATGTGCGCACCCATGCGGAGCAATGGGGGATCGATCCGCGTAAAATCGGCATTCTCGGTTTTTCGGCGGGGGGTCATCTGGCCTCCTCTGCCGGTACGCATTTCGATGCAGGCGATGCGCTTGCCGCCGACCCGGTAGAGAGGCAAGCGAGCCGTCCCGATGCGATGATCTTATGCTATCCTGTCATTACGATGATTGCTCCTTACTTCCATGAGGGATCTCGAAATAATTTGTTCGGGCCGGACGCTCCTGCTGAGTTGGTTGAGCAGTTTTGCAATGAGCGGAAGGTGACGCCAGAGACGCCACCGACCTTTCTATGGCATACTTCAACCGACGTTGCTGTACCTGTGGAGAACAGCCTGTTGTTTGCCGCAGCGTTAAGCCGCAGCAAGGTGCCGTTTGATTTGCATGTGTATGATCATGGCGCCCATGGCGTAGGCCTCGCCTTGGAGGATGCGCATCTTTCCACGTGGACCACGGTTGCTGAACAATGGTTGAAGCAGCAAAATTACCACGCGGAATAGAAGGACGGATGAGGGGCTTGCGCGCTTCCGTTTGGAGCATTTTGTAGAGTGATAGCAAGTCCTGTTGAAAAGCAGCAAATTTGGCGAAAAAACGCCGATTTTGCTGCTTTTCTTTTGTTTATCTCGTCCATGCTTTGTTTATTAACATAGATTGAATGGTGAGTAAACCTCCCTATCCGCTACGATCAGGCATGATCGGGGAGGAAAAGGCAGTTTCGGCCAGCTGACCCCACTTCAGCCTAAATGAGCGCGAAATAGCCGAATATATGGAAGCCTACTGGAAATGACCCCCATTAAAATCCATGTTAGCATTTATAAGAGCTTTTGATAAAGCAGCCTTATGACAAAACAGCGACAGAGCCGTTTTGGTTAAAGAGCTTTGGACAAAAGCTAAAATTGGAGAGAGGTTGTGGGAAAACAGTGAGGAAGGGTTTATTTCTAGTAATGCTTGGTTTGATGCTTGTGCTGACCGCAGCATGTGGAAGTGCAAATGAGGGGGACACCGGTAACGGGAACGGGGCAGGTACCAACACACAGACAAATACAGATGACGATACAGGAGGAACGAATGATGGTGGAGCGGAGAATGATCCCGCGACAGGAGAGAATGGCAGCCCGGCAGACGAGGACGGCACGCTGTCCAAGGCTATCGAACGGGGATACATTACCGTGGGCTTTGCCAATGAGGAGCCTTATGCTTACATGCAGGCTGACGGCACGCTAACCGGAGAGGCGGTTGAAATTGCAAAAGCCGTGCTTGGCAATCTGGGAATCGAGGAAGTCCGTGGGGAACTGACGGAGTTTAGCGGATTGATCAGCGGTTTGCAGGCTGGCCGATTCGATGTCATCACCGCCGGCATGTTCGTTAATCCGACACGCTGCGCGCAGGTAGCGTTTGCCGACCCTGAATATCGTATTGGCGAGGCGATCGCGGTCAAGGCTGGCAACCCGCTTGAGCTGAGAAGCTACGAAGATATCGGAAGCAAAGAGGCTAAAGTGGCAGTAATGACCGGTGCGGAAGAAATTGCGCTGTTGGAGAAGTCAGGTGTGCCAGCCAGCCTTATCATTCAGGTGCCGGATCAGAATGCGGCGATAAGTGCGCTGCAAGCGGGGCGGGTGGATGCGATCACGATGACTGGCCCGGCGCTGCAATCGCGTCTGGATACAGCAAATGATGCCAACCTGGAGCGGGTAGCTGATTTTGAACAGCCGGTGATCGATGGGGAGAGCGTATTTGGCTATGGCGCCAGCGCCTTCCGGCAGCAGGACACCGCGTTCCGCGATGCCTTTAATACTGAATTGCAAAAACTGAAAGATGCAGGCGAACTGCTGACATTGATGGAGCCGTTCGGATTTACGGAAGAAGAACTGCCCGGCGATATGACGGCAGAGGCGCTCTGCAGCGAGTAGGCATCCTCAATGAGTTCCACATGGATGGATTGGGTGCCTCTGCTGCGGGAGGGACTGGCGACAACCGTGCAAGTGACGGCGCTCTCAGCCATCGTGGCGCTGATCCTTGCAGCGGTTGCCGGACTATGCCGCCTGTCCAAATATAAGTTGGTTCGCGGTATAACATATACTTATGTTCTTATTTTTCGAGGGGTTTCACTGCTTGTATTGTTGTTCTGGGTATACTTTGCGTTGCCGTTGATCGGAATTGAGTTTTCAAAAATGGCGGCGGCTGTACTGGCGATTGGCCTTAACTACGGCGCATTCGGATCAGAAATTGTACGAAGCTCCATTATGGCTGTTCCGAAAGGGCAATGGGAGGCAGCACAGGCGCTTAACCTGACACCGATGCAGCGGATGACACGGGTTATTTTTCCCCAGGCGCTCGTGCGCATGATCCCGCCTTTCAACAATTTGCTCATTGAGCTGCTGAAAGCGACCTCGCTCATTTACTTTATTACGATGACAGATTTGACCTATCAGGCGCATGTGCTGCGGGGCTTATACTTTCCGCAGACTGCTGAAATTTACGGCTTGCTGCTTATCATGTACTTTATTCTGGCAGCTGTTATCTCACTGGCCGCCCGCTTGCTGGAACGGAAACTGTCGGCGGGAAGGATGTGACGATCGATGTGGGATTGGCAATATGCAGCCTCGATCTTGCCTGATTTGCTGGGCGCTTTGAAGATGACATTCTATGCAACGATCTGTGGTTTTGCTGTAGCGAGTCTGTTTGGACTGCTGCTGGCCGTACTTGGCCGATCACGCTATAAGGGGATAAGGCTGCTTGTACTCGCGTTTGTGGAATTTGTGCGAAGTACCCCGCTGCTTGTCCAATTGTTTTTTCTGTTCTATGCGGTTCCGCTTATGTTTAATTTCTCTATGTCCGCTTTTGTGACGGGGGTAGTCGGGCTCGGCCTACACTACAGCACCTATCTGTCTGAAGTATATCGCTCCGGAATCAACGGCGTGGAGAAAGGGCAATGGGAGGCGGCGCGCGCGCTAAATTTTTCACCTGCACAGACCTGGATATCGGTTATTTTGCCGCAGGCTTACCCGCCTGTGCTGCCTCTGATGGGCAATTACCTGATTATCATGTTCAAAGAAACGCCGTTGCTTGCTGGCATTACGGTAATTGAGCTGTTGACGACAGCCAAAAACATCACCGCCAGAGATTGGAAGGCATTCGAAGCATACACCATCGTCGGTGTACTGTTTCTGATCATCAGCCTGCTTGTTTCACTGCTGGTCAGCATGATGGAAAAGCGTCTTTTGCAAAAAAATAAGTAGGGTTGATTTTAGAACAAGGAGGAACTCGCCTAATGGAAATGATGGTGAAAGAAGCAGCAGAGTCGCCTGCTGGAACAGCCAATAATCGGCAGCCAATGGTCAGGTACCGGAATGTAACCAAGCAATTTGGCGATTTGCAGGTGCTGCACGGCATCAATTTCGATGTGAAAGCAGGCGAGAAGATTGCGCTGATTGGGCCGAGCGGTTCGGGCAAAACAACGATCGGACGTCTGTTGATGACGTTGGAAGAACCGACATCCGGCACCATTGAAGTGGATGGCGAACCGTTGTGGCACCGTGAAGTCAAAGGGAAGCAGGTTCGAGCCGACGAGAAGCATTTGCATCAAATGCGAACTAAAATTGGCATGGTATTTCAACATTTTAATTTATTTCCGCATATGAATGTTTTGCGCAATGTAACCGAAGCGCCTATGAGGGTGCTGGGGCTTTCCAAACAGGAGGCCACCGAACGCGCAATCGAGATGCTGAAGAAAGTAGGACTGGAAGATAAACTGACGATTTACCCGGCAAAACTGTCCGGAGGGCAGAAGCAGCGGGTGGCAATCGCAAGGGCGCTTGTCATGCGGCCGCAGGTTATGGTGTTTGACGAGGTAACGTCAGCGCTTGATCCGGAACTGGTTGGCGAAGTGCTGGAAGTTATTAAAGAAATTGCGGCGGAAGGCGAGATGGCGATGCTGCTCATCACCCATGAAATGGATTTTGCGCGTGAAGTGGCCGACCGTGTCATCTTTTTCGCCGACGGGTTAATTGTTGAGGAAGGCTCGCCTGCCAAACTGTTCGAGGAACCGGAAAGCGAGCGTCTGCAAAGCTTTTTGCGCCGAATTCGCTAACGGGTTCTGCAAGTTAGCCGCCTATCGTATTTGGAGAAGAGGAGACAGAAACAACATGCAATCGCATACGTTATGGTCGCTGCGCGTTCCAAGCAAACAGGATGGTGCAGCCGTCTGGGAACTGATCCGCAGCGCGGGAACACTTGATGTGAATTCGCCTTATTGCTACATCCTGCTTTGTGATCTGTTTCGCAGCACCTGTGTCATCGCAGAACAGGATAGCGAGATTGTCGGTTTTCTGTCCGCCTGCAGCAGGCCTGACGCAGCAGATGGCGACGTATTGTTCATCTGGCAGGTCGCTGTCGCTGCGCCTATGCGGGGAAAAGGACTGGCGCTGGCGATGTTGACCGAATTGCTGAACCGACGGCGGGACACCGTCAGATGGATCGAGGCGACAGTCAGCCCGTCGAACATCCCGTCACGGCGGTTATTCCAATCATTCGCCGCAGCGCATGGCTGTAATAGTATCGAACTGCCGGACAGCGGTTATGGCGCGGAATTATTTCCGTCAGGGCAGCAGCATGAGGATGAGCCGGTTTTGCGGCTCGGACCATTTCAATTTAGGGAGGAATTCGATGAATAGATCAATTGATAAACAGCCGTCGATGAAAGTATTTGAAGAGCATGAGTCAGAGGTGCGCAGCTATTGCCGCAGCTTCACAACCGTTTTCCATCAGGCGAAAAACGCCAAAATGTGGGATAAAACCGGAAAAGAATTTATTGATTTTTTTGCCGGAGCAGGCGCGCTTAATTATGGACATAACAACCCGAAGATCAAACAGAAAATAATGGATTATCTGCTGGAAGACGGGATTACGCACAGCCTGGATATGGCTACTGAGGCGAAGGAAAATTTCCTTCAGCAGTTTAATGCGGTCATTCTGAAACCGCGGGGATTGACTTATAAAGTGATGTTTCCTGGACCGACCGGCACGAATGCGGTGGAAAGCGCGATGAAAATCGCACGCAAAGTGACGGGAAGAAACGATGTGATTTGCTTCACGAATGCCTTCCATGGCATGTCGCTTGGCTCGCTGGCGGCGACGGGGAACAAGTTCAAGCGGCAAGGAGCAGGCGTGTCGTTATCCAATACTGTTTTTATGCCCTATGACGGTTACCTTGGGCCGATGATGAATACAGCCTCCTACCTGGAGAAGCTGCTGGACGATCCCGGCAGCGGTGTCGCAGTACCGGCGGCCGTCATCCTGGAAACCGTGCAGGGCGAAGGCGGGCTGAATGCAGCCAGCAGCAACTGGCTGCGCACGATTGCGCGCATTTGCAAGGAACGCGGCATTCTGCTCATTGTCGACGATGTGCAGATGGGATGCGGCCGGACCGGAACTTTCTTCAGCTTCGAAGAGTCGGGAATCACGCCGGATGTTATCTGCCTGTCCAAGTCCATCGGTGGATTCGGACTGCCGCTTGCACTGACGCTCATTAAGCCCGAGTACGATATATGGGCTCCTGGCGAGCATAACGGTACGTTCAGAGGCAACAATCTTGGCTTCGTCGCTGCCGCAGAAGCGCTGAATTATTGGGCGGACACGAACTTTCAGGAGGACATTGCCAAGAAGGCGGAGCTGATCAGGAACCGGTTGGAAAAGATGCTGCTCTCCCATCCGGAGTGTGAAGCGAAAGTGAAAGGGCGCGGGCTCATTCAAGGCATAGCCTTTAAAGACGCCGCCTTGGCAGCCCGACTTTGTGCGGCAGCTTTTAAGCAAGGGGTCATAATGGAAACTTCAGGGCCGCACGATGAGGTAGCGAAGCTGATGCCGCCGCTTACGATTGAATACAATGTGCTGGAGCGCGGACTTGATATCGTGGAGGAGGCATTGCAGAATACGCTGCAAACGCGGAGCAAAGCGCATGCGCTACGTCTTCAGGCATAGACCACAACAATACGCAAGGAACAGGAGTGACCGCTAATGATCGTTAAACATTTGAATGAAGTTGTAAATACAGGCCATGATGTCGATACCCCTACATGGAATGCAAGACGTCTGCTGCTGCGCAGTGACGGAATGGGGTTTTCGCTTCATGACACACTAATAAAAGCCGGCACGGAAACGTTCATCTGGTACAAAAATCATCTTGAAGCTGTTTATTGTGTTGAAGGGGAAGGCGAGATTGAAGTTGTCGACGGTCAGACGTACCCGATTCGTCCTGGCACGCTGTATGCGCTTGACGGCCATGAGAAGCATTGGCTGCGCGCAACCAAGCAGATGCGAATGATCTGTGTGTTCAATCCGCCGCTTACCGGTCGTGAGGTTCATGATGATGAGGGGGTATACCCGCTTGTGTTGGATGAGAATAATAAACAATTGGAGGAGATGAATCGATGAGCCATGCTGCAGCGCATAACCTGGCGGATAACGGTGTTCAGAATGACAAGTATCCATCAAGGGTGAAAGAAGAGCCGGAAGTTTTGGAGCGGAAGGACCCTGTCATCTATTCACAGTGGACGGGGAACAGCCCGCTTGATGAGCAGCAGTCCCGGTTTTATGAAGAGAATGGCTATTTGTTTCTGGATCAGTTCTTCACGCAAGAAGAAATAACCCATTGGCGTGAAGAACTGGTCAGGCTTCAGCAGCGCTACCGCAAGGAGCAGGCGGCAGAGGTCATACGCGAGCCGGGGGGAGAGGAAGTGCGCTCCATCTTTGACGTTCACCGCAATAATCCGGTGTTCGGCCAGGTGTCGCAGCATCCGAGACTGCGTGCGGTTGTTGAATACTTGCTCGGGGGAGAAACTTATATTCACCAATCGCGGATCAACTACAAGCCGGGCTTCACCGGCAAGGAGTTTTACTGGCATTCTGATTTCGAAACCTGGCATGTGGAGGACGGAATGCCTGCAATGCGGGCGTTGAGCTGTTCCATTGCGCTGGAGGACAACTTCACTTACAATGGGCCGCTGATGGTGGTGCCTGGCTCGCACAGGAAGTTCGTCACTTGCGTTGGCCAGACGCCAGAAAACCATTATAAAGATTCCTTGCGCCGCCAGGAGTACGGGGTGCCTGACCCGGAGAGCTTGACAAGGCTCGTTGAGGAGGGAGGCATTGAAACACCGGTCGGCAAAGCCGGCTCGATCGTGCTGTTCGACTGCAATATTATGCATGGCTCCAACAGCAACATCACCCCCCTCCCGCGCAGCAACGTATTTCTTGTATACAACAGTGTGGAGAACCGGCTGCAGCAGCCCTTTTCAGGACAGCAGCCCCGTCCTTCCTTTATTGCCTCCCGCACAGAGTAAATGATTTCCTGGGGGCTGGTTGGCGGGATAATAGCCATTAATGTCGTGTACGTCTCGATGTTTACGCTGCGTCTCATTCTTGTTATTAAAGGCAGGAGAGGCGCAGCTTCTTTCCTGGCGATGGCCGAAGTGTTTGTCTATTTGTTCGGGCTCAATCTGGTGCTGCAAAATCTGGACAATCCGTTCAATATGGCGGCATATTGCATCGGTTTTGGCATTGGCGTTTACTTGGGCAGCCGGATTGAGGAATACCTTGCGCTGGGCTATCTGGTCGTTCAGGTAATCGTCGATTCGCTGGCCGTCGAACTGCCCAACAAGCTGAGAGACCTTGGCTATGGTGTCACCTCATGGCCTGCAGATGGACGGGACGGCAAACGGCTTGTTATGCAGGTGCTGGTCAAACGCAGCAATGAAAAGCGGCTGATGGATTCTATCAAGCAATTGGCTCCGAAGGCTTTCGTGATCTCTCATGAACCCAAGCAATTCAAGGGAGGCTTCTGGGTTCGGCTTACAAATCGCTAGCTTGAAAATCCGATATTTGGAAGAGAGAAATGGCCACTCAGCCTGTACGGAGTGGCTTTTTTCGCGCACAGTGTTCATAGGCGTTCACAAAGTCGCATACTAATGTATATTCCTGTGATGGTCTTGATGTTATAATCAGTTCAGATTTGCTATAATTAGTAATTAGGTATATCAACTACAACTTGAAAAATTATATGGAAAAGGAAGTGACATGATTGGATAAGATCGAGTCTCTATCAGATCTGATTTCCCACCACAAGAGCGCTTCATTCGTAGAAGTGCCAGGCGCGCTGGCGCGAACATTTGGGCAAACGACATTATCAATGACGTTGCCGATGAGCAAGCTGTTTTCTATTTATGAGATTGACCTGGAAGTACAACGCCAGTTGATCCCCCAAAACGTTTCAAAGCTGATGGATTACATTATGCTGTATCTTGATCATGGCCAAAGCATTTATTTTCCGGGCATTATTCTTTCGGCTCGCGGAGCCGGACATTATGACGAAGCAGCGCAGGCATTGTATTTGCAGCCGATGGAGAAATGTTATGTAGTTGACGGCCAGCATCGCCTGGCGGCATTCCGCCGGATTATGGAGACGCTGCAGAGCAACATGGCCCGCGCCAAGGATCGCCGTGAATATGAGCGTATGGAAGAAATTACGGAGAAGCTTCGCAGATTATATGATTTCCCTGTATCGGTTATGATCTATCAGGATATCAATGCCAAACAGGAGAGACAGCTGTTCTCCGATATTAATAAATTGCCGCGCAAAATTGGCGGAAATCTGGCCGTGCTTCGCGACCAGCGCCGTTTCTACCATGTAATGGCAACCCGTCTGGTTGAAGAATATCCGTTGATGAGCCAAATTCCGATCGATATGTATTCCGAACGCGGTAAGGGTCCTGAATATTTATTCACGTATCATTTGGTGATCGAACTGCTAGTCGGATTGTTTGAAGGACGCCTCAAATCGGCAGCCCGCCATAATGGCTATCACTATACGGAAGCAGAGCTAACGACAGCGATGAACCATGCTGCACAATATTTTGAGCTGCTGCTAAAGTACTTGCCAAAGCCCGAAAAAGCAGAGCTTAGCTGGACGGAAAATGTACAGATCGCGTTGGCATTGTTCCTTCATGAAGAAGCATTTAAATCATCGCAATTTAATAAATATACGTTAGATCATGCCATGCAAGTGCTTCCACATATTAGATGGCAGGACATCTATAAAGACGATGAGAAAGACCGCTTGCCGCGCCGCAGCAGAATTATGAAAGCTTTTAATTTTATTCGTGATTTCTACAATGAAAACCATTTGCTGTTAATTAAAGACAAGGAGGATACCGGGACATGGATGGCTTAAAACTCGGGATGACGATTCATCCATTTTGTGAGAAATATGGTCTGGCAACTGTATCGCTGCGTGTTCAGGATGTGCTGAATTATACGACGATCGATCCGATGGTTCAACGTAAACTTAGCGCGATGCAGCGTCGAAAAATTGCTAATTATTTGCAGGAGAGAGAACTGGATCATGTCTTTTTTGGTCCTGTTACCTTGTCGCTTCGTGAAGTAAGCGGAATATCCCGCGAGGGCCAGCAGTTTATTTTGAGCCACGGCTCCAAGCTCAGCATTCTGGATGGTCAGCACCGTATTCAGGCGCTTGGCTATGTCAATGAACAGATGCTCAAGGAAGGGCGCAAAGTGGAGCGCAAAGCGGCACAATTAAAAGTGAAAAGCCGCCGTAATCCTGATGACGCTGGACTGGCTGAAGAGCTTGAGCAGACGGAAGGACTCGTTTCCGAAATTGAGGCGAGACGGCTCGATTTGATGGAAAGCGAACTGTCGGTGCAATTATATATCGGTCTTAACGAAGAAGAGGAAAAACAGCTTTTCGGCGATATCAATTCTAAAGTGCAGCTCGTTAGCAAAGAGCTTGGCCACTCCTTTGACTCGACCGATCCGCTTAACCTGGTTATGCAGCAGGTTGCGGAACACAATGAGCTGCTGAAATCAGCCGGCATAGAGCGCCGCAACAACCTTACTGCGTTCAACAAAAATTTCACCTGCTACAGTTGGCTCTATTCAACAGCTACGCTATTGTACACAGGCAAGATGCAGCCTTCTTACGAGATGGCCCGCCGGATTCGTGCCGATATCGCTACCCATGTGGAGATATTGCACCAATATCTCAATGGTGTATTGCCTCATTTGCCTGAACAGCCGGGCTTGTCCCAGTACAGTTCCTCCACGCGTGTAATGCAGGAATCGATCGCTTTGTACGCTCATGAGTTTCTATACAAGGATGGGCAATACAACCCGGATTGGACCAGTTGTCTTCAGGCGCTCAAAAATATTGACTGGACGCATGATAACGAATTGCTCGCCGAGCGTTTCGGACGTTTGGACAATGGAAAATTAAATTTAGTGCATGAAAAATCGATGCGTAAACATAGCCGTATGGCGGAGTTTTTGCGTGAGCAGTATCTCGTTTCCCAATAATTATGAAATGAAATGAGCTGCCAATCGTGTTAGTATGGGTGACGTTGGGCGCTATGCCCAGGCAAACACAACACGAGGAGGCAGGATTCATGAACAAACAGCTTTTTCGCAAAGGGATAGCGGCTTTACTGGTTACAGGCGTAGTCGCGGTAGGAAGCGGAGCAAGTGTACAGCCGGCCAATGCCGCAGAAGTAGTGGATACCAATACTCGTATTCAAGTAATCAACAACGGGGATTCGCTGGAGCAAATCGCCCGCAAATATGGTATAGACTTGCAGCAACTAATCAATCTCACACCGGAATTCAGCGATTCCAACGTCGTTTGGACCGGTATCTTCAAAGCCCAACCAGTGAAGACGCAACCAGACGGAAATACAGGAGCACCAGCAGGCAGCAAAGGGCCGGATAAGGTTTCCACTCCGTCCAATGGCAATAACAGCGAGGGATCAAGCGGACAAAAGCCTGCTGGAACAGGGCAAACGACTGAACCTGCAGGAAGCTCACAAAACGGCGCTTTTGCTGTTGAAGTGGTCAAACTTGTCAATCAGGAACGTGCCAAGGAAGGCTTGTCCCCGCTGGCAAATGACACAGCTCTTGAGAAAGTAGCTTTGGCCAAGGCAAAGGATATGCATGACAAGCAATATTTCAGCCACACATCGCCTACTTATGGCTCTCCTTTTGATATGATGCGTTCTTTCGGCATTCAATATTCCTATGCTGGCGAGAACATCGCAAGTGGACAACGCACTCCGCAAGAAGTCGTTACAGCCTGGATGAACAGTCCTGGGCACCGGCAGAATATTATGAACGCTAACTTTAACAAAATAGCAGTTGCTTACTACAACGGTGAATGGGTGCAAATGTTCATTGGTTAAGTTGCAACGTTTCAAAATCGTTCTCGCAGCATATGCCTGCGGGAACGATTTTTTTGTTTTCAGTGTACTTTTGTATGAAAATACAGAATGAGGAATTTTTAATAGACCAGTCAGGGTGCGGCTTTGGGCATTGATGGGTTTTTTTGTATCTTGGATCAGTAACAGCGCTATGTTATTGTTGGTTCTGTCGCGAACAGGAGAACAAAGATTCAAGGAGGAAATGATAAATGCGTAAATTACATTGGGTTGCAAAAGGCTGTGCTGCGGCACTGATCAGTGCTGCGCTGTTATTTACAAGTTCGATTGCTTCTGCAGCCAGTATACATACGGCTCAGAATAAGGATACATTCTGGAAGCTGTCCAAACAATACAGTGTGCCGCTGGACGAACTGATGCAGGCAAATGCGAAGATCAATCCCCTTAATATTTATCCAGGGCTGAAAATCACCATTCCCGACAAGTCTAAGCCAATGGTCAAGGCTAAGGCCAAGGCCAAGGCCGTTTCCACCGCTGGGGTCAAGACGGTAGCCGTTAACGGCAAGTCTGTCGATTACAAGAAAGTCATTCAGGCAAAAGCAAGCGCATATACCGCCGCTGCGGAAGAAAATGGCGGCTGGGCAGGATTGGATTACTTCGGCAATGCATTGAAGGTTGGAACAGTTGCAGTGGACCCGGAGACCATTCCGCTGGGCACCAAATTGTATATAGCAGGATATGATTATGATGGTCTTCCTAAGGGCGGAATGCTCGCCACTGCTACAGATGTTGGCGGATCGATTAAGGGAAACCGTGTGGATATTTTCGTGCCAGACAACCGCAAGAAGGCGATGACATTCGGCTTTCAATATGTAAAAGTGTACGTACTTGATTAAATCCTCGCTCTAAAGTCATTGAACGCTTGAGCCGGATTTCGCCTTCAGTCTTTGAAATGAAATTGCGAAATCCGGCTTATCCGCAGCCAGTTGGCCCCGAACTTATCAACTGCTCAGGTTGGGTTTGAATCTTGTTAAATTATGCTTTACAAGTAAAACACGGGGCAGTAACATAAGAGAAGCGTTTCGTTCACAACTGACTTATAATCGAGAGAGGATGTTAACCGGTATGCCACTAATTGATATGCCTATGGAGAAGTTAACGGAATATGCGGGGAAGAATCCGAAACCGGATGATTTTGATGCTTATTGGGATCGCGCTATAGCAGAAATGAAAGCGGTATCTCCTAATGTTGAACTGGTGCCCAGCGAGTTTCAAACACCGGGCGCTGAATGTTTTGACTTATATTTCACCGGAGTGCGCAATGCGCGCATTCATGCTAAATATGCACGTCCGCGAGGAGTTACTGCACCGCATCCCGCGATTGTTCAATTTCATGGTTATACCGGCAATGCCGGAGACTGGAGCGAGAAGCTTTCTTACGTGTCGCTGGGGTTTTCGATTCTGTCGATGGATTGTCGCGGACAAGGCGGATTGTCTGAAGATACCGGCGGGGTGAAGGGAACGACACATCATGGCCACATTATAAGAGGGCTGAATGACCATCCTGACAACCTGTTATTCCGCAACATTTTTCTGGATACCGCTCAGCTTGCCGGAATTGCCCTTGAATTGCCGGAAGTTGACCCTGAGCATGTCTATGCTGCAGGCGGGTCGCAGGGCGGCGGATTGACGATCGCATGTGCAGCGCTTGAGCCACGCATTCGCAAGCTCGCTCCGGTATATCCATTTCTGTCCGATTATCAGAGAGTATGGGAAATGGATCTGGCGCAAGGGGCGTATCAGGAATTGCGGACATTCTTCCGCCACTTTGATCCACAGCATCTGCGCCAGCAAGAAGTCTTTACTATTTTAGGCTATATCGATATTCAGCATCTGGCAGACCGAATTCGCGGGGAGGTGCTGATGGGTGTAGGGCTGATGGATACAATTTGTCCGCCTTCCACACAGTTTGCAGCCTTCAATAAAATAACCGCCCCGAAACAGTTGGAGATTTATCCGGACTTCGGTCATGAGCACTTGCCTGGTTTCTCAGACAAAGCGATTCAATTTTTTGTGGGGAACCGCATCTGAATGCTTCTTGATATGTAAGCGACAATGTTCAAATGCGGTCAGATCATCGGCAGGTGCATGCAGAACGGCTTTA
The DNA here is from genome assembly GCA_004134985.1 of Paenibacillaceae bacterium. Lineage (GTDB taxonomy): Bacteria > Bacillota > Bacilli > Paenibacillales > Paenibacillaceae > Paenibacillus_D. The sequence continues at coordinate 370,428 of REGQ01000002.1, read as the reverse complement.
TCATAGTGCGGTTCTGAGTGTTGTTTAATGGTCTAGAACTTAAAAATTTGGATCGTTCGTTGCAGTTGGTTGACCATCTGCTGCATCTTTTCCGTTTCCTCAACGACGGCTTGTACAGAAGAGATTTGCTCATTCATTGAAGCGGAGACCTCTTCTGTGCCGGCAGCAGATTGCTCCGTAATCGCCGAAATATTTTGAATGGCATTCGATATTTTGCGAGCGCCCTCCAGCATTGCCTCACTTTCTTGGGAGAAGGCGAAGATTTGCTCCGAAATAAATTGTACACTCTGCACAATCTCCATAAAAACTTGCTCTGAATCGCGAATTAATTCGTTTTGCTGGCGGACAACGTCTTCATTGACCTGAATATTCTCAGAGGCCATCTTCACGCCATGTTCAATATTGCGGACAAGTCCGAAAACTTCCTTCGTCGATGCCTGCGATTCTTCCGCCAGCTTGCGCACTTCCTGAGCTACAACTGCAAAACCCCGGCCATGTTCGCCCGCTCTTGCCGCTTCAATGGAAGCGTTCAAGGAAAGCAGGTTCGTCTGCTCGGCGATATCCGAGATGGTTCGCGTTATGCTTGTAATGCCGGCAGCTTTGCGGGCCAGCTCTTCGATCGTGCTTGCTACAGCAGCGGTCGCTTCCACGTTCTTGCGCATTCCCTCCGATTGGCTCACAACCGCCAAACGCCCCTTCTCAACGAGGTTCAGTGTCCATTCAGAGCGCTCGTTCATCTGTTTGGTGGAATCGGTATAAGATGCGATCTTCTGCTCGATTTCCTGAATGGAGTCGCTCATGCCGGAGACATCTTCGGAAATTTCACCAGCGCCCACAGCCAATTCATTCGAAGACTGGCTGACCTGTTCCATTACAGCTTTAAGATCGCGGTTTTTATCGAAAATATTGAGACTTGCATCGGATACATGACGTGTGATGGTTTTTGTTTCGGTAAGAATTTCCCGCAGCTTGTCGATCATGCTGTTGAAGGAATGACCAAGCTCTCCGACAGAAGAGGTGATGTCAATCCGCTGTGAGAAGTCCCCTTTGGCGATTCGAAACGCTACGCTGGTCATGTCATCAATCGAACTTGTAAGCGTTTTCTCAATGAAGCGGGCTATGGGGTAGGTAACCGCGGCGAGCAAAACGATAAAAATCAGGCCGACTAAAATCGGTCCTCCGGTCACAACAAGCAAAAGCAGGATGCCAATTGAAAACAAAGCGGCGATCATATAACTTCCTACCAGCAGCTTGTTACGGATTGATAATGAATTTAACCATTCCATAGAACCATTGCTCCCTTACTAGTTAGAATACCCATATTATAGCATCATCGGTCGGATATGGTCTATATTTGTCTTCATTTTCATCATTTTAATTCATTTCTTTGTTCTATGCTGTTTAACAATATGTTTAAAGACCTATTTTTGCAAAAATATTAGTTGCTAACAAACAATGATCGAATTATAATGAGTCTTGAGCACTAAATTGGTAACTTTAAGAAAAAAAGGATGATAGGGGGTTATGGTGATGAATTTGGAAGGAGCGTCTTTAGCTCGCCAAGTGGATTATGTTTTTCGTCAGCTGGAGGATGAATTGAAGGATGCGATTGCCGGTACGGTTACCATTCAGGTCAGGAACAATGCAATTGGCAAATTCGGGATGCGTCACCATCCAATCGAGAGTCGCAACGGGTTGCTTCATAATGAAAGGAGTGGAATGACGACAGATCAGGTGCTGGCATTTCGCCAGATGGCTGTAGATGCTTTGAAATACAAACGAAACTGGACACATGGGGAGATTATTTATGATTTTGCCGTGCGGCCAACCAATAATACATGGTCAGCAAGCGTACAATTCGAGTCCAATTATAATACGGCGAACTGGATGTTCCGCTACCATGGCAAAAATCAATATAGGGAATCGAACTGAATTTATTTAAAGTGCATGCACAATTTAAACTACAAAAAAATGCCGTCCTTTTAACGGACGGCATTTCAGGCTTGGCATCGCAAGTAAAGCAACTTGCAGATAGCTGAGCGCTGCACTTGCGATGCTGACAGCCGGTTATGTTAAGTAAGGAAGAACTTATTTGCTGAAACTGCTGCTTAACTGTTGCTCAGCAATTTGAACAAGACGGCGGGTAATGTAACCTCCAAGCGCACCGGCGTCACGTGTTGCCATATTTCCGTAATAACCATCTTGCGGAATTTGAATGCCAAGTTCCTGTGCAACTTCATATTTCATTTGATCAAGCGCTGCGCTTGCTTGTGGTACAACAAGCGAGTTACTGCTGCGAGATTGGCTAGCCATTGTATGTCACCTCCTTAAGTAACCATAGTATGGACGAGCGGGAATTTTTTATGCAATTGAAATGCGCTTGATTAGATGAAATGATTTCCAATCGCCGCGTTGTGCATGTTCACACGGGTTGACAAATTAATGCTGGCGAGTATAATCATTTTCAATAGCAATGACAGAAACAAGTAGGCGCGGTTTTGTTCCTCAGAGAGCCGGTGGGAGGTGTGAACCGGTGGATACAGCCGTCGCTGAATGGAGTCTGGAGCTGGAGCTTGCTGCTGGTTATGCTTGTGTTGCGGCTTGTTTTCCCGGGCACTCTACGTTACGGAGTTTTAAGGTTTAGATGTTCTGTTGCAGAACAAATAAGCGAATTAGGGTGGCACCACGGTCTCTCGTCCCTTGCGGAGGGGAGGCCTTTTTTGGTTTTTGTAAAATATTTACAGTGGAGGCGTAAGCAATGAAAAGAGTATTGTCAGGCATTCAGCCGAGTGGTCAGTTAACATTGGGGAATTATATCGGAGCGATGCAAAATTTTGTGAAGTTGCAGGAAACGCATGAATGTTTTTTTATGGTTGTCGACCTGCACGCCATTACTGTTCCTCAGGAACCAGCGATGCTGAGAGAACAGACCGAAGCAGTAGCGGCTTTGTTTGTTGCGGCAGGAATTGATCCTTCGAAAGCGAGCGTTTTTCTGCAGTCACATGTACGCGCTCATGCTGAATTGGGATGGTTGTTTACAACGTTAGCCTATATGGGTGAATTGGAACGAATGACGCAATTCAAGGACAAGTCGGCCGGGAAGGATTCCGTAGGCGCAGGGCTATTCGTTTATCCTACCTTAATGGCCGCTGATATTTTGCTTTATAATGCCGATCTTGTTCCGGTAGGCGATGATCAGAAGCAGCATCTTGAACTGACACGTGATCTGTCCCAACGTTTCAATACGCGCTATGGCGACTATTTTAACGTACCAGCGCCTTACATTCCCAAAACCGGGGCAAGGATCATGTCGCTGGACGATGGAAGCAAAAAAATGAGCAAGAGCAATCCGAATCCTGCGAGTTTTATTGCGCTGCTTGATCCGCCTGATGTTATCCGTAAAAAAATTAGTCGGGCAACGACAGATTCAGGCAAGGAAGTCACATTTAATCCGCTAGATAAGCCGGAAGTCAGCAATTTGATGACGATCTACTCGCAATGTTCCGGGCTATCTCTTGAAGAAGTTGCAGCCCGCTATGAGAGTCAGGGGTATGGCGCGTTCAAGAAAGATTTGGCGGAGCATGTAGTTGCCGTGTTGGAGCCGCTGCAGACAAGATACAAGGAAATTCGCAGTTCCGGCCAGCTGTATGACATTCTCCGCGATGGTGCTGAACGGGCGGCGGCAATTGCCGACCGTACGGTGCAGGATGTTAAAGAACGAATGGGATTTGTTCAAATATAATAAGTAACAACGCGTCAGGATGTGCCGGACTTGCGACGTTGTCTCGCGCGAACGACAAACCCGACACCAATCATTCCAATAGTAAGGACAAAGAACAACAAGGCGATCCAGACATTGTGCGAAAGCGAAATCGCAGTGGCGCTCATCAGCACCACAGACAGGCAGGCAAAAAGAAGGGCTAGCGGCTTGGACAATTGAAACGCTCCTTTGTTAAAAAATGTTATTTAAGTTTATCTGTTTGCTGCTGTATATTCTATTCGTCGCTGTCACATAATAAGTTTGCACCACATAAAAAGTGTACAGGATGAAAGGAGAATTACCATGGCAGGATCTCGCAGCAGCAACACACTCGTAGTACCACAAGCAACACAAGCATTGAACCAATTGAAACTGGAAGCGGCTCAAGAGCTTGGCATCCAAATTCCACAAGACGGCTATTACGGCAACATCGCTACTCGGGATGCAGGTTCACTCGGTGGATATATCACGAGAAAGCTTGTACAAATCGCTGAACAACAACTGGCGGGTCAATCCCGATAATAGCAAGCTGCAAAGCTGAAAGATGAACAACTGACATGCAGACGGCCTCATTTTCCATAATGGAAGGTGAGGCCGTCTTTATATTGCAAGCAAAAAAAGCCGCCTGCTTCATCCAAAGTCAACTTTCTTATTGTAACGTATAATTGACGATTTAGAAACAGGCAATGCTGAAGGGAGGCGGGTAAAACGGCAAAGCGGTATCGCCTTTGCAAACGAAGCAATTTAGTACGTATTCATGCGAAGCCGTTTTTTAAGGCGGTCGTCGCTGAGCCAGCCGACATAGGAGCCGATCGTTCTGTAATCCAGGTCAAGCATTAGCACAGCGACAAAAGGATACTGCTTGCGATGCCGATAACGGACATCCGACCAGCGCACTTCATAGCCCCAGCTGTATTCTTTCACCTCGGCGCAGGCAAAAGAGGTAAGGTACAGAAAGGACTGGATTGCAGGATCGTTTTTGGATTGATTAACAGCCGGATGGTCATCGCACCGTGCCCGATCAAGCCAGCGCACGCGCTGGTTCTTCAAGTCGCCGATAACGAAGCTGCCGTCCTTCAACTGCTTTACCACATTCCAAGTGAAGAGAGACAAGGTCGGGATCAGCACATATTCCCCTTTGTCAGCGGATTCGGGATCGAGCGCGGCAAGGCGCGTTTCCAGACGATAGTGAACCGTAGTTCGCCAGGCGTAATAGCAGACAATTAGCGCATAGAACACCGGGAACATTGCGGCAGGGGGAAACACGCCGGCCACCCACAGCAGAATCGCAATCAGATGCGAGACGAATATCACCGGATCGAAAATGTGGATGATATTCCACGATATCCAACGCTTCGAGAATGGCCGCGCCGCCTGTGTGCCGTAACTGTTGAACAAGTCGGAAATAATATGCACAGCTACCGCGAGCATCACCCAACCGCCAACATGCAGCAGCGGCAGCTGTCCTTTGAAGACAATCTGAATCGCAAAAGTAATAAGCAGTGTCCAGATCAGAGCTGCCGGAATCGAATGTGAAAATCCGCGATGGTTTTTAATGTATGTGGCATTGTTTTTCAAACGAAGCAGTCCATCCAGATCCGGTGCTTGCGAGCCGATGACTGTGCCGGCGACAACGGCGGCAAACACGGTAGAATTAGCGGCCACTACCGGATCGACCATAGACAGTCCTGCCAAACCAAGGCCCATGACCAGATGTGTTCCACTATCCATGCTTCTACCTCCTTCGAACATGTTATAATACACTTTATAGCCTAAGTATCCCCACAGGGGACTGCTTGTATGAAAGGAAGAGGGGCAATGTTCAAATGCTTTGTAGAATACCGGATTGCTTCAGAGCATTGCAGCGCTTATACGCAATGGATGAAGGCGCGTCTTGTCGACAATCCGCATGTACATTTATATGAAGGAACAGAACAGCCCGGCCTGTACGTGGAAGTTTGGGAAGCCGCTACGGAAGGCGCTGCGGAACAAATGAAAAAGGAACGCTGTGATGAGCGTTCCGCGTGGCATGAAATGACTTGCTGGGTGCCAGGGGGCCCAAGCAAAGTTCATGCCTGGATATTCAGAGCGGTTTAACGGGTGCTGCTTGCTCCAGCTGCCGTGTCGAGCTGACCGGGGAATTATTCGTGATCATCCCGCCTTGGAATGGGTATTCGTAATTGATCGGTTCGTCAAACGTAATATAATCAAGATTCAGCGTCAGCAGCAAGAAGCGCATGCCAGTTGCCCGGTCGCTGATAATGATATGATCCCGTCCCGCTGCTTCAATAACCCCTTTAAATATTTTGGCGTTCCATTCCCGGTTATTCTCATAAGTCATATAAATAGTAGCCTGCTTGCCGCGGTTAAGCCGCAATATGTTCTCGACGTAAGATTCTTCCATTGGCTGCGGGACGGTCACAATGTTGCCGCCGCTTGGGGTAACAACAGCCCCGCTTGGCACGTTGGGGGGCATAGCCGCACTTTGTCCTGCAGCAAATTGCTGACCCATCCCAGGTTGACCCATCCCAGGTTGACCCATCCCAGGTTGACCCATCCCAGGCTGGGCCATCGATGGAGACCACTGCGGCGATTGGTAGCCGTAACCTTGCTGCTGTCCTCCTTGAGGGTAGTGCCCGTATCCTGCATTGGCAGCAGGGGATGGCTTATAGTTGTAAGGGTTGGATATCATGTAAATAACCTCGCTTTCGCTCAAATGAATGTTGTTGGTCAGTGCAAATCAGTACACATTCGGACAATCTTCGGCAGTCGGGGCGAAGAAACAGTGCGCCTTGAATCGTCCGGTATTTCCCTGGTTATACCACTGGGCAGGGCAGTCGCCGGCCGGTCTGAAAAACCAGAGCGCATTCGTTGCGGGATGCTGGCGCTCGCCTCTGATCAGCCGTTCAGCCAGCCGGATTTCACTATCCCGCGCTCGTTGGTAGAAGTATCCTTTTTGTGTCGCTTCGAAACCGCCAGGGCTTTGAAATACCATGTCTGAAACCGATCTAATATTGCGAAAGTCAATGCAATTGCCTCTGATGCGGTTCACACCGACATTTCCCACCATCAGCATCCCCAGTTCGCCGTCCCCTTCCGCTTCGGCTCTTATAAGACGGGCAAGCATTTTGACATCATCGGAGTTCGTTTTAATTACAGCCATTGGGCAGATCCTCACATCCTTTCCCGGATTTAGTCCTTCGCCTTGCCGGCCTAGGCAAAAACCATACTGTCATTGTATTGCCGCCCTGGGCGAATGGTTACTCCAGGACGAGCGGCAATTGCCCGCATTCGTTCATTGTTTTGTGACAATAGCGGTTCGCAGACATGGCAAAATGATGAACACCAGCCGCGAACATTGTCAAACGGTTGTTTTTTCGGTATCATTAAGTACGATTATGGACCTGACAGCGCTGTTGGCGCTTGATGTATAACTAGTAGGAGGCTGGCCGTGCTTAAGGATTATATTGCTTTAACCAAGCCCCGTCTTACGCGTCTTAATTTGTTTGCGACATTCGGGGGATTTATGGTGGCTTCTAAATGGAGTGTCGATTGGCTGCTTTTGCTTTATGTACTGATTGGTTCTGCATTGACTGTATCTTGTTCATGCGTAATCAACAATTACTACGACCGCGAGCTGGACAGGCTGATGGGAAGAACAAAGGACCGCCCGCTTCCAGCCGGAAGAATGAATCCGAACACGGTGCTGATTTATGGAATCGTGCTTGGCGTATCAGGACTCGCCGTCCTTTTCTTGCTTGTAAGCCCGCTCGTCGGTTGGCTTTGCCTGCTTGGCATGTTTGTGTATTTGGTTATCTATACGATGTGGCTTAAACGCTCATCAACGTGGAGTACTTCGATCGGTGGAATTTCCGGCGCCATGCCGCCGGTGCTCGGATACTGCGCGGTAATAGGGGAAATTGACGCGGGAGCATGGCTGTTGTTCGCGATTATGTTTCTGTGGCAGCCGGCCCATTTCTGGTCGCTCGGCATTCGCCGTGTAGAGGAATATCGCAAGGCGGGATTTCCGCTGCTGCCGGTTATTAAAGGCGTGCATCGTACGAAGCTGCAGATGATTCCTTATATTGTGCTGCTTATTCCGTCCAGCATCGCTTTGTTCACTTACGGGCATGTCGGCTACTATTATTTGGTCATTGCGGTGGTTGGTGCGGCTATTTGGCTGTGGCACACGATTACTGGAATTAAAGCGGCAGATACGGACAAGTGGGCCAAAACGAATTTTATTATCTCTATTAATTACTTGATGATCACTTTCTTTGTAATGGTATTGAATACGACAGGCACCGCCTGATAATGGGTTTTAAGTTGTTAAGCAGCTAGAGAGGCGCTGGTTGGGGGGACTACGATGACATTCATGAAGAAACATGCTTTCAAAATTGCGGTAATTGCTTTATGTGCGGCGATGGGGATCTATCTGTGGATCTCGTCCATGGAGAAAACCGCCCCACTCAAAGTAATTGAACCTGCGCCGCAATTTGAGATGACCGATATTAACGGCGATACGGTAACGCTGCAGGATACCGACGGCAAAGTACGGCTGTTTTATTTCTTTTTTGCCAGCTGTCCCGATGTTTGTCCGCCTACCACGGCCCAATTGGCCGAAATTCAGGAGAAAACAAAGGCGGAGGGCACGTTCGGCAAAGATTTTGTCATCACTTCGACAACGTTTGATCCGGTGAACGATACTCCTGAAAAGCTGCGCAAGTATGCCGAGAATTTCGACGTTGATTTTTCCGGCTGGTACTTTTTGCGCGATACCGAGGAAAAGGCGAGGAAGATGGCCAAAGACTTCAAATTGATTATCTACCAGGATAAGGATGGACAGTTCTCGCATGCCAACTATATTTTCCTGGTTGACAAGAAGGGGCAAATTCGCAGATATATTGAACCTCTTGAGAAGATGGACGTTAATGAGGTCGTTCGCGATATAAACCGCCTTATTAAAGAAAAATAAAAAGAGAGTGCTAACTAACTATGACGATATTTTGGCATATTTTATGGAATAACGTTCTCCCGTTGTCAGTAATGATCGCAATCGGCATCATTCTGCAGCGGGCTTTTTCTTTGGATATCAAGACGTTGTCAAAACTGAATTTTTATTTATTTTCGCCCGCCTTTATTTTTATATTACTGTATACCACCGAGATCTCACTGCTGCTCATCGGTCAGGTGATGCTGTTTTTCGTTCTGTTTATGGTGCTGCAATATGGGGCGGTTGAAGTGATCATCCGCATTCGGGGCTATCGGGGCGGCATGCGCGCCGCAATGCGCAACAGCGTGTTGTTCTACAACAGCGCCAATTATGGCATTCCGATCAATGAGCTTGCTTTTGCGGGGAACCCCTACACATTGTCCGTGCAAATATTAATTATGATGATGCAATCGCTTATTCCGAATACATATGGCGTCTATAGTGTTAATGCGCATCGCAGCGACTGGCGGACGATCAGACGAATCATACTGATGATGCCGATCATTTACATTATCCCGCTTGCTTTTATGATGCGCGGATTTCAGGTGCCTATTCCGGGCTTTATAGATACGCCGCTTGGTTATTTGGCAGATGCATTTATCGGTACCGCTCTCATCACCTTGGGCGTTCAGCTCGGAAGCATGAAATGGCGTATCAGCCGGGCGCTCCTCTATGATGTAGGCTTGTCCTGCGCGTTGCGGCTGATTGCCGGGCCGGCGCTAGCCTGGGTCGTTGTCAAGCTGCTGAATCTGCCGGATATTATGGCTGTGGCATTGATCGTGTCGTCTGCTGTTCCGACTTCGCTCAGCAGTGTGCTGCTCGCCGTTGAGTTTGACAATGAGCAGGAGTTTTCTTCGCAAAGCGTATTCATGTCTACTTTGTTGAGCGTGTTCACCGTTACGTTTGTCATCTATCTTCTGCGGATCTGATCTTCCTTGCTCCATCGCAGATCAGCAGGATCTGGCGGGGGATACAGAATAAACTGCTCCAGTCCCGCTTTCTCCAGTTGTTCAATCAAGTAGTCAGCAGGCGTTCCCTCCACACCGGAGTAGCCCCTTCTCGTATAGATCTGTTCAGCGTCGGGAAAGACATCGCATAATATCCCGCGAATTTTTTTTCCCGACGAATCGTTGTCCATGAACAGATATACCTCTTTTTTGCCTGTTTCTTTTTTCAAACGTTCAATCTGCGCGCTGCCGGGTGTCCCGAGCGTGCAGAAGATCGGAACGCGATCCGACAGCACCTTGCGCAGCTGAATGCGATCGTTTTTTCCTTCCACAATAATGGCAATGTCCATTTCGGCTTGATCTTCCATCCTTGAATCCACCTCGCTCCTTCTCCTATTGTACTCATTTCCTAGGAAATGATGAAGGGGCAAGAAACGAAAATGAACCAGCCCTAAGAGTAATTTGTGCGAATCGTAGGTGTCCGGCCCAAATGAAACGGCAAAATGGATACAGCGAGCATCAAGCCAATAAAGGCGATAAAGTAAGGGGAGACATAGTCCCGCAGTTGGCCGGCAAGCATGGGACCCATAAAGGAGCCGATCGACAAGGCGATAGACAGGAATGAAAACGTGCGGCCATAGCGAACGCCGCCGCTCAATTCAATAAGCAGCGAGGAAAGCGCAGGGAAAATAATGCCTTTGGCCATGCCAAGCAGCAGTAGCAGTGCCGTCAAGGGAAGCGGCGCTTGCGCAGCAATCGCAAAATAGGTGCATGCCAGGAAAAGTCCGCCCCAAAGCGTACGCAAGTAAGGGGAGTACCGATTAAGAAACAGCATGCTGAGCGTGACAAGCCCGCCGACACTAATAACGGAGAACAACAGTCCAGTCGTCATAATCGCGTTTCTTGTAATATTCATTAGCGGCAGCTCAAAAGAAAGAATGCCCTGCGCACAAGACATCGCAACAGGAATGCCATACACGAGCCAAGGGATCGGAGCGGGCTGGCCGCTGTCATCCATCGGCTGTTTTGGTGAGCCGCTACCGTCTGCTTTGAGGTTGTCTGATGCAGCAGTTGCATTGCCTCCGGACGGTTCCACGGCAAATTTCTTTTCTTTAATAAAGAACAAGGCGCATGTGGCAGTTGCAATGAGTACCCAGCCAAGTACCAGAAAAGACTTTGTAAAGCCGATTTGCGCAACGAGCACAGCTCCTGCAGCCGGTGAAAGAATGGATGCGAACGTGTGGACAAGACCATTGCCTGCCATCAGCTTTCCTTGCTCAAGCTGATTGCGGGCGATCCGGGCCAGCATCGCCATGCAGGCTGGCGACAGGAAGGCCAGCACAAAGCCGCTTATGGATCGCAGCACTAGCAGCTGCCAAGGGTCGGTAACGCGCGATTGAAGCAGGAGAATGATTCCTGCAAGCAGCAGGCTGAATACGATGAACAGTCTGCTGCCATAGCGGTCAACACTGAAGCCGGCAATCAGATTGCCGGGCAGATGCGTCAGGGAATACAATCCCATCATCAGCCCGATGAACGACGGGGCAGCTCCGATGGAGAGCGCAAATGGCGTCAGTATCGGATACTGGGCATGCAAATCAAAAAAAGCGATAAACAAAAACAAATAAAGCCATAAAGCGGTTTTCATGATGGGCACCCTCCTGTTAGTCATCACTCCTCTATAACTTGTACGTTGCAGGTGGACAGCTTATGACTGCTATTCCACAAAGCGGTTTGATTTACGAATGGGACCGCGGTAGGGTATAATGTTGGAAAGATTGTGGACAGCGGTCATAAATCTAGAGCAAGAAGAGTGAAAAGTTCGGGGGGTCTGAGAAATGAATTATGATATGGATATGTGGATTTCGTTTATTAAGGAAAACTGGCTGTTTCTGATCATTGCACTGCTCGCGTTGTTTATTGTCGTCCGTGTTGTGAAGACCGTCATCAAATGGGCGCTAGTTGCTATTATTGTTATTGTTGTTATTGTATACAGCGGCTATAATCTGGGGGATTTGAAATCGCAGTGGGATGAAATCGCTGCTGTTGGGTCCCAGGTTGCAGACAATGTCAAGCAGGAGGCGCTGCAGGCGATGGTTGGGGAGGCAGACGATGCTCTTTACAAGACGAATGAGGACGGTACATATACGGTTACTACCAAAAACGTCGAACTAAAGGGCAAAGCCGGTGAAAACGAAGTGAACGTATATTATCGGAATGCGCCGCTTGGCAAATGGAAAATTGATGAAACGTTGAAAATGCTGATAGAGAAATCCAAAGCGAACTGAAGACTGCAGCCAGTCTGGAGAGGGAGGAGCTATGAAACCCTACACGGAAGATCCGGAACAAATCGAACAAAGAAAGCGTCGCAACTTGTCTTTGCGGATGAATATTTTCTTCTTTAGTACTTTTCTGCTGTTTGGCATCTTAATTATCCGGCTTGCGGTGCTGCAATTTGTCGACGGATCAGAGCTGAAAGAGACCCGCAACCGCGCGATTACCGGCGACGTGGAGATTCCGCCGATCCGCGGCAATATTTATGATCTGTCAGGCAAGGAAATCGCCTGGTCGACTTCTACAATGTCGCTGTATTATCAGTTTCAGCCCAAAATGAGCGAAGAGGAAGTAACAGATTTTGCAGAGCATCTCCACCAGGTGTTCAACAAATACGGCGATCCGGAACAGGAGATGACCGTTGAGAAGATTATTAAGCAGATGGATCTTGAATTTCGGCTTAATAATGCTTTTACACCGCGCAAGATCAAATCTGATCTGACCAAAGAAGAGATTGCTTATTTAATGGAAAACCGTGACCGGTTCCCTGGAATTGATATTATGGAAGACAGCATCCGGCATTATGATGAGAATACGGTAGCCGTCCAACTGGTCGGTTACTTGAAGAAATATAGAGGCGTTAAGGAAACGGTTGATGTCTACAAGGGACGCGACAGGGAGAAGGATGCCCAGCTCCGATATCTTGATCAGGAAGATGTGGGCATGGAAGGTCTCGAATTTATGTATCAGGATGTGCTGCGGGGGAAAAATGGTTTGAAGACTTACCCGATCAACGCATCTAATCTGATTATCGGTCCATCGGAATTAACAAAGCCTGAGAAGGGCAGCGATTTGTATATGACCATCCATCGGGAAGTGCAGCTGCGGACAGAAGAGGCGATTGCGAATCATCTGTCCAAAATTCGAGGGTCCAGCTTGCGGCAGGAGAGGGCTTCGGCCAAGGCAGGGTTTGCTGTAGCGATGGAAGTCAATACTGGAAAAGTTGTCGCGATGGCCAGTATGCCTGATTACGATCCAAACTTATGGCAAGGCGGAAGAATCAGTACCGAGGACTATAAGAAAATTGAGTACATTCATCAGAATGGCACGATTAAACAGGTGTATCAGCAGCATGATGATCCCGAGGAGTACAAGAAGCATCCGTCCTCGCTCGTCCCGCTCGGCTCGACACAGAAGCCGCTGAGCGTGCTGGTCGGATTAAACGAAGGCTTGTTCAAGCCGAGTACGGTCTACTATGACAAAGGAACGTTTTCGTTTGGCAAAGAAGGTTCGCACCGGGTTACGATTAAAAATGCAGGTTCGCGCGGTTATGGCTCGATGACGGCCTCGCGGGCAATCGAAAAGTCTTCGAATACCTTTATGGCCGAAATGATCGGCAATGAGCTGGCCAAGAAGCATGGCCGTGAAGGCGTCGATATATGGGATGACTATATGAAACAGTTCGGGCTTGGCGTTGATACCGGCAGCGGCTTGCGAGGGGAATCGAAAGGCGTAGTCGATTATTTTCATGAAGCCGACACAGCAAGCTCCCAATCGGCGCTGATCCGGGCGTCGTTCGGGCAGCAGGCGCGCTATACGACATTGCAGCTTGCTCAGTATGCCGCTATGCTGGCGAATAAGGGCAAACGGATGAAGCCGCAGTTTGTGGAGAAAATCGTCGATCCGAGCGGCAAGGTCGTGCAGACCTTTACACCGGAAGTTTTGAACGAGGTTGATTTTCCGAAGCCGTATTGGGATACCATCATGCAAGGGATGAAAAGTAATGTGCAAGGCTTCGATAATGTAGATTATACGTTTCTGCGGAAAACCGGTACCTCCGAGCAGCAAGTCGCAGGCAAAACGGTGGAAAATGGGGTGTTTATCGCGTTTGCTCCAGCCGATAACCCTGTGCTCGCTGTAGCGGTTGTCATACCGGAGGGCGGCTCTGGCGGATACGGCGCTGCGCCAATTGCGAGGCAAATTTTCGATGCTTATGATGATTATATCGGCTTGAAGGGTACGCCAAAGCTGACGGTACAAGAGGACGACACTGCAGAGGGCAGCGCTGATGGAACTGATGCAACTAATGGTACTGATGCTGAATGAACCGCGTCTAGCACAGACAATTAACGCTCGCAGAGGCGCTGTACTTAAGCTTCCGGTACAATTGTGATAAGATAGCTCTAGCAAGTGAAGGCAGGAGGTTGACATGGGACAATATAAACTTGTTGCACTGGATATGGACGGAACACTTCTCAATGACCGGAGCGAGATCAGCGAGGAAAATGCAAAGGCGATTCAACAGGCGCTTGATAAAGGCATCATCGTTTGTTTCTCGACAGGGCGGGGCTTCCGCAGCGCGCTTCCCTACGCTGAGCAGCTCAGGCTGGAGACGCCAATGATCACTGTTAACGGCAGCGAAATATGGCATCGGCCCCATGTGCTCCATCGCCGTGTGTTTCTGAGCCAGCAGGTAGTGGAGAAACTGCATGCGCTGGCAGTGGAGTATGGAGAAGAACTGTGGTTTTGGGCGTATACGGTAGAAGCGGTTTACAACAAGGAAAAGTGGCTGCGCCCGGACGAGTCGCTGGACAGCAAGCATTGGCTGAAATTCGGCTATGATACCCGCTCCGATGTGATTCGCCAGGAGATCCGCGCCGAGATCGACTCTTGGGGAGGACTTGAAATCACGAACTCTTCTCCGTGGAATATGGAAATCAATGCGGCCGGGGTGTCGAAAGCAAGTGCGATTCGTGAACTGTGCGGCTTGTTGAACATCAATATTTCCGAAGTGATCGCCGTGGGCGACAGCCTCAATGATATTGCCGCGATTCGTGAAGCAGGATTAGGCGTGGCGATGGGAAATGCGCAGGACGCAGTGAAGGCCGCCGCGGATGTTGTAACAGTAGACAATAACGAACACGCTGTGGCGCGTGTGCTGGAGCAGTTCGTACTTTAGGGGGTGACATGCCGAAATGGAAATCGCCGGCTGGATCTTGGTCATCGCATTGTTTGTCGTTGGTATGGCCGGGGCAATCGTACCGATCCTGCCGGGTGTGCTCGCGATATACGCAGCATTTTTCGTTTATGGGTTGTTTATCACCTTCGAGCCGTTCGGCTTCTGGTTCTGGACCATTCAGACGCTGATTCTCGTCGCCCTGTTTATCGCCGATTACGCAGTGAGCGCTTGGGGAGTCAAGCGTTTTGGCGGGACGAGGGCTTCCGTTATTGGCAGTACGATCGGCATCATTATCGGGCCGTTCGCTATTCCGGTCTACGGTCTTGTGCTTGGACCGTTTCTTGGCGCGATGATTGGGGAGTTGATTGCCGGGGCAAAACTGGACCGCTCGCTGCGTGTTGGATTCGGATCGGTGGTCGGTATGTTTTCAAGCGTTGTCGTCAAAATTATTTTACAGCTGATTATGATTGTATTATTTATCGTATGGATCATATAGTTAGGGAAGCCTAATTCAAAAGGCGTAAAAGCGATTAATAAGCTGTTGATTTCATTAAATTTCAAATTGAAAGAGGAGCGTTAAGATGATTAAAGTGACTGTATGGAATGAGTTTATGCATGAGAAGGTACATGATGCGGTAAAAGCTGTTTATCCTGACGGGATTCATCAAGCGATTGCCAATGGCATCGCAGCAGACGATTTTCAAATTCAAACGGCTACTCTGGATCAACCGGAGCACGGCTTGACCGAGGACGTGTTGAACAATACTGACGTGCTCATCTGGTGGGCGCACATGGGGCATGACAAGGTGGACGATGCGATTGTTCAGCGCGTACAGCAGCGCGTACTGGCCGGCATGGGCTTGATCGTTCTGCATTCCGCGCATTTCTCGAAAATTTTTAAAGTGCTAATGGGCACAGGCTGTGATTTGAAATGGCGGGAAGCGGATGAGAAGGAAAGAATTTGGGTTGTCGATCCTGCTCACCCGATTGCGTCCGGACTGCCTGAATATTTTGAACTGGAAAAAGAAGAGATGTATGGCGAGCATTTTGATATCCCTGCGCCGGATGAACTTGTTTTTATCAGCTGGTTTGAAGGCGGCGAAGTGTTCCGCAGCGGCTGCACCTACCATCGCGGACAAGGCAAAGTGTTTTACTTCCGTCCGGGGCATGAAACTTATCCGACCTATTACAATGAAAATGTGCTGCATGTTATCCGCAATGCGGTTCGCTGGGCAGAGCCAAGCCGCGCGGCAGCGCCGATCCGTGGCAATCACCAGCCGCTGGAAGCAATTAAGGCGAAATAAGCGAATGGGCAGCGGCAATAAACAGATGGAGTGGTATGCGCCGATATGCTGAAAAAAGACTCGCTTATTCAGGGAACGATTATTTTGGCGGCTGCGGCGCTCGTTGCGCGTTTTCTTGGATTGTTCCAGCGTGTGCCGCTGGATTATTTATTTGATTCTGAAGCCGATTTTTACTTCGGCCAGGCCAATAACATCTATCTGCTTCTGCTGGTCGTCGCAACAGGGGGCATTCCCAGCGCGATCAGCAAGATGATTTCCGAACGTTATGCACAGGGCAAAGTGGATGAAGCGCAGCAAATTTATCGTGCTGCGCTATTGTTCGGCATTGTATCCGGTATTATCATTGCGCTGCTGCTCTATATTGCGGCGCCGTTAATTAGCAGCATTGCCAAAATTCCCGGGTCGGAAGTGGCGATTCGCGCGATCGCGCCAGCGCTGTTCCTGTTCCCTGTCATTGCAATGATGCGGGGGTATTTCCAGGGAAGGCAAATGATGACAGCAGGCGGTATTTCGCAAATTGTTGAACAGGTGCTGCGGGTAATTACCGGGATCGGACTTGCGCTGCTCTTCTTCTCGTGGGGATACGACAGCCGCTGGCTGGCGGCAGGAGCAACCTTTGGAACCGTCTTCGGGAGTGTCGGGGCGTTCCTGATCATGCTGTGGTATGCCCGCAAATTAAGAATTCGAGACCGGGAAGCGCTGCATGACGGCCGCGCTGCCGGAGTGACGAAGAATACCGATGCTGTCCAGACGGATCGTATGGATATTAAGCTGGGCGGATGGATTACAAGTGAATCATCCCAGCCGAAGCAGCAGCAACCCCATAAGCTGAAACTGCAGACGATTTACAGCGAAATTCTCCGAATGTCGGTTCCGATTGTACTGACAGCTATGACAGTACAGTTTCTGTACATGATTGATACGATGCTGTTCGTGCGGCTGACCGGTGCGATGTACAGTATTGTTGAAGCAACGCAAGTGGCCGGCTGGCTTGGTATGCGTGCCCAGGCAGTCGCAGGCATTCCGCCAATTTTGGCGATTGCACTCAGTACTTCAATCATTCCGGTCATTTCTTCCGCCTATGCGGTTCGAAATTTGGGCGAAGTAGAGCGGCAAAGTTCGCTCGTCATGCGGATTGTGCTGTTTACCGGTATTCCCGCCGCATTGGCGCTTACCGTTGCCTCTGCATCGGTAACAGGATTTATCTTCGATGGAATGGGCGGTAGCGGAATCGTAGGGGCGCTTACGGCGGGCACGGTCTTCCAGATTACGATGATGACCACCAACTCGATGCTGTTTGGACTTGGCAAGCCGCGGATTCCAATGTTCAATACGATTGCAGGATTTGCCGTCAAGCTGCTGTTCAGTGCAGTGCTCGGGCCTTTTCTTGGCGTGTACGGGCTTATTATCGCCTCAACGCTATGCTTCCTGCTCATTACAGTATTGAACCTGCGTGCCATTCGGGCCGAAGTGCCGCTCAATGTACTGGGCGGACGCTGGACCCGGTATGTAACGGTTATTATTGTCACAGCCGGAATCGGCTATGGCGTGGATGTGCTTGGACGGATGCTATTCGCTCCGCTGCCTGACAAGCTCGGCTTCTTTCTGACTGCCGCAGCTGCGGGTATCGTTTCGCTGGCAGTGTATTTGGTTTTATTAATTTTGCTGCGGGTAATAACGTCAGAGGAGGCGAAGAATCTTCCGGGACCGCTGCGAAAGTTGTTTGGCGCCCTGTTTAGAAGACTTCCGGTTCGTGAGAGGCAGAATTAATATATTTCCAATTCTACCATTTTATTAATTGACTCGATCATGATAAAATAGAGTAAGCACAAATTTTAATAATAAAAGGGGAGTGATGCGTTTGTTTAAAAAATGGAAGCTAAGAGGTGCCATGATGCTGCTGCTTGCAGCAGTAATGCTCGTGGCGGCAGGATGTCAGGCTATAGGTGGCGTTGACTTTAACGCCATGCTTAAGCAATCGTTGAAAGTGACTTCGATGGAAGGCAAGCAAACGTTTGAAGTCGAACTGCTCCTTAAGGACACAGGATCTGAACAATTGGATGAAGAAATGACAGCACTTATTAAAATGTTTTCTCATATTAAAGTACAGTTGAATGATATTAAAGTTCAAAATGCGAGCAACACTTCGATGACAGGCGAACTGCAGTTAGGCGACAAAAGCGTCGGATTTGCTGTCAAGATGTCTGACGAATGGCTTGTCGTAACTATTGACGGCGCCAAGCGTCCATTCCGCTTCAGCATGACCGATGCTTCCTACGGTGCTTTGCTGTCTGGCGGTTACGTGGAAGGCGAAAATACTGAAACAGCCGTTAATGAAGAAACACACACCCAAATGATGGAAATCGGCAAAAAGATTATTGATCACTTGGGCGGCTACATGATCGATAACCTGCCGAATCCGAAGCAGTTGAGCGTGACGCCAGCCAGCCAGACAATTAATGGCGAGTCGGTAAGTCTGATGCATATTCAAGCAAAGCTGGATGGTCCTGAATTGTGGGCATGGGGCAAAAAGTATGTTGATGCTCTTATTGCCGATAAGGAAGGTTTATCGGATATGCTGACGAATATTTTTGAGTTGCTGAGCAGTGAGAAGGAAGTTTTCAATGCGCTTGGCATGAATGAAATTACGGATGAACTGTCCGGTTCAAAAGAAGAGCAGGGAGAGCTGATTCGTCAGACGGTGGAGGATATCATTTCCATGCTGAGCGACATGCGAGACGAAATGCTTGAGACGGAAAAGAATGACGCGGATTTTATCAATGAACTGTTCAATTCAGGGCTGCAGTTGAAATATGACATTTATATTGACAGCAAGCTTGATATTCGCAAGACGGCGACTGAATTTATTGTTAAACCGGAATTCGATGCGGAGGATGAAAGCTTTGCATCCGAGTTGCCGTTCGAAGGGATTGCGATCCGCTCGACGGCCGAGCAATGGAATGTCAATGGTGAAGTTGAATCGGATGCGCCAGTTGTATCGTCGTTCGATCTGACAGAAGAGCAGCTTTTTGATATGGAATCTTATCAGTTCGTCAAACAATTCGATACAAATTCAGTTGTTTATGACTTGCTGAAAAATCAATTCGGCTTCTCCAAGCAGTCTGTATACTTATATTCGGAATATGAAGACAATCCGCCAATCGTTACACCGGATGGCACGACATTGATGCCGCTGCGCAATCTTGCCAATGGCTTGGGGGATTGGATCGGTTATGATCCTGCGACTAAAACCTATGTGTTGTTTGATAAGGGGACAAACCAAACTCTACAATTGCGCAATGGTTCCAAAGATGTCGTAGTCAACGACAAGACCGAAACCTGGTCATTCCCGGTTACAATTATTGGCAATACAATGTATGTCCCGGCAAGTGATATCGCTCAAGTGCTAAATGGAACGGTTACGTGGGACAATACATTCGAAGACTATGAAATTTTAATTTTTGAACGCGAGTTGTAAGGCGCAAGCTTTTTGGATTCGCAAGAAAGGAGCAGGCAACATGCAGATCGTAAAGACAGAGGAAGCATTTCGGCAGCAGATTGCGCAGGACATTGTAACTATAGCGATTTTCAAGACAACATGGTGCAAGGACTGCCATTACATCGAGCCGTTTATCGGTGATGTGGAAGCAGCCTATGCTGGACGGGCAGCATTTATTGAGATCGATCGCGATGAACTGCCTGATCTATGCTCGGAGCTGAATATTCTGGGCATTCCCAGCTTTATTGCATTCAAAAATGGCACAGAATTGGTTCGTTTCGTGAACAAGCTGCGGAAGTCCCGTGAAGAAATCGAGCAGTTTGTTGACCGGGCCCTTCAAGTAGCCGATGCCCTGCCCCAATCCTAAGAGGCTGAGCTGACGATTAGTCTGCATGAGAGTAATACTCTCATGCAGTTTTTTTTGAAGACATAGGCAAAGACAAGAAATCTGGGCTTGAAGTAGAGCCGATTTAATTGGCATTCATTCGCGCTACACTTTTGTCACAGTTTCAACATGGATTTTGAGGAAATTTATCGCTATAATGAAGTGTGATTAATTAAGAAAAAGGTGATTCTACTTGGTAACCAATCGATTCCGCATGCTGTCTAACGCTGTTTGCATAGGCATGCTGCTTGTTCTGCTGGCCGGAGCACTCGTCACCAATACTGGTTCCGGCCGTGGATGTGGAGACGATTGGCCATTGTGCCATGGCAAGTTTATTCCGGCCTATACGCTTGAATCGTTAATTGAATATACGCACCGGGCTGTTAGTGGAATTGTCGGTCTGTTGGTGCTGGCGTTGTTTATCGTGGTGATCCGGCATTATCGTCAACATCGGGAAGCGCTTTTCTATTCGGGGACCGCCTTATTCTTCACGATCGTACAGGCATTGCTTGGCGCAGCAGCTGTCATGTGGCCACAATCGCCGCCGGTAATGGCTTTGCATTTCGGGTTTTCAGTGCTTGCCTTTGCAAGTACGATGCTGATGGTGCTTTGGGCTTATCGCATGCGAAGGCCAACTGATGAGCAGACGTCCAAGCCCGTGGTGCCACGAACGCTGTTCAAGCTCTCTCTGCTTGCGTTTGTTTACATCTATATCATTATTTACATCGGGGCGTTTATACGCCATACGAAGTCGTCTGGCGGCTGTCTGGGCTGGCCGCTCTGCAACGGCGAGTTGATTCCGGAAATATCAGGTGCTGCAGGCATTGTATTTATCCACCGGATTGCAGCCCTTCTGTTTTTGATCGGCGTGACCGCTCTGGCGGTCTACATTAACAAACAGACTGAGCACAAGGGCTTGCGAAAGTCGGGGGCCTGGATCGTTGGGCTGGTTGTAGCGCAAGTATTTAGTGGCGCTCTGGTCACTTGGACGATTGGCGATGACAAGTCGTTTATCTTTACGAGTCTGCTCCATAATTTGATCATTTCCGTGTTGTTCGGTCTGCTCGCTGATTTGTGCATTCGCTCCTGGAAGTTAAGCAAGGGCGGGTCATAATTCAAAGTTAGCTTACCTTTTTGCGATGAAGTTGATCTGGCGCTGCTGTTCACAAACTGTGATTGGCAGCGCCGTTTTTTCTCTGCGGGTCCACAGCAGCACACCTCGAGAAGCGTCAATTGCTGATGATGGTTTTGAGCCGCAATATTTTTGTCGCTTTTTGCGGATGACTGAGAATATTTCAGCCTGCCTGTCCCATAATAGGCAGTACGATAGTTGCTTGAAAAGGGGAGTGGCATGGATGCTGCGCATGATGTTTGGCGAGCCGCCGCGCAAGGCAAGCGGCAGGTTAATGGATACGATTATGGCAATGGAACGCTTCGTTACGCTTCTGCAGAAACGGATAGAAAAGAGCAGCGGCAATGAGGATGTATTGAAGAAATACGAAATATGGACACTCGGATTGCTCGGGTCGGTTGATGAGCTGGAACAAAGCCAATACGTGGCAGATCATTTTGCTGCGGGGCTAACTACTTGTTATCTGAATCGAATGTCAGAGGAAGAGTTAATGAATTATTATCGCTACATTTATTTCGATAAAAATGCG
Organism: Paenibacillaceae bacterium; assembly: GCA_004134985.1. Lineage (GTDB taxonomy): Bacteria > Bacillota > Bacilli > Paenibacillales > Paenibacillaceae > Paenibacillus_D. The sequence continues at coordinate 348,646 of REGQ01000002.1, read as the reverse complement.
TTTATTCGAGTTTTTTCATTACTGGATAAACTTGGAACGTTGATGAACGAAATGTTTGAATTAAAAACAGAGAAGGTAAAGCCTTATTTTTCATACTTTACTGTGCTGCGAAATATGCGGGAGAACAATCTTCAGCCCGAACTGTCAAAATCATTAAATGCGATTAAGGATCGCTACAGTATCGAGATGGCAAGGCTGCGCAAGCGGCGGAATACTGAGATTCATTATATGAATTCGGAAATGCAGGATGATCTGCAGCGCATTCGCAGCGATTATGGGGGAGAAGTGCTGCTGGAGAACATCAAGGAGCAAAAGCTGGATCTCGAAGCTTGCTGTATCCTGGTTATGGAGTCATTGCATTTGACATTTGACTACGGCTGCCGCAAGATGAAAGGGAAAGGCTGATATTACCGTTATTGAGGGGGAGAGCAACCTGGAATTGAAGGGCAGAACAGCGTTAATTACGGGGAGCGCCAAAGGCCTTGGCAGAAGCACAGCACTGCAACTGGCTGGGCTTGGTTGCAATATTATTTTAAACTATGTGAACAGTCAGCAGGAAGCAGAGTGTTTGCAGGAAAAGATTTCCAGAATGGGCGTATTTGCGTCAGCAGTACGAGCAGATGTGTCAGATCCGGTGCAGGTTGCAAAGCTTGCTGCGCAAGCAGAGCAGTTGTCGGGCGGCGGTATTGATATTTTAATTAACAATGCTGGTCCATTTATTCGCGAGCGCCGGTTATTTACCGACTACCGCCAGGAGGAGATTATCAGTCTGCTGCATGGGAATTTGCTTGGTGTCATGATGCTGGATCATCATGTGCTGCCTGGCATGCGGGAAAGGAACTGGGGGAGAATTATTCATTTTGGCTTTGGACATGCCGGCGAGGCGAGGGCATGGCCGCATCGCGCTGTATATGCAGCTGCGAAGACAGGGCTTGTCTCATTCACCAAAACGCTTGCCGTTGAGGAAGCAACGCATGGCGTTACCGTCAACATGATTTGTCCGGGGGATATTAAAGGCGTCAACAAGGAGAAGACCATTGAAGAGGTTCAGCATGAAATCGATGAGGAATCGCCGCGCGGCAGGCCGGGAACAGGGGAAGATGTAGCAAGGGCAATCGCTTTTCTATGCAGCGCGAAGTCCGACTTCATCACAGGCAACATTCTTGATATTACCGGCGGACTGGACCCGATTCGAAGCCGCCTAAGAAATTAAACAACGTCTTTGTAGCTGAAAAAAAAAGAGTCTCGCTGTCCGAATGGCGCAAATACTGCGCCGCCCGGAGCAAGACTCTTTATGATTAAAAGACTTGGACTACCTCTTGGATACCCTCAACTTCTTCAACAAGCGCACGTTCAATACCAGCTTTCAACGTAATCGTTGAGCTTGGGCAGCTGCCGCAAGCGCCTACCAGCTTCAGCTTGACGATGCCGTCCTCCACATCTACCAGTTCAACGTCGCCGCCATCCCGCTGCAAAAACGGACGCAGTTTATCGAGCACATCCAATACTTCATCATAAATCGTGCTTTGTGCACTCTCGCTCATTGCCATCAACTCCTTTCTTCCTTTATTATAGTACAAAGTGAAACAAATGAAAATGGATACGACAAGGTAAGGTGACAAAATGTTAAAACCAATTATTGAATTTTGTGCAGGGAACATGCATCACGGCACCGACGAAATTCTCGAAGTGCTGGAGCAGGACCCTGACTTGGACGTGATTGAGTACGGCTGCCTGGGCAATTGTGGTGAATGCTATTTGAAGCCTTACGCCTTGGTCAATGGTGAAGCGGTCGTCTGTGATTCGGCGGAAGAACTCCATCAGGCTATTCGAATTGCCATCGATGCACAGCAAGCCGATCGTGAAGCGCTCGATAAGCTGCTGGATGATCTGTAAGTTATCCGAAGTGACGCTTCGAGCGCCACAACACACCGCTTTTTAACATACGCGGGACACGGCCAATGATGGAAGTTCGCCCCATTAACCCGAATCCTGCTTTTTTCCCGAGTGAGCCGAGCACACCCTTCAGCTTGATTCTGCCAAGCCGCGGTGTTTTGTCATGCCAGATTGCCTGCATCACTTCGGCAATCTGTTTGCCTTGTGCTTCTGCAGCTTGCGCACTTGGCGAGAAGGGGAGACTGGCACAATCCCCAACGACAAATACTTCCGGGTAGTCCGGCAGCTGGTGGTATTCGTTAATTAGCAGTCTGCCCTGAACATCCTTGGGCAAAACCATGTTCTCTACAATCGGCACCGGTTGGATGCCCGCGGTCCACACTGTAACATCAGTCAGAATTGATTCATTCTGATTGTACAATACGCCTTGCTCAAGCCGGGTCAATGAAATATGCCCCAGCATCTCAACATCATGCTCGCCCAGCCACATGCTCACATAGCGCTGCAGCTTGGACGGGAAGGCAGACAGAATGCCTGGCCCACGGTCCAAAATCCGAATATTCAAATCCGGACGGCTCTCGCGCAGTTCGGCCGCAACTTCCACCCCGCTAAGGCCGCCGCCTACAATGCTCACCTGTCCATATGGCTTCACATCGCAAAGCGTGCGATATGTCTCGCGTGCGGCAGAGAAGGTTTGAATGGATGTAGAGAAGATGTCTGCGCCAGGTATATTATGGTAGCGGTCCGTGCAGCCGAGTGCAATAGCAACCCAATCATAGGAAATGGGTTCTTGGTCAGCAAGGTGAACAAGCCGGTTTTCCAGATCAATATCGGTTACCTCGCCATAGGTCAGCTGCAGCCGTGGATCTGTCGGATACTGAATACGCAGATCAATGTCAGCAACGGTTCCTGCAGACAAAGCGTAGTATTCGGTTTTCAAACCTTGAAACGGCATACGGTCGATCATGATCAGGGTCGTGTTCTCGGGAATGCCATGCTCCAGCAATGTCTTGGCAATGGTCAAGCCGCCATAGCCGCCCCCGACTATAACAAATTTTTTCATGAAATCCCAACCTTGGTTTTAATAAATTTGTTCCGCCTACTCATATACTTTGATTTCATTATAGAAAGTATCCCGTTCAATTGGCGTGCGTCCTGCGCCTTTAATCAGCCAGATCAGATCTTCTCTGGTAATTCCTTCGGGTGACAGCGCGCCAGCCGCATGGCTGATCCGCTCTTTTACTAATGTACCATGCACATCGCTTGCGCCCATAGTAAGCGACACTTGCGTCAACTGGGTGCCGATGTTAATAAAATAAGCTTTGATATGCTGGAAATTATCGAGCATCAGTCGGCTGATGGCAATTGTTTTCAAGTCTTCGTAAGCCGAATTGCGGCGGCGGATGCCCGCATTGGCGCTCTTGGGCTGCATGGATAGCGGTATGAATACTAAAAAGCCGTTAGTTTCATCCTGCAGTTCTCTAATTTTAATCATATGGTCAATGCGCTGTTCATGTGTTTCGATGGAGCCGTAGAGCATCGTTGTATGAGTTTTCAATCCCAATTGATGCGCTGTGCGATGCACTTCCAAATACTGATCGACATTGGCCTTGTCCACGCGCATTTTTTTGCGATATTGATCAGACAAGATTTCAGCCCCGCCGCCTGTTAAGGAGCGAAGCCCGGCCTTCATCAACTGCTCCAATACTTCCTTGTAGCTCAAGTCGCTGATTCTGGAGAAGAAATCAATCTCCGCCGCGGTATAAGCCTTAAGTGTGACCTCAGGGTAGCGATCACGCAATGCAATGAGCGAGTCAACATAGTATTGGAAAGGAACGTGCGGATTATGTCCTCCGACAATATGGAATTCGCGAACACCCGGATGATAATGCTGATCAACATAAGCGATCATCTGCTCACCGGTTAATGTGTAGCTGCCGGCTTCGCCCTGATCTTTACGGAAGCTGCAAAAACCGCAGTGCGCTTCGCATACGTTTGTGAAATACAGGGACATATTTTCGATAAAATAAACTTTCTTGCCATTTTTACGCATGTTCGCTTCATTGGCCAACTGACCGATTGTCAGCAGATCATCGGATTGATACAGAAATACACCGTCTTCAAGCGTCAATCGTTCGCCGGAGCGCGCTTTCTCGACAATGTCCTGCATGCGTTTTTCTTGCGGTGATGAGAGTACGATGTTCATGACAGGAACCTCCTATAAAATATAGAAGCAAAGATTGCTAATGTAATTAAACGGCAAGTGCTATGCTTCAGTTTGTGAAAAAAAGTACAAACTTAACTTCGAACAACATAAAAATTAATGCGATGTCCTCATTATAAACCTCCTGTCACCAAGCGGCAACAATAAAAGATAATCTGCTGGAGGTAATTTCAGTTGAGCGATTGCGTGTTGTCGGGTATACTGAAGGAAGAACAAGTTTGACAGGAGGGATATCCATGATTGCAATTAGCGAATCAGCTTCAACAAAAATAAAAGAAATGCTGGCTCAGGAAGAAACGCCGAATTTGTTTTTGCGCATCGGTGTGAAGGAAGGCGGATGCAGCGGTTTTTCATACGGCATGGGCTTCGATGATGAGCAGCATGATAATGATAAAGAGATGCAGATACAAGAATTGAAAGTAATTGTCGATCAGGACAGCCTGAAATACCTTAACGGCCTGGAGATTGATTTCAAGGAATCAGCAATGGGAGGCGGGTTTACGATCGAGAACCCGAACGCGTCGGCAACTTGCGGCTGCGGTTCATCATTCCGTACAGCGACTGCTGCCGGCAAGCCGAACCCGGATGCCTGCTAAACGTTGATCGCTGATCTGGCACTGCTTTTCGGTGCACCACAAGCTTAGTCATTGGACGCTGCTTACGCAATTGCTGCTTCGTCTGCGGTGCTAACCGTATGATTTTGATCAAGTCCTGTCAACTAACGCAATGAATCGGAGTCTTCCGAGGAAATTGTGTGTGACGGGGCTTTTTTTGTTTCAACCTTTTAAAAATTAGCATAAGAATCCGGCTTTAAGTGGCGATTGGAAACACGCTGCGACCCCGCACAGCACACCCGAGTCTCGTCAAGCACTGATTTTTGTTTCGAGCCAAATATTATTTTAAAAAAAGCAGATAAAAATGTTCAAATCAGACTGCCAGGCGGCATCTTATTCATTGAGGCGATGAGAGACTGGAGAGATGGGATGGGAATTTACGGAATAAACGGAACCGCCGTCTTGCCCGGAGGGGGAGAGACGGAAACAGACCGCCGCCGGCGATTGGTCGAACAGGCACAACAGGGCGATACGGAGGCGTTTGGCGAACTGATTGAGGGTCACCGCAGCAAGGCAAAAGGCTGGGCTGAACAGATAACGGGAGATCCGCATCTGGCTGATGATATCGTTCAGGATGCACTGATTCGCGCGTTTCTCCATATCGGTTCGCTTCACGATACGAGCCGCTTTCTGCCTTGGCTGCATAAGCTTGTGCGTAATCAGGCCTTCATGCGCTTGAGGAGGGGCGGGCCGTATAAACGGGAAAAGCCGTTTACGTCGTTTGGGCCGCCGGAAGGCGGGGCAGATCAGGTGGACTGGGGAGATTTGGACAGCATTCTTGCCCACCTGACCCGGTCAGCCGCGCGCGACGCGATCAGCGATCAGGATCCGGCGAATCATTTGATTCGGAAAGAACTGTATGAAACGATTCATTCCGTGCTTCATTGTCTGACTCGCAAAGAACGCGATATATTCGAAGCGTATTTCTTCCGTCAGTTGAGTCCGGATGAAATCGCTGTCATGTATCAGATGACAACGGGCTCCATTTATACGTATATTCACCGTGCCCGTCAAAAGCTTCGTCAGGAGCAAATCCGTGTCTCTCTTGGCCTGCAGCCCGAGACGGGAGGGAACGTTATGGTTAGAAGCAAACGGCTCCACTTAGCTCCATGGCCTCAGCAAGCCGCCGTCAAGCTGACTTTCATTGACCGCATCGGACATATGCTTGCCACCGCGGGGGATCGGCGGGAGACTGCGGAACTGATGGGCGTATCGGGGTTTGCCTTCCGCATGCAACTGTCCAATCGCACGACATACGCAGACGGCATCTATATGTTCGATTGGCGCGAGACGCTCCGGACGTTTATGCAAACGCTCGGCTACGAAGTGACGATGCTGTGTGGCCAGCTGCCCCACTCGCCTGTACCGCTGCTTGGAGCTGTTGAGCGCTTTCCTGTGGTGCTGCCGATTGAGGAAGCGCTTATCCCTTTTATCCGCAAGTTGCTTGATGCAGATAAGCCCGTACTTTATTTTGACACGTCGGCGACAAAGCCCTTTGTCCATGAATGGTCGCTCATCTACGGTTATGATGACGAGCGGCGCATCGTTTATTTGACGGATGCGCTGTTGCCGGAGGGCAAAACGTTGTCCTATGAAGCGGTAACGGAAAATCCGGTAAGATTTCTTGCAGCCGCCGGCCGATTGAAGGAACCGGACAAGTTGCCGTCCCGCTGGAATGAGCAGAAGGCAGCGGAACAGCGGATCGCAGAGCAGGCCGTACGTTTCGCTGTGGAGTATGCGCGGAATAGCCGGGCTTATTGTCCGATGACAACGTATTTGTCGTATACGTCGGGGTTGGCCGCCTACGAACGGTGGATAGCGCATTTCAGGAGTGGACCTGGCTCCCCTCCCAACCGATATGGGGCAGGTCAGCTTGCCGCCGTTTATGCGCAGACACGGGCATATGCAGCCGAATACTTGCGCAGCGTGCCATTCAATGGAGAGGCCATGCGGTTCGTCCTGCTTGCATCGGATGCCTATGAACAGGCGAGTGAAGCGCTTGGTGAATTAAGCAGCGAGGTGCCTTTCGTGCGCCCGGCGGAGATGTTGTCGCCAGCACTTTGCGAGCAATGTGCGGTGCTGCTGGAGAAAGCGAAAGCATTCGAAGCGGCTGCAATTGGTTATTTGGAAAAAGCGATCAAACAATTGGAAAAGGGGACATGAATGTTGAGTGAACTAACGGAGATCAAATTTCTGACGGAGTTTCAGCACTTGTACAATTTAATGGATGCAAAAGCTTCTTTTGAACTTGCCCATCCTGATGTCCGGATCGTGATCGAGCAATCAGCCGATCACTATGAATCCATGCAGGCATACAAATCGGATGACGCGCCGGACATTATCGAATCAGGTGGTTGGTCGTTGTTCAACCACAAAGGCATGTTCGCCGATTTGCTTACCTTTGTGAACGCTCAACCGGGACTGCGCTCTGATCTGAATCAGAGCATTATGCATATTGCCAGCAAGGATGGCACGCTTCCAGGCTTGCCGGTCGATGTTGCACTGCCGCTTATTTTGTTTAACAAGCAAAAGTTTGATCAAGCCAATCTTGCTTATCCGACCGAGGGTTGGACTTGGGATGAGATGATCCAGCTCGCCAAGCGGCTGACCATTCGCAACGAAGAGGGAGTTGCCACTCAATTCGGCTTTGGCTTCGGCGTCGATATCGAGGAGTGGGAGCCGTTTGTCATGCGTAATGGGGGCAGGTATATATCCCCTGACGGGTTGGCTGCAAGAGGCTATGTGGATCAGCCTGCCACAATTAAAGCCTTTCAACATATCATTGATGCTTATCGGGTTCATCAAGTGATCCGCCGCCCCGGCGAACCTTCCGAAGCGGGAGAGCTGCATCAGGGCTTCGGCATGACCTACGCGTTTACCTGGTTAGTAGGGTATTTGGCGCAACACGGGCTGGCCGATCAATTCGGCGTTGTCGGCTTGCCGCAGATGCCGGGCGGGGATCGTTCCAATATGGTCTATATGGGCGCGGCGGGAATCACATCCAAATCCAAACATGCTTCGCTCGCCTGGGAGTTTTTGCACCACTATGTACTGGACCGGCCAGAGTCGTTTCGTACACCGTGGACGCTGCCGATCACGCACTCGCTCGCGCAGCGCAGCGGACTTGCCGAGCACCCGATCTGGTCGCGTTACGTGCAGGAACTGGAGCATGTTCAGGCAAGTGGATTCTATCTCAATGAGAAATGGAATTCCTCCCGTCAGCTTATAAATGAGGAGATTCATCGCATGATTCTGGAAGGCGCGGATGTTGCTCAGACACTAAAATCCTGGACGAGGTTCGCTTGAAGTCTTGCATATACGATCCATGCTGAGAGAGAGTTCCGCTGTTTGGAACATTATTGCTCTCCCGAAGGACAAGAACAGGATACGTAAGTAAAGCCGCGAAGTCCGCGGCTTTTTCTCATGCTTCTGTGCTGATACGCCAGTGTGAAGCCAGCCCTCTATGAACCTTAAAGCTTATTATCTACGAAATCAGGCGAGTTGGCAGAGACAAACATCCAAGAGAGAAACATCCCTATGACATATGTATATCATACAAGCACAAAAATATGATTAACATAAGGAGAGTGAAAGGGATGAGTGAAGGTCAAGGACGTCAGTTAGCCAGCAAGTGGGCTAAAACAGCAGCGCTAAAATCACATCCGCGAATTGCTCCCCATATTCCGCCGACCCGTATGTTTTCAAAATCGAATTTGCGTTCCATGCTGGCCGCACACGGAACCGTCGTGATCAAGCCGGTCAGAGGCGCCGGGGGGCACGGGGTAATCAAGGTCGTCAAGCGAGGCAATGAATACAGCTATACCTATTATGCGGTCTGCAAGCGATTTTCCAATTTCGATGCATTGGTCGGTTCGTTGTCCCGGCAGCAGAGAGGCAGAAAATATTTAATTCAGAAAGGCATTCATCTTGCTACAATCGGAGGCAGACCGATCGACTACCGGGTGAAATATGTAAAAGAGAAAGGCAGATGGGGCTACCGCGCATTGGTCGGAAGGCTGGCAAGACCCGGATTGTTCGTCACCAATCTGTGTCGCGGGGGATCGCTGCTGACCGCTTCGGAAGGTATTCGCAGATCATTGTCAGGAGGGGCGGTACGCAGCAAAAAACGGGAAATGCGAACGATCACACAACTGTCGACGAATGTGCTGGAATCGCGCTATCCGGGCATCGGACAGTTGGGGTTTGATTACGGAATTGATAAAAGTGGGAAGATATGGATGTTTGAGGTCAATACGCGACCACAATAAAATAGAGGCAAAATGTTTGTTTCATAACCCGTAACCACAACCCTACTGGACCCTACTGCTAGTTGCTAGAATTGATTCGAAAGATTAATAGAAATATAAATTTCTATCAAAATTATCTATCAATTTAGATTTTTCTGGTAATGTGAATAACAATATCCACAGCGTCCCCATAGGCTGCAACCCGCTTTTCACAGATTACTCACATTCTATGCACAAGATTTCCACAGGATGTTGTGGATAATTGGAACACTTGTTCTTATTAATGGCGCATGTTAATATGAGTGGGAACACATGAGGAAAGGGTGATCGTATGGAAATCCTTTCGGACGAAATGCTGCTGGACACTTACACTTGTGCCGTTAAATTGAAGCTTGAAGCTGAATTTATCGGCCTGCTGCTCACGGAGATCAAACGCAGAGGCATTCATCCGGATACTGCACGTATTGGGGCCTAGTTTTGATTCACTGCATGAGACTGTTACGACATGAAGAAAGGGCATCCTGCAAGTCGAAAGACCTGGCCCTGAGGATGCCCTTTATTGCGTAACCGGCAGTGATTTCCCCCCTTACAGGCCGGGAAATCCATCTTACCGGTTTTTTTTATAAATATATTGCTGGCTGCTAAAGTTTCATGTTGCTGCTGTGACCTGGCGACAGTTTGGCAGTTGGATCAAAATAGACTTTGGCATTATTGATAGCCGTTGGCGCTTCACCGAACCCGACGGCGATCAACTTGAGCTTGCCTGGATAGGTGGTAATATCTCCGGCAGCGAACAGTCCGGGAATATTGGTTTCCATCCGGGAATCAACAACGATTGAACCGCCCTGGATTTCAATTCCCCATTCTGCAATAGGTCCAAGGGATGAGACGAAGCCGAAATTAACAATAACAGCATCCACATCCAAAGTTACAACCTCTTTGGTTTTGACATCCTGCAGCGTAGCTACCTGAATTTTGTCATCCCCGTGCAATGAGGTGATTTCTTTAGGCGTAAGCACGTTGACGCTAGATTTGGCCAAGTTTTCAACACTGTGCTCATGAGCGCGGAATTTATCCCGGCGGTGAATTAACGTGACGCTTTTCGCAATCGGCTCCAACATGAGCGACCAGTCAACAGCTGAATCGCCGCCGCCGCTAATCAGGACGTTTTTGTCCTTAAATTGGTACAAGTCGCTTACAAAGTAATGAAGATTTGTTTTTTCGAAACGAGCGGCTTCAGGCAGATCGAGTCTGCGGGGCTCAAACGCGCCAACACCAGCTGTAATGATTACCGCCTTGGCGGTATGGACCTTTTTATCTGTCCGCACCTCGAAATGCCGCTCATCCTTTTTGATTACCTCAAGAACCTTTTCTTCCAGACAAATTTCCTGGTCAAAATGATCCATCTGCTGCTTGAGCTGATTGACGAGATCCTGCGCGGTTACTTTTGGGAATCCGGCGACATCATAAATATATTTCTCTGGGTACAATGCGGCCAATTGTCCACCGAGCTGTGGCATGCTTTCAATAATTTTGACAGAAGCCTGACGCATACCGCCGTAGAAAGCAGCGAACATGCCTGCCGGACCGCCGCCAATAATAATAATATCTACATCTGTAGAATGTGTTTCTTGGTTGTTCACAATTTGGCACCTCCGTAAGAATCACTACAGCTTCCATTATAAGCATAAGACGAAATAGAAGGAAATAAAAATTTTGTATGTTGTTCTAAAGTTTTTCGTACATTTTGCCCTTGAACTTTTGTCGAAAAGTCGCTATTATTTCAGATGTAAGCTTCAACGATACGTAAATTAGACGGATAATAACCAACTTTGTGTAATTTTTCACAATGTAGTTCGCAAAGATAAATGAGGAATGGAAGGGATTCAGTAATGAGCAACATACCTAAAATTGTTATTCTGGGAGCGGGCTATGGCGGCATTCTTACAGCGCTGCGCCTGCAAAAAGAATTGAATTACAATGAAGCTGATGTCACTTTGGTAAATAAGCATGACTATCACTATATTACAACTCACCTGCATATGCCCGCTGCCGGAACAGACAACCCGGAGAATGCGCGTGTAAGCATTTCTAAACTGATCGATGAATTTAAAATTGATTTTGTAAAATCAACGGTTGTTCAAATCCGTCCTCAGGATAAAAAAGTGATTTTGGAAGATGGCACACTGTCCTACGACTTCCTCGTGATCGGCGTCGGCGGCGAACCGGAAACGTTCGGCATTCCAGGTCTTGGCGAGCATGCGATGAACATTCGCAGCATCAACTCCGTCCGCTTGATTCGGGAGCATATTGAATATCAGTTTGCGCGTTTCAAACGCGAGCCGCACCGCACCGATTATTTGACTTTTATTGTTGGCGGCGCAGGCTTTACCGGAATCGAGTTTGTCGGAGAATTGTCAGACCGCATCCCTGAGTTGTGCAAGCAATTTGATGTGGACCCTGCGATTGTCAAGCTGTACAACATCGAGGCTGCTCCAACGGCGCTGCCTGGGTTTGATCCTGAACTTGTGGAATATGCGATGGACATTTTGTCCAAGAAAGGTGTTACATTCCTCATTGGAACAGCAATTAAAGAGTGCTCGCCCAATGGTGTGGTTGTTGGCGAAGGCGAAGAAATTCGTTCGCAGACTGTCATCTGGACAGGTGGCATCCGCGGCAACCGTCTGATCGACGAGGCAGGTTTCGAAACGATGCGCGGCCGTGTGAAGGTCGATGAAAATTTGCGTATTCCAGGGCATGAAAATATTTATGTTGTTGGCGACAACTCGCTGATGTTTAACGATCAGGGCCGTCCGTTCCCGCCAACTGCGCAAATCGCGATGCAGCAGGGGGTTACTTGCGCGCATAATCTGGTTGCTTCCATTCGCAATCAACCGCTCAAAACGTTTGATTTCAAAAACAAAGGGACCGTGGCTTCGCTCGGCAAAAATGAAGCGATCGGCTTGGCGTTCGGCAAAAAATACAAAGGCCGTGTAGCTGCATGGCTGAAAAAAATGATTGATATCCGCTATCTGTACATTATCGGCGGTATTCCGCTTGTCATCCGCAAAGGGAAATTCCTGTAATGCGACACTGCAGCGTGCAAGTGCGGGGATTGTTGACGAGGGATGAATTGGACCGCTACAACGCTTTAATGGAGGTGGGATCATTCCTGGAAACAAGCCAGCGGTATGACCTTGCCTACACGGTGCAAAAAGAAGTAGACTTATTGATCCAGCCGGCTATCGAGCGGCTGAAGGATAAAGGACGCGAGCGGGATCGCGCCACCAAAGAGTATCTGGAAGAAAAAAACCGGGAGGGCTGATTGTCAGCTTTCCCGGTTTTACTATTACACGCGAAGCAGTGCGGCAGCTTTATCCGCATCAAGCAGATTGCCGACGTAGAACTCGCCGAATTCGCCGTAACGTGCGCTAACTTCATCGAACCGCATTTCATAAACGAGTTTTTTGAATTGAAGCGGATCATCGGCGAAGAGGGTGACGCCCCATTCCCAATTGTCAAATCCAACGGATCCGGAAATAATTTGTTTCACCTTGCCGGCATAGGTGCGGCCAATCATCCCGTGGCTGCGCATCAGCGTGCGCCGCTCATCCATGCTGAGCATGTACCAGTTGTCATTGCCTTCCCGGCGTTTATTCATCGGGTAGAAGCAAATATGTTTTGCTTTTGGCAGAACAGGTTTGAGCCGGGCAATGATGTCGGGGTTTTCCAACGGATTGACGCCAGGCTGGTTCACGTAATTGCTGAGTTCAACAACGCTCACATACGAATAGCTTGGGATCGTAAACCGGGCAAACTGTGTTTTATTAAAAGCGGTTTCGAGTTCCTGGATATCCTCCAGTGTCTCCCGCAAATGCATGAGGACAAAATCGGCTTTCTGGCCAATAATGCTGTATACCGCAGTGCTCGCTTCCTTATTCTGTTCAAGCGCAGCCCACTCGCCGATCAAAGACTGGAATTCGTCCAGCGCTTGCGCGCGCTCTTGCTCGCTTGCCGCTTTCCACGCTTTCCAATCAATGGTGCGAAAATCATGGAGTGCGTACCAACCCTCCAGTGTCAATGCCACTTCACTCATCGAATCATCTCCTTCTCCGAACTGGACAATTGAGAATCACAATCGTTGTCCATCGTATCAACATCATTGTATCTTACTTGTCAGAGCTAGAGCAAATGGCGGAGTTGTGACAAAACCAAGAATGAAATTGACTTCCACTTCCCTATTTTATACACTGTTATCTAGAACTCTGAGGGGGAATGGCAATGCTGCAAATGCTGATCGCTGCCATGCTGTTTTTTGTAATGATGTTTGGCATCGGCTTTATATTGAATATGTTAATGAAAACGACCTGGTTTCCGATTTATTTGTTCCTGATTGTGTTGCTGCCGCTCGGCATCTATTACACTTGGGACAATGCGCTGTCGTTCGTCGGCAATTTCAAAGCGTACACGTTTGTCGATGTTATTCCGGCCATCACGGCCTTGATCGGCGCTTTTGTGAGCGGCTATGCTATTAAGGCGTTGCGGCAGGCAGGTTACAAAATGTACTAGCAGCACTAGATTGTTTGCACGACGAAACAAACGTTATGCGATGAGTTGTCGCTGTACGAATACAAAGATGATGTTGCATCTATTTTTTACGATCCTCCGACCAGGAGGATTTTTTGTTTAGACATGAAGCGGCCGTATGTTTGTTTGGCAATGTTGATCACAATAGCAACTAGAAATATGTTAAAATAATAGGAAGTATTAAAAATGGTTATTCTTAATAAAGCGTAGATGGGGTAGTATCAATGCGTATCGACAATGTGCATCAATTTACGGAGCATCATCGTTTCTACATATACCGTGATTTTTCTTTAAGTACGATGGACAGTAAAATATTACAGCTTATTTATCAGCCGATGGTGGGCGCGGCGGCGGTAGGTCTTTACCAACTGCTGTATCATCATGTGCTGAGCGATTTTGTCGGCTATTCGGCTTTGGAGCCGCAGCGCAAGCTGTTTCTTGGCCTGGGGCTGGATATGAATGACAGCGGCCGCCGGCAGCTTGCAGATCAGGCTTCACGTCTGGAAGCGGTCGGTCTCCTGCAGACCTCCAGGCTGCTGCTCCCAGATGGGGAGGATTTCATCTATGAATATGAACTGACAGCGCCGCTGCAAGCGGAAGAGTTTTTTAGAAATCAGCATCTGACGATGTACCTCCGCGACAAAGTCGGCAAATTCGCGGTCATCGCTCTGCGTGAAACGTTTGTGGCGCGCGAGCCTGACGAGCTTGCCCATGCGGAACTGTTTAAGGAAAATATTTCGATCCCATTTTATGAGCTTTTTCAGTTGAATGTACAAGCTGTTGACAATGAGCTGGAACAGGCTTTAAGCGAGGTAGCGCCGTCCCGCATGCCAGAGCAGGTGACAGTTCCCGAAACAGCCGGCATTCAGTATGGCGAAATAATTTTGCGTTTTCCGCGTCACTCGGCGAATCGTCCTTTTGTCGAAAAGCTGAGGGGCAACGAACAGCGGATGGCTGTCCTGAATTATATCGCTTATAAATACTCTTTAGGCGTTGTCGATTTGTGTCGATTGCTTGATGAGGATGGTATTTTTACCGGGAACGGCGAGCTGCTGGAAGAGGAACTGGGGTTGCGAGCCAACCAGATCTATCGGCAGGAACGCAAGCGCGAGGGAGAGCGTCAGCGTGTGCTGGCCAAGACCGGGGCTGCGTCCGCTGCTGCGAGCGGGCAAACCAGCGAAGGGGCAGGACCGGAGGAATTTGCAGTGCAGCCGGAGGACCAACTGGAAGTGCCCGGCCAATTGGCGGGCCGCTGCGATATTGCGCAGTATAACTGGTTGATGCGCAATGAGCCGCATACACGCTTTTTGCAGCGGTTTTTCCCTGGTGCGGTTCCAGACTGGCTTGAACGGGTATTTGAGCGCATTGATCTCAATTACCGGCTGCCTGGTGCAGTGATTAATGTTTTAATTCACTATGTGCTTGGTGCTCGGGAGGATGCGCGGGTTAATAAAACATTTATTGATGCGGTAGCCTCGAATATGCTCGTGAAGCAGGTCAATACATTTGAACAGGCTGTTCGTTATGTGCGCGCGCAAGGCAAGGTCGAAGAGACCAAAGAACGCCGCAAGAGTGCGGCGGCCAGCAGCGGGGGCGGTCGCAGCGGATTGTCAGGAGCGCGCGGCATCAGACGCAAGCCGGACTTGCCCATCATTCAGGAGGTTCCTGCCGGTCCGGCAATTACGGCCGAGGAGCTTGAGGAAATGCGTAAGCTGGCCCGCAAACTAGATGGACAGAAGTAAGGGGGAAGCAGGAATGGAATCACTGGGGAAAATGCTCAAACAGTGGCCGAAAGGCTCTGAGATGGCTGTGCGGGCGCAGGAACGGGTGAGTGAATTGCTCGCTAACCCTCTGATCGTGCAGTTGCGCAGCAAGCATCCGGAGCTTGATGAGCAGGCGATACGCCTTAATATGAACAAAGTATATCAGTATACGGCAGAATACAAGAACTGCTCCAATTGTCCGGGACTGGATCGATGTCCGAATGATTTTGAAGGGCACTACACGATGCTGAACTGTCACGAACAGTCCGGCACCGTTCAAGTCGATGATCGTAAAGTGCCATGCAAGAAACTGCTGGCCCGTCAGCATGAACAGCAAATTCGCAATCGTGTACGGAGCTTTTATGTCGATGAAACGGCATTGCAGCGGGGGTATTCGGCTGATGAAATATTGACCAATGACCTGGAGCGGGCGAAAGCGGCCAATCAGGTGTTGTCTTATATTTACCGGACGAAGGAAGAAGGACTGCAAAATAACGGCTTGTACTTGGCGGGCAACTTCGGAACAGGCAAAACATTTCTAATGTGTTATATGCTCCATGAACTTGCCAAAGCAGGTTATTCAGGCGTAATCGTGTACGTTCCCGAGTTTGTTGAGGATTTGAAGTCAATGTTTCAGGAACCGCAAAAATTGAAAGAAACGGTTGAATTGATGAAAGAAACGGATCTGCTCGTATTTGACGATATTGGAGCAGAAAACTTGAACCCATGGGTACGGGATCATGTGATGGGAACCATCCTGAACTATCGGATGAACCGCAAGCCGACGTTCTATACGTCCAATCAATCGCTTGATGTGCTGGAGCGCCACTTCAGCTTTACGAACAAAGATGGGGATGAACTGCACAAAGGGCAGCGGCTGATGGACCGGATTCGTCCGTTTGTGGAAGTGATCATCGTCAGCGGAGAGAACAAGCGGGGCAGAGCGATGCAAAATAAAAAATAGGGAGCGCATCTCGTTGCGTGCTCCCTATTTTTTTGGTGTTTCACGATAACGGCCTTGTATTTCCGTGCGAGACGATCGTCCCCCCTCAAGTTGAGGGGCGACCGTTTACGCTTGCCTATATAAATGTTGGAGCGCTGTTTTTAGTTTGGGGTGAATGACCGTTTCCGGGCGAATGGCGAGCAGCAGTTGCTCTGCTTTCTCGACGGTGCTGGCCTGCCCGAGGCGGATCAGCAGGCCGATTGCGATGCAGCCGCTCCGGCTTTTGCCTGATGCGCAGTGAAAGGCTACGCGGCGGCCATGTTCTGTCAAAGCAGCGATCGTTTCAACGGTTTCATTAATTACACCCTCTTGGGTTTCTTCTCCATCGATCAACGGAAAGTGCAGGTAATGCTCAGGATGTTCCTTGCCGGTCGGAATGATCTCAGCTCGCAAGTCGATGATGACATCGCAGTGCTCTTTCTCCACTAAAGCCGGCACATCGCCGAGACTGCCCATCCAAATTTTGTTGCCGATCAGCGGTTGGTAAGATGATGCTCTTGCAATTAATTCCGGCATATGATTCCCTCCCAAAATAGTGAAACCGCCTTTTTGACCGAAAAAAGCGGATGTTATTAGTCTATTACCACTTTTGGGTGAATATGAATTAGGGTTATAAAAAAAGATTAGTACCCAAAAAAGAGATTGACATTTTCATTGCTGCGATTTAATATTTGAACAAACGTTTGATTAAAATAAACGTTTGTTCAATAGAGATAAAGGTGGAGATGAGCATATGTTTCACACAATTCAGGCATTATTGAAAAAGCCGCAAACCATTATTGGCATCGTGACGGCTTTAATGTTCCAAATTATCTTCAGCGTCATCTGGATGACCGCCTATGACGGGGTGAATGAACGCACCGAAGGGCTGCGGATCGCCATCGTCAATGAGGATGGCGAGGCGAGTCAGGCGATTATTCAACAGATCGCAGCGGTATTGCCATTTCAAATAGATACTTCGCTGACGGCGGAGCAAGCTCAGCAGCAATTGAACGAGCACAAGGCTCATATGGTCATGGCATTTCCATCAGGCTTCAGCGAGCAATTGCGCAGCCCTGGCGCGCATGCAGAGATTCAATATACGTACAATGAGGCAAATCCGGTAAGCGTAAAGAGCATTATGCAAGGGGCGGCAGGCAAAGTAACCGAATCCGTGAACAGCCAAGCAACAGTTCAAGGCATACAAGCAGTGCTGGCGCAGACGGGAGCATCTGCCGACGAAGCTGGGAATATCGCGCTTGGGCTCACCGGCAAGGTAGAGGCTGCTTCCACTTCCATCCACCCTGTGGACGGAATGAACAATCAGATGCTGCCGATGATGATGGTATTGTCCTCCTATGTCGGCGCGATGATTATGGGGATGAATTTGCAGCAAGCTTCCGGCATGCTGGCCTCGCTTCATTCCAAATGGCGACGGTTTGGCGCAGCAACCGTTATTAACCTTTGCTCGGCAGTTGGTGTTTCACTGCTTGGTTCTTCACTGGTAGTGCTGCTTGGCGGACAGGCTGAACAAGGCTTCCTTTCCCTATGGCTATTTCAGGCATTATTTTTGGGAACCTTCATGTTCTTCTCGCAAATGTTTTTAATCGCCTTCGGCATGAGCGGCATGATGTTCAATATCATTATGCTGTCATTGCAGCTTGTTTCATCAGGCGCGATGGTGCCGCGTGAAATGCTGAACCAATTTTACAGTCAGATCGGGACGATTCTACCTGCAACCTATGCTGTGCAAGGGATTATGAGTGTTCAATTGGGTGGGCCTGGCGCATTGCAGGCTTCCGGCGCACTCGTGATCGTGCTGCTATCCTGTGTTGCTCTCTCCGCAGCGGCCACTGCCTTGCGACGGGAAAGCCGAGCGAAAACAGCGACTGCACCTGAACTCGTCAGCGGTTAAATGGATGAATCGTTTCGGTCTCCTGTCAATGCCGTCATTTCATGGTAAAATAGAAACAGGCAGGACAGGAATGAACGGATGAAAGGATCGGGTCCATGACGACGCAACCGGAACAGGATATTAAATTTCGAATTTTACTGGCTGCCCGTAATCTATTTGCATCGCAGGGGTATGAGGGGACCAGTGTGCGGCAGATTTGCGAGCAGGCGGGCGCCAATGTGTCGCTCATCTCTTATCACTTCGGCGGCAAAGAGAAAGTGTTCGAGGCGCTTTTTGACAACTATCTCCCAATGAAGGCGGTCTTGGCGTTTGAGCCGGGCAGCAGACCGCCAGTTGAAGAGTTGCGTATGATTATCGGGGAAATCGTGAAGTTTACGGTCGAAAATCAGGAGATGAGCAATATTGTGCAGCAGGAAATGACGCTGGAGTCTGTCAGAACGGATATGGTCAAGTCTTTTCTTCATCCCGTCTGGTCGGTTGTTAAACAGATACTCGTCTTGGGACGGGATCAGCGGGTGTTCCAAATTGATTCGATCAATCATGCGCTACTGTTCGTGATGGGTGCTACACTATCCTACAAAATGGCGCCGAAACATCAGGTATTGTTAGATGGGAAAATCCCTTCGGTAGAAGAGATTTCTGTTTCAATCACCCGCTTTATCGTGCGTGGATTAGGCGTGGCAGATGCCTAAAAAGCGGTTAACGAATGAAAAAGCAAAAACGGATGGTCCAGGCTCGTCTGGACCATCCGTTTTTGCTTTTTTCTATCTATTACGTATAAATTATGCACAGCCTTGTAAAAAAAAGGATTGACAACTTCCAGTGACTGCTGTTATTATTCATCAATAACATACTAAACGGGTAGGAATTATAGTTTTTGCTACCGGATAACCGGCGTAAAAATGTGTTCATTATCTGTCATTAATTAATGAGGGGTGCTCTGAATGAAGACATTGCAATCTGTTCGTCTAATGGCTGTTTTAATGGTATTAACCTTGGTTATTTCAGCTTGCGGATCCGGTTCCGGTAATTCACCTACGAAAACAAACAGCGGTGGGGAGCCAAGCAAAACGAACGCTGGCAGCAGCAATAAATCGTCAGACAACAAAGAAAAAGACACAGAGAAAGAAACAAAAGAGCCTGTCACTTTGCTTAACGTATCCTATGACCCAACAAGAGAATTGTATAAGGAATTCAATGAAGCATTTGCAGCACACTGGAAACAAGAAACCGGTCAGGAAGTTACGATCGAGCAGTCGCATGGCGGTTCCGGCAAACAGGGACGCTCAGTTATTGAAGGACTAAAAGCAGACATTGTAACTTTGGCGCTGGGCTATGATATTGATGAAATTTCACAAGCTGGACTCATCGAAGAAAATTGGCAGCAGCAATTTGAGCACAATAGCTCGCCTTATACATCGACAATCGTTTTTCTCGTTCGCAAAGGCAATCCGAAAGGAATCAAGGACTGGGATGATTTGGTCAAGCCAGGAATTGAAGTCATTACGCCGAATCCGAAAACTTCCGGGGGCGCGCGCTGGAATCACTTGGCGGCCTATGCGTTTGCACTGGAGAAATACAATAATGATGAAGCAAAGGCACAGGAGTTTCTCGCCCAACTGTATAAAAATGTTCCCGTACTCGATACTGGCGCAAGAGGATCAACGACAACATTTGTAGAACGTAAAATCGGTGATGTGCTGCTTGCCTGGGAGAATGAAGCAATCCTTTCCGTAGAAGAGCTTGGTCCGGACGAGTTTGATATTATTGCGCCACCGCTCAGCATTTTGACTGAGCCGCCGGTAGCGATCGTTGACAAAAACGCCGATTCCAAAGGAACAAGAGAAGTTGCCGAAGCTTACTTGCAATACTTGTACTCCGAGGAAGGGCAGCTTATTTCAGCGAAAAACTATTATCGTCCTCGCCTGGAATCAGTAGCCGAACAATTCAAGGATCAATTTCCGGTCATTGAGAAATTTGTAACAATCGATGACTTTGGCGGCTGGCTGAAAGCGCAAAAAGAGCATTTCTCCGACGGCGGCATATTTGATCAAATCTATACACCAGGTTCATAGAAATGAAGCGGTTCAAGTCGAAAAATGTGCTGCCTGGCTTTGGCTTATCATTAGGTTTTACCATTTTTTATCTAGGCTTGATCGTGCTGATTCCGCTTGCCGGGGTTTTTATTAAAACCTCCGGCATGACGTTCAGCGAGTTTTGGAACACCATTAACAATCCGCGTGTCATCGCGTCATACAAAATCAGTTTTTTGACAGCTTTGTATGCGGCAGCGATTAATGCGGTATTCGGACTGCTGATCGCCTGGGTATTGGTTCGTTATAAATTTCCCGGCAAAAAAATCATCGATAGTCTGGTTGATCTTCCGTTCGCACTTCCTACAGCGGTTGCGGGCATCTCGCTCACGGCGATCTATGCACCTAACGGCTGGATAGGGAAATATCTTGAGCCGCTCGGGATTAAAGTGGCTTTTACACCACTTGGCATTACACTGGCCTTGATCTTTATCGGGCTGCCGTTTGTCGTGCGTACGATTCAACCCGTTCTGCAGGATTTAGAGAAAGATACGGAGGAAGCAGCCGTTATGCTCGGCGCTTTCCGGTTGACGACATTTCGTAGAGTCATCTTGCCTGAACTGATTCCGCCGCTGCTCACCGGGTTTGCGATGGCCTTCGCCAGGGGAATCGGTGAATACGGCTCCGTCGTCTTCATCTCCGGCAATATGCCGATGCGGACCGAAATTGCCCCGCTGCTCATTATGACGAAGCTGGAGCAATACGATTATATGGGCGCTACGGCGATTGCAATGGTTATGCTGCTCATTTCATTTTTCATGCTGCTAGTCATTAATTACTTACAGTGGCGCTCCAATCGACGCGTCATTTCGAATTAGGAGGAGAGCTGATGGCAGGAGCAATTACAACGCATCTTTCTCCGGAATCGGCTAAGCGGCCCAATCATATCAATGAATCGCCGCTCGTGCGTTACATTTTAATCGGGATCGCCTTGCTGTTTTTAGGGCTGGTTGTCGTTCTTCCGCTCATTTCAATTTTTATCGAAGCCTTCAAAAAAGGCGCTGAAGTATATTGGGCCTCAATTACGGAAAAGGATGCGCTCTCCGCGCTGAAGTTAACGCTGCTGGCTGCGGTCATCGCCGTCCCGCTCAATACGATTTTCGGGGTAGCGGCTGCGTGGGCCATCGCCAAATTCCGTTTTCGCGGCAAAAACCTGTTGATTACACTGATCGATTTGCCATTTGCGGTATCGCCAGTCATCGCAGGTCTGGTATTTATTCTATTGTTCTCCGCTCAAGGCTACTTTGGCACTTGGCTCGATGAACGAAGCATTCAAATTGTATTCGCGCTCCCAGGCATTGTGCTCGCGACCACCTTTGTTACTTTTCCGTTCGTCGCAAGGGAACTGATACCGTTAATGCAAGGCCAGGGCGTGCAGGAGGAAGAGGCGGCGGCAAGCCTCGGGGCGAAAGGCTGGCAGATCTTTCTGCGTGTTACGCTCCCGAATATCAAATGGGGATTGCTGTACGGCATTATTCTTTGTAACGCACGGGCGATGGGAGAGTTCGGCGCAGTGTCCGTCGTATCGGGACACATCCGCGGCAAGACGAATACACTTCCGCTTCATGTGGAAATTTTGTATAACGAGTATCAGTTTTCGGCGTCGTTTGCCGTCGCTTCACTGCTCGTCCTGCTCGCGTTCGTCACCTTGCTGGTTAAAACGCTGGTCGAGTGGAAAACAGAGCAGCAGCAAACGCTTAATTCGAAAGGGGTGTGAACGGAATGCATATTGAGGTGAGAGGCGTCAGTAAAAACTTCGGCACACATGTTGCAGTCTCCGATGTCAGCTTTACGATTGACCGCGGCAAGCTGATCGGATTGCTCGGACCGAGCGGCGGCGGCAAGTCCACCCTGCTTCGAATGCTTGCCGGGCTGGAGTCGCCTGATAGCGGGGATATTTTTATCAATGGCTTGCGGGTCAACGATCTCCCCCCGCAAAAGCGCGGCATCGGATTTGTATTTCAAAACTATGCGTTGTTTCGCCATATGAATGTGTATGACAACATTGCTTTTGGGCTGACGATAAAAAAAGAAAAGAAAGACGTTATTGCCAAACGTGTGAACGAACTGCTGGAGCTGACCGGGTTGGTCGGCTATGGCCAGCGTTTCCCCAACCAACTGTCCGGCGGGCAGCGGCAGAGGGTGGCTTTTGCCAGAGCTTTGGCTCCTAATCCCGAGCTGCTGCTGCTCGACGAGCCGTTTGCGGCGATTGATGCCAAGGTGCGGAAAGAGCTGCGAACGTGGCTGAAACAGCTGATTGATCAAATCGGAATCACTTCGATTTTCGTGACGCATGACCAGGAGGAAGCCGTTGAGGTTGCCGATGAAATGCTCATAGTGCAGCAGGGCAAGCTGGAGCAGCAAGGGACGCCGATCTCGGTCTATACGGAGCCGCGGACCGCATTTGTCGCTGGTTTCATCGGGCAATCGCTGTTAATAGAGCGGCCGCATGAACTGAAAGGGTTCGGTGAGCTTGCTGACCGGCAGCAAGTTCAGGGCATCGTGAGACCTGAATTTGTGGAGATTGGGCGATCGCAGGATTTGGCTTTTCCGTCGGCATCTGAACAGGGCACGATCAGACATGTTTATTTCCGCGGCACACACCTGGAATTCGAGGTGCAGGTCGGAAGCAATCGTCTGTTCGCCCATCGCTCACTGGATCAGGAGGCGCTGCATCCGGGTGATGAGGTGGCGGTGCTAATTCATCGCTTGTATGTGATCGATGGCGAATCGACGCACATTGTAGAAAACCCGCTCAAGCATGACCCGATGCCTGTTCATATTTGATTTCAAGGGGCATATGCTCCGCAAAACAAAGCGCATGCTTACGAAGTTAGTTTTGCTGTGATGTCTATTCAAGGAGCGTATGCTCCGCAAAACTTAAGGAGGAGTTATTATGACGAAGCCGTTGCAAGTTGACGAGGTATGGGCGGAACGAATTGTCGATCAGGTAAACGGGCTGGAGTACGGTTCTGTACTGGTGACCGTTCATGCCGGACGAATTGTGCAAATTGAGCGTACAGAACGGAAAAGATTCGAAAACAACAGCGCAGCGTCTGCTTCGGCAGGCTCTTCCCCAGAACCGTTTCCGGCTCACAATCAAACCAAACTTAAAAACCTTAGCTAGCTTGACTCATACACAATAAGGCCGCAATCCCGAATGCTTCTCAATCGGGATGCGGCCTTATTGATGTGCGGCAAGCTAGCGCGCAACGCATCGATCTAGGAGATCAGCGCTTTGGCAATAACCATGCCGGCAAACACAACGGTCATGAATCCAGCGAATCCGATGAATCCAACGACGACATCGGTGAAATCATGTCGCGGCTCTTCGTTAAAAT
The DNA here is from genome assembly GCA_004134985.1 of Paenibacillaceae bacterium. GTDB lineage: Bacteria > Bacillota > Bacilli > Paenibacillales > Paenibacillaceae > Paenibacillus_D. The sequence continues at coordinate 324,984 of REGQ01000002.1, read as the reverse complement.
GCTCTCTGGGGTCTCTAACGTTCTCCATGCAATACGTCCTCCTTGAAAACGGTCGATACAGATCGAACAAGGTGAAGTACTGCCTCATTCGAAACGCCTGAATCCGTGTACGTCCTTTAGGAACGATACAGCTTTCTTCAGTATACCCAACTTTTCAAAAGCTTGTAAAGAGGTTGCGCAAAAAGTCAAACTTTGATCACGAAGTACGTCAACCAGCGATAACAAAGCCTTTTGCAAGTCCGATGTCCATCCGTTACTCAATCACCTTGCGTACAGTTTTTAACTGCGACGACAGCTAGCCATTGAGGAAGGGCTGCCAAAGGGTTGGAGCGCCAGTTGCACAATTGATCTAGCTGTTGCCTGGACATGCCAATTTCCTCATCTTTGGATTCATCCACCCAGAATGTCCCATCCTCTGCGAACATCTCTTCCAGTTGCTTTACGTTTAATCCGGATGCTATCATCGCATTTATGAGATCTTGTATTCGCCACTTGTAGGTAGGCACTTCGCCAAAAGGCCCTGTTGCATCGTATGGATTGACAACCTTTATTTGAGCAGCAGCCTGAATTCCAAACGGACGTAAAAAAGGGTGAATGTCAAACATCATATATGAACCGCCATTGTTAAGGATGCGATGAATGGTATGATACATGGCATGTAAATCATTGATCCATACATGAACGCCATTTGACGTAAACACAAAATCGAATTCACCGCTTTTAACTTTGTTTAACTGCATCGTATCATCACAAACAAATTCAATATCCCATCCCTGTTCACGCGCAATCCTGGCACTGTTTGCCAACTGGTTTTCCGATATGTCGCACGAGGTTACTTTGGCACCGAGCAAGTGAAAAGCAAAAACAGCGTGGTTGTCACCGCTGGAAGGAACACATATCCGGGCGCCTTGCAAGTTGGGCAAAACCTTTCTAATCATCGCATAGGCGGTCGGGTGGAAAGCCGTTAGTGGATTTTGGATTATTTTAGAAATAACTTCTGTTGTGCGATATTTTGGATACCACGTTTCCGACCATTCGTTCCAGCTGTTTTTAATCGTGCCGATATGATTAATATTATGATTATTATTGTCCATGTTCTTGCCCCCACCTAACTACCATTTACGGCAGTGATAACTTTCTCAAATTCATTATGGGTGAACAGCGTGTAAATTGGGAGGTATCAAATGATTTAAATTAATCTTTCCCTTTTTTTGCATAGTGGCCAGATAGCGGGCAGGTAACCGCCAGAAGCAGACAGATAGCAGCTAGCGATCCACATCAAAACAAGAAGGTTGCCGAACAATGGGATGCGTATGTTAAAATAGAATGAGCTGAAAGATTTTCTGCCGGCGAGCGGCAGGCGAGAGGGAGATAAACATGGAACGGACAGGACAGGAGGAGCGTGCGAGCGCCCCGTATACGGAGAGCAGGCAGAACTTGGCCGAGGCTGCGGAGCGAATTCGCGGAAAGCTGGCGCTGCTGCCTGATCAGCCAGGCTGTTATTTGATGAAAAATGCAAGCGGTACGATCATTTACGTGGGAAAAGCAAAGGTGCTGAAAAATCGGGTCCGCTCCTATTTCAACGGATCGCATAACGGTAAAACCCAGCGTCTCGTTTCCGAAATTCGCGATTTTGAATACATTGTAACCTCAAGCAATATGGAGGCGCTCATTCTGGAGTGCAACCTGATCAAGCAGCATCATCCCCGCTATAATGTGCTGCTTAAAGATGATAAGTCATTTCCTTATATTAAAATTACAAATGAAAAACACCCGAAGCTGGAAGTGACGCGCCGGGTCGTGAAGGACAAGGGCAAATATTTTGGCCCGTACCCGAACGCCTATGCGGCTCAGCAAACGAAGAAGCTGCTTGATCGTCTGTATCCGCTGCGCAAGTGCAAAGCCTTGCCTGACAAAGTGTGCTTGTACTACCATCTCGGGCAGTGTATTGCGCCCTGTGAATATGAAGTTTCACAACAGACGTATGATGATATGGTTCAGGAAATCGCTCGTTTTCTAAACGGTGGACAAGATGAAGTGCGTCAAAGACTGCAGCTCAAAATGGAGACTGCTGCTGAAGCGCTGGAATTTGAACGTGCGAAGGAGTACCGTGACCAACTGTTGGCGATCGACGCAGTGATGGAAAAGCAGAAAATTACGATGGCCGATACGCTCGACCGGGATATTTTCGGCTATGCGGTGGATAAAGGTTGGATGTGCGTTCAAATCTTGTACATGCGTCAGGGCAAGCTGATCGAGCGCCACGCGACAACCTTCCCTTATTATGGCGAAGCCTATGATGATTTCATGTCATTCGTTGCACAGTACTACAGCGATAACCCTGCGCTGCCAAAAGAGGTGCTGCTGCCCATTCCGGCCGGTGATCCGGTTGCAGACGACAGCCTGGATAAAACAGACGGCTCTGCTGAGGCAGACAGCACAGGCATATCAGCCAATTTGGATGAGGCAGGTAACTCAGGTGCGGCAGAGAGCTTAGGCATAGCAGCTGACTTGGATGAGGCAGGCGACCCAACTGAGGCAGACAGCACAGGCATATCGGCCAACTTGGATGAGGCCGGCAATTTGGACGAGGCAGGCAATTCAGGTGCGTCAGACAGTACAGGTATGGCAGCCAATTTGGATGAGGCAGGCGACTCAGGTGCGGCAGAGAGCTTAGGCATAGCACCCAACTTGGGTGAGGTCGGCAACTCGAACACAACAGAAGTTTTGGATGCAGCAAACGATTCTTCTTCAGAAGATGTCCTGGCCGTTATTAACAATTCAGCCGCGGGTGCTGTGGTTATTGAAGAGCATGTTGAGCAGGAACCTGAGAGCGGGGCTGACGACGCAGCCCGGTTGTTGGAGAAATGGTTGAAGGTCAAGGTTGCCGTTCCGCAGCGCGGTAAGAAAAAGGACGTCGTTTTAATGGCGATGAACAATGCCAAAGTGTCGCTGGATGAGAAGTTCCTCCTCATCGCTCGCGATGAGGCTCGCAGTACAAAAGCTGTCAGCGGTATCGCTGAACGGCTGGGGTTGTCCTCCTTGCGGAGAATTGAAGCATTCGATAACTCCAACATTCAGGGGACGAATCCGGTATCTGCAATGATCGTATTTACTGACGGCAAGCCAGATAAGAAAGAGTATCGGAAGTACAAGGTGCGTACGGTGCAGGGCCCGGATGATTACGAGACCATGCGAGAAGTTGTGCGGCGCAGATATGAGCGAGTATTGAAGGAAGGCATGGCCTTGCCGGATTTAATTGTGGTGGATGGCGGAAAAGGACAGATTTCAGCGGCAATCGATGTGTTGGAAAATGAACTTGGGCTTTCGGTGCCAGTATGCGGTTTGGTGAAGGATGCCAAGCATAAAACAGCGCAGCTGATGATTGGCGATCCGCCGGAAATTGTACCGTTGCCGCGCGATAGCCAGGAGTTTTATTTGCTGCAGCGAATCCAGGATGAAGTTCACCGATTTGCAATTTCGTTTCACCGGGAACAACGCGCCAAGTCGATGGTCGTATCCCAGCTTGATGCCATCCCGGGCATCGGCGAGAAGCGGCGTAAGCAGCTGTTGAAGCATTTTGGCTCGCTGCGCAAAATCAAGGAGGCCTCGGTTGAAGACTTTCGACCGCTGTCCATCGGTGAAAAGCTGGCGAATACGATTATTACCGCATTAAGGTCGGAGCCGTGATTAACGGCTGCGGCTTTTTTTCTGTTCATGATCTCAGCAGGCCATTAGCGGAAAGCTTAGTTGGTTATAGTGGGGCGATTTGACGCAGGCGCTGGCGCTGGTTAGATAAGACGAATGAATATGGCGGCGGTTGAGATCGGAGTTAGACGATTAGAGGCTGGCCGCGGCGAATTGCTGCAAAAGTGCAGGATATACGACTCGAATTGATGTGTATATAGAAAATTGCTGCGATAATGCATTATTTTATTCCGGATTGTTGGTTATGGAGGTGATGTAAGAGGGAAATCCTGCACTTCAGCAGGATTTATATCGTTTTCGTCTAAAATTTGTGAAAATCATGCCTTTTTGCAGGATTTGTCCAGTCAATAGTAACGGGAGCAGAGCGAAAGCGGCTGTCGCCCGCGCCAGCGCGAATCCGCCGCGCCCCCGGTGAGCGGAGCTCGCGCAGAAGCTGCCGCGCCCCGGTAAGCGGAGCCCGCGCCAGCGCAGACCTGCCGCGCCCCCGGTGAGCCGTCCCTGCGCCGGCGCGCATCCGCCGCGCCTCAAGGCGCGGGGCGCGTTGACCGCTACTCGGTCAATACTGCTGGTTAGATAAGAAGTACGAATTTGGCGAAAGTTGAGATCGGAGTTAGCGGAATAGAGGCTGGCCGCGGCGAATTGCTGCAAAAGTGCAGGATTTACGACTCGAATTGGCGTGTATATAAAAAATTGCTGCGATAATGCATTATTTTATTCCGAATTGTTGGTGATGGAGATGATGTAAGAGGGAAATCCTGCACTTTAGCAGGATTTATATCGTTTTCGTCTAAAATTTGTGAAAATCATGCCTTTTTGCAGGATTTGTCCAGTCAATAGCAACGGGAGCAGAGCGCCAGCGGCTGTCGCTCGCGCTAGCGCAGAGCAGTCGCGCCCCGTGGGGCCGAGTCTCGCGCTCGCGTAGACGCTGTCGCGCCCCGTGGGGCCGAGTCTCGCGCTCGCGTAGAAGCTGCTGCGCCCCGGTGAGCGGAGCTCGCGCCACCGCAGAAGCTACCGCGCCCCCGGTGAGCCGCGCTCGCGCCAACGGCCGGGCTCGCGCCAGCGGCCGCGCCTGCGCAGCTCACGCCAGCGCAGAGCCAGGCGCGCCCAGCGGCCTGTCTCCAGCGGCCGCGCCGTCCCGCAACGGCACTACCCGCGTCTTAAGGCGCGGGGGGCGCGTTGACCGCTACTCGGTCAATACTGCCGAGTGCCCTCGGCGCTTGTGCCATATTCTAATGACCCACGCAATAATAATAGGGAGGATCAAATAAATTATCGCTGCGGTAACATTGACCGGCGACCCGACAATTATCAGCATGAAGGACATCATGATGCTGTTTAAAATCGCATGGGTGAACACGGCGGTCACAAATCCGAATCGCAGGAAGGCGAAACTTAAAATCAATCCCATTATCGTAAGCTCGATCAGTCTGGTTGTTGCCGGATAGAACGGATAGGTGACATGGCCTAACGCCCAGATCATCGTTGGAATAAGTGAAGCAATAAACGGATTTCTCAACCATTTGCGGAGCAGACCGATTCCGAACAGGCGATAGACTGCTTCCTCAGAAATTGCGGCACACCAGGCCAGCATTGGAAAGATCCATAGCATTTTCAGGTTGTAAGGTGACTGGGTGACATCGCTTGTTGCCCATGTTCCGATGCCCGCTTGCAATACGACAAAAATAATTGCCTGAATGCCAAGCAGCATAAAAGCCAGCAAGTAGGAAATTTTCATGCTTTGCCATACATGCTCGCCGTAGCCAGGCTCGTTGAAACGCGGCCAGCGGCTTTTCCCCATCTGTCTCCAGAGCGCATCCCCTCCGACAAGAGCGAAATAGACAGATACCGCCATTACGATGGTTAGCAGTATGGTGACAGCAACTGCAATGGCTATAAACCCTTTTGCATCAGGATCTTCCCCGAACCCGGCGCGAATGCCATCAGTTAAGTTGTAGTTGTTAATGATGTAGAACACCAGGAAGACAGCTGTCAGCACCAGACCGCGCTTGAACGACGAATGCTGGCGGTAAACAACAGCATAGATGATCGACAAAATAAACAATACGGCAGTCAGTACAAAATATCCCCACACGGAGAGACTGTTCGCCAGTTTGTCCTGTTGATCTACATAGTTAATATAGCCTTGCGGCACAACAAATGCAGGTTTGAAGGTGACGATACGATCCTGTCCGGTTTCATCCAAAACGGTGCGCATATGCAAGTTTAATTGCGCCTCGCCTGCTTTGCTGCCAATGACTTCTAATATTATTGTGCCGTCCTTGCTCGGCTCCAGTTGTTCACGAAGCTGCTCAACCGAGAAGCCTTGTTTAACTGCAGCGGCTTTGGCTGCTTTGACGGATTTCTCATAATTCGATTGCTTCTGCTCGTCCGTCAATGTGTTGCCAAGCCGGTTCCAGGCTACCGGTTTTCCTGTTTGCATGTGCAGATAGACGAAGTAAATCGTTTCACTTCCGGCGCTGTTTTGACGCGGGGTGTGAACTTCAACTTGGAAGGTATCGGTAGGAAAGTTTTGATCATACGTCGTTTCATAGTATTCCAGCAGCTTTTCTTTGGCGAGATAGCCGCTAAGCAACCGGTCAGATTGGTGCAGGGCATGAACATAGGTCGGTTTGACATCGAATTGCTCTTCTATAAAAGCAGCAGCTTGCTGCTCGGCATACTGTTTGTCAATAACACTGCTGCTGCCTCCGGCGTAATCGCTGTTGGAAAAGGAGGGGATGATTTGGATGAGCAGGTAGATAACAGCGCCGATGGCACCTAACCAGAACATTCTTTTCCATGGTGGGTCCATTTGCAGGGAGTTCATTGCAACACCTCAATCTGTTAATTTGTGGTTCAACTTTCGCCTCGCAAAGCATTGAATTTGCCAAAGATGTCAAAGCTATAAGGAAATCGACGGATTGCATTTGCGGCCCGAGAAGGCGCAGAGACGGCTGTCAGCAGCTTTGTTAGCTGTGATGCTGCATGCGTGCATAATAAGCAGCGATTTCATCCAGCCAGGCATGAATGGGCGGACCGGACGTTCCTGACGGATGCGCGGCAATGAGGGAAGTGGTACGCTTAGTCTGTTCAAGTTCTCGGATGGGAATAACCGACAGTTCATTGTCCTCCACCAGTTGCTGCCGCAAATAGGATTTGGGCAGCAATGTCGCAGCGCGGCAAGTTTGCAGCAGCCGCAAAATCGCCTCGAATGAATCGATTTCCATCCGTACATCCGGCGCCAAATGATATTGGTTGAACAACTCGTCGGTCATGATGCGGTACCATGTTCCTTTGGAGAACAAAATCATGGGCAGACTGTTCAAATCTTCAATTGTTGGCAGTGCTTTTTCGCTGACAAATTGATTGCGCGGCAGTACAAGCTGCAGATGGTCGTCAAATAGCGCAACCGAGCGCAAGGCCGGATCATTTATTTGTGAAGCTACCACGCCGATATCAACTTTACGCTCACGAACCAGTGAGACAATTTCATGCGTTTTGCCTGTGACCGCTTTTATATCAAGCTCCGGCTTGATTTCTGTCATAATTTGAATAAGATCAGGCAGTGTCGTCTGCAAGGTGGTGAGACTCGCTCCAACGGTAAGTGTAATGCGGTCACCCGATTGAAACTCGGCCACCGATTGCAGGTAGCGCAGGTGCATGCTCCTGAGTTCAAGCGCATACGCATAGGTCAACTGTCCAATCTTAGTAAGCTCCAGCCGTTTGCCGACCCGGCGAAACAATTCGACGCCAAGCTCATTCTCCAGTTTAACCATCCGTCTTGAAAGTGCCGGCTGTGACAAATTGAGCATGGTCGACGCTCGGTTAAGACTTGACTGTTCCACTACTGTGGCGAACACGTGCATTTCTTCCAGCATGGTTTGGATGTCTCCTTTCCTCCGCAAAGCAATTGCCCAGATATTAACTTATGCGTAATCGTTATAACATATTATACGGAATAAGCAGTTCCATTATAAGCGAAAAAGGAGTACCATGGAAAGTGTGTCAAACAAGTGACATCATTTGTCGAGCTTTGTATTGACGCTCTTGCAGGCGAGGGTTAAAATGGTATTTGGTTTTACTGCACGTCCAGTCTGAAAGGAGAACGCTAACGTTATGAAAGGGAATTCGTATTACTCGCGCAAGATTCACTCACTGCTCGGGGTAATCCCGCTCAGCCTGTTTCTTGTTCAACATGCGGTATCTAACTTTTCCGCTGTTGAGAGGGGGCCTCAAGGGTTTCAAAATGCCGTGAACTTTTTGAACAGTTTACCATTGGTTCCGGTATTGGAGTTTGTCGGCATTTACTTGCCATTGCTGTTTCACGGCATATACGGTCTTTATATTGCGTATCAGTCGAACTTGAACACAGCAAAATTTTCTTATGGACGTAACTGGGCGTTTGCTTTGCAGCGCATCTCAGGCGTCATTACTTTCATTTTTGTATTTTGGCACGTTTACCAGACGCGGTTTCAGGTGTATCTGGGCGAGGTGACTCACGGAGAACTCGGATCGGTCATGCATGAGATTGCCAATAATCCGTTTTTCTTCGTATTTTATGTCATCGGTGTAATTTCAGCAGTATTCCACTTTAGTAACGGTATGTGGGCATTTCTTGTCAGTTGGGGAATTACGATTGGACCACGGGCGCAGCGAATCTCTTCTTATATATGGATGATCGTGTTCGTCATCCTGACTGCAATGTTCCTGATGACGCTAAATGTTTTCCGCGGCGATGAGTTTCAGGCTGCAGCAGCTTCGCTGAATTCAGTCGGCCTGCTGTAGATGAAAATTCGAGTTATGAAGACAAGGAGCGAAAGCAAATGGCTAAGAACAAAGTAATTATCGTCGGTGGCGGCCTCGCGGGGTTGATGGCGGCGATTAAAGCAGCGGAAGCGGGAATGCATGTCGATTTGTTCTCTATTGTGCCTGTTAAGCGGTCTCATTCTGTTTGTGCGCAGGGCGGAATCAATGGCGCTGTAAACACGAAGGGGGAAGGGGACTCCACCTGGGAGCATTTTGACGATACGGTATATGGCGGCGATTTTCTTGCCAACCAGCCTCCTGTCAAAGCAATGTGTGATGCAGCACCAGGAATCATTCACTTGATGGACCGGATGGGCGTCATGTTCAACCGGACACCGGAAGGTCTTCTGGATTTCCGCCGCTTCGGGGGAACCAAATATCACCGCACTGCTTTTGCAGGTGCTACGACAGGGCAACAACTTTTGTATGCATTGGACGAGCAGGTACGGCGCTGGGAAACGGCCGGACTGGTCACCAAATATGAGCATTGGGAATTCCTTGGCGCAGTGCTTGATGATGAAGGCATTTGCCGTGGTGTATCGGCGCAGGATTTGCGTTCGATGGAAGTTCATACGATTGCAGCTGACGCGGTTATTTTGGCGACAGGCGGACCTGGTATTATTTTCGGGAAGTCTACGAACTCCGTTATCAATACCGGTACGGCAGCAAGTGCGGTTTATCAGCAAGGCGTTAATTATGCTAACGGCGAATTTATCCAAATTCACCCGACAGCGATTCCGGGCGACGACAAACTTCGGTTGATGTCTGAGTCCGCACGGGGCGAAGGCGGCAGAATCTGGACCTACAAGGACGGCAAACCGTGGTATTTCCTCGAAGAGAAATATCCTGCCTACGGAAACCTTGTACCAAGGGACATTGCTACACGCGAAATTTTCAGTGTGTGCGTAGATATGAAGCTCGGCGTCAACGGCGAGAACATGGTATATCTTGACCTGTCCCATAAAGATCCGAAGGAACTCGATGTCAAGCTTGGCGGCATTATTGAGATTTACGAGAAATTCATGGGCGATGACCCGCGCAAAATTCCGATGAAAATTTTCCCGGCGGTCCATTATTCCATGGGCGGCATGTGGGTCGATTATAATCAGATGACTAACATTCCGGGGCTGTTCGCAGCTGGAGAATGCGAGTATCAATATCACGGCGCTAACCGTCTAGGAGCGAATTCACTGCTGTCTGCAATTTATGGCGGCATGGTGGCCGGACCGAAAGCCGTCGAATATATCCGTGGGCTGAAGAAGTCAGCGGAAGATATTTCTTCGAAAGTGTTTGACAGCGAGAAGAAACGCCAGACAGACAAGTACAACCACATCATTGGCATGAACGGTACAGAAAATGCATATGTGCTGCACCGCGAGCTTGGTGAATGGATGACCAACAACATGACGGTCGTTCGCTACAATGACAAGCTGAAAGAAACAATCGATAAAATTAAAGAGCTGAAGCAGCGCTACAACAATATCAGCATTAATGATACTGCTTCATGGAACAATGCCGGTGTGGCCTTCACTCGCCAGCTTTGGAACATGCTTGAGCTTTCTGAAGCGATGACACTTGGTGCATTGTTGCGTGACGAGAGCCGCGGAGCGCACTACAAGCCTGACTTCACGGAGCGGAATGACGACAAATTCATGAAGACAACAATCGCGTCATGGACCAAGGAAGGACCGAAAATTTCGTATGAAGACATCGATGTTTCCTTGATTCCTCCACGTAAACGCGATTACACGTCTGATAAGAAGAAAGGAGACTAACGATGGCGGAAACAACTGCAGCGCAAAAAACAATCAAGCTGATTATCACCCGGCAGGACCGCCCGGATTCCAAGCCTTATACGGAATCCTTCGAGATTCCTTATCGTCCTAACATGAACGTAATCAGCGCATTGATGGAAATTCAGCGTAACCCGAGAAAACAGGACGGCGAGAACACAGCACCCGTATGCTGGGATTCCAACTGTCTTGAAGAAGTATGCGGCGCTTGTTCCATGATCGTTAACGGCAAACCGCGTCAGGCGTGCACCGCACTGCTTGACAAGCTGGAGCAGCCGATTCGTCTGGAGCCAATGCGCACTTTCCCGATTGTGCGGGATCTCGTCGTCAATCGTGAGAGAATGTTCGGCGCGCTCAAACGCGTCAAAGCATGGATTCCAATTGACGGCACCTATGATCTTGGTCCTGGACCGCGGATGCCGGAGCAGAAGCGTCAGTGGGCTTACGAATTGTCCAAATGCATGACTTGCGGTGTCTGCCTGGAAGCTTGCCCGAACGTCAATGATCGCAACAGCTTCATCGGACCTGCGGCACTTTCCCAAGTTCGTTTGTTCAATGCTCATCCAACGGGTGAAATGAACGCAGGAGAGCGGCTTGACGCTTTGATGGAAGATGGCGGCATCGAAGGCTGCGGCAACTCGCAGAACTGTGTACGCGCATGTCCTAAAGGCATTCCGCTCACGACTTCAATCGCAGCGATGAACAAGGATACAACAAAACAAATCTTCAAGAAATGGCTCGGAATGTAATAAACTGGCCATGCGAAGTCAAAATGAGAACCGATCGATCCTGCCAATGGAACTGGCAGGGTCGTTTTTGTGTCTTGCTGTTCTCTGCCATTGGCGAGCATGGCTGAGCGGCCAGAGATTCCGTTATTTCGCAAAAATAGGGTGAAATGAAACTTTCGCGGCCACCAGTTCCGTTATATGTGATAAAAGTGCCTGAAATTGCGAGTTTTCTTGCAAATAGCGGAACGTGTGTCCTCCAAAACCTCAAAAGATACAGTTTTCGGGCCAATAGCGGAACGTCTGTCCGTTTGAGCCTGCGGATGGCGAGCTTTTGCCCTGAAACCAATTTAGCATCCAATTTTTCATTGAAAATGATTATCAATTATAAAATTATATTACCGAAATCGCAGGTCATTTGTCAAGCGTTCCCTAATGCGGCGCAAATCCGAAAAAAACCTGTGAAGCTTCTGCTTCACAGGTTTTTTTCGGAATATAAGGCTGTCAATATGTATACTCTACTTTTGCTTATATTCCCATTATTATCTCTGTCTTCGAACTACCGTAAAATTGCCATCGACTACTTACCCAAGCCTTGCCGCATCAATGCCATCGTCGGCTGTTCACTGTGCCTCGCTGTTCGATATCATCGCTTGCTTAACCCAAGCCTTGCCGCATCAATGTCACCGTCGACTGTTCACCGAGCCTCGCTGTTCGATATCACGCTTGCTTAACCCAAGCCTTGCCGCATCAATGTCACCGTCCGCTGTCACCCGCGCCCGCTGCCTTGAGAGTGGAAGCCTCGCGTTGCTTGTCGAATGGAACGGTCTCGGGAAGACCGCTACATCCAATGCTCGCCCCATTCCTGAATCGACAGGATGACAGGCTGGAGACCTTTTCCTTTCGCTGTCAGCTCATATTCGATCCGGACTGGCATTTCAGGATAGACCGAACGTTTGACGATATCCAGTGTTTCGAGTTCTTTCATTCGATCCGTCAACATTTTGTCGCTCATTTCGGGGATTTGTTCTTTTATCTCCTTAAATCGCTTGGGACCGCCGAGCAATACGCGTACAATTAATCCGGTCCATTTCTTACCCAGCAGCTCCGCTGCGAGTTCGTATTTTGGGCACATTTTCGAGTAATCCACGCATCTCACCCCTTTATCTTTCTATTGTAGCATGCCGCAATCAAAAGGTAATCCATACAAAGTAAATAAACTATATAAAGTATATTAACTTAAAATAAATATTTGTGCAAACGGGGGCCTGTTTTATTGCTCTGCAGGCTCTTAAATAATTGTAGTTTGGGCAAGAATACAGTACCATAGAAGAAATGGATCATGATTGCGTAATGACGGAGGTAGATAACAATGCTGCAATTTTCGCACGGCATGCAAATCGGATATTTAGTGTTTTCCCTGATTGCCGGGATCGCTCTGATTTTTCTGCGAATGAAAGCGGCCCAGAAACCGGTGTCTCTCAAGAAGATTATTATTCCGCCGCTAGCAATGGCGAGCGGCTTTATAATGTTCATCATACCTGAGATGCGTATACCGGTCGTGTGGGGATTTTCAGCATTTTGCAGCGGGTTGCTTATTTTCGCTTTTCCATTAATTGTTACGACAAGAATGGAGCGCAAGCAATCCAATGTATATGTCATCCGTTCCAAGGTTTTCATTATCATTATGATTTTACTGCTCGGGATACGCTTGTCAATGCACGGCATTATCGAGCAGTATATGACGGTCCCGCAGACTGGCGCGATCTTCTACTTGCTTGCGCTCGGAATGATTCTGCCATGGCGGATCGCGATGATGAACGGCTATCTTCGTTTGCAAAATTCATAACCATTCCAACAACGGTCATTCACGAACCGGATTAACAGGAGGCGTAATTTGATGAGCTACAGAACTGAAAAGGACTCGATGGGTGAAATTCTCGTTCCGGACGAGCGTTTATGGGGAGCCCAAACCCAGCGAAGCTTGCAAAACTTTAAAATTGGCGCGGAGAAAATGCCGCTTGAACTTATTCGTGCCTTTGCCTATTTGAAGAAAAGCGCAGCCCTTGTCAATAAACAGTTGGGCAAGCTTGATCCTGTAAAAGCGGATGCGATTGCCGCGGCATCGGATGAAGTCATCGATGGCAAATGGGATGGCGAGTTCCCGCTTGTAGTGTGGCAGACAGGCAGCGGCACGCAATCGAACATGAATGTGAACGAAGTTGTCGCGCGCCGGGCGAACCAACTGCTTGCCGAGCAGGGCGTTAGCGCAGTTGTGCACCCGAACGATGACGTGAATAAATCCCAAAGCTCCAATGACACCTTCCCGACAGCGATGCATATTGCGGCATTGATTGCCGTCGAGGAGCAGCTGCTTCCGGCCATTGCGACACTTAAGCTGACGCTGCAATCGAAGAGTGACGAGTTTGCCGAGATCGTTAAGATCGGTCGCACTCATCTGCAGGATGCGACACCGCTTACGCTCGGTCAGGAGATCAGCGGATGGGTGCGCATGCTGGAAAAAGGCGAGCAGCATATTACGCAAAGCGGAGAGACGCTGCGTGAATTGGCTGTGGGGGGAACTGCTGTAGGGACAGGACTGAATGCACACCCTGAGTTCGGAGACCGCACAGCGGTCGAAATCAGCCGTCTGACAGGCAAATTGTTCACAAGCGCGTCCAACAAGTTTCATGCCTTGACAAGCCATGATGAAATCGTGTACGTTCATGGCGCATTGAAGGGACTTGCTGCCGATTTGATGAAAATTGCCAACGATGTGCGCTGGCTGGCGAGCGGGCCGCGCTGCGGCATCGGTGAAATCAGCATTCCTGAAAATGAGCCAGGCAGTTCCATTATGCCGGGCAAAGTCAATCCTACCCAAAGCGAAGCGCTGACGATGGTCGTGTGCCAGGTGATGGGCAACGACGCTGCCATCGGCTTTGCCGCAAGTCAGGGCAATTTTGAACTGAATGTGTTCAAGCCGGTCATTATTTACAACTTCCTGCAGTCTGTTCAGTTGCTTGCCGATGCGATCGTATCGTTTAATGACAATTGTGCGATTGGAATTGAAGCAAACCGTGAGGCGATTGCCGATCACTTGCAGAAGTCGCTCATGCTTGTTACAGCGCTCAATCCGCATATTGGATATGAGAACGCCGCCAGCATTGCCAAGACAGCTCACCGTCAAGGGTTGACGCTTCGGGAAGCAGCGATTGCGAGCGGATTGATTGACGCGGCCAAATTTGATGAAGTGGTCAGAGCAGAGGATATGATTGCCCCGAAAGAATAGGGTGACTTACAGCTGTTATGATTTGTTACACAATTGAAATAAGGCTGTTACGGTTTCAACATATAGATGGGCTATTATAATAAACAAGACCCCCTTTTTTAATATAAAATATTTGGGACCCACCTTAATCGGCGGGTCCACTTTTTTTTGTGCGTAAATATTATTTTGGATGATCACAGCTCATTTATCCGAGCGGAACATAAACAGGCTGCTTCTGCCGGTAGAACACCCAGCGGCTAAAGCCGATTTCGCGAAGACGCTGTTGAACGGCGTCACGATCCTCGCCTACCCGGGCAGGCAGATGGGCATCCGAGCCGAATGTGACATCAACACCGTAATGGCAGGCTCTTTCCAGAATGGCGTCGGATGGGTACCAGCCGCCGCAATCTTTCTGAGAGCCGGATGTGTTAATTTCAATTGAAACCCCGGATGCTGCAATCGTTTGAAGGGTTTCGTCAATCTTGTTGTGTGCCGGAATATCGGAGAAGGGCGGGTAGTAGCCTTTCATCGCATCGATGTGTCCGAGAATTTGGAAGATTCCGCTTCGTGCCGATTGTGCGATTAGGTCATAATAATGCTCCTTGGCCGTAATCATTTCCTCTTCACTTAGCTTATTCCAGCGATTGCGGTTGAAGATGCTGATCCCGCTCGTCTGATGGACAGAGCCGATCAAGTAGTCGAAAGGATGGAGATCGTAAGCGGATTGATAAAGCTGGGCATGTTCGGGGTAAAAATCGGACTCCATTCCTAACAGCACTTCAATCTGCGGGGCATATTGTTGCTGCAGCCGCTGCACTTCTCTAATATAGTTTTCGAAATCGCTGCGGGCCATCGCAATGCCTGGCTGGGGCTGATCCTGATCGCTGGCAAAGTAGGGAGAATGGTCCGAAATTCCGATTACCTGCAATCCGGCATCAATTGCGGCGCGAATATAATCCTCAATCGTTCCCACGGCATGTCCACAGCGTTCGTGGTGAGTATGTAAATCGAATTTCATGAGCAATTACCTCCTGCGATCGATAAGTTGTTACTCGCTGCTAATAAAAGAGTGCTCCGGCATCCCTTTCAAATCACTGAGAAATTGATGCATGGCGGAATTCAAATAACGCCCTGATTTATAGACGACGCCAACAGGGTGACTAAGCTCAAGCTCATTGACTTTAATCATTTTCAATGTACCCAAGCGGAGTTCGTTAGCGATGGAAAGCTTGGATACGATAGCGGCTCCCAAGTTAAGCTCAACCATTCGTTTAAGTTCTTCACTGCTGGATAATTCCATTACAATGTTGGGCAGAATGTTGTAGCTTCGGAAAATTTGATCGATAAACCTGCGGCCGAGCGTATCAGGGGATAGCATAATGAAAGGGATGTCTTTAAGTTTGTCTACCGTTGTATGCTTGAGATCTGCCAGCGGATGGCTGGGTGAAACGACTAGCTCATACGTATCGTAATAAAGAATCGAGCTTGCTACGTTGGGATTGCGTTCCGATAAGTAGGTGATCCCGATATCCACCGTATTATTTTCAACGCTGGTGACGACCTGAGAGGATGGCATCGATTGGATGGTTGTTTTGATAAGCGGGAACTGATCTTGGAAATAGGACAGTACGCGCGGTAAAATTTGAATCGCAATCGATGTCGTAGTACCCAGCACAATGTGGCCTTGCGGTGTCTGATTGAGGTCGGATAGCTTTTGTTTCAATTCCTCCACAATACCGAGGATACGTTCGGCATGCTGCAGGAAGACTTGTCCGCGATCGGTCAGCGTAACGGGCTGGTTCCGGTCAATCAACACGGTTTTGAATTCATCTTCAAGACTTTTTATTTGTGCAGATACCGCGGGCTGGGTAAGGTTAAGCAATTCCCCAGCTTTTCGAAAACTCATCGTTTTGGAAATGGTAAGGAGTGTTTCAAGCTGGTTGATGTTCATTGAACCTCTCCTTATCGTTCAGATTTTTGATATTGATGGTTGTCCCTCAAAGTTTGCGCTATATTCCATTATAGGTTATTTCCTCCCCCTCGGCAAAGGGGGGGAGGTGAATTTGTGGGGGCGATGGCGTTTGGCTATCGAGAGCAGGGCTACAGCCAATCGTTTTTGCGGAAAATATAAAACATCCCGCAGCCGAGCAGCAGCATGAAGCCGAGCAGCACGTAGGAGGCGCCGTAAACATGAAGTCCGGGAATATAATCGAAGTTCATCCCATATATTCCGGTAATAAACGTCAGCGGCATGAAGATCGTTGTGAGCGCCGTAAAGATCCGCATAATTTCATTGGCGCGGCTAGCCAGGCTTGACTGGTATGCTTCACGCAAGTTGGCCATCAAATCGCGATAGGTCTCGAACGTTTCCGCAATTTTTACAGCATTCTCATAAATATCCCCAAAATACTTTTGCAATTGATCGTCGATCAGCCGCAAATCTTTTTTATTCAGCGTCGAAATAACTTCCTTCTGTGGTCCAAGCACCTTTTTCAGCCATAAAATTTCACTTCGTAACCCGATGATTTCATTTAAATGCGATTTCTTCGTACGCATTAGAATGTCCTCTTCAAGTTTCTCAATCCGCGCTTCAATCCGGTCGCCCACAAGAAAATAATTATCAACGACCGAATCCAGCAAATGATACAGAAAGCGGTCTGGATTGTTGACCTCCTGCTCCCACAAAATCGGTTTCAAAGTACGAAGTTCGTTTATTTTCTGATTCGTAATTGTAATAATGAAATGACGCCCAAGAAAAATGTTCAAGGCTCGCAGGAAAATCTCCTCATTATCGAACCGTATGCTGTTGACTACGATAAAATAATGGCCTTCATAAAGCTCGATTTTCGGACGCTGTTCTTCTTCATTCAAGCAATCCTCTACTGCAAGATCATGCATGCCGAATAACGGCTGCAGTTCCGCCAGATCGCTGGTATCCGCATCAATCCAGTAAAAGCCTTCCACCGGTGGTGTCAAGGCCTGATTTGGTTCGTCAATTGTTTTGAATACGCCATTGTTAACCAGACGGATTTTCATCGTTCCCACTCCTTTTCGTCCCTCGTTCTCCTTTAAAGAGATCCGGTCCGAAAAAGCTTGCGGCTTCCGCCGGCAGTGTCCTTTGCCGTCTGTTAGTTCATCCAGGCAGCAGCGTTCATGTCCAGCGATTGTCCGTTAGCTTTTTTCATCATTACGCTGTTTGCGCTTCTACCGGATATTTGTTGTGCGTTACTGCATTCTGGCTTTGGCCTGTCGCCTTCCATAAGCTGCTGTTCACCCCTTCTTGTTTCCCTTATTTTGAAAATAATCCTTGTCTAGTATACTCCCAGAGAAGCGGAACATTCAAGCGGAAAAACCGCATGAACAGTGAGCTGAGACGATGCTGCCATATCGTATTCATTGCAAGGCAGACTGTTGACTGCAGCCGGGGTACTAAAATCAGGGGATTCTGAAAAAAAGGGCTCTTGACGCGCATTGCGGAATAAGATACAGTAATAATTAGCAAAGAGTCAGTTAAAGCAACTTTAAAACTGAATAATAAACTTTCTTATCAAGAGCAGGCGGAGGGAACTAGCCCTATGAAGCCCGGCAACCGGCATAATGCACGGTGCTAATTCTTGCGGAAGCGTTCAGCTTCTGAGAGATGAGAGAGGCGTATAAGTCCCCTAAACCTACTACGGCCCTTTCTCGTTTTGAGAAAGGGTCGTTTTTGACGTTTTTTTCAAAATCAGTACAAATTAGTACAAAGGAGTGATTACGTTGCCGATCAAAGTTCCGGACAACCTGCCAGCAAAAGAAATATTAAATAATGAGAACATTTTTGTCATGGACGAAAGCCTTGCCTACAAACAGGACATTCGCCCGCTCCGCATTGCCATCTTGAACTTGATGCCGACCAAAGAAACGACGGAAACCCAACTGCTCCGTTTAATCGGCAACACTCCTCTGCAAGTGGAGGTCGTTCTGCTGCATCCCAAAACCCATGTATCCAAAAATACATCGGCGGATCACCTGGAAACGTTCTACAAAACCTTTAATGAAATTTCCCATTTCTATTATGACGGGTTGATTATTACAGGCGCTCCCGTTGAGCAGCTGCCGTTCGAAGAGGTTACGTACTGGGAAGAACTTAAGGAAATTATGGACTGGAGCGTTCGTCATGTTACTTCGACATTGCATATCTGTTGGGGCGCTCAGGCCGGCTTGTTCCATCACTACGGCATCCAGAAGCACGCGCTTGAAGAGAAAATTTTCGGCGTATACCCGCACACGGTACAGAAGCGCAATGTGAAGCTGCTGCGCGGCTTTGACGAAATGTTCTATGTTCCTCAATCCCGTCATACAGAAGTGAGAAGCGAGGAAATCGATCGTGTGTCTGAGCTTGAGATATTGTCGGAATCCGAAGAGGCGGGCGTCTACATTGTCGGTTCCAAGGATGGACGGCAAATTTTTGTGACGGGGCACTCGGAGTATGATCCGTTGACGCTGAAATGGGAGTATGACCGCGACAAGGCGAAAGGGCTGCGAATCGCCGTTCCGAAAAACTACTATCCTGCTGACGATCCGGCGAGACAGCCGCACTCCACCTGGCGCGCTCATGCCAACTTGTTGTATTCCAACTGGCTTAACTATTATGTGTACCAAGAGACGCCGTTTGACCTCGGCGCAGGCATTTAATGTTGACCGTATAGCGCAGGAGAGCTGTTCATTCTTATGATTTTAATAAAAGGAGCCGTGCATATGAAAATTGAAAGTCGTTTGGCCCAAATTGGTTCAGTAAGTGAGCCGGTCACTGGAGCGGTCAGCTATCCCATCTATCAATCGACAGCATTCCGTCATCCTCAGCTTGGTCAAAGCACCGGTTTTGACTACGCCCGTACGAAAAGCCCGACCCGTTCCGTATTGGAGACGGCAGCGGCGGAGCTGGAATCAGGCGATGCCGGATTTGCCTGCAGCTCTGGCATGGCTGCTCTGCAGACCGTCTTTGCACTGTTTAGCCAAGGAGATCATTTGATCGTATCGCTTGATCTGTATGGAGGCACCTATCGGCTGCTGGAGCAGGTGATGTCCCGTTTTGGCGTAACGGCGACCTATTTGGACACCAATGATTTGGACAGCATTGCCGAGCACTGCCTGCCTAACACCAGAGGAATTCTGATCGAAACGCCGACAAATCCGCTGATGATGATTACCGACCTGGAGCGGATCTGTTCCTGGGCGAAAGCCAGAGATATCTTGACGATTGTAGACAACACCGTGCTGACGCCGTTTTTTCAGCGGCCGATCGAGCTTGGCGCAGACATCGTCGTGCACAGCGCGACCAAATATTTGGGCGGCCACAATGATGTGCTTGCCGGGTTAATTGTGACGAAAGGCAAGGAGCTGTCCGATAAAATTGCCTTTTTGCATAATTCCATCGGCGCCGTGCTTGGCCCGCAGGACTCCTGGCTGTTAATGCGCGGGATGAAAACATTGGCGCTGCGGATGGAGCGTCATCAATACAACGCCACCAAAATGGCGCAATACTTATATGAGCACCCTGCTGTTGAAGATGTTTATTATCCAGCGCTCCCGCACCACCCTGGCCATGACATTCAGAACAGACAGTCCTCTGGCAATACCGGTATTTTTTCCTTCCGGCTCAAAGACAGCCGTTATGTCGAGCCGATTTTGCGTCATACTCGTCTGATCGCCTTTGCGGAAAGCCTGGGGGGGGTGGAATCGCTGATGACTTACCCTGCTGTTCAGACGCATGGCGATATTCCCGAGCATATTCGCCGCCAGATCGGCGTGGATGATCGCTTGCTTCGCTTCTCTGTCGGCATCGAGCATATTGATGATTTAATTGCTGACATTGAACAGGCGTTGGCAGCAGCACAGCTTGAAATTGGCTAAAGCAGGATGGCGGTTTCCCGGAGGTGACGGGAAGTCGCCATTTGTGTTACGATGAAGAAGGAAAGAGAAGGAGGACGGACGTATGGCTACCATTAACGAAATACTAGATAAAGCTTTACGGGGCGAGCGAATCGAGCTGGAAGACACGATTGCCTTGTTTGAATCAGATGAAATCGAGAAGATGGGACATGTCGCGAATCAGATTATGCTTCGCTGGCACCCGGAACCAGTGACGACTTTTGTTGTGGGCAGAAATATCAATTACACGAATGTCTGTGATGTGTTCTGTCGTTTCTGTGCCTTTTACCGGTCACCGAATTCCAAAGAAGGCTATGTTTTGTCTGACGAAACCATTTTCAATAAAATTCAGGAAACAATTGATGTTGGCGGCACAGAAATTTTGATGCAGGGCGGCACGAACCCTAATTTGCGCTTCAACTATTATACGGATTTGCTGCGGGCGATCAAGCAGCGTTTTCCGAATATTACAATGCACTCATTCTCGCCAGCCGAGATTCATAAGATGAAGGATGTATCCGACGGCTTGTCACTGGAAGAGGTTATTCGCGCGCTGCATGAAGCAGGGCTTGACTCCCTGCCGGGCGGCGGAGCGGAAATTCTCGATGACCGGACGCGGCGCAAGATCAGCCGTCTGAAAGGGTCGTGGACCGACTGGATGGACGTTATGAAAATCGCCCACCGGATCGGTATGCACACGACCGCAACGATGGTCATCGGGTTCGGGGAATCGATGGAGGAACGGGCGCTGCATCTGACACGCATTCGCGATGCGCAGGATGACACACTGAAGAACGGCTATCCGACGCCAGGGTTCCTCGCTTTCATCCCGTGGACATTTCAGCCGGATAATACGAATATGAAACGTGAGAAAGCGACGCCGGAGGAGTACTTGAAGACGTTGGCGATCAGCCGGATCACCTTGGATAATATTCCGAATTTCCAATCATCATGGGTAACAATGGGACCTGAGGTCGGCAAGCTCTCGCTGACGTATGGCTGTAATGATTTCGGCAGCACGATGATTGAGGAGAATGTCGTATCTGCGGCAGGCACAACACATAAAGTCAATATCGAGACGATATTGAGACTGATTCGCGAAAGCGGCAAAGTTCCTGCACAGCGCAATACCAAATACGAAATTCTCAAAATGTACAATGAGCATGATGCGGTAGCACGGGATTTTCTGATGCAAAATTAAAGGAATCGTCTTTCGGGGCATTTCCTGATGATTACACTGCCCGAAAATTACGCTCATGCGCCTAAAAGAAATTGAACAGCTGTATCTGCAACGCTTGTCTCCCTTCATTCGCTGGTGAATGAAGGGAGACAGGCTTTTTTTTAATGCAAGGGAGCAGAGGAAGCGCGATTTGCTGACCAGCAGACCGCAGTGGAAGCAGTGGAGCCTGTGGAACTCTAACGCTGATGAGCGGCGCTATTTAGGGAAATCCAGCCCCAAAATTATTGTAAGGAAACTGAGCCACCTTATTTATAAAAAATCGCACGATTTTAGCCGTCGATAGGGGGAATAAGCGCTGTGGGAAGCGTTAGCGTTGCAAAAAGGGCATTTGAGGCCATTTAAGCGCTGTGACAAGCGTTAGCGCAAGAACCACACGAACACCCACGAGCTAGAAGTCCCCTTAACAAAGGGGACTTGGCACCCTTGTCTAAAAGGGGTGAATATCCAATTATAAGCATGGTGACCATTGATGGCACATCCTTCATCGTATATATGGTTTTCAAGCACCATATACTGATAACGAAGGAAAGGAGTGTGCGTATGGAATGGTTTGCAGTTTCGCTGGCATCAGCCAAAGAGGAAATGGTATGGAAATTATCGCGGTACTTGAGCGATGCATTCGCTGAGCTTCAGCTCGCTCCGGGAGCGGTGGAACTACAGTGGGACATCGATATCAAAAACGGCATCGTGCGGTGTTTGGGACCGTCGAGACTTCCTCGCAGCAGAGCGGGAAAGCTGCAGCAAGCCGTTATCCGGCAGGCGGTTCAAGGGTTGTCGGAGTACGTGATTGCTGAGCTGGAGCCTGGTTTGTTAAGTAAAATCGTCCGTCAGGAAAGCGGATATGAAAGCGCTGAGGAATGCCGTAAAATTGAAGCTTTCTGCATCAATCTGCTGGATGAGAACGAGTATGCCCCAGATGACAACAGCCCTTGCACAAACAGGAAGAAAAGGATGCAGGGGATATCAGCCGAGCTGCTGCTTTATTTAACGGAGCGGCCGACAATTAATTTACATGGTTTTGTGGCATTTCGCCTGGCGGATTACCGGGAGTCATTGCGTGAGGTAGTCAAATATGCGGTGGATGAATATATTCTTGAGAAGCAGTATCAGGACTTTATTGCTTTATTGAAGTACTTTGTCGGTGTACAGGAAGCCAAAATACCGATTGTCCATGTCATTCACAGCGACAAGGAGCAATTTTCACTGTGTGATGGTTACTTTCAGACATTAGACAACAGAGTTGTTGACGATTGGAGTACTGAGTTTCTCGAATCGGAGATGAATCTGGAGGATCGCGTAGTCAGCTCGCTGATTGCCGCGGCTCCGCAAAAAATTGTCATTCATTCCCGTGAACCAAACAAGCAGATGATCCGCACGATTGATACGATCTTCTCCGGCCGGGTTACCATGTGTCGCGACTGTCCAGCATGCCGATCACATTATCAAAAACGGGAAATCTGACTTGTTCGGTGCTTGACCAGAGGTTCGTCAGCGCGCTATAATGTTTGAAGCATAACAGCGTTGACGAAGACAATAATTTGCTTGCCGATGTGGTTCAGAGAGAGGAAACAAGGCTGGGATTTCCTTCCGCATGCAGCTTATTTACCCCTTTGTAGCTGTGCAGTTGAACGTTGTCGTACTATGTGCGGCACAAGTAAGCTGCAACGATTCATTCCCGTTACAGGATGCTCAAAGGATGGTGTCACTCTGAACCGTCGAATGAGGGTGGAACCACGAGTATTTCAAGGCACTCGTCCCTTTACCGGGGCGACGTGTCTTTTTTTGCGATGTTAGGAACAGATTTTGGGGAGGTAACGAAATGTCAGTTAACGTAAAATTGCCCGATGGCGCGGTGCGCGAATATGAAGCAGGCACCACAATTAGCGATGTGGCGGGTTCAATCAGTTCAGGTTTGAAGAAAAATGCGATTGCCGGGAAAATTGACGGCAAAGTTGTCGATGTATATACGCCGCTTGAAGCGGACGCGGCACTGGAAATCGTGACACTCGATTCTGAGGATGGTCTGGAAGTGTATCGTCACAGTACAGCTCATTTGATGGCACAGGCGATCAAAAGGGTTTTCGGCGACCATAAAATTATGTTTGGCATCGGTCCGGTCATTGAAGACGGCTTCTATTATGACATTGACATGGAGCAGTCATTGACACCGGAAGATCTGGAGCGGATCGAGAAAGAAATGCAGAAGATCGTCAAGGAGGATTTGCCAATCAAGCGCCGCGAAGTAAGCCGTGACGATGCACTGGCGATCTACACGGAACTAGATGATCAACTGAAGCTTGAATTGATTCGTGATCTGCCTGCCGATTCCGTTATTACAATCTATGATCAAGGCGAGTTCTTCGACTTGTGCCGCGGCCCGCATCTTCCGTCGACCGGACGGATCAAAGCGTTTAAGCTGTTAAGTGTAGCAGGTGCGTACTGGCGCGGAGATTCAAAAAACAAAATGCTGCAGCGTATTTATGGAACAGCTTTCCCTAAAAAATCGCAGCTTGATGAGCATTTGCATCTGTTGGAAGAAGCGAAGAAAAGGGATCACCGCAAACTTGGCCGTGAGCTGAAAATGTTCACTTTCTCCCGCGAGGTGGGACAAGGATTGCCTTTGTGGCTGCCCCAAGGCGCGAAGCTGCGCCGGACAATGGAGCGGTATATTGTCGATTTGGAGGAGCGTCTCGGTTATCACCATGTTTACACACCGGTTTTGGCCAATGTTGACTTGTACAAAACTTCCGGCCACTGGGAGCACTACTCCGAGGATATGTTCCCGAAGATGGCGCTGGATAATGAGGAGCTTGTACTCCGTCCGATGAACTGCCCGCACCATATGATGGTATACAAAAGCGATATGCGCAGCTACCGCGATCTGCCTGTACGGATTGCTGAGCTTGGCACAATGCACCGTTACGAAATGTCAGGCGCTTTGACCGGCCTGCATCGCGTGCGGGCGATGACATTGAATGACGCACATATTTTCTGCCGTCCCGATCAGATTAAAACAGAGTTTGCGCGTGTCATTCAATTGATTCGTCAAGTGTATGCGGATTTCGGCATTGAAAATTACCGTTTCCGTCTGTCTTATCGCGATCCAGCGGATACTGAGAAATATTTCCCTAACGATGAGATGTGGGAAATGTCGCAGCGCATGCTGCGCGAAGTAGTCGAGGAGCTTGAACTGCCATTCTTCGAAGCCGAAGGCGAGGCGGCTTTCTACGGTCCGAAGCTTGACGTGCAGATCAAAACTGCGCTGGGCAAGGAAGAGACGCTTTCTACTGCGCAGCTTGACTTTTTGCTGCCCGAGCGTTTTGAGTTGGAGTATGTGGGCGATGATGGCAAGAAGCACCGGCCGGTTGTTATCCATCGGGGCATTATCAGTACGATGGAGCGCATGACTGCCTTTTTGCTTGAAAATTTCGCAGGAGCGCTGCCGCTATGGCTTTCCCCGGAACAGGCGCGGATTATCCCTGTATCGCTTGCCTATGAAGAATATGCCCGCAAAGTGCAGGAGCAGCTGCTTGATGCTGGTATTCGTGCTGAACTTGACGTACGCAATGAGAAACTTGGCTATAAAATTCGTGAAGCCCAACTGGAAAAATCGCCTTATATGCTAATTGTAGGCGAAAATGAAGCGAATGCCGGCAGCGCATCGGTCCGCAAGCGCGGCGAAGGCGATATTGGCGCCAAGCAAGTTGAGGAACTGATCACCGAACTGCAAGAGGAGATCCGTTCAAAACGCACATAATACGGTAACAATTGCCCGACTTTCCCCCATTGCGGGAAAGTCGGGCAATTGAAGGTTCATCCACAATGTATTTTTATCATGAAGAATAAGTGGAATCCCTTTTAATTCTTGGCCTGATATGGTAAAATTGGCTCATTCAAACTATGCTGTCTATGTGAGGCGGTTATATATGTCGAGCTGGTTGTCTCAAGGGAGCGAACGGCCGGATATAGATCCGGAAAGATATGAAGAACTGCTGCGGGATTTATATAATCAGATGATTCGTGTCGCTTTTTCCAGAGTAAAGAATAAGTCGGATGCCTATGATGTCGTTCAGGATGCATGGGTTAGAATTCTGATGAAGCATGATTCTTTGCGGGAAGAGAACAAGCTGGAGGCATGGGCGAAGAAAATTACTGCGAATGTCGCACATAATGTCAATCGTAAATATTCAACGAATCAGACGACATCGGAATGGTGTGATCTTCAAGCTGACTGCTTGACGGTACCTTCTGAAGCGGAATTAATGATGGAGATTTCTGAATTGTTGGGTGCGCTTGATCCACGTTCGCGTACCATGATTCTTTATAAATTTTATTATGGATTCAAGGATCAGGAAATTGCTGATGTCATGAATATGCCTGTTGGTACGGTCAAAGCGAGAATACATCGCAGCCGGGAACGGCTCAAGCAATCGAATGCTTCACTGAACATTTAATCAATATTTCCCATTACATAAAACTCACCCGCCTATCCCATACTATTGGGGCAGGGGAGGTGAACACTACAATGGCTAAGAACAAAAGCAATAAAGTGAATGCTAACCAACAAGAGAATCAGTTTAATACTGAATTCGCTGAAGAAAATGCCAAAAACGGCAACAACAAGCAAGCGGCTAATGCAGCTGCTTCTGAGAATGCCAACAAATAATTGCTTCACCTCGATTAAATAAGAAGAGGAACCCGCCCTGCGGGTTCCTCTTTTCTCAGTCTCCAGACGGAGAGAAGATTCAATCCCTCGTCCCTTTTAATAAAAGGTAAAGTTAGGCTATACTTAGACTATATTATCAAGGGTTGATGAATTGGGGTGACAACATGGAACATCAAATGTTAAAGCGGTTGTTCTGGGGATTAATTGTTATTGGAATCGGTGTAGCACTAATGCTGCGGATAATGGGCATAGTCCACTTCAGCATCGGCGGGTTGATTTCAACTTTCTGGCCTGTGGTTCTGATTGTTATCGGTATTGACGGTATTCTGAAACACCATTATTCCGGCGGTGCGGGATTATGGGGATGGATTCTGGTTGTGATGGGCGTCGTTTTTCTGGGCCGAAATCTTGATTATGACTATTTTCAATTTTCCATTGGCCAGCTGATTCCTTATATTGTGCCGCTTGTCTTTATCTATTTTGGTATTACAATGATTTTCAAGCCGAAATCAAAACATCGCACGAAGAAGCATGAGAAGACCGGAGATGACTGGAAATCATACCCTGAATCCATGTCTCACGTTCCGCCAGCGCCTCCTCTGCATCCGGACCCTACAAAACCGGGCAACTCGTTTCCGCCTGAGATGGATTCTAACGGGACGGAGGGCTACAGAGAACGGCCTGATCAGGGGATGAATCCTCCGCCTAATGGTTCCAGGCACAAGTATGGACAGGATTCCTCTTCATGCGGCGGCAATCGTTCACGTGAGCGGGTGGAATGGTGGAATTCCGATCCGAATGTTCAGACCCGTTCAGGCTTTATCGGCGATATTCATTTGGGGCAGGATTATTGGGATTTGAAGCCAATGAATATTTCGCATTTTATTGGCGATACGACACTTGATTTAACCAAAGCACAAATTCCTTATGGGGAAACCCGACTGACCATCTCTTCATTTATCGGGGATGTGAAGGTATTCTTGCCCAGCGACTATGAATTTGGCGTCAATGTCGTGTCCAGTGCGTTTATTGGCGACTCGACAATTCTGGATCGCAAGGAAGGCGGACTGTTCCAAAATTCGAATATTGAATCTCCCGCCTATTCTGAATGCGACAAACGTGTTCGTATCGTTGTCAGTACATTTATTGGCGATGTGCGTGTAACAAGAGTGGGGTGATCGACAAGTGATGGTCAGATTGCTTCGCAGTTCGAAATGGGAACTGATTTTACTTTTTATTGCTTCAAACGCTGCTGTGCTTATGCTGTGGCTTTGGGGGATGAATTGGCTGGAAGACTCCAGATTGAATAATGTTGAGCGGCATGTTGTGGCTGCATCGGTTGTTTTGCTAGCGAGCACCGGCTTTGGCTATTGGGCCGCTCAACGGATTCAACGCCGAATTGATACGCTCCATCTTGCTATTAAACAAGCAACAAATGGAAACCTCGCAATTCGGATTCCTGAGGAAGGCGCGCGTTCGTTCACTTCCGCTTACCAGGAATTTAACATCATGGCTGCAGCAATGGAGCGAAGGATGCGGCTGCTGCAAAATATCGGAGAACAGCAAGTTATGAAGGAGGCGGCTTCCAATGAGGCTGCCGTTCTTGAGGAACGCAAACGTCTGGCAAGGGACCTGCATGATACGGTCAGCCAGCAGCTGTTTGCCATTCATATGTCGGCGTCTGCCATGCCCAAGCTGCTTGAAATGAATCGAGAGCGGGCGGATGAAGTGTTGAAGCAGTTAATTGATATGTCATCGCTTGCCCAGCGGCAGATGCGCGGATTCATCGCGCAGCTGCGGCCGATGGAATTGGAAGGCAGCTCATTGCAGCAGGCGCTGGATAAGTGGTTTCCTGACTATTGCCGGCAAAACGGTCTGCAGGGTGTGCTCGATTGGCGTGTGTCCGATGAGCTGTCCGAAGCGAAGGAGCATCAGTTTTTTCTTATTATTCAGGAAGCGATGGCCAACATAGTGAAGCACGCGGGAGCCAAGACGGCGACGCTGACGCTGGCGGAGACGGAGCGTAAGCTTATTTTGTCTGTCCAGGATGATGGGGCAGGTTTCCGTGCGGATCAGGTGCAATCCGGCTCCTATGGATTATCGACGATGCGCGAGCGTGCACAGCGTCTTGGAGGCGATGCCGAAATTATTAGCAAGTCGGGCAGTGGGACGCGTGTGCGTGTTACAATTCCGAAATATACGAATGAAGGGGCCTAATATCGTATGAATCAGCAGCAAAGTTGGCGCATTATGATTGTAGATGATCATGATATGGTCAGAACCGGACTGCGGACGTATTTGCTGTTGGAGCCGAACTATGAAGTTGTAGCCGAGGCTTCCAATGGCAAAATGGCGCTGCAAATGTTGGAGGAGGGCATTCCGGGAGGAAAGCCTGATGTGATCTTAATGGATCTAATGATGCCGGAGATGGACGGCGTTGAGGCGACGAAAGCCATTATGGCGCTTGTGCCTGATATGAAAATTGTGATGTTAACCAGTTTTCTCGAAGATGATAAAGTCGTTGAGGCGGTGGAAGCCGGCGCAGTCAGCTATGTGTTGAAAACGGTATCTGCGGAAGAGCTCATCTACGCTATCGGCGGAGCGGTCAAAGGGATGCCCGTTATGACGGCAGATGTTTCGCAGGCGCTGACACGCGGCCTTCGCAGCCGGTCTGCGCAAGGAGCGGATGAAGGATTTACGGAACGAGAGAAGGAAGT
Source organism: Paenibacillaceae bacterium (assembly GCA_004134985.1). GTDB lineage: Bacteria > Bacillota > Bacilli > Paenibacillales > Paenibacillaceae > Paenibacillus_D. The sequence continues at coordinate 296,151 of REGQ01000002.1, read as the reverse complement.
GCTCTTCCTGGTTGCCGAAGGAATGGCCAACAAGGAAATTGCCGAAGAGCTCCATATTAGCATCAAGACAGTGAAAACGCATGTGAGCAACCTGCTGATGAAGTGCGAGCTGGACGACCGGACGCAATTGGCTGTATTGGCTCACCGCAAAGGATGGCTGCGCTAGCAGCGTATTAATAGCCGAACGTATGTCAACATGGGGCCGCTTACAGGGAGATGGGAATATGAAAGGGAGGGAGTCGGGGGTGCCCGACTTGTTCTCCGTTCGCCTGGCACATAACCTGGCGTTGTTTGGAGATACTGAAACAAACAGTGCGAAGGAGCGTGTGTATAATATGATTCCCTTGACATCCGAACTCGAAAATCGTGAACATAAATTTTTGGAAGTTCAGAGACTGCTTGATCCTTATGAGTTTTCTCTTGGCGGCAATTGGGATTATGAGCAGGGCACCTTCGACCGGTATTTGGACAAGGAGCATATGGTTTGGCTTCGTATCCCCTTTCAGGTCACTGCAGGCAATATCGATAGTGAGACGTCAGATAATAATGCCATGATCCGTATTGGACGCCCTTTTATTCTGAAGCATATTTACAACGATGGCATTGATCGTGAAGCGCAGCCGCGGCTGCTAGGGGGCTTGATCGATCAATTTCAGGAGCCGATCGATAAAGACGCCGAAGTGGAAACCAAATGGGTGGATAAGGGACAAATGCTGTTGCATGATGTGGAGACAACCTTTACTCGGCATTAAGCGGATGTTTCATTCATAAATTAGAGAAAAAGAACCGAAAAAGGTTCTTTTTTATTTTCGTTTAAATTCATTTTAAGATTGTTTTAAGGTAGAATGTGCATGATAGTGATAATAAAACAATATCCTTTTTCGAATGAGGAGGAAACACCATGAATGAGCGAAACAACGGCAATTCGTATGATGAATTTTTTAACCGCAGACGGTCGGAGGAAGATCAGGATCAGCAAGAGCAGGAACAGGATCGTCACGCAGACAATATGAATTCACAGGACAGGAGCAAAGCAGAAGAGAAGCCTTCCTATTACTATTCCTATGGGCCATTCAAACCGGGAGGTGACAATCCCACCGGCGGCGGCGAGGAACGGGAAAGCAGCCAGTCATTTGCATCAGACAAGCTGGTTCAGCGGGAGGACGTTCATATTACACCGCCGACATCACCACGCAACTTCGCACCGGTTGCACCGGCTCAGACGAGTCGCAGCGGAAATGGCGGAAGTGGGGCAAGCGGAGGGTGGCAGGTAAGAGAGAAACGCCGCAGTTCTTTCAAAGCGATGTTCGCTTCTTTCATGGCCGGTGTGATCGTTATCGGCTCATTGATGGCGGTAGCGGACTATCAGAACTGGTTCACTTCCTCAGGCATATTGGCGCCCAAGGAGACAGGTTCGAATGGAGCGGTTAAAGCAGGCGAGTCCGGCGGGACAGACAACTCGGTAAGAACAGTTGCGGGTACGAATCGTCCGGACAATATTGCCCAGATCTTTGAGCAGGCAAGCCCGGCGGTTGTCAAAATTACGACCTACGCCAAAGTTCAATCGTCCTCACGCGAACTGGACCCGTTCTTCAGACAGTTTTTCGGGGATAACTACAATGCGCCTGAATCGAATGGCAATGAAGACGGGCTAGTGGAAAATGGGCTTGGTTCCGGGTTTTTCTTCGATGAATCCGGCTATATCTTGACCAATCAGCACGTTGTCGCCGACTCGGCTAAAATCGAAGTGACGGTTCAGGGTTTTCCGAAGAAGTTTGAGGCGGAATTACTCGGTTCCAGTTATGATCTGGATTTGGCGGTATTGAAGGTAAAAGGCGACGAGTCGTTCCCAACCTTGAGCCTGGGCGATTCCGACTCGATTGAAATTGGCGACTGGGTTGTGGCCATCGGCAACCCTCATGGTTTTGACCATACGGTAACCGTAGGCGTGCTCAGCTCCAAGGAGCGCCCAATCAGCATTCCGGACTCGAAAGGAACAAGAAACTACGAGCATCTGCTGCAAACGGATGCCTCCATTAATCCCGGCAACTCGGGCGGACCGCTGCTGAATACGAACGGTGAAGTCATTGGGATCAATACAGCAGTTAGCACGTCAGCGCAAGGGATCGGATTTGCTATCCCGACGAGCACGATTAAAAACGTGTTGGAGAACTTGAAGGAGAACAAAGAAATTCCTAAAAAACCGCTGCCGTTCATTGGCGTCGTGTTGAGTGAACTGACCGAAGAGCTGTCCCAACAGTTGGGACTGGACAACACGGACGGCGCACTTGTTAAAGAAGTGTACTACAAATCTCCAGCTTACAACGGCGATGTCCGGCAATTCGATGTCATCGTAGGTGTTGATGGCCAATCCATCCCTGGTGTGGTGGAATTGCAAACAGCTATCAAGGAAAAAGCAGTTGGCGATAACGTGACGCTGAACGTGATCCGCGACGGGAAAAAGCTCGATCTGCCGATTGAAATTGGCGACTCGAATACGTATAATCTTCCGCAAAACCAGGTACAGCGTTAAGGATGCATAGCGGCGGGATTTTACCGGCAAAGAAACGGAGGCCAGTCAGGGGCCTGCAAGTGTTAAACCTGATTTATAATTGGGATTACCGTTGAAGTGATGACGTGATAAGATCTGGTGAAGCGCTGCGCGCCTTGCCTTTAGAGCGGCCTGGCTAAACAGTGCCATTCTAAAAGGCGGCGGCAGCGTTTTCCGGTTAGTTGAAAGGCTAGCGTAAGTAAGCAGGTGGATAAAAAACGAGCGGCTGCTCGTTCTAATCTTATTTGCTGACGTCCGCTGATTTTTGCAGCGGAACTTGTTAAAATAGAGTAAGTTTGAACACGATGGGGGAATACGCTAATGAGATCGAGCATTCTCGTTGTGGATGACGATGAGAAAATTACATCGCTGTTGCGCCGAAGCCTGGCCTTTGAAGGCTACGAGGTGACGACAGCGAACAATGGCCTGGAAGGGCTGAAGACGATGATGTCAGGGGAGCCGGATTTACTCATTCTTGATGTAATGATGCCCCATGTCGATGGCTGGGAAGTGGCGCACCGGGTACGCAGCGGCGGGAGCGCGGTGCCGATTTTAATGCTGACTGCCAAGGACGAAATTCATGATCGGGTGAAGGGACTTGATCTGGGGGCAGACGATTATCTTGTGAAGCCGTTTGCACTGGAAGAATTGCTGGCTCGTGTCCGTGCGCTGCTTCGCCGAAAACCGGACAAGCTGGAAGCGAATACTAACCGGCTAGTATTTGAAGATTTGGCGTTGGACCTTGATTCAAGGGAAGCGGTCCGTTCAGGCAGAAGTTTCGAGCTGACAGCCAAGGAATTTGATCTGCTGCATTTGTTTATGCAAAATCCGAGACGTGTTCTGACACGGGAGACGATGATGGAGCGAATTTGGGGCTATGACTTCAGCGGCGAATCGAATGTGCTTGAAGTATATATTGCGATGCTGAGGCAAAAAACGGAAGCGGGTGGAGGCAAGCGGCTCATTCAAACCGTGCGCGGCACCGGATATGTGCTGAAAGGGGAGGGTGCTTAAGCAATGTCGATCCGGCTTAGACTGACACTTTGGTATTCGGGACTGCTTGCGGTGACACTGCTCGCTTTTGGCATCACGCTTTATCTTGTCGTCAGCTACAACACGTACAACGGTGTCAAGTCGCAAATCTACAGACAGGTGGAAAGTTTGCAAATTACACCGGTGAAGGATTTGTTCGAGCGGCTTGAATTGATCGTAAGACCTAACAGCATTCAAAGCCAGGAATTATATATCCAGGTTATCAATTACACAACAAAGCCTCATATCGTCAGCAAAACGACGAACCTGTCCGGCGTACAGCTCGCTTTTCCCGATTCGGCCAGTGAGATAGAGGATGGTTTTGTCAAAACGACAATGGAAGGCTATTCGTTTCTCGTTTACCAGAAGCAGCTCAAGCTTGCCGCTACCGGTGAACGGATCGGCTTGCTGCAGGTGGCCGCAATTACTGAGCGCGAGCGATTGATTATGGATACGCTCCGAACCTTTCTCATCTTCTCATCGATCGCTGTCGTCCTGATCGGCTTTACCATCGGATTGTTTCTGGCGAGAAAAGCGCTCAGGCCGATCGATAATGTCATTGAAGCGACCAATCGCATCAAGAACGGCTCCAATTTGAGCGTGCGGATTCAGAGGGAAGAGCCTAATGATGAGATGGGAAGGCTGACGGATACGCTCAACAGCATGCTTGCTCGTCTTGAGACGACGTATAATGAATTGGATGAGGCTTATAAGACACAGCGCCGTTTTGTGTCCGATGCTTCCCATGAGCTGCGCACGCCGCTTACGACGATCCGCGGCAATATCGATTTGCTGGAAAAGATGTGGCAGCCTGAATTGAAGAAACTGGCAGCCTCAGAGCAAACAAGGGGGGAGGGAAGCGACCCTGCCGGAAGTGCGCTCATTTCATTCGATCGGGAAATAGCGATAATGTCCATGGAAGCGATGCGGGATGTTTCCGACGAAGCGAAGCGCATGAGCCGCCTTGTGAGCGATCTCTTGTCACTGGCGCGAGCCGATGCAGGTTATGTGATGGAGCGGACGCCGACCCAACTGCTGCAAATCATGGAGGATGTCGCCCGCAATGCGCAGCTGCTGCCTCGTACGGTTGAGCTGCGAGTGGCGGATTTATCGGCTTTAAATGGCGTAATGGTCAATGGCAATAAGGATTACTTGCGGCAGCTTATCTTCATCTTTATTGAAAATGCGTTTAAATATACGACGTCAGGCTATGTCGAACTGCAAGCGCAGATTGTGTCCGGACAAGCGGGGATTGTTATTCAGGATACCGGAATTGGCATGAACATGGAAGAAGTGCCGCACATCTTCGAACGCTTTTACCGGGCGGATGTATCCAGGGGCAAAACAGCGGGAACCGGGCTTGGCCTCTCAATTGCCAAATGGATTATTGATGAGCATGGCGGATCAATTGAGGTGAAAACAAGGGAAGGGGAAGGGTCGACGTTTATCGTCTGGCTGCCTGTTGTCTTCCCACCGTCTGCAGATTCGGATATAATAGAGGAACGGGACTGGAAATAGTTTATTGTCATATTCCTTCCGGTCGGAAAGCAGGTGGGAGTTTGGATATACTTAAAATTTCACCGCGCGGTTATTGTTACGGCGTAGTGGATGCAATGGTGCTGGCGATGCAAACGGCCAAAAATTTGGATCTACCACGGCCGATTCATATTTTGGGCATGATCGTACACAACAGTCATGTGACTGAGGCGTTTGAGCAAGAAGGGATTATAACACTTGACGGTGCGGACCGTTTGGAAATATTGGAGAGCATTGATAAAGGGACGGTTATCTTCACGGCACACGGCGTGTCGCCGGAAGTCCGCAAGCGCGCGCGCGACAAAGGGCTTACGATTGTAGACGCAACTTGTCCTGATGTGACCAAAACCCATGATCTGATCCGTGAGAAGGCAGCCGATGGCTATCAGATCATTTACATCGGCAAAAACGGGCATCCTGAGCCGGAGGGAGCAATCGGGATTGCTCCGGATCACGTACATCTGGTAGAGCGGAGCGAAGATGTTGCCAAGCTGAATCTGCAGTCGGAACGGATCATTATTACGAACCAGACGACGATGTCGCAATGGGATGTCAAAAATGTCATGAATGAACTGCTGCAGACTTTTCCTGGCGCAGAGATTCACAACGAAATTTGTCTGGCTACCCAGGTCAGGCAGGAGGCGGTTGCCGAGCAGGCGAAGGAAGCTGACTTGTGCATCGTCGTTGGCGATCCGCGCAGCAACAACTCCAACCGTCTTGCCCAGGTATCGGAGGAAATTGCCGGTGTCAGATCATTCCGCGTTTCCGATGTCAGCGAATTGAAGCAGGAGTGGTTCGAAGGCGTCAAGCGCGTGGCCGTCACTTCAGGCGCTTCCACGCCTACGCTTATTACGAAGGAAGTGATCGCGTGTCTGGAGCAGTACGACCCCGCTGTGCCAGAGAGCTGGGATAATTCACGTACAGCGGACATTAAGCGCCTGCTTCCGAAAGTCAGGGAGAAAAGCAAAGCGTAGCAGGGGATGTTGCCGCCCAGCGTGCTGCGCGGCAACTATAAAAGTAGCTTATAAAAATTCGTCTCTTGACGGGGGCGAATTTTTCTTGTAAGATTGCTTTAGTGATTAAAAGCGAAGCAGCATAACAGCGAAGCAGCTTAAAAGCGGATAAGCGATGAAGTGAAAAAAGGGAGAGATATAATATGATCGTTATTACAAAAGCAAGTATTCCGGATGAGAGAATTTCCGAAATCGTCGAATATATTGAGAAATCAGGTGTACAGGCGCATGTTTCCCGTGGGACAGATCGTGTTGTAATCGGCATTATCGGCAAAGCCGAGCCTACCCTTTCCGAGCATTTGAGACAAATGAGCGGAGTAGAGAACGTCATTAAAATTTCCAAATCGTATAAACTGGCCAGCCGTGACTTCCACCCGGAAGATACTGTTATTGATATTAAAGGGGTTAAAATCGGCGGCAATAATCTCGTTGTCATGGGCGGCCCATGTGCGGTAGAAACGCCGGAGCAAATCGATGAGATCGCTCGTCTGGTGAAAGCCGCAGGCGGCCAAGTGCTGCGCGGCGGAGCGTTTAAGCCGCGCACTGGCCCTTACAGCTTCCAGGGAGTTGGCGTGGAGGGTCTGATTATGATGGCTGAGGCAGGCCGCAAGCATGGATTGCTGACAATTACAGAAGTCATGACTCCTGAATATGTAGATGTATGCGCGGAGCATGCCGATATATTGCAAGTTGGCACACGCAATATGCAGAACTTTGATCTGCTTCGCAAGCTCGGCACCATTAAAACGCCAGTACTGCTTAAACGCGGATTCAGCTCCACCTATGATGAATTTCTGAATGCGGCGGAATACATTCTGGCCGGCGGCAACCCGAATGTTATGCTCTGTGAGCGGGGTATCCGCACATTCGAGCAATACACGCGCAATACGTTGGATTTGTCTGCTATTCCGGTACTTCAACAGCTCAGTCATCTGCCTGTCATCTCCGATCCAAGTCATGGCACAGGCAGACGGGAGCTTGTAGAACCGATGTCCAAAGCGTCAGTAGCCGCCGGAGCAAACGGACTGATCGTCGAGATGCATACCGATCCGGACAATTCAATGACAGGCGATGGCGTGCAATCGCTGTTCCCGGATCAGTTCGCAGCACTGCTTAAAGATCTGGAGAAGCTGGCAGCTATCGTCGGCAAACAGTTTGATACGGAGAAAGCGCCGGCAGACGCTTTCATAGAATGGAAGAAATAATTTTTGGCTCATGAATTAGGATCAGACCTATCGGTTTGTACGGATTATCCGTACTGCTGATGGGTCTTTTTTAGATTTTGTGGGAGATTATGGAGGTCCAAAACATCGGATTTGGCTAATTTGTGAACAACACTCAAAAAAATGTAAGAATACCTCACATGAGTTAAAGAAATACCTGACATAGCTATTGACGGGGAAAAAGGAGCGATTTATAATAACGACTATAGTTCAACAAAAACTTGAACGTTCGTTGTTAGAAATGACCTTATTGTTCGGATATGGAGGGGATTTTAAATGTCAGTTGAAAAAGTATTGGAGTTAATTAAAGAAAACGCTATTCAATTCGTGGATTTTCGTTTCGTAGATCTCGCGGGGCGTGCCCATCACATCACGTTGCCGTCCACTGAGGTGGAAGCTGAAACATTCGAGAACGGTGTCGCTTTCGATGGCTCTTCGATTGCAGGGTTCCGTGGAATTGAAGAATCAGATATGGTTATGATGCCGGATACTGGAAGTGTCTATGTGGACCCTTTCACTGATCATCCGACTTTGAATATTATGTGTGATATTTACACGCCTGATGGAGAGCGCTATGACCGCGATCCGCGGGGAATCGCTCAAAAAGCGGAGGAGTTTTTGCAGACGGCTGGCGTGGGCACTGACGCATTTTTCGCTCCCGAGTCCGAGTTTTTCATCTTTGACGATGTGCGTTACGAGAGCGGCATGAACAAGTCCTTCTTTGAAGTGGATTCCGAGGAAGCAGCTTGGAACACAGGACGGAAAGAAGAAGGCGGCAACCTCGGATTTAAAATCGGTGTTAAAGGCGGTTATGTACCGGTTGCGCCGGTGGATACCCAGCAGGATATCCGCAGCGAAATGGTTCGCCTGATGCAGGAATCCGGTCTGCGCGTAGAACGTCATCACCATGAAGTGGCAACTGCTGGTCAAGCAGAAATCAACTTCCGTTTTGACACATTGACGAAAACGGCTGACAACCTGTTGAAATATAAATATATTGTTCATAATGTTGCTCGCCAATACGGCAAAGTGGCGACATTCATGCCTAAACCGATTTTCGGCGACAATGGCAGCGGCATGCACGTTCACCAATCGATTTTCAATAACGGCGAGCCTTTGTTCTATGAAAAGGGCGCTTATGCTAACTTGAGCCAAATGGCGATGCATTACATGGGCGGCGTACTTCACCATGCGCCAGCGCTGATCGCCTTGACGAACCCGAGCACGAACTCCTTTAAACGGCTTGTGCCTGGTTATGAAGCACCGGTTAACCTCGTATTCTCCAAAGGAAACCGCTCTGCGGCAATCCGTATTCCGGTAGCGGCTGTGACGCCTAAAGGCTGTCGGATCGAATTCAGAACGCCGGATTCGACTGCGAACCCTTATCTGGCCTTTGCAGCAATGCTGCTGGCTGGCCTGGATGGCATCAAGCGGAAGATCGATCCTGTTGCGCTTGGCTACGGTCCATTCGATAAGAACATTTATGAGTTGTCTGATGAAGATAAAAAGGAAATCCGCAGTGTGCCAGGAACGCTGGATGAAGCGCTGGATGCATTGGAAGCTGATTCCGAATTTTTGACAGAGGGCGGCGTCTTCTCGGAAGACTTTGTTCAAAACTATGTTGCATTCAAACGTCAGGAAACAAAAGCGGTATCGATTCGCGTCCATCCGCATGAATACAGCCTTTACTTTGATTGCTAAACCTTATACTGCATTTCGAAGTAGGCCCCCGGCAGGGGGGCCTACTTCGTGTTGTGTGTTCAGCTGGTAAATACGGAGCAGGAGTCGTTTAATTGAGCGGGATTCGATCCAGTATTTCATACATCGGCCGATGCCCAAGTCTGGACCGGTACAGCGCAACCTCCGTGACCTCCCAGCAGTAAGCAGCTATGGCAGGCAATTGCTCTGGTTGCAAGGGGAGGCTGCCGGCATATTTCCGAGCCAGCGTAAGATGAGGGCTGTAAGGCCTCTCCTCCGGGGTGTAACCGATAAAGCGCTGGAGCTGCTCTCCTGTTGAGGCGTGGAGTCGTGCAAGCTCTGCTGGCGCCTGCTTGGGCCCAAGCCAGAGCACGGCGGGCCGCGCAGGCTGTCCGAAGTATCCGGTTCGCTCCAGACAGAGCGGGAAGGGAGAAAGCCCGCGTACGGCCTCCTGCACAGCGGGCTTGATCTGCGCCTGATTTCTCGCGTCGATATTGCCGAGAAAATGCAGTGTAATGTGCCAGTCATCCGGATGTGTCCACTTCTGAAAGCCCAGCTGGTGCCATGAGAATGTTTCGTTGAGAACTTCCTTTTGCTCCTTGCTGTCAAAGGGCAATGCGAGAAAAAGACGCTCATTATCCTTGATCATGTTCAAACCTCCGTCATATTCGCGGCAAACCCGCCGAAATGAATGAAACAGTTACTTGATGCGACACGCTAAACTTGCTATCATAACCATATCATAATTTAATGAAAAGACAGGGGTGTTTCGATTGACAAACAGAGCATTGAATTTTAATGCCGGACCGGCTGCCTTGCCGCTTGAGGTACTTCAACAGGCGCAAGAGCAGTTTGTTGATTACAACGGTGCAGGCATGTCCATCATGGAGATGTCCCATCGCAGTGCCATCTTTGAGCAGGTTAATTCCGAAACACAGCAATTGATGCGCAAGCTTTATGGCATCCCGGACTCTTATAAAGTATTATTTCTTCAAGGCGGCGCAAGCACGCAATTTTCGATGCTGCCAATGAACTTCCTGCAGGCTGGCAAGCCTGCCGCTTATGTAATGACAGGGAGCTGGGCAAGCAAAGCGCTCAAGGAAGCACAGCTTATTGGCGAAACGGTGGTTGCCGCATCTTCAGAAGCGGACAAGTACAACCGCATTCCTGAATTGAGCAGCATTGTCGTGCCGGAGAATGCTTCCTATCTTCATTTTACATCGAATGAAACGATCGAAGGAACACAGTTTGCCCAATTCCCGGAAGTGCCGGACCATATTCCGCTGATTGCGGATATGTCCAGCGATATTATGTCCAGGCAGGTTGATATTAGCCAGTTCGGTATAATTTATGCCGGCGCTCAGAAAAATCTCGGCCCATCCGGAGTAACAATCGTCATCCTCCGTGAAGACCTTGCTGCGTCAAATCCAAAGCATGTGCCGACAATGCTGCGTTATGATACGCATGCCAAGGCAGATTCGCTGTACAATACACCGCCGTCTTTCTCTGTATACATGGTCAATCTGATGCTGAAATGGATTGAAGCCAAGGGCGGGGTAGCAGCGCTGGAGCAGTACAACCTTGACAAGACCAAGCTTATCTATGATGCAATTGATCAGAGCGGCGGTTTTTACCGCGGATTTGCACAGACTGGCAGCCGTTCAGCAATGAACATTACCTTCCGTCTGCAGAGCGAAGAGTTGGAGAAACGGTTCGTCAAGGAATCGGAGCAGCACGGGTTTATCGGTCTGAAAGGACATCGCAGCGTAGGCGGTCTGCGCGCATCGACCTACAATGCGGTTCCTTATGAGAACTGCAAGGTACTAGCTGAATTTATGGATGATTTCCAGCGGCGCAACGGCTAAGTCGCCGTAGGAAATAACGATCCCGCTTGTGATGACAACCGTCCGATTTTCATGTAAAAGCGGACGGTTGTCATGTCTACAAGCGCGGACAGACAGGGGGAACAACCATTGGCCTTTCATATTGTGCTGGTGGAGCCGGAAATTCCGGCTAATACAGGCAACATTGCAAGAACTTGCGCAGCAACCGGCGCCCATCTGCATTTGGTGAGGCCATTAGGCTTTCAGACCGATGACAAGACATTGAAGCGTGCGGGCCTTGACTATTGGCATGCTGTTCAAGTTGAATACTACGATTCATTTCAAGAAATGCTTGATCGCTGGCCAGGCGGACGTTTCTTCTATGCAAGCACAAGAGCGGCGCATCGATATGCTGATTTTCAGTTTCAAGATGGCGACTTTTTTGTGTTCGGCAAAGAAACCAAGGGACTTCCACAGCAGTTGATTGAACAAAATGAAGCGACCTGCATGAGAATTCCGATCAGCAATGACGTGCGGTCATTGAATTTGTCCAATTCGGCGGCAATTGTCCTTTATGAGGCACTAAGGCAAAACTTATTTGCAAATTTGGAGTAATCATTAGTGAAGTGATTCAAAGTTGCCAAATCTGTTTAATAACCAACTGGACTCTTTCTCCTCCCGACAATTTTTATTGCAGAATACTAAGGAAAAAAACTAGCGGGCAGGAAAATAGACAAGCTTTCTCGAAGTTTGTTAAGTCAGTGTTTGACAACATCATGCAAAACAAGACATAGAAGAGGTGAAAACAGTGAAACCGGCAGGAGTAGTAAGAAAAGTAGATCAATTGGGCCGGATTGTGCTGCCCAAATCGCTGCGCAAGCGATATCAAATGAATGAAGGCGATCCTGTAGAAATTCTCGTTCAAGGGGATCACATTATTTTGGAGCGTTACCGTCCAAGATGCGTGTTCTGCAGTTCAATGACGAATGTACAGGAATTCAAGGAGCGTTACTTGTGTGCAGTATGCATGGGTGAAATGAGACAACTGGTATAAGAGACAACAAAAAGCCAACCGAGCATTACTATAGAATAAGACCCTCCAGCTGAGTGCAGGAGGGTCTATTTGTTGAATATCAAAGGCAGTGTCCAGCAAGCCCTTCTGCCGTTCCCGGATCGAGAGCGGCAACAGGTTGTCCGTTCGTTACAGGCCTTTCGTCTTGTCGTCATTATAAGATGACGTCAAAATGGAAATGACAAATAAAGCAATGACGACCATCGTGATTAGAAAGTTCATTGTTAATTCCACTTGGAACACCTCCAGTTAGCTTCCTTCATTATACCCAATACCAGCAAAAAAGAAAACGCATTTTCATGTGAACAGATTGTTACAGAACGCATGTGTCAAATGACTCAATGCGATCAAGGATGAAAAAAAAGAGGCAGTCAGGTTACGGGACGTACATACAAGGCGTATTATAACCTAAAAGATAGGGAGGTATCACGCTGTGCAGGAACTGATTTCATTTGCGGAGGAGTTTCCATCCGATGATTTGCTTCCTTTAGAGACGGTTCGTGAAGCTGCCGCCCATGTGCTGATCGGCAGCAGTGACGAGCTGCTGAGGAATAAATCCGATTGTGCAGAAGGATTTATGCCGCTGCGAATCAAACTGTGTGCCAGATTAGGTGCGAGAGGGCAGCAAACGGATCCTCGGCAAATGATGATCGCGAGCTGCCCGCTGCGAGCCATCGATCTGTTAGGACGTACGGTGACGGTTCCGGGCGATGTGGTGCTTGTTGAAAATCCGGCCTGTGCAATGGCTCTGTCCTTATTTAATTTGCTTGGCTTGCGGGTCATCGCTGTTGACTGTGACGAACATGGGATGATTGCTGATGAGCTTGACCGGCACATCAGGCAGTTTCATCCGAAGTTTATTTATATAGCTCCTGCACTTGGTGCCCCTGCAGGGCGGATCTGGAGTCTGGCGCGGCGGAATGAAGCGGTGGATCTATGTTCCCGCAGCGGTGTTCTTATGATTGAGGATGATTCACGGGAAGGTCTGAAATATCAACGCCGTCGAGTACCGGGGGAGTGGTATTCCCCCGCAGCCAAGACAGATAGTGAGTGGGTCGTCAGCATAGGGGCTTTGACCAGGACTGCAGCGCCTGCGTTAAAGACGGGCTGGATCACTGGGCCGGAGGCGATCATCCGCATGCTTGCACAAACGAAGCGGGTGGTCGATGCCTGGCCAGACGAGCTTGAACAGTTAATATTGGATTCTATACTGGAGAATACCAATTTGGATGCTGTTATCGACCGGGTAGCCGAGGGCTCCGACTTGCGCATGCGCGAGCTGGAACGGCTGCTGCGTCTGGAGGCGCTGGATGGCTTGAGCTGGCATACGCCGCAGGGCGGCGCCTCGCTATGGCTGAAGCTGCCGGAAGGCCTTGATGGAGAGGCGTTGCTCAAAGCCGCGATGCGGCAAGGGGTTGCCATTACGTCTGGGGCTCGTTTCTTCGCGGGGGCGCAACAGCGCAACACAGTACGGTTAAATGCAGGCATTTGGGATGACGTGGAGACTGCTGTCGGCGTTAGCAGATTCGCATCAGCGGTACGCGAGTTTCTGGCGCGCTGCTAGGCATGGACTAAACGGCAAGCGCCGGCTGCAAGCCGGCAATCAAGTGCGAAGCCGTCGCTGTATTCATTGCTGTTAATCGGTGCTAGCCTTGCTTTGCGCACTGCTTTCGGCTGTATTTCTTGGCGGAATTCCGGCAGTAGCCAGCCACACGTTAACGATATCCCGGTGCTGTTCCAGCGCATCCACACCGGATTGCCGCAGCCGATAGCTGCCGCGCGCCACGCGCTCGAACCAGCCGTAGTAATCATTGCGCAGCATATCAGGGGCGCGGCGGTTGCCCGTAATTTCCGCGACGAGCCGAGGCGGTGCCTGCGGGCCATATTCCTGCAGTGCCCAGGCGCAGCGCAGCGCCTTCTCGCGGTAAGCGGTCACCAGCTTGCGCCCGGTGCTGCCCCCTACGTTGTAGTCGCCGCTGCGCTCGCGAAATTCGTTGAGGAGGCGGCCCTCCTGCTTGCGCCGCCTTGATGCCCGCGGCTGCTCTCCCGGCTCGCATAGCACGTCAATGAGCGGCGCCTTCGTTTTATAGAATGTAATCGTCATTAAACCTAATCCCAGCATGCGGCATAGCTCGGTCAATTCCCCGAAACGCTGGTTATGTGCGCCGCTCTTTTTGCGGTTGCGCTCTACGGCCAGCACGACACGGTCGCTAATTCGAAGACGCTGGAGGCCTTGCAGCAGCAGTGCGAGGTTGAACGTCTTCTTCATTTCCACAATAAGCGTATCTTCTTCCCCCGGTTTCATGGCGACGAGATCGCAATGCAAGACTTCCCCTTTGACTTCATATCCCTGTTTTTCGAAATAGGCTTTAACGGGTGCATATAGTTCTGCTTCGTGATGAACGGCCAATTTTGTCGCTCCTTTCTCCTTCCCGCTTGTCATTTATTATAGCATAGCGATTATACCAATTTTTCCATAAAAAAAATGGGGCAATTTCCCTCTCGAATAAGCATAGGTATGTAATACTCCAAAAAAATTAGTGTAACAGGCGGATGCCAGATATGGGTGAAGGCAAAAGGCGAGAGTGAGTCAGAGCATCATGGAAGAGGATGGGAGGAGGCACGGCATGGATATTTTCAGACGCATTTCGGAGTATCGGGCGGAGAACGATCGGCTGGCTTGGTCAGGGACCTTCAAAGATTACGTTGCGCTGTTAAAGGAAAATCCGGCACCGGCGATGACAGCCCATGCCAGGGTTTACGAGATGATTAAATCTTATGGGGTTGAAGAGACTGGAGGATTGAAGCGATATAAATTTTTCGAACAGGAGATCTTCGGGCTAGACCGTGCCATTGAGAAGCTGGTGGAGGAATATTTCCATTCCTCAGCACGGCGGCTGGATGTGCGCAAACGGATTTTGCTGCTGATGGGGCCTGTCAGCGGAGGGAAGTCCACGCTGGTCACTTTGTTGAAAAAAGGGCTGGAACAGTTTTCCCGTACAGAGGAAGGGGCGGTCTACGCAATTCAGGGATGCCCCATGCATGAGGAGCCGCTTCATTTGATCCCTTTTGAGCTGCGTCCGGAAGTAGAGAAGCTGCTGAACGTCCGCATTGAAGGGAACTTATGCCCTTCGTGCCAAATGCGCCTTAAAACCGAATACGGGGGCAATATTGAAGAGGTGCTTGTCGAACGGGTGTTGATTTCGGAAGAGAACCGGGTAGGAATCGGTACATTCAGTCCATCCGATCCGAAGTCGCAGGATATCGCCGATTTGACAGGGAGCATCGATTTCTCCACCATTACTGAATTTGGCTCAGAATCTGACCCGCGCGCCTACCGATTTGACGGGGAGCTTAACAAAGCGAACCGCGGATTGATGGAATTTCAGGAGATGCTTAAATGCGATGAGAAATTTCTGTGGAACCTGCTCTCGCTGACCCAGGAAGGCAATTTCAAAGCGGGTCGGTTCGCGCTTATTTCCGCAGATGAGATGATACTCGCCCATACAAACGAAACAGAGTACAAATCTTTTATTGCCAACAAAAAGAATGAGGCACTGCAATCGCGGATGATCGTTATGCATGTCCCTTACAACCTGAAGGTGTCGGAGGAAGAGAAGATTTACAGCAAGCTGATCGCCCAAAGCGATATGAGACATATCCATATTGCTCCGCATGCTTTGCGGGCGGCGGCAATTTTCTCGATTTTGACGCGGTTGAAAGAGACGAAGAAGCAGGGCATGGATCTGGTGAAGAAAATGCGCATGTACGACGGCGAGGAAGTGGAAGGCTACAAGGAAGCCGATCTGAAGGAGATGCAAAACGAATATCTTGAGGAAGGCATGTCCGGAGTAGATCCCCGTTATGTCATTAACCGGATTTCGAGCGCGCTCATCAAGCAGGATCTGCAATGCATCAATGCGCTCGATGTGCTGCGGGCTCTGAAGGAAGGACTCGACCAGCATCCATCGATAACGAAGGAGGAGCGGGAACGGTACTTGAACTTCATCTCGGTGGCGAGAAAAGAATATGACGACTTGGCGAAAAAAGAAATTCAAAAAGCTTTCGTCTACTCCTATGAAGAATCAGCTCGCACACTGTTCGAAAATTATTTGGACAATATCGAAGCTTACTGCAACTGGGCCAAAATTAAAGATCCGTTGACCGGGGAGGAACTGGAGCCTGACGAACGGCTGATGCGGTCGATCGAGGAGCAGATCGGCATTTCGGAAAATGCGAAGAAAGCTTTCCGTGAGGAAATACTGATCCGCATCTCCTCGTATTCGAGAAAAGGGAAGAAGTTTAACCATACGAGCCATGACCGCTTGCGCGAAGCGATCGAGAAGAAGCTGTTCACCGATTTGAAGGATGTTGTCAAAATTACGACCTCGACTAAAACGCCGGATGAAAGTCAATTGAAGCGAATCAACGAAGTGACAAAGCGTCTGTTGGATGAACATGCTTACTGCCCGGTATGCTCCAATGAATTGCTGCGTTATGTCGGAAGTTTGCTGAACCGGTAAACGGTCCGAGAATTGCCGGGTCGCGGCTGCCAAGGCAGCGGCCCGGGCATGGTAAATGCCAACCGGATATTGTGGACAAGCCCTCGTTAAGTTGAGGTATGTATAGAATTTGTATAGCAATTGGAAAAAAAGGATTGTATGTCCCCGCAGCTATATTATAATGAGGGAGAGCAGCGGTCGTTCGCGGAGCTTTAACTTTTGACAACTGAGAGGGGATTAGGTAATGATTAATGTTTCCGCTGCACGCAGAAAGCAACTCAACTATATGGGAGTTACGGAAGCGGACTTGCAATTGCTGAAGGAAAATCGTTCTGCATTTGAACGGGTCGTGGAAGAGGTTGTTGAGCGATTTTACAACAGAATGGAGCAGGAGCCTGAACTCGCAAGCATTATTGAGCGCTTCAGTACCATTGAACGGTTGAAAGCGGTGCAGAAAGTGTACTGGCTTTCATTGACCGATGGACTGATCGATGAGAAATATGTCGAAAATCGCATTCGAATCGGCGCGGTACATTCGAATATCGGACTCTCAACGGACTGGTATTTGGGTACATATATGATTTATACGGATCTGGCTGCCCAGGTCTTTCGTCGCGTGCTGCCGGAGAAGTGGCACGAGGTATTGTTGTCGCTTACCAGGATGTTCAATTTTGACGCACAGCTGGTGCTGGAGGCTTATGAACAGGGAGAACAGCGGAAGCTGCAGGAATTTGCAGACAGCCGTCAGAATCTGCTGACAACCGTAACGAATGCGGTGCAAGAGTTGGCGAATATGATTGTACAGCTTAATGAGAGCGCCAAAACAATCGCGGAGACAGCGATCACGACTGCCGAGTCGCAAGACAAATCCCATCATCTGTTGACAGAGCTTACCGATGAAGTGGAACAAATCGCCGGTGTCGGAGTGGTGATTCGCGGCATTTCGGATCAGACGCATTTGCTGGGACTTAATGCAGCGATTGAGGCGGCTCGGGCAGGCGAGCAGGGCAGAGGGTTTGAAGTTGTCGCCAATGAAGTTCGCAAGCTTGCCTCGTCCTCACGGTCAGCGCTGGAGAATATTCAGGACAAGCTGGAGATGATCAGCAGCAAAATTGCTGACGTCCGGGGAGAATCAAAGCAAACGACGGTACAGGCGCGTGAGCAAGCTGCCCGTTCCAAGGAGCTGTCAGCATTCGTTCAAATGATTGATCGCGTAACAAAGGATTTGGAGCAATTAAGCCACTAATCCGCTCAATTAAATAGGTAATTCGATAAAATATCTCCAAGCAACAAGGAGATGTTTTTTTGTCCTTTTATGTAAAATAAGTTGACATTAAATTCTTGAATTTAGTATTATTAACTTATAATATTGAATTTAATGTTATTAAACATTACATTAAAGCCTAAGGGGGGCGGTTGGATGTCAACATTGAGACAGTCGCAATCATCGCATTATGATGCGCAGTCTTTTTTTGATGAGATGTTTGAGAAAGATCTGAGCATCCGGCCGCATTATGAGGCGGTTTACCAATTTTTCTCCAAACTGCGGCCAGCGGAGCTGGCGATTCGTCAGCATGCGCTGGAGCAGCGCATGATCGCCGAGGGCGTCACTTTTACGCTCTATTCTCCGCAGCAGACTGAGCCGCTGGAGCGCACGATCCCTTTTGATTATATTCCGCGCGTCATTTCTGCGGCCGAATGGAAGTTTGTGGAGCGGGGATTGCGCCAGCGCATGAAGGCGTTGAACGCATTCACCCATGATATTTATCATCGCCAACGGATTGTGGCAGACGGTCTGATTCCCAGGCGCATGATTGTAGGCAACAAATATTTCCGCCCGGAAATGGCAGGTCTTGACGTTCCCGCCAATATATATATGAGTGCGGCCGGCATTGATCTGATTCGGGATGAGCAGGGGCGCTATTATGTGCTGGAGGATAATTTGCGCTCCCCGTCGGGATTTTCCTACTTATTCAAAGGTCGAAGCCTGATGAATGAATTGTTTCATGATCTGTATCAATCCTGCTCCGTACGCCATATTGAGCGAAGCCTGAATGTGTTCCTGAGCGCGCTTCGCTCATTGGCTCCTAACGGCAAGCGTGATCCGCTGATCGTATTGCTGACGCCGGGCGCATACAATTCCGCTTATTACGAACATACCTTCCTGGCCCAGCAAATGGGTATTCACCTGGTCGAAGGGCAGGATCTCGTATACAAGGATCATAAAATATATTTGCGAGATTTGCGGGGGCTGCGACAGGTTGATGTCATTTACCGCCGGATTGATGATGATTACCTGGACCCGCTCGCTTTTCATCCTGACTCTGTGCTAGGTGTACCTGGGTTAATGAATGCGTACCGCGCAGGCAATGTGGCGATTGCCAATGCGCCGGGCACTGGGGTAGCCGATGATAAGGCAGTCTATGCTTACGTCCCGGATATGATCCGCTACTACTTGGGCGAAGAGCCGATCCTCAGCAATGTACCCACCTACATTCTTTCCCGTGAAGAGGACCGCAAGTTCGCGCTTGCGAATCTGGATCAGCTGGTTGTGAAAGAGACATCCCTCTCAGGCGGATATGGCATGCTGATTGGCCCTTCGGCGACATCGGCGGAAATTGCAAAATTTTCCGAAGCCATTCAGGCGGAGCCTGGCCGCTACATTGCCCAGACGACAATGATGCTGTCGAGAACGCCTGTGATGCACAATGGGCAGATGGCGGCGCGCCACGTTGATCTGCGGGCGTTTGCCTTAATGGGCGGCAGTGATCTGCATATTGTTCCTGGAGGACTGACGCGGGTGGCGCTGCAGGAGGGCTCGCTGGTCGTCAACTCCTCCCAGGGCGGCGGAGTGAAGGATACCTGGGTGTTGAGCGGTTAACGCTATAGGCAGCATTGTTCCCGATCTGAAAGTGTGCTGTGTTTCTAAGGATACAGCATTGGCTTGAAAAAAATAATAATGTGCGGATGGAGGGAGCGGTATGTTGAATCGCAATGCGGAAGCTCTTTTTTGGGTGGGGCGGTACATGGAGCGTGCGGAAAATCACGCCAGATTGATTGATGTCCACTACCATTTGCAGCATGAGGACAGCAAGCTGAGCGCCAGTATCGCGGATACAGACGGCATTGGCAAGTGGGGAGCCATTGTTGAGGCGCTGGGGAGCATGCCCGCATATGAGCGGCATTATGAACAATACAGTGAACTTAATGTGCTCAAATATGTCACGCTGGACCGGGACCACCCTAACTCATTGGTGGCTTGCGTCAATCATGCGCGCGGCAATTTACGCACGCTGCGCGAGAAGGTGCCGAGTGAGCTATGGGATGTTGTCAATGCATTCTACTTGTGGCTGCGTGACAAAAAACCGGAGGATTGGATTCAGGAATCCCCGCATCACTTCTTCCAGCGCATTAAGGAATGGGCGGCATTGTTTCAAGGAATCGCGCAATCGGTCATGCCGCGGGAGAATGAATGGCATTTTATTGAATGCGGAAGATATTTGGAACGGGCGGAAAATACACTGCGGATTCTGCGATCGGCAAGCGGTGTATTTCCGGAGGAAGAAGGCGGGGCGAGTGCCTATCCTTATTTGCAGGCGGTATTGAAATCGGTCAGCGGTTATCAGGCGTTCCGTCGCTACTATGCGGACGGCATGTCCGTAGCCGCAATTATTGAATTTCTGGTGCTGCATCCCGCGTTTCCGCGTTCCCTCCACTTTTCGCTTCAGGCGCTCGACGATCATTTGCAGGGAATTGCGTTCCAGGATGCGCAGCTTAAAGCTGCACATACCAAAATCATTCGCCAAACGAGCAAGCTGATTGCTGAAGTGTCCTGCCTTGAACGGGAGGAATTGCTGTTGGACACGGACGGGTTTCTGATTACCGATTTGCTGGCTTCCTGTCAACAGCTAGGGCATGGATTCGCCCAAACCTTTTTTCGGCGAGGGGAGGCTAGCGCATGAAACTGCGTATCGTACATGCCACAGAATATTGCTACGCGGATGCAGTGACCGACAGTGTCAATGAGATTCGGCTTAGTCCCTGTACCGATGAGCGGCAATCCTGCTACCAGCACGCCATTACCATTGAGCCTAATGCGCTGCTGTACAGTTACGAGGATTATTTCGGAAATCGGGTTCATGCGTTTTCAGTGAATGCTCCCCATCGAAAACTGACCATCCGAACGACAATGACCGTTGTGACGAGTGCGGCAGTTGACGGGAAACAAGGTGTGCCAATGTCTGTGCAGGAGGGATGGGATTGGCTGGCCAATGAGGATGTGCAGGACAATTATGCGGAGTATTTGCTGCCCAGCAGCTATACGACAGTGACCGCTGAAGTGCTGCTCTATGCGGCACAGAAACGACAGAAACCACAGGATGCGGCAGGGCGAAAGGAGGCGGAACAGTTTCCCCCGTGCGCTGTACAGGAGTGGCTTGCGATGTTGTCGGAGAGGATTCGTCAAGATTTTGTGTACGACACGGAAGCGACGAATGTTCAGACCAAAGTTGCCGATATGATCGGGACGCGCCGCGGAGTATGCCAGGATTTCGCCCATCTGATGATCGCCATATGCCGCGAACGCGGCATACCGGCCCGTTATGTCAGCGGGTATCATTTTATAGGCGATCTTCAGGAGGGGAGCGCAGACTTTCGGCATGCTTCCCACGCCTGGGTGGAAGCTTATGTGCCCGGCCAGGGATGGCGCGGCTTCGATCCAACCAATGAAGCGCCAATCGGCGAGCGGTATGTCAAGCTGGGACATGGACGCGACTATGGCGATATTGTTCCGGTGAAGGGCGTATACCGCGGCACAGGCATTCAAGAGCTGTATGTTACCGTGGACGTGCAGCGGCTTGAAGGGGCATAGGGGGCGGTTTGCAGAACAGCGTAGCATGGAGGACTTGGCGCGTGGCGAGCGCTGCAGTGTGGGGCGTCGGTGTGGAGTGTGCAGCGGGAAGCGATCATTGTGCAAGCAAAAGCTTGCTTGCATGGCATGACAAGAAGAAGGAGCCTGGTGCATGCTATGCATCCATGGCTCCTTCTTCTTGTCATTACAGCCTTTTTTAAAATAGGTTATAGCGATGTGCCCTGGTGAAGCAACTGCTCTTTGGCAAGTTCTTGCAAAGCTTCTTCAGCCCGGGCGCGGTCACTCGGTCGGACCTGCAGCTTCACAAGCTCGTTGCGGAAGCCAACTGTGTCGCCGACTGTCCCGAAGCCCATCCCGCCGGATGCGATCCCTGAGGCGGGACCGGGACTTTCTGTTTTTAATCTGGATGGGATGTGCTTGGATTGCAGATATGAATATTTGGTTTGTATTTCATCGGAGTTGTTTCCACGTGCTTGTTCCAGTGTAGTCCAGCGACTTTTTGTCATCAGGGCAAGGGCAACAAGAATGACGATTGCCGCACCAAGTATAATTAATACAGTTACCATTGACAAATCACCTCTGTTTTCCGGGGGTATCCCCTGTTTGGTAATTAATACCCCGTTGGCAGGATGATGAATCATGGGCAATTGACTGCGTCTAGACTATACAAGCTTATACAAACTTCCGGCTGACTTTCTTTCCATCACAGCTGAAAATAATCGTTTTATCTTCCACAATGGTTTCCAGGTGAACCGATTTCCCCCACAGATATACAATATGCGGCAGCGTTCGTTCCACGTATTTTAGATCAAGCTCGATGCCTTCATACTGATGATGTAAAAAAAGTTCGCCTGTGCGATTAAAGTCACCGTTCTGGACGACGATGCTGGGGAAGCCGCCGTTAACGCGTGAGTATACAAGTTGGTCACGGATATTTTCCCATGTTTTGTCCGTGATTTTCCACTCCGGCCCTTTTTTCTCAAACACATACAAATCCAGATCCTTGACCAGATCCTTGTTCAAATAATTGCGGATAAAAGAGATATCCATATCCTGCTCGCGGACTTCAAAAATCTTCTCCTTGCCGCTCCCAGGTATGCGACCGAACCGCTCGCGCTCTTCCTTTGTCGGATTGTCCCAGCGCTTCTCGATATTTTCAAAAATTTTGAGTCCCAAATAATAAGGGTTCAGGCTGCTCTGTGAAGGCTGAACGACCGATGAATTGAGCTTGGCAAATTCAATCGTTTCTTCGCTAGTGAGATCCAGCTCGCGCATAATGCGTTGATGCCAATAGGAGGCCCAGCCTTCGTTCATGATCTTGGTTTCGATCTGCGGCCAGAAGTAAAGCATCTCATCGCGGAGCATGGACATAATGTCGCGCTGCCAATCGGTGAGCACCTCTGAATATTCTTCGATAAACCAGACGAGATCTTTTTCCGCTTCGGCGGGGAAGGGAGAACGCTGCATGGCATCTTTGTCCGCCTCCTCCTTTTTCACGTCATCCAGCTGCCACAGATCATCGTATGCGCCCTGCACCGGAGACGGGGCATGATTGCCCGTTTGCTTGCTCTGCAGCTCCAGATACCGTTTTTTGTCCATCTGATAAGGTTTAATCAGCGTCGGATCAACATGCTCCTGAATCGACAGCACCGCATCGATAAATTTTTCTACTTCCTCGGTCCCATAATTCAATTCATATTGTGCGACCCGATCTGCGGTAGCGGACATACTCTCGACCATATTGCGGTTCGTCTTGCTGAAGCGGAAGTTGTTCTTGAAAAAATCACAGTGCGCAAGAACATGCGCGACGATCAGCTTGTTCTGAATGAGTGAGTTGCCGTCGAGCAGAAAGGCATAGCAGGGGTTGGAGTTAATGACAAGCTCATAAATTTTGCTGAGGCCAAAATCATACTGCATTTTCATCTTATGAAAGGACTTGCCGAAGCTCCAGTGACTGAATCGGGTAGGCATGCCGTAAGCGCCGAAAGTATAAATAATATCAGACGGACAAATTTCGTACCGCATTGGATAAAAATCAAGGCCAAAGCCGGAAGCGATCTCGGTAATTTCATCAATTGCCCGTTCAAGCTGCGTAATTTCATCCTGCTTCAAGGATATATCCCCCTTCATGTCCCTATTCGTCCATTTCCTATAATATGTATGGGCGAAGCAGGGGGAATATGAATGTGATTATGAGTTAGGCGATGAATGTGGAGATGAGTTAGACGTTTTTCCGGAGGTGTGTCAATTAGATGGCTGGGAATTTTGAATTTCTTGAGAGTCGCTGGAACATATTCGAGAAACGGCTGTCATGGTGCGCCGACCATAATTATTGAAGTGCTGTCCCCATCCACCGCATTGAAGGACTTCAATGAGAAGTTCAACTTATATCAGAAGTATGGGGTGCAAGAATATTGGGTTGTCGATCCTGGTAATTGAACGGTTCATGTATATGCGCTGCAGGATGGCAGTTACCAGGTACAGCATTTGTATACTGAGCAGGAAGCCATTCAATCGATTGTATTCAAAGATTTGCAAGTACCCATGAACAGGCTGTTCAGTCTGGAATAACAAAAACAAGAATAACAAAAACAAGAATAACAAGAACAAGAATAACAAAAACAATAACCCCGGCGAGATGGCAGTCTCGACCGGTTTTTTTTGTCTCCGAAATCTAAGCGCCTTGGCGATACGGAACCTAACCCTCGTTCATGATCTTGGTTTCGGTCTGCGGCCAGAAGTCCTCGGTCCCATTCTTATTGTGCGACCCGATCTGCGGTAGCGGACCTACTCTCGAGCATATTGCGCTTCGTTTTGTTGAAAGCGGAAGTTGCCCTTGCCAAAATCATACTGCATCTTCATCTTGTGAGCCCTGTGGAACTCTAACGCTTATGAGCGGCACTATTTAGGGAAATTCAACCCCATAATTATTGTAAGGAAACTGAGCCACCTTATTTATCGAAAATCGTCCGATTTTAGCCGTCTATGGGGTGAATAAGCACTGTGGCAAGCGTTACATTTGTAAAAGGGACATTTGAGGCCATTTAAGAGCTGTGGTAAGCGTTAGAGCAAGAACCCACGAACTTTCACGAAATAGACAGCCCCTTAACAAGGGGCTGTCTATTTCGTGAAAGGGGAAATCGCGGTTTGTCAGCCGCCACCGGTAACGCCCCCAGATGGAACTTGTCGGATCGCTATTGCGATGATATTATGCAGCTGTCACGGGGTCATTCGAGCGGATGTTTTCCACCATTTCTACCACGTCTAAGCTCCTTCGCATCGTTAACCGCTAATTTTGGCTTTGAGCGGTCATTAAATGGATGAAGATTGCCGCGTGATAAGTCGGGGTGGCCGCGGCAAAATACAGCAAAACCCTGCAGAAAGCTACTGCAGGGTTGCTAACGCTCCACATACTTATCAATCGTCGCTCCACGTACTTATCAATCAGCGCTATACGCACTTATCAATCAGCGCTATACGCACTTATCAATAGCCCTACACGCACTTATGAATCAGCGCTACACCCACCTATTAATAGCCTTACACACACTTACCGATCATAGCTAAACCCGCTTATCTATAATTGCGCCTGCATGCGCACTGTCTTCCGACGGAGGGGGCATATAAAACGGTTTGCTAGCGCGGAACAGCAGCAAGGTAACCAAGATTTTCGTCAGCAGCGAGACGAATGAAAGCATGATGACAATTAAAGTGAAATTGTCGCTCAAATTGAACGTAAACGGGAGGAGCGCGTCAATTGCGCCATTCACAATCAAATAAATATACCCGCATCTTTGCGCAGATTGCGCGAACTCCTCGCTGCCAACCGCCATCGCCTGCTTATAGATTCCCGCACATAGCAAGAACACCAGCACAAGATCCAATACACCTGATGCACCATTAAACAGCATCGGGAACCCAAACTCCGGCCGAATATCCTGATTGCTGTTCCATACAACAAAAGTGCCGGTAAACACGTTTACAACGGCAAAACAGAACAACAGGAGGGCGGTGTATTGCGCCAGCCTGAACGGTTTGTTGCCGCCTGCGACCAGTTGGGCGCAGCCAAAGGAAATCATCGCATAGCCGATCCAGTCGGGTACGATATCGAAGCCGTTGATACGAAAATCGATCAGTACGAACAGCATCCCCCAGGCCATTCGCCTATACTCCCTATTCATTCGCAGCCCTCCTTAAACGAATAAGCTCCCGAATTTCCGAATTACGGAAGTAAGGCTGATAGCGCAGGTTATAAGAGTAGTGAAATGGTTTCCCATTCTCTAATTCACCTTCAAAATGAATGGCAATGTAACTCGGAACCAATGCTGCAGCAACGGTGAGGTCCGCTGGAAAGCGGAATTTATGATCAATTCGAAGCGCCTGCCCTTTCTCTAATTCAAGCGGTAGCGAAATGTCCTTGATCGGCGTACCGCTTTCGAAATCTTTTGGCATGCCCTGAAGCATATCCGTTTCTGTAAAAGGCGCAGTGATGTTAAGTGAAATACCTAGCCATTCATCTAACTGATCGGCAGCAGGGCTCTTAATCGATTGAATGACCAACGGACTGCTGAGAGTCATGCTTTGAAACCCGCTATGGTCCGAAGAACTGCCTCCGGAGCTGAATTCAAACGGCTGTTCGACAGTGCTCGGTCTTGGCATTACCCGGACTCGCCCGATATTGACTTCTTTGGTTGTGCCGTTGCTGTAATAGACGTGAACGGTTTGCGCATCAAACGTTTTCCATCTCTCATCGATCGTCCATGTCTCATCCAATTCATCTACCTCATCGGTCTCATCCATCTCTTGTTCAGCCGATTTCAGGGTGAAACTCACTTTGCGCAGCACTTGATGACCGTAAGTATCTTTATTTAACAATAGCTGTGATTGCATACCGAAAGTATTGGGAAACTCGACGCTTGTAACTGTAACATCGGCATCGCGGTCTTCCAAAAAGAAAATGTCGAACATTTCGCCGTTCAATCCGCTCAGTTCATAATTATGTTCGAGGAAGATTGGCTCTCCCATTTTCATCTTTTCATAATACATCCAATTGCCAATCCAGCTTGCTGCAATCAGGACTACCGTAATAATCACATATTTGAAGCGCAATTCTTGTCACCCCCGTCATACAAGATTAACATGATCGGGAAGAAAGAGGCAATAATTATAACCCCCTGTTTAAGAACCTCTGGGTTCTATAACAGGGGGTTATTCGGGTGGGAAGCGTGGTGAGGCAATGCCTGCTAACAGCCACCCGCGCAACTAACAGCGTGAGCCTTGCTTGGGAGCGCAGCTGAAACACCCGATGTGGCTTTGCAGTTGATCAGCCGGATGTGGCTTTGTTGGAGAAAAATGTTTTGAGAGCGCGGTAAACTTCACTTTTTTCACGGATGATGGAAAATAGAAATTTGGGGCTGGCGATATGTTTGTACGCGGACATTAGGGTGCTGCTGCGATTGTACTGATTGACCTCGCCATATCCGAACAAGTTGGCCCGCTTCATCAGTTCATTAATGAGTTTGACGCATTTCTCGTTATCTGAAGTCAGGTTGTCACCGTCCGAGAAGTGAAAGGGGTAGATGTTCCAGTTGGCTGACGGATAGCGGCTGTCGATAATGTCCAGTGCCTTCTGATAGGCGGAGGAGCAGATTGTCCCGCCGCTTTCGCCGCGCGTAAAGAAGTCTTCCTCGCTTACTTCTTTTGCTTCTGTATGGTGGGCGATAAATACGATCTCCACATGCTCGTACTTCCGTCTCAGAAACTTGGTCATCCAGAAGAAGAAGCTTCTGGCAACGTATTTCTCAAAGGACCCCATGCTGCCCGATGTATCCATAAGCGCGAATACGACGGCATTGGAATGCGGCTTGACGACTTCGTCCCAGGTTTTGAAACGTAGATCATCAGGCGAAATGCCGTGGATGCCAGGTTTTCCGGAGTTGGCATTGCGCCGCATGTTTTCAATAATCGTTCGCTTTTTATCAATATTCGACATAATGCCTTTCTTGCGCACATCCTGAAAGACGACATCGGTCGCCTGCATTTGTTCTTTCTGCCGCTCTTCGAGATTGGGCAACTCCAATTCCTCGAACAGCATATCTTCCAGCTCAGCCATGCTGATCTCGGTTTCGTAATATTCATCCCCAGGCTGATCGCCCGCACCGTCCCCTTTGCCGCCCTTCTGAGAAGGGGAGGGGTCTCTCCCGAGCACATCGCCTACCTGGCTGTCGCCATCGCCTTGGCCTACATGCTTGTTTTTGTTGTGGTTATACACGAAACGGTATTCATCAAGGCTGCGAATCGGCACCTTAATTATTTGTTTGCCATCAGACATGACGATGCTTTCCTCTGAAACGAGATCAGGCAAATTTTGACGAATGGCTTCTCTGACCTTTTTCTGATGCCGGGCTTGATCCTGGTATCCTTTGCGGTGAAGCGACCAGTTTTCGCGGGATACGATAAAGGACGGTTGCCGGATTGGCTCCATACAGGTTCCACCTCCGCAGTTTCTATTCAAAAACCGAACTGTATACACAATTATATTCACAGAAGCGGATGTTATGTGAATATCAACGCAAGAATGGTTTTATATGTTAAAATGAAATGATGACGTAATTATGGTTCAAGGATGAAACATAAAAAAAACAGCCAATTGACAGATGCTCAAATGGCTGTTTTGCAGGAGAATAGTTACGTTGCGCTTCGTTATACGGAAACCTGGGAGGCGATGCCGATTAAAACCAACAGCACAAACCCGATGGTGAACAATCCGTTAAGGATAAGTCCGATAATGGCAAATACTTTGCGCCGGTTTTTGATGACAAGACCGATGATGGCAAGAATTGTCCCGACAAAGCTGAGGATAAGTGAGCCCAGGAAGAGTAAGCCTGCAATAACGAAGGGAACGCCCATAGCGGCGATCGCTTCCGAATCTTCAATGGCTTCCTCCAGACTAAGTAAATCGGCAGCTTGCCCAATGATGACAACGATGCTGATTACAAACATAAAGATGCTTATAATACCGACAATAAATGAGGCAATTCCCGGTCCGGATTGCTTCAGCGGCTCAGCTGCAGCAACATGATCGTTCCCTATCGGTTGATAAGGTCTGAGTCCGGATGATCTGGTATTGTCATCCTTGGATTGCCATGGATCTTGTTCCTGATTCATGTTAATGCTCCTTTGCAATAATGGTCTTGTAGAATTATACAACAAAAAAAAGGAAGTGAACACCAGCATGTTTTCAAAATATACAGCTTTCGGGGCCATCTATGCGATGCTTGCCGTGATGATCGGCGCGTTCGGCGCTCATGGCCTGGAGGGGCGAGTGGAGGAAAGCTTGCTTGCCACATTTGAAACGGGAGCGCGCTATCATATGTACCATGCGCTCGGACTTATTCTGATCGGGATATTGCTCGAGCGGCGCGGCAATTCGCGCAGGCTGCTGTGGGCAGGGCGGTTGATGCAAATCGGGATCATCCTGTTCTCAGGCAGCCTGTATGTACTTACGCTGAGCGGGATAACCAAACTGGGAGCGGTCACGCCGCTTGGCGGGGTTGCGTTTATTGTCGGCTGGTGCCTGATTGCTGTAGAGATGATGAAACCGAACAAAATCAAGTGAAAAAGCGATGACCTGACAATCGTTTTCGATTATAATTAAGAAAAGTTAACCTAATTATTGGATGAGGAAGGATGTTCGCGCGTGACAGATGGGAAAGTGACGTTGGTGGACTGTCATCCTCACAAGGGTAGGGTCGCCGACCGAAGAATATGGATAACTGCCAGTATAATTTGTTCTGCTGTCGCAATTTGGTGCGGGATGTCTAATTTTTTTCTCGCCCCTGTCCATGCCATGTGGTCCTCGATAACGATCATTATCGTTGGCACCCTTGTCTTCTCATGTCTGCTGCGCAACTGGCTGAATGTGCTTCGGCCGATTGGAGCTGTCGATATGGATACCCAGGTTACCCGCTCGGTTCTGAAGTTTAGTCCGTTGCCGATTGCCGTGTTGGACAAATCAGGAGCAGTATCGTATGTGAATGAAGGAATTTGTCAGATGACCGGGTATAAAAGTGAGGAAATGAAATATACGCCTTTTTTGCAAATGCTGGATTCCAGCAGTAGAACACAGATGTCCTCACAATTTGAAAAAGCGCTGAATGGCTCTATGGGCCAAACATCAGTCAAAATGATGCACAAATCAGGCATCCCCCTGCATGTTCAACTGGTGAGCGCGCCATTCACCGTAGACGGATATGTGAAAGGCGTTCTGCTGATTGGCCAAGATATGAGCGATCAGAACATAAACAGGGAACGGATTCGCTACATGGCTTATTACGATGATATGACAGGACTGCCGAACCGCCGCATGTTTATGAACCAGTTGGCGGAAGCTTTGGAGCATGCCAACAAGCATGGACAGACCATTGCCCTGCTTTATCTGGACATTGACCGCTTTAAGCTTGTGAATGATTCCTTTGGCCGCGAGGTAGGGGATATGCTGCTTTTGCAGGTTGCGGAGCGTCTGACCAGAATTGTCTCGGAGCAGGATATGGCGGCAAGGATGGAAGGCGACGAGTTTGCTGTCCTGTTTACCGAGATGGGACCGCAGGAAGAAGTGATGGCAAGGACGCAGTCCTTGGTGCAAATGTTGGAGGAGCCGTTCGAGCTTCAGGGTTTTCCTCTCAATATGACAGCGAGTATCGGCGTGGCGACGAATGAAGCGCAAGATAACGCAGGGACACTGCTAAAAAAAGCAGATATGGCACTTGCCAAAATGAAGGAAAATGGTAAAAACGGCTGTTTGCTTTATTCCAAGGAATGGAACGACTCATCTCTTGAACGCCTCACATTGCAGCACGAACTGCGGCAAGGAATTCAACGCAAAGAATTTGTGCTTCACTATCAACCTCAGTATCATATCAGCTCTGGCACAATTATTGGTGTCGAGGCGCTTGTGCGCTGGGCTCACCCAACACGCGGTATGGTTCCGCCAGACCGATTCATACCACTTGCCGAAGAGAATGGCTTAATCGTACAGCTTGGCGACTGGGTGCTCGAAGAGGCGTGTACACAGAACAAGGCTTGGCAAGATGCGGGTCTGCCTGCGATACCGGTGTCAGTCAACCTTTCGATCAGACAGTTTATGCAGCAGAATTTAACGGAGAAAGTAGCTCAAGTACTTGATAAGACAGGGCTGGAAGCGCGCTTCCTTGACCTGGAGATTACTGAAACGATGACGATGGACGTCAGTCGGGCGAATAAGTGTCTGCAAGAATTGTCGAATCTTGGCGTAGGGATAAGTGTTGATGACTTCGGAACAGGATACAGTTCGCTGCATTATTTGAAAAACTTGCCGATTGCGCGTCTAAAAATTGATCGTTCCTTTGTTCGAGAAATTGAACTGGACTCCAGCAATGCAGCGATTGTCGCGACAATTATTGCAATGGCGCATAACTTGAATTTACAAGTCATTGCCGAAGGGGTTGAAACGAGAGAGCAAATGGAGTTTTTGCAGAAACATCGCTGTGATGAAATGCAAGGCTATTACTGGAGTCCGCCTGTGGCGGGTGCAAGTATCGGCCAAATGTTAGCCCAGGGAGGTTCGTAAAGAAAATTACTAAGCGTGAGCGCGATCGTCCGAGCGGCGATAACGTTTTACGCTTTTCATTTTACTGCAAAAAAAATCAAGGTGAGCCATCGAAAGATACGGCCTGCCTTGATTTTTTTTGGAGCCGGCTCAGGTGTAGACGACCTGCTTGGCAGCATGCCGGCAAAGCCGATTTATTCAATAAAATCATCAATTTCATTAATTGAGAATGAATAGACTTGCTTTTCATCCACGTGATACACATTAAGCAAGCTCGTTGTTTCATCATAATTTATTATTCGGCATGGAATGCTTAATTTCACGCCTAACCCTTTGTTAATATGGAGACGTATCAGCCGGTTGTCAGCAATATAGCTTTTAATCCGTTTCGCTGCCATTTCGGAGGCACTCATTTGAACGGGCTTCGTCTTGCTCGGAGACTGGGCTTTCTGCTTTTCGGCCTTGTTCTGCGGCAGCTGAAGCAGCTGATTTATTTTCTCCCCCATTTGAAAGCCGGACTGCACCTTGAAATCGACTGCGCCGGATTCGTTAAGCATATGGAGCAGACGCTCGAATGCCTTGCTGTTGGTTTCACCTTCCATTAAAATATCCACGTTAAAAAGGTAGGTATTAAGTCTTTGTTCTTTCATCTGTCCCATAGTTCCTCCGCCCTTATATACTACTTAATAATATACCACTAAAGTCCCCTTTTTTATAGTGTCCACAATTGATAACTTCATCATAGCTACACATCAGATGTTCTTTCCAGGGGAGGGCAATCCCCCACACTCCATAAGTTGATCTGCATATAGTATTAGGACAGCAACACATATTTCAAGTACTTCAGGAGGTGAGCGGAGGTGATTCGCGTCGTTCCTTATGTGCTGGGGGAAATGACCGTGCTGGGTGTTGAAGTCAAACTTCCGAAAACAACGCTGCTGACACTCTCGACAGATAAAGGATATATTATGTGCGGTGCGCTTGACGTGACCCTGTTAAATGAGCGATTGAAAGAGCGTCACATCGTTGCCGGCAGGGCAGTGGGAGTAAGAACACTGGACGAACTGCTTGAAGCGCCGTTAGAATCCATTACACATGCTGCTGCCGATTTGGGAATCACGCCAGGCATGTCAGGCAGGGAAGCGCTCCGTTTGATGGCCTGAGCGCCGGACCGCCATTAGCTGCCAACGTTACGTCAGGTGAGCTGCCAGTGCTGGCCCTAGCTAGGCAGCACAAGAAAGGACAGGAGCGCCGATGCTGCATTCCTGTCCTTTTTGTATGTGCTAACACAGTCGGCCCTTAGAGGGTTGACTGTGTTCCGCTATACAGCTCTATTCTACTTAGCAAGCAGCGCGGCCAGATTTTGGCTGAACGGCGGCTTGATAATGCCCTTCTCCGTAATAATTGCGGTGACATACTCATGCGGTGTCACATCAAATGCCGGATTGAACACTTTAATGCCTTGCGGCGCCGTACGTTTGCCGAAGCCTTCTGTAATTTCCTCCGCAGGCCGCTCCTCAATTGGAATCTCTGCTCCAGTAGCCGTGTTTAGGTCGATCGTCGAAATCGGGCAAGCGACATAGAACGGGATTCCGTGCGCCCGAGCCAGAACTGCCACGCTGTATGTGCCGATTTTATTGGCCACATCGCCATTGGCGGCTACACGGTCTGTGCCAACGATAACCGCATTGATCCATCCTTTGGACATCACCATGCCAGCCATATTATCACAGATCAATGTAACGTCAACGCCAGCCTGCTGCAATTCGAATGCGGTCAGTCTCGCGCCCTGAAGCACCGGCCGGGTTTCGTCGGCGAACACTTTGAGGGAAATTCCCCGCTCTTGCGCAACATAGAAGGGAGCAAGCGCAGTGCCGTACTTGGCTGTAGCCAATCCGCCTGCGTTGCAGTGGGTCAATACGCCCATCCCGTCGCTGAACAAGCTGAGCGCATGCTCGCCGATGCTTCGGCAAGTTTCCTCGTCTTCGCTGCGGATCGCAAGCGCTTCTTCCAGCAGCTCCGTCTTGCACTGATCAACCGTCAAGTCGCTGACTGCAAGCTGATCAGCCTTCGCTGTCATTCGGTCAAGCGCCCAGAACAAATTGACCGCTGTTGGGCGTGAAGTTGCCAAATATTCGGCGTGCTGCTTAACGGCAGCCAGCCAGTCGCTGCGTGACTCGGCGCTGCGGCTGCCGAGTACGACACCGAATGCCGCAGCGATGCCGATTGCCGGTGCTCCTCTTACTTTAAGGTGGCGAATTGCCTCCCAAATGCCTTCTGAATCCGTAAGCTTCAAATAGACGATTTCTTCCGGCAGCAGGCGTTGGTCAAGAAGCTCGACCAGATCGCCAGCCCATAGAACCGGCTGCAAAGCTTTGTTATCTGAATGTACGTGTGCAGTTGTCATCACTGTTTTCCTTTCATTGGACTTGCGTCGTTTTTGTAGCCAGTTCAAGAACTTCATCGATGGAAGTTGCCTGACGGTTTAACTTGATCAATCCCTTGCCGATCGCAAGAGCTATGCGCTGGGCACGCTCCCGCGCTGCGTCGTCGGGAATTCGGTCGATATCAATGACATGAGAGAGTCCGACAATCCGGCGCACAACTTTGCAGCCGGCAAATCCGATCGAATCCTGAAGCACCCGCTTTAAATAGTAATCTCGGTAGCCTTCAGCTGAATTGGCCAGCCGGTCAATTCCATGCGCTTGCCACAGGGAGCGGAACTTGCGCTCAAAGCCAACCCAGATGTCGCGAATGGTTTCCAGCAGATAAGCGCGATACTCCGCCCGACTGGCTGAATCTTGGCTCCAATGTTCATGGCCGGCGTAATTTAGCAGCAGGTTGCCGATAATTGCACCGACATCAAAGCCCATCGGGCCATAGTAAGCAAATTCCGGATCGATCATTTTGGTTGATTCCGGTGTGATAAAGATGCTGCCGGTATGAAGATCGCCATGCAGCAGCGCTTCCGAATGGGTCAGAAATTTATGCCGCAGCTGCGCGACTTCGAAATGGAGCTCACTGTCGGAACGCAGAGCAGCGGCTTCATCGGCAATCGCTTCTTCAAAATTATTGTTGCTTGACAACGTATACGGATCATCGAAAATGAGATCTTCCGTTATTTTACATAATTCCGGGTTAATAAATTCACCGACACGCAATTTCTTCTGCTGTTGGTTCATACCCAGATCAGAGGTGTAAAATAGCGTTGCAGCTAGAAAATCGGAGATGTCCTCGGCAAATTTGGGATAACGTTGCCCCTCGATCAAGCCGTGGCGCATAATTACGTGATCGCTGAGATCCTCCATTATCGTCAGCGCAAGCTCCGGGTCATAGTGGTATACTTCAGGAACAAGCTTCGGTACGAGCGAGCCCTGGGACCGCAATACCTCGCTCTCAATGCGCGCCCGATCAAGTGTGAGCGGCCAGGATTCGCCGACAACTTTGGCATAAGGCAAGGCTTGTTTCATAATTAAACTTTTTCCGCTGGCCGAATCACTGATATGAAAAACCAGATTCAAGTTGCCGTCGCCGATTTCACGGCTTTGCAGCTCGGCTCCTTCTGTAAAAAAACCACCTAGAGAGCGGGCGATTTCAATTGCCTCCTGCTCGGTTAATGGGTGATACGCAGACATGCCTTGCACCTCCGGTTACGTAAATGATTAATAGTATGGTAACATTCTTGTCAACTGGAACGAAATCGTTTCTCCGGTATTCGTCATTATATAGTATATCGAATATTTTTTCGTGTTGGAATACCCCGATTTGCTATAATAAATAGAAAAGATAGACAAGTGAGGGATTCTGATGAGTGAACTGGCTGCTGACGCTGTCCAGCCGATTGTTTTGAAAGAATGGGCGGTTGCGATTCGGGCGCTGCTTGAAGGCAAACAAATGATGCTGCTCCGCAAAGGGGGAATTCGTGAGGAAACCCGGCATTTTCAACTTGTGAGTCCATCGTTTTATTTCATGCCAACCTATGAGCATCAGAAAAAAGAACTTGTGAAACCCTCTTTTCAGCCATGGGTTGAGGAGACAATGAGCGAATTCAATGCTGCAGATCCCAATGTTAAAATTGCTGCATATGGCGAGGTAACTGAAGATATTGAATTATATGATCAGGATAGTTTGGATCGGCTGCGCGATTTTCATATTTGGACGGATTCCTTTGCTGAAGAACGGCTAAGATGGAAAAAGAAACAGCCCCTTCACCTGCTGCTTGTGAGAGTATTTAAATTGGAAGAACCGACGGAGATTAAACTGCGGGAAGCGTATATCGGATGCAAATCATGGGTTAGACTGGAAGATGAAATTGCAAATGCGCGGATGTCGCCGGTAATCGAACAGCATGAATATGATGATGCAGTGCAAAAAATCACAAAATTGTTGAGAAATTAAGGGATTTTCATCTATTTATACCCTGATAAAGGTCGCGCTCATTGATTTGTAACGAGAACTAATATAGAATGATTATTGAGAATCATTGAGAATCACGAAAGCTGACATGGCCTTGTATAACTGACTCAGGTTATTCTATAGGATTATTATGGACACATTTTGGAAGGAGCTTTGTAAACTATGTCTACACATTTTGAAATTAAAGATTTAAAGGCTGCGATTGAGGGCAAGGAAATTTTGAAGGGTATCAATCTTGAAATCAAGGGTGGGGAAATTCACGCCATCATGGGACCGAACGGTACTGGTAAAAGTACATTGGCATCCGCTCTGATGGGTCATCCTAAATATGAGGTTACTGAGGGAGAGGCTTTGCTTAACGGCGAGGACGTGCTGGAAATGGGTGTGGATGAGCGTGCGCTTGCAGGCTTGTTCCTGGCTATGCAGTACCCAAGCGAGATCGCTGGAGTAACAAACTCCGATTTCCTGCGTAGTGCTATCAATGCGCGCCGCGGCGAAGGCAACGAGATTTCCTTGATCAAGTTCATCCGCCAGATGGAAGGCAAGATGAAAGAGCTGGAGATGAACACGGAATTTGCTCACCGCTATTTGAATGAAGGCTTCTCCGGCGGGGAAAAGAAACGTAATGAAATTTTGCAAATGCTTCTGCTTGATCCCAAAATCGTTATTTTGGATGAAATAGATTCCGGTCTGGATATCGATGCGTTGAAAATTGTCGGAGCAGGGGTTAACAGCATGCGCTCGGAAGAACGCGGCTTCTTGATTATTACGCACTATCAGCGTCTATTGAACTATATTACGCCAGATTTTGTTCACGTTATGATGCAAGGCCGTATTGTCAAATCCGGCGGACCGGAACTTGCCGAGCGTCTTGAGAATGAAGGTTATGACTGGGTTAAGGAAGAACTCGGAATTGTCGACGAAACTGTCGGTCAAGCCTGAGCGAAGAAGGGAGCAGGACATAAAATATGAGCACACAATTATCTTCACCGGTTAACCGCAGCGCTGTGGAAGCTTTGTCGAAAAGCAGACAGGAGCCGGAATGGCTGACTGCCCTTCGTGCGGATGCAGCGGATGCAGCGGAAACACTGGAATGGCCGAAGCCGGAGAAAATGAGAGTTGACCGCTGGTCATTGGAATCGACAGGTCAATACAAACCGCAAGCTGCTCTGACAGCGACCACAGAACTTCCCGAATCAGTTCGCGGCATGGTTCCGGCTGAGACTTCGGATAGTCTGATTGTTCAGCATAATTCCAGCGTCGTTATTCGCCAGCTGTCTGATGAGCTGCGCAACAAAGGCGTCATCTTCACGGATCTTGAAACAGCTGCACGCGAGCATGCTGATCTGGTTCAGACCCACTTGTTTTCTACAATCGACAAACATACAGATAAATTGACGGCTTTGCAGGCGGCTTTATGGACAGGTGGCATATTCGTCTACGTTCCTAAAAACACCGAAGTGGAGCTTCCGCTCCAAGCGCTGCTGTTCCATGATGATGCAGAAGCTACTTTTGCGCCGCATATTCTGGTCATTGCCGACGCGAACAGCCGTGTAACCTATGTTGATCATGTTGTTTCCGCGCTGCCTGAAGATGCTGCGGCATCGATTCATCAATCGATCGTGGAAGTGATCGTCAAGCCGGGCGCACAAGTGCAGTTCGCTTCTGTCCATCATCTTGCCAAAAGCGTCAGCGATTTGACATTGCGCCGCGCAATTGTGGAGGCAGATGGCAGAATTGAATGGATTATCGGCGACCTTGACGATGGCAATGTATTGTCGGATACCTCATCGATTTTGCGCGGAGCAGGCTCCACATCGGATGCAAAGGTGATCACTATCGGAGCTGCGTCACAGAAAATGAGTCTGACGACGCAGGCGGTTCACTTCGGACGCAGCACGGAAAGCCACATGGTAACCCGGGCGGTAATGAAGGATCAGGCGACAGCGATTATCAACGGCATTACCAAGATCGAGAAAGGCGCAACAAAGGCGAACGGCGTGCAGACAGAGAAAGTGCTCATGCTGAGCCCTAAGGCGCGCGGCGATGCCAATCCGATTCTGCTTATTGATGAAGATGATGTTAAAGCGGGTCATGCGGCGAGCGTCGGACAAGTTAATGCGGAACAAATCTATTACCTGATGTCGCGTGGTATTTCCAAAGAAGATGCAGAGCGGCTGATTATCCACGGCTTCCTTGCACCTGTTGTTTCGGATGTGCCAATCGAATCGGTACGTGAGCAGTTGAGTGCGCTGCTTGAAAGGAAGTTAGGATCATGAGTTCGGCGTCCTTCACTTCATTGCGCGAACAATTTCCTATTTTGCAGCAGCAGATAAACGGGCATCCGCTCGTTTATCTGGACAGCGCGGCGTCTTCACAGAAGCCGCGTGCGGTCATTGAGGCTATGAAGCATTACTATGAGTTCGACAACGCGAATGTCCATCGCGGCGTGCATACGCTGGGTGCAAGGGCTACGGATGCCTATGAGGGCGCGCGCGAGCGAGTGGCCCGGTTTATCGGCGCTGCGAGCGAGCAGGAAATTATTTTCACACGCGGCACTACATCGGCGCTTAATTTGGTCGCATCAAGCTACGCGCGTTCGGTATGCGCTGAGGGCGATGAAATTGTCATCACGATGATGGAGCATCACAGCAATCTGATTCCCTGGCAGCAAGTTGCCAAGGCGACAGGGGCTACGTTGAAATTTATTCCGCTGCAACAAGACGGTACGATTGCGATTGCCGATGTTGAGCAAATTATAACAGACAGAACGAAAGTGGTATCCATTGCTCATGCTTCCAATGTGCTCGGAGTCGTCAATCCGGTGAAGCAGATTGCAGCTATTGCCCATCGCAATGGGGCGGTAATGGTTGTCGATGGCGCGCAAAGCATACCGCACAAGAAAGTCGACGTTCAGGATTTGGACTGCGACTTTTATGCATTTTCCGGGCATAAGATGTGCGGCCCGACCGGAATTGGGGTACTATATGGTAAGAAGGCGCTTCTTGAGTCGATGGAGCCGATTGAATTCGGCGGTGAAATGATCGACCATGTCGATTTGTATGATTCCACATGGAAAGAGCTACCCTGGAAGTTTGAGGGTGGCACCCCGATCATTGCAGGCGCTGTCGGTCTTGCAGCAGCAATCGATTTTCTCGAATCGGTCGGGCTGGATGCCATTGAGCAGCATGAAATCGCGCTGGCGTCCTATGCTTATGACCGTCTGAGTGAAATCGAAGGCATTACGGTCTATGGGCCAAAAGAAGGACGGATCGGTCTGGTTACGTTCAATCTTGATGATGTTCATCCTCATGATGTGGCCACTGTGCTGGATTCCGAAGGCATCGCTATTCGGGCAGGCCATCACTGCTGCCAGCCGCTTATGCGCTGGCTGGAAGCATCGGCAACAGCCAGAGCCAGTTTCTATTTATATAATTCCGAAGAGGATGTCCATCGTCTTGTGAGCGCACTAATTAAAACAAAGGAGTTCTTCGGTCATGCAACTGGATGATTTATATCGCAGAGTCATTATGGATCATTATAAAAGTCCGCGAAACCGTGGAACGCTTGAGGAAGAAGCAATAACGGTCAATTTGAACAATCCTACTTGCGGCGATCGCATATCACTGCAGCTGCAGGTGGAGGACGGGATTGTCAAGCAAGCGAAGTTTACGGGTGAAGGCTGTTCCATCTCATTGTCATCTGCTTCAATGATGACGGATGCGGTCAAAGGCAAGACAGTCGACGAGGCGCTGGCGATGACGGCGAAGTTTTCGGGACTGATGAAGGGCGAGCCGGAGGAGTTTGACTACGAAGATATCGAAGCGTTGTCTGGTGTCAACAAGTTTCCTGCCCGGATCAAGTGTGCAATGCTTCCCTGGAATGCGCTCCGCAAGGGAGTCGAAGGCAAGCAAAAGTAAGGAAAATATAGGAGGTTGAAAACAATGGCTAAAGAGATACCAATGCCGGATGATTACAAGTACGGTTTCCGTGACGAGCATAAGGCGATCTTTCAATCCGGTAAAGGGCTGACACCTGAAATTGTCCGCACGATTTCCGAAATTAAAAATGAGCCGGAATGGATGCTTGACTTTCGCTTGAAATCATTGGAACAATTTTATAAAATGCCAATGCCGCGTTGGGGCGGCAACATGGATGAACTTGATTTTGACGATATTCAATATTATGTTCGTCCTTCTGAAAAGCAAGGGAAAACGTGGGAAGAAGTTCCTTCCGAAATTAAAGAAACATTCGATAAGCTGGGCATTCCGGAAGCGGAGCAGAAGTTTCTGGCCGGTGTATCGGCACAGTATGAGTCTGAGGTTGTTTACCACAGCATGCAGGAGGACCTTGAAAAACAAGGCGTAATCTTTACCGATACCGATACTGCACTGCGCGAATATCCGGAAATTTTCCGTGAGTATTTCGGAACAATTATTCCTCCGAACGATAACAAATTTGCTGCTTTGAACAGTGCAGTATGGTCCGGCGGCAGCTTTATCTATGTTCCTAAAGGTGTGAAATGTGAAATTCCATTGCAGGCCTACTTCCGTATCAATTCGGAGAATATGGGACAGTTCGAGCGTACGCTGATCATTGCTGATGAAGGAAGCATGGTGCACTATGTTGAGGGCTGTACGGCACCTGTATACAGCACGAACTCCTTGCATAGCGCGGTTGTTGAGATCATTTGTCTGAAAGACTCGCGTGTTCGCTATACGACGATCCAAAACTGGGCGCCGAACATTTACAACCTCGTTACAAAGCGTGCCGTTGCCGAAGAAAACGCGACAATGGAATGGGTCGATGGCAACATTGGCTCCAAGCTGACAATGAAGTACCCGGCTGTTGTATTGAAGGGCCGCGGCGCAAAAGGCATGGTATTGTCCATCGCTGTAGCAGGCAAAGGACAGCATCAGGATGCCGGAGCTAAAATGACGCATTTGGCGCCTGACACAACATCGACGATCGTTTCCAAGTCGATCAGTAAACATGGCGGCAAAGTAACGTACCGTGGACTCGCCTCGTTCGGACGCAATTCCGAAGGCGCGAAAGCGAACATCAAATGCGATACGCTCATTTTGGATAACGAATCGACATCGGATACGATTCCTTATAATGAGATTATGAACGATAACATTGTGCTTGAGCATGAGGCGACCGTATCGAAAGTATCCGAGGATCAACTGTTCTACCTGATGAGCCGCGGGCTTAGCGAGTCGGAAGCGACACAGATGATCGTCATGGGCTTCATCGAGCCGTTCACGAAGGAATTGCCTATGGAATACGCGGTCGAAATGAACCGTCTCATCAAGTACGAGATGGAAGGAAGTATTGGTTAAACTGCAAAAAACGTTGATGTAGCAACGTTTTGCGTGGGTTAGGAGAGGGAGGAAAAGGGGTCGTGCCGAATTTGTGCCGACTCAAACTTTCCTCGTAGTATAGGAGGCGAACTTTTTAAGTTCGCCTTTTTCTATTTTTTCAGTGAGGTCGAGGTAAGTGTCGGCGGTTATCTTAACCGATTTGTGCCCCAGTCGTTGAGATAAACTTGATGTTGGCCCCAGCTTCGAGGAGCAGCACGACATGGGTATGTCTGAAGACATGTGTGCCTTTATACCCAACCCCCGCTTTTTTGCAATAGTCTTTAGAGGAGTCACGGACTGTTGAAGGGGTTAAATAGTTACCCAAATAGTTCTGAAAAATGATCTGATCTGCGCTCGCCCGGGAAGGATTCCGGTTCTGGTTGTCGATGTTCAGCCCGTTCTTCTTACAAACGTTGTATAGGTAGTCCACACGTTTCCGATACTCGTCGTAATTGGCTGCTTCCACCCTGACAATAGCATGAAGACTTTTTCCACCGCTGTACACAAGCACGGCAATGTATAATGCTACATAGAAACTAGACAGCGAAAAAGGAGTATCTTGTTGTATGAAACCTACACGAAGGAAGTTCACTCCCGAAGAAAAAGCGCGTCTAGTGCTGGAAATATTGAAGGAAGAAAAGTCGGTTTCCCAGCTGGCGGCTGAGAATGGCATTCATGCGAATGTCCTCACCAGGTGGAAAAGCGAAGCGGTTCAGAACCACGTGAGGCTCGGAACGGCATTCGCAGCTACATTCATCTTCATAATGATTATTTGCCGCACCAGTCTCTGCAGAGGCACACACCAGCTGCGGTGTATAACCGTGAAGTCGTGCTTAAATCCCCATCGGTATAACGGAGGAAGAACCTTTCCTCCCGCGCCTTCGCTCGAGCTTTGTCCGCCACTTGTGGACAACACAATGCTGGGGATAATTAACCTTTATTCCATCTCGAACAAGGTATACGATCACTATTATTGAAGCCTCATAAAATACTTGTGAATCATTTCATACCTTAACTATATTAAAATAACTGTCTTGACATCTTGTAGCACCATATAGGCACCTTCGGGTGCTTTTTCTTTTGCCCAAAACCAACTTAACACAAGGGGGCGTCATCTTGCCGCAAATGATGCTCGATATCAGTGGCTGCTGACGCATAAAGGTGATCGTGCATGCCGGAAACTCACCGATCGGCATTACTCGCGGCAGCATGTCGGAGCCACAATGTTCTGTCGGCCTGGCCGCAATCTTGTGTTGAGAACGGCAGCAGGCGATGCAGTATGGGTGACCTGGTCGGGAATCAGAGATGACGGTCTGAAGGCTTGGGAATGCACGATCTTCCGCAATGAGTCTCAGCACCTGTCCAGCGACATTCGCGCAGCAGTGAACGCAACATTGGCTGAATGGGGCCAGCCACCGCCAGATGGCATAATCACATATGTTGATCAATCGAAAGTCCGGAGCTCGAATCCGGGCTTTTGTTTTTTGTCCGCGGGCTTTCAGCGGATCGGGCGGAGTAAGCGGAGGGGGCTGATACTTCTCCAATTCCTCCCTTGACCAATGTCATATATTGTCTGATTTTGTTAGACGGTGTATGATTACTAAAAAAGGAGGAGAGGTTTTTTATGTGTTTAACTGTAGATCATTGGATTTCCCTTATTGGAATCGTTATAACTGCTCTTTTCAGTTGGTTCCTGTGGCGTGTAGGGGATAAAAGCGCTAGAGCTGCGGAAAAAAGTGCCGAAGTTGCAAAGGTCAGTCAAGATATGCAACAAAGACAAGAACAGAAGGAGGAAGAGGAAAGGGCTTTTCTTTCAAAATTATACTTAGAGCGAGTAAGGAAAGAGGCTAACTACATTCAAGCAGCAGTACAAGGTCAGTATACAGAACTTAATCCTCATACCCTGCAAAACGCCAGAGGTTTATTCCAACTGACGGAATATGAATTAGGTAAATACTTGCCTAATAAAGTAGAGGTTATTAAAAAAATATGGAGAGTATTCGATGAGCATTACAGTCTGCTTTGGTTCGATAAAGAAAAAAATGAGTTTAGTACAAAAATCTACAACGAAAACCCTTCTTCCACTAAAGCACACTGTTTTCAGGCAGGTAACCAGATAGAAAATCTCGTGAAGCAACTTTAAGCACCGCACAGGTGCTTTTTCTTTCGCCCAAAAAGGAAAGGAGATGGATGTGATGAATACGGAGAAGGCACAAGAATTGTACAGAGCAATTAAAGCGTTATGGGAAGAATTGTTGAAACGCCTCCGGCCAATCGTTCGCAGCATTATTGACTGGGTCAATCGTCGACCTACACTTAGGGCGTTGATCTATCGATAGCAGAGGTTCTTAAACGGCGCGGTGAGTTCAAGAGCTTTTACAGGAAGCAGAACGCAGCTCCTGTATATCACAGCCAAGCTTACGTAAGGCCGATTAGGGCGGTGGCACGCAGCCGGGTTAGATAAAGAGGGCACTTTGATGACACCCACGGTATTGATTAATCATGATATATTTATAACATGAACGAAATGCAACAAAGGGTTCTCCCTCCTTTCTTAGCCGCTCCTTCGGGGGCAGTTTTAATTTGTAAATATTTGAAGGAAATCCTTACCTTGTGTCGAATTGTAACAGAGGGAGGAGAATATAAAATATGGATACTGGAAAGTTACTAGGGCACACATCAGAGATATGGAAGAAGTTTGAAAGTCACATTGGAAATTATTTAAATAGTAAGGAAAATATCCCTGTTCCTAATGCTATGGAATTGTTAGGTGATTTGTTCCAAGTTATTGGGTTTGCTAAAAAGGCAACATCCATCATAATGCAAAAAAGATATGAGGCATTTCTGAAGGGATTCAGCTCAGAAACAGATCCCACAGAAAAACAACTGGAACGGTTAATAGAGTACGTGAATGATGAAACAAAAGCAGAATTTATAGCAGATACTATTTCAAAAGTATTGTTTACTCAATCAAAAAAAGCTTGTACTATTATGGGTAGTATACTAAATTCCATTGTGAATACCAAAGAAGAGTTAAGTCACGAACAATTAGTATGTTTTGAAGCTTTAGCTAACTTTTCAGACACTGATATTGATAATTACAGGGTTATTCATGAATTTTTCTTACATACATCTCAAAAACAATTATTTTTTAATGATTGGACATATCGAACGTATTTTGAAAAAGCCGGAAAAAGTGAAGTCAGTGTTTTAATGACTCTTGAGAAATCAGTTGTAAATAATATTATAATAAAGACGCCTGAACTTGGACAGCTTTTGAATGAGTTGGATTCTACC
This sequence comes from Paenibacillaceae bacterium, assembly GCA_004134985.1. GTDB lineage: Bacteria > Bacillota > Bacilli > Paenibacillales > Paenibacillaceae > Paenibacillus_D. The sequence continues at coordinate 252,169 of REGQ01000002.1, read as the reverse complement.
ATAGAGAATTTGGAGATTGATGTAAGATATAGATTAACTCCTCCTGGTGAATTACTGTATAGTCTTATGAACAGATGCAAGGTTTGAGTACCCTAACCGGTGCTTTTTTTAATGCGAAATTCATAATGGGCTTTTACATAGTACATGCCGTTAATCTTGATTGCATCTTTATGTGTCGCTCGATCGGACCGCCGTAATCTTCAATGTGGCCATCCTGCCAGACTTCGACGTGAAGACCATTTAGAAAAGCTTCGTTGATATCAGCGGCGGTTTCAAGCACCGTTCTTGATTTCATAAAATCACCCCTATACACGTATATCATAGATTGTCGGTTATTGGAAGATGATGTATGATTGTTGTGCGGAGGTGATCGAAGTTGGATGATAGAGAATGGAAGGTAAAAAGAGCTGAATTTCTAGATTTATTGGAGAATGTTCTTTCTGATGCTAATGATGCTTATGAAGTCTTGGAAAATTATGAAGCTCCGATTAGTTATCAATTGTCTCTCGGATACTTAAACATGTCTTTTGTCGCCTTTTTGGAAGCAAGGAAGCTTTATGAATTACATGAGGATATTCAGCATTATGAGATAGAGCCCTTTTTTAAAAGCTATGGGGATTTTAAGTTTCAACTCAAAAAGGTAATAACCGAAAATGACGATAATACGTCATGGTTGCATGGCTCTTATGAAAGGTTTAGATCTGTTTGTGTAGGCATTAGAAAATTTATAGAAAACAGCAACAGCAATTAAAAGCACCTTCGGGTGCTTTTTCTTTTGCCATAGTAATGCAAAAAGACCCCCGATTCTTCCGGGGGCCATTTATCTCAACCACGCATCCGCATGGGATGCGACCCTTTTCCTTCAAGGGTCGAGAAAATTTATTCTTCGACCCGGATGATGATAACGGCGATTTTCCAACGCCAAAACTTAAACCACATCCGGTTACACTCCTTTCTCGTGGAGCTGGATATAGTATATACAAATCTTGAACAGTCTTAAACATGGAGGTGAGCTAGATGGCGAAAGGAAAATTTCATGCTTGGCTTATGCCAGAAGGGCTCATACTCCTGGAAGGCTGGGCACGCGACGGACTGACGGATGAACAGATTGCCGATAACATGGGCGTTAAGCGCCAAACGCTGTATGAATGGAAGAATCGGTTCCCAGACATTTCTGACGCCCTAAAAAAGGGCAAAGAGGTCGTCGACCGTCATGTCGAGAATGCTTTACTTAAGCGTGCGCTTGGATATCAATATGACGAGGTGACCAAAGAGTCAGATAAAATGATTGATCCTGAATCAGGACAACTCAAAACGGTTATGGTTAAAACAAAGCGAGTCACGAAAGAGGTACATGGGGACACGACGGCACAAATCTTCTGGCTGAAGAATCGCCGTCCTGATGGCTGGCGGGATAAACAGGAGATTGGCCACAGCGGCAGCGTGGACGTGAATAACCCGCTTCAAGGCCTGACAACGGACGAACTGAGGAAGCTGATTCGTGATGATTGACCGCGAGACGATTAAGCACTACGCCAAGATGGAATTGGCAAGGCGTGAGTTTTTTGGCTTGTGCCAGGCGATGGCGTCCGACTTTTACAAAGACGATGTGCGAACATGGAAGCCGTCCGGCTCTTACCATGCCGGGGTGGCTCATTGACAATTAAAATATCGTCATCCGACTCATAGAAATCCTGCATCTCATTGCACAAATCGATTAGATATTGACGGCACGAGGCGATGGAGCCATGAACCTTTGGAGCCTTGAAGGCGGCTATATCAACTACCTAGCCACATCACCTACCGGCACAGCTACTGGCTTCGGTGCGACGCTGTTGATTATAGATGACTTGATTAAGAATGCCGAGGAAGCCAACAACGAGAACACGTTGGAGAAACATTGGGACTGGTTCACAAATACAATGCTTTCCCGCTTGGAGGAAGGCGGCAAGATCATCATTATCATGACACGCTGGGCAACAGGCGACTTGGCCGGGCGTGCTCTGGAGCATTTTGCCGAGGAGAAGAAGGAAGTCCGGCATTTGAGCATGAAGGCGCTGCAGGATGACGGCACGATGCTTTGTGAGGAAGTGCTGTCCCGCGAGTCATACGACATGAAGGTTCGAGCTATGGGTGAGGACATTGCCAGCGCGAACTATCAGCAGATCCCGATCGACATCAAAGGCAAGCTGTACAGCAGCTTCAAGACATATACGGAGCTACCGAAGGACTTCATGGGTATTTACTCTTATTGTGACACAGCCGATCAGGGCGGTGACTACTTATGTAATATCATTTGGGGCGTATATCAAAAAGAAGCCTACGTTCTGGATGTCATCTATACCAAGCAGCCGATGGAGATCACGGAGCCCGCAGTCGCACAGGCTCTTTTTTCGTTTGAGATAAACAAGGAGCGTATTGAGTCCAATAGTGGTGGTCGGGCCTTCGCACGCGGAATGTGAAGCGAATTTTGGAGACGAAGCTGCGGAGCAAACGGACGGACGTGACCTGGTCCATCAGTCGAAAAACAAAGTGGCGCGGATCGTCTCCAATGCGACATGGGCCATGCAGCACATTTATTATCCAGTTAACTGGCGAGATTGTTGGCCGGATTACTATAAGGCTATGACCAGCTACCAGCGTGAAGGGAAGAACGCTCACGACGATGCTCCAGATGCGACGACAGGCGTAGCCGAAACCATGTACCTGTTAGGGGGGAGAACAATCGGACTTTGGGATGGGGTGAAGAACATGATTATGAAGATGTTGAAGATACAGCCAGCCATTGAGCGGCAGCAGATCATCATCACGGAGCCATTGAGTTACAGCACCAATGTGCGATCTCGCCGTCAATATCATTCACCGTTTCCAATGGGCTGCGCTCTTTGCTGAAGAGTAGCGCACCGGAGCCGAAATACGGCTCCAGATACGTCTGATGCGGCGCATCTGCGAGATGATCCATTTGGCCAGGCTCCACTTACTGCCGGGGTAGTGAAGGATGCGTGGTATGGTCATCGCCAACTCACACCTTTGTACCAGACCGGCTGCCGAAGGATAACCAATGCATTTTTCAGCATTTCTTTATCAAACTATCCGAAATGGCATTCGTTGTGCGGTATTCCCAAGACATTTGCTAGCCTGCCGTATGCCTGTTCGCGCTTGATGTGCTTGTTCTGCTTCCAGATCGGGTCGAATAAGGCGTGGCATTCTTTTTTAGTTCCCGCAGCTCGCGGTTGGCCAATCTCCCTATCAAAATCGCTAAATTTGTTATTGACTTTGAAAAAATGTGCTGCTGTGGCTCCATTTACTTTTGGGAGGAGGTAAATACAAAATGGCAATCGTAACTGTATATGTGACGCTGATCGTTGCAGGTCGTCGTACATTCGCGCAGGTTCCTGCGACGCTGCAGGCTGCTGTCGAGACAGAGTTGACAGCGCTCGGTTTGGACAAAGACGGACAACTGGTATAATTCACAGCCCGCGGGGCTTCCTCCTATTTCGACATATTTCGCAGCGAAATTGGAAGTAAGAGGAAGTTTGTCCTATTACAGAATTTGTATTAATATGGTCGTGTATTGGTAGATTGCTGGCCAGCATCTTAAAACTCTCAATTCCGGAGGTAACGATGAAAGCTAAAAAATATTTAATTGTACTCATGCTCACAGCTATGGTGATGGTCCTTTCCCAGTCTGCTTTTGCTACCGACATCACTCCAACTGCTATTGGATTTGATGATACTGAGGAAACGGCGATGCCGCTCACGCCTTCAGGCACTGAATCATTCGAGTTTTTTCTGACAAATGCTAACGATGTCGATTGGTATAAATGGACAAATACAACGAGTAAAGTGAGAGTAATGTATGCAATTGTCGAGGGATCATCGCCGCAGAATTTTTATCCAGAATATAAGATTAAACTCCCAGATGGCGATGAAACTAAACTATTCTATCCATCATTGACCTATGACGATAAAGATTGGTATCTTGATCAAATCGTGGTACCGGTTGGAGCAACCGTATACCTTAGAGTCAAAGCAAATGGTTTTGACCCTACTAAAAGATTCTACAAACTTAAGTTTCATTACCACTCCGGTTTGAATACGTGGCCAATCGATTAATCGTTTATAACTGTATTAAATAATTAATCTAAGGTCCCTTTTACAGGTGCCTTTTTATATTGCATTTCATTCAGCTCCGCATAAGCGGGGCTTTTTATTATGGAGAGGGGGCAGGTTATGCAAGACACGCAAGCCGAGGTATTGCAGCGCATTACCCGAGTAGAGACAAAGGTTGATGGTATGGATAGCAAGCTGGACAGAGCGATCAAACGAAACGGCGGTAGAGGCTCTTACGTCTTCCCGGTCTGCTCATAAAAGATTGGACAAAATCGAGGATAACCAAAAGTGGCTCTGGCGGACAATTGGCGGGGCTGTGCTGCTGGCTATCGTCGGTTTTATTATTTCAGGCGGCTTAAAGCCGTAAAAAACCATTAGGAGATGATTGAATATGGAATGGAATCTGGTATTTGATTGCACCTGAGTTGTTGGTAGTTGTGGCAGCATGCTGGGTTGTTGGCTATGCCCTTAAAAAAACGCCAGGGGTGCCTAATTGGAGCATTGTCTACATTGTAACGGTAATCGCCATCGCGTTGGTCGTGTATCTGCAAGGCTGGTCGGCTCAGTCGATTATTCAAGGCATTTTGGCAGGAGCTTTTGCCGTATTTGGGCATCAATTTGTCAAACAGGGGCAGGGGGCAGCCAATGACACTAACGCTTGATTTTGTGCGCAGTAAATCCGTAACCAGGTTGTCCGGCTTGCTGCCGGTTGTCCGCGCGGCGGCAGAGCGGCTGATCGACCGTGCCTTCGCGCGTGGCATTCCAATACTAATTACACAAGGGTTGCGGACGATCGCCGAGCAGGACGCTTTGTATGCGCAAGGGCGTACCGCTCCAGGCAAGATTGTGACGAACGCCCGTGGGGGTTACAGCAATCATAACTTTGGGGTAGCGATTGACTTTGTACGATTGGAGCCCGATGGCCGCAATATATCCTGGGATGTCAACAAAGACTGGATGACAGTTGTTGAGATCGCGAAAGAGATGGGATTCTCATGGGGCGGCGATTGGACGAGTTTCAAGGATTATCCGCATTTTGAAATGACATTTGGGCTGACAACGGCTCAGTATCGAGCGGGGCGCAGGTCAACGCAGGCGCAAATTGATCAGGCCATGTATATCATTACGAAGGGGGATGAGGTGCCGATGACAGCAGAGGAAAAAGCGGTGTTCGATACGCTGCAAAAACGAGTAGAGTCACTGGAGAAGCAACTGCTGCAGAAGGAGCCGACGAGCTGGGCAAAATCGACGGTCGATAAGCTGACTAAGCTTCCCAGCAAGAATGGGAACGGCGTTGTGCTGTCTGATCCCACTGGAGATCATAGCTATTTCAGGACGATTGTGGTGTTGGATCGTACTGGATCTTTTGATCAGAAGTAACGAGGCAAATTGAACCGTTCCAGCTTGCAGGCATTTAATGAGTAGGGCTGGAACTTCTCTGGTATAACGAATACAATAAGTGAAATGGAGGGGTATTATGGAGAATTTAATAAGCACGATTATATTTATACTGCCGGGCTTCATGATGTATTTTTGGGTTCAAATGATGGGGGTTAATCCAGTGGTAAAGCATACAACCATTGAATTCGGTGCACTGTCAGCCTTGGCGTGGTTTCCTGTGGCGTTCGCTTCGTTGGGAATTATGAGCCTGTACCACGATCCGATTGTCTCATTGGATGAAATCAAGAATGCTGCTAATAGCATTCGCTTTCTTGTCGAGTTTACTGCAATTAGTATCGTTACAAGCTTCCTGATAAGTGTTCTTTACGTGACAATCATTTACCCTGTTCAGCGATACTCCATTAATAAGATTAGGATATCCATTAAGAAGACACCGTTATCAAAATCGGCATCGGTATGGGAAGAAGTGTTCTTTAATGATAAGCCTCTAATCGTAGGGGTTTCGAAGTTCGGTTCGAGTGAACCTGATGTTTTTGGGAATATAGAGAAGGTTGCAAGGCCATTTGAGCCGAAGCGAACATTCAAGTTGATTTATATGGAATATGTTGAATTGATTATTAAGAAATACAATGTCCCTGTGAAGGAAATTTTCACTGATATCGATTCAGGAGTAAATGTTTTCATATATGATTACGAAGCGTACCAGGCAGCCGACCAAAAAGAAAGAAAGGAACCTGAGTATATTCAGACGCCTTCCCGTTCTTCTACTTCTTAACTGGAGGAGGAGTGATTGTTGGACTATTTCCTGATCGCTCCTCTGTTTGTGCTTTGGTTGGCGGTCTCGGTATTACTTTCTTATCCCCTGAGTTTTGTTTTAGTTTCATTTCATTTACATCCTCCTTTCCTTTGTCTGTTGGCACGAATAACAATATTCGACAAAAAAGAGGGGATTCCTCCTATATTTTCTTAGCTTTTAAGAACGGAATTCATCTGATTGAACAAATTTAAAAAGTAGTAATGTTGATCTGACACATCTGTGTCAACAAGGTCATTTTGAAAGATAAATTGCTTTGACTTATTGGTTATGTCAATAAGAAAACTAGAATGTATATGTACACCGCCTTCGACTCCATGAACATTAAATAAAATTTGTCCATTTCGTTTATGACCTTGGTATGTATTGTAAAGGGGACTGTCTATGAATTTAGTATTTATCTTGTTAATTTCTTCACTAATTCTTCTATTTAAAGATTGCTTAGCAGGCAGGCCATTAATTGATAGTATTTTATCAACATCTATTAGGCCATCCGGTTTTGTGAACAAAAGGCTATTTATATCTATACGGGATTCAATTAAATTTTGTATTAGTACACAGAACACTACAGGGGGATTCATGTCCCCACATAGATCTAATATGCTACTTAGTATTGTTCTTGGGCGTTTTAGCTGGCCATACAGTGAAAATGGTAGATTTAAACTTATTGATGATAAAAACTTACTTAATCTAAAGGAATAAAACAGTTCCTTTGTTTTTAAAAGAGATGAGACTAAATGAGTACCCACAGAGTAGACTAATAAGTCAGAATTGTAAATATACTGCCTATATTCCCTCGATAACCTCTCAAGTTCTACATCGCCGACATCGTGATTCTGCAATAACGTTGCGGTCATTACGTTATATGTTATTTCCGCCCACATTGCATTAGCCTCCCACAGTGCTTCGATCGAGACAGGAATGTTTCCGACAAACGTTCCATGCCAAGAAAAAGTAAGAAAAATTAAAGGGTTACTTACATCAACATCTCCATTAATATCTGTTCCAAATGATGTATTAACTCTAAAAGACCAATTATTGTAATCGGGATCTATAATACCTTTCACTAAGGATGGTGTGAAAGCGTCATGCCTCCAATTTCTCATTAAGTTAAAGAATTCATTTACTACATGCTTATTACTAGTATCCATTGTTCTACTAGTCTCTAGAGCGTCATATACTTTAGCTAGTATTTTTTGACCCGACAATGTTGCCAGGTTATCAAAGTAATGTGCAGCTTCGTGTACTATCAATCGCGCACTTCTCATGTTTTCTAAAGTAAATTTTCTTGCTTGTAATTCGTCCATTAGTTCAGAGAGGTTTGTTTCGGTTAAATTATCAAAGTTCATTGTTTGACTTATAAGAGAATAACTGGCTATTTTTTTTGTGTTAGGGAATTCAAATAATTGTCTCATCAATGTCTCCTTCTGAATAAAAAAAATTATTAATCAAATAAAAAATAATATTTGGGTAAATAGTGATATTCTCCTTATGTTTAATATGGCCTTCTTTTTACAAGGATAATTTTACCTGTCTTACAGTTCTAAAGAAAGGAGTTCGTTCTGAGTTGTAGAAAACAAGGAATAGGAGGAGAGGACTATTGTTTAGATCAGGTTTTGTTTTGGCAACAGACGAACACATCGCTGCAGCCATCCATAACAAGACAGAGGTGACTGTCTGGATGGAGGGGGGAGTAATTGAGGCGCAAACGGACTTTGCAGTTAAAATTAATAGAGACTGGCACCCCGAACAGTTTGATGACGTTCGAGTGTGTGAGTTCAGGGTGATGTGAGGGAGGGGGAATCAACAGGTGTGATTTAAAACAAGATTATCTTTTGATAAAAAAGCCCCCGCTGAAACACGAATAGCAAGGGCATTATTTTATTGACTGAGATTATTTGTTACAGCGATTAGATGTGTAAATTTTCCACCTAGTGTATTGTCTACTTCTGTACGTCCTATTGGATATGCAGTAATGGATACTTCATCTCCCACTTTGATATTTCCGCTTGGGACCATGCTAAAAAACGAAACAATAGTGCCATCATAGGTTTGGATGCCAATACCGGCCAATACTCCTACATCGTGGCTATCACTACCTGGAGGATAGTCTTCGACAACATCAACCCATCCTGAAAAGGTAATAGTTGTTCCATAATAATTCCATGGTCGTTTAAAGACGAGCTCGGAATCAATAAAATCTCCTTCTGGCATGTCTCCGATAACTCTTAACATATCTATTGCTAAAAGAAGGTTTCCATTCTCAATTGCATCGACTTCTTTTGTGTTCCAGTCGGGATTCTTTTGCTTTTCTTGTTGAGCTATGAGCTTAGCGTTTTCCTCGGCCTTCTTTTTTTCTTCTGCTATCTTTCTAGCCTCTTCTTCGGCCCGTTTTTTCTCCTCCGCTTCAGCTTTCTTTCTTTCTTCTGCTATCTTTTTAGCTTCCTCTTTCGCCCGTTTTTTCTCCTCCGCTTCAGCTTCCTTTTTTTCTTTTTTTATCTTTCTAGCTTCTTCTTCGGCCCGTTTTTTCTCCTCTAACTCTTTATCTTCTTGTTTCTCCAAACCTTTTGAAGCTGTTTTCACAGCCGTATCTTTAATCAAAGTTTCATTTGCATCATTGGCTACGTTTTCTTTGCTACTATTTTCTTCAGTGGTAGGTGATAACGCCACAGCGGTAATAAAAACTGCAAACAGAATTCCTGTAAGTGAAAACTGAATCTTTGCTTTTCCAGTTTTTCGGAATAAGGAAATGATTGCTAAGATAAAAAAAACAAAACTTGCAAGTAGTGCTAATAGACCAAAAACTGCAAACATTGACATTCTCCTTTTTTTGTTACTATTGTACTATATACCAGATATTTTGGCGATAGATGGAATTAAGTAAATTGTTTAGTTTGTTCTACAACACAATAGAATAAATTTTACAATGAACAAATGTTCTTGCGAAGGCGATCGGGTTAAGGTGTACTGCCACAAGGCCAAAGCACCGCGGCTGTTGCTGGGTTACCTGGGGCACAAGAACCGCAAGACCATGCTTCCCTGCGGCTTTTATTTAGCGATATTAAAAAAGCCCGGCCAACCGGCCAGGCGAGTTACTTGCTCAATTTATACAATACAAACTGATTCAACGATACGCCTTCTTGGTCAGCTTTCATTGCAAGCTGCTGGTGAAGGCTCTTTGGTACGCGAACAACAAACTTGCCGCTGAAACTATCCTGTGGCTCCGGCACCGGATCTCCATGTTCAAGCTTCACAGCTATCCAGCCTTCCTTTGCTTCTCGAATATCCTCCAGCAACTCCTGCATGCTTGCCGCGGTACTCTGGCAGCCGTCCAGTTCGGCATATGTGCCGTAAAAGTAACTGCCGCTTTCGTCATTCATTTCCTTCACGATCAGGGTATAGGGCAGCGTCATGTAATAACTCAAATCTTTATTCGCCATAGTTTGAGGCAAGGGTTCTTGTGATATACTGGTTTAGTACCGCAAAACCGGGATTACTTCCCGATTCTGCTCAGTAGATCCTTTACGTAAACCACCTTGAGTGGATTTTCCTTCTTAAATCGTTATGACGTCTCCAGCGCCATTTCGAAAGTTGTGATGACTGCCGTTGGATCTCACTTCTATGTAACCGTGAGCTTCAAAGACTTTCGCCACCTCTGTGAAGGCAATCCCATTCGGGCGGTTTCTCATCTTCTCGATGAGCTTTTCAACCCTTGCCATGTCTCATCTCCTTTTTACACTAATAGTGTCATATATAGTACTAAATTGCAATGGAGAATTTCCTTTGTACTGGCATCCATATGAGTTATACTGATATCGAACGTATGTTTGGTTATGGGCGGAAATGTTATCTGAGTTAGATCGCAAATTTTTGCGTGTCGTCTTCAATATGAATCGTTAACGAATGGGTGCATCTGGACATATCTCAGATCGCCCATTTGTCTGTCCGTACGGAGCAGCAGGTAAGGAGTTCGCTCAATAGTTTATTGCGGCAGGGGTATCTGGAGCACAAGGACGGTAAGAGTCGAATAATTCACACGAGGGAAAAGAACTGGTAATAGGGGATGAGCCGCAGGGATGTTTTCCCATAGGGCTCTTTTTGTTGTTGCCCCCTATATTTTGAAAAGCTATGATTTTGTTTAAAAAACATAGTCTCAAAACCTTGATTTACTCAGAACATTTTGATTGCCTTTGAACCCCTTGAATCATCAAGTAGGAGATGGAAGTAAGTATTGGTTAAGCTGAAAAAAACGTTGATGTAGCAACGTTTTTCGTGGGTTAGGAGAGGGAGGAAAAGGACCGTGCCGAATTTGTGCCGACTCAAACTTTCCTCGTAGTATAGGAGGGCTGTCCCAAAAGTCATATAAATGACTGAGGGTAGCCCTGTTTTCAAAATTGTAAAACAAAAAGAAGCCTTTCCTTGGTAAAATGGAAGTATCGAGCAACCATTCTAAGGAGGGCTTCTTTTGTACATTCAATATAGCATGGATCAACTATGTTTGCCAATGGATCTAGAGGAAGATATCCCAGCCAATCATCTTGTACGTGTCGTCAATGAAGCGGTGAACCGTATCGACGACCGAATCTTTGACACGGCTTATCCTGGCGGAGGACGAGACAGCTACCATCCCAAAATGCTCACCAAAATCATCCTTTACGCCTACACACAGCGGATCTACTCCTCTCGCCAGATCGCCAAGGCCGTTCGCGAGAATATCATGTTTATGTGGATCGCCGGCAGACAACGCCCAGACTTCCGTACCCTCAATCGCTTTCGTTCCGAGCGGATGAAAGACGTGTTGGAGACGGTCTTCACGGGTGTGCTTCAATTTCTTGCCGCGGAAAAATATGTGAAGCTCGAGCATTACTTTGTCGATGGCACCAAGATCGAAGCCAGCGCGAATCGTTATACGTTCGTCTGGGGCAAGGCGGTGGTCAAACATTAGGCGAAGCTGCAAGAGAAAGTAAAGATGCTGTTTGCAAATATTGAAGAGACCGAGAAGCAAGAAGAGCGCGAGCAAGCAGGACAAGACCTCGCTGAGTCGGGTGAAATATCGACGCTGACCAGTGAAAAGCTGGAGGCCGCTGTTCAACGATTAGAAGCGAAACTGCAGTCGCATCCTAAAGACAAGCCTTTGAAGAAAGCGGTACGTACGCTCAGTAAAGAGCTGCTCCCGCGGTTACAAAAATACGAAGTTCAGCAACAGTTGCTTGGCAATCGGAACAGCTTCAGTAAGACCGATCCCGATGCTACCTTTATGCGGATGAAAGAAGATCACATGCGAAATGGTCAGCTCAAGCCTGGCTATAACGTGCAGATCGGGACGGAAAACCAATTTATCATCGGTTACAGCCTGCATCAACGCCCGACAGATACACGTTGCCTCAAGCCGCATTTGGAGAAGGTCAAAGCAGCCCTCGGGAAGCTGCCGAAAGCCGTCATCGCAGATGCAGGATACGGCGGGGAAGAAAATTACGCTTACTTGGAAAACGAACAACTTGAAGCATTCGTAAAGTACAGCACGTATCATAAGGAAAAATCGAAGAAGTGGCAGCAAGATATCAGCAAGTTGGACAACTGGCAGTACGACGAGTCCGAAGACACCTGGACGTGTGCCTTTGGGCGTAAACTGCGGTTTCGTTATGAAAGCAAGGAAACGACGGAAAGCGGATATGACCTACGGAAGCGACACTATCGGAGCGAGGGCTGCGAAGGTTGTCCACGCAAAGAAGCTTGTACGAAGGCCAAAGGAAATCGTGAAATCAGCGTGAGTATGAACTACCTGCGTTACAAGCAGCAAGCTCGCGAGAGGCTCAGGAGCGAGGAAGGATATGCCCTTTCGGTTCGAAGGATGATTGAACCGGAGAGTGTGTTTGGGCAAATAAAGAACAACCGAGGATTCCGGCGTTTTCTGCTTCGAGGCTTGGCGAAAGTAAGCCTAGAGGTCGGTTGGCTTTCGCTTGCCCATAATTTGCTCAAGAAGGCGGCAATAGACCAAAAGCCAGAAATGGCGATGCAGGGATAGCCTCCCTAGCACCGCCATTTCTTCATTTTCGTTGTTTTTTCATAAAATGAGCTGTCTCATCAAGTAAGCGGATCTACTTTTGGGACAGCCCCTTTTCTATTTTTTCAGTGATGTCGAGGTAAGTGTCGGCGGTTATCTTAACCGATTTGTGCCCCAGTCGTTGAGATATAAACTTGAAGCTGGCCCCAGCTTCGAGGAGCAGCACGACATGGGTATGTCTCATGTGCCTTTATAATCTATTCCCGCCTTTTTGCAGTAGATCCGAATCGAGTCCAGCTGGTTTGTCGCTCAACGTTCAGCTTATTCCCCTTTATGTCCGTCCATTTCAGAGCCAGGCCCTCACTGATCCGCAATCGTGTTTGACTTAAAAAGTACATCAACATGAAGTAGAGAGGAAAGCTTTCGAATCGTTGATGCCTATAGTCTTTCATAAAATTGAGCAACAATTTTAGCAGCCGGTGCAGTAGGGCAGCAACTACTATTTTGATGGATAGGGGGATTCCTTCTTATCCAGAAAAGAAAAACCGGAGCTTGATAGCTCAAGCCCCAGTAGATTGCACAATCAATTAAAGAAACGATCAAGCAACTTATTAAGAATCCAAGTAATGATACTGGTGACCAAATAAGATACAGCCTTCTTCAAATACCTTTTGTACTTTTTAGTCTTAGCTCCGTCATTGTAGTACCACTTTGAATTCCCTATTTTTTTCATGTTCATTAGCCACCTTTTTGTCAAAGTGACCAGTAATAAATCTATCTCCTGAAAGAATCGTACTGTTCGCGATAATTCGCATGTAAAATAGAAAGTTTTATAAAAATGTGTCTAAATTGTGTCTGAAAAATGTTGACGGGGAGGAATAGAATGGATTACAACCAGGAAATTGACTGTGAAGCCTGCGAACGTAAACTGAGCAAATGGTAACGTGAAACCGTATGGGTTGCCAAAGACGATGAAGGCCGGATTATCGTGCAATGGATACATCGCCTTTTGAACTGCTGCAGGCAGCGGATGAGTTGTGGCTGCCACTGAAGGTGATTGCGGAGCATTTAGGATATAGCGAGATCTATATTAAGAAAATAAGTTCACGGATTCCCCGAAGAAAAAAACGTGTTCGGAGGCGTTAATGGGGTATACTTTCTGTACACCCACGGTATTGTAAATTCGTGATATCCTTATAGCATGAACAAAAAGCGTTTGCCCTCCTTTCATTGCCGTCCTTCGGGGGTTGCAATTTACATATTTCGACAAAATCTCTCATGGACTTACATGGGTATACATGGGAAAATAGTAATAGGTCGAAAGATGTTAAAAATTATAGGAGGAGGAAGATATTCAATGGATCAGACGGTAAATGTTAATTTAGAAGTAAATCAACCAATTTATCGAGTAGAAGTAAAATCATACTTCGATGGAGGGTTACTTCAGTTTATAGGATGGAATATCCTTGGTTTTTTAGTTACAGTATTTACTTTGGGGATTTGCTATCCCTGGAGCATAACAATGATCTACAAATGGAAAATTGAACATACGGTAGTGGAGGGGCGACGCTTAAAGTTCAATGGGACGGCTATTGGTCTTTTTGGTAACTGGATCAAATGGTGGTGTCTATGTATTATCACTTTAGGAATTTATAGCTTTTGGTTATTCATTTCATTAGAAAAGTGGAAAGTAAAGCACACAACATTTGTAAATTAGACAATGATACTTATTTGAAAAAGCACCATATAAGGCACCTTCGGGTGCTTTTCTTTTGCCCAAAAACGAAAGGAGTTGGCTGCAATGTCTCAACCAATGGAAGCACAAAAGACTTACGACAGGTATCTTGAGATCGCGAGGGTTATTTTCAACAATGAGCCGAAGCGATCAGCCGTTTGATGGATAAAGAAAAAAACCGCCTGGCTTCCGCTAGGCGTGCTATAGCATTTATTAATTAATAATCAAACAAATTTGGGATAAATTGAAACTTTTGGTATCTGGTAGGAGTCAAAATTATATGAAGCGATAGTTGTTTCAAAATGAAGCGAAGGAGGGTAGGGAGGTAGTCATAATATCTTTTACTTTATAACTAATTAAGGAGGCCGTTATGTCTAAGAAAAAAGTTTTCTTGCTATCACTAGCTATCCTTTTGATTGCTTCTGTAATTGCCGGGTTTTCTTATGCTGATTCTTCCAAAATTAATTTTCTTACCGATGATGATCTTGATCCGGCAAGGGCGCTTGAAGAATACTATAAGGAATATGCTGAAACCCCTTTAATAATGGATTCATCACGAGAAATTAAGATGTTTGAAATAACGGACGAAGAATTGTTGGCCAGCATCGAAGAACTATATAATGATCCTTCACACGTAATTGGAGAAGCATCACTCGGAAAGGGTATTGACTACACAGAATATGTGGTAAATGCAGCGCCGCTTCCATACTATTTTAATTTTGATTTTAAGGCTAATTTAACATCTCAAAGAATCGATAATCCAAACAGTGGTACGGTTCGGATTACTGCGAACGGTTCATGGGGAGATGATTCCAGGGTGGGAAGCGATTTTAATTACTTTGATATTACCTTGCATTCGGTTGGGAATGGTGCAATAGCAACAGGCCGTTTTAGAGTAGGGAATTGGAGGCATTATGATTTTCCCAATGTACCTGCAGGAGAAATGTTTTTTACAATGCAAAAACATGAACTAACTTGGCAAGACGGCGGCATCAGTGGCAGTGGTGCGGTTGTACAACCTTAGTGGAGTTAAAACATACCCTCACTGACTTAGTCGATGGGGGTTTCTTTTGCGTCATACTAACATTTAACAAAACATCCGCCGCGGTCGCGGCTGCTGCTGACAGTGAACATCCTTGCGATGGAGCGAGCCCGGCATGCTGTCTGATCTGGAGCGGAAAGTTTTGGTTTTCAGAACATATTGATTTGCTTTGAACCCCTTGAATCATCAACTGCGAGATGGAAGGAAGTGTCGGTTAATCTGCAAAAATGATGGTGTAGCAACGTTTTGCGTGGGTTGAAGGTGTCAAAGGAGCTGGGCAGCATAATGAATGTGCTGCTTCGGCTCTTTTTTATGTTTGAACCCTTTTACGAAGACTACGCGGCCACACGTTCCGCTATTTGCCTCAAAATCGCCCAAATGGCATTTTCACGGCCACACGTTCCGCTATTGGCAACAAAACCCGCCTAATACCACGGTTTTCACACAATTAACGGATCTGGTGGCCGCGAAAACTCAATTTCCCTTGTTTTGAGCGAAATAGCGGAACCAGTGGCCGCTCCCACCACTCCAACCGGTTTACCGACCATTCTGACCGCCTACCCGCAACACCGATGGCCTACCCTCGGCACTTATCGCTTACCCCAACACCGGCAGCTTATCTGCAACATCGATCGCTCCCGCGTCTCCCCCAACCCACCCAACACTAATTAATTCCAGCCACCTTCAGACACTTATCCGCTTTTGCTGGGCAGCGGCCTTTTTTTTGGTTTGCTTCGGGGATGAACATTATTAGTAGTGGAGCGTCCGCCAGAAATTTGGGTGGAGGTGGTGTGCTAATGCCGGAGTCTCTTAACAACAAACTTGCACAAATTAATAGAGGAGGAGGTAGTGAAATGACATTGACACTTGACTATGTGCGCAGTAAATCCGCAACCAGGTTGTCCGGCTTGCTGCCGGTTGTCCGCGCGGCGGCAGAGCGGCTGATCGACCGTTCCTTCGCGCGTGGCATTCCAATACTAATTACACAAGGGTTGCGGACGATCGCCGAGCAGGACGCTTTGTATGCGCAAGGGCGTACCGCTCCAGGCAAGATTGTGACGAACGCCCGTGGGGGTTACAGTAATCATAACTTTGGCGTAGCGATTGACTTTGTACTATTGCAGCCCGATGGCCGCAATATATCCTGGGATGTCAACAAAGACTGGATGACAGTTGTTGAGATCGCGAAAGAGATGGGATTCTCATGGGGCGGCGATTGGACGAGTTTCAAGGATTATCCGCATTTTGAAATGACATTTGGGCTGACAACGGCTCAGTATCGCGCGGGACGCAGGCCAACGCAGGCGCAAATTGATCAGGCCATGTATATCATTACGAAGGGGGATGAGGTGCCGATGACAGCAGAGGAAAAAGCGGTGTTCGATGCGCTGCAAAAACGAGTGGAAACTTTGGAGAAGCGGCTGCTGCAGACCGAGCCGCCAACCTGGGCAAAAGCTACTGTGGACAAACTGACCAAGATGGCAAGCAAAAGTGGCAATGGCTTTGTGCTTACAGATCCGACGGGCGACTACAGCTTCTATCGGGCGCTTGTCGTGCTGGACCGTACAGGGGCATTTGATCCCAAATAAGCGCTCTGTCCGTACTTGGTCTAGATAATGATCAGGCATATCGGAGAATCTGATTCGGTTGGTTCCGAAGAACCGTTGGTAAAGAGAGAACGGCAGGAAAGCAATGATAAGCCGCGTCGCTTGTTTAAATAAAAAAACGCCTGACCGGAGACCGGAGCCAGGCGTTTTTTTTATTTCAGCTTTTCAAGCGCAGATTTGTACTGCTCATATTGTTCCTCAGTTAGTTTACCAGGAAGATGAACTAAGATGTTCCCCTTTTTTAGCGTGTAGGAGAAAAGCATAGGTGCATTTTCACCTAGGTCGTCATAGAATTTTTTCATTTCCAGAAGATCGCTATCCTTTTTGTAAACAAAAATTCGTCCACCGATTTCATTTCCAAGTGAGGGAAGCTCAAACCTTTTGCCTGAGTCATGTTTTTTAGGAACGAGCGTTCCTACATCTTCATCCGTAATATCCCGCACGCCCTCGATTTCCAAACCCGCATCCTTAAACGCCTGAACGGCTTGGTCGGCAGTGAAGGACTTCCCCGATCCTCCACAAGCCGCCATTACAACAGCTACCATAGTTACCAACAATAAAAGCGATACTTGTCTAAACATCATGATGCCCACCTTTTTTAATATATTTATTAATATTGTTCTTTCTTATCGGAAACCAGTACCTTGCAAATCAATAATGGGATAAGAAGGCCATTCGTTGCGCTAAAGTTTTTGCAGTGGAAATCAGCTTCTGAAGCTCCTGCTACAAATCCGCTTGCTTGGATTAAAGCGATGTGGAGCGCTCGGAATAACTGGAAGATGACTGCTTCGTCTGGGCGGTGTCCTGTGCATGTACAAGCCGTTGAACGTGATTTAAGGTAGCAGTAACCCGTTCAAAGATCATGCCGATGGCGATGAGAACTATGCCCGAGACGGCGCTCCCTATCCACCATGAGAAAGCAGTTGACCAACTGAAGCTTGCTTTATATCTTGACCCTAGCAGTTCTGCTGTCAAATCGTTCACTGCATTGCCTGCCATTATTCCGACGATCAAGCCGAGTCCGATTGAAAGCCATCCTATTGTCTTTAATAAGACAGGCATTACACTTTGTTGCGATCCTGCCATATTCACACCCCTTTGCGACAAAATATTTGTTTGTGGAACATATCCAGTGTTTGGATAGGGTGGATTCCCAGTATTTCCAAGTTGGTTATTTCCAGCAATTGCTTGCGGGGCATACCCGCTCAATTCCCGTCGAATTGTCTGAAGCGTAATTTCTTGGCCCGACTTCAAAAAAGCATAGAAACGAAAAAAGAAAGCGGCCAGTAAAAGTCCAGCTAATATTTGAAGAACATTCAAATAGACGAACTTAAATTTAAAAAAATTAATGCCAAACAAATCAAAAAAATAAAAGAGATTAAACAGTAGCAGCAGTGTCAGGGATAATATGGTTCCGCCGCTCAATGCCAACACTGCGGTTGTTCTTAGCTTCAATCTATCCCCGCCTTTCCCGCAAGCTCAGAAATGCAAAGAAGAAGTTGACCAAGGAGAGACCAAAAACAGCTGGAAAGAATCTTATTACAACAGATACAAAATTCGAATAGTCCAATACTGAATCCATTAACCATACAATCGAAAACAGAATTGAACTGACCCCTGCAATTAGGGTAGAAACTTTTAAATACATCGCTTCACCTGTCGATTCTCCATCGGCTGGAGGAGTTGCTCTAACATAATCTGACAACATTATACGACAAAAGTCCTTATTTGGGTAGATGTGGAAGAAAAACCAATAGAAAAACGCTCGCATTCCTTATGTTTACAGGGGATTTGTTTTTCGAAGAGGATCTAAAAATAATTCATTTGTACCTTTTTACGAATGTGCGTTCGATTTACGGGGTGATTATGACCTAGATCAAAAACCCTACACGCCGTTGGCATCTATTACGGTGCCCGAGTGACAGCTGCAGTTGCACAACATCATCGCAATGGCTAATCGGCAAGTTCATCTGGCGGCATCGCCCATGGTGGATCGAAAAAGAAAAAGAAAAATCCCACTAACCTTAAGGTTGTGGGAACTTAGCAGATATCAGCCCTTCACGGCGCCTTCCGTTATGCCCTGCATAATGAACCGCTGGAAGAAAGCGTAGATAATGACAACCGGAATTGCCGTCAACACCAGAGATGCCAGAATAAGTGACCATTCTTTGTTGTACTCGCCAAACAGCATGTTGGTTGACAGGATAAGGGTGTAACGATCCACATCCGTAAGCATCAGCAGCGGGAGCAGGAAGTCGTTCCAAATCCATAGAAAATCAAGGATTCCTATCGTTACCGTAATCGGCATCAGCAGTGGGAAGATGATGCGGAAGAAAGTCTGAAACTCTCCACATCCGTCAATGTGCGCCGATTCCTCCAGTTCTCTCGGAATGGACTTCACGAAGCCGTGATAAAGGAACACGGCCATATTGACGCCAAGCCCGATATAAATGAACGCCAAACCGTAAGTACTGCCCTGAACCGACAATGCCTTGGCTACGCGGGAGAGCGAAATCATAATCGAATGGAACGGCACGAGCATCGATGCGATAAATAAAAAGAAGAGGAAATTGCTGATGCGTCCCGACGTTCTGGACAGCTTGTAGCCCGCCATGGAAGCGAATAGCAAAATTCCACCGATACCGATAACTGAGACGACAAGTGAGTTTTTTACACTGTTCAGCAGCCGGGTTTTCTCGAAGGCATGAGCATAATTTTCAAAGTGGAGCTTAGTGGGCAGTGACAAGATGGAGCTGAACATTTCGCCTTGGGTTTTCAAAGAATTGATGACCGCCATATAGATTGGGAAGATGGACAACGCCGCTCCGATTATGAGCACAATCAGAATGATTGTTGAGGACACCTTGCGTGACATCATCAGGCTTCCACCTCATTTCTCTTCGTTACTTTTATTTGAATGAAGGTAACCAACAAAATAATAATGAACAGGATGACCGATTTGGCGCTTGCGTAGCCATACCTGAAGTTATTGGAGAAGGCTTCTTCATAGATATTCATCGTAATGACCTGCGTGCTGCGACCAGGGCCGCCGCCTGTCAGACCGAATACAACCTCAAATACTTTAAATGCGCCGTTAAGCGTCAGGAAGAAACAGATCGTAATGGCATGGGTAATCATCGGCAGTGTTATGTGTCGGAACGTTTGCGCCGGATTTGCACCGTCAATGACCGCTGCTTCCTTCAAGCTTTGCGGGACGCCCTGCAAGCCAGCCAGGTAAATAATCATCATATATCCAACGCCGTTCCACAGTGACACGATAACAATCGAGAAGAAGGAAAATCTCGGATCTCCAATCCAGGACTGGTCTAAAAACGTCATTGCGGTCTTCTCTGCCAATTGCGGCAGCACTTGCGTAAAGATGAAGGTCCACATAAAGGCGCTGATAATGACGCTGATCATGTTGGGCATGAAAAAGACGGTCCGAAAAAAGCCCTTAAAACGGGTGCGCGATTCGATCAGCACGGCCAGCAGCAAAGCGAGCGTATTTTGTAATACGACCATAACGACAACATATTTCAAAGTAAACCACAAGGAATGAACAAAGTCCGGGTCTTCTTTAAGAGCTTCCACGAAGTTTGCCAAGCCAATCAGATTATAATCGCGATTCAGGCCGTTCCAGTCTGTAATACTGTAATACATCCCGCCGATGGTGGGAATGAGCATGAATACGGTATAGAGCAGCAAGGCCGGAGCGACAAAGTAGAACAGGGAAAGCATTTTGCGGGAATTTTTCAGCATGACGGCATCACCTCGTTTTGTTGAAAGATCAGCGGAAGAAGGCAATTTCGTTGGAAAAAGCCCTCTTCCTTTCTGTTGATTTATTTATTTACCTTGTTGTAATCTCTCCATGCTTTGTCGAGCGCCTTCAGTACTTCGTCCTGCGTCAACTGCTTGGAGAAGTAGCTTTGCAGTCCTTTGCCTACTTCATCCTTGACCGCTTGCGGGATGGAAGGATCGCGATAGGCTTTTCCGGCTTTTACATATTCTGTTGCATCGTTGACCCATGGGTAGCTCTCGTAATTATGGTTCGTGGCTACCGGGTTGAACTTCAAGCTTTGGAACAGCTCATTGGATTGCTCGTCATCGAGCATGAAGTTAAGGAAATCTAGCGCCACTTCTTTGTTCTTGCTGGTTGGAGATACCACCAGGGAAGTGGAGGCGCC
Organism: Paenibacillaceae bacterium; assembly: GCA_004134985.1. Lineage (GTDB taxonomy): Bacteria > Bacillota > Bacilli > Paenibacillales > Paenibacillaceae > Paenibacillus_D. The sequence continues at coordinate 231,269 of REGQ01000002.1, read as the reverse complement.
AAGATTGATCAGTGTATCATTAGGATTGTCATTGATCGGAAGTGCTGCTACACCAAAGTCGAGATCCGGGTTGGACTTCAGAATGGTCTCAGCATACCATGGACCTTGCACCCACATCGCGGCTTTGCCATTAGCGAATGCCGCAGCTCCGTCATCTCCGCCCATTTCAAGCGCCTTGGGTGTGCCGTTGGCATTTACAAGGTCAATGATGTCGAACATCGATTTCATTTCCGTGAATGATCCTTCATTTTTGTTCATGCGCTCGATGAAATCGGTATTGCCTGCACTGATTCTTGCGCCTACAGATAAAGGCAGGAACAGCTGTGGAATCCATGCTTCCTTGTAGGAAAGCTCGAACGGTGTAATGTTGTTTTGCTTCAGCTTCTCCACAACTTGATTCATTTCCGTTATTGTGGTGGGAGGCGTCAGGTTTAAATCAGCAAATATTTTCTTATTATATAAATATCCCCAAGACATCGTTTCCAAAGGAAGTGCGACGACCTTGTCGTCGATTGTGACCGAAGGCGTTACACTCTCTAGCAGCTTGTCCACGAACGGCTGGCCTGAAAGATCCTCGAGGTAACCCGCTTTGTAGAAGGACGGGATTTCATTGATCGCGTGAATGGCAAATACATCCGGCGCATCCTTGGAAGCAAGTCTTGTCTTCAGAATCTGAGAAGCGTTGTCTGAGTTGGGCATTTCCAACTGTACTTTCACATCGATATTTTTGTCGGCCTTCTCCTTGGCAACAAATTGTTCAATGTATTTGTCGAATTGCTCTTTAAAGCGCGGAAGGGCGATGAACATTTTCAGCGTGACCGTCTTGGCGGAGCCTGTACCGGGTTCGGTTCCCGTTCCTTCATTGCCGTTCCCTGTATTGCCTCCGCTTGAGCCGCATCCTGCGAGCAGGACGATAGCCATTAATGCACTAACTGCAACTTTCCATGTTTTCTTCATTGTGTTAATACCCCCTTAACTTAAATCTGAGCTTGTTTACGCTTTCATTATACAAACAAAATGAAAGCGGTTAATTAGACCCTGTTAGTCTCTTTATTTGTACTTTTTTAAACCTCGGCTTCTCCTTTTCTCATTTCCCCGGGAGCGAGACCGAATTGTTTTTTAAATACCCGATAGAAATAACCAAGCTCCTCATAGCCGCAAAGCTCCGCAACGGATTTGATTGACAAGCTGTCATGGAGCAAAAGGTGGCGGGCTTTTTCCATCCTTAGCTTGGTAATATAATCGGTCAAATTCAGCCCGAATTGCTGTTTAAACACTTTGCTTAAATATTCTTTGCTCACAAAAAAAGATTTTGCCAGCTTCTCCATCTTCAAATTTTCGGTAAAATGTTCATCCACAAAGTGTTTGATTTCTTCCAAATTCAGCCTGTTTTTATTTCTTCTTTGCTGAATAAGCTGTTCCAGTGCGGCATCGTACATGGAGGATGCCTGTGCGATCAGCTCAGTTATAGAGCTTGTCTCCAGGAACTCCGGCTCGGTTTCGTCTTCTGTGCTCTCTTGTGAATTGCTTTGCATTAATTCCTTCAGCAGTAAAATCAGCTCTTGCCCGATACGAGGCAAAGCTGCTGTTTCCGCATGCACTTGTTCCAGCCTGCTATGAAGTTCTTGCAGACTATGCTTCACTCCCGCAGCATTGAGATCATTGTAATGTGCAGACAGCGCCGGCTTTGCAGCATGGAGCACCTGCAGCAGTTCCAGCCTTAAGCCGGAAGCTGAGCCAGGTTTGCTGTGAAGGGTGGCTAGCGCTTTCTCGCTACATTGTTGCAGCACCTGATTCAGCTCTTGCGGATCAACCGGTTTCAGCAGATATTCATCCGCTTTGCAGCGGATCGCCTGGCGGGTATACATATAGTCATCGTAACCGCTAATGACAATAATTCGAATGTCAGGGTGGTGATCGTTCAAATATTGCAGCAGTCCGATCCCGTCCACGCCTGGCATGTTCATATCCATAACGACGATATGGACCTCGCTCGTTTCAATTAGCCGGATGGCTTCCTCGCCGTCTTCCGCTTCTGCTGCCAGACAGATGCCGAATTGCTCCCACGCTCCGAATTTTTTAATAATTTCGCGGTTCCACTGTTCATCATCAACAATAATCGCATTTATATTCATCTCATTGCCCTTCCTTCACCCGAGGGATATACAGACTTACCCGTGTACCCCCTCCGGGATTGTTTTCGATATGAATGCCATATTCCTCGCCAAAATACAGCTTGATCCGTGCAGAAACATTGTACAGCCCAATTGAATTTCCGCTTGTCCATAGCGGGTCAAGCTGCTCTGCCAGACGGGAGCGGACGTCCTCCAGCCGGGAAGGCGAGATCCCGATCCCGTTATCCTCGACGCTGATCAACAGCCCGGAGTCATAAGGCAGCACCTTCACTTTCAGACACCATGATCCTTTTTTCTTGTCAAAACCATGCATAAATGCATTTTCGACCAGCGGTTGCAGCGACAGCTTGGGAATGCGACAATCCTCCCACTCAGGAGCCACATCCGCCTCGTAAGTCAGTTTGCCGGTGAAACGCTGTCGTTGAATATTCATGTAGTTGCTTAAATGTTTCATTTCAGCGCGAATCGTTGCCAGATCTCCCGGCTCACGCAGACAATAGCGAAACATATCGCTTAGCGACTGAATGATACTGTAAATATCACTCGGCGTTTTGGAAAAGGACATACTGCCGATCAACTGCAGCGTATTTTGCAGAAAATGCGGGTTGATCTGGGCTTGCAGCGCTTTTAACTGGGCGGTTTGCTTCTCCAGATTAATGGTATATTCGTTGCGGATATGCTCACGGATCCGACTGGACATCGTATGAAATCTCATCTCCAGCATGCCGATTTCGTCCTGCCGATTGAGGTGGGACACATCTTCCGCTTTCAACCAATTCAGCCCGCTCATCGATCTGGCAAGCCGGATAATCGGTCTTGATACGGTGTAGGCGAGCAAAGCCGCAAGCAAAGCCGCAACCAGAGCTGAGGCCACGCCAACAATAAGGCCATACTTTTGGGTGGTAGCCGCGCTATGGTCAATGTAGCTGACAGGCAGCACCTTAATCAGGCTCAATCCCGATGGCTCCAGTTGATTGTAAAAAATATAGTGCTCCGCAGTTCGTACAAAGCCCGATCCATGGTCAGCCAAGTTGATGGCCTTCAGATCAGGTAGATCCCTCTCTTTAAGCTGATGCATTAATTTCCCGGACGAATCGACGATGTATACGCCAGCCTCTTGCTCTGAATTCAGCAAGTCAAGCGCGTTGTCCATCATCTTCCACTTTACATCCAGGCTGACGCTTCCTATTTTTTCTTGATTTTCAAACCGGTTAATACTGCGGATAAATTTGAAATTGCTCGCTGTCCCTGTGCTGTCCTGAATGATGACATCCGCTTGTTTTGTGATCAGTTCACGCCAGGTCGGCGGCTCCGCAGGAGGAGACTGAATATCATTGCGCATATCGTTGATGGTAAACAGCTTGTTTTTCTCTCTGTAATAAAGCTGGATCTCCACCAGATTGTTATTGCCTGAATAGTACACCGAGGTAATCGTGTTAATGATGTTGCTCTGAATCGTAAACTGACTGCGGAGGCTCGCCTCGTCTTCCTTCGTATATTCAGCCAGCGTTGGACTGATCAGAATGGTATAAATCAAATTATTAAGCTGGGTGAAATTATTGTTAACTGCATCTCCCGCCCAGTCGATTCGCGACAAATTGGACTGAATGACTTCCTGTTCCATCGCTCGGCGGGTATTGTTGGTTGCCAGCCAGGTCACAACAATAATCGGAATAACCGATATGCTGATCATAATTACGATTAGCTTGCTGCGAATCGTCCGCTTGAACGGGTCAGACAGCAGGCGGCTGACGCTGTTCAGCCATTTCATAAACGCCACCTTCCTTACGCGCATTATCATGTAGAGTGAAATTACGATTATTTTAACCGTGTATACCAATCTACACAATTTAGCGGTCAGATACAATATTGCCGATTGATCGAAGATAATAAAACTAACTATGTTAGTTTTTGTGCTTGCAGGCGAATAGATGCTGGACAATCAGGAGAATCGCCCGACACGAATGACGAAATCACGGAGCTGGGGACGAAAAGACAGGAGGAGCACCATGCTTTAAACGATGACATATGATGATTCGAACATGAAGTTACTAAGATGCTACTTCGAGAGGATGAACGAAAGTGCCGCTTCCCAAAATTGACGTGTTAATACCGGCAATTGAGAAAGATCTTGGAACACTGCCATATGTCATAGACAGTGTAAGGCGAATGGTGAAGCATCCCATTGGCAAGTTTATGATCGTATCACCAGATACGCCCAGGATGAGGCAGTTATGCGCCAGCAAAGGCTGCACATTAGTGAATGAGAACACTGTGCTGCCTATTTTTAAAAAGCACATTCATTACCGTTCGGCGCGCTGGGAGCGTTCTGGCTGGTTGTTTCAACAGCTTCTGAAGCTGAGCGGAGACAAGCTTTGCACGCAATCGCATTATTTGGTTATCGACGCCGATACGATGCTGATCCGCCCGCATACTTTTCTTACTGCCGACAAAAAGACGGTCTTTTATACACGCAACTGGAGCCAGCCGGAATATTATTCGACTTATCGCAAGCTGCTCGGCCGCAAAGAGAGGAAACCTTCTTTTGTTACCCATTATATGTTGTTTGAAAAAGCCAAAGTGAGCCAGTTAAAGCGGACGATTGAAGCCAAACATCAAACGAGCTGGTATAAAGCGATTTTGAAAAGTATGAACAAAACGAAACAATTCGCCTTCTCTGAATTTGAAACGTATGGAAATTTTCATTGCAGTCAGTACTCGGGCAGTCATCAACTTAAGCCCGCATTAAACAAAAGTTTGCATCTGCACCCGCGGCAGCTTACAGCGGCCAAAAGGCAGCAGCTCGCAAAGCGTTTCAGATCCGTTTCCTTTCATAAGCGCAAAGGCTATGTGAGGGGAGGGAGCAGGGGGAGTTCGACTGGCTAAAACGGATGGATTGTCACAGAATAGTGCCTTTCGGTGTGACCTGGATCACATGGCTAACGCGCTCACACTCCTTATAATGGATTCATACTAACGTATGTTCCACAATAGCGAGGAGGATGAGCGATGCTTAGTGAAAACACCATCCAAATAATCAAATCAACGGTGCCTGTATTGAGCATACATGGTACGGCAATTACGACAAGATTTTATGAACTGCTGTTCACGAATCACCCCGAACTGCTGCATGTATTTAATCATGCCAATCAGAAGCAAGGCAAGCAGCAGGCGGCACTGGCCAATGCTGTATACGCGGCTGCGCTGCACATCGACAATTTGGCGGCGGTATTGCCTGTTGTCAAGCAGATCGCCCATAAGCATCGCAGTCTTGGGGTGAAGGAGGAACATTACCCGATCGTCGGCAAGTACCTGCTTGCTGCAATGAAAGACGTGCTGCAAGAAGCGGCAACAGAGGAAATTTTGCAGGCATGGGCTGAAGCATATGGTGTTATTGCAGGGGCTTTTATCGATACCGAAAAGGCCATGTATGAGGAGGCAGAGCAACAGGCTGGCGGCTGGGAAGGATTCAGAGCATTCGTTATTACCCGCATCGTCCAAGAAAGTGAAGTCATCAAATCCTTTTATTTGGAGCCGGCAGACAAAGGTGCATTGGCCAGCTTTGAACCCGGACAATATGTCAGTGTGAAACTGGAAATTCCCGGAGAGAAGTATACACATATTCGGCAGTACAGTCTGTCCGATGCGCCTCAGCAGCCCTATTACCGGATTACGGTTAAGAAGGAAGCCGGACACATAGAGCGGCCAGCAGGCAAAGTGTCGAGTGCGCTGCACGATCGCTTTAAGCAAGGTGACGTGCTTATGCTGTCAGCGCCAGCAGGCAGCTTCACATTGAATGCTGCGGACCGCCGTCCTGTCGTATTGCTTAGCGGCGGCGTAGGATTGACACCGATGATCAGCATGCTTAATACGTTGGTGAAGGAACAGCCAGAGCGTCCGGTTACGTTCATTCATGCTGCGAGGAACGGTCAATGGCATGCAATGAAGGAGCATGTGGATGCTTTGGCAGAGCGTAACCAGCAGCTTTCCGTCTTTTATTGCTATGATCATCCGAATGCCGAAGATATCGCGCAGAGAGGCCATCATCATGAGGGGTTCATCGATTTGACCTGGCTGCGCCAGATTGTGCCTGTCACAGATGCCAGCTTCTATTTCTGCGGCCCAACCCCATTTATGAAATTAATAAATAAATTGCTGCTTGCTTGCGGAATTTCAGCAAATGATATCCACTATGAGTTTTTCGGTCCTGCGGGCAGCTTGGAGGAGGGTGAAGAGGAGGAACTCCAGTCGGCAGTCCGCTCCTGATTCTAATGTTGTGCGGGAAAGGCTGACGGCGAATGTTCTCCTGCCGCTTTAAGCAGCCGGTTGACGGTTTCGCGCCGCAGTCCAATCAGCTGCCCGATTTCGTCCTGGGTGAGCAGGTCAGTCAAGGACGCAGGGGAAATGTAGTGCTCAAACCATTTGGACAACATCGCCAGCCGGTCTGCTGCAGCGGTTTGGGTCAATTGATCGATTCGCTGCTGCATCATCCGCAATTTGTTTTGCAGCAGAAGAGCAATCTCCCGGTATTTATCGGGCTGTTCGGCGAGCGAATTGTACCACTGACTGGCAGGGATCGGCTCCACTTCACAGGCAGTTAAGGCAATTGCGGTGCCATGGTAAGGCTGGGCAGTAATGAGGGAATGGTGGGGAATCATTTCATCAGGGACAATAATGTTAATGAGCAGGGGATGGCCGTCTTCATGAATGCGGATGATTTTGAGCAGCCCGCTCCTGAGATGATACAGTGCGCCTGATTCCCCCTGACGGAATAAGGTTTCCCCTTTGTGAAGCAGCATGAATAACCCCTCATTTCCTGATACGTATGTATGATGCTTACATTTTAAATCCATCTTAGCATGCACAGTCCGAAAATGAAATTGTCTTTCCTGCATTTGACAAAAACCAGCCTGCCCACATTTATGTGGTCAGGCTGGTTTTTTAGCGATATCGTCCTGCACCCAAGAGTTAGGCCAGACTATGCTGCAGGAGAGAATTTCTTGCTTGGTTGAGCAGCTGCCTCATGAGCATCCGTCCCAGTTGCCTGGTTATCGTCGGTTTCAGACGTTTCGGAGTTATCCGTCTGCTCCGGTTGTTCCGCTTGCCCTGGCTCGGCAGGCTGATCGGACGGTTCAGGCTCACCAGGCTCTTCAACGACTGTGGGCAGCTCATACTGAACCTCCGCTTGCTTCACCCAAGCCGACCCTTTCCCGGTTTTAACACGGTACCAGCCATCCCATCCTTCGAGCACGGCCAATTTCTGTTCGGCGAAGCGAACTTTGGAAGGCAAAGCAGCGGACGGAGAGGTATAGATGCCTGTTTCCGAATGGACGACGACTACGGCCCCTGCAGGGATTTCCAGCTTTCCGCGCAGCAGGTTTCGTGCGGCAATCCACTTCCGCTCCCCTTTGACTGCCAGTTCAACCCAGTCTCCTTTTTCTCTGATCGTGGTGTACAGTCCGGCGTAAACTTTACCTGACCGCGCCGATTTCAAATCCGGCCACTGGTAGGCTGTTTCGTCTGCGGTCAGCCGCACCTCAGATTTGGAAGCGGTCGTAGGCTGACGTTCGATCCAGTAGCCGATTGCTTCAAGCGCCAGCATCCAGCCTGTATCCCGATGCTGTTTCCATATCCGATCCCATTCGGACAAGGGCACATTGGTTTCTCCTACTGCCCGTGCGAGTTCAGGCGTTAGCGCAGGGCGTCCGAATTCGGTAATGAACCAGTCGGTAAACCCTCCGCCGGAAGGGTTAGAGGAAGGTGTAACAAGTCTATAACCGGTATGGGAAGCAAACTGATTCGCCAACTGCAGGTCTCTCGCTTTGTGCGCAGCAGGCGTCTTGAAATTCCAAAACAGGATTTCTCCTGATGAATGATAGGAAATGGCGAGTTCCGGCATAATCTCGCGGGCATAGGCGGCCAGCGCCTTCGCTTCTTTTGCTTGCAGCGGCTGTGTGCCTTTATAATTCATATAGGATGGCTTGGAAGAGACATTGCGAATTGTGGCCCAGTCTGCAGGATACTGCCGATTGAGATCGATCCCTTTGGCGTTGGCTTTCCAGCGCTTGAAGTTGGTGCTGCCGCCATTCATCCTTAGCAATGCAGCATGATCCGCCTTGGGAAAAGCTGACAAGCCCCGCTGCTGCAATGTGACGCCATCCGGATTCACCATTGGCACAATATGAAAGGTAACGCGTTCCAGCAGATCGCGTACGGCGAAGGTGCCCCATGTCGCTTGCTTTTCATAAGCTTGCGCATAATGATCAGCCATTCCCATCAGCAGGTTGGTTGTTATCCATTCACGGGCATGATGGGAACCGTTAAGAAAGATCACAACCGGCCCCTTGCCGAGTTTTAGGCTCCATAGCTCCCGGCCGTATTCGCTTTTTCCGATGGAATCCAGGTTGATCAACTGCGGGTAACGAGCGGCTAACGCTTTTAAATCTTTTTCCATCCGCTCGTAGGTATACATCTGTTTCGGATTTACAATGGCCGTTGACGCCGATGCGGAGAAGGGAATTGGCAGCAAACTGAATACTAATGTGAAACATAGTGCAGCAATGAAAAGTGGGATGAATGGACGCTTTGTCGTGTAGTTCGCAGGTTGCATGCTGTAATACCCTCTCTTTTATAGTAGGTTTTGTTTATCCCGGTTGATAGAGCGGTTTGACGCACGCGAATAAGCCAGCCTGCAAGGGGCTAGGCCAGTAAAGGGCAAATTGCTTATTTGGTGAAGAAAATGATGTCAATGCATCTAAGGGATTATTTTAATTATACCTTTTTTTGCTAGAGAGGGAAGGATTATTTTTACTATTGCTGTTGTGGTTTCAAGTAGAAGTGAGATTGGGTGAGAGAGGAATGAAAAAGAAATAGCAGATGAAACGCCCAAATGCGCTCCACCTGCCAACTACCGGCTTGTTCAAGTTACTGAATCGCGATATAGATATCGATTTGTGCGTCTTCGGGATTAGCGCTTCGCTCATCGTAAAGCTCGAAGTCGCCAGTAAAGGTGCGCGTGCTGCCTGATTCGCGTTCCCACTGCCAGATCGCTTGCCATAGCTCAATCACAACAGCTGGAAAGGGGCCGCGGCGGGAAGTGAATACCGCATATTTGGAAGCCGGAAGAATGACCTCAGTCAACGATTGCGGTAATTCCGCATCCGGCTGCACGCGGCAGCCGATCTGAATGCGGTAGGCGCCGCTGGCATCGGTTTCGTAGTCTGAATAGCTGCCATAAATAACTTGCGGCTCTCCGGCATGATACAAATGCTGGGCATCTTGATTTTTCCAGAAATGCTCCCAAAGCTGTGGAATGCGCGCATTTTCGGTCAGCTCGTCAGCGTTGGTCGTCGTTGCACCAAGGCCTGCCAGACGAATCTCTTCATGTTCCACGATGCGCTGCGGCTGAAGCAGGGCAGCCTGCTCCGCTGAACGCGAGCTTTGCCAGCGCTTGAGCAGCGGAAGCTGACGCGTCAGCAATTCCCTTACCTGCTGTTCGTCCATGCCGCTGTCTGCCATATGGGGGATACAGGCTTCAATCATTTCTTCAACGGTCAGCTCCGGTTGGGTGAATTGCCCGTCCACGTAACAATAGATGCAATAATCGGTCGAATGCGCGCCTGTTTGTTCGGTGCCCAGCAGTTCCTCGGATGGCAGCGGCATACTGCAGCTTTGACAATAAAGTTCGGTGTTGCTCATTAGGCTTCACTCCTGTATATTGGAATGCTCTCAGTATAACCGATGAAACTTGACAGCCTATTGTCAGGTTGAAATGCGATCATATGTTTTTACAATTTGATGGGCTGTATTTCTAATAATGCTGCGAAGATGTTCCGGTTCCACCACTTCAACTTCCGCTCCAAAACTTAATATAAAGCCATAGAGCCAGGCATCTTCGGGAAAGAAGACAGTGGTTAGCCAGGCAATTTCATCTCCCCGTACTTCTTCTTCCAGCGCTTCCGTTCCAAACCGTTCCTCTGCAAGATGCTTTATGTTTGCCGAAAACCGCAGCACAATTCGAATGGCTTCGCCAGGCGCATGCCAACCAAGTGTCTGCTCGTGCAGCAGCACAGCATCCGCTCTGCGTTCGAAAGCTTCAGCAGACAGCATAAGATCTTTCATGCGGGCGAGCTTGAACAAGCGGTACTGCCCTCTTTCCCGGCAAAATGCGTGGAGATACCAATGCATACCTTTCATAACAAGGGTATAAGGCTCGACTGTGCGGATGCCTGTTGCACCCTGAGCGTTGCTGTAGGTAAAGGAAACAAGCTGGAGCGCTCCAATTGCTTTTTTCAGCAGCACCAACATTCGTTCCAACCCCGGATGCTGCCCCCATGGTGAAAAATCAACGAGCAGTTGATTCGTTTGAATTTCGAATTCGGGCTGTTTCGCATCGGGAATAATGCTGTTGATTTTCTCCAGGAGCAAATCATTATCCTTATCGACCCAAGCTGTGGGGGTGGCGACACTTCGCAGCGCGGTGACGATTGCGGCAAATTCCTGATCAGTCAGCACCGTGCGGTCCAGTCTGTAGCCTTCTGACAGGCCGATTCCGCCGTTTGTTCCCTGGTAGGTAATGACAGGGATGCCTGCCATACCGAGTGTTTCAATATCGCGATAGATCGTGCGGACAGAAACCTCAAAGCGTTCGGCCAGGTCTTTCGCCTGCACCATTCGCTTGTTGATGAGCAGAATGACAATGGCGAGCAGGCGGTCAAGTTTCATAATAAGCCTCCTCGTATTTTATAGAAATGAAAGCCATCTTGTAAGACGTAAGGTCCCGTTACCTTCATATTACACGCTGCAGGCTGTTTTGCAATAACCCGGAGGCAGGCAGGATGGATTTTACATTTTAAGCTTTTCTTAAACTATTCTTTTCGTTTACTTAACTCTTAGCCGTTATAATAGTTTTATAGTGTGAAATTGTAAGAGGAGTTTCTATTTGCTTAAAGGGGGAAGACGATGATTCAACTGACAGGTGTCAATCACCAATTTAAGATCGGTAAGAAGGGGAAGGAGCGAATTATTCCTGTTCTCCACGATATTCATCTACAGATCAGTCCTAAAGAAGTCGTTGCTGTTGTCGGCAGAAGCGGCTCGGGGAAATCGACCTTGCTTAACCTGATGTCAGGGTATATCCGGCCCGAAGCGGGCGAGATTCAAGTGAATGGAAAAGATGTCACCCTGCTCAGTGAAGGCGAGTGGGCGGATTTCCGTCTTGTCAATCTGGGCTTTATGTTTCAGAGCTTCCAATTGATTCAGAGTATGACCGCTTATGAAAATGCCGAATTGCCGTTGGTACTGCGAGGCATTCCGTCCGCCCAACGAAAGCGGCGAGTGATGGACATGCTGAACCAGGTCGGATTATCTGACTATGCGGGGCATTATCCCGGCGAAATGTCGGGGGGCCAGCAGCAGCGGGTGTCCGTGGCCAGGGCGCTCATGCTCAATCCGCCGATTGTGCTCGCCGATGAGCCGACAGGCAGTTTGGATAGCGAGAATGAACAACAGCTCCTGGAATTGATCGGGCAATTAAACAAGGAGCGGGGGACTACTTTTGTTATTATAACGCATGATGAACAGGTGGCTTCTGTTGCGCATCGTACGATTACACTGCAAGATGGAAGGCTTGTCGGCGCAGAGGTTGGCAGAAGGAGGGAACACGTTTGAAGACAAAGGATCAATTGCGGTTCGTCCAGCAAAATATGAAAAAGAACAAAACCCGGCTTTTTATGACTGTGCTTGCGACAGCTATGGGCTGCGCCTTTCTAATTGTGCTCGCTTCGGTTGGCTTCGGTTTGCAGCAAAGCATTGTGGACCGAATCGTGGGCGATCGACTCGTTACCGCCATTGATATTTACGGGAAGCAGGCAGACAACGGCACAGATCAAATTACAGATCAGGATATCACCTATTTCCGGACGCTGGACCACGTGAAGGCCGTTACTTATCGCAATGCGATCATGCAGCATCTGCATCCGGCAATCGATGGCAATGAAGTGCCCTTTGAAGGGGCGTTCGTGCTGGACTTTGCGGCGGAAGAAAAAGCGGGCTACAAGCTTGAAGCCGGACGGTTGCCGACCGGGCCCAATGAGGCGGTCATCGGCTTTAACTTCGGAGAAACGGGCGATGAGAGCGAATCGCCCACCGCTGCGGGCAGCTTTGCCCAGAGCTACATTGGCGCAACCCTCACTTTACATGTGAGCCGAGCAGGCGATGACGGCAAAGAAGAGCAAGTGCCGCTTGAAGTCGCCATTGTTGGGGTAACCGGCGAATTGTCGCGCGAATGGCAGAAAGATAAGAAAATTTATTTTGGCGAGGATGTGCTTGTGCAAATTGAAGCAATCAGCCAAAGCCGCTTTGGACAGTTCCCGATTGAGACGAGTGACGAGGAGAGCGGTGTCCAGCAGGCCGAGGGCGTGCTTGGCCTGTCGAATGAGCGGGACTATCAGTCGGTCCAGATCATCGCAACAAGCGCCAAGTATGTGAAAGAACTGGGGGAGCAATTGCGAGAGCGAGGATACTACAATCACTCGATCGCCAACGAGCTTGAGCAGGTAAACCTGGTGTTTCTCATCATGAAGATCGGGCTCGTATTTGTCGGAACTATTGCGATTTTGATCGCTTCGATCGGCATTTTCAACACGATGACGATGGCTGTGACGGAGCGGGCGCAGGATATCGGAATTATGAAGGCGATCGGCGCGCACCCTTCCACAATCAGACGGATTTTTCTGCTGGAGAGCAGTCTGATTGGTCTATTGGGAGCGCTGATTGGGACAATCATTGCCTATGTGCTGTCGATCGTTGTGAACGCCGTTCTGCCGCCGATGATCCAAATGTTCATGGAGCAGCAGGTGCCAGTCGGTTTCAAATTTTCGCATATTCCTTTGTCGCTGACGGCAATAGCCTGCGTAATTTCCCTGGGAGTGGCGATTCTCTCCGGCGCCCGGCCGGCTAGGAGGGCAACACGTGTCGAAGTGCTGCGTGCGCTGCGAAGAGATGTTTAGTTAAGATGGACAACTTAATTAATGTTGATGCTATAGCAGAGTGGCTGAGAGGATTCGGGTTGTGGGCTGTGCTGATTAGTTTGCTGTTGAACATTCTGATCAGTATATTGGGTGTCGTGCCCTCATTGTTTCTATCAGGCGCCAACGCTGTCGTATTCGGATTTGTGCCGGGGTTTCTCTTGTCTTTGACCGGGGAAGTGCTAGGGGCGGCAATTTCGTTCTGGCTGTACCGCTGGGGTTTCGGCAGATTAAAGCAGGTGAGGGAAAGCAGTTGGGTGTGGCTGCAGCGATTGAATGAAGCAGGGCCCAAGCGACAGGCAATGATTGTTCTCGTTGCCCGCTTGACCCCGCTCGTGCCTTCCGGAGTCATCACGTTTGCTGCAGCGGTTTCGCGTATGTCATTTGCCGGCTTCTTCATTGTCACTTTGCTGGGAAAAGCGCCATCGATTGCGTTGGAAACATTCGTCGGCCATGATTTATACCGGATTAATGAAAATTATCCACGGCTGCTTGTGTCCTTGCTTGGCCTGCTGCTGATTTATGTCATTGTTAGAAAGAAAAGAGGCCGGCGCGAGTAGCGCTGGCCCGAATGCCGCGCGGCAAGGAGCTGCGCGGCTTATTGATGTTTGCGGGGGATGAGGGGAGCCGCTTGTCTGCGAAATATTAGCCGAGTTCCGGACTGGAGGTTTCTATAAATGGCTTGAGAAACTGCGGGGGAATATCGGTTTCAAAACGCATGTCTTTCGCGCTTGTAGGATGAGTGAAGGCGAGAACCCGCGCATGCAGGCCGAGTCTGCCAATAATTTTGGCGCGCGCGCCATACTTTTTATCGCCGGAGACAGGATGGCCGATATCCTCCATGTGAACCCGGATTTGATTTTTTCTTCCGGTTTCGAGCTGGACTTCCAACAGGGAGCAGCGGCTCGACGTTTGCAGTACACGGTAATGGGTGACCGCATGCTGGCCATCCCCTTCATGAAAACTGGAATACATCTTTAATGTTTTGCTTTCCTTCAGCCAGGATGAGACGGTGCCTTCTTTTTTTCTGACTTTTCCTTCGACCAGCGCAACATAAATACGCTCCTTGATCAGATCCTGCCATTCGTTTTGCAGCTTCAGCTTTACCGCTTCGGTTTTGGCGAACATCATAAGGCCCGATGTATCGCGGTCAAGGCGATGGACGACGAAGATGCGATTGGTCGGTTGCGAAGTTCGCACATGGGCAGTCAATTGGCGGTAAGCGGTCAATTCCTCGCCCTTGTCCGAAGCGACAGACAGCAGCCCGGCTTCCTTGCGAATAACGATGATATCCTTATCCTCATAAATAATCGTCAGGCCGATAAACGCGGGGGCCTCCGGAGGCGCGTTTTTGCTGACGGCGACTGTCTGGCCGGGTTGGAGCGGGTGATTATAAACCTTAATCGGTTTGCCGTCCACACTGATTTGTCCGCGCGCAAGCATGGATTTGACAGCGTTGCGGCCTGCATTCATTTTTTCCAGTACAAATTGCAGCAGCTCCGAAGCGGATTCCACGCGATACACATAACTTTCAGGCTGCTTCTTCCGCGGGGGAAGATTATTTCTCTTCATCTATTTGTTCCTCCGTTTATAATCAAGTTGCATAATTTCTTCACTATACCATGGAAAAGCTCCTGCTGCACCCACTCCTTAATTTGTATCGACAAATATAGATTGCGAATGGTAGGATAAGTCTATGGGAAATTGGAGAAATTGGAGGAAAGATACTTAAATATGAAAAAAATCACAAAATTAATTGTTGTTCCACTACTAGCGGCAGGCATCGCGATCATGCCGCTTGAAACGGGACCTGCTGCACTGGTGTCAGCGGCGTCCACATCTGTCCAAAATCAGATTCAGGTGCTTGTTGACGGACAGAAACTGACGCTTGATCCGAGTCCGGTGCAAGTAAACGGCACGACGCTTGTCCCGATGCGCGCCATTTTCAAGGCGCTGTCGGCCGATGTTGTTTGGGAACAACAAAGCAAGACCATTATCGCCCGCAAGGGAAGCACAACTATTTCGTTGAAAGTCGGCTCCAAACAAGCCATTGTCAACGGAAAAACATTCAAGCTGGCGGAACCGGCCCAGGTGAAGCAAGGAGCAACCCTCGTTCCGCTGCGCCTAGTAAGTGAAGCGCTTGGTGCAAAGGTAGAATGGAACGCGCAGCAGCGGACGATCAAGATTACTTCCTTTGAATCGCTTGTTGCCGGAATAGAGGACGGATCGCAGCATGAAGAGGAAGGGTACTACACAACTTACACTGCGGCTGATATTGTCGCGCTTAACGATGACAAAGTGGTCATGATTGATACGAATCGCTCCCAAGGCAGCGGCATCATCATCGGGGAACGTCTTATTTTGACCAATTATCATGTCATGACAAAAGCTACAGAAGGAAAAATAACGCTGTCGGATGGGAAAACGATAAAAGTCGAAGGGGTGGTCGCTTCCGATGAAAATGCGGATTTGGCGATTATCCAAACATCAGGCAAGCTGAATATCGAGCCGGTTATTATTAGCGACTCTTCCTTGCTCCGCAAAGGTGATCGCGTGTTCGCAATCGGCAGCCCGCTTGGTTTTTATAATACGGTATCAGAAGGATTGGTCAGCAACGTGCATATGGAAGATGATGTACTGTATTTGCAGATCAATGCGCCAATCGATCATGGCAGCTCCGGCGGTGCGCTGTTTGACGAATACGGGCACTTGGTGGGGATTACGACATCGACGATCGAACGTTCCGGTGCGAACCTGAATTTCGCGGTCTCCTCGCTGCATGTCGCTGATCTGCTCAATCAACTGGAGAAAAACCAGTATGCGGTGCCCGCATTTTTGAAGTCTGATCTGCCGGACAGTCTTTCATCCGCATCACTGACTGAAATTTCCGATGCAATGAAGAAGCATTTTGGCAAGATTTGGACCAAAGAAGGGACGACTGAACTCAAGGATTGGACCGTTACCCGCGATTCCCAGGGATGGCTTGTCATCAGCGCCAATATGGACCCGGCCTTTTATATGTTTTATGCAGACAGCACAACCGAAAACATGCGCGATTGGGCGCTGAATGCGATCTCCGAATTAAAACGGATGCTGCCTGATCAGCGTGTCGAGCTAAGCGTCTACTATGACCAGACTTTTAATTATGAGCCGCGCGGCTTTGCTGAGGGTGAAACATCTTCTCTCGGAGACGGCAAATGGAAAGTACGCTATCCGGTCATTCATGCACAGGTGCAGGATCGCGCTCATGTGACGGTTCGGAGTAACTAGAATGCGATTGAGGGAGCTAATTTATGAAAGTTGTTCTATCAACACTTAATGCCAAATATATTCACACCTCGCTGGCTTTGCGGTGTTTGAAAGCTTACAGCGGTCATGAATTTGATATGGAAATTGCGGAGTATACGATCAAGGACCCGGTTATGAATATCGTTTCTGATATTTTCGCACGAAATCCCGATGTAATCGGGTTTTCGTGCTACATCTGGAATATTGAAGAGACGATTACCGTTATTAATATGCTGCGCAAAATCAAGCCCGAAATCCGGATTATCCTCGGCGGCCCTGAGGTCAGCTACGATATGGAACACTGGATGAAGCGGGTTCCTGAAATCGATTTTATCGTGGTGGGCGAAGGAGAAGAGACCTTTCACCATTTGTTGACGGAGCTGCGCGGCCAGCATAAATTTCATTTGGTATTCGGGGTGACCTACCGCAAGAGCGGAAACGACGGATCTGAAACGATCATCATTAATCCCCCTCGTCCCAAGCTGGATTTGGCGACACTTCCGTCACCCCATCGCTTTCAGGAAGACAAGCAGCAGTTGGCCAATCGCGTCGTCTATTTCGAGACAAGCCGGGGCTGCCCGTTCAGCTGTCAGTTTTGTCTGTCCAGCATTGAAGTCGGCGTCCGTTATTTTGATATTGAGCGCACGAAGGCGGATATTCTATACTTGATTGCTGCCGGGGCGAAGCTGATTAAATTCGTAGACCGCACGTTTAATATTAAGCGTGACTATGCATTGGAAATGTTTCAGTTTCTCATTGAAAACCATCAAGGTTGTGTCTTTCAATTTGAAATAACAGCGGATATCATGCGCCCGGAAGTGCTTGATTATTTATCAGAACATGCGCCTCCTGATGTTTTCCGCTTTGAGATTGGCGTGCAGTCGACGAACGATGTAACCAATATTGCCGTGCAGCGCCGTCAAAACTTTACGAAATTGTCCCGAACGGTTACAAAGGTGAAAGAGAGCGGGAAAATCGATCAGCATCTTGATTTAATCGCAGGATTGCCGCATGAGGACTATAATACGTTTCGGACGACGTTTAATGATGTTTTCGCCTTACGGCCGGAAGAAATGCAGCTTGGTTTTCTGAAAATGCTGCGCGGCACTGGCATGCGCCGCGATGCCGACAAGCATGGCTACATTTATATGGACAGGGCGCCGTATGAGATTCTTGGCAATGATTTGCTGCCGTTTTCCGATATCGTTCGCATTAAACGGGTGGAAGATGTGCTTGAGAAGTATTGGAATGCGCACCGTATGGACCACACCCTGCTCTATCTGGTAGAACAGGTGATGCCATCGCCGTTTGATTTTTTTCAACTGTTCGGAGATTATTGGGAGCAGCAGGGCTGGCAAAAAATCGGACATCAGCTCGAGGATTTGTTTACGCGCCTGTGGTCGTTTCTTACCCATCTTCCTAATCAGACGAGCACGGCTGCGATTGCGCAAAAACTTGATTATGATGTGGTGCTTGGCTTGATGAAATATGATTATTTCCGCGGGCATTATTACAAACCACGTAAAATTTGGTGGGACAGGCAATTAAGCAAAAATGAATGGGGCGGCTGGATGAGAAGGATTGTCCAGCATCCGCATAACGTATCCGGCGATTTTGCATCCTTGCAGCTTGACGAGAAAGAATTGCAGAAGCATGCAGCGCTCGACAGGCTGGCTTTCGATCTGGATGCGTATCTTCGGGAAGGGCGGATCGACAAAGAGAACGAATCCCTTCTTCTCGTTTATTACAGGCAGGAACCTGGCGAGTCACACAAGCCTCCGCTCTGCTATTCCATGGCACTCCAACATGTAAGAGAGGGATGATTTCATAATGGTGTATTCGGCAAATGAACAGCGCTATGATTCCATGCTCTATAATCGTACGGGCAAGTCCGGTTTGAAGCTTCCGGCGATTTCCCTGGGCCTGTGGCATAATTTCGGCGGCGAGGACAAATTTGAGAATGGACGGCAAATGCTGCGCCGTTCTTTTGATCTTGGCATCACGCATTTTGACTTGGCTAACAACTATGGCTCGCCAGCCGGTTCCGCAGAAGAGATGTTTGGCCAGGTGCTCAAGACGGACTTGCATCCTTACCGGGATGAACTTATCATTTCTACTAAAGCCGGCTATTACATGTGGCCCGGACCATATGGAGAATGGGGCTCCAAAAAATATTTGACTGCCAGTCTTGATCAGAGTCTGAAACGGATGGGATTGGACTATGTCGATATATTCTATTCCCACCGTCCAGATCCTGAAACTCCGCTTGAGGAAACGATGGGTGCGCTTGATTCTCTTGTCAGATCAGGCAAAGCGCTATACGTCGGCATCTCCAGTTATTCCGCCGAGCAAACGAGAGAGGCGCTTGCGATTATGAAGCAATTGGGCACACCGATTGTCATTCATCAGCCTTCCTACAATATGTTTGACCGCTGGATCGAGGGCGGGTTGCAAGATTTGCTCGATGAAGGCGGCGTGGGCAGCATCGCATTTTGTCCATTGGCGCAGGGGTTGCTGACGAACAAATATTTGGAAGGCATTCCAGGCGATTCGCGGGCGGCAGGCATATCCCGATCCCTGAGTGAGAATAATATTACAAAAGAAAAAATAGGCAAGGTTCAACAGCTCAATCAGATTGCGGCTGAGCGTGGACAATCGCTTGCTCAAATGTCGCTTGCTTGGGTGCTGCGCGACGGACGCGTAACTTCAGCTTTGATCGGCGCCAGCAAAGTAAGCCAGATCGAAGATAATGTAGCTGCATTGCAAAACCTTGCCTTTGCACAGGAGGAGCTTGACAGGATTGAAGCGGTTCTCAAAGGGTAACTTCAACAACTTGGCAATTAAAGCATCCAGAAAATTACGCAGTATACTGCGTAAGCTGCGTGTGAATTTAATTTTAATTCTCAAACAGCATCGGGGAGCAGGCCAAATTTCACTTGGCCTCGTGTTTGGTTTGTTTCCCTGCTGGTTTCCGACGTTTGGCGTTGGCGTAGCAATATCCCTTGGCTTGGCAAGACTGTTCAGAGGCAATCTGACAGCTTCTTTATTGATGGCATCCGCCGGTTCCGTTTTATGGCCGGTGCTTTTTTTTATGAACTATAAGATCGGGAAACGATTGAGGCAGCTATTTACCGGGGAAGACGGCAACTGGCGAATGCCGCTTACCTTCAAGGATTATTGGCCGGACGATTATGTTGAACCGGCAGAGGATATCAATTCATGGGCAGACACCGGGATCGACTTTTTGATCGGCGCCATGTTCAACAGTGTGGTAATGTCGGTGCTGCTGTACATTGTCTCCCGCATCATCTTGTCGCGCTACAGACTCCAACTGCTGCGCAAGCTGCGGGTAAACTGGCGTTGGCGTCACAAATAACCCACCGGACCATCAGGCCGGTGGGTTATTTGTGATATAGCGTGATACATGCTGCCTTAAGGCAAAGTGCTCCGTATTACGGTCAACTGGCCGTCCAACTGATACTCGCCAAGATTCGCAGGAAGTAAGAAACATTCGCCAGCTTTCACAGGCTGTGAGCCGTTTGTCCAAGACAAGGTTCCCGCCCCCTCGGCAATGACGAGAATGACAAAACTTTCGGCCGAAGTAGCCAAAGACCAGTTGCCTGATACAATGCCTTTATCTACAACGAAATAAGGCGATTTGGCAATTTCCAGCCATGAGCCGGGTGCGAGGCCATCAGTAGAAGTGCGAGTTGCGCCTGCACCCTCGTAAGCAATAACATTTAGAGAATCCTCGATGTGAAGCTCCCGCAGTTGCCCATCCAATCCTGGACGGTCATAATCATATAAACGGTAGGTTGTATCCGAGTTTTGTTGAATTTCTGCAACGACTACGCCAGCACACAGCGCATGGACGGTCCCAGCAGGGATATAGAAGGCATCGCCTGCTTTCACCTCTACTTCATGCAGGCATTCGGTAATCCGGTTGTCGGCAATCGCCTGTGCCAGTGCTGCACGGTCAACGCCTTCCTTGAGCCCATAAATGATTTTGGCGCCTGGCTTGGCGTCAAGAATATACCACATTTCGGTCTTGCCAGGCTCGCCGGCAGGAAGTTTCTCATAGTCATCTGTCGGATGAACCTGGATGGACAGATCGTCATTGCAGTCGAGCAGCTTGATCAACAGCGGGAAACGTCCTGCCTTGGCCGAAGTATCTTTGCTCCCGAAAAAAACATCGCCGTATGCGGTCCGAATCTCATCAAGGCCTTTGCCTGCGAGTTCGCCGTTGATTACTTTTGTCGTTCCATTAGGGTGGTCGCCAATCATCCAGCCTTCGCCAACAGCCCCTTCAGGCAGTTGAAGTCCAAACTGTTCGAGGGCTCTGCCGCCCCATATCCGTTCTTTAATTTCCGGTTGAAATTGCAAAGGGTAGGGTTGAATACTCATCGTTATTATCGCTCCTTACGAAGTATGTAAATTATCTCTGTGCCGGTTCGAACAACTCAAGAAACTCGCCATCCGGCCCATAAAAGAAGAAATAGCGGCTTCCGTTCGGAAGAGTCGTGATTTCAGTATCGTGAAGCGGGACATCAAGCTGCTTGATCCGTTCGAGCTCAGTATCAAGATTGTCGACGGTGAACGCCAGATGATGCACTTTGCCTTCGGCGGGAAGATCGCCGTTGAAGCCTTCCACCAATTCAAGCTGTGTTTCCGATGAACCGGCAAAGGCGAGAAAACCAAGACGAATGACGCCATTTGTATGCATCATTGTATAGAGATGTTCCATGCCAAGGACACGCGTATAAAACGCAATCGATGTCTCCATGTTTTTGACCATAAGGCCAACATGCTCAAGTTTGCTAACAGCCATTGTTCTTATCCCCCAGTGCCAGCTCTTTGAAAGAAGCTGTCCGTTATTTTCTCTTCTCCACGCCAATGAGATAGGGTGCCTGTTTTTTTTGCAGATGGCGGTAAATGACCGTTTGGCCGTCAGACTGAGGCAGGGCGGCAGCCCATTGCTCGACCGCGGCAGCTTCCCCGTCACCGCCCGGATGTCCGGGATAGACGACAGCGGTAAGCGCCCCGCCAGGACGGAGCAGCCCAAAGGCGGCTTCCAGAGCCGGTATGGTCGATTCGGCCATCGTAATAATTGCGGAATCAGCCGACGGATCAGGCAAATATCCCAGGTTGAACATAACCGCCGCCACTTTGCCATGCGTTTCAGCAGGAATGAACTGCTGCATCCGGTCATGACTCTGAAGCAGCAGGTTGACAGAGGGAAGCCCGGGCGCGCTGGAGTCGGCAGCAGCTTCTTCGGATGCTTGTGCCAGCCGCTGCGCCGCATTGTCTCCCAATGCGCGTGTCAGCCGTCGCGCTGTATTGTCCAGCGCCTGCTGCTGGATATCAAACGCATAGACTGTCCCAGCAGGACCAACACGTTCGGCGAGAAACAACGTATCATTGCCATTGCCGGCAGTGGCATCGATCACCGTGTCCCCGCTGCAAATCCGGCTTGCCAGCCATTGGTGCGCCATACTTAGTACCGATAGAAATCCCATTTATTGATCTGCCCCCTGCAGTACGCCATGCAGCTTGCCCTGCCAGGTGTCGCGATCACGCAATTCACGATCAATTGCGTTAAGCACATCCCACTTCCTCAGACTCCACATCGGGCCGAGAAGCAGATCACGCGGGGCGTCGCCGGTCAGCCGATGCACAATCATGTCAGGCGGCAGCAGTTCCAAGGTGTCCACGATCAATTTTACATATTCATCGCGTTCAAGAAAGCGCAGCAGACCTGCTTCATATTGTTTGACCATCGGCGTTTTGCGCATAAGGTGAAGAAGGTGAATCTTGATCCCCTGCACATCCATTGCCGCTACTGCCTTGCCTGTGGCGAGCATCATATCATGTGTTTCAAGCGGCAGACCATAAATAATATGGGTGCAAACACGGATTCCGCGAGCCCGCAGCTTCGCTACCGCATCGACATAGCATTGCGTGCCATGGGCGCGGTTAATGAGCACCGAGGTCGTTTCGTGGATCGTTTGCAGTCCCATTTCCACCCACAGATATGTGCGTTCATTAAGCTCTGCCAGATAGTCAATGACATCATCCGGAAGGCAATCCGGGCGTGTCGCGATCGACAGTCCGACGACGCCGGGCTGACTTAAAATTACTTCGTAATATTCCCGCAGCACGGCAACTGGTGCATAAGTATTCGTATAAGCCTGGAAATAGCCGATATAGCGCGCTTGGGGCCATTTCTGATGCTGACGGTCACGAATGGTATTGAACTGGGTGACAAGATCATCCCGCCGGCTGCCTGCAAAATCGCCAGACCCTCTTGCACTGCAGAACGTGCAGCCGCCAGCGGCGATCGAGCCATCCCGGTTGGGACAGGTGAATCCGGCGTCGAGCGTGACTTTAAACACCTTGTCGCCAAACTGTTCCCGCATTTCGTAATTCCAGGTATGGAACCGTTTGTCTCTCCACAGTCTGGCGTCAGACTTGTTCGGCTGTGTGCCAAGCATTAGCTCAAAGCTCCTTTGCTAAAAACAATTGCTAAAAACAATCTGCTCTTTATTGTAACTGAAAAGCGGGCATCTCGCTACTTTCGAAAAACGATTGAATTATAGGCGAAAACACTTGCGTGACCTGACATGATGTGTTATATTAAAAGTGTGATAAATCAACGTTTTAATACTTTCCAGCCTATTCTTTCCACTCATCATAGTTTACCGTTTTGTTGTATAAACTAACTAATGAGGTGATTTGAGAATGAATACAATTGTGAAAATACCACAGGGCGACCAGAAAGTTACTGTTGAATTGACTGTAAAAGAAATGATGGCGCTCTCAGGCGTCCGGTTTCATGGGAATCACGCCGTTGAAGTAGCGGCGCGGAAGAAGCTGAATGATGCACTTGAAGGCACTTACGAGATAGAAGCTCGTAAAGATACAATCGATTATCAATTGTTAAGCTAACCTATTGACAATTTAAATTTCAATGACAGCCGGGACATTTGTCCTAGGCTGTTTTTTTATGATGAAAGCGAAGGAAGTTTAAAGAAGAAAATGAAGGCTAAAGTGTTATGCGGGAAGTGAGTAATGGTGATGATGTCGTGGTAGCAGCGAGCGAATGGTGGAAGAGGGCGACAGATAGTGAGGTAAGCGGAGGGTGGCGTGAGAATGACGAGTGAAAGGAGGTGGAGGGCGAAGTAACGCCGCGTAGTAATGATGTGCGTGCTGGGAATGCTGGGAATGCTGGGAATGCTGGGAATGCTGGGAATGCTGGGAATGCTGGGAATGCTGGGAATGCTGGGAGTGCTGGGAATGCTGCAGAAGAGGCGACGGATGGTGTTAAAAAAAGGGAAGTCGTGGCGCAGCCAAAGTTGAAAGGACAGACGTTCCGCTATTTTGCTAAAATGGACGAAAAATGGAATTTGGCGGCCACCAGATCCGTTATTCGTGTAAAAAGCGTGTAATTTGGCGGGTTTACATGCCAATAACGGAACGTGTGTCCGCGAAAAGCACGTTTGGTGCACTTTTGGGGCAAATAGAGGAACGTCTGTCCGCTCGCGAGAGTATTTGGAAAATGGACAGTGTCGTGGGTGTCGCTTGGCCATTGGTGTGCGGTATCTCTTGGCTGTCAGTTTGGTATCGCCTTGCCACTGGCGTGGTATCTCTTGGCTGTCAGTTTGGTATCGCCTTGCCACTGGGTGGTATCTCTTGGCTGTCAGTTTGGCGTCACTAGGCTTCTGGTTTGGCTGCCGCTTGACCGCAAGCTTGGCCCGCGCGCCTCGGCGCACAAATTTTCGTATTTACTTTCCCGGCGATATTCGGCACAATAGGGGCTAGTCAAACAAAAGTTGGAGGAATTAGAAGCATGCGTTTACGAGGAAGAAAAGGCATACGTGAGAGTCTGGAGGCCCAGCCTGAGCTGGTTGTACTTGAAGGCCAGCCTCTGAGGGGACAATGGTCACAGTTTTTTGGCAATGATCACCCGATTCATATTGAGCTTGGCATGGGCAAAGGGCAGTTCATCAGCACGATGAGCACCCGCAATCCTGAAACCAATTATATTGGTGTTGATATGTATGATGAACTGATTCGCAGGGCGAGTGAGAAGGCCAGAGCGGCCTGGGCGGAGAAGAACGGGCAGCAGCCTCAGAATCTGGCGCTGCTGCGGGCAAATATTGAGGAGATTGAAACGATGTTCGACCCTCATGAGCTGCAGCGGATCTATTTGAATTTCAGTGATCCGTGGCCAAAAAGCAAGCATGCCCGCCGCAGGCTGACGCATCCGCGTTTTTTGGCGAAATACGCCGAGCTGCTTGACGGGCATGGCGAAATTCATTTCAAAACCGATTCGACAACACTGTTCGAGTTTTCACTGAACAGCTTTGCAGAGATGGGGCTGCAGTTGCGCAATATTGCGCTTGACCTGCATCGCGATGAATTGCGGGATGATCTAGTGCTTACAGAGTATGAGAGCAAATTTGTTAAAAAAGGCAATCCGATCTACCGGCTGGAAGCAGTTATTGGCGAGCAAGCGCTGCAGCAATACCGCCGTACCGTTCAGGAAGGCCAGCTAAAGGAAACAAGTGCGACTGTGAGCGAACCGATAATTGCTCCGGCAGCTACATCCGAAGGATAGTGAAGACCAAGATACATTCTGGACCATGCGACAGACAGCCCGATCAGGAGCACCAGCGGCAGCAGCAGGCTGAACAGGGCCTGATCGGCGAACAGCCAGGGCAGCAGCCAGGCAAAAGCTGCTGTTGTATGGCCGGATGGAAATGAAGGATCTCCAAGCGGCCGTTTGCCGATATTAAGATTTTCAAGCGCTTGATAAGGGCGCAGACGTTTAAACTTCCATTTCACCAAAGCGACTGGCACATGGCTCAGCGCAACGGCTGTCAAGCTCTGCCAGGCCGCATTGTTCCAAGGCGGATCGCCCAACAGCCCAATCAGGAAAGCTGATGTCAAGGTGAAGGTGGCTCCCCCTATATGGGTAATCGTGCCGAGCCACATGCTGAGCCATCGGTTCAGGCCAGCGTGGGCTGGCCGGCGATTGGCCCGGAGCAGTATGCGCAGCTCAAGTTTCTCAAGCCGTTGTCTGATCCGCTTCATGAGCGCTCCTTCCTGATGCTTTTTCATGGTCACTTCTTAGCGACCCCCTCATATAAAAATTCATAAAGAACTGTTTCCTCTTATTTCATTCCATTTTCGATCGTTATAAATCATGTCATTTGTCAGGCTCCTATAGCATCATACCACATAAAATCCCGTTTTGAGAAAACTCCTTCGACGAAACGTTTTACAAATCGTCACGAATGGAAAAGATATTATTGAGAAATTTAGAAACTATTCGACAGTTTGTTTCGTCAATCAGGACAAAGGAATTAAAAACGCAGCAAAAGGATGAAAATAAGCTCAAAGTTGTCCAAATTAGGTTTGCTGCTGCTTTCACTTCCACTTGTTGCTTGTTTACAGTCGTTCTTGGCTAAATTAAGTCAAATTCGACTTTTGACAAAACAGCGTAAAGTGTGGAAAATCAAAAAGGCTACCAGAGACTTGCCCGGCGGCTAAGCTGTCCATCGCTTTTCAGCAAGGTGCAATTGTCTCTCGATATAAAAAGAGAAGTAGCCCTGCCATGACGCATTCAAGTCACAGAACCAAGGCTATACAAAAAGAGAAGACTTTGGTTCCAAAAAAACAAATTAAAAATTGGGGTCGCAAGGGGGCAAAATTGAATATGGTGAACAGTTTTATTATTGCTGCGCAAATTTTCATGGCGTTTATCGGCGTGTATCAGTTCAGTATCTCGGTTTTTGGAATCGCCAGGCGGAAGAAACGCAACGTTCATGCGCCTAAGAAATCATTTGCAGTGCTTGTTGCAGCTCACAATGAGGAGCAGGTAGTCGGAGCGCTGCTGGAAAACTTGAAGAATCTTGACTATCCAAAAGAGCTTTATGAAGTATTTGTCATTTGCGATAATTGCTCGGATAAAACAGCTGATGTCGTGCGCAGCTATGGAGTAAAAGCTTGTGTAAGGTCCAATACGAATCTTCGCGGCAAGGGCTATGCGATTGAATGGATGCTCAAAGAGCTGTGGGCGATGCCGCGCCAGTTCGATGCGGTGGTTATGTTCGATGCCGACAATCTGGTTAACACCGATTTTCTGCGGCACATGAACAATGATCTTTGCGAAGGCAAACAGGTCATCCAGGCTTACCTGGATACTAAAAATCCGGACGATTCCTGGGTTACAGCCGCTTACGGCATTACGTACTGGTATTGCAACCGCCTGTGGCAGTTGTCGAGAACGAATTTGAATATGGCGAACTATTTGGGCGGCACAGGGATGTGCTTTCAGACCGAACTGCTCAAAGAGATGGGATGGGGCGCAACAAGCCTCGTTGAGGATTTGGAGTTCTCCATGCGCTGCATCAAGCAAGGGGTAAATCCGGTGCTGAATTACGATGCGAAAGTATTCGACGAGAAGCCGCTGACCTTCCAGGCTTCGGCGCGTCAGCGTCTGCGCTGGATGCAAGGACACTTCAACGTGGCGAGGCGGTTCTTCTTCCCGCTTATGTGGCAGGCCATCAAGGAGCGCAGTCTGGTGAAGTTTGATGCGGCACTTTACACCATTACCGTGTATAACGTGCTGATTGGATTTTTGCTCACCGTAATGCTCTGGATTGACAATTTGCTGCCGGCCAAAGATTTGTTCGCGTCGATCTATAAATATTTACCGGTTTGGGTTGTGGCTGTCTCCATATTTATTGCTGTGGTGCAGTTCCCGCTGGCGATGGCTTTGGAAAAGGTCAGGTCCTGGAAAATGTATATGCGTTTGCTGACACTGCCCCTGTTTCTGTTGTCCTGGTGGCCGATTACGTTCTATGCGTTTTTCACGCAGAACAACAAACAGTGGAGCCATACCCAGCATACCCGTGTTATCCGGCTGGAGGAAGTTCAAAGCAAGCAGGTATAGCAGGCACTTTGCGCAATCCAATGGTCAGCGCCTGATTATTATGCCAAATGGATTGACAAGGCTGTGAAATATATGGTATATTACTTCAGTATCATTTTTGAACAAGTGGATATACACAAAAGTAGAAGCACCCGCTTCTCACCTGTCCGGTACAACTGGCTGGTTATTACGATGAATCGATTACGGCTTGGTCGTCTTCATAGACGGCGTCAAGTCTACCGACGAATGGTATGGAATGCGGGTCCTACAGCGGCTCGCATTTTTTATTTTGTGCAGAAGGCATTTTGCGCTACAGCCACGGCAACGAATACAAGTGAGTGTATTTCTGGAGGTGGAAAGTTATTAGCAGGGAACATCAAATCAATGACGAGATCCGGGCGAGAGAAGTGCGTTTGGTAGGTGCAGAAGGTGAACAGATCGGCATTAAGCCGTTCCGTGAAGCGCTGCAGATGGCAATTGATCTGAATTTGGATTTGGTCAATGTCGCTCCGACGGCGAAACCCCCGGTATGCCGGATCATGGATTATGGTAAGTTTCGTTATGAGCAACAGAAGAAAGAAAAAGAAGCTCGCAAAAATCAAAAAATTGTTGATCTCAAGGAAGTATGGTTTCGTGCAAACATTGATGAGCATGATTACCAAACCAAACTTCGCAATGTTGTCAAATTTTTGAATGAGGGCGACAAAGTAAAATGTTCGGTCCGTTTCCGCGGACGGGAAATTACCCATGCTTCAGTTGGACAGCGCATCTTGGATCGTCTTGCCAAGGAAGTGGCAGAACTTTGTGTCATGGAGCGCACACCGAAGCTTGAAGGGCGCAGCATGATTATGATTCTTGCGCCAAAAACAACTTAATTGAATTCAGGGAGGATCACATAATGCCTAAGATGAAAACTCATAGCAGCCTGAAAGACCGTTTCAAAATTACCGGCACAGGCAAAGTAAAACGCTACAAAGCATACCGTAACCATCTGTTGTCCGGTAAATCCGGCCGTCAGAAGCGTGTGCTTGCCACTCAACCACTGATGGCAGCGGGCGATGTAAGCCGTTTGAAACAAGGTCTGGACCAACTGAGATAATTCACGAACGATATTAATATACGCACACATACTGGAGGGTTAATTCATGGCAAGAGTCAAAGGCGGATTTGTCCGTACACGTCGTCGTAAAAGAATTCTTAAACTAGCTAAAGGCTATTTCGGTTCCAAACACCGTTTATTTAAAACTGCAAGAGAGCAAGTGATGAAATCACTGCTGTACGCATATCGTGACCGTCGCCAGAAAAAACGTGATTTCCGCAAATTGTGGATTACACGTATCAATGCTGCAGCGCGTCAAAACGGTTTGTCCTATAGCAAGTTCATGTACGGCTTGAAACTGGCTGGCGTAGAAGTCAACCGTAAAATTCTTGCTGACCTGGCTGTTCACGACATCAATGCGTTTAATTCGCTTGCTGGCGTGGCAAAGCAAAAAATTAACGCCTAGTTTTTTATGGGCATAACAATACATCTTTGCCGACTTGGCTTTATGCTGAGGACAGCAAAGGTGTATTTTTTTGCTTTGCTGATGGACAAAGGTACAGTCCGAACCCTCCTGCCCGGAATATGCTAAGTCGAAAGGGAGGAGGGGATGACATGGGGAAAGTAACCCGGCAAATGACAGCTAAACTGGTTGGACAATCAATCTATGCGGTTAAAAAGGACGGTACGATCGTAACGGGAAAGCTTGTCCGCGTCCATCAGAATCAGTTGTTTCTTACTTCTTTGCAAAAAGGAAAAAAAGTGAGAACAAAGGCCGTTTTGCCGCTTGTCTTGTTTGATCTGCTCGCTGTCGGCACGCTTCCATACGGAGGCGGTTATGGAGGTTATGGAGGTTATGGAGGTTACGGCGGCTTTGGAGGCTACCCAGGCGGTTATCCAGGCTATGGCTATGGCGGAGGCTTCGGGGGCTATCCGGGCGGCGGTTTTGGCTGGTAAAGCCGGCAGGGCTGGCTAGAAAGAAAGCATCCCCAGCGGCTTCTCCATTTGAAAACAATGCAGCGACTCCACGAAGATCATTGTCCGGTAACCAAGGCGGGCGTAGAAACCTTGCGCTCGTTCGTTCCCGGAATCAACATAGAGAACGGCGCTGGTGCAGTGTTTGGACAAGCCATGCTTTTCCGCGGCTTGCATCAGCAGCTTGCCAAGCTGTTTGTTGCGGTGCTCGGGGTGAACAACGAGCATTTCAATAAACAGTTGCTTATTCACAACAGAGAAATGAATAAAACCGAGCGGACGGGCGGCTTTGCTTCTGGAAGCGACAATTGTTGTTCCCCTCCGCAGCTGTTTGGGCAAATCCCGGATAGCGGCCGCATCGTTCTTTCGGATCGTATGTGAGAGCGGGATCAGTTCCTCCTTGATCAGCTTAATAATCGCGTTTTGCTCGAGACGGGCTCTGTAGGGTCTGAGAATCAGCATCTGTCACCAGGCTCCTTTCTGTAAGGGAGGAACAACACTTTCAAACATCAGGCATAGCGATGCTTTATTGTATGCATGGCAGCAATATTGTGATTCTGACAGAACTGGTCTTGACGAATGGAGTCTCATTGCATATAATTGAATTCAAGCTTATACAATATCGGCTATGATGAGGACGAAGTGTTAAGGGCTCTTTTGTTTCAGAGAGCGGACAGATCAGCTGAGACTGTCGCCAAAATCCCTTTTCTACGAGCTCACCTCGGAGCTGTTTTCCTGAAAGGCGTCAACGATGCCGCTTATTAGGGAGAATCGCGCGGCACGCGTTACAGTGTCAAGGGTAGAAGCGTCAGCGTGCACGCCGTTTTTACCTGGTGAGGTTATACATTGCGAAGTGTGTAACAAATTTGGGTGGTACCACGGAAGATTCAAACCTTTCGTCCCTCAACACAGGTTATGTGTTAGGGATGGAAGGTTTTTTTGATTTATAAACAAAAGACATGATCCAGATCAGAAAGCGGGCTGCGCGGATACGGACGGCCGGAATTGACGGCGGAACGGCAAGCGGTCGCAGCATGGTGCTTTCGACTTGGGGGAGGAGGATGACGATGAACGCACAAAGTGCAACGCTAAGGTCAAAGGAAGAAATTATGGAAAGGCTGAGAGAGCCTGCAGAAATTACCGGTTCGGAAATGCTGCTTCGCAGCCTGGTTCTTGAGGGTGCTGATTGTGTGTTCGGCTATCCGGGCGGCGCAGTATTGTTTATTTATGACGCGATGCATGGATTTTCCGATTTCAACCATTTGCTGACCCGCCATGAGCAAGGAGCGATTCATGCTGCTGACGGCTATGCAAGGGCCAGCGGCAATGTCGGAGTATGTATTGCTACATCAGGACCGGGGGCGACGAATCTGGTGACGGGCATCGCCACCGCATATATGGATTCCGTTCCGCTCGTCGTCATTACCGGGAATGTGGCCACATCCTTTATCGGTACGGATGCATTCCAGGAGGCGGACATTACGGGCATTACGATGCCGATTACGAAACACAGCTATCTCGTTCGGAATGTAGAGGATCTGCCGCGCATTATCCATGAGGCGTTCCACATTGCGAGCACAGGTCGCAAAGGTCCGGTTCTGATCGATATTCCGAAGGATGTTTCGGCTCAGAAAGCGATGTTCCACCCGGTGAATGAAGTGAGCATTCGCGGCTATAACCCGACTGTTCATCCGAATAAGCTGCAGGTTGACAAGATGATCAAGGCGATTTCCGAAGCGGAGCGTCCGGTTGTACTGGCAGGCGGCGGTGTAGTATATTCCGGCGGGCATGAGGAGTTGCTGGAATTCATTACGAAGAGCGAAATTCCGGTCACAACGACATTGCTTGGCCTCGGCGCTTACCCGAGCGGCAAGGAGCTGTGGATGGGTATGCCCGGGATGCACGGCACGGTTACAGCTAACAGGGCGATCCAGTCGGCCGATCTGCTCATCAATATCGGGGCAAGGTTTGATGACCGTGTAACGATGAAATTGGACGGATTTGCCCCACAGGCGAAAATCGTTCACATTGATATCGATCCGGCCGAGATCGGCAAAAACGTGCCGACCGCTATTCCGATCGTAGGAGACATCAAGACTGTGCTCGAACTCGCGAACAAGGAAGTGCAGCGCGCCGCCAAGGCGGATGCATGGCGTGAGCAAGTACAGAGCTGGAAACGGGAATTCCCGCTGCAGTATAAGGATTCCAACGTGGAATTAAAGCCGCAATGGGTTATTGAAATGATTCACGAGACAACAAAAGGCGAGGCGATTGTCACGACTGACGTTGGCCAGCACCAGATGTGGGCAGCGCAGTACTATCGCTTTAACCAGCCGCGTTCCTGGATCACTTCCGGCGGTCTTGGCACAATGGGCTTCGGCTTTCCGTCCGCGATTGGCGCCCAGATGGCTTGTCCGGATCGGGTTGTCGTATCGATCAATGGTGACGGGGGCATGCAGATGTGCGCTCAGGAGCTGGCGATTTGCGCGATCAACAACATTCCGGTCAAGGTTGCGATTATTAACAATCAGGTGCTCGGCATGGTGCGTCAGTGGCAGGAGATCATCTATGACAACCGCTACAGTCATATCGACTTGGCCGGCAGTCCCGACTTCGTCAAACTCGCTGAAGCTTACGGCGTTAAAGGCTTCCGGGCAACGAACAAGGATGATGCGCGCGCGGTGTGGGAAGAAGCGCTCCAGCATCCAGGTCCGGCAGTCGTCGAATTTGTGGTTCGCAAAGGCGAGAACGTGTATCCGATGGTAACACAAGGAAACACGATAGATTCAATGATTCTGGGGGATGCAGAATGATGAAACATACAATATCCGTTCTGGTCAATAATCAACCCGGCGTTCTGCAGCGTGTATCCGGCCTGTTCGGCCGACGCGGATTCAATATTGAGAGCATTACAGTGGGCACTTCCGAAGAGCCTGGCTTGTCACGGATGGTTGTCGTTACAAGCGGCGACGAGAAGACGCTGGAGCAGGTAAGCAAGCAGCTTTACAAATTGGTCGACGTTATCAAGGTTGTTGATCTTGGCGCGAAACCGATGGTTGCACGCGAGCTTGCGCTCATTAAAGTAAACGCGGAGCCGGCTGTACGTCCCGAAATTCTCGGTGTCGTGGAAACATTCCGGGCGTCTGTCGTTGATATCGGTTCAAGCACAATGGTGATTCAAAGCGTGGGCGATACTGATAAAATCGACGCGATTGTGGAGCTGCTTGCGCCGTACGGCATTCGCGAGCTGTCGCGCACCGGCGTAACCGCTATGATGCGGGGCAACGCACGCTAACATTGGCTATGCCTGTCTATGCAGACGGGCAAATTCAACACCTATCCCCCTTTTTGAGCGGGGGCTTGAGCGGACAACGGCCTTGTGCTTTTGCTGTATGCTGTATGGCGGCTTTTCGTTTCCCTTCAAGCACCCGTTCAAAAGGGTTAAATTAAAGGAGGCTTTTATTCACATGGCAGTTAAACTGTTCTACGAAAAAGATGCAGACCAAAGCGTACTGCAAAACAAAACAATCGCCGTAATCGGTTATGGTAGTCAAGGTCATGCCCAAGCACAAAACCTGCGTGATAGCGGGATTAAAGTCGTAATCGGCTTGCGTCCAGGCAAATCCGCTGAAAAAGCGAAAAACGACGGTTTTGAAGTGCTTTCAGTAGCAGAAGCAGTTAAAGTTGCTGATGTGGTTCAAATCTTGATGCCAGACGAAACACAAGCGAAAGTTTATAGCGAAGAAATCGCACCAAACCTGAAAAAAGGCGCAGCATTGCTGTTCTCCCACGGTTTCAACGTTCACTTCGGACAAATCGTTCCTAGTGCGGACACAGATGTATTGCTGGTAGCTCCTAAATCACCAGGACACATGGTTCGTCGTACGTATGTAGAAGGATTCGGCGTGCCTGGACTGATCGCTGTAGAGCAGGATGCAACTGGACAAGCACAAGCAATTGGTCTTGCTTATGCCAAAGGCATCGGCTGTACACGTGCAGGCGTTATCGAAACTTCCTTCCGTGAAGAAACAGAAACTGACCTGTTTGGTGAGCAAGCCGTTCTTTGCGGTGGCGCAAGCGCGCTCGTTAAAGCAGGTTTCGAAACATTGGTTGAAGCTGGCTATGCGCCAGAAATGGCTTATTTCGAGTGTCTGCATGAGCTGAAGCTGATCGTTGACCTGATGTATGAAGGCGGACTGGCTTCCATGCGCGATTCCATCAGTAACACAGCTGAGTTCGGTGACTATGTTACTGGACCTCGCATCGTAACAGAAGAAACGAAGAAAGAAATGAAACGTGTGCTTGAAGATATCCAATCCGGCCGTTTCGCACGCGACTTCATCCTGGAGAACCAATCCAACCGTGCTACATTGACAGCTACACGCCGTCGTGAAGCTGAGCATCCAATCGAGCAAGTGGGCAGCCAACTGCGCGAATTGATGCACTGGATCAAGAAATAATTCGATTTACCTTATCTATTTCAGGTTGACAACCGTCCTCCGCAGCAATGGCTGCGGGGGGCGGTTTTTCATTTGTTGAAATTATATTTTATGCAAAATCTGTTATATTGCATGGTATAATAGTAAAAACAATAAGATGCGTGGGGAAGGTTAAGCGATGCTGTTTGTGTGGATAATGCTCTGGACCGTGGCTGTTTTGCTGTTGTTTACCAACACCGGCCGTACTCCCGGCCGCTGGTTGAGCCTGGTCGCCTTCTTCGGCGGAGCGGGAGCGCTGGCCTCGCTGCTCGGCGACCATTGGCGCCCGCTGCTTGCAGCAGGCGGATTGTATGCCGAATACGAGCCGTGGCTCTACAAGCTGCAGCAAGCTTGTTCATGGGCCAGCTACTATGGACTGCCCTATGCGTTCCTCTGCTTTTGCTATTCGTACGGGACGCATAAACTGCCGGAGCGTTTCGACAAACGGGCCTTCTGGCTGTTTGCCGTGTTTCCTCTGCTGATGCTGCTGTTTCCATCGGAAACGACGCTGTACCCTGTTCGTTTCGGGCTGCTTGCTGTATGGGCGTTGCCTTATTTTGCAATCGGAGCCTTTCTATTGTTGAGCAAAAAGATCGAGCGGCGGGATGAGTGGCTTTCCCATGTCATTGTGACGGCTTCCGTGCTGCCTGCGACGCTGTTCGCCTGCGTGATGAATTATACGATGCCGTTGTTCGGCGTGTATAACATGTGGCGCTACAATACATGGCCGATCATGATCGGCTTTACAATATGTGTCGGCTCCATGTTTACCTTCGGGTTTCTTGGCGTGCGGCTGCTCGTCGAGCGCAAACAGCTGGATTCGTCCATCCGGGTGGCAACATCAGGTACAGCGATGCTTAATCATGCGATCAAAAATGACCTTGGTAAAATAAAGCTGTTTGGCGATAAAATACGACGCCATGCTGTGAAAAGCAGCAATGTGGAGTTGGAGCAGGATATTGCCATTATTATGAATGCATCTGCTCATATGGAGCAGATGATCCGCAAGGTGCATGAGCGCACCCAGGAGCTTGAGTTGGTGCGTGAACGCGTGAACTTGCCGCAATTGCTGTCAGCGTGTCTAGCCTCCTTTGAGCCGATCGGGGAAGGCCGCGTTAAGGTGACGGAGGATTTTAACGGGCAGTTGGAGGCATTTGTTGACCGGGAACAGACGATGGAAGCGATTCACAATGTGATTCAAAACGCGCTTGAGGCAATGCAGGGGACAGGAGAACTTCATGTGCGGGTGTGGCAGGCGAGAAAGCAGTCGGTCATTGAAGTTCGCGATACCGGACCAGGTCTCCCATCGAGCCAGCTTCGCAAAGTTTTTGAACCCTTCTATACGACAAAAAGCGGAACCTCGCTCAGTTTCGGGCTGGGCCTCGCCTATTGCCACCAATTAATGAGACGCCAGGGCGGGTCGATTCAGATGGCAAGCAAGCCGGGGGACGGTACAACGGTTTACTTTTATTTTCCTAAGATATAACAAATGGGTCTGACATCAAGCCGCAATAGGAGAGATGAGAAGACACGGGAAGGGAAGGGCTCGGATGGCTGAAGAAGGGATAGGCGGAGCGCACGGCGGGGAACAAGCGATTCGTGTCATGCTCGTAGAAGATGATCCGGATTGGCGCAGAGGATTGGCTTTTTATATTAGCGAAGAACCCGATATGGTTGTTGCAGGCGAAGCGGGCGATCCGGAAACGGCAATTGCCGTTGCAGCGGAAAAGCAGCCGGATGTCATTTTGATGGATATTATGCTTGCAGGGAGTGCAGAGGGCATTTCATTGACCGCCCAGCTATCCAGGACGTTGCAGGCACGCATCATCATGCTCACATCGATGGAGGACAAGGGGCTTATTAGTGAAGCGTTTGTCTCCGGTGCAGTCAACTATTTAATCAAGTCCGATTTTGCTGGAATTCCCGCGGCGATCCGACAAGCTGCTGCGAACCGGGCAACTATCGACGGCACCGCTGCGGCACAAATGCTGGAGGAGTTTCGCCGTCTTAAGGAAGTCGAACGAAACTTTGAAGTACAGCAATTTAAAGACAAGGTGACCAGAACAGAACTTGAAATGTTGACGCTTATTGACCAGGGCCTGACTCAAAGTCAGATTGCCGAGCGTTCATTCATTTCACTGCGTACCGTTAAAAATCACGTCAACAATATTTTGCGCAAGCTGGGCTGCACCAGCAGCAAGGAAGCGGCGCAAAAGGCGAAAGAGATGGGCCTTCTTTAATTGTACAGTTGCCTTTATAACACGTACCTATAAAAATCATAGACGCCATATCTTTGCCAAATGAGCCTAAAGTATGGTACAACTGAGATAGCTTATCAATATGCAATAATATAATGAGGGAGTGTACTTTTTTTATGGCAGAGGTAAAGAAAATAGCGGTTATCGCCGGAGACGGTATTGGACCGGAGGTAGTTGGAGAAGCGATTAAAGTGATGCGCAAAACGGAGGAACTTTTCGACCTGAAATTTGAATTTGAATCCGGCTTGTTCGGCGGAATCGCCATTGATGAGAAAGGCACGCCGCTTCCGCAGGAAACGCTTGAAATTTGCCAGCGCGCAGATGCCGTATTGCTTGGTGCTGTAGGCGGACCGAAGTGGGATTCCAATCCCAAAGAGCTTCGTCCGGAAACTGGTTTGCTCGGCATTCGCAAAGAGCTGGGCTTGTTCTCCAACATTCGCCCTGCCAATGTATTCGATTGTCTGAAGGAAGCTTCGACATTGAAACCGGAAGTGCTGGAAGGCACTGACTTGATCGTTGTGCGCGAACTGACAGGCGGCATTTATTTCGGTGAGAAATTCCGTCGCGAAGGGGCAAATGGTGAAGAAGCAGTCGATACTTGCGTATACAATGCGGTAGAGATAGAGCGTATTGTGCGCCAGGCTTTTGAAATTGCCCAGAAGCGCAGCAAGCGTCTGGCATCTGTCGATAAAGCTAACGTACTTGAAACTTCCCGTCTGTGGCGCGAAGTAGTTAACCGCATTGCACCGGAGTATCCGGACGTAGAGTTGGAGCATGTACTCGTTGACAACTGCGCAATGCAATTGCTCAGACGTCCGTCCAGCTTCGACGTAATTGTCACTGAAAATATGTTTGGCGATATTCTGAGTGACGAGGCAGCTATGCTGACAGGATCAATCGGAATGCTTTCCTCTGCATCGCTTGGCGAAGGAAGCTTCGGCCTGTATGAGCCGGTACACGGATCGGCGCCTGATATTGCGGGACAAGGCATTTCCAATCCGATTGCAACTATTTTGTCCGTTGCGCTGATGTACCGCCTTACGTTTGGATATGAGGAAGCTGCGCAAGCGATTGAAGACGCAGTGAAGGAAGTATTGGATGCGGGCCACCGGACCGGGGATATCGCGGTTGACAAGAGCAAGGCGATCGGAACAGAAGAGATGGGCGCCCTGATCGTAAAAGCATTGAAAAAGTAGGTTAATTATGGGGACAGCATGCGAGGCGTGATAAGTTTTCCTAAATTTCTTATTTATATTAATTATAATTTAATAATTATTTTAATATTGACTTTATTCTTGTTAAGTGATACGATTTTAGATGTAAAGTTCATCCGATGCATGCAAGGATGAGCACAATAATAACATTACGCTGAAGCGTCAAGGAGGTAATTGAATTATGGCAGAACGTTTAGTAGGTAGACCCGCACCAGATTTCAATGCAGAAACCGTTTCAGGAGACGGTCAAGAGTTTGGCTCAGCATCATTGTCAGACTACAGAGGCAAATGGCTTGTCCTATTCTTCTATCCTCTTGACTTCACTTTCGTATGCCCGACTGAAATTACAGCGCTGAGCTTAGCTGCTGATCAGTTCAAAGCGCTTGACACTGAAATTCTTGGCGTTAGCGTTGACAGCAAACACAGCCACCGCGCGTGGATTAATACACCAGTGGCCGACAATGGCCTTGGCCAATTGAACTTCCCGCTTGCTGCTGACATCACGAAGAGCATCGCCCGTGACTACGGCGTGCTCATCGAAGAAGAAGGCATCGCGCTGCGCGGCCTGTACATCATCGATCCTGAGGGTGAAGTGAAGTACCAGGTTGTTAACCACAATGATGTAGGACGCAGTGTTGAAGAAACACTTCGCGTACTGCAGGCGCTGCAATCCGGCGGCTTGTGCCCAATCAACTGGAAACCAGGCGATCAGCATCTGGTAGCCAAGTAATTGAATAATTAAGTATGATGCATAGCAGGGGCTGTCCTTACGTCAGAAATGACTTTGGACAGCCCCTGCTTTTTCTATGGCTTGGCTTTCTGAGAAGCTGCTGCAGGTGGGGAGAGGAACGATGAAGCAGATGGGCAGCGGTGGTGTGGATGAGTGCCAGCACGTACCGTGGCTCGTGGCTACCTTAGTACGTGGATCTGCGCTCGCTGTTACGGTGGTTGGTGGCAGAGATTCCAAGCTGTGGCGGGTGTGTGTAGAGTATGTTGTGTGATATATAAGTTGAACGATTGAACTTCGCAAAGGGACAGAAGGGAACACGTATTGTGTATCTTCTTGGAACACCAATTGTGTTTCTTGCAACAGCAATTGTTTTTCTTGCAACACCAAGTGTGTTTCTTGCAACGCCAAAAGAACCGCCGCGACAAAAGTGAAATTGTTGTATAAACTACATTATTTTACCTATAAAAGTCATTTATCTTAAGAATTGTTGTATTTTTTACAACAATTTCACGAGAATCGCCTCATACGCCTGGATTTGTTGTACAAAATACAACATTTTATCCTCGATGGCACTTCTTTCGTTCAACTTATATAGTTTTCAGTTTGTATACCCTATCTCCGGTTGGAGGGACAGGAAACGAACAGAAGTTGAGTAGTAAGAGGAGTGGAAGCCGAGTTGGTAAATGTGGAGAAGCTGAGTGGAAGGAGCAGAAGTTAAGTAGAAGTTGAGTAGTAAAAGGAGTGAAAGCCCAGGTAGCAAATGTGGAGAAGCTGAGTGGAAGGAGCAGAAGTTAAGTAGAAGTTGAGTAGTAAAAGGAGTGGAAGCCGAAGTGGAAAATGTGGAGAAGCTGAGTGGAAGGAGCAGAAGTTGAGTAGAAATTGAGTAGTAAGACGAGTGGGAGCTGAAGTGGCAAATGTGGAGAAGCTGAGTGGAGGGAGCAGAAGTTAAGTAGAAGTTTGAGTAGGAGAAGAGCAGGAGAAGAGCAGGTTGCAACGGGTTAATGTGTCTGAGATAGACATCGTAACACTCTTGGCTAGGTTTAGCTGAGATAGGGTATACAGCCATAACAAGTACATCCCCCGGTTCTAATAAAGTACGCCAACTACCAACCCCAAGGACAGCACACCACACGCTCAACTACCAACCCCAAGGACGCTACGACACGCCCAACTACCTACCCGAAGGGCGCCGCGGCACACGCCCAACTGCTAATCCAAAGCACGGTGCCAGGCGCGCAGCTTGGGAGTTTACTGGAGTCAGCCAAGCGTCTGCTTGCAGCAAAAATTCTTTTAAAATCTTTGCAACTATTTTGTGAACTGTTACGTTTATATAGTATGCAAGGAAATACAAGCGGAACTGGTTAAATGCAGTCCAGGCAGGGTAATTAGAAACATAACGGACCCGAGCATGGCTCATCCAGACAGCCTGATTTCAAGGGAGAGAGTGCGATGAAGAAATCGATGTTGTTTGCAGCAGTACTTGTTGTTGGATTGTTTCAGTTTACCTTTGCCAGTGCCACAGATGATGGATACCAACCTGTCCCGACTAATCCGGAAACACAGGCTTTCTATATTGAATCGTTAATCAACAATGAAGGAAAACTTGAGCTCACCGCCGACCACATTGAGTGGTATGAGGGTGAAGAGGCCAACGAAGTGTTCCGCGAGCGGGAACAGGATTCCGAGATGACAGAAGCCCCGAGCGGTTACTATATTGTCAATGACAGCGATGACCTCCAAACATACGAAGTTGCTGACGATGCGGTTGTTCTAATGCAGATTTGGAACCGTACAGGCAATATGGACGAAGCAGATACCGTCTGGAATGAAGAGATCTCACTGGAGAAATTTATTGAACTGGTCAATTCGGATGAGGATGAGGGATTCATTAAGGACTTTCCTTATCACATTTCGATAAAAGATGGCAAAATAACTAAAATTGTGCAGCAATTCATTCCTTAATGTTTTCTCATTTAGCCTATCGAAAAGGTAAAAGAAAGCCTGAGTCTATCAGGCTTTTTTTCGTGTTAAGAAAATATGAAGATTTTCTAATCTTATAAATAAGCAGGAAATCAACATTTTTCTACGAATCTTTGTTATTATGAAACCAATAAAGAATTGCTGAATTCTCATTTACTTGAGAAGCGGGGGATCCATTTTAGGTGAATTAATTCCGTAAGGCAGGAATTATAGGGAACCTTCTACCGAACCATTAGCTAACCTCGCAGGCACGAAGGGAGAAAAAAAGCTTTGAAGAGATTTATTGCTGCAACGCTTGTGGCTGTTTTGATGTTTACGTTTGGTGCAAGTTCCGTATTTGCGAATGAAAAGGATCTGAAGGCAGCCGTAAGCAACTTGATTGGAACGCCGTATAAGTACGGTGGTACGACAACAAAAGGATTTGATTGTTCAGGTTTCGTACGTTACGTCTACAACCAATATGACATTTCGCTCCCTAGAACATCGAAATCGCAAGCCCAAAAAGGTACAAAAGTTGACAAAAAAGATCTTCAAGCAGGCGATCTTGTATTTTTTAACACCACTGGTAAAGGCATTTCCCATGCCGGCATCTATGTGGGCAAAGGCGAGTTCGCACATGCCTCTACGAGCAAAGGCGTTCGAATTAGCAAATTGTCCGATTCCTACTATGCAAAACGCTATGTAACTGCACGCCGTATAACAACGACCAAAAATTTTGTGTAATACTCCATTTC
Source organism: Paenibacillaceae bacterium (assembly GCA_004134985.1). GTDB lineage: Bacteria > Bacillota > Bacilli > Paenibacillales > Paenibacillaceae > Paenibacillus_D. Next base: position 190,475 of record REGQ01000002.1, on the reverse strand, counting down.
GATGGAGGCATCTACATAATGTTAATCAACAAGCTCGTGTTCCTTGGAACAGGGCTTGTTTCTTTTTAATAACAGAATTAATGACCATAAACGGGTTGGTTTTTTTAGGTAAGGAACGCTTCTATACCGCACAGGGCTGGGGGCGTTCACGCTTGACAGAGTTATTCGTTAAAAGAGCAGGAATTTGCCATTCATTGAGCGAATACAGTTTATAAAAGAGTTCACATGTTGTGCATGAGGAGGGGCAATATGAGTTTTTGTTGTGGGGCGAGCATGATTGGCACGAAAGGGACATTGAAGCATTTTCGCACTCAAATTCATAATGTGCCAATACTTTTCTGCCCGGTGTGCCATCAGATCGAAATTCATCATTTGGTTGAAAATGAGTATGAAATTTTGGCGGAATATGCTCATGGCGATGGTGCTTCCGAAGTCGATTTCCAGGATTATGTGGAACAAGCCAACAAAGAACTGCTGGAAAACTGTGTGAATCACGAAAACGAAGATCCAATGGACATTGTCGATAACCAAATTGACATGTCGCTGGATTTACTCGGTTTCGCTCAAGCGCTTAATGATACAGAGTGGCAGACGCAGCTTAAGCGTCGTCTGGGAATATTAAATCAAAGGCGAAACAAGCTGAAACAGCGTCGCCCATCTGAAGGCTACTGTTAAATAATTTACCCGCCTCCTAATTTGAGGCGGTTCTTTTTTTATAACCCCCTCAAACGAATAACATCATGTCGAAGGCTATGATTGAGAGGTGTAACGCTTGTTACTTTTGCTTTTTAAACGATTTTTAAACAAGACGGGTGCAGACAAGGGTGTGAAGCGTCAACATGACGCTGATGAGTCACCCGAAGCAGTCGTTGCCAAAATTGTAAAGGGAGATGTGCTGCTGCAAAATACGTTTATTGCGGCGTACCGCCCCTTTATAGCTAAAACGACGAGCCGGTTCTGCAAACGATACATTGATCCTAACCGGGATGATGAGTTCAGCATTGCGATGCACGCTTTTCATGAAGCTATCCGTCACTATTCGCCCGATGCAGGGCGATCCTTTATCGGGTTCGCTGAAACTGTCATTCGGCGTCGTCTGATCGATTACGTTCGCAAAGAGCAGCGGCATACGAAGTCGCTCCCTTATAGCGCGCTGGAGACTGCAGACGAAGAGCAGGCGGTAATGAACCGGGTTGAGGTAAGGGAGGCGATGCTTCAATATGAGAAGGAGTGCGAGGCAGTCGAGCGGCGGGCTGAGATACGTGAATTCAGTCTGAAGCTGCAGCAGTATGGTTTTACCTTTCACGACCTTGTTGAAGTGGCGCCCAAACATTGCGATTCCAGGCAGGCACTGCTGAAAATTGCCGAGGAACTTGCATTGCAAGTGGCCTTGTTCGAACAGTTGGAGAGGAAGCGGCAACTGCCGATCAAAGAGCTGATGGCATTATTGAATGTATCCCGAAAAACATTGGAACGAAATCGGAAATATGTTATCGCAATGAGTATTTTGTATAATGGGGAGTTTCCATACTTGCAAACCTATTTGGAACAAACAGATCAAAAACCCGAAAAGAAAGAGAGGGTGGGGACATGAAACGCGGCATTGTTATGCAAATCGAAAAGCATTATTTGATTGCGATGACACCTGAAGGACAGTTCACCAAAGCAGCTAAATCTCCAGACAACAGAATCGGTGATGAAATTACAATTGCTCCGGTTTCTTCAAGTAACAGACGGTTTGCATTCTGGGGAAGCGTAGGGGCAGCCGCGCTGCTGCTTGTCATGTTAAGCTGGCTGCTGGTTCCCGGCCATCAAGTGGTGGCATATGTTTCGCTGGATATTAATCCGAGTCTTGAAGTTGGGATAGATAACGGCAAGCGGGTGCGTGAGCTTCGCGCCTGGAACGAAGAAGGCGAGAATGTAATCGACGGGATGCTGTTTAGTGGCTTGCCCGTGGAGAAGGTCATTAAGCAAATTATGGAACGATTTAACTCGGCGGCTTATCTCGAGGCCGACTATCGCGATGTGATCGTCACCAGCGTGCTTGTCAGCGACAGTGAGCGCTTGTCGGACGGTTTCGAGACGGGATTGGTGAAGAAGCTGGAGCAGGTCATTAAAGAGGCGCTGGCAGGGGATAGCTTCGAAAGTGACAACAACATTCGCGTTACATTTCTGCAGGCGCCTGCCTCTCTGAGAGATGCTGCGGTTAAGGAGGGCGTCACTTCAGGGAAGCTGGCCGTATATCTGTTAGTTAAAAACAGCGGCGGGATGCTGACGATGGATAACCTGAAGCAAGGAATTCTGTACGAAGTAGCGGAAGCGCAAGGCGGGCTGCAGGAGATTTTGAAAAATATGCCATTCGATGGCGAAGGTGAAAAGCTGGAGCTGGAGCGTTTGCTGGATCAGGAGAAGCAGCAGGCTCAAAATCAGGAAAAGGCGGCTGATAACCGTGAACAGCAGAGTGAAGATGAGCAGAAACTTGTCAAACAAGGCTATGTAAAAATATAGTCTAAATAGCGTAAAATAGCATGGGAAGGTACATTAAATAAATAAAGATACGAGATGCGCGTGGATTGGGCAAGAACCGCCCCGTTTCGACATTATCTCTGATTGACATCGTTTACAAGTTATTACTATGATTAATTTATATCGATGTCCGGGGAGGGAGAAACGAATGAAGACGGTTCGGAAAAGTTATTTCCCGGCACTTGCGGAGTACATTCGTTCAGGCAGTGAACAATCACTTATTCAGGCAAGTGAGCTCGGAAGGTTGCTGCATGGCATTAACCCAGAAGAGATGATTGCATTACACGAGGACTCGCTGAAAATGATGGTTGCCAATATGGGGAGCGACGGGGCGCTGCAAGTTTACAATCGTTCGTTCATGTTTTTGATTGAGGTGATGGTTGCTTACCGTTTCCGTGCGCACCCCGATGAGCCATCCGAATTTAGCGAGATGCGCAATTTGCTGTACAGATCCCTGTATTCTACGGAACATATGAAAAATAAATATGAGAATGTCCTCCAGCATATGGACTGCGGCATTGCTCTGTTTGATAGCGACGGTATCGTATCGTTTGTAAACTTGCAGATGGCCAAAATGCTGGATATTCCGCGAAAGGCGCTGCTCGGCTGCACCGTGGGAGAAATGGTTACGCATCCGCAATTGAAGCGTCCGCAAAAAAGAATGCTGCTGCAGCTTTCCAAGGAGATCATAAGGCGTAGAAGCCGCTATTATGAGATGGAGGGCGCAGATGGCCGTCATTTTCTGGTAACAGTGACTTATGGCGATCAATTGGACGGCGAATATTTGATCAGTATTAAGGACGTCTCGGATTATAAACAGATTGAACAGAATGCTTATCAGAACGACAAGCTGGCGATGCTTGGCAAGATTGCCGCGGCAATTGCTCATGAAATCCGCAATCCGCTTACTTCAATTCGCGGGTTTATCCAACTTCTCCGGCCGTATTTATTGGAACTGGGCAAAGAGGAGTATGCCCGTATTATTATCGATGAAATCGACCGGGCCAACGAAATCATTCACGAGTTTCTCAATTCATCCAAACCGACCGCCCCGATGAAGCAAAAAGTTACGATCGACTCGCTACTCAAGGAAGTCGTACTGCTCTTTGAAAGCGAGGCCTTGATGAAAGGCTGTTTTATTAAGCTGGAATCCTATGATGAGAACTTGTTTGTTTCAATTGATGTGAAACAGATTAAACAGGTGATTCTGAATATTGTGAAAAATTCACTTGACGCCATTATGGAACTTCAGGAGAAGCGCACTGGCATCATCGATATCATCGTAAGAAAAGAGCAGAAGTATGTCGTGGTCACCATCCGCGACAATGGCAAAGGGATGGATCGGCAAACGCTGAGCCGGCTGTTCGACCCTTTTTTCACAACAAAAGAATCAGGGACAGGCCTGGGGCTGTCCGTAAGTTATCGCATTATCCGCAATCATGGCGGGTTCATTCAACTGGACAGCAACAGCGGGGAAGGAAGTGAATTCAATATTCATTTGCCAATTTCGCAATAAACGATTAGAATCGGGTTAACACCTGATTTGGCAAGTGAAATAATTGAATTGAGGCGATCAATATGGCGACAGCATTTACATATAATCTATCGAAGCAAGACGGGCTCAGCCCCGATCTTGTTATTCGGTTTGTACAAAAGGAGCAGCTTGAGGCCGGACAATTCGAAAGTGTTCATCCTCAACTGGACGAGGCTTTGAAAGGGCTGTACGCGCGTGGCGCTTTTCATGCCAAGCCGCAAGAAACCGTGATTCTGCCGACGCTTGGCGTTATTCAGGCTCCTTATGCTGCATTTATCGGGCTGGAAGCGGGAGACGCTTCAGCAGATGAACTGCGCAGCGCGGGTGCGGCAGCCGCCAAGGCAGCTGCACGGTTGAAGGCTGCTTCCGTAAGTGTACTGCTTGCTGACGGGATAGCAGCGGGCACGGAGTCTTGTTCTGCTGTGCATGCTGCACAGGCATTCACAGAAGGCTTCGTGCTGGCGCTGCACGGCAGACAAGCAGACCGGAAAGCAGCGGCGGAGCCGTTCAGCGCAGCACAGGTCGAATTCGTTCCGGATGCGGGAGCGGCACCGGACAGCGCTGAAGCGACGGCTGCAGCATGGAAGAGCGGGATCGCGCGCGGTGCGGCGTTTGCGGCAGGCGTCTGCTTTGCGCGCGACCTGACGAACCGTCCGGGCAATCTGCTTACGCCGGAAGCGTTGGCCGAGGAGGCGGAGCAGCTGTCACAGCAGTACGAGCTTGAATGCGAAGTGCTGGACGAGTGGAGTGCGGCGGAGCAAGGGATGGGCGCTCTGCTTGGCGTAGGCCAAGGCAGCGTCAATCCGCCGCGTATGATCGTTATTCACTATAACGGCGCACCGGATGATGAAGAGAAGTGGGGCTTGATCGGCAAAGGGATTACCTTCGATACGGGCGGCATTTCATTAAAGAAAGCGCCTGGCATGGAAGAGATGATCTCCGATATGGGCGGCGCCGCCGCAGTGCTCGGTGCGATGCGGATTATTGCTGAGCTGCGTCCCGCTGTGAACGTAGTGGCTGTCATTCCATCGGCAGAGAATATGCCTTCCGATCGCGCGTTGAAGCCGGGGGATGTCATCACCTCGATGAATGGATTGACGATTGAGGTAGTAAATACCGACGCAGAGGGCCGCCTCGTATTGGCGGACGGTCTGACGACCGCTATTCGGCGCGGTGCGACGCGACTGATCGATGTCGCCACGCTGACGGGTGCTGTTGGCGTCGCACTGGGAGACCTTGTAACCGGCGCAGTCTCGAACAACAGCATGCTCCAGGAGCAGGTGATCGCGGCAGGAATGCGGTCAGGGGAACGAATCTGGCCATTCCCGACAGATCCGGGATACCGGAAGTTGCTGCACAGCGATGCGGCTGATCTGAAGAACAGCGGCGGCCGCCATGCCGGAACGATTACCGGAGGTTTGTTCATCGGCGCCTTTGCAGAGGATCTTCCGTGGGTACATCTGGATATTGCCGGAACCGCCTGGCTTAACAAAGAAAGGGGATGGGAGCCAAAAGGGGCGACAGGCGTCATGGCCAGGACGTTGGCTGAACTGCTGCTCTAACAATCGGATATGGCAACATGGATCAGCATACGTGATCCAGCAATAGAGAAATGCTCAGTCTAACAGGCAATAATGCAAGGTAGACATCATTAGAGGAGCATCGACATGACGATATGGCAGAGGCTGATTCCCGGGATGAATCGGCGGCCGACATCAAATCAGCGGCGGGCACTAAGGACAATAATTGTGGAAGGGATTCCCGCAACCATTATTGCCAATTTGCTGGGCGGGCCGATTTTGACGGCTTATCTATTGTTTTTAGGGGCGAATTCGTCACAAATCGGCTTCGTATTGGCAATTCCCCCTATCGCTAATCTGTTGCAAATTTTCGCTGCCTTTTCCATGCAGCGCTTGAGCAATCGCCGGTTATACGTTATTTTATTCGGAATTGCGCATCGAACGATCTGGATATTAACGGGCGCGATTCCCTTCCTCGTACCGGATAGATTTCAAATTCCGGTGTTCATTACACTGTTTTTTCTATCCTTCGCTGCGGCAGCGACGAGCAGTGTTTTCTGGTCATCGGCTGTAGCCGACATCGTTCCAGCCAAAATCCGCGGCCGTTATTTTGGAATTCGCAACACGATCCATTGGGCCATTGCCAGCTTAACTTTGCTTGCAGGAGGCCAACTGCTGGAGCGGATGTCGGAAGGTTCGGCATTTATTCTGCTTTACCTGATCAGTGCAGCTTGTGCGATTTGGAATGGGATCGAACTTGCGCGATATCCGAATCCGCCGTTTGAAAAGTCGGGAGAATCGAGCAAGCTGGGTTTGATCGGCAAGCCGTTCAAAGACCGGTTATTTATGAAAGCGACTGTCTTTATCTCATTATTCATTTTGATTCAAAACATTGCTATCCCGATGTTTTCGTTCGTGATGCTCGATATTCTGCGTATCAGTTACTGGCACATTACGGTTATAACGACGGTGCAAATGATCGTGATGATGATCAGCTATTATTATTGGGGCAATTTAAATGCGCGCTTTGCTACGAAAACGCTTTTATTATGGTCGATGCCGATCATTGCCGTCGCTTGCGTGAGCTTCGCGGGGATCGCATTTTTACCGGTATTTGTCGTGCTGCTGGCCGTCCATATCTTATTGGGCTTTGGCTTAGGCGGCTATAATTTGCTGGCATTCAATTTTATGATTGGCGATACGCCAAAGTCGGATCGGCCGATGTATATTGCTGTTTTTTCCGGTCTGACCGGAATTACCGGCTTTATTGGCCCGCTTGTGGGAGGGATGCTGTATACGACGGCAGCGTCAGGGCCGTTCTGGATTCAGGGATATGGCATCTCGATGATTACAGGGATTGCCCTGCTGCTGCTTGCGCTCGGACTCGGGCCGCTGGCTTTGCGCAGCAAAGTCAGATGACTCGCCATTCAATTTGAGAGCTTCACGTGAATGAGCTTGTGAGTACTGGAGTAGATAAAGGCTGTTCTGCAAACTGGAGAAATGACAGTTTGCAGAACAGCCTTTTAACTAATACACGCGAATTTCAAATACCTCAGCCCGGCTTGCCCCATTGGTTGCTTCTACAACCAGCCGTAGTTTGTTAGCCTGAATGGAGGTTGTCAGCCGATGAACGCGTTGGCGTCTGTGGTTGTCAGTGACACGCACCAGTTCTGACCAGCCGTCAGCTCCCAACGCTTCCAGCCGATAGTCCTTAACCAGCTCTGGGATTGCCAGGAAGGGCGACCGGTGATGGTGCAAATTAATCAAGTCCTCATGGACATCATCATTAAATGTAATTTGAACTTCATTGATTTGAACCGGTTTGTCCCAGGCAAGCTCGGCCCACGGCGTGGGATCTTGCGCCAGCGGCTCCGAAATCCACAGATGCGGTCCGCCGTATGGGCGGTGATACCCATCGATCAGTTTTGCAGGAGTGAATGCTTCGGTGTCAGGCTGCAGCCGATAGCAGACAGACTGGCGATGGAATTCTTTCATGGTCCACTGCATGACCTTTTGCTCAGCATCGTGATCCTCGAGATTCTTTTCCGCACGCGGTGCCCCATTGTTCTTGAACAGCATCACGCCGCTCTGATACTGTGCAGCAAGATACAGCGCCAAGTGCTTATTTGAGCGAAGGATGATAAAGGCGTTCTGTTCTTCAGTCACCTGCCAGTTCAGCGGAATGCTGATCCACTGTTTCAATCCCGCAGGAACAGCAGTGGTAGCCGTGGTCTCCAACTGATGCGGAACATAGTTTTGCGGCTTGCCTGTGTTCCATACCTCTACGGTAATTTCGGTCTGCTGTACCGCATCGACGAGCAGCTCAAGCGTTTCCAGTGTTGATGAAATCGGAAGCAGAATCCCAATATCCTGTTCAAGGGCGCAGGTTGCACTGTCTGATTGTTCCACAGCGAGCTTCTGCAAATAGCTGGACGTCTTGACCTGAGCGCTTCTTGCCATATCCTGCTCATCCTGATTGGTTACGCCCAGAAGCGAAGCGTCGCCGCGGAGCATCGCCTGCTGCAGTTCTGCCAGATGATGTTCGTATACGCCTCGCGGCGTTGTGCTGTTGCTCACGGCCAGCGCAGCGCCATACCCGGCTGCCTCGCCAATTACTGCGCAGGTAGCCATCACACGCGTTGTGCCGAACGCTACATGGGATGCGCTAATGTTTCTGCCAGCGAACAATAGATTGGACACGTTGACAGAATAGAGCGAGCGGAAAGGAATATGGTAATTCCCGTCCATATGCTGGTGCTTTGAGCCGCTTTCGGTGGAGTACATCCCTTGCGGCGGATGCAAATCGATAGACCAGCCGCCAAAAGCAATGCGATCAACAAATTCTTCCTGGGCCAGGATATCATTTTGATTCAATACATAATCTCCGATGAAACGGCGGTATTCCCGCTTGCCTGGCAAGGAACCAACCCATTCCAAAGTCATCGTCTCACTATCAAACTTTCCAGAGTTTTTAATATAATCCCAGATTCCATATATTACAGACCACAATTCATCGCGAATGCGTTCATTATCATGGACGGTATCGAGCTCGCCGCCCCATTCAATCCACCAATAGTGGCAGCCTGAATCGCCACTTCGAATGACCCGTTTAATCGGTATGGTGGTTTGGGTAATGTCTTTGGCGAAGGTGGGCGGGTGAAACTTCACAGGTTGGCCGACATCCTTCGTGTAAAATAACAAGGTGCTGCCTAAAGTGATGTTGTCGGCGATTTCCGGCGCCCAATCTTCCTTATATTCAGCTTTGGCTTCTCGTCCGATCCGGTATTTGGCGCCAGCCAAAAAACCCACGAGTCCGTCACCTGTACAGTCGATAAACATATCGCTTTCAAAACGAATACGCCGTTCAGAGCCCATCATCCAGCCCGTGACGGAATGAATTTTCCGATCCTCCTCCTCACCGGTCGCTTCCACTTCATGCACATCAGTATTGAGAAAAAGCTGGATATTCGGTTCGGCGCGTACGGTTTCCAGTACTACCAAGTCCCATAAATAAGGATTGCCATCAGGATTAGTGAACTGATTTTCAATAAACATCTCACCCATAATCCCGCTTTCCCGGGCATTGCGATGCGTCGAATGAGCAGTTGCACCACATACCCATACGCGAACCTCACTGGAGGAATTGCCGCCAAGTACAGGGCGGTTCTGCACGAATGCAACCTGCTTGCCTTGACGCGCTGCGGCTACCGCTGCCGATACACCTGCGAGTCCGCCGCCGATAACGGTTATATCTGTAATTACGGTTTCATTTAACATAGCTGAAAGTCACCTCATTGGTAGAAAGTATTATTGGGGTTTACATATGAAACGTCTGTTCTCAAAAATCGAATTTGAATCATTTTTGGGACAATAGTGGAATCTGTGTCCGTTTGACGTTCAGTCGGCGCTAATTGCGCTTGGGACGCTGCAATAATCACCTTCATTCTAATCAAGGTGATTTACTTTTTCCATACACGGAATTACGATAGACATATCTGTTATTTCAATAAACCACGTTATTTCAGTAAGCCAACAGGATTCAATAAGCATCAGCAAGGGAGGCATTGCCATGTTATTGTTAATGCCGGTGCTGCTCGGACATGTCTACTGGCTGCGTAAAGAGGCCTTTTTGCTGGAAGAGGATCGATACCAGCAGCATGTCATGTTTGCCGTATGCGAAGGCGAGTTTGAATATGAAATTGACGGCCAGAAGGGGAAGGCAGCATTTGGCGATTTGATTTGCTGTCCGGCGGGAACGTTGTTTCGACGGACGGTGCATGAGCCATTGACGTTTCACTTCTTTACGATTGAATGGCTTGCCGTTCAGGATAGAATGATTAGCAAAGACAGGTTCCCGTCAGGCAAGTTGACGCTTCATGATCATGACAGGCTTGCATCGACTTATCGCTATATGGCAGAAACAGGCGTGCGCGGCAGCGCATCTCCTGAGCTATATCGATCAGGGCTGGATCACTATCTTAAGGATCTCTGGCAGCAGTATGTGCTGGAGCAACAATGGAGCAGGGAAATGGAAGGGAATGCGGCAGTAGACGGCATGATGCTGGAGGCGGCGGAATATTTGCGCGATCATGCGCTAGGAAGACTGAGCATTAAGAGTCTCGCCGCGCAGCTGGGCATGACGGCCGTACAATTGACCCGCAAATTTAAAGCGGCATACGGAGAGACGCCGATGGATTATGTGATTGGATTGCGCATGGAAAAAGCGGCAGCGCTGCTCCTGGGAACTACGCTGCCGCTTGTGGAAATTGCTGAAGCTTGCGGATATGAGAGCGGCTTTTATTTCAGCCGTCTTTTTCACAGCCGCAAGGGGATGCCGCCGTCAGTCTATCGAAAGATGCATCAGTTATAGAGCAACTTTGCACACGGAGCGGACAAGTTGTCTGTAGACCGCCAGGCTGTGCCAACCAGGGCAAGCTGTCTGTAAACCGCCAGACTGCGCTTCACCAAGCAGGCAAGCCGGTTTCGAAATTCCTCTCACTGCGGCAGCAGGGCAGGATAGGTACTGCATGCTTGCTGAACTTGAAACTTTAGGCTATTGGCGAGCTTGTTGAAAAATAATCGGGAAAGCATCGCCGGACAATAATTCGCCAGGTTGCACCGTAATGTGAGGCTCCATCGGATGACTGCCTGTCGGTTCATAACGGACATTTCCTGGCATATAGTGCACGGCGATGGCACGGCGCTTGCGTTCCGAACGGTTCGGGTAGGCGCCATGCCAGGTCAGGCAATGATGATAACCTACCTGACCTTTCTTGATTTCGAAAGGAACAGCAGTCAGATCGACGCCTTCTGGCAGCAGATCAGGATGACGGTGAAATGGCAGATGGTCGTCACCGTGCCCAATAAAGCGCTGCTGATCCCCCCAAAGGTGGCTGCCGGGAACCATCCACATGCATCCGTTATCAATGGTCGCATCATCGAGCGCAACCCAGGCGCTGACAAGATCAGCAGGCTGAATAATCGGCCAGGCGGGGTGATCTTGATGCCATCGCGTAGGGCCGCCTGTAATTGGCGGCTTATATTGTACCTGATCATGCCAGATGCGAAGTGTGTCGCTTTGGGTGAGCTGTGCAATTTCCTCGCATATTTTTGTTGTTCCAGCATGTTGAAGAAAAGCGTCGCTGGCCATCCAAATATTCACAACTTGCACGACCTGATCGTTTTTTTCCATGCTCATGCCCATACCGTCAGTCTCGTTCGTTTGCTTGCTATTGTAGGGATCGCTGTTTTTTTCAGGATTTGAAAGATCGCGCTGCAGTACCGGCTTCTTGACCGTTTTGCCTTCGAGTACCAAATCCAACTCATTGCGGAGCTGCTCTACCGCTTCATCTGACAGAACGACATCGCCTTTCAAAAAGCCATCTCTATGATATTGCTCAAGCTGCTGCTGTGTTAACATGCTCATCACCTCTTTATTGTGGTTAAGTCAAGAGTATGATAGTTTAACTGAAAAGGCTTTAGACTTTTCCGAACATTCATTTGTACTTTTCCTAGAAAAGGCAGGGGGAGAACTTCTTGTCACACTTATCGTCAGATCGAACCGTCATGGTTACTGGGCTTCGTCCAACCGTCAATTTTGCACAGCGGGCAATTTTGCCTGCGGGTACCCGTTTCGGGCCTCGCCAAATACCAGATTGCCAAATGTTATACGTTATTCATGGAGCGGCCGAAGTTCGACTTGGGGGAAGGCGATATACGCTCGGTGCTGGTGATGGGGTGTTTTATGGCAAAAACAGCCCTCATCAAATTGTTATCCCTGTTGAGGCCGCATTCTTTAGTGTTCATTTTCACTGGGATAAGGCTTCCGCAGAGCCTGTTCATCCAGCCTATCGGATACGTGAATGCAGTGAGCGGCTGATTGAGCGTCATCCGACTTCCTATACCGTACAGTTGTCTCCACAAGTTGCTGTCAGAGTGCCGCATTACTACAGAACCTCCGGTTTGGAGGCACTGCTGATGCAGATTGTTATGGAATATCGCAATGAGGCACCCGGGTATGAAGCAGCGATGCGCGCACTGCTAAGTGACGTGTGGATTCGAATATTGCGCCAGGAATCGGAGCGAATGATTAATCCGGCTTCCAAAATTCACCGCGCTCTGGCCGAAATGAGAAACCATCCCGATAAACCATGGACGGTTGCTGAGCTTGCTGCAATCAGCGGTTATCATACCGATTATTTCAGCACGTTGTTCAAAGCAGAGAAGGGGATATCGCCCAAGCAGTTTTTGGTCGATGAACGCATTCGCAAATCCAAATTTCTGCTGCTTAGCGGCGAGACTTTGGAGTCGATCAGTGCGAAGCTCGGCTACACAAGTCTTCATTATTTCAGCCGCAACTTTAAAGAGGTGACAGGATTGACGCCAACAGAATTCCGCCAGCAAGGAGAAGTGGAGCATGAGGAAGTCGAGTGATTGATCCACTCATTTCTACAAGCAACCTGAAGATAAGCACACTTTGGCTGAACAAACGCGGAGAATCGTGGGGCCATTGTGTATTATAATGCAAATAATCTTAAATAATGCATTGTTAATCGCTGACAGGAGGCTGGGTAAAATGATGAAATTGAAGGCGGAAGAAGTCGCTTATTATGAAGAGCAGGGCTATGTTTTATATAAGAAGCCATTATTTTCTGAAAATAAGTTGAGTGGGTTGCAGCAGATATTCGAAGAGCACTTGGCAGAAAAGGGAAAAAAACTTTCCGATGAACTGGATACTCCTCATTGGCGTGATGAGCGTCTGCTTGAGTACTTGCTCAGCGACGAAGTGCTGGATTTGGTCGAGCCGATTATTGGACCGAATATTGTGTTGTGGTCAAGTCACTTTATATGCAAGGACCCGTTCATTGGCCGCCAGACACCCTGGCATGAAGACTCGACCTATTGGAAAGGCAGACTGGACAATTTCAGTAAAATTGTGACAGTTTGGCTGGCGATTGACCCAAGTAACCGGGAAAATGGCTGTATGAGAGTTATTCCAGGCACCCATCGTAACGGATTTTCAAATTATGAGAATGTAGATAGCAAAGAAAATCTGTTTTCTACACGAATTAAGCCTAGCGACATCGATGAGTCGTTAGCCGTCGACTTTGAATTGGAGCAGGGAGAATGCTCATTGCATGATTCAAGGATCATCCATGGCGCGGAAGCCAATACAAGTCCTCATCGCCGCTGCGGGTATACGATGCGTTATTTCTCTGCCGATACCAAAGTGATCACAGAGGCAAATCCGGGCTTTAAGATTTGGCTGGCCCGCGGCAAGGACCTGGCTGGAAATAGCTATGAAAATGCATAAGTTGAGAACGCCAATGCTGCCTATAATTAACGCTGCTTCAGGCCATGGCCGGGAGGGAACGCGCGGTTTGAGAACATCAACCGGACAAGGGATAGTGTTACGGACGGCAGATGGAGCTTCGGCTGTATTTTATGGGGTAGCGTTCGCTCAGGTAATGAAGAAATGGATGGCCAGGGAAGTTTCCCTGGCCATTTGACTTTTCATCCCCGACAATCTGCTATAGTAAGAGGTGGACTAGAACGCAAGCGCAACGAAACGATAGAAGGGAAAGCAAAGCTATGAAACCGATTTCAGACCGTGCTTTAAAGCCGATTGCTAAATCCAAAGCCAAGCCGGTGCCAAATCGGCTCACAAGCAGCATGTATATGAGTGCGAGCGACTCCCTTAGAGTTTTTTTCGAAACACACCACGGTTCAATCAGCATGCACTGGCATGATTTTTATGAAATGACCTATATTGTTTCCGGGGAAGCCAGACATAATTTGAATGGCACAATCAGCAAGCTGGGCGCGGGCACGGTCTTTTTGCTTACGCCTGCCGATTTCCATGAGCTGATCTTTGAGCATGGCGAGCAGTTGGTATTAATCAATGTTATTTTTGCTCCTGACATGCTGGAGGATGCGATAGGTGATTTTCTGTTCCCTGATCCTCATGCGGGGGCGATCATTTTACGGTTGGATGATCAGGCGATTCCGGCAATCGATAGCGATTTTCGGCGGTTGTGGACGGAATATACTGAGCAGGCGCCAGGCGCGGGAATGCTCATTCAAGCCACTTTGAATCGCCTATTAATTGAACTGGGGCGGCAATATCGACAGACAGCGAGCCGTTCTGAGCCGGAGCCTCCACCTCCAGGAGATCACATGCCGGAGAAAGGGGCGTCTCCCCCAATGCAGCAGGCAGTTCGCAAAGCGCTTATCTATATGAATCATCATTTTCGCGAGCCGATTACGCTGGCCGTTGTCGCAAGGCAGGCAGGCTATTCCGAAGGCTACTTCAGCGACTGCTTCGGGCGCGTGACAGGAGAATCGTTCCAAAGCTATCTGCAAAAATTACGGCTGCAATTCGCCCAAAAAATGTTGCTGGCCTCGGGGATGTCTGTCACCGAAGTTTGCTATTGCAGCGGCTTTAATACACTGAATCATTTTGAGCGTGCTTTTAAGCAGCATTTTCAAATGAGTCCCCGGGCATTTAAAGCATCATCCGTCAAAAACATAGATTAAAAGTTTAAAACGAACATTTTTTGTTTGAAAACAATAGAAATAACTGGACATCCCTAAAGTTGTTCCGTATTATTATGTTATAAACGAAAATAAATTGTTCGTTAATAACTAAAAAGGGATGATGATATGTCTGTAAATCCACGCCTTAACCGGATGTTCAGTGCGCAAGGGAAATGTTTTGATGTTGCAATCGACCACGGCTTTTTTAATGAATATTCTTTTCACGCAGGCATTGAAAATATGAAACAGGCAGTGGACACCATTGTCCGCGCCAATCCGGACTGTATTCAGCTGAGTGCCGGGCAGGCCCGCCATTTGCAGGAAATTCCAGGGAAAAATAAGCCGGCGCTCGTTCTTCGCACGGATGCGGCGAATATTTATGGAGCTGAACTGCCGCGTTCGCTGTTCAGCGAGCTAATTGACCGTCCAATTGAGCAAGCAGTTGCGCTCGATGCTGTTGCTGTGTGCGTCAATCTGCTGCTGCTGCCTGGCCAGCCGGAGCTGCACCACCAGTGTGTGCGGAACGTTGCGAAATTGAAGACGGAATGTGAAAAATACGGAATGCCGCTGATGGTGGAACCGCTGGTTATGCTGCCTAACAATGAAAAGGGCGGTTATATGGTTGATGGCGATATCAAAAAAATTACAGCACTCGTTCGCCAAGGCGTCGAACTGGGCGCGGATGTAATCAAAGCAGATCCATGTGACGATGTTACCGAATATCATCGCGTAATTGAAGTGGCCTCCGGTATTCCTGTATTGGTGCGCGGCGGAGGACGGGCAAGTGATGAGGAGATTGTCAGCCGAACGGTGGAGCTGATGAATCAGGGCGCAGCGGGCATCGTTTACGGTCGCAATGTCATTCAGCATCCAAACCCGAAAGGCATGACAGATGCATTAATGGCGGTCGTGCATCATGGAGCATCTGCAGAGCAAGCCTTGAAGCTGCTTGAAGGAGTGGAAGCCTGATGAGCAGACAAACCATTCGATTCGGTGTCATCGGCTGCGGGCTGATGGGCAAAGAATTCGCGAGCGCTGCGGCGCGCTGGTGCCACTTGGCAGAGGTTGAATTCGAGCCTAGTATTATAGCGGTTTGCGATGCGAATCCTGCGGCGACAGCATGGTTTACGAAGCACGTGCCTACGGTTCAACATGCGTATTCTGATTACAAAGAGCTGCTTGCCAACCCGGAAGTGGATGCGATCTACTGCGCTGTTCCCCATAACCTGCATGCCCAGATTTACGTAGACATTATCGAAGCGGGCAAGCATTTGCTTGGGGAAAAACCATTTGGGATCGACAAGCAGGCCAATGAGCAGATTAATCGGGCATTGCAAGCCAATCCGGAAGTCATTGTCCGCTGTTCTTCCGAGTTTCCTTTCTTCCCTGGCGCTCAGCAGATTGTACAATGGGTGGAGGAGAAGCGCTTCGGCCAAATTATCGAAGTAGAAGCAGGCTTCTGGCATTCCAGTGACCTTGACAAGACAAAGCCGATTAACTGGAAGCGGCGGATTGCCACCAATGGCGAATACGGCTGTATGGGCGATCTAGGCATGCATGTGCTTCATCTGCCAATGCGCTTCGGCTGGAAACCGAGCAGTGTACGTGCGCTATTGTCCAAAATTGTTGAGGAACGGCCAGACGGCAACGGCGGCGTGGCCCCCTGTGAGACATGGGACAATGCAATTCTCGCCTGCGACGTCAACACGGCAGGGCAATCATTCCCCATGCTGCTCTCAACGAAGCGAATTGCGCCGGGACATGCGAATACCTGGTTTATTCGAATTCAGGGCACCGAGTTTTCAGCGGAATTTTCCACTAAAAACCCGAAGCAAGTAGCATCATTGCCTTACGAAGCGGGTCAGCCACAGGCATGGCATATTGTGGATGCGCCGTACAAGTCCGCCTATGGCACGATTACAGGCGGGATTTTTGAATTTGGATTTTCGGACTCCATTCTGCAAATGTGGGCGGCGTTTTGTGATGAATTGACACATGGTCGAGGAGCAGACTTGCCGTTCCGCTGTGTGACGCCTGAAGAGGCAGAGGCTAGTCATCTTGTATTCACGGCTGCGTTGGAGTCAGAGCGCACAGGCAATACTGTCAAGCTGAATTGGGGGGAGTAAGGTGAGCGAAACAGCGGCGGAAGTCATTGTCGCCGGGCATATTTGCCTGGATGTAATTCCTTCTATCCAGGCAAAGAAGGACGGAATGGGGGCGCTCCTCATCCCGGGGAAGCTTGTCGATGTCGGGCCGGCGGTTGTCTCAACCGGCGGAGCGGTGTCGAATACCGGATTGGCGCTGCACCGTCTGGGAATACGAACGAAGCTGATGGGCAAGGTGGGCGACGACTGGTTCGGCAGTGCAATTATGGATGTTCTAAAGCAATCCGGCGAGGAGCTTGCCGGCGGAATGATCGTTGCGCCAGGGGGCCACAGTTCTTATTCTATTGTAATTAGCCAGCCGAATGTCGATCGAATTTTCCTGCACAGTACAGGCGCCAATGATACCTTTGCTGCAGCGGATGTTCGGCAGGAGCAACTGGAGGGGGTCAAGCTGTTTCACTTTGGCTATCCTCCACTGATGCGAAAAATGTATGAACAGAATGGCGAGCAACTGACAGCGCTCCTCTCGTCTGTCAAAGCAAGCGGATTGACGGTGTCGCTCGATCTTGCCAAGCCGGACCCTGATTCAGATGCCGGACGTGCGGACTGGCGCCTCATTCTTGGCCGAACGCTGCCGTATGTGGACGTGTTTCTGCCCAGCTTTGAAGAGATATTGTATATGCTGCGGCGTGACACATATGAAGCCTTGATTCTTGAGCATAGCACCAATGATCTGCTGCCCTTTGCCGATGCTGAGCTGCTATCCTCGCTTAGCTCCGAATTGCTTGAGCTGGGCGCAGCGGTGGTAGCGCTTAAATTGGGCGAGCATGGTCTGTATGTGCGGACGACTGCTGATCCGCAGCGGCTGCAGGCGATGGGGCCTTGTGCGCCACAGCCGGAGGCGGCCGCAGCTTGGCTGGATCGTGAACTGCTTGCACCTTGCTTTAAAGTGCAAGTGGCAGGCACGACGGGAGCTGGCGATTGTACAATAGCCGGATTTTTGACAGGGCTGCTCAAAGGCATTTCACTGGAAGAAGCGATTCGCAGCGGGGTTGGCGTTGGAGCCTGCAATGTGGAGCAAGCGGATGCAACAAGCGGAGTGCCGGACTGGGATAAGGTTCAGGGGCGGATCAGTGCAGGCTGGACACAGCGCAATGTCATGCTGGAGCTTCCGGGCTGGACGCATGACGGTTCACAGGGCGTGTGGAGAAAGTCCTGATTGATCAGGCGACACTGACTTGCAGCATATGATGAGGAGCGAAGCGACGATGAAAAGAAGTGAAGTGGTCAAAGCGCAGGACAAGGCAGCAGAAATTTTCGCTCAAGCAGGGATTATTTTGTCTGAAGCAGAACGCAGCAATATCGAAGTAGCGGGCTTTGGTCTGGAAAATCTCGCCTCGCAGGGGTTGGAACTGATTACCTATGTGAATACCGACCGCTATTGTGCCAAGGATCTGGTATTGTTCGCAGGTCAGACCTGTCCGGAGCATATTCATCCACCGGTTGGCGATGATCCTGGCAAGATGGAAACCTTCCGCTGCCGCTTTGGGCAAGTTTTTCTTTATGTCGAAGGAGAGCCGAGCGCAGAGGTCCAGGCCAGTGTACCTGCAGAAAGCCAAGACTATTACACGGTGTTTCACGAAATTGTATTGAATCCGGGCGAGCAATATACGATTCCGCCGGGGACAAAGCATTGGTTTCAGGGCGGCGCGGCAGGGGCAGTCGTATCGGAATTCTCCAGTACAAGCCGCGATGAGTGCGACATCTTCACTGATCCGAATATTGTGCGGATACCGGCAATTGAAGAAGATATAGAAGGTTAAGCTCATGCGATTGTATGGGCGTGACTGGACCAAACGGGAATTGGAAGAGCGGGTTGGCCAAATCGAACAGCTCGGCGGAATACGGCGAATGAGGTTGACTGAGGGAGCAGAAGCGGGCGTCGAATGGATTCAGGTCCGCACCGGCGGAGGGCTCACTTACTATATTAATGCTTCCAAAGGGCTGGATATCTCGCTTGCTGAGTTTGGAGGAACGCCGATCAGTTGGCAATCCCCCAACGGCGATGCGCACCCGGCCTATTACGATTCGTCTGGCGAGGAATGGCTGCGCACCGCATCGGGCGGCTTGCTGATGACCTGCGGACTAATGCATGTTGGCTCACCATCGGAAGACGAGTCGGGTCGACACGGACAGCATGGCCGCATTCACCATACCCCTGCCAAACAGGTTGGGACAGTGGTGGAATGGATCGGGGATGAACTGGAACTGCGTGTTACCGGTGTGGTCCAGGAAACGACGATCTTCGGGGGCAAGCTCCGTTTGTCCCGGACTTTTCGCAGCCGGTTGGGTGAAAACCGGATTGAGATTACTGATCATGTAGAGAATATCGGCTTTAAGCCTTGTCCGCATATGATCCTCTATCACTTTAATTTTGGGTTCCCATTGCTTGACGAAAAAACAACGTTTCGATTTCCCCAGGCGGAGCTGAGCGCGGTCAATCACAAGGTGCCGCCAGCAGGCCATGATCGCTGGAGCGCGCCGTCTGCAGCTTGTGAGGAAACAGTCTATTATCATCGTCTGCGACCTGAGGCAGCGGATGAACAGGGGATGGCTGAAGCAGAAATCTTCAGCCCCTCCTTTCCAGTAGGCGGCCGGTCGCAGCCGCTGTCCGTCCGCTTGCGCTGGACGACGGCCACCTTGCCGCGGCTGGTCCAGTGGCGCATGCCGGGAGCTGGCGAGCATGTGCTTGGGCTTGAGCCGGCAAATTGCGGCGTGGAGGGACGCGCTTCCGAAACCGCTGATGGCGGCATCCGCATACTCGCTCCGGGAGAAACCGTCTCCTACAAGCTGGAGTTGATCTTGGATGGGAAGCATGAGAAGATAGAGCGGTGAATAGGCCAATGAATAACGGAAGCAAGCGGGAAAGGCAGCTGTTTAAGTAAGGAGGCAAGCAGAGGACGATGAATGCGACATTAAATGATCGTCAACGGCAAATTGTAGACCTGCTGCAAGCGGAAGGCGAGGTTCGGGTGACGGAGCTGAGAGACAGCCTCTCAGTGACAGAGATGACGATCCGTCGTGATTTGGAGAAGCTCGAAGCCGCTGGAATTGCCAAGCGGACATTCGGCGGAGCAATTGTACTCGGCAAGGATATCGCGTTGCAGGAGCGCTCCGGGTTTATGATCGATCAGAAAATCCGAATAGGCAGGCACGCTGCGGAATTGATCCTGCCAGGGGAGTCCGTCTTTATCGATAGCGGGACGACGACGCTTCAGGTGGCCAGGCATATAAAGCCGGAATACAATATTACCGTCGTTACCAATGCGCTTAATGTGGCGGCAGAACTGATCGGCCGCGGGGTGACGACACTGGTGACAGGCGGGATCATGGTGGAAGCGACCTCGTCAATGGTCGGGCCGATTGCCGCGCAGTCGATGACCGACATGGCGTTTGACCGTGTTTTTCTCGGGGCAACCGGCGTGAGCGCGCTCCATGGCTTCAGCAACTCCAATGTGAACGAGGCGGAGATCAAACGGCTTGCAATCAAACGGGCGGCCGACGTGAATATTGTGCTTGACCATACCAAGTTCGGGGTGAAGGAGCTGTTTTCATTCGCTCCGCTTGCGGGCATTAATCGGCTCATTACGGATCAGAGTCCGGCAGATGAACTGCGCCACGCATGCGGGGAAGCCGGGCTTGAAATTGTTCTGGCTTAGCCGGCAGCAGCAGGGCACTGAACAATAATGTGAAGCTGGCAGTGGCAAGCCCGCCTAAGAAAGCATGAAACCTCCATGCCAAACAGCCGCCGCAACGTTAGCGATGTTAATTCATCGCCAGCGCTGCAGCGGCTGTTTTGTATTGCAGATGTTCTATTTCCTTACTTGCTCCAAATGCGGGTATTCAAGCTGAACAGCTCAATCAGTTCGAGGAAAAACACCAGTTCTCCCCGAATGACACCAATTTGTTCTTTTACGGGGCGTCTGATGTCCGGCTCAAAGTAATTGTTTCCGCAGGACAGGGCTAGGAACATTTTTGACCCCACAAACGAAATTTCAATTTGTTGCGGATGCTGTGCTGCAAACGTGACCAGGCGCTCCATGAAATTAGCGGACAAAATGTAGCGCGCTTCGACCTCATCGGTTGTATTCGTATCGAAAAGACGGTTGAATGCGTCATTTTCCAAATTGACATTGCGAACTTTCTCGGATTTGGAACGGAACACATTGCCAACCTTGTTGCCGATCCGGTTAAAAAATCCGCCGCTGCCCAGAAAACCTCGGGAGAGCAGCATCGTTGCACCACGAAAATCCTTATGAAAGTCGGCAACGAACAACACGCCGTCAAAAATGGTAACACGTGTTTTCGTTCGCTGGCCTTTTCCATGCCAGTTGGTATCGATGCGGACGAGCTTCAATTCCGAAAATTCAAAATCAGTCAGGCCAAGCTTGCCGCTAATTAAATCTTCTCCCGAAATTTCATCAATCCGACTGTTGAACAGGTTGCACTCATTGATATGATAATTGCTAATGCCGAGATTTTTTTCGTAGTTCCATTTGTATTCATATTCAGGTGTTTCATCAGGCAAGATACATTGCTCGATAAGGTGACGGATGATGTTGCGCACGATATTGTCTTTGAACAGATCGCGGTAAGCGTTAAACTTGCGGTACATAATAACGCCGGTGATTACGATGGTGATCACAGCAACGATGGCTGTGATTAGCGCGGCCTGCGCATACCCGGTCATGATGATGAGCACGGTCAGGACGACGGCTAGCAGAACGATCAGCATGCCTTGCCCGAATACTTTGCGATAGGAGGAGCGTGCCTGCTCAACCCGTTCGATGCTCGGCAGCAGAAGTTGCTCCAAATGCGCGCGGGATGGGAACACGGCTAACCCCGCAGAAGGGATGCCAGATCAACATCCTGTTTTTTCGCTTCATCGACAATGAGCAACTGCTTCGGCTCAAAATTCATCATACTCGCGAAAATATTGGTTGGGAACATCTGGATTTTCGTATTATACGTATTAACACGGGCATTGTACGTTCGGCGGCTTGCCGACAGCTTTTCTTCCAGATCGTTAACTGTTTTTTGCAAATGAACAAAGTTGGCACTGGCTTTCAGATCGGGGTAGTTCTCGACCTGGACATTCAACCCCTCGACGAGACGATCCATCTTGTGATAGGCGTTTACCTTCTCATCATCGTTCATGCTGCCAAGCTGATTGCGCAGGCGAGTCACCTCGTTCAGCGTGCCGCGCTCATGTTGGGCATAGGCTACAACGGATTCCGCGACCTTGCTAAGCGCATCGAATCGCTGCTGCAAGTAGATGTCGATAGCGGCGAATGCTTCTCTTACATTGTTTCTTGCCGATACAAGGCCGTTATAAATAATGATTACGGCTAACAGGATAACCACTGCGGCTCCCAAAAGAATAAACATTTTGCTTCCCCCTTCAATTTGTTTAGCAAACATATTGTTACAAAATACGGAAAACCTCTGACAAAGTTTCAAATGATGCCGATTTTTGTACAAACATGTCGAGAAGATGATTCTGCTGAATTATTATAGCGTTTAAATGTGTAATAAGAAATGAGCAGAACCTCAGAATTTCAAACCTAATGGACTTAATGAAGCGATGCACCTGATGAATGCGATGAACTCGATGAACCTGATGAATGCGATGAACCTGATGAACCTGATGAACCTGATGAACCCAATGAACTCGAAAAACCTAATGAACCCAATGAAATCTCAGACTGCGCGCGCTTCTATGTCCTGCCAAACATTCATGTAAGGGATAAGACAGAGATCACTCTAATATGGCATCGAATGACTTGGATAACACATTGACAACTGTATAATATCCTCTCAATAGCGATCCGGCAAGTTCCATCTGTGGGGCATAATTGGTGGTGTCGATCCGGCAAGTTCATCTAGAGGCAGTATTGATGATGGCTGACTAACCGTCATGTTTCCTTGTTAAGGTGCTGTCTATTTCGTAGGTGTTCGTAGGGATCTTGCGCTAACGCTTGCCACAGCGCTTAAATGGCGTAAAATGACCCTTTTACAACTCTAACGCTTGCAACAGCGCTTATTCCCCCTATGACGGCTAAAATCGTGCGATTTTCTATAAATAAGGTGGCTCAGTTTCCTTAGAATAATTATGGGGCCGGATTTCCCCAAATAGCGCCGCTCATCAGCGTTAGAATTCTACATGGCCACCTTTGCTTTGAGCGCGGATCATGGCAACCACTGGTTTTTAGACGGAGCTATTTAATCTATATACTTTTTTTGTGTTAGCTTTTATGCGAGGCTAGTGATCGTCTGTCCGCCAACGCCAGCGGCTATGAGTCCAATTTCTTCTGATTTGTCGTATAATAGAGTTCGATGCTGCAACAGAGATTCATTTCGCAATATGCGCTTAACCAACACAAACGTACTGATCCAACACGAATGCACTTAACGAATACCAAAGTACTGATCCAACACGAATGCACTTAACTAACACAAAGGAGGAATTGGAATGGAGTACAGAATTTTGGGACGGACGGGCTTGAATGTATCGGTTATCGGCCTTGGAACCTATCAATTTGGCGGGGAGTGGGGCGTTGATTATACACAGGAAGAAGTAAATGCGATACTTGGCAAAGGGAAAGAACTAGGCATTAATCTGATTGATACGGCGGAATGCTATGGCGATCATCTTTCTGAACGGCTCATAGGGGGATACCTGAAGGAGGACAACCGGTCGGACTGGATTATTGCGACCAAGTTCGGCCATCATTTCAATGCAAAATTCAACCGCGATACTCGCTGCAACGCGGATGATGTGCAGAAGCAGCTCGAAGACTCCCTGCGCGCGCTGGGTACGGACTATGTCGATTTGTATCAGTATCATTCGCTGTCCAACGATTTCTTCCAGAATGATGAGCTGTGGACAATGCTGGACAAGCAGAAGCAGGCAGGTAAAATTGTTCATCTGGGCCTCTCCATTGGCGCTAACGACAATGTATGGCAGACTGATCGGGCATCCGAAGTTCACGCAGATACCATACAGGTGGTCTACAATCGGGTGAACCGCAAGCCGGAACAGGAAGTGTTCCCGTCATGCGAGCGGCAGAACCTGGGTGTTCTGGCGCGGGTGCCGCTGGCCAGCGGTTTCCTAAGCGGCAAATACAACAAAGCGTCGACGTTCCCGGCTAACGATGTGCGTTCTTCCCGCACTGTAACGCCGGAGCAGCGGCAGGCTCATGAGCAGCTGCTGGAGGAGATTGAGCATATTGGCAACACCGAAGTGCCGGAGGGAGTGCCGATGTCGGAATGGGCGCTTGCCTGGTGCCTGCAAAATCCGGTCGTCAGCTGCGTCATCCCCGGCTGCAAAAATGCCGAACAGGTCGAGGCGAACGCCCGCGCTGTCCGGCTATTGCAAAACTGATCGTCAGTTGCCGGCCCCGTTCTCGTTAAGCACCTGCTCTACTTTGGCAATGTGCAGCTCCATCCGCGCCGCTGCTTCGGCTGAGTCGCCAGCGGCGATCGCTTCATAGATGGACCGGTGCTCTTGAAGCAGCCGCTCTGCCGTCTGACGATGTGCATAAAACCAGAGTGCGCGCATATCTTTCATACTGTCATGCAGTTTCTGGGACATCGATTCCATCAGCTCGCCGAGCCCGGGGTTATGGGTAGCGGCGGCGATCAGCTGGTGGAACTGCACATCGGCTTGCTCGCTGAACGCTTCGTTATTGCGCTGCTGCTCCATGCTGTGCAGTGCTGCGCTCAGCGCTTCCAGGTCGTGCGCGTTCCGGTTTTTGGCTGCCAGCGATGCGCAGCCGGTTTCGAGCACGCGCCGCACCTCCAGCAGATGGCGGAGCGACTCGGCCCGGTTAACCCATGATTCCGGGTTGTCTGCCCCAGGGTGGGGGGGCTGCTGCACGGGCGCAGCTTTGACGAATGTGCCGCCGCCCTGGCGTATGTCCAGCAGTCCCATCGCTTTGAGAGCGCTCAGCGCTTCACGTATCGTCGATCTTCCCACTTGGTACCGCGCCGCCAGATCAACAACCGAGGGCAGGCGATCCCCTGGGGCAAGTCCGCCTTCGGCTAATTGTTTTTTTAAATCGCCGAGCACCCACTCCGAACTTTTGAGCGGGCGCTGATCGATAGGATTCATTGTCATCCTCCGTCCATGCCTCATTTTCCAAAAAATCATCTTTCACCAGCTTTTATTTTAGTGTATACTAAATTTTAACGAAAGTCATCAGATGACCTGATCAATATGGATTGTTAATGATTATGATCTGTGAGGAGTGTATTCAACATGCTGCAAGCCGATGTAAAGCAACAATTGCAGGCGATTGTCGGACAGGAATATGTCAAGGACGACCCGCAGTCGCTTGTTACCCATTCTTATGATGGCACACCGATGCTGCAAACGCTGCCGGATTGTGTCGTCTATCCGGCAGATACGGCTCAGGTTGCCGGAGTGATGAAGGTGCTGAGCCGCCATCGCATTCCGCTTGTCAGCCGTGGCTCAGGCACGAATCTGTGCGGCGGCACCGTCCCGATTGAAGGCGGTGTTGTGCTGGTCATGCACCGGATGAACAAGATTTTGGAAGTGGATCTGGAAAATTTGACGGCGACGGTGCAGCCCGGATTGATTACGAAATCCTTTATTGCCCATGTGGAGTCGCTTGGGCTGTTCTATCCGCCTGATCCGAGCAGCATGGCGATCTCGACGATCGGTGGCAATATCGCCGAATGCTCCGGCGGCTTGCGCGGATTAAAATATGGTACGACCAAGGATTACGTCATCGGTCTGGAGGCGGTGCTGGCCAGCGGCGAAGTGATAAAGACAGGCGGCAAGCTCATGAAGGACGTCGCCGGATACGATCTGACCAAGCTGCTGGTCGGCTCGGAAGGCACGCTTGCTGTTATTACAGAAGCGACACTGCGGCTAATTCCGCCGCCGAAAGCGAAGAAGACGATGCTGGCGATGTATAAGGATATTTATGCGGCCGCGCGCACGGTTTCCAAAGTTATTGAAAACCGGATTATTCCGGCCACGCTTGAGTTTTTGGACAATCCGACGATTCGCGTCGTCGATGATTTCGCGAAGCTCGGTCTGCCGCTCGATATGGCTGCGATTCTGCTTATTGAACAGGACGGCGACCTGGAGACGGTAGAGCGCGATATTGCGCGCATCGAAGCGATTTGCCGGGAGGAGCAAGCGGCGCGCGTTACCGTCGCTGCGAGTGAGGAGGAGGCATTGAAGCTGCTGACCGCAAGGCGCAGCGCCTTCACTGCACTGGCGCGGCTGCGGCCGACAACCATTCTGGAGGATGCTACCGTGCCCCGTTCGAAAATTGCTGACATGGTGCTGGAGATCAACCGGATTGCGGACAAATACAACGTTACGATCTGTACCTTCGGCCATGCTGGCGACGGCAATCTGCACCCGACAGCGACGACGGACGCTCGGGATCAGGAGGAGGTCCACCGTGTTGAGGCAGCCTTTGCAGAAATTTTCGAAGCGGCAATCAGTCTTGGCGGGACGATTACCGGGGAGCATGGCGTTGGTCTGGTCAAATCGCCGTTTTTGGAATGGAAGATCGGCCCGGCAGGCATTGAAGTGATGAAAGCGATCAAGCTGGCGTTTGACCCTCACAATCTGCTTAACCCTGGCAAAGTGTTCGCTAAGGAATCACGCAAACGGGTGGTGATTGACCGTGGCTGAACAATCACTGGCTGTCCGCAACAGCAGCAGCACAAGCTTGAATCCGCTTGCGGAAAAACTGAAGCTGCGCCTTGATGAAGAACAGTTGACGAACTGCATGCGCTGCGGCTTCTGTCTGCCGGCTTGTCCGACCTTTCGCGAGACAGGCATTGAGGCAGAGTCGCCGCGGGGCCGAATCGCCTTGATGAAAGCTGTTGCTGATGGCATTATGGCGCCTGATCAGGCGTTTGAGGAACAGATGAACCACTGCCTGGGCTGCCGTGCATGTGAGCCGGCTTGCCCGGCTGATGTGAAATACGGGCAGCTTATCGAGCAGACGCGCGACGCGATTGAAGATCATACCGATTCGCATCGCGGCTGGGTGAAGCTGGTGCGGCGAACCGTATTTAAGGAGTTGTTTCCCAAGCAGGGCAGGATGCGGGTGCTCGGCGGCGCGCTGCAGTTGTACCAGCGTTCTGGGCTGCAGAAGCTGGCGCGGAGCAGCGGGGCGATGAAGCTGTTCCCGGCGCATCTGCAAGAGATGGAGCGAATTCTGCCTGACGCTTCATCCCGCGGTGTGGTCCAGTTGATCGGAAATCATCACCCTGCTGCGGGTACGGCGGTTGCCAAGGTCGGCCTGTTTCGCGGTTGTCTGATGGATACGCTGTTTACACAGACCAATGTGCATACCGTAGAACTGCTGACGGCCGCCGGATTTGAGGTGGTCATTCCAGAGACGCAGAACTGCTGCGGCGCGCTTCACGCCCACAGCGGAGAGACAACAGACGCGAAGGCATTGGCGCGCAGCAATATTCAGGCTTTCAAAGAAGCGAATGTGGACTACATTGTATCTAATGCGGGGGGCTGCGGAGCGATTCTCGTAGAATACGATCATCTGTTGCATGATGACCCGCAATGGCAGGCGGATGCGGATTGGTTCGCCAAGCGGGCGCTCGATGTAAGCGACCTGCTTGTCCGCTTCGGCAGGCTGCCGGCGTTTGCCGAAGCGGCAGCCCAGGCGCCGCAGCCGCATGAAGCGGGCTGCGGTGGCGGGACAGGCGCGGCAGGTTGCCAACACAGTCACGAGGGCCGCAGCCACAGTCAAAGCCAAGACGATAGCCATGGCGGCAGCTGCGCCAGCCAAGACGGCGTTCGCGTCACTTACCAGGATAGCTGCCATCTGCGCAATGTGATGCGCAGCTCGGACGCGCCTCGCCGCTTGATGCGTGAAGTGGCGGGCGCGCAATTTGTGGAGATGGCGGAAGCTGATCGCTGCTGCGGATCAGCGGGAATCTACAATTTGACCCAGCCGGAGATGGCCGGTCAATTGCTGGATCATAAGATGGTTCATGCCAATGCGACCGGCGCGCAATATTTGCTTACAAGCAATCCGGGCTGTCTGCTGCAGATGAAGCTTGGCGTACTAAGACACGGCAACCCGGAGGAGATGAAGGTTGCGCATGTCGTCGATTTTCTGCATGAGCGGATGGTCCAAAAACACGAATAGGAAGAGAGAAGTTCCGCAAAAAAAAAACGAGTCATATCAGGCGGCTCGTTTTTTGCGGCGCAATGCCTTCGTAGAGCGTTTGGACTTGGCTGAGGCTTTTTTTATCTTTCTCGTTCCCCGTTTTGTTGCGTAAGCGCGCTTCAGCTTACTTTTGCCCCGTGCTCCCTTAAGCGGTTTTCTCCCTTTTCTGTAGCGGCGTAGTAAAGCGGCTTTTCCCAATTTCCTTCTTTTTAATTTGGCTCGTTTTTGTTTTGATGTCAGCTTTTTTCTTCTTCTGGCCAGCTTTAACTTGCGTCTTTTTTTTATTTTAGGCAGTTTGCCGGCTTCATGGTGCTTGCGGGCAATAAGAGGCGCGGCAGCAGTGTCGTTATTAACGGATGGAGGCTCTGCAGGCGGCTGTTCGGGAGCCGGCGGGCTCAATTCCACTTCCTCTACAGCTATCGTCCTCGTATGCCACCATTGACTGACTAATTGACGGTAGCTTTTAACGATGTAATGTAATTGTTGCGGTGAAAGAAATTCAGCAGTTTCTGACGAATGGGCGTTTTCTGCGAAAGGCATTCCCAACATAGCGGGAATAGAACGTCTTTGGCTTAGCGCCGACAAGTCCGGGTCAAAATTCGCCGCATGAATCCAGGAAAAGTTATGGCTGCCGAGCCATGAATCCAGAGATGCATTGTCCGTATGGGAAACCATTTCCAGACCATGCGACGCAGCGAAATGTTTGTAGTCGGGAGCGTGGTGCAGCTTTTCTTCGCCCAACAGACTTACCTTCGGTTGAAAACCATATCCCTTGAGCGTCGCAGCACTCCGCAGTAATTTGCGTGCCGCAGCGTCGTCCCCTCCGGCGTTAATAATTAACGCGTAATCCGGAACGCCGTTCTCTTTTCTTTTCTCACGAAGCATAGCGTGGAGCATCGTTGTTTCAACGATCGTTTGGAATGAGCTGCTTTGCGCTTCAGTCGTGTATTCCGCTAAAATATCTTTTCGTGCAGCTTGGAAAATCTGTTCCCGTCCTTCCGGTCCGAGCTTCCAGGCATAGCGCAGCGCTTCAAGCCAGGCTTCAGGCGTGTTCGAAGCTTTAATCCCGTGTAGGTTATGCTCGATGAGCGCATACGGGTGTGCATAAGAATAAATGCCAATGCTGCGCGCCGCTGTGATTTCCAAATATTTGATCGGGCATTTTCCCTTTTTTGCTCTGCTGCTGTCATCAAGCGGGGAGAGCATGACATCAAATTGCGCCCCTCGAAGACGAAGAATATATTCCGTGTAGCTGAGAGATTGCGGCTCATAGAAGACAGGGCAGCGAAGGGCAGGCAATCCTTCCGGAGCAAACCCCCAAAAGTGAATTTCGAGCTGATCGCCCATCTCGGCTGAAAATTGCACTAGGGCAGGGAAAAGTTTCTGGAATTCCTGCTTGCGTGCATCAGTACCGGCGAAGCAGATACGAAACGGACCTTTGGGACGGCGCGGCTCAGGATGGCGTTCAATGTACTTTGCCAAAATATTCGTTCGCAGATCTTTGACCCGCGGGTTAATCGAGCGCACCGCATCGGCGACAACCGGCGAGTAGACGGCGACCATGTCGGCCGTGGCGATATGCTGGACCAGTTCTTTCTGGAATGGCTCTCCAGGGGCAAAACAGCTGAATTCGGGACCTAGCTCATGCAGGCCAAGCAAGTCGTCATCCATCATATACATGACGGGGCGGTTGAACTCCAGTGATTTTTCTTGAAGCTCATTGGTTGATCTATAAAAACTGCGGTGGAAGATATTGACGTCTGCCAGTTTCAGATCATCCGGGGTCAATTGGTTAGATGGAATAAAGCAAGCTTCTACATTGCTGTCAGGCACCGAGAGAAAGTTCAAAATGGTAATATCGACAGATGGGTCAAACCCCATTTTCGTTACGAGCAATGAATTGGCCGTTTTTTCGGTGTGCTGGCCATACTCCGGCTGATCCAGGAGCTGTGGAGCATGCTGTTCATACCAAGGTGCAAGATGAAGCCGCCACAGCTCGTCGACTAACTCGGGGGAATAGGCGCGCTTCACTGGAGAAAGATCATCCAGATAGCCTTCTGCCCAGTTAGGGGGCAGCAATCTGTTCATCCGGTTTGTCAAGTCCAGCATGACCCGCACACCAGTTAAATCATAAGGGGATGTCGAGGCCAGGGAGTGTTCTGTTCCACTGTCGATCCGAGCAATCAATTGATCCACGAAAATAAAAGGATAACGCTTGTTCCACCTCTGCCATAAATCCCAGTCGTTCAGGCGCTTCATAACGATATGGTAATCATAGCCGCCCAATTCCTCAACAAACGACCGCGGATGCAGCACGCTGTTGCCGGCAAGCTGGTTGCCTTGAGTTAATTCGGCATAGTCGAATCTTTTTCCGAGAACCTGTTCACTGTCACCTGTTTGAAACAGACATTTTCCGTAAACGAGACATGGCTTCCCGGCCGCGATGATTGCTGTATGGAGATGCTGCAGCGCATCGGGCAGCCACTGGCAGTCATCAAACTGGTATGCAATGTATTTGCCGCGTGCGATGTCCAATCCTTCATTGATCCGTAAGGCAGGCAAGCCGCAATTCGTCTCATGGCGAATATGCAGAATACGGGAGTCTAGCGCCTGCATTTCCGCAATGACTCCGGCTGTGCCGTCAGTTGATCCGTCGTCTACAATAATGAGTTCATAATTTTTGAAGCTCTGCTTCAGAACACTCTCAATGGCTCGCCGCAGGTATCCGTTGGACCCGCGGCAATAGGTAGGCATAATTATACTAATCATCGGATCGGCAGGGTAAGAACCAGGAGGATAGATCATTTTGCCATCGTTAAGAAATTGCTTGGCCTTCAGCATCAGTCACTCTCCTTTCCGTTAAAGGATCGATCCCGTTCCATTAAAATGACATTGCGGTTTTCGTGAATCGCGGCCCCGGTCTTCCTGAAGCCGTATTTCTCGTAAATTTTCAAAGCTGCGTAATTGTCGGAAATGACTTCAATAACGATCTTGGACAGTTTGAGGGAGTGGAAGCCAAACTGGCAGAGCGCTTCGGTCAGCTCTGCCCCCAAACCTTGACCGCCTCTGGCAGGATTGATAATCAGCCTGCCGAATTCCGCCAATTCAGGCTGAATGTTATACAAAGCAGCAGTTCCGACGCGCAGCCGGCTGGATCTTTCGACGGCCATAAACATGCGGTCGTTATGCTTGCCTTTGTATTGCTCAAACCAGTGTCGCTGCTCTTCTGGGCTAATGAGCCGCTGCTGCAAGAACCATCGGCGGATATCGTCATTGTTGCGCCAAACGCGAACAATTTCCAGATCATTTTGATGCAATGGGCGTATCAGAAGCCTTTCCGATTCAAACGTATATTGATCATTCATCAATCACCACTCCAATAAGCGGCAATACTTGCGCAAATATGACTCACATCCGCTTCAGTCATATGCAGATGCAGAGGGAGCGAAAGCACCTGTTGGCTCAAGGCATGCGCTTGCGGGCAAGTGCCGTTGGCATAGGCGTAGATGGAATACTCTGTATTGTCGCGATAATGAACGCCTGGGTAAATATCGTTGGCGTGCAAATGGCTGATCAATTGTTCACGCTCAGGTGTCAGGATGCGGTATAGATGCCGTGACGATTCACAACCGTCCGAAATCGTAATGGGGGTTATTGGCAGATTAGCGGCAGACAATTGCTCATCATACCAGCTTGCGAGCTGGCGCCGGTAAGCGTTGTCCTCATCCAAATATTTCAGTTGGGTAATCGCGATTGCTGCCATAATGGAATTGCCATGATATTTGTACCCAAGGTGATCGACATCATACCGCCACTTGTAAGTGCCGCCGCCTTCTGTGCGGCTGTAGGTGTCCTTGCTGATGCCAAGCCAGCTGAGTTTGCGGCAGAGCGCATCATGCTCCTCATCTTTGAAGCAGAGCATGCCGGAGTCGGCGGTAGGCAAGTTTTTGACGGCCTGATACGAATAGACCACGACATCCGCTTCTTTGCCGGGTATTTCACCATGCAGGCGTGTGCCAGCCATATGTGCCGCATCAAGAATTAACTTCAAATTGTACTTACGGCATAATGCGACCATTTGTTCATACTGTCCGGTGTCGCCGCCAATTCCGACATACATGACCGCCCGTGTCCGCTCGTTTATTTTCCGTTCTACATCGACAGGATCGAGTGAAAGCCGGTCATCGACATCGGCAAACGTCACTTTCAGATTATTATGCAAAATCGCATGGTTTGTCGATACAAAGGTAATCGGGGTAGAGATGATTTCGTCGCCATCAGCCCATTGGTTTGCAGCTTTCAAAATTTCAACGGCCATATAGAGCCCGGCTGTGGCAGAGTTGACAAAATGGGCGTGTGATAATCCGGTGTACACTTTCCAAATATTTTCAAACTCTACCGTTCTGTGGCCAAGTCCAGTCCAACCACATTCCAGGCTTTTTCTGATTTCGTCCAAACATTCCTCAACACGATATTTGGGAATGAAAAGCTGGGTGCTCATTCGGCTCCCTCCTTGCAAATTTTCATTGCTGTAGAATATGTAGACATCGTTAAAAAGGCACGGCGTATATCCCACCATTTCTGTGTGCTTGTCTCAGAAACAGTGTTGACGTTGAGAACGATTATCATTATGATAGGGGGAAGTTGTTCAAAAGGAAGTGAAGAGCATGGATGTCTCTCATTCGCCAACTGAAGGCGGTCAACACTACCCCCTCCATTATGTGGCGACAGAATATGTCCATCTTGCAAAGATGGCAGAACAGATGGCCATAACGGACAAAGTGGCAATTTTCGCTTTTGTGCGCAGAGGCACGATGGGCGTCCGGCTCACACAAGGCAGAGAGTCGGGACTAGCTGAAGCGCAGCAGGGCGAAGTGGTCTATATTCCGGCGAATTGCAGCGCAGTGATCGAAAATATTGGCGCGGGACCCGTTGAAGCGGTATTTATCCGTTTTCACAGCGAACGGCCACTGGCGGTTTCATCCGCTGAAGTGATATTGTTCCAGGTGCCCCAGCTTCAAAGCTGG
Organism: Paenibacillaceae bacterium; assembly: GCA_004134985.1. GTDB lineage: Bacteria > Bacillota > Bacilli > Paenibacillales > Paenibacillaceae > Paenibacillus_D. Next base: position 157,484 of record REGQ01000002.1, on the reverse strand, counting down.
GTGCAGGAGTTTCTCAATCATAATGCTGATCACCCCGGCGGGGATTCTGTTCATTACTATAAGCTGCAATCTTATTTGTATCATATGGCTGCGATGCTAATGCAGAAGCTGCATATGCCGGATCATTCACTGCTGAGCGAATCATTTGCTGATATTGAGCAGGCCCGGCGCTACTTGCTGGATCATTATCATGAATCGATCGACATCGAGGAACTGGCTCGAAGATCAGGAGTAGGACAAAGCCGCTTTTACCAGGAATTCAAACGTCATGCTGGCTTGAGTCCCCACAAGTTTCTGACGATGTCCCGTTTGAACCGTTCGCTGCGGCTGCTGGCGGATCGACCGGGTTCCATCATGGAAGTAGCGCACGCGGTCGGCTATCCGGATGAGTTCTATTTCAGCCGGTTGTTCAAGAAGCATATGGGCTTATCGCCGAGTGAATTCGCCGCTTGCGCCAATGTACGCGTCGCCAATCTGTCTCCGGTGTTTCAGGGTGATCTGTCTGTCCTGGGCATTAAGCCAGTACTGTCGCTGGAACGCGGCTGGTCGCAGCAGCCGGAGTATTACTTGCAGCAGATCGAGCGGTGTCAGCCGGACATCATTCTCGCTTCGCCTGTGGCGGATCATGTTCATGACGCGCTGCGCGGTATCGCGCCGGTTGTGATGCTGCACTGGAAGCAATGTTCATGGAAGGAGCGGCTGCTCGCGATCAGCGATGCACTGGGGTTGACTTCCGTGGCGCAGCACTGGCTTGCCTATTTTGAGAAGAAAGCTGAGAATGCCAGACACCATATCCGTCAGCAATTGCAGGATGAGCCGTTTTTGGTCGTGCGGGTAATGGAAGATGAGAGCCTTCAGGTTTTTGGAAACCAGCGGCAGCGGATGAAGGATCTATTCTATGATGAGCTGCAACTGGCCATTCCCGATTCAGCGCGAGAACGTTCCTTTCTGGATACGGTGTCTCTGGAGGAAATCGTTGCGCTGGAATGCGACAACATTATCTTTCTGGTAGAGAGCCGACTGCCGGAGCGCAAGTGCCGACAGCTTGAGGGGCATTGGCGACAGCACCGGACCAGCCGTTGGCAAGGGCAATGCTTGTTTGTACGCCATAGCATGCCGCTGCTTTACAATGCCGCCGCGCATGATGCCTTAATCGACCGAACCGTTCATTATTTTTTGCAAACAGATCAACTGCCCAGAAAAGTCCATGTCTAAAAAAGAATATTCCATTCCTGTTTCCAACAGGATGGGATATGTTATTTAATATTGATAATCATTATCAAGATAGCGATCTAGCAATCTTATTAAACCTGCAGCTGCATCATTATGAGATTCTATTTAACGAATGAGGGATTGGATTGGAATGAGAAAACGATATTTGTTCGCCATACTCGCTGTCCTTGCTTTTATTTCCCTTTTTGTCGGGGTCAAAAACATATCACCCTGGCAATTGTTCAGGCTAAGCGATGATCAGAGCCATATTATGTGGGCGAGCAGAGTGCCGCGTCTGGTCAGTCTGATGATTGCGGGGACAAGCATGAGTATTATCGGTCTGATTATGCAGCAGCTGACGCGCAATAAGTTCGTTTCCCCTACGACAGCAGGAACGATGGACTCAGCCAGACTGGGCGTGCTGGTGGCTATGATTGTTTTTTCCTCAGCCACGCCGCTGCAAAAAATGGGTGTCGCATTTGTCTTTGCATTGGCAGGCACCTTCATTTTTATGCGAATTCTCGACAAAATCAAATATAGGGATACGATATTCATTCCTCTGGTCGGTTTGATGTTCGGCAACATTATCGGTTCGCTCACTACTTTTTTTGCTTTTAAATTTGACCTGATCCAAAACATCTCTTCCTGGCTGCAGGGAAACTTCTCTATGATCATCAAGGGGCGTTATGAAATGCTGTACATCAGCATTCCGGTGATGATTATCGCCTATTTGTATGCCAACCGATTTACACTGGCTGGTATGGGGGAGGAGTTTGCCGTCAATCTTGGCCTGAATTACAGGCAGGTGGTCAATATCGGTCTGATCATTGTCGCGCTTGTCACTTCGGTCGTCATTCTGACGGTTGGTGTTATTCCGTTTCTCGGTTTGATCGTGCCTAACATTGTGACGCTTTATCAGGGCGACAACCTCAAGAAAAATCTGGCCCATACAGCGCTGCTGGGCGCAATCTTTGTACTGTTCTGTGATATTTTGGGACGGGTGATCATCTACCCGTACGAAATTCCGATTGGACTGACGGTAGGGGTTATCGGCAGCGGAATGTTTATTTACTTGCTCATGAGGAGAAAGAAACATGCCATATAAAGCAAGATTGGGCGGTTTGGCTGCTGTGGCGCTCGGACTGATTGCCGTGTTCATGTTTATTAAAGTCGGAAGCAATTGGGAGTATGTGCTCCCGAGAAGAGGCGTCAAAATCGCGGCGATAGCACTGACAGGGGCGGCGATAGCTTTTTCGACCATGATTTTTCAGACGATTACGAACAACCGAATATTAACGCCAAGCATTATCGGGCTGGATTCGCTGTACATGCTCATTCAGACCTTCATCATTTTTATTTTCGGATCAATGAGCTTTACGATGGTTAATAAAAATGTCAATTTCGCAATCAGTGTCGGTCTGATGGTGCTGTTTTCGATGCTGCTGTATCAATTTCTGTTCAAGCAAGGGCGCAACATTTATTTTCTGCTGCTTGTCGGCATTATTTTCGGCACCTTCTTCGGGAGTGTCTCCACGTTTATGCAAGTGTTGATTGACCCGAATGAATTTACCATTGTTCAGGACCGGATGTTCGCCAGCTTCAACAATGTCAATACAGATTTGTTGACGGCGGCAGTGATTCTGATGGGTGTAACGGTAGGATATAGTTTGCGCTTCACAAAATATTTGGATGTTATCTCGCTGGGACGGGATCATGCGGTCAATCTTGGCGTCGATTATGACCGGGTGGTCAAGCGGCTGCTGGTCGTTATTGCGGTGCTCATTTCGCTTTCGACAGCGCTTGTTGGACCGATCACATTTCTCGGACTGCTGGTGGCCAATGTGGCACATCAATTTATGCGAACTTACCGCCACCGCTTTCTGATTCCCGGTTCAATGCTGATCAGTATCATTGCGCTCGTAGGCGGGCAACTGATTGTCGAACGCGTCTTCACTTTTTCAACGACAGTCAGCGTCATTATTAATTTAACGGGCGGCGTTTATTTTCTCTATCTTCTGTTAAGAGAGAGCAAGTCATGGTAGCAAGGGAGCGCAGGTGATGATTGAAGTCAAAGGCGTGTCGAAGCGGTATGGGGGCAAAACCGTTGTCGATCAGGTATCGCTCACAATTGAAAAGGGCAGCATTACCTCATTCATCGGTGCTAACGGCGCAGGCAAAAGCACGCTGCTGTCGATGATGAGCCGGTTGCTGGCGAAGGACACTGGGGAAATTTTTATCGACGGTGTTGAAATCGGCAGGTGCAAAAGCGATGAGCTGGCTCGAAAACTTTCCATCCTCAAACAATCCAATCATATCAACATCCGTCTGACGGTGCGAGATTTGGTCAGCTTCGGCAGATTCCCCTATTCCCAGGGGAGGCTGAACAAGGAAGATTTGAAAGTTGTCGAGAATGCGATGAACTATATGGATCTGCAGCAATTGCAGGACAGCTATTTGGATCAGCTTAGCGGCGGCCAGCGGCAGCGCGCTTATATTGCCATGGTGCTGGCGCAGGATACCGACTATATTTTTCTCGATGAGCCGCTTAACAATCTGGATATGAAACATTCCGTGCAAATTATGAAAATACTGCAAAAGCTGGTGAACGAGCTGGGCAAGACGATTGTGCTGGTATTGCATGATATCAACTTTGCCTCCAGTTATTCGGATTATATTGTCGCCTTGAAGGATGGCAAGGTTATCCGCACCGGGAGCACGGATCAAATTATCGATTCGGCTGTATTGCAGGAAGTTTACGAGATGGACATCCCGATTGAAACCGTGAATGGCAAAAAAATATGCGTGTATTTCTCCTGATTCTGAAGGACGGGAATTAGGAGTCTACTATAATTAAAGAAAAGGTGGTTGCAGAAATGAAAAAACCAGGGTTGATCTTGATGTCGCTGCTGCTCGTGCTGCTCATAGCGGCATGCGGGGCAAAAAATACGGAGACTGGCGGGGGGACAAGTAATAATCAATCAGCAGCAGGCGGGTCAGGAGCGCAAGCTGGGGAAGATGCAAAGGGACAGGAAGAGGAGAACAAGCAGGAAAGCGAGGAGAGCACGGAGGAACAAAACGCAGAGGGAACTTCCTCGACGATTACGGTAACCCATCAGCTTGGAGAGACGCAAGTATCGGTCAATCCGCAAAAAGTTGTCGTTTTTGATTTCGGCGTGCTTGATTCTCTGAATAAGCTCGGGGTGGAAGTGACCGGTGTGCCGCAGGCGAATATTCCGCCTTACTTAAAGCAATACGAAGATAGCAAATATCAAAATGTAGGCAGCCTGAAAGAGCCTGATTTTGAGAAAATTAGTGAAATTGCGCCGGATCTGATCATTATTTCGGGTAGGCAGTCGGACAGTTATGATGAATTGACCAAGCTTGGACCGACCATTTACCTTGGTGTAGACAGTGCCAACTATATGGCGTCCTACACGAGCAATGCTGAAATCCTCGGTCAGATTTTTAACAAAGAAACCGAGGTTGCAGCTGAACTGGCTGATGTCAAACAGGCAATTGAAGCACTGCATGGCAAAGTGACCTCAAAGGGCAGCAATGCCTTGATTATTTTGGCTAACGATGGCAATGTGAGCGCATATGGCGCGGGTTCGCGCTTCGGAATTATTCATGATGTATTTGGCTTCACCCCTGCGGATGAAAATATCGAAGTGTCCACTCACGGCATGAGCATTTCCTTCGAGTATATTGTCGAGAAGGACCCGGAATATTTGTTTGTCGTTGACCGCGGAGCAGTGGTTGGCGGCGAGTCGTCGGCGAAGCAAGTCATCGAAAACGATCTGGTCAATAAAACGAAAGCCTATAAGGAAGGCAATATCGTCTATCTGGACCCGAATTACTGGTATCTCTCTGGCGGCGGACTGATCTCTGTTGCGGAGATGGTCAGGGAAATAACCGAAAGCATCGAATAGCAGCAGCAAAGCAAGTGAGCGGGGGCAGGGCCTCCGCTCGCTTGCTTTTGTTTGGCCTGCATTGGCTTGAAGCGTGAGCGGCGCCGGCAGGTCTTAGTGAGAGGGAGTGAACCCACGTAACCCACGAACCGCACGAACCCATGAACCGCTTGAAACCCCTGAACCCACTGAACCGCTCGAACCGCTCGAACCCACTGAACCCACTGAACCCACGTAACCTACGTTACCCACGAACCGCTCGAACCCCTTGAAAACCTTGAAACCCCGGTACCTCCGAACCGCTCGAACCCCTTGAAAACCTTGAAACCCCCGTACCTCTGAACCGCTCGAACCCCTTGAAAACCTTGAAACCCCGGTACCTCTGAACCGCTCGAACCCCTTGAAAACCTTGAAACCCCGGTACCTCCGAACCGCTCGAACCCCTTGAAAACCTTGAACCCCCCCTACCTCCGAACCCTTGAAAACTTCGAAACCCTAGAACCATGGCCACCCATTTCTACGTGTATACCTTAGCTCAGGTTTATAATGGCAGTAGAGCAGCGGCAATCTTGAGGCTGCGTCTGAAATCACGGGTTTTTTGCCTCTCGGCGGATAAGCGGAGATAGGGTATACAAACACAACGCATATCAACCAAGTATGGCTGGTTAGAGGGTCAGTAGTTAGTAAGGTGGAGTAAGGTGTAGTGGGTGATCAGTCGAGATCAATCGTGATCAATGGAGAGAATAATGCCATTATGCAGCATTTGGTGGGCTAGAACGGCATCTAAAGAGAAAATGATGCAATAATACATTATTTTTTCTCGAAAAGTATAAATTTAGGGTGAATATTGAAAATTTCCTGCATTATTGCAGGAATCATCTTCAATTTAAGTAGATAGTAAGCAAAATCCTGCACTTTTGCAGGATTGATCGCCATAGCGGTGGGGTAGCCAGCATAATCGCGGGAATATGAGCAGCCTTGTCCCAGCGCTGCCAAGGGAAGGGGTATCCGTTGGCCTGGCGCAGCAAGGCCGCGCATCCGCCGTGCTGGCGCAGCAAAGCCGCGCATCGGCCGTGCTAGCGCAGCAAAGCCGCGCATCCGCCGTGCCAGCGCAGCAAAGCCGCGCATCCCGC
>REGQ01000002.1:0-151136 GCA_004134985.1 Paenibacillaceae bacterium | reverse complement strand
GGCCGTGCTAGCGCAGCAAAGCCGCGCATCCGCCGTGCCAGCGCAGCAAAGCCGCGCATCGGCCGTGCTAGCGCAGCAAAGCCGCGCATCCGCCGTGCTAGCGCAGCAAAGCCGCGCATCCGCCGTGCCAGCGCAGCAAAGCCGCGCATCCGCCGTGCTGGCGCAGCAAAGCCGCGCATCCGCTGTGCTAGCGCAGCAAAGCCACGCATCCGCCGTGCCAGCGCAGCAAGGCCGCGCATCCGCCGTGCCAGCGCAGCAAGCCGCGCATCCGCCGTGCTAGCGCAGCAAGCCGCGCATCCGCCGTGCTAGCGCAGCAAGGCCGCGCATCCGCCGTGCCAGCGCAGCAAGGCCGCCCCGCGCCGGCCTCGGCGCCGCACCAGCGGCAGAGCAGCGCTGCGCGCACGCCAAAAGCCCCTGCCTTAACTAGGCAGGGGCTTTTGGCGTGGCGGTCGATCAGACTACGACCGCAGCCAGGTTGTTTTTTCCTCGTACGGCCGGCGTTTGCCCTGGGGCGGCACCATATCCGGCTCGCCTATGTAGAGCAAAGCCACGAGTTCTTCCTCTTCCGCAAGCTCGAACGCCGCTTGCATGCGGGAATGGTACATCGGCTCGCCAGAGCGCCAAATTGCGGCCAGCCCGAGAGCATGCGCGGCGAGCAGCATGTTTTGCACAGCCGCTTGAGCGGCGGCCAATTCCTCTGCGCGCACTACTCTTGGTGCAGGGGATGGCGAGACGGCGACCGCGATGACGAGCGGCGCGCGGAAAGCTTTGGCGCGATGCTTCTCACGGTCGACCGGCGTTTCGCCAGCGGCTTCTACGGCGATATCGCCGTAAGCGTCTGCCAGCACATTGCGTCCATCGCCGGTCATGACATAAAAGCGCCACGGCTCGGTGCCGTGATGACTGGGCGCCCAATTGCCGGCTTCCAAAATTTCATGAATAAGCTTGTCTTCTACAGCATGATCCTTTAATCTGCCAATGGAACGGCGACTGCGAATCGCTTCGAATACATCTATCGTTTCAGACAACTTATTTGCCTCCTTCGGCATGAATGAGTGACGCTGCCCCGATCAATCCTGCATCCTGCAGCAGCGCTGCGGGAACAATAGCAGTTTTGCGGCCGGATGGGTTCAGTGCGTACTTGGATACATAGTCGCGCACAGCGGTAAACAACGGATCGCCAACTTGCGATACGCCTCCTCCAATAACTATTTTCTGAGGATCGAACAGGTTGATCAGCGACACACAACCTACTCCGATATGATGGAATACTTGATCCACCAGGCCCGCACATGCCGCGTCACCGCTTTGAGCCAGCTCAAAAATTTCCTTCGACGTTACTTCTCTGCCGAGCAGCGCCGATCCTTGACGCTGAATAGCGGTGCCGGAGGCGACGAATTCCCAGCAGCCTTTTTGACCGCAAACACAGGTTCCTGCAGTGGGGTCCACCACGATATGACCCGCATCGCCGGCGTTGCCGGTGGACCCAGTAAGGAGCTTGCCATGCAGATAGATGCCGGAACCAATGCCTGTACTAATTGTAATATAAATAAAATGGTCGGTATCCTGTGCGGCTCCGATCCAGTGTTCAGCTAGTGCTCCTGCTGACGCATCATTTTCCATACGAATCGGTGCAGGCAGATGACGATGCAATTCCTCGACAAGCGGAAAGTCCCACCAGCTTGGAAGATTGGGCGGACAAGTTATTTTGCCATTGGCAGGGTCCAGCGGGCCGGGGGCGCCGATGCCAATGCCTTTCAGGTCGGATACGGCGATGCCTTGCCCGTCCAATAATTGTTGTACGGTCTGAGCGATCCGCTCAGTCATTTGTTGCGGTGAGACGGACAAATCGGTTTTGATCGCATTTTTGGCGAGGGTAGTACCCTGCTCATCCACAATGCCGATCGCCGTTTTTGTTCCGCCGATATCAATTCCGACAGCGATATTCATTTGAATCCTCCGTTAGTTGTAGTAGCATTCCGTGTTGACATGGCTCCCGGCTCGGCGAACCTGTCCACGGACATATTCTTATTGTAACGAGGAACACCCCCAAAGCGCAAAACATTTCTGCATAGAGCTAGCAACATTTTCATCCTGAACCATTCCAGCCACGGGCAGTCTGTTCTTGAAATTTAATTAACAGGGAACTAATTGCCGATTTGAATTGTCTAATCATTGGAGGTGAACATGCTTGGATGATTCGCATTATAAATATATGGAGGCCATGGATGCAGACAGCTTTCGCGAGTTAATGCAGACTTATGGCAGAGATGTTTGGAATTTGGCTTTTTTGCTTACCAAACGGCATGATCTTGCGGACGATATTACACAGGACGTGTTTCTAATAGTTTATCGCACAATTGATTCGTTTCGCGGCGCATCCACATTGAAAACCTGGCTGTTGTCGATCACCCGCAATACATCATTAAATTGTTTGAAATCGGCCTTTATCCGCAAAGTGACGCTTGTGGAGTGGGTGACATCGCGCGGAATCAGCCCATCAGCGGAAAAAAAGGCTATTGAATTGATCTATACGGATGATATTTGGCGAGCCGTTATGAAACTGCCGATCAAATTCAGGGAAGTACTCATCCTGCATGCGAAATATGAGCTGACAACAAAAGAAATAGCCGATGTGCTGCAGTTGTCCGAGGGAACGGCGAAATCACGTCTTTTCCGCGCCCGCAAACTAATTACAGCTTACTGGAAGGAGGCAGGAGTTTATGAAGGAGTTTGACCCCGAATGGTACCGCAAGCTGAAAAGCGATCCTTTGAATAAGCCGATGTTTACGGAACAGAAGATGCTGCGAATTGAGCGGGCACAAGCCGAAGGAGGAACTAAACCGATTCGCCGCAGCTACAGTCGGGCACTTGCAATCGCAGCGGCAGCGCTCATTATTGTTGTCGTCGTCGGGACGGCGGTCATCCCGAATTGGACAGGGAAGCTGTGGACGGGTGACAACGGACCAGGCGTTGGCCAAACTGGCCCAGGCAACGATCCGGGGGTGAAGGGACCAGACCCAATGCCACCAGATTCAACCGAACCAGACAATCAGGACGAGCTTGATCCTGATGATCGCCCGGAAGAGCCGCAAGTCAATTTAGAACAACAATATCAATTGCTCGTTCCTTCATCTTGGAGTGGAAATTTGAGGGACAGTCTGCCCTTCAATACAGAAGAAATTCAGCGGATTACACTATGGAATGAGCGAACACAAGAGGAATACGATATTCCACAAGCACGATTGTATGTCATCAGCCAATATTTGGCGTGGCTTGATTTGGAGACAGGTCGAGCCGAGCAAGACGCCTCCCCGCAGCCGGATTATACGCTACGATTGCAGGCAGGTAAGACGCGATACGCCATACCCTATGATTTCCCGTCCAATACGATCACGCTTGGCAAGAACGCCTACTATGCATCAGATGGCGTAGTATTAATGATGAATTCACTGCTGGGGACAGAAGGAACGCTGGCGAATCTGGACGGTCTTAGTGAACAATCGCGGCTTGAGATGGAGGCGGACGAAACGATTCGTGTGGATGAAAGTCACGCCGCGCCAATGGAGGCATTGAAAATTGACTCGATGGATTACAACGACTGGATGAACCGGCTGCAGCAGAAAATGATGGCCGAAAGCGAGCTGCCATTCTACGATTCGCTCACAATGGAGAACAGCACTATCCGCACTTACCTGCAAGGAACTGTCACCACACTTAGTCGTGAAGTTGTATTTGCCAGCGATGACTACACAACCCCGGATGGAATAGCAGTAGGGCTTGACGGTGAGGAGGTCATCCGGCGGATTGGCGAACCAAATCTGAAAACAGATGCGAAGTGGAGCTACCTTATCGGTGATTATTTGAAATTCCATTTGTATATGGAAAATGGCAAGGTGAAATATATGTCGCTCACGCTCCCGTCATAGGCGCAATTCTCATCAATAGCCTGTATGCACTCTACTCATCAACAGTCTGATCATCAATAGGCTGTAGGCGCAATATTCATCAGCAGTCGAATTGTCCGCATGCTTGCTTGCAAGCTCCGCTTGTTGGCAGCGCCTCACCGAGTTCCCAGCGCGCGGTGCGGCGTCGCATGACGGTGATTCGACCACGCAAGCGAAGCAAAGAGCCTGTCATCAATGACAGGCTCTTTGCTTCTGTATATAAAATAAGTGCGTTAATTGTTGCATCTCTCTGGAAGATGATTTAAAGTTATGATCTGCATTTATTGCCAATTGTTATCTAATTCATACAAATAAATGAGAACGCTTGTTCGGAATCTTTTAGGTAATTCATTAACCAACATCATACCAAAAAGCAAAACATAAGTCTATTGTTTTTTTGATTTTTGTGCCAAAATATACAACGTAGCGCTACACAGAATAAGCGGCGGTTGAAAATGACTTACTGCAGCATTTTTTAGAAGGAGGGCAAGATGGAGCAATCCAAGCAATTTACAGAAGAGCAGCAAAGACTGAAGGAAACCTATCAGGAGATTGAACAGCAGCTTGCCACGATCGGCGATCGTTATTATGGGGATGATTTCACCCTGAAAGTGCTTGATGCCAGACGTGAGGAAAGAAAAGAACGGTTGCAGCAGCTCAATATGGAACCTTACTTTGGGCGTCTTGACTTTTTGGAGGCGGGACATGCGAAAACCGTGATGCCGCTCTACATCGGCAAGCGTGGGATGGAGCGAAGTGAGGATGATGAGCCCTATGTCATCGACTGGCGTGCTCCGGTGGCGAGTCTGTTCTATTCCTTCACTGGCGGCGATGAGGCAGTGACCTATGATGCCCCGGAAGGACCGGTTGACGGTGAGGTATATCGGAAAAGAAATCTGTCGATCCGCGAGCGCGAACTGCAGCGTGTGGTGGACAGCTATGAGCGCGGCGGGGATAACCTTAACGTCAGTGACGAGTTTCTGGTTTACCGGCTGGGCGAGAAGAAAGATAATCGGCTGCGGGATATTGTCTCGACGATTCAGGCGGAACAGGACAAAATTATCCGTGCCAGCAAAAGCACGGCCTTGATCATTCAAGGGGCGGCCGGATCAGGCAAAACAACGGTGGCTTTGCACAGGCTCGCTTATTTGCTTTACCAGTACCAGGGTCATATCCGTGCGGAGAAGATGATCATTTTCGCCCCCAATGCGATGTTTCTCGATTATATATCAGAGGTGCTGCCTGAGCTTGGCGTAGGTCATGTCAGGCAAACGATTTTTGCAGATTGGGTAATGGAGGCCCTCGCAGGATCAGGCAAAATAAAACTGCAGCAGGAGGAAGGGAAGGCCTGGTTCAGTCTGCAGCAGCGTGATTCGGGGGGGAAGGGAAGTATTCCTGCAGGGCGCAAGCCGCTGACCAGGGCAGATGAACGCATCACGGCGAGTCCGCTGGATGCACCAGTTCCGCTGGATAATCCGAATTCTGCGGGAGCATTGGATTCGCTCGACACGCCAGGGCGCTTCAAAGGGTCCCTGTTGTTCAAGCAATGGATCGACAACGGATTGGAGAAGCTTGCGGACTTTTATTTGCCCACTGAACCATTCGAAGCCTGGCCAGGTACTGAACTGTCCATTGCCGAGCTGGTAGAGTGGTATACCATTGAATATCTTGACTACCCGCTGGCGGTGCGGCGAGAACGTTTGGTAGCCCGACTGAACAGATGGCTTGAGATGCGGTTGGCAGAGGTCGCTGATCCGAAAGTGCGCAAGGAGCGGGCGAAGACCGGCAAGCAGCGATTGCGCGCTTATGCGAAGAAACTGACCGTGCTTACAGCGCTGGATGTATATCGCGGATTGTTCGACAGCGAGGCATCGAAGGAACTGCCGGAAGCAATTATGGAGGATTCGCGCAGCGCGTTGCGCAAGGGCAATGTGAAACCGGAAGATCTCGCTCCACTGATGTGGATTCATCTGTTTTTATATGGTAAAGAGAGCTATTCGTTCGATCACGTCGTTATTGATGAGGCACAGGACTTTTCGCCATTTCAGGTTGCGCTGCTGCGGGCTTGCATGAATGAGCCTTCATTTACCATCTTGGGCGACTTGGCGCAGGGCATTCATGATTACCGCGGTATACGGCGCTGGGAAGATTTCTTTGCAGTGTTTCCCGCAGAACAAACAGGATATTTTGAACTGAGACAGAGCTATCGGTCGACTTTGGAAATTATCGAATTTGCCAACAGGATCATCCCGTTTACTGAGACGGGACTGCCGCCCGCAGTGCCGGTATTTCGCAGCGGCGATCCTGTTGCGGTGGAGCAAGTGTCTTCTTTGGCGGAACGGATTGAACGGATACGTTCGTTCTTGACTGAAAACCGCGAACGCGGGATGCGCACGATGGCGATCATCGGCCGTTCTGATGAAGATTGCGCTGATCTCAGCACACTGCTGCAGGAGGAAGGCATCGCAGCCAGTCTGATTACGGAAACGCAGCATGAATACCAGGGCGGCGTATCGATCGTTCCCGTCTATCTGGCCAAAGGGCTGGAGTTCGATGCGGTACTGCTGATCGATGCGGATGCGCAGCGCTATCGCCACTCCCCACAGGATGCGAAGCTGCTGTATGTCGGCTGCACCCGTGCTCTTCACCGACTGACCGTTCTTTATGAAGGAGAGTTGTCCCCGCTCATTGTTTAGGCGGGGCTTTTCAATTCCGATATCCTATAGTAGGATACGAATAGAACTAGCTGAAACGGCTTCTCTGTATTTTTTCCAGCAGAGAGGCGTCCGTTTCTGGTCGAAATACAAGCTTATGCAGGGCGCTTCCAATCACAACCTGGCATGTGACAAGATGAACGGGAAAATGGGGGAGAACAAAATGAATGCGGTTACAGAAAAACTGTTTCAGAAGTATCCTGAGTTAAGCGGCTGTGAAAATGATATTATGGCTGCCTTTGCCGCTTTGAAGCAATGTTATGAAAATGGGGGCAAGGTGCTGTTGTGCGGCAACGGCGGCAGCGCGTCTGACTGCGAGCATATTGTCGGGGAATTGATGAAAGGTTTTCTGCTGCAACGGCCGGTGTCTGCCGGATTGAGAGAAAAGCTCAGACAAGCGGCCGGAGATGATGCCGATTATATTGCCGATCATCTTCAAGGTGCGCTGCCCGCGATTTCGCTGGTCAGTCATTCGGCATTAATCACGGCGTTTGCCAACGATGTTGCCGCCGATATGATTTTTGCACAGCAGGTGCTGGGCTACGGCAAGCCGGGCGATGTGCTGCTGGGTATTAGCACATCAGGCAACTCGGCCAATGTGCTGCGAGCGCTGCAGGTCGCTTCAGCTCTGGGGCTCTCCACCATTGGGCTGACCGGCCGTTCCGGGGGATTGATGGCCAAGCATTGCGATGTAACCATCTGCGTCCCGTGGGACACGACGATTGATATACAGGAACGCCATTTGCCCGTGTACCATACCTTGTGCATCATGCTGGAGGAGGCGTTCTTCGGATGACCGTATTGGGCGGGATTGATATCGGCGGAACGAAATGTGCGGCGGTTATCGGCATAGAGCAGGAGGGCCAGATCCATGTGATCGGCAAAAGACTGTACCCCACGCCAGCCAGCCCTGACGATGCGGTACAGTCTTTCGTGACCGCCTTGCGCGCGTTAATGGCGGAGCATGCCATTAGCAAATTTGATGCGATCGGCATCAGCTGCGGCAGCCCGCTTGACAGTCGCCGCGGGCTGATTCTGTCCCCGCCAAACCTCCCGCATTGGGATCATGTCGATGTTGTAACACCGCTGCGGGAGGCGTTCGGAACAATGGTCGGCCTGCAAAATGACGCCAATGCCTGCGCTCTGGCAGAATGGCAGTGGGGAGCGGGCCGCGGTGTGCGCAGCATGGCATTTCTGACGTTCGGGACTGGTCTGGGCGCAGGGCTAATTCTCGATGGCCGGCTTTATGCAGGTCGCAATGATATGGCTGGCGAAGTAGGGCATATGCGGCTGTCTGCTGACGGGCCGTTTGGCTATGGCAAGGCGGGCTCCTTCGAGGGGTATTGCAGTGGAGGAGGCATTGCCCGGCTTGCCCAATCGATGGCGCAGCAGCAGCTTGCCGTTGGCCAGCCGCCCCTGTTCTGCCGATCCGAAGCGGAGCTTGCAGCGATTACAGCTAAGAAAGTCGGGGAGGCGGCTCAGCAGGGCGATTCGCTTGCCGTTGAAGTATACCGGACTGTCGGCCAGCGGCTGGGGGAAGGGCTGGCGATTCTGATCGATCTGCTCAACCCGGAGCGGATTGTGATCGGCAGCATCTATGCGCGGCAGCAGGCGCTGCTCGAGCCGGCGATGCGGCAAGTGCTGGAGCGTGAGGCGCTGCCGGGCTCGCTTGCGGTATGCGAGATTGTTCCGGCGGCGCTTGGCGAGAGCGTTGGTGATCTGGCCAGCTTATCTGTTGCAATGAACCAATTGAAGGCTGAGGCAGGAGCGCGCTAATCTTGCTAAATCCGCTAAACCTGCTAAACCCGCTAAACCCGCTAAACCCGCTAAACCCGCTAAACCTGCTGTACCTGTTAAGTCTATTAAAGCTGCTAAGAGTCCACGGTAGAAACAAATTTAGCAGAAGCAAGGCTATGGCTGATCATAATGATTTTTGCGAAATTCCCGTGGTGATACACGGGTTATTTTTTTGAACATTTTACCGAAATGGGATACGTTGTCAAAGCCGGCAGCAGCGGCGATGTCCGTAATGTTCATGCTGGTCGTGTGCAGCAGGCGCTGCGCTTCTTTTATTCTGGTTAGCGTCACATAGTCGGTCAGAGCAAACCCGGTGATCGACTTGAAGGTGCGGCTCAGGTGGGACGGGCTGATGAACAGCCGATCGGACAAGGCTTGCAGGCTGATTCGCTCTGCGAAATGCAGATTAATATAGCGAACCGCTTCCGAAATTTTGGCATGCATTGGCGTATCATGCGGCTGTGCCAGAAGAGGCTGCTCATCAACATAGCGGGCAGCGACCAGCAGCAGCTCGAAAAAAGCATGGAGCGGCACGATTTCAAATCCCGTGGCCTTCAGTCGGATTTCCTTGATCAGCTTGCGGATCAACTGTTCAATGATAAGCTGCTCTTGGCGCGGCAGACGCAGAATAGGATTGCCCTGATGGAAAGGACCGAGCAAAAACGGAACAAGCGCTGCGAACTGCCGTGTTATAAATGAATGGCTGAAATAAATAACGACACGTTCATGATGCGGACTGCCTGTCTGCTGTGTTTTGTGAAGCACATTGCCTGGAATAAAGACCAAATCCCCGGCTTGGACATTATAAGTGCGGTCCTCAATGAAATAGATCCGTTCGCCGGAAATTAAATAGTAGATTTCGTAATAGGGATGAAAGTGATCGGTCGTCATCGTATACATGCCCAAACGTTCCACATATTCAACCATAAAATCTGGAGTATCGCCAAACCTCCAGCTCAATTCCTGCGGCGGCAGATGTGTATCTGTAGTCAATTGAGCACCTCCTAAAGTTTTGCGAAGCAAAACTCACTTCGAAAGGATAAGCTTAGTTTTGCGAAGCAAACTTGCTTCGAAAGGATAAGCTTAGTTTTGCGATGCGAACACACTTCGAAATGAAAAGTTTATTTTTGCGAAGCAAAACTTGCTTCGGAAGGATAGGCTTAGTTTTGCGAAGCGAGCCCGGTCTATAAGGGTAGGGAATGGGTGGTCATTTCGCTTGTATACCCTATCTCAGGTTGTCGTAGAACTAGGAAAACAGCAGATCAAACCGGCTGTGAGTCTGCAATTGCCCATATTTCGGTCTGTGCTGCCTTAAGCGGAGATAGGGTATACAGCATAATCTCGTATATCTCCCTCTCGTATATCTCCCTCCCCCCCAAGGAAGTGAGTTTCCCAATTGTCCCCCGTTTCCCCCGTTGCACAAAAAGGACGCTGTTCAACCGTACTCCTCGTGATCATCAGCATAAGCCACCATAGAAGCAGAAATGCCGTTCCTGCCCTTAAGAGCACAAAATATGCGGGGTTTCGTTCAAATTAAACACTATTGCACGAGAATTATATCATTTGATGCGATATGATGAAAGGGATTTGGAAGGGGCAGAACAGACGGACGCTCGTGAGATATTACGGATGAATGATCACGGGGCAGAACAGATGGACACACAGGGGACAGAAAGGATGAATGCACAGATGGAAAAGAAGAGGTACGTATTAGTGGGATCAGGCGGACGGGCGGAATTTTTCTATGCGGCCATCGCGGTGGATTATAAGGAAACTGCTCAACTGACGGCTTTTTGTGATATTAACCAAACCCGGATGGATTACGCCAACAAACGGCTCGTAGAGCAGTATCATTATCCTGCCGTCAATACGTATACAGTCGATCAGTTTGAGCTGATGATTGCGACGGAACGACCGGATGCCGTCATTGTAACAAGTGTTGACCGGACACATCATACGTTCATTATTCGGGCGATGGAGCTTGGCTGCAATGTAATTACCGAGAAGCCGATGACGGTGGATGAGGTGAAGTGCCAGGCTATTTTGGACGCCGTGAAGCGTACGGGACGGGAAATTCGAGTCACATTCAACTATCGCTATGCTCCCCATCATACCAAAATTCGAGAGCTGATTGAGAGCGGCGCAATTGGACGCGTCAACTCGATTCATTTTGAGTGGCTGCTGAATACCGAGCATGGGGCGGATTATTTCCGCCGCTGGCACCGCGACAAAAGGAACAGCGGGGGGCTGCTCGTTCATAAGTCGACTCATCATTTTGACCTCGTTAATTTCTGGATTGGCTCGGAGCCCGATACGGTATTTGCATTCGGGGATCTGTTGTTCTATGGAAAAGAAAATGCGGAACAGCGCGGGGTGACGAAGTTCTATGATCGGGCAACCGGCAATCCGCTCGCAGCAGATGATCCGTTCGCATTGCAGATGGACAGCAACCCGCATCTGAAAGCGATGTACCTGGATGCAGAGCATGAAGATGGCTATATTCGGGATCAAAATGTGTTTGGCGATGGAATCAGCATTGAAGATACAATGGGTGTCATGGTACGCTATAAGAGCAATGCAATTCTGACGTATTCTTTGAACGCCTATTTGCCGTGGGAAGGCTATCGTATTTCGTTCAACGGCAGCGGCGGGCGTCTGGAAGCCACTGTTGTAGAGAAGTCATATGTAAATTCCGGCGGGGAGAAATCGCAAGAGGGCGCGCTGGAAGGAAAGACGATCACGGTGTTCCCGATGTTTGGCGAGCCGTACGCCGTTGATGTGGAAGAGCAGGCTGGTGGCCATGGAGGCGGTGATCCGGTATTGCTCAATGACCTGTTCGGCGATCCGGTTGCAGACAGGTTCAATCGGGCTGCCGACCATGTAGATGGCGCGCGTTCGATTTTGACCGGAATTGCTGCCAATCGTTCGATTCGGACGGGCTTGCCTGTTCGGGTAGGGGACTTGGTGAAGTTCTAAGAGTGGACAGAAGATGCCAGGCTCATACAGAGTGCTGAAAGGGGAACCGTAATGAAACCGTTTATTAATGATGATTTTCTATTGCTGAATGAAACTGGGAAAACGCTTTATCACAACTATGCCAAAAACTTGCCGATTATTGACTATCATTGTCACTTGAATCCGCAGGAAATTTATGAGAACAAAGCGTTCGACAGTGTGACTGAAATATGGCTGTATGGCGACCATTACAAATGGCGTGCAATGAGAGCAAACGGTGTAGAGGAAGCTTATGTCACCGGTGGTGACGGAGCCAGTGATTATGACCGCTTCCTGGCTTATGCCAAAACGGTGCCAGCAGCAATTGGCAATCCGCTGTATCACTGGTCGCATCTGGAACTGGCTCGCTATTTCGATGTTGAACTGACGATTAACGAAGCCAATGCGCCAG
This sequence comes from Paenibacillaceae bacterium, assembly GCA_004134985.1. Taxonomy (GTDB): domain Bacteria; phylum Bacillota; class Bacilli; order Paenibacillales; family Paenibacillaceae; genus Paenibacillus_D. Next base: position 139,272 of record REGQ01000002.1, on the reverse strand, counting down.
TTATTTGGGAGCAGGTTAATGCGAAGCTTCGCTCGGATGGCTTCCGTGTGCGCGATTTTATTCATAAATCCAACGTTGAGGCGATCTGCACTACGGATGATCCTGCCGATTCATTGGAATATCATATCAAGCTGAAAGCTGACCCTGATTTCGAAGTAAAGGTGCTGCCGTCGTTCCGTCCTGACAAAGCACTTGAGATTAACCGTGATGGCTTCGCGGCGTGGCTCGGAAGACTGTCAGAGGCTGCGGGGCAAACAATTGAGAATTATGATGCGCTGCTGGCTGCACTTGAGGATCGGGTAGCATTCTTCCATGAAGTCGGCTGCCGCGTGTCCGACCATGCGCTTGATTATGTTCCTTATTCGCCAGCGACGAAGGATGAAGCATCCGCGATTTTTGCCAAGGCGCTTAACGGCGAAGCGGTCACACTGGAAGAAGAGAAGAAGTACAAGACCTATACACTGTATTTCCTTGGCAAGCAGTATGCCAAACATAACTGGACGATGCAGTACCATATCAATGCTGCGCGCAATAACAACAGCCGCTTGTTTAACAACCTTGGACCGGATACCGGTTTCGATGCGATCAATGACAGTCCGGTTGCTTATCCGTTGGCACGCTTGCTGGATTTGCTGGAGGCAGAGAATGCACTGCCCAAGACGATTCTCTATTCGCTCAATGCTGGCGACAATGAAGTGCTGGCGGCGATTACCGGGTGCTTCCAGGGCGGCGGCATTCCAGGGAAAATTCAGTTGGGGTCGGCCTGGTGGTTTAACGATACGAAAGACGGCATGCTGTCACAATTGAAATCGCTTGCCAATTTCGGTCTGCTTGGCCGCTTTGTCGGCATGCTGACGGATTCGAGAAGCTTCTTGTCCTATACAAGACATGAATATTTCAGAAGAATTGTATGTAATCTGCTCGGCGAGTGGGCTGAAAGCGGCGAGCTTCCGAATGATTTGGAACTGCTTGGCTCAACGGTTCAGAATATTTCCTACTTCAACGCGAAAAATTACTTCGAGCTGTAATCTGACAAAGTTGCGAGGTGGCTGCCTGGATATGGCAGCCACTTGCATATTGGAATGGCTGCTGAACAATGGGGTTTCTCTGGGTTATGTGCTGAAGGTTTAATGAACTAGCAGGGAAGGACGGGTAAGTTGTACAATATCGGCGATGGGATGTTTCTTGCCCGCAACGCAATCGTGCAGCAAACCGGCAGCGATCATGCTGTACACTGTGCCATTGCCCCCATAGCCAAGACAGTAATACACTTGCGGCCACTCAGGATCTTCTCCGATGAAGGGGAGGTTGTCGCACGATTCTCCGAATGTGCCGCTCCAACTGTAGGCGACAGGAGCTGTTGCCGCGGGAAAATGCTGCACTATTTTTTCAGATAAACGGTCAGTGTGTTTTTGTAGCGCAATATGGCCTTTAACCGGCTCACTTTTGTCCTCATCGAGTCCTCCGACAATGATGCGATTATCAGGCGTTGTCCGCATATAAAGATATGGTCGGGCAGTCTCCCAAATCATCATCCGGTTTTTCCATACATCGTTCAGGGAAGGCAGCGGCTCAGTAACGGCAACAAAAGAGCGATTGATGTCCGCCTTAATCAGCTTGCCCCGCAATTCCTCCGGTTCATAGCCTATTGCATAGATGACATGGTCAGCCTCGACAACAGCTCCGTCCACGGTTTCCAAAATATGCTTGCCCCCGCGTGTACTATGATTGATAATTTCTGTTTGCTCATAGATCTCAGCACCCATTGCTGCCGCAGCGTCAGCCACATGATGAACAAACTGAAAGGGATTAACTTCTGCATCGCCGCTAGTCACTATAGCGCCAGGCTTTCGAAAGGGGAAGCGGGCTGAAATATCATCCGCTGACCAGAATGCTACCGGAAATCCGTTGTCGTGAAGCGCCTGGAACTCCTTCTTGAGTTTGGGCAATTCCTGTTCGGAACTTGCGTAATAAAGACTTTGGCGACGGGAAAAATCGACTTGCTGGGGAAGCGCTTTGGCAATCGTTTCAAGCTGTTGAACGGCCTGCAGGCAAGCCTGATAGAAGCGAACAGCAGGCTCATCGCCGATCTGTTGCATCAACTGATGCAGCATGACATCATTGGAAAATTGCAGCAGCCCGGTGTTGGCGGAGGTGCTGCCGCCAGCGATTTCATTTCTTTCCAGCACAACCACTGAGATACCGCTCTGTGCAAACACATAGCTGCAGATTGAACCTGACATGCCGCCGCCGATAATGGCTACAGTTGTACTCCGTTTTTGCTGCAGTTTAGGATACGTTTTCACATGTTGCAAAGTGGTTGTCCAGTACATTTTTCCAATATGCAGTTCCATCATTATTCACTCCTCCACTTTTATTATGCGAGTCGAAGCGAGAAATTATAATGCAGCCAGTCATGCAATAAGAGACTACCCCATTAGTCATGAATGACGTGTGGAATAGCCCCTTACGATAACATTTTATATGGTGCAAATCATTCCTGAATCGGATCGGGAACAAGCCCTTCTTCCATCAATTCATGATTTGTCTTCATGGACTCCATATCATTGCCCAGCCGAATCATATCCTGCTCATCCTGAACCATAGAGCCGTTCAGTGCCTCTTCGACTGTTTTGTGTTTGCGACCGGCCTGTCCGTCTGCTGCCGGTTGAAGCGGAGAAGCATGATTTTTATCGACCATTTCAGTCCACTCCTCTGCATTTACCAAATTTTCGTTGCATTTAGCGTGCAGCAGTGAGAAGGAGGGATGTCAGCTAGGCAACGCTGCCAGCCAAGTTTCTACACTTAAGTATTGTCCGCAGCCTTGTTGATCGCTTTGTGAGCGCCCTCTTCCGCTTTGTCTGCCGCTTCCTTGCCTGCCGTACCGACTTGTTCAACAACCTCGCGTCCATGTGTGCTGACAACCTCTGCTGCGTCGCGGGCTTTGTCTGCTACAGTCTCAACAGCATCATGGGCGCGATTCGCAGTCTCCGATGCCCGTTGTTTGGCAGCTTCCGCAAAATCCTGCACTTTCCCTTTAATTGTGGAAGCTTGCTCAGTAACGGCCTGTACAGCGCATTGCGTCGTATCCGCAATTTCCGATGCTTTTGTTTTGACAACTTCGGCAGCCTCGCCGGCTTTGTGCTTAATATCGCTGCGAAGCTCACGGCCTGACTTGGGAGCGAGTAGAAGCGCTGCTGCAGCACCAATAATTCCGCCAATTAGCGCACCTTTCAGAATACCGTTGTTGTTGTTGTTGTCCTGTATCTCTTTGCTCATCATGGTCATCTCCTTAACTATCATTTGAAATGTCTTGCTTTTTTATTAACCACGACAGCCCGCCATGAAACAACTGGCAATTGAATTTGTTGACGGCTTTAAGAGAATAAATTGGATGCTGGTTTTTCCCTTCCTTGACCAAATCGCCCAGCGTCCCGACAGTTTCTTCAATTGGGGTATTCGGGTCGACCCGATGCTGATAATACAAGTCGATGGAATCAATTCCAAGATAGAACAGGCTGGCGTCAACGGATTTTTTGATATAGGCTGGATCGCCTTTTGGTCCTTGACCATGTGTTATTCCGAATTTGGTTGCGATTATAGCTTTTTCCCGCTGGCCTTTAAGAGCCCGCCCAACCAGCTTCTCATTGCCTCCGAACCGCTGTTGCACAAATTCGCCGTAAATATCGGCTGTATCGAACATCGTCACACCGAGCTCTAACGCACCTTGAATGGTACGCACCGACTCTTCATTAACCGTTATCATCATTGTGCCAAGTCCCAGAGCTAGTAAAATAACTAACAGGATGCATGTTATACGTTGTAATCTGTTCATTCCAGTTCTAGTCGATATCCGTTTCCAAAACCGGGGTGTAAATACAAATGTGCAAATCCGGATTGTCAACGGGACTTGCAAAGGCATTAATATCAAAAGCAACAGCTTTCAAACCGCCGGGAATATGGTATTGAACCCGATTAACCTTTTTGAGCTGGATATTATGCAGGTTCCACATTGTTGCAAACGCTGAACTTTCCTCACTAAGCCGTTCTACCGTTTCCTTAAACCAAGGGTCTGCTGAATAGGTGTCGTAATAAGTTCTAAAAACAGCGACCGAGTACAAGGCGAATTCTTCCCAGTTGATCATCCGACGCCGTATTTCAGGATTCATGAACAATAATCGAATCATGATGCGATCATTAGCTGACAAGGAAGAAAAGTCGGCAATGACCTCATTAGCTGCGCGATTCCAAGCGAGTACTTCCGTGCGGTTATTGCTGATGAAAGAAGGATAAGTCAACTGCTGGATAATGTTCTCCCACTGCGGATTAAGCAGCGTATTCGTCGCACTTGTTGAGGAAAAGCTGCTGAACTCATTGGGATTCCACAGCTGGATAAGGTGATTTCTCTCATCTGGCGTCAATTGCAGCGCTTTGGCAATGTTTTCGATAATGTCCCTGGATGCGCTCACTTCTCGTCCCTGTTCCAGCCAAGTATAGTAAGTCGCACTGACACCTGCCAGCACAGCGACTTCTTCCCTTCGGAGACCCGGCGTCCTTCGCTGGCCAAGCGAGCGGCGGATGCCTGCATGCTCCGGTTGAAGCCGATGTCTGCGTGAGGTAAGAAAAGCGCCCATCGTTTTCAATCTGCTGTGATGAATAACCATTTGTCACCTCAATTCTCAATAGGGTAAATTAACCCGAATGTTGTGATGCGATCAGAAATATACGCGCAGCAGTATGAATTACAAATTTCGCATCGCTTCCCGGTAAGCGGAAGGGGATTGCCCATGAATGCGCCGAAACTGTTTGGAGAAGTAAAGCGGATCTTGAAAGCCAGCAGATGCGGCGACTTGCTCAATAGTCAACTCCTGACGGCCCCGCAATAGTTGACGTGCTTTATCAAGACGGTAATGCAGAAGAAAGGTAACAGGCGTCAGCCCGCTGCTTCGTTTGAACAGGCGTGACAAATAGGCTCTGCTGTAGCCAAGTGTATCCGCCATCCGTTCAATCGATACAGGCTCCGCATACTGCGTGGATAAGTAATGGAGCATTTGCTGCATCAGCTGCTCACCCTCATCATGGCGGACGAATGCTTTTCCGGTTTCGTGAGGGGCGTTATCTGCCAATGCAGCCATCAATAATTGCAGATAGCCCGCGGCTTGCAAGTGAGCCGCGCGGCCGCTCTCCCGAAACGCCCGGCGGATCAGGTTGAACAGCACGGCGATCCGGCGGTCATCCGCTCTGCTGTGCACAGGCTGATCGGGCAGAAAACCCGCCGTGCGGATGATCGCATCCGCTTCGACCCCAGCAAAGGCAATCCAGCGGTATTGCCATGGATCATGCGCATCGGATACATAACTTACCAATTGCTCGGGTTCAATCATAAAGATCTGTCCCGGTCCCAACTCATGCTGCTCGTCTTTGCAAGTGAATGTTCCCCGGCCGGAAATAATGTGATGCATCAAGTAAAAATCATATACTTTCGGTCCCAGCCGGTGCCCGGGAAGAGTTTGACTTTCTCCTGTAAACAGTACGTTAAGGCTGCCATGCTCAATGGAGATGGGGTTGGAAACGACGGTGTAGGTGAAGTTTTTAGTCATCTGCGGTCTCCCCTCATGCTGGTAAAGCAGATTTTGTGAACACATTCGAATCCGGCAAGCGCCAAATTCTTTAGGTTTCAAGTGTATCATATTCCCTGCAAGCGTCACTACAACAAGTCACATAATTCCATATGTTCTGCACATCCCGCCATTTCTTTGCATATCAGCTTGGTCTATACTAAATGTAAGAAAACAATCCAATTATTTTAGAAGAAAGTGGTGTACTAATGGCAAATTTGCATAATTTGACGGAGCGCTTTCTGCAGTTGTATGGCGGGGAAGAGCAGGGGATTAACGCTTTTCATGCTCCAGGGCGTGTCAATTTGATTGGAGAGCACACGGATTACAATGGCGGTTATGTTTTTCCTGCGGCATTGACCTTCGGAACAACGCTGCTTATTCGGGAGCGTGACGATCAGAAAGTCAGCATGGCCTCTACTAATTTCCCTTTAAGGGGCGTAATTGATCTGGACAATGTCGTATTCGATGAAGCCGATGATTGGATGAATTACCCGAAAGGCATTATTCAGCAGCTGCAGTCGCGGGGGTACGCTGTACCGGCAGGGTTCGACATGCTGTTTCATGGCGAAATTCCGAATGGGGCCGGTCTTTCCTCGTCCGCTTCGATCGAAGTGGTAACCGCATACGCTTTGCTGACCTTAAGCGGCCATCCGGTTGATACGGTTGAAATCGCCAAGCTGGCACAAGCATCAGAAAATGAATTCAATGGCGTTAAATGCGGTATTATGGATCAATTCGCTGTTGCCAACGGCAAGAAAGACCATGCGATTATGCTGATGTGCGACACGCTCGCTTATGAGCTTGTTCCTTTTAACAGTGGCAGCTACAAGCTGGTTATCGGCAATACGAACAAGCGCCGGGGGCTTGTCGATTCCAAATATAATGAACGTCGCAGCCAGTGCGAGCAAGCGGTTCAAGATTTAAAAGCCGCGTTCCCGCAATTGGAACTGCTTGGGCAAATCAGTGCAAGCGAGTTTGAGGCTCATGCCCATCTGATCGCTGATGAGACAGTGAGCAAGCGGGCCCGCCACGTTGTCGAGGAGATTGATCGTGTTGTCCGTTCGGTCGAGGCATTGAAGAACGATAATCTCGAATTGTTCGGGAAATTAATGAACGAATCCCATGACTCGCTTCGCGATCTGTATGAAGTAACAGGCGAAGAGCTGGATACAATGGTAGCCGCGGCCCGGGAAGTTGAAGGCGTGCTGGGATCGCGGATGACGGGAGCAGGCTTCGGCGGCTGTACCGTCTCATTGGTTCACGAGGGAAGCGTTGACCTGTTTATTGAGCAAGTAGGCAGTAAATATACCGCATCGACAGGGCTTGCGCCAGAGTTTTACGTGTGCACGATCGGCAACGGTGTGGAGCAGCTTAACCTGAAATAATCCGGAGTTGAGACGAAAGGGGAACGTACAATGGCAATTTTGGTAACAGGCGGAGCAGGTTATATCGGTTCTCATACGGCAGCAGCGCTGCTGGAGCGCGGGGAGTCGATCGTAGTCGTCGATAATTTGCAGCAAGGACACCGTGAAGCGGTGCTTGGAGGCCGTTTCTATGAAGGGGATTTGCGCGACGCTGAATTTCTGGATCGCGTCTTTCAAGAGAATGAAATTAACGCTGTGATTCACTTCGCAGCGAACTCCCTGGTTGGCGAGAGTATGTTTAATCCGGGAAAATATTATCATAACAATGTGTATGGCACGCTGTGTCTGCTGGAAAAAATGCAGCAGTACGATGTGAAGCGCATCGTGTTCTCCTCAACGGCAGCAACTTACGGCGAACCGGAAAATGTGCCGATCGGCGAACAGGACAAAACAGTTCCAACCAATGCCTATGGCGAAACAAAGCTGGCGATGGAGCAGATGATGAAGTGGTTTGATCATGCGCACGGTATCAAATTTGTTTCACTTCGCTACTTCAACGCTGCCGGCGCTCATGATAGCGGACGGATCGGCGAGGACCATCAGCCGGAAACGCATCTCATCCCGATTGTACTGCAGGCGGCGCTTGGAACCCGTCCTCATATCTCGGTATTCGGCGATGATTATCCGACGGCTGACGGCACCTGTATTCGCGATTATATCCATGTGTCCGATCTGGCAGATGCACACGTGCTGGCTGTAGACAAGCTGCTGGGCGGCGGGGATAGCGCGATATACAACCTGGGCAGCGGTCATGGATTTTCGGTCAAGGAAGTGATCGATATTGCCCGCAGCGTAACGGGCAGAGAGATTCCGGCAGTCATCGAAGACCGGCGATCCGGCGACCCGGCTGTGCTTGTCGCCTCTTCCGCGAAAGCGCAGGAGGAACTGGGCTGGCGGCCGAGCCGGAGCCGGCTTGAGGATATGATCGAAAGCGCCTGGAAATGGCATCAGGCCAACCCGAACGGATACACGAAATAACGCAAAACTCGGCTAGGAATAAAGTGCCGCTAGAAATAAGGAGGATGCAGCATGACGACAGAAGCTGGGAAAGAAAGCGCAGGGGCGGGCGAGGCTGTCTTGGCAGATGTGCAGCAGCAAAAGCTTGCAGCGCTTCATAACATTGAGCGGCTCGTGCGCTTCGGCCTGGATAGCGGGCTGACAGCGCCGCTGGATGAGTCGTTTGTACGCAATGCGCTGCTGGATTTGTTTGGCTTCACAGAGCCGTTGGATGAAGGCACAGCCGCTGCGCAGCCAGCGGAGGATAATCCGCTTGCAATCGTCGAGGCACTGCTTGATTACGGCGCCAGCATTGGGCTGATTCAGCATAACACGACGACTTGGCGTGATCTGCTTGATGCGCGGATAATGGGGCTTCTGATGCCAAGGCCATCGGAAACGGCCGGCCAGTTTGCCAGAATTGCCGAGCGTGAAGGCATCGTGCAGGCGACGAACTTTTTCTACAAATTAAATATTGATTCAAATTATATTCGAATGGATCGTATTCGCAAGAATGAATATTGGCAGCAGACGACAGCATACGGCAATCTCGAAATAACGATCAATCTGTCGAAACCGGAGAAAGATCCCAAAGAAATTGCTCTGCTCAAAACCCTGCCCCCAAGTCGCTATCCAAAATGTCTGCTATGTGCTGACAATGTCGGCTATGCGGGACGCGCGGATCATCCGGCGAGACAAAATTTGCGGGTGCTTCCCCTGACGCTGCATGACGAAAAATGGTTTTTTCAATATTCGCCATACGTTTATTACAATGAGCACAGCATCGTTTTTCGCGGCGAACATGTGCCGATGCAAATCTCGCCACTGACGTTTGCGCGCCTGCTTGACTTCGTGGAGCAGTTCCCGCATTACTTTATTGGTTCCAATGCCGATCTGCCAATTGTCGGCGGGTCGATATTAAATCACGATCATTTTCAGGCGGGCAGGCATACGTTCGCGATGGCGGAGGCGCCAAGCGAGACGTCCTATAGCCATCCGGAGCTGCAGGGAGTAACCGCAGACATCGTGAAGTGGCCTTTATCGGTATTGCGGCTGCGCGGGCGGAACAAAGAGACGTTGCTGGCAGCGGCCGAACGGTTCCTGGAAGCGTGGCGCAGCTATAGCGATTCGCTCGTTGACATCGAGGCGTTCACGACTGTCGACGGAAAACACGTGCCCCACAACACGATCACTCCGATTGCCCGCTTGCGGGACAATGGGGAATATGAACTCGATCTTGTACTGCGCAACAACCGGACCAGCGAAGAGCACCCGGACGGCATTTTCCATCCGCATCAGCATCTGCATCATATTAAGCGGGAAAATATCGGTCTGATTGAAGTTATGGGGCTGGCTGTGCTGCCTGGAAGGCTGAAATCGGAGCTGGAGGCAATCGCACCTTACCTTACGGGTGAAGTGTCTGCTGATAGCAAGCCTTTATCGGAAAGCAGCCATTCGCTGCATCACCATGCTATCTGGTTTAACGAGCTCTTGGGCAAATACGGCAGTGGGCTGTCGGAAGACGAGGCGCGCTTGGCGCTGCAGAGCGAGGTTGGCAACAAGTTTCTTGAGGTGCTGCAGGATGCAGGCGTTTATAAGCAGACAAGTGAAGGCCGGACAGCTTTCCAACGGTTTGTAGCTTCTGCTGGCTGGACTGCTGTATAATACTTTAATTTGGGAGGCACAGTACAAATGGCTAAGGTTATTATCGAGCAGGTTCAGCTAGGCCAATGGGGCCGCTGCGTCAAAATGAGCAACGGGTTGGTGGAACTGGCAGCGACATTGGACTTTGGTCCGCGCATTATTCATTGTTCAACTGCGGGCGGCAGCAATTTGTTTTTTGAAGACAAGGAAGACAAGGCGAAGCAGGGCGGAGATCACTTCAAGCCTGTTGGCGGCGGTGATTGGCATATGTATGGCGGACACCGCTTGTGGACCAGTCCCGAGCGGGTGCCGCGCACGACTTATCCGGACAATGAGCCTGTTCAGTGGGAACAGCTTGGGGAGGATACGATTATACTGCGTTCGGCGACGGAGCAGTGGAATCAGGTCCGCAAGGAAATTGAAATTCGGCTGGAAGCGGACAGTGCGGATGTTCAGGTGACACACCGGATTACGAACGAAGGGCCATGGCCGGTTTCATTTGCTGTCTGGGCGCTGAGTGTGATGGGAGCCGGGGGCAAAGCTTATGTGCCGCAAATTTCGCCAGACACCGCCCTGCTGCCTAATCGAGTGCTGTCCTTGTGGCCGTATACCCGAATGAATGACAAACGCGTCGTGTGGGGAGACCGGCTGATCACCGTCAATCAGGAGCAGGATGCTCACCCGTTCAAATTCGGACTGACGAACGATGCCGGTTGGACAGCTTATGCCCATCACGGCGATGTGTTTCTGAAGTTTTACAAGCCTGTTGCTGGCGGAACTTATCCTGACTACGGCGTTAACTTCGAACTTTACACGAATGACCTGTTTCTGGAACTGGAGACGCTGGGCGAGTACAGGCAGGTGGAAAGCGGGGAAACAGCAGCCCATCAGGAAACATGGCGGCTTGTTCAGGGACTTGATCTTGCAGCAGCTGACGAAGATGAGGTTCTGAACCTGCTAGCCCCGCATCTGCTGTAATTTGCAGTAAAGCGTTGCAGACAGAAGGCGCCCTCCAATCCATAGGCAAAACAAAAAATACGCCGAATCAAACTGCAAACGGCCGACGCGCCCCATTAAGCTGCAAGGGGACGCGTCGGCCGTTGGTGTGTTTAATGACACAGACAATTACTTTGAACGAAGAGTGCCGAGCTCGGTAACGAGCGCCTCGACTTCGCTAATACTGAAATTGTTTTTGTCGGCAATGACCTCGTATACTTCTTTAATATCCTCATATTGCGCCACTTTGAAATGCGATGCTTGCATTGCAGCTGCGGTAGCCATCTTCAGCTTGGATTTAATCGCCTCAATCATAAATTCTACGTTATCCTGTGTTGCTTCATCTAAATTTCGCATGTTCGTTGACTCCCTCCCCTTCTTCTCCTCGAACGTGTGCTTCTTCCTTCAAGGACGGCAAAGCCGTGTCCGTATGATTGACCTTTGCAACCGTAATTTTAACATGATTGCGGCCAGACTGCTATTCATTTGATGATGAACGAAAAATTCGTTACAATTAAAAAATAAGATAAGGAATGAGAGATAAGGAAACAGAGACAAGTGAAGGAGCTCAGTTTATGAGGAAGCGTGTCTGGAGCAGGAGCTTGCATGAGCGGAAATATAGAGGGACACAGAGCGCTGCCGCGGCTTCACAGCAGCGGTATCCGGAAATTGAGCGCGCTCGAATGGATGCGGGGGAACTGATGCTCTTTTTGCAGCGGGTAGCTGTGCAGCACCCTGATCGGGACAACATCGTTTTCTTGTGCATCGGCACGGACCGCTCGACAGGAGACGCTTTCGGTCCGCTGGTCGGGACGAGGCTGACCGAAGCCGGGTTTCCGCATGTGGTCGGCACACTGGCTGTGCCATGCGATGCGGATCGTCTGGGAGATGCGCTCCGGTCCATGCCCGCAGACAAAAAGGTGGTTGCCATCGATGCATGTCTTGGCAAGCCAGAGTCAGTCGGGAATTATCTGGTCGCCAATGGAGCGCTCTATCCTGCGCAAGCTGTAGGCGTACAGGCGCCTGCAGCTGGGGACTACAGTATAGCAGGGGTCGTAAATGTGTACGGACCGAAGCCCTATGCTGCGCTGCAGACCACATCGCTGCATGATGTATTGAAGCTGGCGAATTCACTGGCGGAGGCCATAGAACTGAGCTGGCCTAATTGACGGCTAATGCCAGCAGTTTGGACAGCGCAGCAGACGGGAATGAACAATAAGCAGCCAATGGCTGTCAGGCAGGGGGAATGACATTGTTTCAACGCGACTACTTGATGCGGATGGTAGAACAGATGACTTCTGCGCTTGCCCAGGTGGCGGGAATGCGCCAGCGCAAGGAAAATCTCGAAGCCCAGATGTTGATCGATGAACTGCTGGATCGTCGTTTCCGGATGAAATACAATTTGCTTACAACGTTATCGGACAAAGATATCGTTGATCTGTTAACGACAAACTCCTACACCGATTATGCAAGCTTGCAGGCGATCGCATTGTTGTTGAAGGAGAAAGGCGATATCTATGCGGATACTGGCGATGAGCAGCAGGCTTATGAGAACCATTTGAAATCATTGCATTTATTTATCCATGCCAAGCTGGGAGATAGCGATTCACTGGCTGCTGATCCCGGTCAGGAAGCGGAAGCGTTAAATGCACGGCTGCAGGTTTATGAGCTGCCTGCCGAGACAAAGCAACTGTTGCTGGCTTGGCATGAGCAGGAGGGAAGATTCGGGCAAGCGGAGAATTTGCTATATGAATTGCTGGAAGACGGGAACATTGCTGCCAATGAAGCGGAGCGTTTCTATTTGGCACTGCTTCACCGGCCGGACAGCGAACTTGTGCAAGGCGGACTTCCCCGTGAGGAAGTGCAAAGCGGACTTGACCAGTTGGTCACCAAAATCAATTTTAACTGAATCACTACTAAATGATATTCGCAATTCGCCATGTCTCGAATACGCCGCGCAGCTCATACACAGCTGCGCTTTTTTTGATTAAATAAGGCACTGCTGCTTTCATATGCAAATGCGTCTTTTTGCCTATTGCATGTTTTTCTTCAATTTAACAAAATAATCGAAAAGTTGCAGGAAATCGTCTTTTTTCGTAACAATAACGGAATATTTCTTATTTATGGACATTGTGATGAATATAGTTAGGTGGTAAAATAGATAACAGATTGCACAAGCAGGTCCCAGTGCTAAAATAATTTTTTTAGAATGGGTGAACCGGTTGGGACTCACGATTTGGTATGAGTTTTCTCTATTTGTCCTCTTATTAATCATGTTTGGTTTTATTTTTCTGAGCCATTCAATAACTGTTTCGCTTAAGGTATATTTATCATTCCATTTTTTGATGATGTTATGGCCTTTATGCCAGTTTGCGATTGATATTACAGAGCGTCATGATGTACAGCTCTTGTTAAAGACGGTGTCGTATGTGAGCCTGTCCTTGCTTGGTGCGGGATGGCTGTTTTTTTCTTTAACGATTACAGGACATTTTTCCGTCTATAAACCCGGATATCGTAAGGTACTGTTTTTTATGCCTACCGTGGTTGCGGTTTTGCTGGCGGCAATGAATCCGAATGAATTGTATTTGCGCACTGCAGTTACTGAATCGGGCCGATCACACGGTCCGTTGTTTTGGTTTATAGCGGTTACGCTGTTTTTTTATTGTTCGCTATCCCTCTTTTACCTGTTTCGCGCATTGCATACCCGAACCGGTAAACGACAGAAGGCACAGATTGTAATGGGGATAACCGGTCTGTTTATTATGCTCAGTTTTGGCATGACCGAGTTGATCGTCAACGTATTTCTTGCAAATTCTCTCTCGCCTATAAATGGCCTGATATCCATTGGATTTGTACTGACAGGCGTTTATTTTGTCGTAGCGATCAGACGCTATGGCATGTTCAATATTATCGAGGTCGCTCATCAGGATGTTATTGACAGCATGAATAGCGGGATAGCTGTATTGGACGATCAGGACATTGTGCTTGCAACAAATAAAGCGTTTTATTCGTTTGTTCAGGTACATGTCGGGGAACGGCTGCAGATGGAGGAACTGCTTAAACCGCTTCACATTGAAGGTGATGTGAATGGGTTTATGTCGTCCTATCGAAAACAGCCCCCTAGGCGAGCACAGATTGAAGCTTGCCTGCAGAATAGCAGCTATTCCCACGTAACCATCTACACCTCGCCCATCGTAGACCAATACAATGCCATGATCGGCAGAATTATTACTTTTCAGGATGTAGGCGAACTGCGCAAACTTGTAGAAGCCTCGAATCGTCAAAATGAGGTGCTCCAGGATCGCAACAGGGCATTGATTGTAATGCAGGACGAGCTGTTTATCGCGAACAGGAAACTTGAACAGATGGCGGTTACGGACAGTTTGACGGGATGTTACAATCGCCGGTATTTGATGCAGCAATTGGAGCATGAGGTCATTACTAATATACGGTACAACATTCCTTTTGCAATATTTTTGTTTGATATTGATTTTTTCAAATCGATTAATGATACGTATGGCCATATTGTTGGCGACGAAGTGTTGCGCAGCACGGCGGAAGCGGTGCGTGGGGCGCTGCGCAGAACAGACATCCTAGCCAGATATGGGGGAGAAGAGTTTACTGTTTATTTGCCGCACACAAACCGCGCACAGTCCATGATGCTGGCTGAACGGATCAAACATGTCGTCGAGTCGAATAAAGTGCTGGTCGGCAGTGGCGACGAAACAGTAAATGTCACGATTAGTATGGGCGTGCTTGCAGTTGGTGAAGGAGTGAGTTACCCGCTTGAAGATCCGAAAGCCTATTTGCGGGAGTTGTTTGTCCAGGCAGATGCTGCGCTTTATGAAGCAAAAGACGGCGGTCGAAATCGCATCGTAAACACGATGCTCGCATAATGTCCCCGATTAGATATACAGTTATGGCAGCGAAGGCGGGAATGAAATGAGAAGAGTGCACATTGGGTCTGTTAAAGCTGGTGACAAGCTTGCCAGGCCCATACTGCGGGAGAACGGTCATGTTCTCCTGGGACAAGGAATCGAACTGAATGATCGGTTTATCGACCGCTTGCAGGGAATGGGAGTCGACTTTGTCTACGTTGAAGAGCGAGACACGGAAGATATCGTGCCGGAAGAAACAATTCGGGATGAGACTAGGCAGAAAGCGATCAATTCGATCTATACGACAATGACAACGATCATGGATTTTTCCGGCACGCGCGGGAGAGCGGTTGTGCCTGAACTCGGCAGAACGTTCCGCAAAGTGTTTGGCGATATCCTGCAGGATTTAATCGGTCGAAAGGATACATTGGTCAATTTGACCAACATTCATATCAAGGATGCCTATTTGTTCCAGCATTCCGTTAATGTGGCGATACTGGCGGGCATTATGGGTGTAGCCAAAGGATATAATCGTAATCAGCTGGAAGAGCTGGGCGTAGGGGCGCTGCTGTTTGATATCGGGATGACACAAGTTCCAGAACAGCTGCTTAATAAAACGTCGCCTTACTCGAAGCAAGAAAAAGAGATCGTTGAGCGTCATACTGTTGACGGGTTCAACATCCTGCGTGCGCAGCATGATATGTCACTGCTGTCAGCGCATTGCGCGCTTCAGCATCACGAACGATATAACGGCAGCGGCTACCCTCGCGGGCTGCAAAAAAACGAGATTCACGAGTATGCGCAAATTGTGGCGCTGGCAGATGTCTACGATGCCTTTACATCGCCCCGTCACCACCGACAGCGGCATTCGCCATCGGAGGCGATCGAATACTTGTTTGCAGCAGGCAACTCCTTTTTTGACCTTGAATTGATCCGGCTGTTTTGCAGGCATGTGTCGATTTACCCTGTTGCAACGTCCTTGCTGCTCAGTACCGGGCAAGTAGGTGTCGTATCAAGCAACAACCCGCTTGCGGTGCATCGTCCAACGGTGCGAATCATCAAGGAAGCGGATGGGACAGTTCCGAGGTCCCCTTATGAGCTTGATCTTAAAGATCAGTTAAGCATTATGATTGTTAAAGAGGTATAGCTTGGCGAAAATCGAATAGTTAATTTGAAAAAGGCAAACTTGCTGAAAGGCAAGGACGCAAAGCCAAAGGGTCTAAGGTTCATTGCTATGTGGAGCTAATGACAGCCTGGCTACCAAGCACTGTTTCCCCCAGGTAAGGGGTTACGCCAGGCAGCTCCATTCGGAGGCTGCTTTTTTTGGTGTCTTGCCTGCGTAACGGGCGGCGATTCACGCGTGCGAAGACGTCGCGGCTAGTTGTTGGTTGGGCTTCGTGCTCTGGCGGCACGAATTGGTAGGCTTGGCGCGCGCCGCGCGCGTGTCCGAGGCCCGAGCATGCCTCGAGGTGTCCGAGGTTCAAGCGTGCCTCGAGCATGCGGTGCGGTGTCGCTTGGCGGGTGAGCCGACCGGTTGTGGGCGCGATCCGCTTCGAGTGAAAGCAAAGGGGGCCATGTGGAATTCTAACGCTGATGAGCGGCGCTATTTACGTATACTGTTAAATCAATGTCGAGCAAGATGGTTTTGCCAAAATGGTCTAAAACCAAATATTTCAATAAAATATAATTACACTAATATGCATGATCATCGTGCCGAATGGCTTAACCCTTTAGCTTGCTGCGGAATTGTCCTGGCGTCATCCCAATCGATTTTTTGAAGGCTCGCATAAAGCCTTGCTGGGAGGAATAGCGGAGACGATCGGCAATATCCTGTATTCGCATGTCCGGATTGGCCAAAAGCGCCTTGGCTTTTTCCATGCGGAACTGAATCAGGTAATCAATGAAATTGACTCCTGTGACTTGTTTATACATACGGCTTAAATCGAAGGGGGCCAGCCCGACTCTTTCTGCGCATTGCTGCAAGGAAAGATCGGTATCGTAATGATTGTGAATGAAATCCTGTACCTGCTCTACAAGTCGGATGCGATGAGAAGAAGCGCTCGTATCATCGTATTCTTGGCGCAGTACTTCAAAGACACGGTCCCGAAAAAAGCTTCGGACTTCTTCAAGATCACGACTTTCGGCCAGATGGAGCAGAAGCTCTTTGAGCGTATCGGAATCAAAAGAATCCTGCGGTGCTAATTGAACGGATTTGACAATGGTGCCGAGTAATTGCGGAAAATAACCGCGCAGCAGGTCCTCCGAAATATTGAAGGATTCCTGGAGCGTATCTGCCAGGGATTGGAAAATCCCTTCTGCTTCGTTCCATTGGCGCGAGCGGATGGCTGCGGCAATTTCGTTCTCGCATTGAAACAACACTTCCGCTTGCATGGAGACGGAAGCCTCTAGATCATGAATAAGCATCACTTCATTGTGGCCTGCAAGAAAACGGTATCGCAAAAGGCCGGAGGCCTCTTCGTAGGCTTCGTGCAAGCCGTCCGTCCCGGTATCGGAATAGCTGGCGGCAACAAATGAATCCAGCTTCAGATATCGCATCAGCGTATCCTGGAGCTTGAGGCCCATCCCGCGCAGTTCCTCCGGCGCGAGCCGGTCTTCCATAGGGACAATGGCAACGAACAAACCAGGTTGGATCATGATCACCTGTGGATTACCGTTTTCTCCCAGTAGTTCCATGGCGATATTGTCCACTGCATAATAATATAAAGAGCAATCTCGCCGGGAGTAACTCTTCATCATCCTGTTTTGGTTCAAGTCTACGATCAGAAGAGGAATAAAGCAGCATTCATTCGGGAAAGCTTCGTGCTCACTAAGCGAATGATTCTGATGCGGTATGCTCCTGACAAGCAATTGGTGCAGCAGAAAATGCTTGGCGTGCTCGAAATAAATGTTCATCTCCGTAGATAGCTGCCTATTCTCCAGACTGAGCAGATCCAGATAGCGATCCAACCAGGCCAGCTCATCACCATCGGAGACGATATTTGTGTTTGCTGCCGCAGGCTTAAGCTTGCTGGTCAGTTTCTGGAGCGGGCGATATAGCGAACGTGAGGCGCGATAGCCGAAAAGCAAGCCGATCAAGACCAGTCCGAGGCTGATGGCAAGCATGATATTGCGCTGGGAGTTAGCCTTCATGGTAAACGCTTTCTCCGGTACGTTCGCGAAGTAATACCAATTTTTCGATTCTGAACGCAACATCACAGTGTTTGAATAAACGCCATCCAGATTCAACTTATCATGAATAATCCAGTCTGCATCGGCGGCCTCCTTGATTTTCGCAAGAGCGGTCTCGTCAGCCCGGGTGCCGATTCGGGACGTCTGGGAATGCAAAATAATGTTGCCATGCTCATCCGTTACGAATATCGAAGAGCCTTCATATGGAGCTGGCGGGGCCAGCTTGTAGCTGCTGATGGACATAGCATCCAGATAGACGATAAGGGCCGCATTTACCCGGTTGTTTTGCAAAATGGGTTTTATTATCGTCAATATGGGCCTCGTCAACGTCCCATAGTCGGAGTCAGGCATGCGCAGATTAAGGAAGCGGTTGGTATAAGACAGTTTCTTGGCTGCTTTGATGGCCATTGGATCGCCAAACTCCTCATCCGTATAGAGATTGCCGTGGGAGCTTAAAACCTTGCCGTAAGGAACGGAATAAAAGTCAAGCTCCAGTACATGCTCCATTCCGCTTTGCAGTTTGACGAGAATTTCGCTCAGATCCATGACCGTTTTCCAATTCTCGACGGACAAATCCTGTTCGACAAATCGTTTCATCAGCAGGGTTGAGTTGGAGGATGCGTGTGTATATTGGAGCATCAGATCATCAATTTTCTTGAAATAATTATTCAGTTCCTTCTCTGTCTGCGTGAGCAGGACGGCATTGGATTCACCCGCCTGCTCGCGGATGATGGCAGAAGTACTGTATGCCGAGTAGATGCCCATAAGGGCAACCGGAATGCTCGACATAAGGAGCAGATAGGCCAGCATTTTGGTTTTTAGTGTAGGCGTGGACGCCAAGCGAAAAAAACGTATTGCCCTGAGCTTCACACAGGCACCTCCTTAGTCCAAATGCTTAATTAGCATAAGCTCAATGCGCGGGACAAGTCAATAAAGAAAGAGCGGATATTTGTTCTTTGGACATGAACATCATTTGCAGCCCATGAACCTGTTTTGCAAATAATCCCTCGATCCGGCCTGCAGCAAGCCGGCAAATCAGGTTCATTGCCTGTCACTCACAAGATGAGTAAAGTTGAATTGGTTCCGCAAGGAGGTGAGAGGCTGACAGATCGGAACGGACGGATTGATCCGTCTGGGGAGGCATGAAGCACAAAAATGCGTTTTTGGCTTAACTATTCATTCGAAGGAGGTAACTGTTCCCAAATGCTGAAACCCATTTCTTTATCCAATCCGGCCGGTATAAGAAGCAAGTTAATGCCTGTTCTATTCCTTATTTTGTTGTTTATCATTTTGTTAGCGCTTCCACAAATGGTGAAGGCTGCAGGGCAAACCTACTACATTGACAACAGTGTACCAGCTACTTGCTCCGATAACGGGGGCGGCACAGATCCCGAAGCCCCCTGGTGCAGCTTTACGCCGCTAAATAACGTCAACCTGGAGGCAGGCGATCGGCTTCTCATTGCCCGGGGAACCAGCTATGCGGAGCAAGTCAACATCAACAACCCCCGGGGTACAGCCTCCGACCCCGTCGTCATCGAAGCTTACGGCGAAGGTCCCCGTCCGCGTTTCGTCGCCAACGGCACCAATACGGCCATGACCATCACCAATGGCAGTCATTTAATTGTGCGGAATCTGGATATCGGCGACACAACCGTCGAGGGAAAAGGAGCCTTCCACTATGGGCTGCGTGTGGATTTTTCAACCCTAGACAACAGCAACGTGGTGTTCGAGGACCTTTTCCTTCACGACAACCGTGTTACCGGCATGTTTGTCCGCAGCACAACGTCGTTATTGAGGACGGACACCGTGTTGGATGGCGTAACCTTGCGCAACATCGAGACCACCCGCAACGCTCACGGCATCGTGTTCGCCAATCAGGGAACGGTTACCGACCGTACGCCTGTGGCCTCGCCCGAGACCGCCGCTAACCGGATCTTTCGCAACGTACTTATTGAAAATCTTTGGCAACATGACGACAACAACAACAACCTTGATCCGTCCGAAGTATTCGCCCAGATTGATGCCGGATGTCCTGACAGCCTTTCCATCGGATCCGCCTCCTCTGTCATGATCCGCAACTCGATTTTTGACGGTTCAGCGGGCTGCCGGACCAACTCGGGAACCGCCGCCCTCTATCTGGGATCCGTCAAGGATGTTGTGGTTGCCAACAATATCTTCGTCAATACGCCTAATACAAGAAATCCGGATATGGTGGCCATCGACCACGAGGCAGGCACAAACAATGTGCTGATTGCGGGCAATTATTTCGCTGACAATTACGGAGGTGGAATCGAATATTTGGCGATTCATGGCTCCAACGATTTTTCCACCGGAAACGCCATTCGGGCCAATGTTTTCGTTCGCAACGGCTATATTCATAACATCCCATATCTTGGCGGCGGCTCTATCTCTACGCTAGGCAACGGTATTGTGCCGGATGCAGTCATCGCCGATAACATTGCATATGAACCTTACGCGTTCCTTACCGCACACTTGAGAGGAAACGCCTCGGGACTCACTGTCACGAATAATCTCCAGCTTGAAACCGCCGATTGGATCTCGCAATCCTCAGCGGACTACGATACCGAGGCTAGCCCGTGGTCCTACCAGCAATGGACGGCCTCAGGCTGGACGAATCTGCCTCTGGACGCCTTGACCGGGACGTACCGGGACGGCGACGTGGACATCTCCCGTTTCGAGCTTGTCCCTGGAGCGAGTTCTTCCGCCGGGCTTGCGTGGACCGCTCCACGCGCCGGCAATATTGCAATTCGAAGTTTCCCGGTCTCGCGAGCAGGATCGGCGAATGTAAGCATCACCGTAAACGGAATCGAGGTGGCATTCGCTGCCGTGGACGAGCAAGGCGTGGTACTGCTGGCTGACGACATCACAGTGCAGACGGGAGACGTCGTTCGTTTTGTTGTGCCGGCTGGAGGACCGGCAGTCAGTTGGACACCTTCAGTGAGCTTCACGGGCGAAGCCGAGTCGACTGACGTTCTCGGAGAGTGGAGCTTTTCTATCGACAACGATGCCCAAGGCTGGACTTCGAACAGCGCATTTCATGTAAGGGCAGGCTCGTTAGTCGTCGGAGTAACTTCCTCTGGAACCCACTTGACCTCCCCGCCTTCCCTGGGGATTGAGGCTGCGTCGAGCAGCGCTATCCGCCTTCGACTAGCCAATCGCAGCGGCATAAGCTCCGGAAGGCTGCTGTTCCGGACAGACGGGGAAGATTTTTCGGAGAATCGGGCGGTACCTTTCCATGTGAATCCTCGTGAAGAGAAGGGATTAGCGGAGGGCTTCACGAACTTGCTTATTCCGGTTGCCGAAGCAGACGGTTGGAGTGGAAGAATCGATCAGATTCGTATTGAGCTCGCTGGAGGCGAAGGCGAAGTGAGAATCGATTCGGTGCAGTTTGCGAACCCGGCGGGGCCCCGTTGGGACTTCAACAACGATGGAGGATGGAAGATCAACCCCGACATCAGTTGCGCATCGCCCGGGATTCGCCCTCTTGATCCGGAAATCGACATTAACAACGGGGATTTGAGCACCAGCAGGGTTGCGGACATCAACTGGAACAAGGCACGTTCCCAAACCTTCAAGGTATCGACGGGCACATTGGCGCAATTGGAGGTTTGGGCGTACAAAACCGGCAACCCGACCGGCTGCCTTTATATCCGGGTCGCGGACTCCAATGACAATGCGTTGTTCACAGGAGCGGTTCCGCCCAGCGAGGTCTCAACCAACGGGAATTTCATCAGTGTATATCCGCGGCTTACGGGACTTGATCCCAATGAACTGTACAACTGGCAAATTTTCAGCCCTTATGTCATTCCGAACGGCGGCAACTATGGCATCGGCTATGACGACACTGGCCGCTACACGGATGGAAATGTATTCTACAGCATAGACGGCCGGGGCATCTGGCGCGGACCGGAAGGTTCGGCGAATCGCAGCATGCGCTTCCGGACCTATTCTGCCACGCAGTTCGAAGCAGCCCCGGGTGACGAGGGCTATACACCTGTTGTGGTAGCCGACGGCAAGATCGTTGGAAGCGGAGGTTACGAGCCGGCTCTTCTCTCCCCCGACGGTTTGGGCATCGATGCGGCAGCGCAGCGTTATGTGCATATCCGAATGTCGAACCCCGATAACCGGCTTACTGCGTATCTGTTGTTTACAACCAGCGACGCCCCGGCATTCGACATCCCGGAGAAAGGTTTTCCTCCCGCCAATGAAGTCGAAGGGAGGGGGATCGTGTTCCCGCTGGTGCCAGGGGGAGAAATGGTTGATTACGTTCTGGATATGTCGACGATCCCGGCTTGGACAGGAACCATTGAGCGTCTCATGATACAGCCTTCCTACCGCTGGAATTATCGGATCGGCTCTCTTGCAAGCACGTGGAGTGGCTCCATCGACTGGGTATTTGTCGACGATGGCGAGACCGCTGCCGTCACGCCTGCTGCACCTGGGGCAGAAGGCGGTGTCGAAAGTGTTGATGTCAGCGCCTTTACTCCGGGAGCAACGCTCAATCTGTATCTTGCGGACGATACGTTGAAAGCCCGGGCGGAGAGCGTGACGGAGGCCACTTACACCTTCCGCGATGTGCTGCCCGATAATCTTAACTATTATGTAACCCAGACGGTAAACGGAAAAGAGAGCGTGAACTCCAATTCCGTGTTGGTCAGCCTGCGAGAGCCGACAGTCCATGCAGGAATCGGCTATGTGGATGTGGGCAATGTGCATCCGGAAGCGACGGTGAGTCTCTATGGGGAGGATGACAACTTGATCTCCGACAGCCCGACGATACAGATAGACGGAAGTCATCGATTCGCCGGTCTGACAGCCAAGGCTTCCTATTATGCAATTCAAAGCGTTAACGGTGTTGCAAGCGCTCCATCCGCTCTCGTTAAGCTGCCTCCGCTTCCGGCGATGCCGGTCGTTCATGTGCCGGTCGTCGACAAGCCTGACTCTATCGGTAACTCATCCGTTACGAGCTTGAACGGTCAAACGGTATTCACCGTAAAAGTGAATCCGCAGAGACTGGCGGACATGTTGGCCGGTGACAGCTCCGGCACAGTGGTGACCATTGCCGGGGATGAAGAGGTCATTGTGTTCATTGGCCAATTAGACGGCCGTATGGTGAAGCAGATGGAGGAAAAGTCAGCCGTTCTGGAAGTCAGGACGAAGCGGGCCGTATACACGATTCCTGCGGGGTTGCTCAATATTGACGCTCTGGCCGCCCAACTCGGCAGCTCTGTGGCCCTTGAGGATATTGTCATGCGGATTGAAGTTGCCCAGCCACCGCAGGATAGCATTAGTTCGATTGAAAATGCTGCCCGTCGGGGAGGGTTCGCTCTTGTTGCACCGCCCCTCAGCTTTACAGTAACGGCTTCATATGGAGATAAGTCCATTGAAGTGGACAAATTCAATGAATATGTGCAAAGGGCTATCGCTATTCCCGACGATGCCAACCCGAACAGGATCACGACCGGGGTTGCACTTGAAGCGGATGGCACGGTCCGCCATATTCCGACCAAAATTGCACATAAAAACGGAGTATATTGGGCGGAAATAAGCAGTCTGACCAACAGCATCTATTCGGTTGTATGGAACCCGCAAAATTTTGCGGATGTAGCTGGGCATTGGTCCAAAGCCGAGGTGAATGACATGGGCTCGCGGCTGATTGTTAATGGAGTAGGAGAGGGCAAGTTCAATCCGGACCAGAAGATTACCCGGGCCGAGTTTGCCGCCATTATGGTCCGCGGATTAGGGCTCAAGCCAATGGACGGAAACTCTGTTTTCTCGGACGTGAACTCATCCGATTGGCACAGCAGCTACATTCTTGCCGCTCATGCGTATGGGCTGGTCAACGGATACGAGGATGGACGTTTTCGTCCTCACGATTTCATCACCCGCGAGCAGGCCATGGTCATGATGGCCAAAGCTATGGCGATAACCGGGCTGAAGGATAGGATAGACGATCAGTCGGAGGGGAGCCTTGAGCGGTATTCAGATGCGTCCGCCGTATCTGCCTGGGCCCGATCCGCAGCCGTTGATTGTGTGGAATCCGGCATTATTGCCGGTCGCGCCAACGGGGAGCTTGCCCCCGGCTCGGCGGTCACCAGGGCGGAAGCTGCGGCAGTTGTCCGAAGGCTGCTTCAGGAGTCCGGTTTCATTCAATGATATACGGGAGTCGTACGATGAACACCTTTTGCAGATGTATGAACATTATTTGCGAGGATGAAGCAAAACAAAGGAAGTAATGGAGGCAAAAGAGTTTCATTGCCTGCTATTCAAACGGTAAGGTAAAGTTAAAGCATCCATTCGGCCGATGGTGAAAGTAGCCAAAAGATAACGATTACAAATTAAAATGGGAGGTCTTTTGAGCAAATGAAAAAAATAATTGCGTTGCCGCTAGCGTTTGTGCTGGCTACGACGCTGCTTACAGCAGCATGCAGCAACAACAGCAGCAGTAACAACAAAAGCAATCAGCCTGAAGCGCAATCCACGCCGACAGAAGCTGTAGCCGGCGACAAAGACGATACTACAAAAAAAATTAAAGTATCGGCCATGACCATACTGTATTCAGCTGCTCCTCCTGACAAGAGCTCGGGAATGAAGATTTTGGAGGATAAATACAATATGGATTACAGTTTTATTCCCGTAGCAGCTGCCGATTATTATAACAAGCTGGGGGTTATGGTAGCATCCGGCGATCTTCCGGATCTTACGGTATACCCGGGATTGGATGAAAACTGGTACAACTATGTGGAGAATGGCGTGTTTATGCCTCTCGAAGACTACATCAACGAACAAGATACGCCCAATCTGGCCAAAATGCCAAAAGAAATTATGGACTTGGTGACGTATAACGGACATATATACGGTCTCCCAAGGCTCCGTTCCCAAGCGGCGCACACGTTGACCATCCGCAAAGACTGGCTGGATAACCTGGGCCTGGACATGCCTACGACTTACGAAGAATTGGAAGCGGTTATGAAGCAGTTTGTGGAGCGTGATCCGGACAAGAATGGTCAGAAAGATACCTATGGTCTGGCCTTCAACGCAGGCTCCGGGGCGCTTGGCGCGGTTTCGCTTCTCGGCTCCTTCAACACGCCCACGAATATAAATTGGAGCAAGCATACGGACGGAAAAATATATCCGGTTCTTGCGCATCCGAATTTCCGCAATGGTCTTGCATACTTGACCCAATTATACAGCGAGGGTATCCTTTCCAAGGATTTTGTCATTATGAAAGGCAATCAGGCAGAGGATGATTTTCTGAGCGGACGTGCAGGGGTGATCGGAGATTTCGCCTGGAATGCTTATAATGAAGACAGATTGAATAAAGCCAGGGCCATTAATCCCGATTTTCAATGGGAGCCGATTCCCGCACTGAAGGGACCGGATGGATTCCAAGGATACGCCAAGGGATCGGGCTTCAACGGCTTTGTTGCAATTCCGGCGTCGCAGGCCAAAGATGAAGCAAAGGTAAAGCGCATGCTTAAATTCCTCGACGATCAGATGGAAGCGGATATAAACTCGGAATTGTATCGGTTGCTGAATCATGGAATAGAAGGCGAGCATTACAATATGCAAGATGGCAAAGTCGCTTATACAGACTTTGGCAATAAGGAGCGGCCATCTCTGTATCTCATTACGAATCCGCCGATGGATGCTGTCGGCTTGAATAATCCCAATGACAGCCAGGAGCTTCAGGACGTCAAAAATGCATCCTATGAAGCTGCGTTGACAGGAACGCCTTATTCGGATCCGGCGCTCAAGCTTGTCCCATCTCCGACCTTTAAGGAAAAAGGAACGGAATTGAGCAAAATCTTGTTCGAAAATATTGTAAAAGTCATTACCGGAGAGCAGCCTCTGGAATTTTACGATAAATCGCTTGAAGATTGGAAGGCTAAGGGAGGCCAGGATATTCTGGATGAAATGAATGAAAGCTATCAGGCAAGCCAAAGCCAATAAAATGATGTAAACGGAACGGCCCGCCACCGTGGGCCGTTCTGTTTTGGAGAATTTAAAAGAGATGTTTCGTTTAAGAGGAGACACGATAATGAACACAAACAAGCTTCTGGCGTTAAAGGTCGCTCCTGCGTCAACCGGGCGAAGAAGGTTCTGGAAGACATTAAAGGAAGAACGGTATTTATGGTTAATGGTTCTGCCGGGTATTCTATATTTCATCATTTATAAATATATTCCGATGTTTGGCATCGTCATTGCTTTTCAGGATTACAATCCGATTCGTGGCGTTATGGAGAGTCCGTGGGTGGGACTTAAGCATTTTTCAAATCTCATTCAAAACGATGAAATACCGCGTGTGCTTTGGAATACCCTCGTCATCAGCTTTTATCAAATTGTGTTAGCCTTTACATTCCCCATTGTGCTAGCCATCATGATTCATGAAGTGAGTAAAAGCTGGCTTAAACGGCCGATTCAGACCATTGTCTATTTACCCCACTTTTTATCGTGGCCGGTTATTGCAGGTATTTTCTACCTCATGTTCAGCAGTAATGGAGGCGTCACCACGCTTCTGGGACAATTGGGTGTTCATGATTTCAATTTATTGTCCGATCCCGACCATTTTCGTCTGATGCTTGTGCTTCAGCTGATTTGGAAGGAATCGGGGTGGGGTACGATCATTTATCTGGCTGCTTTGCTGAGCATTAGCCCGGAACTGTATGAAGCGTCCAAAATCGACGGAGCCGGACGGTTCCGGCAAATATGGCATGTTTCTCTCCCGGGTCTGCGCGGCACAATTCTGGTATTATTCATTTTACGTTTGGGCAATGTCCTGGATGTGGGATTCGAGCAAGTATTCCTCATGCTGAACGCACGGGTCAGCGAGGTCGGAGAAGTATTGGAAACCTATCTGTATTCGACCGGCCTGGTAAGCGGCAAATACAGCTTTGCCACTGCCGTAGGGCTGCTGAAAGGTTTGATTGGCTTTGTGCTCATATACGGTTCAAACAAAATAGTTCGAAAAATAAACGGACAGGGATTGTATTGACAGGTTCTGAGGTTTTGGAGAGGAGATAATACCTTGACAGAGAAAGCGGCTTCCCGATTGTTCGATATTTTTAATGTGTTTTTTTTGTCTATTTTCGCTTTGCTGTGCATCCTTCCTTTCTTTCATGTGTTCGCTATGTCGACAGCGACGGTGAAGGATCAAATGTCTGGCGATTTTATTCTTTGGCCAAGAACGTGGGATTTTACCTCTTATATCTATATATTTGACACTGGCATCTTTTTTCAGTCGTTTCGTAATTCGGTAATCGTCACAGTGCTGGGTACTGCGCTTAACATGCTGCTTACAACGTTTACAGCTTTCTCCTTGTCCCGGCATAACTTCTCGGGCAGGCGCTGGATTATGCTGATGATCATCTTCACGATGATGTTCGGAGGCGGGCTTATTCCCACTTATCTGGTGGTCAAAGGGACGGGTCTCATCAATACCCTGTGGGCCATGATTATCCCCAGTGCGGTTTCGGCCTTCAATGTCATTATCATTCGGGAATTTTTTCGGAGTATTGATGAAGGGATTATCGAATCGGCAAAAATTGACGGGTGTTCCGATTGGGGAGTCTTCTGGCGGATCATGATGCCTCTTTCCACGGCTTCGCTTGCCACGTTCACCTTGTTTTATGCCGTCGGCAACTGGAATCAATATTTTTCCGCCGTTATTTACATTAATAAGCCAACATTATGGCCGCTGCAGGTGCTTCTCCGGCAAGTGGTAACGGTCGGGCAGTTCGATATGTTTAATCTCAATGACTCGGACCGCCCATTGCCTCCGGCGGTTTCCATTCAGATGGCAACGGTCATATTGACAGCTTTGCCGATTGTAGCGCTGTATCCATTCCTGCAAAAATACTTTGTCAAAGGCGTTACGCTTGGGGCGGTTAAAGGATGAAAAAGAATAGGATTCATGATAAGGCAAGCCTGACGGCTCGAGAAATAGAACGAAATGATGCGATGCGGGATATGAATCTGAAAATATACAGAAACTGCCTGCATTACAATGGAGACATTCCCACTGCAGTTGGTTCGGCGGAAGGGCAGCACGCCTTGTCGGGAAAAGGACAGTGGACGGACGGTTTCTGGCCAGGTCTGCTTTTGCTGGCATACTCAGGAAATCAGGATGATCTGCTGTTGCGCGAGTATGAGCGGTATATGCCGTTTTTGGAGGAACGGGCAGACAATGATCCGTTGGTCAATAAAAGCCGGGGATATATGGATCTGGATCATGATGTGGGTTTCATATTTCATCTTACTGCTGTTTACCATTATTTTTTGACCGGTTCACGGTCTTCAAGGGCGGTAGGGCTGCGGTCAGCCGAATTGTTGATGGGCCGTTATCAGAAGAATGGCAGCTATATCCGCGCCTGGAATGACTGGGAATCGGATACACCGCAATTCCGCCAGGAGAAGAGGGGGAAGGCCATCATTGACAGTCTGATGAATGTGCCGCTCCTCTTCTGGGCAGCCAAAGAAACCGGCCAAGCATGCTATCGGAATGCTGCGGAGGCTCATGTCAGTCATATGGCACGTTGCATCGTGAGGGAAGACGGCAGCACATATCACACCTATAATTTCAATCCCGATACAGGAAATCCGATTGGGGGGAGTAGTGTGCAAGGCTATTCCCATACATCTGCATGGTCCAGGGGGCAAGCGTGGGCCATATATGGATTCGCGCTGGCATACCGGTATACGGGCAACAAGGATTTCCTCCTTGCTTCACGGCGCTGCCTAAAATACTGGATGCAGTCTACCCTGCCTGAAGGCGATGCTCCTTGGGATTTTGCTGCACCGCGCAATCAATGGCTCCCTGTGGATACTTCCGCCATGAGTATTGCTTGCTGCGGGATTCTGGAACTGGGCTTGCACGATTCTGGTTACGGGGAACTGCAGGAGGTGGCGGAACGGATCATATCCCGTCTGCTCCAAGCCCACCGCCCTCCGACCTCTCCTTACGTTCATGCTTTTCTTTTGCATGGGAGCGTGGGGCCTGCGTACAAGGAGGGCAGCCAGGAAGAAAAAGACCGGAAGTACATCTATTCCAATCAAAGTCTGATCTACGGAGATTACTTTTTGTACGAGTCGATTTTGCGTCTGCAGCGCAGCAACATCCTTCTGCCCTGGGATTTTTGACAATTTGTTCACGGAGGTTTGTCATGAACACGAATCTTAACTCTAGCATCGCATCTTACATGGATCGGATGACCTCTGATTTGGAAGCCAGAGAGGTGCGATCATTATGTGAGGATTGGAAATTTTGTCCGCATGATGTTCCCGATGCTTCTCGGGAAGACTTTGATGATTCCTCCTGGCGCACGCTGAATATTCCACATGATTATTCAGTGGAGGGAGAATTTTCAGAAGAGCATGAGGCCAACGGCTTTGTGCAAAGCGGTGCGCTCTGGTACCGGAAGCATATGATATTGCCCGCCGGAAACAAGCAGGAGAAGTATTATTTGCTGTTTGACGGCGTTGCCATGATCAGTCAGGTATGGCTGAATGGACATTTTCTGGGACAGCATCCCTACGGATTTACTCCTTTCTGGTATGACATCACTCCTTTTGTCCGTCAAGAAGAAGGGGCGGTGAATATAATCGCTGTCAGGGCGGACAGTTCCCTACAGCCATATTCCAGATTTTATACGGGGGCGGGCTTGTACCGCCAAGTCTGTCTAATCTCCATGAATGCCCTGCATATCGAGCAATGGGGAATCAGGACGGCCATCCTAGCAGCTGACGAAGACCAGGCTGAGCTTACGATTCGCACCAATGTCCGCGTTGAGCGTTATAAAGATACTATATGGAACGCCTTCAACTGGCAAGGCACAGGAATGAAGGATAATCGCGAGGTACAGAAAAATGTGGTATTAATCACCTCCATTATAGACAGCAAGGGGATTATCGTGGCGGAGGCTCGGGAATCGGTGGCGCTTCCTCCATTCAACAGGCATGAGTTCACACAGAAGCTTCGAGTAAACAAGCCCCGGTTATGGAGCCCGGCAGATCCGGAAATGTACCGTATTCATTCCAGGCTGCTGGCGAATGGAGAACTGGTGGATGATTGCATTACACCTTTAGGAATCAGGACGCTTTCTTTTCACCAGGAGGAAGGCTTCTCCATTAACGGGCAAACGATGAAGCTAAAGGGTGTCTGCCTCCATCAGGATGCGGGAATTTACGGAGGAGCGGTGCCTTGCAAAACCTGGGTAAAAAGGCTTGGACTGCTGAAGAAAGCCGGAGTTAATGCGATCCGTACGGCGCATCATCCGTTCCCGTCCGAGTTTTATCATGTATGCGATCTCCTGGGTCTCTTGGTGATGGATGAAGCGTTTGACGAATGGCAGTCCGGATGGACACGGGGATACAGTGACCAGCCCTATGGCAAAAACAAATATGGGTATTACCTGGATTTCCAACAGTGGCACGAAACCGATCTGCGCGCGATGGTCCGTCGTGGACGGAATCATCCCAGCGTCATCATGTGGAGTGTAGGCAATGAAATACCGGAACTCTATTTTAAGGATGGTATTGATATTCTGAAGAGACTGGTGGAGATTTGCAAGGAAGAGGATAACACCCGCCCCGTTACGGTATGCGCGGAGGGCAGCCATATGCTCCCTATATATGATGGGATCATGGATCAGGTGGATGTGGCCGGGTACAACTATGTCTCCAATCGGGAAGGCAAAGCCTATTATGCCAACATTCATCGGCAAACCCCTAATCGGACTGTTGTGGGATCGGAGACGAGCTTTGATCCGGAGCACTGGCAAGCAATAAGGAAGCAGGATTATGCGATAGGCCAGTTTCTGTGGGTTGGGTATGACTATATGGGAGAGGGCATAGATCGTTTTGGCGAGGATGCCCGCTTGGGGGATACCTTCGACATCTCGCAATTGGCCAGCTCCAATAAAAGCGCGGATCAAGTTTTGCGCCACGGCTATGCTTACGGTATGGTTGACAGCATTGATACGCCTAATGGCGAATACTTCTACAGAGCCGGCATTTGGTCCGATACTCCCGTCCTTCAGTTGGCGGTAAAAGCGGAGAACGCGGAGAAATACGGACATTACCGTTATTTGAAGGCTGACTTGCATTGGAATTTTCCCGACAATGGGGCTCCCAAGACCCTATACTGCTTTACAAATTGCGAGCAGGTAGAACTCGTCCTAAACGGGGTATCCCTGGGCGTGCGCAGCACGGAGCCGGACAATCCTTATGCCATGGAGTGGGATTTGGGATATGCACCAGGCACTTTGCAGGCAATCGGCTATATAGGGGGCAAGCCTGTATGCGCAAGCGAACTGGTGACTTCCAGCCGAGCTTCGAGAATTCAATTGAGTTGTCAAGATACCTCAATTCAGGCAGGGGGGCGCGAAGATACGGCAATTGAAATAGCTGTCGTGGACGAAGACGGTGTTGTGGTGCCGGATGCTTCAAACAAAGTGACCGTTAAGGTAAACGGCTGTGGAAGTCTGCTGGGCGTGATATCCGCCGATCTGACCAGTAATTCAAGCTACAGAGCCGACAGTTGCAGTGCGTATAAGGGCAGATGTATGGCTGTTATCCGATCCGGAAATGAGATGGGTCCCATCGAGGTAGTGGTGGAGGGAGAGGGATTGGCCGTTGCCCGTTTGATGTTGACCAACTGCTGAATGCAGAATTCGATCTAATAATGGATGCGAGGTTTGATTAGCGATGCTGACTGAGCGATATGCGAATCAATTGAATAAGCTGCTTCTGCCATTGGATAATTTCCTTCCGTTTGGTTCGGAAGGGGCTGTGCCGCGAGCGCTTTCTAATGAACGGAAGCCGTTTATTCTGGAGCGTGCCGAGAAATATTTGCATTTTGAATGGCCGTCCCTGAGTGCAACGCTGTTTATGGATTTTGTTAGAACGGGCAACAGAGTACATTATGAAAAACCGTATTTCCTCCGTCGTCGTGCCCTCCATGCTTTGGTTATGGGGGAGTGGATCGAAGGGGAAGGGCGATTTCTGGACGATATTATCAATGGCCTTTGGGCGATATGCGAGGAAACGACCTGGATAGTGCCCGCCCATCTTTACATGGCGAGGAAGAAGCATGAGCCGATTGCGGATGTCTCCGAGCCTATAATCGATTTATTCGCCGGTGAAACGGGAGCCGAGCTTGCGTGGACGCTTTATTTGCTTGAGCCGGCGCTTGCAGGAGTAAGCCCTTTGCTGGTGGAGCGACTTCGAAACGAGCTGAAGCGGCGAATCATCGATCCTTACCTGGAACGTAATGATTATTGGTGGATGCTGGAGGTTAACCCGTATGGAATCAATAATTGGGCTCCATGGTGCACTTCTAACTGCCTGGGCGTCATTCTGCTGCAGGAGCCGGATGAATCAAGGCGCATTAAGGCAGTAACCAAAAGTATGCGTACGCTGGATTTGTTCATTGCGAATTATCCTGCCGACGGCGGCTGTGATGAAGGCAGCTCGTATTGGTATCGTGCCGGGGGATCGCTGTTTGACTGTCTTGAACTCCTCTATACGGCCAGCGGCGGAAAAATCAGTATATACGATGAACCGCTGATTTGTGAAATTGGACGTTTTATGCTGAAGGCCTATATAGCCGATGATTATTTTGTCAACTATGCGGACGGCTCTGCACGTTATTCCGGCATTCCGGTCTGTCTCTACAAGTACGGGGAGCGGATTGCGGATGCGGGATTAACCTCGCTGGGAAGGCGTCTTCATCGAGAAAGGCGCAAGCAAGGCGAATTCTTGCAGGCAGATTCCCTGTATCGCGAGCTGCAGGAGCTCGCCTGTTATGAACCTCTGACAGCCGATGAGAAAGGAGAGGTATTCCTCCAAGATACATGGATGCCGGATTTACAGATCGCAACAGCAAGAGAAGCATCGGGATCGGCCGATGGTTTCTACCTGTCTGCCAAGGGAGGGCACAACGCAGAGAACCACAATCATAATGATGTGGGGCAATTCATTGTCTATCTGGATGGCAAACCGCTGTTAGTAGATCCCGGTGTGGGTCTGTATACAGCGCAGACTTTCTCCGACCAGCGATATGAGATATGGTGCATGCAATCTTCCTATCACAATCTGCCTGCAATCAACGGATTCCAGCAACGAGCGGGACGGGAATACGCAGCACGTTCCTGCGACTATGAAGTAAAGCCGGAGCAGGCTAGCTTCGCTGTGGAGTTGGCAGGTGCGTATCCGGTGGAGTCAGGAGTGGAAAGTTGGAAGCGAAGCTTGATACTCGACCGTACGAAAACGTCGAAAATAACGCTAGAAGAAGACGTCATCCTGCGTGAAGAAACTGATAACATCGCCATGCATTGGATGACCCCCTGTTTACCGCAAGTTGAAGTTAATAATGAACTGCGAATGTTTCGCGAAGAACGGGAAGTTGCTCGTGTTCATATTAGTGGGCCGCCCCTGAAATGCCAGATTGAACGCATTGAACTTGTGGATGAGAAGCTTCGGCACATATGGGGGCAGCACTTATATCGCATTGTATGGATGCTCGACAGCAAAGTTAAATCGACAATGTGGCAGTTCTCAATCTTTCGCAGTTGAATAAAATTAGCGATAAAAGGAAAGAGGAGAGGAATTGAGATAACTCAATTCCTCTCCTCTTACATCCCAACCAGTATCAAATGCCTGAGCTTTTTCTATGGCATTGTTTGATGGATTCCATGAAAAAGTTATCAGAGGGGCAAAACGTCCATTAGTACTTCCTGAGAAACTTACGGCTGGAGACACCAGAAGCTTTGCTATGGTAGTTGTTAATCAACTTTTTGGCTGTGACCAGATGGAAATCCCTTGAATCTGGTATTTGGACGCATGTACTGATTTCACTGGATTGGATGATGTAACAAAAATTCTAGGTTAGCCACGTAAGCGGACCTTGGATTGGCTCATCCAGATTGCAAAGAGAGAATCAATCCTTTTCTGTCGATAGAAGAAATTAAGCTGGATATAAGTGCCGGGTAAGTCGGGATGTTCAAATCCAGTTCAGAGAAAGCCCGGAGGTGCGATTCCTCCAGGCTACGCACTTCAAATCAATAAGAACAGGTTATTTGTATATGGAAAGCCTGCTCACTATTTTTAAAGAATTCGTTTCATATTCTCTACGGGACTAAACCTTTTATGCTGTTGCTTGATATCGCTGCTGAATAATTCTACGTAGTAGTCGACCATTTTGAGAGAAGCATATCCCAGGATGTGCCGAAGAGTAAACGGATCGCCGCCGTTCAGAATGTAAAACTTGGCCATCGTATGCCGAAACGTATGAGGGGAGACTCGAACGCCGCTAATTCCCGCAGTGGTGCCGTATGCGTGCATTTTATCTTGCAATGCTCGTGTGCTAATATGAGATCATACTTATTTAGGGAAATCCAACCCCATAATTATTGTAAGGAAACTGAGCCACGTTATTTATAGAAAATCGCACGATTTTTTTCCGTCCATGGGGGGAATAAGCGCTCTGTGGCAAGCGTTAGCGTAAGATCCCCACGAAATAGAAAGCACCTTAACGTACATTAACTTCCTCGATACTCTCCAATCTGATTAGGGGGCTTAATAGGTAAGAGCGTAAGAGCATAAGAGTATAAGAGTATAAGAGCAGTTGGGCAGTTGTCTGGTTTGCTCCATCGCAATTGTAAAGGAGGTGAAGGTGTTGTCCGTAATCCGAACTGGCTGCATGGCAGCGCTCATTGGTGTGACGCTGATGTACTGCGCTTACCGCAACGGTATGTTTTTTGACAGTTCATACTACCGGTTTGCCATCGTCCTCTGTTTGCTTGGAGCTGTGGTGGAAGCGGTGCTGCTTGTTCGCCTGCTGCGCAGCGATGTGCATACAGGACTCAATTGGCCAGTTGAGCGCACTAGCTGGGCAATGCTCTTGGTGGCGGTTCTTTATCTCCTTCATCTGTGGTGGACAGAACCGGTTTCTGTGATGGGGACGCTTGAACATATGATTCGTTTTGCTGGCTATGGGGCGTATGCGCTGCTGCTGTCACTGCTGCTCAAGGTGAAGGAAGGGGTAGTGGCAGTCCAAATCGGATTGTATGCTACGGCAGCTTACCTCATCGTTTCCGGTATTGCAGGCTGGTTTGGATGGCTGTCCTTTCCTCAGTTTGTGATGGTGTCAAGCGACCCGCAGTTGACAGCGGTGGGCGCCAGACTGGGCGGATTTTTTCAGTATCCGAATATGTATGGGGCGGCGATTGCAGCGCTGCTGCTGTGGCTGATCCTGCTGCTCACGGAAGCGAGGCGGATCGCTGTCTTTCTCCCGGCGGCGCTGCTTGCTGCGCCGTGTTTGCTGGTGCTGCTGCTTACGGAATCGCGTGGTGCATGGGTATCGGCGGCGGCAGGCTGGTTGCTTGCGCTTGCACTGCTGCGCGGCCGAGATCGTGTGGCATGGCTGCTATTCTCTGGTGTTACAGGAAGTGTGGCACCGCTCCTCTATCGTCTCACGGTACATGCGGGAAGCGAAGTGAGCGGCCAGACACCGGTTTCGGCCAGTTCGCTATTGCTCATCTTTTTGGTGGTTTGCGGCGGTTTGATCGCACTCGTTGTTAGTTATTTGGCATATAAAGCTTACCCCATCTTCCAGAAGTTTTATGGCATTGTAATCGGTTTGCTTATGAGCGGGTTCGCAGCTTTGCTTCTAATGCCGTTAGTCGTTCAAGGGCGAGTGGGGGACGGGCAATATGAAACAGCAACAGCGAGACAGTTATTTTATACTGATGCCTGGCGTCTTGCAGGGGAAGCGCCATGGTGGGGCAGAGGCGGCGACGCATGGCGGATGCAGTTTCACCGCATTCAGCAGCAGCCCTATGTAGGCAGCGAGGTACATAACGGTTATTTGGATATGCTGCTTAACTTGGGCTTGGCAGGAACGGTTGTTTTATGCGTACTATTGTTAATGTGGGTGCTGCGCGTGTGGAAGGGCGGCCGTGTTGGCCTTGTTCCGATGGCCGTTCTGCTCATGCATGCCTTTATTGATTTTGACATGTCCTATGCATTCTATTGGCTGCTGCTAATAACCTTCGTCGGCGCCTATGGAGGACTGGGCGGCTATCGTTTACAAGCGGGCACAAGCGGTGAGCGTGAGCGGTTGTTTGAGCGCAAATGGTTAAGTGTGCGAGGGTTAAGCGCGATAGGGAATTCGGATCGGGATGAATGGCGGCCACATAGGAGCGAGAGACAATTAAGTCGAAATGGGCAGATGCACGAAAAGCGCGCTGCTGGTGAAGAACATTCGCAAACAATGGCTGGTGACGAGCAGAGGAGTGAGGGCGAATCGCAGAATCAGGCGAAGTTGTCAGATGAGCCGAGGACGTCTGACCCGCCCCGCGTCCCTGCCCGCCGCGTGTCCCACAAGGCGCCCCGCGGCGCCATGCGCCCGCGGCGGCTCACTCGCGCCGCAACTGCGGCGCTTGCGCTGCTGCTGTTCGCCGCAGCAGGGCTTGCCAGCCTGCGGCTGGAGCGCGCGTACATGGCGCGCGCCGTCGCCGGCGCGGCAGACACCGCCGCCGCGCGAACAGCCGCGCTGCGCGCGACGCTCCAGACGAATCCGTATTGGACCCGGATTCGTCTGGAGCTGGCGCCTCACGTTCCGCTATCGGAACGTGCAGCGCTGCTGGCGGCGGGACTGCGCTATGAGCCGCAGTCCGCGCCGCTGAACTGGGAACTCGGCAAGCTGTTTGCCGAGTTCGGCAATGTGCGGCCAGCGCTGACGCATATGCGGCAGGCGCTGCAGCTTGACCGCTTCGACAAGGCGAAGCAGTCGGAGGCGGTGGAGTTGCTCGCGCAGCTTGCGCTGGATTTGCGCAAGCAGGGGCGCGAGCCCGAGGCGCGGCTCGCTGCCGAGGGGGCGCTCTCTTTGTACAGCGCCTATGCGGCGCTGGTGGCGGAAATGGACGCGCTGCCGCATCTGGCGAATGGGCGACGTTTCGAAATGGTTGAAACGGCGGAAGCGGCCGCGGAAACTTGCCGGATGGTGCTCGGAAAATAATCGTTTTTGTGGCGAGCACGCGCTGCAGCGCTGCATGACGGTGAGTGGCATAGTATGAAACAATTTGAGAATGAACAGCAGAAGCGGGAGGGCGGCGAACAGCGGGGATTGTGTCGGCAAATCAGCGAATCTACGGGCTATTTTGTCCATTCGTCATTCGTTCCGGGGACATATTGTATATAAAAAACACCTGGAGGAGACGACACATGGGAACAGTTCGCAAAAGACCGCCGTTGAGAGACAGACGTTATGGACGTTACGGAAAGGCGCTAAAAAAAGTTCGGCCCGTTCAGGCCGCGCTGCTTACTGAACCAACCTTCAACCGACTGAATGTCGTATGGGTGCAATCCAATGGCGTTCCATTCAATACTACCGGTTTCTTCGCCAGTTTATTTCGCGGAAATGTGCTCGTGCAGTCCGCTTCATTTGACAGTTTTGGTGTCGTAAGGTTCAGCAATGTGCCAACATTGACAAACAGTGTGTTCCGTATCCGTATCTTTAGTTCATCCGGCATCGAATTCCGCGAACGCACTCTCCCCGCCGGTATTGAAGTGTTCGCGGTTATCGGCTAGCGATAAAAACAAGCGCCGCAGCATGCGGCGCTTCACCCTCCAAAAGCATTTCGAAACGCATCGCACAGGCGGGTGCGGTCGACCTCCCATAACGCGGCGATTTCTTCACTGACGTTTTCCTCCCACCAATCGGACAATAATTTGCGGTTGCTGTGATTTTCATGAATCCATTGCAAATTCAGAATGACCTTCCGATAGTAGATTTTTTCCGCTTCTGCCACTTTATTCGGCAAGATCGGTTGTTTGAGGCGTTTGATCGTGCGGTAAAGCTCGTTGCTGCAGGCGCGCCTTATTTTGCGTGCAGTCGGATAGTCGGACTGATGTTTTTCATGGGCTGGATTAATGCGAATGTGGATCACTCCCCCTCATCTACATAGATATGCGCCAGATGAAAGGAAGGACACGATTATTATTGCACGATCAAATATCCGACCATCGGTCCTTTTTGCTTGGGTTCCTGATGGGTCAGGCAGAGAATCGGATAAGTGCCGGGGTGATCGGCTGTAAAGTTGACGGTCGTTGTTTCGCCTTTTTTCACGGTACCTTTAATATTCAGCCCCTCGATGACAAAAGGATGCGAGTCCCCGTTGAAGCCGATAATGTTGAGCTGCACTGGCTCTCCGCGCGGCACAACGATCGTTCCCGGATGCCAGGTGTACAGCTCAAGTTTTTGTCCGTTTTCATTCGTTGTCTTGAACTCGCCGGTCACCATC
Source organism: Paenibacillaceae bacterium (assembly GCA_004134985.1). Classification (GTDB taxonomy): domain Bacteria; phylum Bacillota; class Bacilli; order Paenibacillales; family Paenibacillaceae; genus Paenibacillus_D. The sequence goes on along the minus strand of REGQ01000002.1, from coordinate 101,200 downwards.
GTAAACACATGGGGCGAGCCTGCCATCGTTTGAGCGGCATTGGTTTGATTCCAGCGCAGATAGACGGCTGCAGCGATGACTACCAGAGCGACAATGGCAACGAGGCGAATTTGTTTTTTGTTGATGACGAATACTTTAGACATTAGTCAACACCTCTTTTTATAAAATGGCTTGTATACCTGAATGTATGCAGCAGCTTGTCAGTGCATGACTAGCACGTCCAATGTGTCCTCATTCTTTACATACAAACCGCCAAAGAGCCCTCATCTTGTTAACAAGATAGGGCTCTTATAGGTCAGCCAGGCGAGCGGAGCCGATCCCTCGCTTCCACGCTCCTGACTGCCGTATGATAAAGTCGTTTTTTCTATGCGTAGTTGTTATTCCTGATCCTGGAGAACGTTCTTGTTATGACTGCTATGTTTGTATGCGGACAGAGGTTCCGTTATTTCGCTAAAAATGAGGAAATTTTGATTTTGGCGGACACCAGATCCTCTATTTGATCAAAAAGCGTGTAAAATTAGGGGGTTTTCTATCAATAGCGGAACGTGTGGCCGTGAAAGTCTCGTTTAGGGCATTTTCGGGCAAATAGCGGAACGTGTGTCCGGCAAGGGGGGGCAAGGGGGCCAGTGCGGCCACCGTCACCCACATTGCCTGGCCAGGGACCGATGCGTGCCCCCGCCGCGTGCCTTGTCCGGCCCCGGAGCGAATGCATCCCGCCGCCGTGTGCCTTGACTGGCCTCGTAGCGAATGCATCCCGCCGCCGGGCGCCATGCCCGGCCCCGGAGCGAATGCATCCCGCCGCCGCACGCCATGTCCGGCTCCGGAGCGAATGCATCCCGCCGCCGCACGCCATGTCCGGCCTCGGACGAAAGTGGCTCCCTGCGGCCCACGTTGTCCTGCTTCGAACCAGTCGCTGCGGCCCCGCACATTGTTCATCGCCCCAGCCAAATAAAGCTCCCACCACACGCAGTGTCCTGGTGTGATGGGAGCTGGGTCCGATCAGGCGCTGTCGCCGAGCGCGACAGGCATCTTGGTCGTGTACACTTTCTTGGCCAGATACGATTGGGCAATCATGAAGACTCCGCCGGTCACCCAGTACAGCGAGATGGCTGCCGGTGCTGTCAGGGCGAATACGCCCATCAGAATCGGGGACAAGTAACCCAAGAAGGCAAGTTGTTTCTGCTGGGCCGGATTGGCGTTAGGATCTACCGTCTGCGATACTTTGAACTGTAAAAAGTACACGAGCGCGGCGACAATTGGCAATACGATATCCGGCGAGCCAAGCTTAAACCATAGAAACGATTGGTCAGCGAGCTCCGGTGTCAGTCTGATGGCTGAGTACAGTCCCATCAGAATCGGCATCTGGATAAGCATGGGCAGACACCCGATCGCGAGCGGATTAACCTGATGCTTCTGGTAAAGCTGCATCATCTCTTGCTGCATTTTCTGCTTGGATTCCACATCTGTTTTGTCTTTGTACTTGTCCTGGAGCTGCTTCATTTCAGGCTGCATAACCGCCATCTTGGCTTTCATTTGATGCTGTGACCGATACTGGCGCATCATTAGCGGCAGCAGCAGCAGGCGGACAATCAGGGTAATGGCAATTATCGCAAAGCCATAGCTGTCATGCAGTATATCTGCCAAGTACTGCAGTGTAGCAGACAAAGGGTAGATAACATAATGATTGAAAAACCCGGGTGTATCTCCGTCTATCGTACCGTTGGCCATGCCGCAGCCGCTTATTAGAAGCAAGCCGATCAGCATTAGCCCGATTAAAGCGAGCTTGCTATATTTGGATGAAGGGAACACATTGAACTTTTGCATAAACATCCTCCTCGTTTGTTTGAGCGTTTTGCAACAAACGAGGAATAACAGTCTGAGGTTTCGTCGTCAGGCGATTCTTTCCGCTTGATCCTCCTGGCCAGCCAGTGATGCAGCGGGATAGAGCGTATGAGCACCTGTGGCACTGCGGTACATAACAGGTTAACGGTCTGCTCCCGCTCCTTATAGGCATGCTCCCCCGTATGCAAATACGAAGCGAAGGCATGGGCAAAGGAGTAAAGCAGACTGATAGAAAACAGATACATCATGACGTCATGCAGTTCAAGCTGGAACAATGTATTCTCACCTCCTTGTCGGTTCAAAGAATGATTAAAAATTTTTAACTCTATGATAAGCATTATATCAGCAATATCCGCCGATTACGACTGCTTGTGCCTGTTTGGCTGCAAAAACCATTTTGTCCAAAATGGCATGCTGTCTGGACGTGTTGATTTCCTTAATCTATCTCTCAAATGATCAGCGGTCTGCGGCAGGAATAAGTTGTCCCATGCCCGAATAGTGTATAAGTGAAAATGGTCAGTCATCAAGATATGAGCCGAAAAGCGAGGGACGGAGAATGGGTGGAATTTCGGAATTGTTTCACACGCTGTTTGAATGGGTGCAAAGTTTGGGCGTAATCGGCATTATGCTCGGTTTGATGATCGAGGTAATTCCAAGTGAAATCGTACTTGCTTACGGCGGGTTTCTGGTCGCTGAGAAGCAGATATCGTTCGTCGGAGCTGTGATATTCGGGACGATCGGGGGCACGCTGGCACAAATTTTTGTGTACTGGATTGGAAGGTACGGAGGCAGGCCATTTCTGGAAAAGTACGGGAAGTACATCCATATTACGAACAAGCATCTGGACGTTTCGGAGACATGGTTTAACCGGTATGGGACAGGCATGATTTTTTTTGCGCGGTTTGTTCCTGTCATCCGCCATGCCATCTCGATCCCGGCCGGCATTTCGAAGATGCCGCTCGGCAAATTCACCCTGCTAACGACGCTCGCCGTCATTCCATGGTCTATTCTGTTCGTGTACCTTGGCATGAAATTGGGCGCGCAGTGGGAGCAAATTGACGACATTGCCGCTCCTTATGTACAGCCCGCTATTTTGGTGGCAATTGCGATGGCAGTAATCTATCTTATTATCAAATATTTGCGCAGCCGCGGGAAGACGATGTAGCCCGTCAAGGGGCGGGAAGAAGAATACAGGCCGCCAAGCGGCTGAGGAGAAATGCCGAAGATCGTCATTATTGCCGGGCTCATTGTGGGGAAGGCTGGAAGTTTGGTACAATATCTATCGTAGGATCATAATGGGAAAAGAGGGATGGCAGTGAGCAAAAATGTAGCCGACAAGTTGAACAAGGGCATTAGTCCACAGCAATTTATAGACGGTATGGAACGCAATAAAGAAAATTTTGTGTCGCTGTATGATAACTTTCAATGGCCGAATGAAGAGGAAAAAGAATTCTTTGAATCGCTTAACAATCGCGATGATCTTCGTGTTCTTATCCTTATGGCGGAATGGTGCGGCGATGTAGTGAAAAATATTCCCGTCGTTTTCCGTGCGCTCGAAATTAGCGGTGTACCAACGGAAGTATTGATCAAAGAAGAGCATCAGGACACGATGCAGCAATTTTTGACAATGGGCGGCGAAGCGGTGCCAATCGTCATTGTGGCAGACACGGGCGGACACGTGCTTGGGCAATGGGGACCGCGTCCTACGCATGTACAGGAAGCGATGACGGCATTTAAACTGGCCAATACGGATCGCGATGCAGCCGATTACAAGGAAAATCTTCAAGCAGCTTATGCAGAAATGGGCCGCCGGTACGGTGAGGGAACCGGATATCAGGCTGTCATTTTGTCGGAACTGCGCGAATTGATTTCATCGTTCTGAGGCATTTGATGAATATTGAGAAATTTGTCCTCGGTCCGATTCAGACGAACGCCTATTTGCTGCATAATGAGAATACAAAGCAAGCGGTCATTATCGATCCCGGTATGAATCCCGGCAAGCTGCTTGCGCGCATCAAGGAACGCGGCCTGCAAGTGGAAGCGATTTTGCTGACCCATGCGCATTTTGATCATATGGGCGGTGTCGATGAAGTGCGCAAAGCGCTTGGCTGTCCGGTTTATCTGCATGATCTGGAGGCAGATTGGCTGACCGATCCGCGCAAGAACGGATCGGCACGCTGGCAGGATGTGACAGAACCCTTAACGACCGAACCGGCGGAGTACGGACTTGATGAAGGTCAGAGGCTGCAGCTGATCGGGCTGGAGTTCACGGTTTATCATACGCCGGGCCATTCCCCAGGCAGTGTCAGCTTCCTGTGCGGAACGGAGCTGTTCGGTGGAGATGTACTGTTCAAACAGTCAGTTGGGCGTACAGACTTGCCAGGGGGCAACGAACGCGATCTGTTCGATTCCATTCGCGGCAAGCTGTACAAGCTTCCAGCCGAGGTTCGCGTTCATCCCGGGCATGGTCCGCAAACGACAATCGGCTATGAAATGAACAACAATCCTTATGTCCCGGTGCAGCGAGGGTAAGGAGCGGAAGTCCGTTCACTGCCTGTTCGTCACCAGATCGTGACATCCAACGTTAATATAGAATCGTCAACTTCGGTTGTTTGTTGCCATACAAACATTTACCGGGGTGACGGTTCTTTTTTTTGTCTTATCGAGGGAGGCGAGCCGTGTGCACATGTTTCGCAAAAATACTACCCTTTTTCTAAAAAATGCCACCTATGTTACGTTCCCGTGACTTGCTATATTAATAGCGTAATAAAGATCAGTAGTGAAGCATGCCAGGAGCTTAGGCTTCCGACACACCATGTTTATTGCGTTATACACTCAGGAAGGTTAGCCTCACAAAACTTTAGGAGGTCGTGATGGTGAAGAGGAAGAAAATGTTTCCGCTTGTAATTGCGCTCGTGCTGGTCCTTAACCTGTTTGCGAATGTAGCCTACGCAAATGGGCAAGAGCAGCCAGAGCCGCCGGATGTGACGCGTGCGGACGAACAAGGGGGGCCAGAGTTGCCCGATGCCACGGATGCGGGCGAGCAAGAACAGTCAGAGGCGACAGAGACGGATGAACCATCGCAGTCGTCAGCAGATGCGGGTGATGGGAACGAGCAAGAGCGGCCTGCGCCGACAGATGTAACGGCTGAATTTACAGCCAATTCCGTACAATTAAGCTGGTCTGACACCGAAGGTGCGACAGCCTACAATGTGTACCGGGCAGAGGAAGGGGAAGACGATTACGTACAAGTCAATTCATCATTGATAACAGCAACGGAATACTTGGATACAGGGCTTGCAGCCGATACGACCTTTGAATACAAAGTGCAGGCGATTAGCGAACATGGCGTATCCGGTTTGTCGCAGGGTGTGTCCGGAGCAACGGCTGTCGATTTTGGACCCAATGTGAAGATCTACGATTCGTCGATGAATATGGCGACAATTCAAACGGAGGTTGACCAGATTTTTGGCCAATAGGAAAAATCCGAGTTTGGGCAAGGGCGGTATGCGCTGTTGTTCAAGCCAGGCAGCTATAACGTAAAAGTGAAGGTAGGCTTCTACACTCAGGTTTCCGGACTGGGTCAAGATCCGGATGATGTGAAAATCAACGGCGGAGTGACAGCAGACGCCAAATGGGATAATGGAAATGCGACGCGGAATTTCTGGCGCTCCGTTGAAAATCTGGCGATCCTTCCCCCGGCAAACGAAGATGCGAAATGGGCGGTATCGCAGGCGGCCCCAATGCGCCGTGTTCATGTGAACGGCAAACTTAATTTATTTGATTTTGACTCCAACTGGAATGCCGGTTGGGCCAGCGGCGGCTTCATAGCCGACTCCATTATAGACAAAACCATACTGCCTGCGTCGCAGCAGCAATTTTTCTCCAGAAACAATAATTATGAGGGTTGGCTTAACGGTGTATGGAACATGATGTTTGTCGGGGACAACAACCCGCCGAAAGGGACTTTTCCAATCGAGCCCTATACCGTAATAGAAGAAACGCCAATTATTAAGGAGAAGCCTTATCTGTATATTGACGGCAATGGGGATTACGCGGTGTTTGTACCGTCGCTTGAACACAACAAAACAGGCGTAAGCTGGCAGAACGGTTCTACGCCAGGAAAGTCGCTGCCGATCAATACCTTCTATATTGCCCATCCAGATCAATCGAGAGCTGCTGATATTAACAAAGCGCTTAGTGATGGAAAAAATGTGCTCTTTACGCCAGGTTTTTATTATTTGGACGAAACCATCCATGTCAACAATCCGGAGACGGTCGTGATGGGACTTGGCTATGCTTCGCTCATTCCGACGAAAGCCCAGGAAACAATGATCGTTCAAGATGTTGAAGGCGCTATCATTTCCTCCTTGTTCTTTATTGCCGGGGTGGAGCAAGAAGGTGCCATGTCCCGTACGCTTCTGAAAGTCGGGGATGGAGTCAACAATAACGATCATGCTAACAATCCGATCCTGCTGTCCGATGTGTTTTTCGGAATTGGCGGGTTTATGGCAGGCTCTGTCGATATTGCGCTTGAAGTCAACAGCAACAATGTCATCGGCGACCACTTCTGGATCTGGCGTGCGGATCATGGCACCGGAGCTAGCTGGGGGGAGAACGTCAGCAATAATGGCATTATTGTCAACGGCAAGGATGTGACGATCTACGGTCTGTTCAATGAGCATCATATGGAGTATCAGACGATTTGGAATGGTGAGGGCGGCCGGCTCTATTTCTACCAATCTGAAATTCCTTATGATCCGCCTAGCCAGGAAGAATATATGAGTCATAACGGCACAGTTAACGGCTACGCCTCTTACAAAGTGGCAGATCATGTAACGACCCATGAAGCATGGGGACTTGGCGTTTATGCTTTTTTCCGGGATGCGCCGGTAAAGCTGGAAAATGCAATTGAAGTTCCGCGCACCGAAGGTGTGAAGGTGCACCATGCGACGACAATCTGGCTGTCGGGAACGCCAGGCAGTGAAATTACGCATATTATTAACGGCATGGGCGGCAAAGTGTACGCGAATTCGCCAGCTGAAGCGATGCGCCAAACCTACAAGCATTACACAAGCGGCGACAGTGAGCCGCCGAGTGTTCCGACGGACTTGCAGGCTGTGGCCATCTCCAGCAAACAGATCAATCTGTCCTGGACAGCTTCAAGCGACAATGTCGGCGTGGAAGGCTATGATATTTACCGCAACGGATTAAAAATTGGTTATTCCGTCAGCAATGCATACAGCGATTCGGGGCTTAAAGCAAGGAGAACGTACAGCTACACCGTTGTTGCGAGAGATTCGTCCGGAAATGCGTCCGGGCACAGTACGAGCGCGAGCGCCACGACAGAAAGAGAGCTTGCCCCATATGACCAAAGCGGCTGGACAGCGGTGGACTCGAAAGGGAATAATGCGGCAGCCCTGCTTGACGGGAATACGGGCACACGTTGGACAATAGGCAGTCCGATGGTTCCCGGGCAATATTTTATCGTGGATATGAAGCAATCCAGGAGTCTGTCCCGAGTCGTGCTGAGCTTGCCGGCAGGCAACAATGACTATGCTCGCGGCTATGAAGTCTATATCTCTGACAACGGTCAGGATTGGGGGCAGCATGTAGCGAGCGGCACGGGAAGCGCAGGAGGCATAACCATTGATTGGACCGATGCATTGCATGCGCGATATGTGAAAGTCGTGCAGACGGGCACGTCTTCAAGCTGGTGGGCTGTGAATGAATTTGCGGTCTATTCGGATACCGAAAAGTCATTGGATCGCCGTGGCTGGACAGCGACAACCAATCCGGTTACCGATTCCGCCGCGCTCTTGTTTGATGACAATTTGTCAACGCGCTGGAGCTCCGGGACAACGATGGTGCCGGGCCAGTATATTGCGATTGATATGAAGCATGAGCAAAACTTCAATAAAGTCATCATTGATTCAAGGGGAAGCAGCAACGACTATTCCAGAAGCTACAAGCTGTATGTTTCCAGCGATGGAGTGAATTGGGGCGATGCGATCATCGAGAGTGCGGCGATCGGGCCGTATATTGTCGCAGATTTTCCGGATCAAAATGCAAGATACTTGAAGATTGAACAGGCTGGAACAAACAGCAGCTGGTGGTCAATTCACGAAATTAATGTATACCGCAACGGGGGTGTTGCCGTCCCTGTTTCCACTATTGCCGTGGCTGCAGTTGGCGGAGAGACAGCGATTGCGATCAAAGGCGGCAGTCTGCAAATGAATGCGACTGTACTGCCAGCCTATGCAGATGATGCGGACGTCACCTGGTCCGTTGTAAACGAGGATGGCTCGCCAACCGATCGGGCAACCATTAGTGAAACGGGACTGCTGAAGGCGGTGAAGAACGGCACGGTCAAAGTCGTGGCTGCTGCTGCTGACGGTTCTGCTGTAACGGGAAGTGCCACGATTGCGATCAGCGGTCAAAATCCGGTGACAAGCATTAATGTTACCACCGTCGGGAATGCCACAACGATTGCGACGAGAGGCGGAACGCTTCAACTAAACGCGGCAGTGGAGCCTGTGGATGCAGACAATACGAATGTAGCATGGAGCGTTGTGAATGAGGATGGTACGCCAACGGACAAAGCGACGATCAGTGAAGCGGGGCTGCTGAAGGCGGTGAAGAACGGCACGGTCAAAGTCGTGGCGGCAGCACGGGACAGCTCCGGCGCAAGCGGCAGCATAACAATTGCGATCAGCGGTCAGAAACCGGTGACAAGCATTGTTGTTACCACCGCAGGGAATGCCACAACGATAGCGACGAAAGGCGGAACACTTCAACTAAACGCGGCAGTGGAACCTGAGGATGCAGACGATACGGATGTCACTTGGTCAGTTGTAAACGAGGATGGCACGCCAACGGACAAAGCGACGATTAGCGATGCGGGACTGCTAACGGCGGTGAAGAACGGCACGGTCAAAGTCGTGGCGGCTGCTGCTGACGGCTCCGGTGTAACGGGAAGTGCAGCGATTGCGATCAGCGGTCAAAATCCGGTGACAAGCATTAATGTTAACACCGTCGGGAATACCACAACGATTGCGACGAGAGGCGGAACGCTTCCACTGAACGCGGCAGTGGAGCCTGTGGATGCAGACAATACGAATGTAGCATGGAGCGTTGTGAATGAGGATGGTACGCCAACGGACAAAGCGACGATCAGTGAAGCGGGGCTGCTGAAGGCGGTGAAGAACGGCACGGTCAAAGTCGTGGCGGCAGCGCGGGACAATTCCGGCATAAGCGGCAATATAACGATTGTAATAACCGGTCAAGAACAGGCGTCAGGCGGCGGCTACTATTATTCGCCTTATATTGCGCCAACGCCTGCTGACGATGACAAGGCGCCTTCCTTGAAAGTGGAGAACGGAACAGCTGTGTGGCAACTGCAGGCGGGGGAGTCAGAAGGCACGATTGATATTAGCCAGCTTAAGGAGATCGGAAGTCATCCGCTTACCATAAAACAGGGAGATACTTCGATTATTATTCCTTCAGCCGTACTGAAGCAGATCATTGAACAATCTTCAGGGGAAGCCGAGGCAACCGTGACGCTGCGTATAACAGCCGAGGCGACTCAAAATCTGCAAACAGGCAGCTCGAACTTGAAATCAGACAAACAAGTTTACAATCTGGCACTGTTCATTACGGGCAAAGACGGCAAAGCTGCGAGCCTGACCACATTCGCTGAACCGGTGCAAATCATTTTGCCGATTGAGGATCACGGTTTTAACAAATCGCTGCTTGGCGTATATGTTTACGATGAGGCAACCAAAGCATGGATCTATGCCGGGGGCAAAATCAATAAAGCAGGCAATGCAATAGCAGCCACCGTTACCCGTTTCGGTAAATTTGCTGTCATGGAATACGATAAATCTTTTGCGGACGTATCCTCGCATCATTGGGGGTATCAAGCGCTCAAGCTGCTTGCTGCGCGACATATCGTCACTGGCATAAACGAAACAGAGTTCAGACCTAATGGTTCAACAACACGCGCCGAGTTTGTCACCTTGCTGGTGAAGGCGCTTGATCTGAAGGACACTGGCAAAGCGACACCGTTTGAAGATGTGCAGTCAACAGTATGGTATGCGGGCAGTATTGCCGCTGCATATGAAGCTGGCCTGGTGTCGGGTGTTTCCGAGGGAATGTTTAACCCGAATTCGGATATCACCCGCGAGCAAATGGCATATTTAATCGTGCGGGCGTATGCGTATATCAGCAAGGATTCATCCGCAGGTTCTGCCAGTGTGTCCCACTTAAAAGACAGCGGAAAAATATCGCCATGGGCGGTTTCCGAAGTGGGCAAAGCGATTCAACTCGGATTGATGAAAGGAAAGTCGGTTGATCAGTTTGCTCCGCGCGCGATAGCTACACGGATCGAAACGGCGCAAGTAATCCTTAACCTGCTCAACAAGCTGGAGAGCGAAAAATAGCATAAAGACGCGTTCCAACAGCAGAACAAACCTGCCCCCAATCAATAATCAAAGGGGGCAGGTTTGTTTGCATATGCCATAAAAACAAGCTTCGTCATAAACTTGGCAAGCACGAATCCGGCTGTCCTATGGAAAAACATTGGCCGATCTGAGAAAATAGAGGATAGAATACGAACTATAACTTAATTATGAAGGGCGGTGCCGATAAACATGTCTCAGACAACACCACTGGAAGAAGCATTTATTGACGGTCCCGGGAAAACGGAACTGACCGAGGAGCAGCGTGCTGCCCAGCAGCAGCGTATAGAGAAGCAGTTGGCAAGCGAGCTGCAGTTGCCGCTAACGAAAGTAAAGGCAGCCGTCGGACTGCTGGTTGAAGGCAATACGATTCCGTTTATTGCCCGCTATAGGAAGGAAATGACGGGGGAATTGGACGAGAACCAATTGCGCAGCATTGAAGAGCGGATGCAATATTTGCGCAACTTGGAGGATCGGAAGCGGGAGGTTGTCCGCCTCATCCAGGAGCAGGGCAAGCTGACTGCCGAGCTGCAGGCAGCGATCGAGCAGGCTGTGAAGCTTCAAGAGGTAGAGGATTTGTATCGTCCCTATCGTCAGAAGCGCAAAACCCGGGCCAGCGTTGCCAAAGAGCGCGGTCTTGAGCCGCTTGCAGACTGGCTGTTCGCACAGCCGAAGCAAGGGGAACCGCTAGCTCAGGCGGCATTATATATTAATGCGGACAAAGGCGTTGAGACAGCCGAAGATGCATTGCGCGGCGCGATGGATATTTTGGCGGAAAATTTTGCAGATGATGCGAAAATTCGTGCCTGGGTCCGCAAGCACACACAAGATCAGGGACTTGTCCGTACAGAAGCTAAAGACAGCAGTGCGGAGACGGTCTATGAAATGTACTACAGCTATCAGGAACCGGCGCGCAGGCTGCCTCCCCACCGCATTCTGGCGATTAATCGCGGGGAGCGGGAAGAGGTGCTAAAGGTAGCGCTGGAGCTGCCTTCGGAACGTATCCATGAACATATGGCTCGCCAGTTGCTGCGCAATTATACGGCGCCAGCTATTCGAGAAGTGCTTCAGCAGGTCATAGAGGATGCTTATAAACGGCTGATTGCCCCGTCAATCGAGCGGGAAGTGCGCGGGGAAATGACTGCGAAGGCGGAAGAGCATGCCATCCAGATTTTCTCGGCCAATCTGCGCAATCTGCTGCTGCAGCCACCGATTAAAGGGCGCGTTGTATTAGGTCTGGACCCTGCCTACCGTACAGGCTGCAAGCTGGCTGTTGTCGATGATACCGGCAAGCTGCTGAATGTGGCCGTCGTCTATCCTACACCGCCGAACAATAAGGTTGCGGAAGCCGAGAAAGTCGTAGGAGAAATGATCGATCTGTATAAGGTAGCATTGATCGTTATCGGCAATGGCACAGCGTCCAGGGAGTCCGAGCAGTTCATCGCCAATCTGATCGGCAAGCGCAATCAGGGGAAGGAACCGCTGCAATACATTATTGTCAACGAGGCGGGAGCAAGCGTCTATTCCGCTTCCAAACTCGCCCAGGAGGAATTCCCTGAGCTGGATGTTGCCGAGCGAAGCGCTGTTTCGATTGCGCGCCGGCTGCAGGACCCGCTTGCCGAATTGGTAAAGATCGAGCCCAAGGCCATTGGTGTGGGGCAATACCAGCACGATGTCAGTCAGAAGCGGCTGGAAGAAAGCCTGGGCGGTGTTGTGGAATCCGCGGTTAACCATGTTGGGGTGGATGTCAATACCGCTTCGCCGTCCCTGCTGTCCTATGTAGCGGGCATCAATGCGACGATCGCGCGCAATATCGTCAAGTTCCGCGAAGAGAACGGCAAATTCAGCAAACGGGCACAATTGCAGAAGGTACCGCGGCTGGGTGCGAAATCCTATGAGCAATGTATCGGATTTCTGCGTATTCCTGAAGGAGATAATCCGCTTGATCGTACACCGATTCACCCTGAGTCCTACAAGGTCGTAGACAAGCTGTTCAAGGAGCTGAAGCTCGATCCTTCCGCTTTAGGCACACCGGTATTCAATGAGAAGCTGGCTGCGATTGAAATTGAGCGTCTGGCTGAGCTTTTGGAGGTAGGGGGACCAACGCTTCGAGATATTGTTGACAGTCTGCTGCGCCCTGGACGTGATCCGCGTGAGGAGCTTCCGGCGCCGATTTTCCATACCGATGTGCTGCAGATTGAAGATCTCAAGCCAGGAATGGAACTGCAGGGGACGGTGCGCAATGTTATCGATTTCGGGGCTTTTGTTGATATTGGCATTAAAAATGACGGACTCGTCCACATTTCCCAGATGAGCGGAAAATACGTCAAGCATCCGATGGATGTCGTATCTGTCGGTGACAATGTGACCGTATGGGTGTTGAATGTAGATTTGAAGAAAACACGTGTTGGCTTGACTATGCGCAAGCCGGATTAAATTAAAGGGCGACAGATTTATCAGGCTGTTCCTGATAGGCAGGGACAGCCTGACTTTTGTCATACGCCTTAACATTGAAAAAAATGTTAACATCAATCTGGGGCTATGATTGCGCTCTTCTTTACCATACAATAAAGACAATGGATTAAGAAAGATCATGGGGGAGATACAGTGGGAACAAAAGCAGATAAGTGCGCATCGGCTCCGAATCACCGCTGGTTTGGACTGTCTCTGCAAGCGCTTGTTGTGCTGTCGCAAAATTGCAGCAATTGCCCAAGCGCTGAAATTGCAAGCAAAGTGAATTCGGAAGCTTCGCTCATCCGTAAAATATTGGCAATGTTGGCCAAAGGTGGGCTGTTGGAATCACGGGAAGGAAGAGAGGGCGGTTATCGTCTTAAAAATTCTGCGGAAGCGATCACTTTGGCGGAAGTGTACACGGTGCTGCAATTGGGCGAGCCGGTCTGCAGCGGGATGCTTGAGACGACCAGTTGTCATCCGTTCGGAGTTGAAATGAACACGATTTTCGGGGACATTACAGCAGAGATCGATGCGCGAATTATGGACGTATTGGGTAAATATACGATCGCCGATTTAGCTGCGCGAATTTCGTAAACGATAGTCATTCTCATTATTGACAAACGAATCACTGCGGATTATACTGTGCAATATATAGAACAGTTTAATTTGAAGGAGATAATGAGGATGAAAACGGAACAAATAGATGTGAATCAGAACTTTTCCCAAGTTATTCGTGAGCGGCATTCTGTCAGAAATTATGATCCAAACTTCAAACTATCCCGTGAAGAGATTACTGAATTGCTGAATGATGCGATTTTGGCCCCGTCGGCTTCCAATTTGCAGCCATGGCGGTTTCTCGTAATTGATGATCAGGAGCGGAAGCAGGCGCTACACCCTGTTGCATTCAACCAGCAGCAAATTCTCGATTCATCGGCTGTTATTGCCGTGCTTGCCGATTTGGATGCCTATAAGCAGGCTGAGACCATCTACGGAAGAGCGGTGGAGGCTGGCTACATGACCGAGGAGACCAAAACCCGGTTTGTGACCAACTTGACTACAGGCTATGCTGCCGATCCCAACGTTTACCGCGAAATTGCGAAGGTGGATGGCGGACTGGTATCGATGCAGCTCATGCTGGCCGCTACTGCAAAAGGCTATTCTACCGTTCCGATGGGCGGGTACAATGCCGCGCAGTTTATTGAATTGTTTAACCTGCCGTCTAACTTGCTCCCTGTGATGCTCATTGCTGTCGGGAAAGCTGCTGTACCGGCTCACCCAACGGTTCGCCTGTCCGTTGACGAGGTGACGTTCTGGAATAACGTTGATAACAACTAACTGCCCGTGAGAATTGATAGCAGGGGTTAAAATAACAAAAAAGACCAATAGCGCTCCCTGGAGACGTTATTGGTCTTTTTATCGCATACAACGATTTATAAGTATAAAATGTCAAGGGATATACAAGGAACTGGACTGCTTGGTTGATTCAGACTTGGTGCGATAATAATACCAGCAATCGTTAAGTATGCAAATCTGCCGACGGTCTTTCTTCAAGTACGCCCGCATCAACTGATTGCAAAGCCACTGCGGCATAAGTATTCCTCCCCCGGTTTCGGATGTATGTATAAAGCATATGGGGAGGAGCGGAAGTCTGTGCAGGTCCATTCATGCATTTTCACCGATTGCGTGGCTCAGCAGCCATGTAAAGCGGTCTGAGGGGCTCTTTATTGTGAGTCGTCCGGCAGCGGCAAATGTAGATGCCTGTCTGCCACCGCCAGACGCAGGCATTATTAACCGTTCTCCAATTCTTCCTCATACCATTGTTCTAATTGTGCTTGCAGCGCACGAATTTCAGTCAATAGCGAAATCAAAGGGTAGGACTGCTCCTTAACGCTGTTGAAATCCTTTTCCAGTTCGTTCAGATAGGATAACCCGTCGACAATAGCAATTTTCGGATCGTGAAGCTCAAGCTCTCCGCATTCAGCTATAACGTATGGAAGGTATGGAATATTGTCTGCGGTCAGCTTGTCTATTTCTTTATGAAGCCGAAGATTAAGCGCGCTTAACTGGTAAGCATGAGTTGCTGGCATTTCCACTACCGCAATCCCTTTAGCGCCGTTCAAAATAATGTGTCGCATCGCTGGCATAATTGATTGACTCCCCTCGGGTGGTGTTCCACTACTACGATATTTACTACTTGACAGTTTAGCGCAAAAAGCTTTATAAATTCAAGTAGTTGGGGGAGAATGCTAATGGATAACGATATGCTGCAAAGCTGGATCGAGCAAATTTCGCTGGATTCGTTCGGGAGACCGTTTCTGCACCGGGCAACATTCAATGATCGCTTGCGCACAACAGGCGGGCGTTATTTTACCAAATCGCATAATATTGAAATTAATCCTAAACAGTTGACCGCCTATGGCAGGGAAGAAACTGAGAAAATTATTAAACATGAGCTGTGCCATTATCATCTTCATCTGATGAACAGGGGATACCAGCACCGGGATGCAGATTTCAGGAAGCTGCTGGCCGCTGTCGGCGGATCGCGTTTTTGCAAATCATTGCCGGAAGTTCAGGCGGCGCGGCGAGTGATTCCTCATCGGTACAAGCTTGTATGCCGGAAATGCGGCATGGAATATTTGCGCAAAAGGAAGGTGAACCCTGCCAAATATGTGTGCGGAAAATGCCGTGGAAAATTACAAATATTTATGCTTGACTTGGCTACCGAAACATGATAAATTATATCTTGTCGCTGCTGAACAAGCAGCATTAGCAAACTTTCCCTGATAGCTCAGTTGGTAGAGCACTCGACTGTTAATCGAGTTGTCACAGGTTCGAGTCCTGTTCGGGGAGCCATTTCTGGAGAGATACCCAAGTGGCTATAAGGGGACCCTCTGCTAAGGGGTTAGACTGCGTAAGTGGTGCGAGGGTTCGAATCCCTCTCTCTCCGCCATATTTATTTTCGAACGGAACGGGCCGTCGAATCGGTCTTTTTTATTTGCCTCATACGAACATGCATTATGGAAATAAAGTTTTATCGAAAGAAAAGCTTCGGATTGTCGGACAAGTTTTTTTGAAAAAAAGTTCTTGCCAACAAGATTAAATTTCGGTATAATAATTTCTGTTGTCGATGAAGCACCCGTTAGAGAAAAGTGACAAGGCCCGTTGGTCAAGGGGTTAAGACACCTCCCTTTCACGGAGGTAACAGGGGTTCGAATCCCCTACGGGTCACCACGAGCCATTAGCTCAGTTGGTAGAGCACCTGACTTTTAATCAGGGTGTCGAAGGTTCGAGTCCTTCATGGCTCACCATTTGCTTCTTCCTCGGAAGTAAATGTATAATAAAGATGCTACACTTTATGCGCGGTAGTGGTGGAATGGCAGACACGCCATCTTGAGGGGGTGGTGGGCGTACGCCCGTGGAGGTTCGAGTCCTCTCTACCGCATAATAGCTTGAACGTGAGAAACCCTTGGTAATCAAGGGTTTTTTCTTTTGTCCAAAAATGGAATGCGTAGATCATCGGCTCGATCACCCTCGCGAAGCCAGATTCTTGCGAATCCGACTCCCTGAACCTCTTTCTTACAGCGAAAGGGGAGCATAGGAAGGGTACGCGGCCACACGTTCCGTTATTTGGCTCAAAACAAGGGAAATGGACACTTAAGCGGCCACCAGATCCCTTATTTTTACGAAATGGACTAAAAAAGCCGATTTTCAGACCAATAGCGGATTGTGTGGCCGTGAAACTTCGTTTTGGGCAATTTTCAGGTAAATAGCGGAGCGTCTGTCCTCTTGAACTACAACGGTCGCTAATCCCGCCGCCGCCGCCCATCACACGGTCATCAACATTGTCAACCGATAACGGTGGTTACAAAAAAAGAGCCGAATGGGCAAGCATCCCACTGGGCTCTTAATAGAGAACGAAAAATTATTTTGCCATAATATCCCCAATGACAACTTTTGTTTTAGCGCCAAATTCTCCAGTTGTTGCAATTACTTCGATCTTCAATTTATCTGCAGCAAGGATATCGGCTTCAATTTGATAGATTTGCGAGCTGTCCGCATTAAGAATCTCTTTGTAAACAACATCTGTCTTAGCATCTTTTACAAAAATGTTATACGTTCGATCCGATGCCACAGCAACTTTAAACTTTAATTTTGCATACTGTTTATTGGTCAATAATTGAATGTAGGATGCTGTATACCTACTTTCTGGTGTGGCAATAAATCCACTTTTGAAACTTTGGCCGTTTACGCTCAATGCTTCGATATCTAGAGAAGCGTAACCGTCTCTAGGATATTTATCATACAAGCCGGATTTAATTACATCCGTTTCAGCATCTTGTTCACCAAGTGTGATTTTCAAGTTTTTGCCGTCATAATTGACCGGAATTCCAAAAGCTTCAGAGACTGATCTTAGTGGGACGTATGTAGTGCCTTGATAAGTGATTGGTTTAATGTCATTCCCTTTTGCATCTTGCGGTGCGAATGTTTTACCATTAAGTGTCATGGTAATGCCGTAATTAATCTGTGCCTTTATTTCTTTAATTACTGGTCCTGCCGATGCAGTTGCAGCGGCTCCTAGTAAAAATGCACAAGTCCCAATTAGCACCATTTTTTTGTTCATAATAATCTTCCTTTCCTAGATAACATAGTATTATAAACCCATATCAAATTAAAAACTTTTTTAAAATAAGTCTATTTTACTATACGTTAATACTCTAGGAGTGTTTCATTTTTTTGGAATGAAAATAAAAACGTGCCATTAAACCGGTTATGAGCTAGTAGAAGAGGGAGAACTCGGAAGAAAAATCATCTGGATGAATCTTATCTAGCCCCCTGAAGATCATTCATAAACCAAGAAATGCAGGAGCAGCGTTGGCAAACTAAAATCGTTGCATTGCGATTGGCCCAAGTTGTAAGGGTACACGATGACACGATCTTACTGGGACCTGACAAGACGAAAGCCGAGATCATCAATTCGAAATGTAGGGTGACTGCGGCGGCGGCATATCGCTCCGCAGCGCCTAGCTTTCTAGGCTACTCGCTTTGAAAGCATGTGCTCATCTTATACTCATCTTTCAGCGCTAAACCTTCCCACATAATCCTCACAGATGTATCGGTTATCCTCACGGATACGACTTCTTGCAAATCGGGATTCAACGCGGCTTTTGAGAAAAACTGTAGAAAGAGCCTTGCTTGATGTTCATGCGTGATATACATCTTTTCAATTCCATCCAGCTGCGATACGTTGATCTGTTTCTCTTATTTTGTCAAATGATCCACATTTGTGGATATTTAATGGTAGTCGTTAACTGGTAGTAATAAAAAAGAAAAAGTCCCTCCTGTTTTCGATCTCAATGGGCTGGGACTTAGGAATTTAAACACCTCAAGGGTTCCTGAGGTTACTTAATTATTTATTTTTTCCTGTAATTAAAAATATTAAATAAACAATAAGCAGGCCAATGAAGAAATGATAGTAATTAACAAACAGCGTATTGGTATACTGATTTAGTAAACCGAATTCTTTTATTTGATGTAAATTGGATAAAATATTTTTAATATAGGCTAAATCACAGATAATAATTATACTCAGAAATAAAATAGTTATACAAACTTTTAATACTTTCAAACGCTTTGTGAAGTTTTTCCTCATAAAAAAGTGGATCAACAAAATGATAAAAAGAACGTATAATAGGATGCTTACTACTAGAAAAAAAACTCCAGGGTTGCCATTCCCGGAAATACCTTTACCAGAGATGAACTTTACAGTAAACAAATCAACTAAATAAATTGAAATTAAATTTAATAGAAATAAAATATAGAGCAATGCATTTTTATGAACTATTTTACTACACCTTCTTTCTTAAGAAGCATGGGTAAGATGTATAGCAAAGTTAGGAGCTTGAACTGTCCAGTTACGCCATATAGTAAAGGTAGTGGTCTCGCCATTGTCTGGGTCCTTAAAGCCAAAATACTTTGATCCGTCAGAGTCTACCCTGTATCCGTTGGCTGCCATGAAGTGATAATTAATATATGATTCTGAGTCGACAAAATAATCATACCTGACAGCAGAAGGGCGATTCGAATCAATATAAGTCTTAAAAGTATTAAAATGAAGACTACTATTTGGATGGGTATAAGAGAGCCCAGTCCATGTTGTTATACTATCATCAAGTTCTAAATGTTCAAACAACCCAACTGCAAACTTAGGTAAAGTAGTTCCAAAAATGCCAGTATTCATTTTAGAATAAAGAGAATTGACTAAGCCAGCGTTTCCGCCATAGTAAGTTGACCCTCTTACATTGTAGCCTCTTGACTTATAATAATTAACAATCATCGCTCCAGTGGTTGGTCCACATGCTGTTTTAGGATTGGTTATTCCAGTAGTTCTTTGCCAGATTCTTGTTAAAGGCAGCTCTTTTTCTTCTACAATAGCCAAAGGTGCTAAGTTAGTTTGGGTATTCAAGTAATAGTTCCAAGATGTGTAATTTATGGAGTTGTTTCTAGGTAAGGTTTTTAAAACAGAGGAAGATGTATTTTTTGATTCGGAAGATAAATTGCTTTTTAACTCTAATGCATTCTTTTCATAGGTTATGGATGTTCCAACGTAATAAGCTGTTGCGCCCTCCAGTTTATTCAGTTCTAATTTACCGGCAGCGAATTGCAGAATAGGGTCTCTATTAAGAGTTGCTGATACTACTACATGCATGACAAATTTGTCGTTATTATAAAATTCAAAGTAATATCCCAATTTTGTTTGGTCAGTATCGTAAAAAATTTCAACTAATTTGATGTTGTTGTAATCCCAACTTCCTATAAGAGCAAAATTTGATGCAACTATCTCTGCTTGTTTCTCTGTCACCTCATTTAATAATTCCTTAGCTTCGAATTCATTTTTACTACCTTCGGTGGCATAGACAATATTGCTCACCAATGAAA
Source organism: Paenibacillaceae bacterium (assembly GCA_004134985.1). GTDB lineage: Bacteria > Bacillota > Bacilli > Paenibacillales > Paenibacillaceae > Paenibacillus_D. The sequence goes on along the minus strand of REGQ01000002.1, from coordinate 81,509 downwards.
ATACTAAAAGTACTAAAAAAGTGATCTTAAATGTTTTCAATTAAATCCCTCCTTTGAATTATTAAGTTAATAATAACTTAAAAAAAATTAATTTAAACAATATTTTCAATTTTAATGAAAAATAATCCAAATGCTGACTTGAATGTGAAAAATCAATCTTAACAAGTCATTTTGTTGGTTCCCCCTGGACGTTTCTAAGGTGAAATTCCCTAACGGTGCTTTATGAACTCCTGCCGTTTATAATGCTACATATAATCTAGACAGCAAAAAAGGAGTTTCTTAGTTGTATGACAACCAGTAGAAGAAAGTTCAGCCCCGAAGAAAAAGCACGCATTTGCGGCAGGCTGGGCATCCGGCTCGTCCATAGCCGCCCGTACCGCCCTATGGGCCGCGGCAAGGTTGAACGGCTGTTCCAATTCGTAGACTCCAGCTTTCGCCCCGAAGTGCAGGCGCTCGTGAATAGCGGAGAAGTGACCACGCTGGAGGCGCTCAATACTGCCCTACGCAGCTGGCTGGATGGCTACTACCATACGCGTGAAAATGGCAGTACCAAGCAGTCGCCCCGAGAGCGGTTCGAAGCGAGCCAGCGGCCGCGCAAACGCCTGCCGCTGGTGGAACTCAATGAACTTTTCCTGTGGGAAGAAACCCGAAAGGTGGACAAGACAGGTTGTGTTCGGCTAGACGGCAACCTCTATGAGGTGGATAGCGATCTGGCCCGTCGAAGCGTCATTCTGCGATACGATCCGTTTGATCTGAGCCAGGTGCAGGTATGGGATGGCGAGCGCCGATTCGCGGATGCCACGCCGGTGGAGTTGAACCGCAGGCGCAGTCACAGAGCCGCAATTATCGATGCCGAAGTACCCGAGGCGTCTGTGGCAGAGAGGCTTTCGTTTCTGGCCCTTGCGGAGCAAAAACGCCAAGCCGCATGGAGCGCTAACGAGCTTCGCTTTGCAGAGAAAGGCGGTGATGGCAAGTGAGCCTGCGTCCGTTTACTCGGGAGATTGCGCCATGCTATGCGTTCGGGGCGCACCAGGAAGCATTCGAACGGCTCCACATGGCGGTAGAACACCGGATGCTTGGCGTCTTGACCGGCGAAGTGGGCAGCGGCAAGTCCGCCTTGCTTCGCCGATTAGTTGGCGCACTGGATCCGATGAGGACCCTGCCGATTTATCTCAGTATGGCTGACCTGAAGCCGCGTGACTTCTACGGGCAGCTGCTGGCGCATGTGGAAGAGGAGCCCACCGTACTCGGTCACCAAAGCGCGGCGATTATGGGGCGAGGTGGTGGCGCGGCGGGAAGCACAGGCGGAACGAAGCGTCATCGTCGTCATTGACGAGGCGCATGAAATGAGCGATGCGATGCTGCTGGAACTCCGATTCGCGATGAGCCACCAGATGGATGCACGCTCCTTGTTCCCGGTCTTGCTGGCCGGACAGCCGGAGCTGCGCAAAAAGCTGCGGCTCAAGAAGAACGAAGCGATTAGCCAACGCATTGGCATCCAGTACCATCTAAGCGGCATGAGCCGGGAAGAGACCGCTGGCTACGTCCGGCATCATCTGGAGGCGGCAAAAATGGACCGTCCCCTTTTCTCGGACAGTGCCATCCAGACCTTGTACGCAGCAAGCCAAGGCATCCCGCGCATCGTCAACCAGATTTGCAGCCAGGTGTTGTTTCATCTTCCCGAGGAGCAAAAAGTGGTGGAAGATGCGCACATTGGCCGCGTTCTTTCGGATATGGACCGGCAACGGGGCTCGGCGGGGTAACCCGCCGCTTCCTCCGCCTTCCATGAGTGACGTTCAGCCGCTCACCATCATGACGTAGTTGACGCACAAACGCTCACGTCATTGACGGTGAGAAATGCACCGACAATTTACGTGAGCGTTAACAATATAACGAGCTCGTTACTGGAATCGGTGCAAGCAAAAAAGAATTCACCTTTGCCGTCCATGTCGTCTTTAATCGATCATCTCTTAAATTAATTTCACCGCTGGAATTTTCAACATTGGATAATCAGTATGACTTTGCTGTGAATTTGACACCGATCCGTCTCCCATTTGTTTCCTCCACATCTCCCTGAAAGTTTGTATGAGTCAGCATGCCTAGTTTTCCAGGCTAAACTCGCTTTGAAAGCATGTGCTCATCTTATACTCATCTTTCAGCGCTAAACCTTCCCACACGGGCTGATCTTCATGGCATAGCCAAAATTTTTGATTATGGTAACATGATCGGGCATATGGCTGTAGACTCGGGGAAACAGATCAACGTATCGCAGCTGGATGGAATTGAAAAGATGTATATCCCGCATGAACATCAAGCAAGACTCTTTCTACAATTTTTCTCAAAAGCCGCGTTGAATCCCGATTTTTGATGTCAATTTCGGATTCTATCTTTAGACCGTAATAAGCCATCACAGGTCCGAAACGATTGAAAAAAGACGATAAGATTAATAAAGTACCATTTCAAGCGCATGTCACTGTTGATAATATTTATATAAACAAGCCAAGAGATAGGGGGGACGTATGCGTGCTTCGCAAAGCTGCAGGTTTTTTGCTTAAGTTTAAGGTCAGTCTGATCGTCCTTGCGCTTGCTGTCGCAGGCATTTGGTATTGGAACAGCACACGCGGGTTTGACGATCATGCGATGGCGAGCATTCCGCAATACGACGATGTTGATGAGCGCTCCATACTGGCCGATCAGGATATCAAGAGCAGACTGGAGCCTTCCTATCTGAAATATGTGAGGGCGCTGGAGCAGGAAGGGGCCAAGGATTCAACTGGGTTTCATCTGTCGATCCCTTCTACCGCTTACGCTGCCGTAAGCAGTAATGGAACCGCTGTCAAAAGCGATCTCGACGGTCGCGACGGCGATGTGCTCGTGCTGGAGGAAGAAGACAGTTGGGTCGAGTATGCGGTTGACATCCCGGAAGACGGCTTCTACCAATTCGCAATGAGCTACTATGCGCTGCAGGGCAAGCGCTCGGCCATCGTGCGCAACATTCAGATCGACGGGGAGTTCCCGTTCTTTCAGTCCAAAAAGATGGAGTTCCAGCGCATGTGGCGGGAAGCCGGGCCGACGACAAAGGACAATCAGGGCAATGAGTTCAACCCCCGCCGGGAAGAAGTGTTCGGCTGGCAGTACCGCGAGTTCCGCGATGCGGAAGGGAAGGTGTCCGAGCCTTTTCGCTACTATTTGACCCGCGGCAAGCACATCATTCGCATCAATGCGATGCGGGAGCCTGCGGCAATTGGCGATTTCGAAGTGTTCTCGCCTGTGCACATTCCGACCTACGCCGAATTGCTGGGACAATACGAGCAGCAAGACTACAAGCAGACGAAGGGTCATTTCATCAAGCTGCAGGCGCAGGAGTCTACGCTGCGCTCTGATCCGACGCTTCGACGAGTCGAGGACCGCGAGCCGGCGACCGAACCGCTCAATCCGAAAGCGATTACACTCAACACCTTCGGAGGCGACGCCTGGCGCAAAGGCGGGCAGTGGGCCGAGTGGGAGTTCGAGGTGCCGGAGAGTGGACTATACAATATCGGCACGCGCTTCGGCGCATGGTTTCTGAACGGCATCCCGATCGAGCGGATGGTGATGATCGACGGCAAGGTGCCGTTTAAGGAAATGAACCACGCCAAATTCCCGTTCAAGCAGGGCTGGCAAATGCACAGTCTGACCGACCGCGACGAGGAGTATCTCTTTTACCTGGAAGAAGGCAAGCATACGCTTCGCCTTGAAGTGCAGGTCGGCTCCTTGGGGGAGGTGTTCGAGAACGTGCTTGACACCACGAACAAAATTTCGCTCCTTTCCCGGGAAATTTTGCAAATAACCGGAACCAACCCGGACCCGAACCGCGATTGGAAGCTGGAAGGAAACATTCCGAATCTGGTGCCGCGCATCCATCTGATGGCAAGAGCGATCGACGATGCGATGAATATGCTTTATGACTTCGGCGTGCCGAGAGGCTCCTCCGAGATCAGCACGCTTGGGGAAGCGCGCGATCAACTGATCGCTATGGCGAGCAAGACAGAGTCGATTCCGAGCCGGCTGGCGTCGATGACCGACATGCAGTCCTCGCTGGGGCTATGGGTGAACGGCCTGAGCACACAGAGCGTTATCGTCGACTATTTCCTTGTAAAGTCGGTCGATCAGCCTTGGCCCAAAGCGGAAGCGCCGGTATTGAATCGCATCGGCATGACGGCGATGGATTTCTTGTATTCGTTTACCAAAGACTACACCGGTATCGGCAACATCTATGACGACGATGAAGTGATCGATGTGTGGGTTGCTCGGGGACGCGACTGGGTGCAGATTATCAAGCAAATGGTCGATGAGGATTTCACGCCGGAAACCGGCATTAAAGTCAACGTCAATGTCATTCCCGCCGGTGCGATGCAACTGCTGCTGCTGGCCCAAACGTCGGGCCTTGCGCCGGATGTCGCGTTGGGCGTGGAAGGAGAAGTGCCGATTGACTTCGCGGTGCGCGGCGGGTTGGTCGATTTGTCCACCTTCGACGATTACGGTGAAGTGGCGCAGCGGTTCCGGCCGGGAGCGCTTATTCCTTACCGCTACAACGGCGGAAATTACGCGCTGCCGGAGACGCAAAACTTCTCCATGCTGTTCTACCGCACGGACATTATGGAAGAACTGGGCGTGAGCGAGGAGGACATTCCGGAGACATGGGAAGAGGTTATGAACCTGATTCCGCTGCTGCAGCAGAACGGTATGGATTTCTTCTATCCGCACGCCGCAAATGCACCGAGCAATGCGGTCAATGAGTTCGCGCCGTTTCTGTTTCAGCGCAATGGCGAACTGTACCGGGACGAAGGCAAATACTCCGATCTGGATTCCCACGAGGCGCTGGAAGCGGTCAAGATGTGGACCGGCTTGTACACGAACTACAAGATCGACAAACAGGCGGACTTCTACAATCGGTTCCGTACCGGGGAAATGCCGATCGGCGTCGCAGATTACACCACCTATGTCATGCTGTCAACTGCGGCTCCCGAGTTGACAGGCTGGTGGAAGATGCAGCCGATTCCGGGGCTGAAGCAGTCCGATGGCCAAATCAACCGTTCTACGGGCGGATTGGGGCAGACGGCGGTCATGTTCAACAGTGCGGAGAACAAAGATGCAGCCTGGAAGTTTATGAGTTGGTGGACAGGGGCGGACGCCCAGGAGCGCTTCGGCTCCGAGCTGGAGTCGCTGCTCGGCGTAGAAGCAAGATGGAATACGGCGAATGTGGAAGCGCTGACGCGCCTGCCTTGGCAGACCGAAGATATCGACGCGGTGCTGGAACAATGGGAATGGTTCCGCGAGCGGGAAGTTGTGCTTGGCGGCTACTATACGACACGCCATATTGCGAACATTTGGAACGAAATCGTGCTGAACGGCGTCATTCCGCGCGAGGCGATTGAAAACGGCGTACGGGAAATAAACAAGGAGCTCCGCAAGAAACGGGAGGAGTTCGGTGATGATTACTTATCCGGCGACGTGACGAATACCGGGGAAGGGGCGAAACAATGAGCAGCGCAGTCACCAACAATACCGTAACCGGAACCGATCTTCCCCCGCGTCCGTCGCGCGGGAAGATGGCAGTCCTGTGGGGCAATATTAAGCGCCACAAGCTGTCGTATCTCTTTCTCGCTCCGTTTCTGCTGTTGTTTATCTTTTTTACGATCATTCCGATTTTTACGTCCATCGCGCTCAGCTTCAGCTACTACAACATGATTGAAAGCCCGCGCTTTATCGGGCTGTCCAACTATCGGCTGCTGTTTGTGGACGACGACATTTTCCTCAAGGCGATCGGCATTACCTTCAACTTTGCGATTATTACAGGGCCCGTCGGCTATGTGATGGCTTTTATGCTGGCGTGGCTGATCAGTCAGGTGCCGGTCAAATACCGCTTTTTCTATACGCTGTGCTTTTATACGCCCTCCATTACAAGCGCGACCGCGATGTCGGTCGTATGGCTCTATCTGTTCGCCGGCGACCGCAAGGGGCTAATCAACTATTGGGCGCTCAAGCTGGGGCTGATTCAAGAGCCGTATATGTTTCTGCAGAATGTCAACTCCATCGTGCCGGTAATCATTATCGTGTCGCTGTGGATGAGCATGGGGATCGGCTTTCTCGCCTTCCTAGCCGGTTTGCAAAATGTACCGAAAGATTTGTATGAGGCCGGAGCGATCGACGGTATCCGCTTCAAGCTGCAGGAGTTGTGGTACATTACAATTCCTTCGGTGAAGCCGCAGTTGCTGTTCGGAGCCGTCCTTCAGGTCGTATTCTCCCTGCAAGTGTTTGATGTCAGTGTCCAACTCGTCGGCATACCGAGTCCGCTCTATGCGGGACATACGATATTGACGCATTTATTCGATTACGCCTTTATCAAGTTCGAGATGGGCTACGCCTCGGCGATCGCCGTTGTGCTGTTTATGATGATGCTCGGACTGAATCGCCTTATCTTCAAGTGGCTGGGAAGGGAGTGACATCTCATGGTAAAAGGCTTGCGATTTAACGTCGGCCAATCGTTATTCTATCTGTTACTGACCGCATTTGGCCTGTTGATGCTCGCCCCCTTGGTCTATATGGCCTCTACGGCGTTCAAGCCGACGGCCGAGTTGTTCTTGTTCCCGCCGCGCTTCTTCTTCATCAATCCGACGTGGAACAACTTCTATCAGCTGTTGCTTGTGACAGGTTCATCATTCGTTCCGTTCACGCGCTACATCTTCAACAGCTTGATCGTGACGCTGGGTGTCGTCGGCGGCGGCATTATCGTATCGGCACTGGCCGCCTACCCGCTGGCCAAGCACAATATGCCGTTTCGCAGCGCAATCTTCAATCTGATCATCTTTTCCTTGATGTTCTCGCCGATGGTGCTGCAAATTCCGCAATATTTGGTCATCAGCAATGTCGGCCTGATGAACACGTATGTCGCCCAGATCATTCCGTATCTGGCCTCGCCCGTCGGGATGTTCCTGATGGTTCAGTTCGCCAAGCAAATCCCGGAGCCGCTGCTTGAAGCGGCACGCATCGACGGGGCGGGCGAATGGAAGATTTTCCGGACGATTATCATTCCGATGCTGAAGCCGGCCATTGCCACCTTCGCGCTCTTCAGCTTCATTCAAGCATGGAATGATCCCTATCCGGCGATGGTCTACGCAACACAGGAGGATATGAAGTCACTGCCGATCGCGATCCAGACGATCAGCGGCGGCGCAGGAGTTGTTGCAAGGGTTGGCACCTTTGCCGCCGCCAGCTTCCTGATGATTATCCCGACCATACTTGTGTTCGTCATCACACAGCGGATGGTGCTTCAGACAATGGCCCATTCGGGGCTGAAGGAATAGGGGGAGAGCTGCGATGCGCGCAAGCTTGAGAAGAGCAACCGTCGTATGGCTCGTCAGTGCCGCGCTGCTTCTCGCCATTCCGGCGGCGGCAATGGCTAGCAGTCCCTATGACGGCTACATCTGGAATTCAAGGTCGGATTCGCCTTCGATCAACGGCTACTTATACAAGGACTCGATCGACGGCTATGCTCTGCCTTCCGGTGCGTTCAAGTCGCCGGAAGACATCTACATTAACGATAACAATGCAATTTATATCGTCGACAGCGGCAACAACCGGATTGTGCTGCTGGATAACCGCCATCAACTCATTAGGGTGTTCGGGGACGAAGACGGTCCAGGCAAGCTGAATGGGCCAAAGGGCATCTTCGTCAAGAACGACGGAACGGTATACGTGGCCGATACCCAGAACCGGCGGATCGCTATTTTTGATCACGACGGCGCCTTTATCAAGGAGATCAAGTCGCCGGACAGCCCGCTGCTCGGCGCGAACTTCCTGTTCTCTCCTGCCAAGCTGGTCGTTGACAAGCGGGATTATATTATCGTCGCTAATGACGGCACGAGCTCGGGGCTGCTGCAGATTGACCCGAATGGCACCTTCAAGGGCTATTTCGGGGCCAATATGGTGGAGTTCAGTTGGCAGCGTTTCTTTATCCGGCTGTTTGCCACAGACGAGCAGAAGGCTCAACTGGCTACTGTCAGGCCGCAGGAATTTTCGAATTTGCACCAGGATGGGGAAGGGTTCATCTGGACGACGACGCTTGGAACCGAATACAACCAGATCAAGCGGCTGAGCGCTGTTGGGGTCGATACATTTAACCCGGACTGGACGCAGGCGCACAACCGGAAGAATTTCGGGGACGTATTCAGTTTCGGATCGTTCGACATGGCGTCGTTCGTCGATCTGACCGTCGATGACAAGGGGATTGTTACCGCACTGGACATATCGACTGGCAAGGCTTTTCAATATGACAAGGTACGAAATCTGCTGTTCGTCTTCGGCGGCATCGGCACCCAGAACGGCTTGTTTCAGACGCCAGTCGCCATCGACCAGACAACGGACGGCAGCATCTACATCGTTGACAAAACCCGCAACCGGATTGACCGCTTCGTGACCACGCCGTTTGGCGATCTCGTTCATGAAGCAGCAGGGCTGTTCGTCGACGGACGGTATCAGGAGGCGAAGGAGCCGTGGCGCCAGGTGCTGGAGTTGAACAGCAACTACGACCTTGCTTACAGCGGCATCGGCAAGGCGCTTGAGAAGGAAGAGCGCTGGAAGGAAGCGATGGCCTACCACAAAATGTCGCGTGTGCAATACAACTATTCGCAAGCATTGAAGGAATATCGCAAGGAATGGCTGCGGGACAACTTTCAGCTGGTGTTCGTCGGGCTGATCGTACTGTTCCTTGCCATCCGATTCGGCTATAAGCCGCTTCGCAAATTAGGGGCGAGACTTGCGCGTCCGCAGGATAGCGCACCGCAAGGTGCGGCGGAAAGGAGGAGCATTTGAATGGAACTGCTGCGCAACTCGCGCAAGGTGCTGCTGCATCCGCTGGACTTCTTCTATGACCTGCAGTTCGACAGCCGGGCCAAGTGGCGCCATGCGGCGATACTGCTGGTGTTGATGATTGTCGTCCATATGCTTCGCATCTCGTGGACCGGCTATTCCTTCGAGGGACGGGAATCGTATCAAGTGTCCTTTCTGTTCGAGTCGTTCTGGATTTTGGTGCCCTGGGTTACCTGGTGTATTTCTAACTGGGCTGTGAGCGCAATTCTCGACGGAGAAGGCAAATTCAAGGACATTGTTGTCTCCTCCGCGTACGCGCTGCTGCCGTATATCGTGCTGTCGCTACCGTTGGCGCTGCTGTCACAGGCGCTGACCCAAGGGGAGGAAACGACTTACTACGGCATTTATACCTTTATCCAGTGCTGGGTCATCTTCCTGTTCCTGGTCAAAGTAAAAATTTTGCATGATTTTGAGCTGGGAAAAATGATATGGATCATCCTGCTGTCGCTGATCGGCATGCTTGTCATCTGGTTTGTCGGATTCCTCATCTTTGGGCTGGTGAATCAGGCGGTGGAGTTTGTGATCGGAATTGTGAAGGAAGTCCAGTTCCGGCTGTAGGTTAGACTTTACAATTCATCTCCCACGGAGATGCTTGAGGGGGAAGCAAGCTTGAGCAGACATAGAAAATGGTTAACCGCCACAGCTGCCGTGATGGCTCTGATCCTGCTCGCCGTTGTGATCTACGAGACCCGTGATTTGAGGCCGAACATGACAAAGCCGGTAGCGCAAGAAGAAGAGGAAGAAGTAGAGGTAGTGGAGGATTTTGTCCTGCCGACCCCGGCCGACCCGGATGCCGGCAAGGCTACAGTGCTTGTCGCGGAGAATAGCCGCTACAAGCTGTACGTCAATGAGGAGCTTGGCAATGTGCGCATTGTCGAATCATCTTCGGGGAAGGAATGGTTCAGTGCGCCACCGGTGGGCAGCGAGATGTCGTCCAACAACCGGGAGTTCATTCAGGCGCCGGTCCATGTCCGCTTCACACAGGGCGTCAGCCCCTCCCAGACCTATCCGAAGAAGGAGAAGGCAGCGACGAAGATGGAAAACATCGATCAAGGCGTCCGCTTCACCTTTGACTTCGATGATGAGGTGCTCAATTTTGGTTTTGCGGTTGAATACCGGCTGACGGAGCAGGGCTTTGAAGCGACAATCCCGGATAGTTCCATCTATGAGAATGGGCGATCCAAGATTACAACCCTGGATTTGCTGCCGTTTTTCGGTGCGCAGGGCAAACAGGAGCAGGGAGCGGCATTCGTCCCGGACGGCTCCGGCGCGCTCATTCGCTTCAAGGAGGAGCATCCGCAATATTTTGACGGGTATTCCGAGTTCGTCTATGGGGGCGACCATGCCTTCAAGAAGCGGGTGAACCAGGATTTTAGCGATTTTTATATGCGCAAGCCGAATGTGAAGCAGGATGTGGCGCTGCCGGTCTATGGCATTTATCGCGATGATACGCAGGGGTTTCTCGCCATCATTACAGAAGGCGACTATGATGTGCGAGTCAACGCCACGTTGCCGGGGATGCGGGGGATTGATATGTACCGCGTCTCTGCAGAATTCATGTACCGTAATGATGACATTATATTTATCGGCAAGTCCGGTGAAATACCGCTGTTCCAGGGGCAGCGGGTGACCGGAGACCGTACGGTGCGCTATGTGCTGCTGACGGATGACAAGGCCAATTATATCGGCATGGCGCATGCTTACCGCGATTACCTGATCACGGACCGGCAGGTGGAGCCGGTGAAGCAGGATCAGGTTCCGCTGCAAGTCAGGCTGTTCGGAGGTGTGCGCCGCGATGAGATTGTCGGCACTACCTATGTCGATATGACGACCTTCGCCCAGGCGAAAACGATTATTGACGCCTTCCTGGAGAAGGGTGTCACGAGTCTGGAGCTGACCATTGAGGGCTGGTCGAACGACGGGGTGTACGGCAATCAGCCAGGCCACTTCCCGATTGAGGGCAAGCTGGGAGGCAAGAAGGAGCTGACGAGTCTCGCCAGCTATGCCAAGGAGCACGGCATTAACCTGTACCTGAAGGCCAACTATGTGAAGCCTTACGAGGACAGCAGCAAGGTCAAGACTTCTCGGGATGCGATCCGCGGCATTGATCGCGAAGTGAGGGAAGTGCCGCATTACTATATCAGCACACGCTTCTCCGACTGGAGCCATGTATTCTACCTTCTCAAGCCGGAGCGCGTCTATGACAAGTACGTATCGCGCGAGTCTGGTCAGTATGCCGAGCTTGGCATTGCCGGCGTCCACCTGCAATATATGGGCGATACGCTCTATTCCGATCATGATGCGAAGAGTCTGGCAGACCGGAGTGTGACGGCTGGCGTATGGAAGAAGTCGCTGGAGGATATGAGAAGCAAGGTTGGCAAGACTGCGGTTGACTACGGCTATGCCTATACGCTTGGGCTGGTCGACCGGATCGATAACATTCCGGTATATGCCAGCAATTACACGTATGAGGATGGAGCGGTCCCGTTCTATCAAATTGCGATTCACGGCTTGGTGCCTTATACAGTCAGTCCGTCCAACCTGCGGGATGATCCGCAGCTCGAATTTTTGCGGGCGCTGGAATACGGCGCACTGCCAAGCTACGAGCTGACCTATGAGCCGACGACGAAGCTGGCGCGCTCCATGATGGAACGTTTGTACAGCGCCCAGTACTCTACCTGGATTGACCAAGCGGTTGCCGAGTATGAGACCTTCGCCAAGCTCAAGGCGCATGTGAAAGACATGGCGATCATTAACCATGAGCAATTGTCTGAGCATGTATTTCGTACCACCTATGAGGATGGTTCTTACGTCATTGTCAACTACGGCGACACGTCTGAACTAGTCGGGAAGCATACGCTGGCTTCCAAGGACTACGTCATTGTATTGGAAGGAGAGCAACCATGAAGAAAAAACTGCGGCTGACCATCCGGATGCGTACGGTGCTCGAAGCATACTCCTTCCTGTCGCTTTGGCTGATCGGTTTCGCCATGTTCATGGCGATTCCGCTCGGCAGATCGTTCTACTACTCCTTTAATAAAATGAATATAACCAAGGATGGACTCACCCCGGAGTGGACCGGTATGCTCAATTTTCGGCGGGCGTTCTCGACGGATGTCAACTTTTTGCCGCTGCTCAAAAACTCCTTCCTGGAGCTGCTTATCCAGGTGCCGCTCATTCTGATCTTCGCCATGTTCGCGGCACTGCTGCTGAACCGGCAACTGGTCGGGCGCACATTCTTTCGCGGCGTCTTCTTCCTCCCGGTCATTATCGCATCCGGGGCTGTGCTTGCGGAAATTTTGGAGCAAGGCGCAGAGCGGATGCCGCTCTTCACTTCGACAGGGCTGTTCATGACGCTGAGCAATGTCATTCCGTCAGACATTCTGGAGCCGCTGCTAATTCTCGCTGACCAACTGACGCTGGTGATGTGGAATTCCGGTGTCCAGATTCTGATCTTCCTCGCGGGGCTGCAGACGATTTCCTCGTCTCTGTACGAGGCGGCTGACATTGACGGCGCGACGAAATGGGAGAGTTTCTGGAAAATTGCCTTCCCGATGATTGCCCCGATGATTTTGGTGAACACGCTGTTTACGATTGTCAACTCGTTTACCGCGGCGAACAATCAGATGATGGCCTATATCCGTACCGTTGTGTTCAACCAGAATGATTACGGTTATGGCGCTGCGATCGGCTGGATTTATTTCATTATGATTTTTCTCATCATCGCGTTTGTATTTTGGCTGTTCCGCAAAAACCTGAGCGACACGGAAGGGAGGAGATAGCACATGCTCAAAACGGCAACGCAAAAATGGAGCGATAAAGTTCAGGCCGATTGGATAATAACCGTCAAGAAGAGAGGCGGTCTGTTTATCAACAAGCTGTCGCTGTACACGGTGCTGCTCTCTCTTTCCTTTGTATTTTTGTATCCGCTGCTGTTCATTATCTCGCAGTCGCTCATGATGCCTGCGGATGTCTCGGATTCAACGGTTCAGTGGATTCCGCAAAGCCTCTCCCTATCCAACTATCTGGATGCGTTTCTGGCACTGGGCGGCGCTCCAAACCGAACGTACTGGGATGCTTTCATGTACAGCGTCATCATTTCCTTCGGCAGCGCGGCGCTGCAGGTATTCAGCTGCGCGCTCGCTGGCTATGCCTTCGGTCGGTACCGTTTTCCGGGCTATACGTTATGCCTGTCACTTGTCTTATTCGCGTTCCTGGTACCGCCGCAGACGATTATCGTTCCTTTGTTCCAACTGTTCTCGGATTTCGGCTGGATTAATACCTTCTATCCGTTTATCGTCCCGAGTCTGACCGGACACGGCCTCAAAGGCGCGCTGTTCGTGCTCATCTTTATTCAATTTTTCCACAGGCTCCCCTTTGTGCTGGAGGAGGCGGCCAGAATTGACGGCGCCAGTGCATTCCGCACGTACTGGACGATCATGCTGCCGCTCGCACGTCCGGCGATGCTTGTGGTCTTCCTCTTCTCGGTTGTCTGGCACTGGAACGATGTGTTTGAGCCGAATCTGTATTTGCGCGTACCGAACTATTATAACCTTTCACAGACACTTGGCATCTTCAACGGCATCGGCTCTGCCCAGATTGACGCAGCGACAGCCGGACTGAATGCGACCCAGACGATCGGTGTTGCGCCGACGATGATGAACAAGATTATGGCTGCGGCGATGCTGTCTATATTGCCGATGCTGGTCCTGTATCTGTTCACACAGCGCTATTTCGTCGAGAGTGTGGAGCGCGCAGGAATCGCGGGTGAATAACAGCGGAGATGATTTTTTGGGGGAGGCGATGCCCGACATAAATGGGCAAATGCAAACGGTATCAAAAGCATGACACCAATCCAATGGAGGATGATAGGCAATGAGAAAAACATCGATTTTTTTGTTCGTGCTGTTATTCGCTCTTTCGGCTGTACTATCGGCTTGCAGCGGTGGTTCGGGTACAACTCCGACGAATGCTCCTGCTAACAACAATACTGGAGGCGGCGAGCAGGGCTCGAATAATTCAGAGCCCGAGCCCGAGCCCGAGCCTGAGCCTGAGCCGGTCAAGGACTTAAAGGGCGAGATCGAGTTGTGGTCGTTCAACCCGGACAGCTTTCCTGAATCGGTAGAAGCGTTCCAGAATAAATATCCGAATGTGAAAATCAATGTTGTCGTCATGAACATTGTGGAGATGCATGAGAAGGTGTTGACGGCGATTGCCACCGGCTCGGGCGGGCCGGATGTGCTGTTCCTGGAGGGCGGCTACTTCAGGCAGTTCAATGCCATTGAAGGTCTTGAGGACCTGCTGCAGGAGCCTTACAACGCCGGACAGTATCAGGAGCATTTTACAGATGCCAACTGGAACCGTTGGATGTCGGTTGACGGCAAACGTCTGATCGGGATGCCGTGGGATATGCCGCCTGCGGTTACGTATTACCGTCAGGATATTATGGAGGAGAACGGCTTCCCGTCGGACCCGGCGGAGCTGATGCAGTACATGGCAGACCCGGATAACTTTATGAATATTGCGAGAACGCTGAAAAACAAAGACATCTATATCCTTGAATGGAGAGACCAGCCGGTCAGCCTGATGAACAATGGCATTTCGTTCTTTGACAAGGATCTTAATTACCGCCGCAATACGGATTCGTTTGTGAAAGGACTGGATATTTCCAAGCAAATCGCCCAAGAAGAGCTGTACCTGAGACAGTCGATCTGGTCTGAGGAAGGACAGCAAGCTGTGAAGAACGGCAAGTTGGCTTTCGTATTCGCGGGCTCCTGGGGCGCTCCTCTCGTTCAGGAATGGGCTGGCGAGGAGCAGTCGGGCAAATGGAGAGTGACAGGGCTTCCATTCGGCTCATACGGAGGCAACGGCGGTTCCGTACTGTCTATTTTGTCGCAAAGCAAAAACAAAGAACTGGCCTGGGAGTTTGTGAAATGGAACCTGGCAACCGACGAAGGCCAACTGATCTGGACGAAAAAAGGGATGATGCCAGGCTATAAGCCGGCTTGGGAGTTCCCGGAATTTAAAAATGTTAAAAACCCGTACCTAGGTAATCAAAATACAAACCAACTGTACGCCGCGCTGCTGGATAAAGTCCCGCCTTCCTTCGCAACGCCGCTTGATCCAATTGCAGACGAAATTTGGGGACCGGGCATTGCCGACGTCATGGAGAAGAACCTCGATTCCCAGGCGGCTCTGCAAAAAATTGAGGATGACATTATGGCCGCAGTGGCAGTGGAGCGGCAGAAGCTGCTGGACGCAAGAAACTAGCCATTATCTAATGAAGCGATTGCACCTCCCGCTTGACGGGAGGCGGCGATTGTCGATTTACAGCCGAAAGAGTGGTGACAATGGCCAATAAACGTACTATTGCGGCAACTGCCTCGTTTCTTCTGGTGGTAGGGGCCGCAATTGTTTTTCTTATGACAAGTCAGTCAAAGGAGAAGGCGATGGAAGAAAGGAAAGCGGAAGTCTGGTACTCTTCCGAGAGCGGTTTACTGGTTCTGGAGCGTCAGGGCGATCTCGCATTCGGTCCGCCGGATACCGCGGCCGACGGCATACGAACGTTCACCTTGGACGATACGCTTACCTACCAGCCTTACTTTGGTATGGGCGCTTCGCTTGAGGAATCGAGTGTCTACAATTTGATGCGCATGAGCGAGGAGAACAGGGAGGCGGTCTTGAAATATTTGCTCGATCCGCAAGAAGGACTGGGATGGGATGTGATGCGCATTACGTTCGGAACTTCGGATTTTACAGGAAGGGAGTGGTACAGTTATAACGATAATCCTCCCGGGGGTACGGACACCTCGATGGCGCATTTCTCCATTCAGAAAGACATTGATTATCATCTGATCGCTGTCATCAAGCAAGCGCTCAGCTATAATCCCGAATTGAAAATTATTGCCTCCGCCTGGAGCGTCCCGGGCTGGATGAAGGACAGTGGACGGCTGGAGGGCGGACCGGAGAAGAGCGGTAAGATGAAGAGCGAATACTTGTCCGCGCTGGCGCTGTACTATCGCCGGGCCATCGAAGCCTACGCCGAACAGGGAATCCCGATTTATGCGATGAGTCTGCACAATGAGCCGGGCATCCATGTCGATTATCCGATGACCGAGTTGTCATTGCAGCAGCAGATCGAACTGCTCAAGCTGCTCAAGCAGGAGTTTGCCAGCACGGACAACGGCGGGCAGATCGCTACGCAAGTGTGGGTGCATGAGTTCAATATTTACGACTGGGAGCGGCAGAACCGCCAAATTTACACTGATCCCGAGGCATATGCGCTCTCCGACGGCACCGCATTCCATGACTATTGGGGACACTTGAGCAGCATGACGGCCGCCCATGAGGCCTATCCGGATAAGCCGATCTATATGACGGAGCGGTCGGTGTGGGGAACGCGCGGTGCGGATAGAATCATTCAATACTTTCGCAATTACGCCCGCAGCTACAACGCTTGGGTGACGCTGCTCGATACAAGAGGACAGCCGAACGTGTCCAGCACGGCGGCGGGCCGGACGTTGGTGACGATCGATGCGGATAATGCCGACAACTATACGATCAACTTCGAAGCGCATATGATGGGGCATTTCTCCAAATTCATCAAGCGCGGGGCGCTGCGGCTGGAGAGCAATTACTTCGACGCAAGCTACGACAGCCATGTGCCCAAGATGAACGGCGAAGAAGAGCAACGGCCGGGCGTATCGAACATCGCCTTCAAAAACGACGACGGCACCATCGTAATGATTGTCGTCAACAGCAGTTCGGAGCCGCAGACCTTTCGCGCACTCTATGCCGACGATGAACTGCGTGATATGCTGCCTGGAAGAACGCTGGCAACGTACCGCTGGACGGCGAAGAGCAAGGGAGCCTACAAGGAGCGGGCCGCGATTGTTGATGTCCACCCCGAAGGCGAGCGGATACTGCGGCTATCTATGAACGGCACAGCTTTCAATCTGAACGGGTTCCAACTCGACAGATTTGAAGAGTAGACAGAAGGGGATTACAAATTTATTATTTATATGGTAATTTTAATCTAGTATTCCAGAGGCTATAATAGAGTTGGCGACACCAGGCGCGAGTCAGCAGTGTGAGAGGTAGGAGAGAGCCGTGTTCAAACTTTCAATATTTACGAAGATGATCTTGGTTATCTTGCTTTTTCTCGTTCCGGCGCTTATTTCATACACCTACAGCAATCAAACCAGCATGGACGTCGCCCGGCAGCTCATTCACAGCTCTACCAAAAAGCAACTTCACTTTTTCTCCAGCCAGTTGGATGATGCCGTCAATCGGCTGTCGGATTTTGCGGTAAATATGACGCAGGACCCGAATGTCCGGGAATTTATGGGCTATTCTTTCATCCGCACCGATTATGAGAAGGTCCGATTGCATGCGTCTATTCTGGAGAAGCTGGAATTAAACAATATTACGTCCTCCTGGCCAAGTGAAACGTCCATCTACGCCATGCTGGAAAAACGGATGTTGTCAGGTTCTTCTGTCCAGCCGTTCGACACCTTTCCGGCGGATATCCACTTGGAAAATAACCTGTGGGAAAGCAGAAAAGACAAAACAGGGGAAAGTTTCTATTACTATACGATGGTGCCCGCTGTGTACGAGCGGCTTGAAGATCTTCATATGATTATCGAGGTGAAGTTTCCGTATCACAACATTGTCAATATGCTCGATCAATTTGAGTCTGCAAGCAACGGTCAGATATTTCTCTATTCCGCCGAGAGTGGCGAGATGATTAAAGGCAAGAGGGGACGGCATGAAGATCTGCAGCAATTGAAAGCGCATCTGCAAGAGCGAGAGCTCGGAACGGATGGCAGCTTTCGTCTTAAGGTAAAAGGCGCTTCCTACGAGATGTATTATGACCAAGTACCAAGCCTCGGGTGGCATGTGTTTGAATATGTCCCGGTAGAGACGATTTTAAAGCCGATTCGAACGAATCAGCTGAACTTCTTTGGCACGATGCTCCTGCTGTTGGCCGTCGCCGTCGCCTTGGTGCTGCTCTTGTACCGCAAAGTACAACAACCGATTCTCAAGCTGATTCGCAACATCGAGCGGGTGAAACAGGGCAATTATGTTATCACTACACTGCAGAAGGGGGGCAATGATGAATTTCAATATTTGTTTGACCACTTCAATGAGATGACGCTGGAAATCAGGCAACTGATTGAAAAGGTGTATGAAGAGCGCCTTCGTTCCCGGGATGCGACGTTGAAGCAGTTGCAGTCGCAAATCAACCCGCATTTTTTGTATAATTGTTTAAGTTTTATAATGAATATGACCAAACTGAAGAAGCATGACGATGTCGTCATGATGACCTACCATCTCAGCCAATATTACCGTTACGTCACACGGATGGAGATGGAGATCGTTCCGATGTCAGTGGAAATGGAATTTACAAAGCATTATTTGAAAATCATTCAAATGCGTTTCGTACAGATCGAGATGCAGTACAACATCCCGGATTATGCCAAGGACATTATGATTCCAAAGCTGCTTATCCAGCCGATTATTGAAAATGCCATCAAGCACGGTATCGAGCGAACCGGGGAGCCCGTCAAGCTGCATATTGAGGCCTATGAGAAACACGATGAAATCCACATCGTTGTGGAGGACAACGGCGTCGGCATCACCAAGGAGAAAATTCTCGAAATAATGGATCGGATGCAGCAGCCGCTGGGTAGCGATATCGGTACCGGTTTGTGGAATGTCAACCAGCGTCTTGTCATGCATTTCGGTGAAGGAGCGGGAATCGGATTATTCGAATCAACCGACCTGGGCGGTTTAAAAGTCGTCCTTCGTTGGAAAGATTCCGAAAAGCGAGGCGGGTATAATGACTGAGTTGATGATTGTCGATGACGAGCCGCACTCTGTTGACAGTTTGGCCGATACGATTGACTGGTCGTCAATCGGCATTGCGAATGTGCATAAGGCCTACTCAGCGCTCGAGGCGCTGGGCAAGTTGAAGCAAGGACCTGTCGACATTATTATAACGGATATTCATATGCCCAAGATGAACGGGCTTGAGTTGATCGAAGAAATCCGCAAAGTATGGCCAAGAACGAAGTGTCTGATCTTGTCCGGATATGCCGAGTTTGAATTCGCTCAGAAAGCGATGCAATTGAAAACCGTGGAATATTTGCTCAAACCTGTGCTGAATGAAGAGATCATTGCAAAGATGAAACTGCTGATCGAACAGTTGCAGTCCGAATGGTCGGAAATCAGCTCCATGGAGCAAGCGGTCAAGGCGATTCGGGAAAATCTGCCGCTCCTTCGGGGGACGCTGTTGCTGGAATTTCTTCGCACCGGCGGAAGCGAGCTGGAGGCGCGGGGGACCAAGCTGGAGCTTTTGCAATTGCCGTTTGCCTTGGGAGACGACTACAGCATGTTCATGCTCCGGCTTGAGAAAGGATTCCGTTCGTTCAATCAGGACAACAGACCGCTGCTGGAGTATGCCGTATTCAATATTGTGGAAGAAATTATGGGCAAGGCGTTTGATGTCTGGTACGGGAAGGACGAATACGGGTATCATATTTTTCTGATCCGTTGGAAGTGGGACGAGGAGGAACGGCGAAGCAACTTATCCGCTCTTCATATGAAGGAGGAGGAGTATGTCGATACGCTAATCTCACGTATTCAATATAATGTAAAGGTTTTCTTGAAAGGCGAGCTGTCGATTTTGGCAGGCAAGTGGGGCAGGTTTCCGTATGAATTGTCATCCGGATACTACGAAATGCTGACCGTCTTTCGCCAGCAGATCGGCAAGGAGAGCAGCTTTTGCATGAAGCTGTCGGGCTATTCCAAGTGCAAGGACGTCCACACGATTACGTCGTTGTATGAGCCGCCTGTGCTGGCTCAGCTGTTGGAAACCGGGCGCTGGCAAGAAGCCGAAGACAAGCTCAAGCGTATTTTCGAGCAAATGCTGGCTCCCAAATACAGTACCCGGGACAACTTGATCGAGGTATATTTCCACATCTATAATGCCTTTACGTATATATTGCATCGCAACGGCCGGAAAATATCGGAATTTCTCGGGCGGGGATTCGAGCACGTCATTAATGGCAATACCTATCATCACGCAGAGCAATTGTTAAGCCGCACGCTTGAAATGCTCTATCAGCTTCGCGATGAATCGCTGTTTGAGCAGCAGGACAGCCGCAGACAGATGATCCAGAAGGTGCAACGCTATATTGAGCACAATCTGTCAGGAGATGTGTCTTTGCATACGTTGGCCGGGCAAGTCTACATTCATCCGACCTATCTGTCCAAAATTTACAAGGCGGAGACCGGGGAAGGCATCAATCACTACATTCAACGGTTGCGGAAGGACAAGGCGATACAATTGTTAAAAGACACTGACTTGAAAATTTACGAAATCGGCCAGTTGGTTGGCCTGGCAAACACAACTTACTTTATTAAACAATTTCGTAAAGATACCGGAATGACGCCGCAGGAGTTCCGGGATTTGCTAAAGAGGTGAGTCGGCATTGAACAAGCTCGTTGTAATCCTTGCAGTTGCCATGCTGCTGACGGTTTTGCCAAGCTGCCAACGAAGCGACACGAATGCTGATGACAGGGAAGGCAACCAGGCCATAGAGGTAAATACGTGGAACGGCGATAAATACGATCCGCCGATTACGCTGACGAGGGTGGTGAAGCATAATACCTATTCTACGGTATTTAAAGAAGGAGAGGACTGGGATCATAATGTTTTTACCAAATGGATGAATAATCAGTTGGGCATTCAGGTCAAAACGCTGTGGGTGATGCCTGAAGAGAACAGTGCGTTTACCAGGAAACTAAAGCTGGCCGTTTCCAGAGAAGAGCCTTTGCCCGATATCGTCTCTTACCGCGGCTCCTATGAAACATTGGTGCAATTGCTTGATTCCGGCCGTTTTATTGCAATTGACGAGCTGTTCGACGAGCATGCCAACGAGATTTGGAAGGAAGCCGCGACCAAGTACCCCTCGATGTGGAACAGTGTAACCGTGAACGGTCGGCGCTATGGCCTGCCGTTGCTCGATTATACGATGAACACAGAGCCGGTGCTGTGGATTCGTGAGGATTGGATGGAAATGTACGATTTGCAAGGGCCGGAGACCATTGAGGACCTTGAGCGCATTATGGAGGTGTTCACCCAGAACAATCCGTCCGGACACGCGGAAGGAACCTATGGGCTTGCCGTAACGATACGCGCCAAGCTGAACACCTGGATGACCGATTTAAGCTGGCTGTTTGGCGCTTACGGCGCTGTCAACAGCCAGTGGAACAAAGTGGAGGACGGGGAGAAGCGCATCGAATACGGCTCGATTCACCCTGGAACCAAGCAGGCGCTTCTCAAGCTGAACGAATGGATGAGCAAAGGCTACATTCCGCGCGAGGCGAACACTTGGGACGAAGTGAAGGCGTCGGAGCTCTTCACTACGGGCCGAGCCGGCGTGATCGCCGGGCCGCATTGGATGCCCGATTGGCCGTTCTACAAGCTTTGGCACGTTGCGCCGGAGGCCCGATTTAAAGCCTATCCCGTCCCCGTGGGACCGGATGGCCGGCGAGGCGTCCGCTCCGGCAGCGCTTCCCCGGTGAACGGGGTCGTGCTCATTAACAAGGAGAGCAAGCATCCTGAGGCATTCTTCCATTACTATAATTATATGCTGGCGCATTATGCGAACCCTGCGGAAGGATCGCCGTTCGAATTCGGTTTTGCCGAAGGCTATGATTTTGCTTTCGTGGACGGTGAATTGATTAAGGATAGTCCGTTGTTTGTTAGTCCTATGGACTACTCTTTGAGCTACGAAGGAGCGCGTATTCCGGACCTGATGATTAATACGCTGGTGAAGCTTGCCTCCCAGGAGCCGGAAACGCCGTTCGAAAAGCAGGTGAAGGCCCAGCGGCGCAGGGAGGAACTCGAGGCGGCTGCGGTTGTAATGGGTTATGAAGGTCAGGACATGCTCTTTCCCAATCGCTATGAAGGCAGTCCTACAGGAATTTCCAAAAACCGCAGCGAGCTGCTGTTCCAGATGGAGCGCGAGGCTTTCATGAAAATGATTTATGGGCAGCTTCCGATCGAGGCCTTCGACGAGTTTGTAAAGCAATGGAAGAGCGGCGGCGGCGACGAGTTGACGGAAGAGGTTAACCGGAAGTGGGACGCAAGGTTGTGGTAATCATATTTGAACAAAACGATAAATCGCCCCAAAGAGCCACCGCTGGAGGAGAAGTCCCGGTATGCTTAATCAGGGGCACTGTCAGGAGAAATTCGGTTATCGGCGGATAACAAGCAAGTTACAGGAGCGGGGATGGCCTGTCAATCCTAAGCGCGTCCAGCAGCTGATGCGCGTGAGGGGAATCGTGGTTATCTATCCTGAGTCGAAACCTAAGCAAACGGTACCATACACATGCCCAGTATATTAGGCCCTACCTGCTACGCGGCCTGCTACGCGTTTGCGCATGGATCGCCCGTATCAGGACTGGGGAATATTATGTATCTACGGATGGGCAAGGACTGTCGTCAATGGGGGAGGCTCTTATGGCCTCCCCTGTCATCATGCCAAACTTAGCGATGTTCGATTAAATCAATTGCACCAAGAATAACATGGGCAAGACCAAAACCAAGCACACCAGTACCAACAAGTTTATACTTGCTTTTCAGCAGTGTTGCACCAGAAGCAGAAACGACAGTTCCAAGAACTGCTGGGATCAAGCCTTCGCGCATCTCAACCACTCCTTTTGTACTTGTTTGGCAAGACGGTTTAGTTTGTGCCAAAAGCTGCGACAAAATACAAAGGGAAAGCCGGTTACATGTTTCATTACAATGAATGGTGGAAGTGAAATAGGACGGAATCTTCCCGCTGTATTTGGCGTCAGTAGTTCTCAGGGAAGTAAATTAGGATATGGGTTTAAGCTCCGTTTTCACGGAGCTCTTTTGGTTATTGGAGAAAAGATCGTTATACCAACCTGCAATGATGCCAATTTGTTGATCAAATAAGTCATCGCATCATGGTTGTCTTCTGTAAGGATTTGAAAGGATTGAATAAGATCCAGTCGATTTACTAAATCTGCGTCACGAATTCGAACAGCGTAATCATTGGCAATGGTTTGCCACTCGGGATAAGTAGTCATTCAATTTCAATGCTGGAACGAAATTCTGCTATATGTTCATGCGCTTCATTAGTCGGAGCACCCAGTTTGTTCGTAAAATAATATAACATGTGTTCATAAATGGAATCGTATTGCTGTATTTCCTCTGGATGATTTTTTAAATAGGCCCAATGTCTCTTGATGAAAGCATCAGTCAGTTCACCCATAGTCTGTTAGCCTCCCTCTTGAAATATATATTAAGTATGAATGAGAAAAAGCAATGTGACAACGGGTGTAATTTGCAAAGTTTTGTCGAAATCAAACAAATGAATGCGCGCTATGAGGGAATGCGGAACGGTGGCAGTCGGCAGAAGAAAACGGATCGTAATGGGCAAACTTGACATGGCAAATGGTGGGTTATAAGATAGCAGTGCTATGGCATTATTATAATGTAGCAATCGGCGAAATTGGGAATGATAAGCGGAATGGCATGATGCTGCGTGAATAGAAGTTTCTTCTCCACAATCGAAAATGGAGAAAACGGTATACGCTATACGCGGCACACTCTCATTACTTACAGAAACCAGGTGAATGCATGAGCAAAAACAAACGGATTTTGATCGGAGCCAATCAACCGGCTCTTAGCAATGACGTCCTTGCTTCGACGCAGAAGGTGGTTCATCAGGCGCTTGAGCGCCTTGGTTATGAAGAGAGCTTTTATGAATTGTTGAAGGAGCCGCTGCGGCTGCTGACTGTTCGAATTCCGGTGCGGATGGATGACGGGCATGTCGAGGTATTTACAGGCTATCGCGCACAGCATAACGATGCTGTTGGTCCAACCAAAGGCGGCATTCGTTTTCACCCTAACGTAACGGCCGATGAAGTGTCGGCATTATCGTTATGGATGACGCTCAAATGCGGAATTTTCGATCTTCCTTACGGTGGCGGCAAGGGTGGCATTATATGTGACCCGCGCAACATGTCGCTGCAGGAAGTAGAGCGTCTGGCGCGCGGTTACGTGCGGGCCATCAGTCAGATTGTCGGACCGACCAAAGATATTCCGGCGCCGGATGTGTATACAAATGCTCAGATCATGGCTTGGATGCTCGATGAGTACAGCCATATTCGCGAGCATGAATCGCCGGGTTTTATTACAGGCAAACCGTTAATGCTTGGCGGATCGCAGGGCAGGGAGAAAGCAACCTCCCTGGGGGTAGCGATTGCGATTCGGGAAGCGGCGGTTGTGCAGGGGTTGAAGCTTGAGGGATTAAAAGTTTGTATCCAGGGCTTTGGCAATGTGGGCAGCCATCTTGCTGAAATTCTCATGGAATGGGGAGCGCTGGTAACGGGGATCAGCGATGTGCATGGCGGCATCTATGACGAGCGGGGACTGGATATTTCCTATCTTATTGACCGCCGCGATTCCTTCGGCAGTGTGACCAACCTGTTCAACAAGCGTTTGACCAATGATGAGTTTCTGGAGCTGCCTTGCGATGTGCTTGTGCCGGCGGCGCTGGAAAATCAGATTACCATCGATAATGTGGACCGGATCGCTGCGAAAATGATCGTTGAGGCGGCCAATGGTCCAACTTCAATGGAAGCATCCGAAAAGCTGTATCAGCGCGGCGTGCTCGTCGTGCCTGATGTGCTCGCCAATGCGGGGGGCGTAACGGTCTCTTACTTTGAATGGGTTCAGAATAATCAGGGGTATTACTGGACGGAAGAGGAAGTCAACAGCAAGTTGGAGATTAAAATGGTCGAGGCGGTACGCAAAGTGTTGCAGATGGCAGCGAGCCGGAAAGTAACGCCGCGGTTAGCAGCTTATATGGTTGGCGTTCAGAAATATGCGGAAGCCAGCCGGATTAGAGGCTGGGTATAACGAGAGAAGCACCTGTGACAGGTGCTTTTTTTCTTGTATTGTTATTCAGGGGAATGGGCGGCAGGTGATGGCCTGTTACGCCGCTCGTAGGTAGCTGTTGAGGTGCAGCTATATTGGTATTTACGTCTTGGAATAAAGTGCTGCACGCTGGTAATTGGAAAGTTAAGCATAGTGCAGTACAAGGCTGGTACCTGCTAGCCGCAATCAAAGCAAGGTGGGATCAACCTGCAACCACACGTGTGAAATTCTAACGCTGATGAGCGGCGCTATTTGGGGAAATTCAGCCCCATAAATATTGTAAGGAAACTGAGCCACCTTATTTATAGAAAATGACCCGATTTTAGCTGTCCAGGGGGGGAATAAGCGCTGTGGGAAGCGTTAGATTTGAAAAAGGGTCATTTAAGGCCATTTAAGCGCTGTGGCAAGCGTTAGCGCAAGATCCCCAGCTCGCTCGCATTCGTAACCCGTTAAATACTCCGAAAGCCCCTATATTTAGGCTTTTTGGCAGAATAGCGGATCTCCTGGCCGCATAGACGGGAAGACACACGAATATGGAAAAATATCGGCAAGTCTGGCCTGTTAACAACAGCGATAACAAATCGTATAACGCGGTAGCACTTGCAAGCCGCATGCAGCTTACCCGACAAATCTATTGTCACAGCTTGGCAGCCATGCTATGCTGGTTCTATGGTACTACCACATTTCCAAAAGATGGAGGGAAAATAATGAAAGTGGATGCACATCAGCATTTCTGGAATTTGGAGAAAAATAGCTATCCTTGGCTCGTCCCGTCTTTTGGACCGATATATCGCACATTCGAAGCACCAGAGCTTGCCCCGCTGCTCCAGGAAGCGGGAATCGACAAGACGATTATCGTTCAGGCGATGGATTCTTACGAGGATACGGATTACATGCTGGAAACAGCAGCGGCGTATGACTGGGTTGGCGGCGTAGTGGGCTGGGTACCGCTCAATCGGCCGCAAGAAGCGGAGCGCATGCTTGATCATTATATACAGAATCCGTTGTTTAAAGGCATAAGGCATCTCATTCACGAGGAGAGCGATCCGGATTGGGTTGTGCAGCCAAGTGTTATTGAGGGACTTCGTTTATTGGAAGAGCGGGGATTGTCATTTGATGTTGTAGCTGTGTTTCCCAATCATCTGAAGCATGTGCCGACCCTTGCCGAGCAGCTTCCGAATTTGCGGATGGTTATTGATCATCTGGCTAAACCGCCAATCAAGACCCAGCAGTTGGAACCTTGGGCGAGCGAACTCGCACATGCCGCTTCCTATCCGAACGTTTACGCGAAGCTGTCGGGCTTGAATACAGCGGCTTCGGAGCAATGGTCTGCTGTGGAACTGCAGCCCTGCATTGATATTGCCTTGCAATCGTTCGGCGCTTCCCGTCTTATGTTCGGAAGCGATTGGCCGGTCGCTCTGCTCAATGGCGATTACGCCGCAGTGTGGCAGGAGACAGGCAAGGCGCTGGCTGCATGCAGCGATGCGGAACGTGAAGCGATTCAAGGGAAGACAGCTGCTGCATTTTATCGTATTGAATCGTAATGAGAGCTGCAATGAGCCGCAATGAGCGGTAATGAGCTGCAATGAATCGTAATGAGCCATATAGACTGATCAAATGAGAGCGCATCCAACAGCAGTGTAAGTTGGCTTGCCCAGCCCATCCAACCAGAGCAGGGAGTGAACGTCGGATGAAATCTGTTTTTTACGAAGCGTATGAAATTGGCGCGCAGCGTGTCACATGGGGCAGGACGATTACAGAAACAGACATCGTTATGCATGCAGGCCAAACGGGCGATTTTTACCCGCATCATATGGATGAGGAATGGTGCAAGACGCAGGAGTTCGGCAGACGAATTGCCCATGGCACTTTAATATTCAGTGTCGCCGTCGGGATGACCGCAGGGGAGATTAATCCGGAGGCCTTCTCCTATGGATATGACCGGCTGCGCTTTATTCAGCCGGTTTTTATAGGCGATACGATTCGGGTAGAGGTGACGATTCAGGAAAAGCGCGATCACCCGAAGCGTCCGGCATACGGCTACGTCATTGAGAAGTGTGTCGCCTACAACCAGCACGAGGCGGCTGTGCTTGCTTGCGAGCATGTCTTGATGGTTAAGAAACAGGCATCATCAACGAAGGATTGAGTTGCAAAACTGGAGCGATGAAGCGAAGAAGTCGGCCATGCTTTTTTCGAACAGGCTTAGATCGCGCGCCTTCATCGCTTCCAGGACAGCCGTTCTGCCGCGCATGCCGCTTTTGTATGCACCTGGGACGGCAAGCAGCTTGAGACTTGTCTCGCGACGCAGCAGAACGCTCGTCTGCATCAGCTTGGCATAGATGCCGCTGCCGCAATGCTCGCCCACATAGAGATCGACTTCGTCCAGCCGCTCGAGCAGCTGCTGTGCAGGCTCCTGCTCCGGGGAAGCTGAACAGGATTCGATCATCCGCTCCAACACCCCAAGCTGCTCATCGGAGAGATGACGGGCTGCGCTGCGGTATACCTCGCTTTCGATCAACTTTCGCGCCGCGAATACTTCATCCAGGTTATGAATCTCGTTATGAAACATCCAGCGGATCGTCTCGCCAGGCAGAGGCATCTCCATTCGGTTCACGAAGCTGCCTTCACCTGCCCTGATCGTAATCAGGCCGATCAGCGACAGCGCCCGCAGCGCCTCGCGCACACGCCCCCGGGTAACCCCAAGCTGCATAGCCAATGCCCGCTCATTAGGAAGCTGCTCACCAGGCTGCAGTGCTCCGGAAGTGATCAGATTGGCAATCTGGTCCATAATTTGTTCGGTAACGGTAATTTTTTTGACGGTCTCGAATATAGCCAATGTTGTGCTCCTTCCTCCTTGCCCCCATTATGATATCTTGGTATGAAGGTAGTACCATGATCGTAGTATAGCATAATTTGGAAAACGGTGTGTCGGTTTGATGCCGCAAAAAAAGCGCTCTGCTGCTTGGAAATACAAGAATGTGTTAGCTTGAGCGCTATGACATACTTGTATTTGTCCGCGACATGTGCGCTTCGTACAACTTAACTTCCCGTCAAATGATTATAGAACTCTGCGGGCGGTAATGTAGCGTTTGGAGTAATTGGATGAATTCAGGTTGCTGATGGTGACACCATTGCGCGAGCCACCATTTGTGTTATGTATAAATTGGCCATTCCCCATATAGATGCCGACGTGATTGATTTTCCCCGGAGTCGATACGCTCATGAAGATGAGATCGCCCTTCCGCAGATTTTTCCTAGCTACAAAAGAACCTTGCTTGCTCTGGGCTTTTGATCCCCATTTCAAGGATACGCCATGAAGCCCAAATACATATTTAGTAAAGGAAGAACAGTCAAAAGTGTAGGTTTTTGGGTTGTTCAACCCAAATTTATAGCGTACTTTGCCTTGCAGCGAGCGGGCTGAAGCGATTACTCTGTCTGACTTTGCGCTGATCGTTGCACTGATGGACGCATCGGCGGACGACACTGCTGAGAAGGCGGAGATTGCGGACAGGGAAGCATCAGCGTACACCGGAAACTCGTCATCCAAGAAATCCTCTTCTGTCAAATCGTTGAACACTTCATAATCGTCCAACTCGTTGAACACTTCATAATCATCCACAGCATCCTCGGCAACAGCTCCATGCGCATTTCCGATATAATCCACCGGGGCAGACGAAATAACGATAGACAAGCAAACGGCGCCAAGGATAGTTTTCAAAACTTTTTTCTTGTTGTTCATGATATCCTCCAGATGATAGTTTTGGTAAATATGATGGAAGTATACCATGGGAAATTAGCTTAAATACTAATTTTGAGGAAAGCTTAATAATGGAAAATGTATGAAATATATTAAATTTAGTAAATAAATCCAAGATATAAAATGTCGATTATTGCATTAATAAAGTAAAAAATTAGATTATAAATATAATATTAACAATTTTATAAAATAATTTTGAAAGTGGCGGTTCTCGCAATCATTAATTGGAGGGATTGTAAATAATGTGTCGAAGTTATTAAAAAAATGGTGCGGGAGGAAAACGCTGTGAAGAAGATCATCGCCGTCTCGCTTTATACAAGCGGGGGGATTATGTTGTTCGTGTTTGCCTACTTCACGTTTAAAGTTGTACAGAGTCATCCTGCTGCTTCGTATGACCCCCAGCCCATTGAATCGGACATCTACCGGATTGTGTTCATATCGGGTGATTCAGGCAGTCCTTTTTGGAACAGGGTGAAAGAGGGTGTATATGAAGTTGCATCCCATAATCAGGCGGCCATTGAGTTTAAGGAGACGTTTCACGCTGACTTCGGAGAGTATTTAAAATCAATTGATATGGCTATTGCTGCAAGGGTGGACGGCATCATCGTTCAAGGCAAGGAGAACCCTGATTTCATCCGTATCGTCAATAAAGCGTCACAGAAGGGGATTGCCGTCATTACTGTGTTCACCGATGCGCCGGACAGCTTGCGCAAATCCTATGTCGGTCCTAATCATTATCAGGAAGGGGTTGTCATTGGCGAGCATATTGCAGCCCAACTGGATGAGGAGAAGAAAGTCTGTCTTGTATACGGGGCGGAGCCGATTGGCTACTTGTCTTTGAGGAAGAAGGGACTGCAGGACGCGCTAGGGGGCAGCTACCCGCAGATTGAGCTTGTGGAAGCGCCTTTGTCGGTTGTATCCGAGCAGGACGGTCTGAAGGAAAGCAATGAACTGCTTAACCTATATCCCGAATGCAGAGCAATTGTTGGTTTGACTGTTGAGGCTGTAGATGGCATCGTGCAAGTGATCAAAGCCCGGAACAGAATTCAGGATTATCATATTTTTGCTTTTGACCAGGATCAGGAAAGCTTTGAATTTTTCGATCAAGGAATCATTTCCGCAGCATTTTATCAATATCCTGAAGAAATCGGAGCGAAAAGCATGAAACATATTCTTCGGTGGCTGGAAGGGAAAGATAACCCGCTTGACCGAAATTACTTCACCCCGGTAGAGCTGATCAGCAAGAAGAGTTCTGCGCCATGAGAACCATCCATCAAAAGATCATTTCGCTCTCCGTCGTCATCTGGATCATTATTTTGCTTGTGTGGCTGCTGATGATTTACTCCAATCAAAAAACGATTGAAGCCTATAATGAAATATTGCAAAGATATATGCTTATTGAACAAATTTCCGAATCAAGCCAATCCTCCATTCATGCCTTAAATCAATATTTAATCAACTCCGCAGGAGGATCGCGTAACCAATACCTCATCTTGAGTCGACAGCTGAAAAATACGCAAAAAAAACTGCTTGGCCTGCGAAATCAGAATAATTATATCGCGCTGATGAATTACGACAACATGATCAATAATCAGCTCGAATCCATGCAATTAGCCGCTTCTTTTTCTCAGAACAAAAACAGTGTGAAGGCATCCTACCACTTTGATGAGGCAGCGAGCACCTCAAATTACATAGCTGAAACAACCCTTTCGCTCATCAGGGGGGAACTGACGACTTATGGCGATTTTTACCGAGAGATCATCCAGCAGAGTAATAATTTGCGAGTGTTGAGCTTATGGACGCTGGTCGTGACCTCCATTATTATTTCACTGCTCTTTTATAAATTCTCCAAAGATATAACCCGCCCCATCCTGACATTAACCGTTGCAGCTAGAGAAATTGCGCGGGGAAATTTTGAACGAAGCATTGATATTCGAACCAATGACGAGTTTAATTTTCTGGCGAGTACACTTAACACCATGCGACGAAACCTCAAAAATCTGATTGCTGAAATGCAGATTAAAGCGCAGATGGAACGCGATCTGCAGGAGCACAAGCTGCTGCTCAAGGAAAGCGAACTTAAAAGTCTGCAAAGTCAAATCAACCCCCACTTTCTATTCAACACCTTAAACACACTATCGAAAAAGGCCTACCTGGAAGGTGCAATGGAAACGAGTGAGCTTATTATCTCGGTGTCCGATTTGCTGCGCTATAATTTGAAAAGCCTGGAAGTTCCGACTACGCTCCGCAATGAGATGCAGGGCTTGGAAGATTATCTGGCCATTCAGAAAGCGCGCTTCGAAGAGCGAGCGCACTATTCAATTGAAATTGATCAGCAAAGTTTGCCGTTTAAGGTGCCTAGTCTTACCTTGCAGCCTTTTGTGGAGAATGCGTTTATTCACGCGATTGAGCCTTTCGAGGAAGGCGGGGAAATCGCCATCCGAGTTCGCAGCGAACCGGAGGGCGTTGTTATTGAAATCGAGGACAATGGGCCAGGTATTCCGCATGACACCGTCCAGCTCATTCTCGCTGGGCAGCGGCCCGCAGCATATAAAGGACATTCCACAGGGATCGGGATTAACAACGTTATCCGCCGTCTGCGGCTGTTTTATGGCACGCATGACATTATCGAAGTGGAAAGCGGCATGGAAAGTGTTCACAATCGGGGAACGCGGATTATATTGCGGTTGCCGAATATAGATAATCAAGGGGGAGTTCAAAGTGGTTAATATTCTGATTGTCGATGATGAGCACATTGAACGGAAGGCGCTGAAGCAAATTTTGGAACGGAATATGACGGGGATCTGTATTGTCGGGGAAGCGGAGAATGGCCGAAAGGCTATCCATCTTGCCCAGGAACTCCAGCCGGATCTGGTGATGATGGATATTCAAATGCCGGGGACGGACGGACTCGCAGCCATTCGAGAAATTCGGGCGTTGCAGCCCCAAATGCAGTTTATTATCGTCTCGGCTTACGACACGTTTGAATACGCACGGCAGGCGCTGCGCATGGACGTAAGCGACTACCTGCTGAAGCCGAGCAAAACAGACACCATTGTGGAAACCGTGCAGCATGTCGTAAAGCGCATCGAGCAGCAGAAGTTTGAGCAGGAGATGCGCAGCAGAGAGAAGCTGCAGTTGCAAAAGCTGGCGCCGATTGTGGAAGCGGATCTTGTGACACAATTGTTGTTTGATCATGTGCATGACATTCATCTTGCGGAAATGATGCACTGTTTCGGCATCGAAAGCTTTCAGCGAGCTTTTGTGCTGGTCGTCTTTTTGATACCGAAAAAGGCTGAAGAAGAAGAAAGCCGCTGCCAGACAGAAGCGACATACCGTAAAGTAAGGCAGTTGTTCAGTCAGCAGGAAACCGGCTGGGTAGGCGCGATGTCAGGCAAGCAGATTCCAATTATCGTATGCTCGGATCCTGGTGCTTCCTATCGGTCGCAGGTTTCCTCGCTGGTGCGAAAAATTATTAATTTATGCTCTCGCTCAGATTCCGCGTTTGATTGTTTTATCGGGGTTGGCGGTGAATATGAGACGCTTGAAGAAGTGGCGAAGTCCTACCGGGAGGCGATGCTGGCCTCCATTGACCTGACGCTGCCTTCCCGGCATTGCCTGCACGAGGATTGGGCTGATCGGCGACAGCAGGACAGCGCAGCGGCACTGCAGATGGAAGAGCAAATACTGGAGCAGCTGCGGAGAGGGAATGGGGATGAAGTGATGCATCTCATGGGCGCGCTGATCGATCATTATGAGGCGGCGGGGGCAAGCATTGCCGAGACCCAGCAGAAGGTGCTGGGCATTACGCTGCTGCTTGCAAGGGTTCTTGCGGAGATGGGCGTTCAACTGGAGACGCCTTATTTTTCGCTGCAAGCCGGTCATTATTCGCAATTAAAAATGGAGGCCCGGCTGTGCATCGGGCAGTTGATGAAGCCTGTAGCGAAGATGAAAACGACAATGACACCAGACTTATTCCAAAGTCTGAAACAGTACATAATCACCAATTCCCATAAAAACATTACGCTGGAGACTACAGCCGCATACGTTAAGCTTAGTCCTTACTATGTCAGCAAACTTTTCAAAGAGCAAAGCGGCACCAACTATATTGACTTTTTAACCGAATGCCGTGTGAGAAATGCGAAGAAGCTGATGGCTGATCCGGAAAAAAGCTTGAAGGAGATTGCGCTTGATGTCGGGTTCCAGGATCCGAATTACTTCAGCAGAGTTTTTAAACGAAGCTGTGACCAATCGCCAACCGACTACCGGAGAGCATTGCTGTCCAATCGCTAAATTATGCTACTGTTCGCAAAAAAATGAAGGTGATAGCCGCGAAGAAAGCGCTTTTAAGCTGATACAATCAAGTTGTAATTAACTATAACGGAAAGAGAGTTGTGAATATGAGCCAAAAAGGGAACCGGAGAACGAATGCAGTAGCGATGTTGATTTTGGTCAGTATGTTAGTTTTGTCCGCTTGTACAACAGGAACGAAAACGAACACAGAAAAACCCGCTTCAACGACCGTAGCGAATGAGAAAGAGAAAAATGAAGAAAACAGCGGCAAAAAGGACAAAAAAATAAAAATCGGTTTTTCAATGGATACGTTGCAGGAAGAACGGTGGCAGCGTGACCGCGACTATCTGGTTGCCAAAGGAGAGGAACTTGGCGCGGAGGTGCTCGTTCAATCGGCCAATGGCGATGATGCGAAACAAATTGCACAATCAGAAAATTTGATCAGCCAAGGTGTAGACATTTTGATCGTCGTTCCTCATAATGCTGATGCCGCAGCAGCAATTGTAGAAAAAGCCCATGCCGCCGGCATCAAGGTCATCGCTTATGACCGTCTGATTACAAATTCGGATGTTGACCTGTATATTTCATTCGACAGTATTCTGATTGGCGAGCTGCAGGCCAAGACGGTTGTCGAGCAAGTGCCGAAAGGAAATTATGTACTGATTGGCGGAGCAGATACCGACTACTCAGCTCACTTGTATAAGCAAGGACAAATGAACGTGCTGCAGCCACTGGTTGATAAAGGCGACATTAAAATCGTATATGACCAATGGACAAAAGATTGGAACCCGGCTGTTGCGCTTGCGAATATGGAAAATGCATTGACTGCCAACAACAACCAGATCGATGCCGTAATCGCCACGAATGACGGCACGGCTGGAGCGGCTATTCAAGCGCTTGAAGCGCAAAATATGGCAGGCAAAGTTCCTGTAAGCGGATTGGACGCCGAGCTTGCCGCTTGTCAGCGGGTAGTGGAAGGTACGCAACTGATGACCGTCTACACATCGATCAAAGACATGGCGGAGGCGGCGGCTGTAGCTGCAATCAAGCTGGTCAATGACGAGCAGGTCGAGACCAATTCGACAGAAAACAACGGCAAGGTTGATGTTCCAACTATCTTGCTCGCACCGGTTGCAGCAACTAAAGACACGATGGATGATACGGTAATCGCCGAAGGCTTCCATAAGAAAGAAGACGTTTATCGCAACGTTAAATAAACGGGCACCAGGAGGTAGGCAGTATGGCGATTGCTTTGGAAATGCAGCAAATAACCAAAGAGTTTCCCGGTGTCAAAGCATTGAATAATGTGACCTTTCAAGTCGGCAAGGGCGAGATTCATGCCCTTATCGGCGAGAACGGTGCTGGCAAGTCCACGCTGATGAAGGTGCTGAGCGGGTTGTATCCCGCTGGGAGCTATGATGGCAGCATTCACATCAATGGTGAAAAACAGCAGTTTCATACGATTAAAGATGCGGAGAATGCCGGGATAGCGATTATTTATCAGGAATTGGCCTTGGCAAAAAATATGACCGTTGCGGAAAATATCTTTCTTGGAAATGAGCCCAAGCGGTTCGGCATCGTGCATTGGGACCGCATCTATCAGGAAAGTGAGCGCTGGCTCGCCCAGGTAGGTCTGAAGGGGATTAAGCCCGATGCGCTCACCGGCACGCTTGGGGTCGGTCAGCAGCAGCTTGTGGAAATCGCCAAGGCATTGGCGAAGAAGGCGCATATTCTTATTCTGGATGAGCCGACAGCTGCGCTGACGGAATATGAAGTGGATATTTTATTGAATATTTTGCGCAAATTCAAGCAGGAAGGCGTTACATGCATCTATATTTCCCATAAACTGACCGAAGTTTTCAGCATCGCTGATACGATTACCGTGCTGCGAGACGGGCAAACGGTAGCGACTCATCCGGCCAGCGAGCTGGACGAGAACAAGGTGATCTCGCTTATGGTCGGCCGGGAGCTGAAGGAGCGCTATGCCTATGTGGAAGCGAAGCCGGGAGCAACGGTCATCGATGTGCAAAATTATTCGGTATGGGATGACGAACAGTCTCGCAAAAAAGTAATCGATAATGTTTCCTTTGCGGTACGGCGAGGTGAGATTGTGGGCATCGCCGGGCTGATGGGTGCCGGACGTACTGAGCTTGTGATGAGTTTGTTCGGTGCTTACGGCTCCAAAATAGAAGGCAATGTGGAGATGGAAGGGAAGACGGTGGCGATTCGCAACACCGGGGAGGCGATTGAAGCCGGAATTGCGCTCGTCTCCGAGGATCGCCGGAAATACGGACTCGTTCTCGATATGGACATTAAAAGCAATATTAGTCTGGCCAGTTTGAAGGGGGTTTCCCGCGCCGGGGTGATCCATGACAACAAAGTGATTCACAGCGCGTACCATTACCGGGATTCCCTCAAGATTAAAGCGCATTCAATTGAGGCGGTAGTGGCTACACTGAGCGGAGGCAACCAGCAGAAGGTGGTGCTTGGCAAATGGCTGATGACCAATCCCAAACTGCTTATACTGGATGAGCCGACACGCGGTATTGACGTCGGGGCCAAGTACGAAATCTATAATATTATGAACGAACTGGCGAGCAGAGGCGTTGCCATCCTGATGATTTCCTCGGAGTTGCCTGAGGTATTGGGCATGAGCCACCGCATTCTGGTACTGAGTGAAGGGAAAATAACAGGAGAATTTACGCATGCGGAAGCGACGCAGGAGAAAATTATGGAATCCGCAACAGGAGGTAAGTGAGCGATGAGCTTAAAAGTGGAAACGCCTCGCGATAATGAAACCAATGCGACCGAGCGTCGCTTGCAGTGGTTTAAGATGGATGTCCGAGCCTACGCAATGATCGGCGCGCTCGTGGTTATTTGGATTTTGTTCTCGCTGTTGAATGATAACTTCATTACAGCGCGCAACCTGTCCAATTTATTTCTGCAAATGTCGGTTACATCTGTGCTTGCGATCGGCATGGTGCTTGTCATCGTTTCGGGCGGCATCGATCTGTCAGTCGGCTCGATTGTTGGACTGACAGGCGGGGTAGCAGCGATATTGAATGTCTGGTACGACTGGAATACGATTCCCGTCCTCGTTGTTGTCGTCGCTCTGGGGGCACTAATTGGTCTGATTCAGGGATGGTGGGTAGCGTATCGAGCGGTTCCTGCCTTCATTGTCACCTTGGGGGGGATGCTGATCTTCCGCGGATTGCTGCTTGGCATCAGCGGAAGCCAGACGGTCTCCTCCCTGTCGCCCAGCTTCAAGGCGATTGGTACCGCTTATGTAATGCCTAGCATCGGCCTTATTCTCGCACTGGTTGCGTTTGCCATTACAGTCTTTATGATGATGAGAAGGCGCAGCTCGCGTAAGAAATATGGGTTTGAAGTGGAAGCAGCTCCCGTTCATACGGTGAAAGTGCTGTTCTATGGACTGCTTATTCTAAGTTTTGTCATTCTGATGAATCAGTATCAAGGCATTCCGGTTCCTTTCGTATTCGTTATTTTTCTGGCGGTGGTATTCACCTTCATTACGAGAAATACGGTGTTCGGGAGACATGTGTACGCGATTGGCGGCAACAAGGAAGCGGCCAAGCTGTCGGGCATTCCGATCAAACGGCGGATGCTGCTCGTGTTTGTACTCTGTAATACGCTTGCAGCCATTGCTGGGCTCATTTTGACGGCCAGGCTGAATGCGGCGACGATGAATGCCGGCACGATGTATGAACTGGACGCGATTGCTGCCTGTGTCATCGGGGGCACGAGCTTGATGGGCGGAGCGGGCACGATTGTCGGCGCCTTGATCGGAGCGCTCGTGATGGCAAGTCTCGACAATGGGATGAGCATCATGAACCTGGATTCCTATTGGCAGTTCATTGTGAAAGGCAGCATTCTTATTCTGGCGGTCTGGTTCGACTACTACAGCCGGAAGAAGAAAGCAACCGACTAAGCGAGGATGAACAAAGGCAATTTTAAAGTGATTGGACTGCTAATATGCTTGAAGCACCGGGCTGCTGACGCATAAAGGAGGTGGTTCTATCGGGCATAGGCAAGGAGCAGCAAGGAAATGGATGACCACATTGAAATGTCGAGGAGGAAAGGTCAATGCAGGTAAGGAAGTCATTCAAAACCGGTTTTAGCATGATGCTCGCCCTGATGATGACGATAACCAGTTTCGCATCGGTTACCGTTCTCGCCGATTCCAACAGTTCCAACAGTTCCAAAGATGCCAACACACTCAAAAAAGCAATTACATACAACCAGGTGTACCAATTGAGCAGCAATTGGAAAATCCAGTCTTCGGCCATCGCCACACAAACTGGTGATGCAGTATCAACGAACGGCTACAACACGAACGGCTGGTTTAATACGAGTGTGCCGAATACCGTCATGGGTGCGCTGATTGAAGCAGGGGATATTGAAGACCCGTTCATTCATGACCGCATCTCGCGTACCGATGAAAGCCGGTACAATTCGCCTTGGTGGTACCGGACAGAGTTCACACTGCCGGCATCCGAGCAGGGCAAGCGTATTTTGGTCAATTTCCTCGGTATCGGCTACCAAGCCGACATCTGGGTGAATGGTACGAAAATCGCTAACAAAAACGATATTATCGGTTCATTCCGTGCTTACGAACTGGATATTACGAATTATGTTACCGCAGACGGCACAACCAAAAACACGTTGGCGGTTGAAGTAACCAAATCCAAATTCGGTGAAGATTTCTCCGTCTACTGGGTGGACTGGGTGCCAAGACCGACGGACAACAATATGGGCTTGTGGCGTGATGTATTCATTACAACCAGTGGAGACGTTACAACACGCAGCCCGTTCGTTACCTCGAAGGTAACGCCGGATCTCTCATCTGCAACGCTCAGCGCGTACGTAGATGTAAGCAACTATTCGACCAGTGCGGTTTCCGGTACGTTGGAAGCAACGATTACAGACCCGTCCGGCACGGTGCTGGCGAATGTCTCGAAGCCGGTAACAATTAATGCCGGGGTGAAAGACCAGGAAGTTGCTTTCAAGGCGGATCAATTCAGCGCGCTCACGATCGAAAATCCGCAATTGTGGTGGCCGATCAACATGGGCGATCAACCAATGCACACGGTTGAGTTCAAGTTCACTGCTGAGAACAGCAGCGTATCCGACCGTATTTCACAGCGGTTTGGTATTCGCGAGTTGACGACCGAGATGAACGTCTCCCCGTCCACGAAGACGAGTCCTCCGCTCAAAGATATGGTGCAATTCTACGTCAATCATAAGCCTGTGCTTATTAAAGCCGGAGGTTATTCGCCAACAGACCTCTACTTGCGCAGAGATATGGACGCCAACATTGCCGTCGTTGACTATTTGGTGGATATGGGTCTTAACGGGATTCGTGATGAAGGGATTTTCTTCGATGACCGTTTGATCGACCTGATGGATGAGAAGGGCTTGCTCTATATGGGCGGATGGACCTGCTGTAGCAAGTGGCAGGAGCCGGCTGACTATACGGATCGTGACCTGGAGATTGTCAGTGATTCACTTGATTCGCAGCTTCGTGCATTAAGGGTCCATCCAAGCATGATCGCCTGGATGAACGGCAGTGACAATCCTGCTTCGTATTCCAGCAAGCAGCGCGGACGTGAAGTCGAGCAGGCGTTCCTCGATATTGAGAACAGAAACCACTGGGATGAGTACGGAGCGATTATTTCAAGCGGCTCAGCGAAAGTAGCGACATTGACCGGCACGACCAGCGGGATGCATATGGATGCTTCCTATGATTATGCACCGCCGGCGATGTGGTTTGAGGACATGGATTTGGGCGGAGCCTTTGGCTTTACGTCAGAAGCCGGACCGGGACCAAGCATACCTGTCGTTGAGACGATGAAGAAAATTTTGCCGGAAAGTGCATTGTGGCCATACAATGTCGGCGGAGACAACTATCAGCAGTGGAATTTCCACAATGCCAGAGGCAGCTTCCGTGACCTCTCCAAATTCAATACGGCGATGGATAACCACTATGGCGAATCGCATAATCTTGAAGAATACAACATCAAGGCTCAGGTACAGCAATATGACTCGCAGCGTGCGGTGTTCGAGGCGCTCAATGCGAACAAATACACCAAAGCGTCCGGTTGGGTGCAGTGGATGTTGAACAATGCCTGGCCGAGCATGTTCTGGAACTTGTTTGACAACTATCTGAATCCTAACGGCTCGTATTTCGGAGCGAAAAAAGGGAACGAACCGCTCCATATCATGTTCGACTACGCCAGCAAGGAAGTCAAAGTGATTAACTCCACGCTGGAAGATTATAAGGGCTTGAAAGCAAGCGTACAAATCTACAATATTGACAGCACAAAGGTATACGACAAAGTGGTGCGAAATATTGCCGTGAAGCCGGATGGCGCAAGTGCTGCCGAGGGCGGACAGCCTAAGAAAGTCGGCTATCAGACGATTAATTTCGGTGGTAAGATTAAAGACGCTTACGGTATTACCAAAATCGACAAGCTGGATGAAGCATCGCTTCCGCTGTCGCCGACCTACTTCCTCAGACTGGAGCTGCGGGATGCGAGCGGTAAACTTGTCAGTGTCAACTCGTATGCACAGACATTGAAAAAAGATGTGATGCGCTATCAGAATCACGGTTGGAACTTTACGCCACAGGATCAGTTCGCCGACTTCACAGCGTTGAACACGTTGAAAGCGACAGAGCTGAAAATCGTCGGTACGCCTGATGTCGTAACGAAAGGGCAAGATCAATCCGTCACTTATACAGTAAGAAACAATGGCGACACGATTGCCTATGCTGTATTCGCCAAAATCAAAAAAGGCGATAGCGGAGAACTTGTTGCACCGGTAACGATGGAAGACAATTACTTCATGCTGCTGCCTGGTGAGGAGCGCACGTTGACTGCGACTTATAAGCTTGCTGATCTGGGCAATGCATCTGTCGCACTTGAAGTGAACGCCTATAACAATATTGTAACCAAGCAAAGTGCTTCGCCGGTTTCCGTCAATTTGGCTACGGGCAAAACAGCGACAGCCTCATCGACACAAGGTTCGAATACGGCAGGCAGAGCGCTGGAAAGCTCGATGTTTACCAAATGGCAGAGTTCAACGAATGCCAGCACAGGAGCTGATCCACAATGGTATAAAGTGGATTTGGGCAAGTCTACGAATTTCAGCAGGGCGATTGTTAAGTGGGAGTATGCCAACTATGCCAAGAATTTGATCATTGAAGGCTCTGATGACAATGCGAGTTGGGAAACGCTGTACACCGGCACGAACAGCAACGGTTCGGCAGTAAGCGATTTGCAGTTTGATACTGCCAACAATCGCTACATCCGACTGACGATGTCTGGCAAGCGGCCACTAGGTCCGCAGATCGGACCGGGCGGAACAGGCAATGGCGTCATCGGCTTGGGCGCAACGCCTGCGTCGACCAGCTTTAATATTTTGTCCTTTGAAGTTTACGGTCCGGCAGCTACGCTGACTGGAGCCAAAAGCGCTGTATCCGGAGGACCATTTGATCTGGTCTACGGACTAAGCGATATCGGTCAGAACGGATTGGCGCAAGACCTGACGATCTCCTATGATGATACAAAGGTCGAGTTCGTTGACGTCCAATCGCTCAAAGATGGATTCCAGGTGATCGACAAATCTGTCGAGCCGGGCAAAGTCCGCATCATTGCGGCTAACCTGGGAACAGAAAGCGCCGACGGCAGTTTGCTGAAATTGAGCTGGAAGGCGAAATCACCGGTATCGGGTGTTGCTACCTTCGCATTGACGGATGTTGTCATTGCCAACCGTGACGGTCTGGAAACAGGCCTTGGCGGAGCAGCCCACAGCGTAACAATCGGCGTGATCGACAAGGCTGCGCTGGAAGCGTTGATAAGCAATGCTCAAAGCAAGCATGATGCAGCTGTAGAAGGAACCAAAGCAGGGCAGTATCCGGCAGGTGCGAAAGCACTCTTGCAGGAAGCCATCCATGCTGCACAGGAAGTGCTTAACAATCCGGCTTCGACTCAGCAGGCTGTAGAACAAGCAACGGCCGACCTCAATGAAGCGCTGGAAGCTTTCCTGGCCTCAGTAAATGGCGCGTTGCCTGGCGACTTCAACGGGGACGACAAGGTAACGATTGGCGATTTGGCCATCGTAGCAGGTTACTATGGCAAAACCTCTGACGATCCTCAGTGGGATGACATCAAGAAGTATGATTTCAACCGTGACGGCAAAATCGACATTGTCGATTTGGTAGCCATCGCAACGATCATTCTTCAAACCAAATAATCATCTGAACGGATCTCCCCCGCAGCTTGCTGCGGGGGGGAATTACATAACAGAAGAACATGAATCATATCATGCATGAAAGCCATGGAATATAAGGGAAAGGATGAACTTCTCGATGAAACGTAAAAGCATTTTCCTTTGTTTGTCTCTGCTGCTGGGACTAGCTCTGCTGCCGCATTTTGCAAGCGCTGCAGACAATGCTTCCTTCGCTATGATCATTAGCAATGATCAATCTGAAATTGGCCAGACGGTGCGGGTTACGGTTAAGGGAGAGCATCTTGACGACGTATTCGGATATGAAATCCGTTTAGCTTATGATGCGACAAAACTGCGGTTTAAAAGCTCATCTGCACTTTGGGAGGGGTTCTCCGTTCCTGCGATCGTGAAGGATGGAGAGATTACATTCGCGCATACGAAAGTTGGCAAAAAACAAGGCGTGAGCGGATCGGCCGACCTGGCGGTATTTTCATTTGAGAGCATCGCCGAAGGCAAAGCGGCATTCAAGTTGACGCAAGTGAAAATCGTCGACAGCAAAATCGCGGATGCTACCATAAAGACGAGTGCTGAAAAATCGCTGGAAATCGTGCAGGGCAAACGAACCATTCATTTCAACGACATCGCCAACCATTGGGGCAAACAGGCCATCGAACGCGCAGCTGCACTCGGTTGGGTAGAAGGTTATCCGGACGGAAGCTTCCGACCGCAGGGCAAAGTAACCCGTGCAGAGTTTACAGCCATGTTGTCCCGTGCGATCGCTTTGCCTTCAGTCGGAGGCATGCAGACGACCTTTGCCGATTGGGATCAAACGCCTGAGTGGGCGAAGCCGTTTATTTTGGAAGCTGCAGGAGCCGGAGTAATCAAGGGATATGAAAATAATACGTTTCGCTATGATCAGCCGATCAAGCGCTCTGAGATGACGGTGATGGTTATGCGGGCACTGGGCAATCATGAGGCAGACAACAGCGCTGCCGATACGCCGAAGCTCACCTTTGCAGATGCGGATCATATACCGGAGTGGGCGCGCGCGTCGGTTGCAGCAGCAGCCAACGCAGGGTTGATCAAGGGAAGAGGAAACAACCGGTTTGTCCCTCATGACAATACAACCCGTGCGGAAGCAGTAACTTTGATCCTCGGTTTGCTCGATTACAAGCAGGCG
This sequence comes from Paenibacillaceae bacterium, assembly GCA_004134985.1. Lineage (GTDB taxonomy): Bacteria > Bacillota > Bacilli > Paenibacillales > Paenibacillaceae > Paenibacillus_D. Next base: position 39,140 of record REGQ01000002.1, on the reverse strand, counting down.
GATAAGTAGCTTGGAGAAGGGAGGATAAGCGATGCGAATGAACACGGGCAAGAAAATAGCTGTAGTTGCAATATTGCTTGCCGTTATAGCGGGACCGTTCATGCAGCAGCCGGTCGCTCGGGCGCAAGCGGAAGTTGTGGCGAGCGGTGCAGGTGCGGTAAAGCTGCAAGCGGGCGGTTCGTCAGTCGTGGTTGCAAATGAGCAAAGCCAGACCGGAACAGAAAATGTGGAGCTGGAAGCGCCAGAAGTCGGGCAGCCGGCACCAGGAGACGGTGAGCCGAGAACACCAGGAGACGGTGAGCCAGGAACACCAGGAGATGGTGAGCCAGGAACACCAGGAGATGGTGAGCCAGGAACTCCGGGAGACAGACAGCCGGGAACACCAGGAAGCGGACAGCCGGGAACAGTGGATGACACACAGCCGACGCAGCAAGATGTACGCGCATTCCTGTATAGCAATGATACAATTAGTATCGGGAATTCAGTTAGCACAACCTATGGTTTAAGCGGGGTTGCAGGGAATTCACAGCGAGTGTTCGCACAAGTGCTCACCATCGGATACGATACGGATCAACTAGAGTTTACGGGCGTAGAGCCATTGAAGGATGGGCTGCGTATCGTCAGCCAATCCGTGTCGACTCGCTCCGCCGCTGATAACGAAAGACAAGGAATCGTGCGGATCGTAGTGGCCAGTGAGGGAGCAGAGCATGCCATTGTCGACGACGGCAGCTTGCTTGCCTTGCATTGGCGGGGCAAAGTTTCATCAGGGACAGCATCTTCAGCGGCAGTGCTGCTGGAATCCGTCATTTCCGACAGTGAGGGCGACGAATTGATTGTCAGCGGCGCTGCTTCACGAATGGCAAAGAACGGCGCTTTGAAGAAATTGCGGGGCGATGTAAATGGTGATGGAAAGGTTACCATCGGCGATTTGGGCATCGTATCCGCCGCGCTGGGCAAAACATCGGCTGATCCGGATTGGGCGAACTATGCGCGGGCTGATGTTAACCGTGACGGGAAAGTTGACGAAGCGGATCTGAATCTGGTTGCCCGTCTAATTTTGGGAGAGGCGGAACACTTGCCGGAAGCGCTATTGACAGGAACGAATAAGGTGCGAGCAAGCGACGTGTTTGATTTAATTTATGGGATCAGCGAGCTGCCCGCCAATATAATTGCACAGGACATGACGCTTGTCTATGATGCGGAAAAGCTGGAATTCATTGCTTTTGAGAGCGTGGATGATGAAGTATTCTCGATCATTGCGAGCGAAGAGAAACCAGGGGAAATCCGATTTCTCGGCATCCATCACCAGGAGCTGCAGCATCCTTCAGGCGACTTGATGAAGCTGCGCTTCAAGGTAAAAGCGGACGCCCCTGCTGGCAGCGCAACCATAGCTGTAACGGTACTGATTGCGGCTGACGGCGAAGGCAATGAGCTGGAAATCGATGGAGCGTCACATGACATACAGATTGAAGCAAAACTTGCCGGCGATCTTAATGGCGATGGCAAAATCAGCATTGGTGATCTGGCTCTTCTCATGAAATATTATGGAAAAACGTCTGCGGATGCGGACTGGGAATCGTTAAAGCAATATGATTTTAACAGCGATAATGTTATCGATATCAAGGATCTTGCTATATTGGCTGCCCTGATTACAAGCCCGCCCGGGGGAGTTGAACCATAATAAGGCCGAACTGCAAAATGCGTTTGCGAAGAAAAGTATTTCCTCGCATAAACGCATTTTTGCTGTTTGCAAATAAGTTTGCATGCCTTTGTTCCATAAGCAGGCGCTAAATTGAATTTTCGATTTATAAAGGCGGGCGTGTCTAATAACGGCTATGATTGCGAAATTGGGCCGGTGTCGTATGCTTGATTTTGCGAAAGGTTCGTGTGAAATAATGGACGGAAGAGAATCCGGTTGTTTCGGCAATCGCTTTGATGGTGAGTTCGCTTGTGCGAAGCAGGTGGGTGGCCTGCCGAATCCGCTCGTTGCGGATAAAATCGGTAAAGCTCTCGTCAATGCCAGCGGAAAACAACCGGGACAGATGTCGCTCCGATAAGTTCAAGTAGCTGGCTACATCATGCAAATTAAGCGGTTCTGATAAATTATCGCGAATATACAGTTTGGCGCGCTGCAGCAGTTTATCGCCTGAATTGTTCTTTTTGACTGCCACACGCTCGCGCTTGCCGAACAGCGAAGGAAAGGACAGCAGCAGCGCATAGGCGAGCGGAGCGACAGCTGCTGACGGCAGCGATTGATCAGGCTGCTGCCGTTGCAGCAATGCCTGCCAGAGCAGGGCTGTCGGCATACGCTGGTTGCCTGCAACCCAGGGCTCGCCATGCTCGGCCACATAGCGAAACGAAGCAAGCTGTAATTCACTGGTGGCCATTTCATCCAGCTCGAATGCAACATATAGCAAATCAAGATCATTATCCGTAATGATTTGGTGAATGATGCCTGGCCGCGAGCAAATATGGACGCCGGCTGACAGCGGATAATGGACACCTTCCTCCGTATACATCCCTTGCCCACCCATTACATAGCAGATTTCGAAGAAAGAATGCTTATGAACCGGATTGCTGGGCAGCGCTTTGTTCATGCCCCAATAGTGTACCTTGAAGCCAGCTGCAGGTCCGGTCAGCACAACGGCTGCCTCATTGAGCAATTCCATGGTTTCCTTGTAGAGATCCATTTACGAGCCTCATTTCCATGTTGTCCTCATCGTGCAAAAGACTGTCCTCCACAAGCAAAGACAGCGGTATGCATTTCCCTTATTATAACGGTAAGAACGCTTTAACAAAACCAATTGACTTGGCTGGAGGGATTTGAACGATGGAACAGATCAATGTAGATTTTTACAAAGAAAATGGCTATTTGCTGGTGAAGGGGGTATTCAACCAGACGGAGGTGGAAGCAATGCGCGGAGCCGTGGAGCGTATTATTCAGCGCGCCGCGAAAGCGAAAGCGGATACCAACTCGGCCTGGCAGGGGGACTACTTGCCGCCCGAACAGCTTAAGAAGCTGGTGCTGAAAGGCTTCCATGATGTCCACTATCATGATGCCTCCTTTATGCGCGCTGTCATTCATCCGAATATTACCCGGGTGCTGGAGCAGATCATTGGCCCCAATGTACAGCTTCACCATACCAAAATGCTGGTGAAGCCACCGGAAGTTGGCGCTGCCTTCCCGATGCATCAGGATCAGCCCTATTTTCCACATGATCGTCACACGATGCTCGCAGCGAGCGTTCACCTGGACAATGCAGATGAAGAGAATGGCTGCCTGCATGTCATCCCTGGCTCGCATAAGCAAGGACCGCTGCCGCATGTTGGCGCACATTATTTGAATCATAAGGAATACCCGATTTCGGAAGGGACGCCGTGTCCGGCGGAAGCGGGAGATGTGCTCTTCTTTAACTACCTGACGATCCATGGCTCACAGCCGAACCGCAGCAGCCGTACAAGGCGGAATGTGTTGTTCCAATACCGGGATGCGTCCGACCTGCCGTCTGACAATGTCCATATTAATTGGGGATCGGGCTTGATGGTATGCGGGGAGAATCAGGACTTTAACAACGTGAAGCCGAAATATCAGATTTTGTAAGGTGAAATAAGGGCAATTCGCCAATGCGAAATCCGCAAGGCGAATGCTGTAAACAGGAGCCGCTTCCGGCCGGTTTTTTCTTAACCGGTTCTGAAACGGCTCCTGTTTTTTTATAACCGAGTTGCGGTCATTTTATTTTTCCAAAGTCCTTTATACGAATCTTGACTTTAATATTTACTTTTACTTTGGGATATACAGCTGGCCAGTCCAGCTTCTGCCACTGGTCATATCCGATACGGTTGCGAACATGCTGTCCAAGACCAAGGCTGTCCACGTTGTGCTGCTGCATCATTTGAATGAGCTCGAGTGCTTTTTTTTGAATTTTCGCCTCGATTTTGTCCTCAAGTCCTTTCTGGCCCGCAACCGTACTGCTGTCCTGATCGCCAACATATTCAAGGACAGAGCATTTTAACTTCAGCGCAATGTTGATTTCGGGAAGAGGATCTTGCCCGGCAGGTGGTGTGACCTGGATTTTGCGGCTGCTTGTAATGTAGCTTAGCATCGCGAATTCATTGTTCGGCTCAGTCTCCTCCATATCAACGCTCAGTTCGCCTTGACGGATGTTATCACGGAGGAATGAAAACACAATCCCATCCGCCGGTTCGATTTTTGTAATATATTGATCGCTGCGAAACAGCGCAATGCCATCGATCTGGATATGGTTTTCGCCTAGTTTAACGATCGGAGCGACCGGATCAATACCATCATCATGATAATCGCGGCTGAATTGATAGATATTTACTTCAGGGACCGCATTGGATTTAGCTTCTTTAGCAAGCATTTCACTCAGATAAACGCCGATTGTTGGGTGCTGGGGATATTCCTTCGCCAAAATATCATAAGCGCTGCCATTGGTCACAATTACTTTGACATGCGGACCGATCGAGGGGTCCCTGATAATGGTGTCGATATGTTTCCACAAGCCGGTGCGTGCGAGCCCGATATCGAACATGGCATTGCGCAGTTGTCCGCTGACGAGGGTACGGTTGGTCTGTTCGGAGAGTCGGATGCGCGCCTCTTTGCTCGTTTTGCCTTCCGTAACAAGCACTTCCCTTCTGCTGATCGCATCAGGATCGGCTTTTGGAATGCTGATTCCTACCCGCAAATAGTCTACCTTTTGATCGCCTTCCCCTTTTTGCACAAGATCATAACTGGTCGCTGTCGTAAAACCCAATTGCTCTAATATTCGCGAGTCCGAGTTTTGGCAGGATGTCAACATAAACGCAATGAATGCTGCAGCTGCAGCGCGATACACGGATGTATACTTCGCCGAATTACGCTTGTTCAGATGCTTTTGCATGTTTTCTCTTCCCCCTTCGAACAAGTAAAATGACGAGCAGAATCAGCGGCAGTCCAAAAGCTATCGCGATAGCGGAATAACCGAGGTATCTGAGCCATTGCTCCACTTCCGAGATGACCGTCAGAAAGAAAGAAGCGATGTAACAGGTGAGTACGGTCAAAAATTCAACCCAACCGGTTCGTGACCGAGGGAACGCTCTTTTCAGCGTTTGGGCGGCTCCCCAGAAATACATGACCGTCGTGATCAAGATGTTAAACAGGAAAAAAGTAAACAGCAAATTTTCAATCCGTTCGATAAAAGGAAGCTGAATATAGGCGAGCAAATCGAGAAAAGGATACATAAGCTGCCGCAGCTGCCCAAAACTGAAAAAGCCAAAGCTGATGATGCTGAATAGAATATATACCACCATAACGCTAAGGTTTCCGATATGTACAGCCCGTATGAATTTGGAGCCGCGCGCTACGTAGGGGAAGAACAGCATGCTTAGTTCGTACCCCAAAAACGCAGTGTAAACTTCCAGACTGTTGTCCCAGGTAATATTGCCGCCGCGAAACAGGAAAGGAGTTAAACGAATCCATTGAAATTCATCTGTATAAAAAAAGATAATGAAGATCACCCAAATGGTCATAAAGAAAAAAAGATTGGATGCTTTGCTAATATTATAGATGCCTTTGATCAACAGCAGAAAAGCCAGGATATCAAATAGAAATTTGAAGATCATTGGGGATGTAGTTGGGAAGGCCACCATCTGAAATAGCAGGATGTACTGTTTGCCGATTAAACATCCTAAGAAGGACCATATGGACGCCAACAGAATATAGCATGGGAATAGCACAAATTTGGGAAAGACCGACTCCAGCAATTCAAATATGCTGTTTCCGTCACTTAAACGGTACACCAGCCCGATCAGCCCGATATTTATTGCCGCAACGATGCCGCTCAACAGCAGTGCAACCCAGCCATTGGTGCCAAAGTTGTCAGCGACGATCCTCGGGATGGAGAACAGCATGATGCCAAACTGAGTCATATAGATTAAAATCGCGATATGGATGGGATGCAATTTTTCGCTCACATGAAACCTCCGATTTATTTTTTCATTTTATTACGCACTTTGTTTGGCGTTTTTGTTTGCATTGGCCTGGTCTTGATCCACCAGAACGGGGCGCGGATGAAAATGTCTTTCCAATCCCCCAAGTTCAACGGTGCAACAGGCGTCAAGTAGGAGGTGCCCAGATTGGTAATGCCGGACAAGTGGATCACGATTATCGAGATACCGAACATCAGCCCGAAATTTCCCCAGATGCCAGCAAGCAAAATCAACCCGAACCGGATTAGCCGGATCGATGCGCTCATAATGTAGCTTGGGATCACGAAAGAAGCGATTGCAGACAGCGCAACGGCGATGATGAGAATATTGCTTGTCAGTCCGGCCTGCACAGCTGCGGTCCCGATCACAATACCGCCGACGATACCGATGGTCTGTCCGATTTTAGTGGGCAGCCGGGCACCTGCTTCCCGCAGCAACTCAATCGTTATTTCCATCAGAAACGCTTCGTACAGCGGCGGAAAAGGGACACGGGTTCGTGAAGTAGCCAGATTAAGCAGCATGGACTGGGGAATCATCTCGTAATGGAATGTCGTAACGGAAACATAGAAGGCCGTAAACGAAACCGCAATAATAAAAGCAATAAAGCGCAAAACCCGCAAGGAAGTGCCGACAGCAAAGCGTTGGTAATAGTCATCCGGCGAAGCAAAGAACTCGAAAAAACTGGTTGGCGCTGAGAAAGCGGATGGACTGTTATCAACCAAGCCGACAACCCGTCCGGCCATCAGTTTGGAAGATATGACGTCGGGACGTTCGCTGGTTAAAAACTGCGGAAAGATGGAGTTCGGATTTTCATCAATGAGCTGAACCAGCATATTCGCTTCCAACACACTGTCCATCTCAATTCCATTAATTCGCTCGACAAGTTGGTGGACAAAATCCATATTGGCAATGGATTCAATATAGAGTATGCGCACATCCATTTTGGAAATTTCGCCCACAGACATGGTAATTACTTTCAAGTGAGAGCTTTTCACTCTGCGGCGGATTAAGGAGAGGTTCATCGTAAGCGACTCTGTAAACGAGTCATGCGGTCCAGTTATGACGGATTCGGTTTCAGATTGCTGCAGGGAGCGTGTTATGGGGCCGCCCACACTAACAATATAGGCACGGCCTTGATAGAAAAGTGCGGCATTGCCGCTCAGCAGGCTATGCACGATCTTTTTGGAATCGGAACATTCAATATATCGGGACTGTGAGAGCAGTTCCTTCACATCCGGACGGGGAACTGTGGCGAAAGGATCGAACAGATCATTTTTCATTGCTTGCTGATCGGCCAGATGGCTGAAATAGAGCATGTCAAGCTGCAAATGAGGGAATATCTGATGCTCTAAATCTGCGCAATCGGTGAACTGGTCCAAAATATGGCGGAGTGTAGGATAGGGTGATTCTTGGGTTTTAGCGCTGATTTGGTCATGCGTCTGGTCCATGGTTGCCACCTCTCTCTCAGTTGTGTAATATAAGGGTGCAACAAATGGTGTGGGATTATACCTTTAAGAAGATCGGCAAACCCGGGACATTTCGCTAAATGATCAAATAATATAGCTTTCTCATATTGATGTGACACGGTATTTCCTTTATAATTCAGTACAATATTAGAATGCTATCATTCATGGTATTTTGAAAGGAATTGAAGATCATGACAGAAAAACTTAAAGCGGGTATAGTCGGAGGCACGGGCATGGTTGGCCAGCGCTTTGTGGCGCTGCTTGATCAACATCCCTGGTTCCAGGTGACGGCTATTGCAGCCAGCGCTGGTTCGGCAGGCAAAACATATGAACAATCGGTACAAGGCAGATGGAAGCTGTCCAGCGCAATTCCTGACGATGTAAAGCAAATTATCGTTCAGGATGCTTCGAAGGTAGAGGAAGTTGCCGCGCAGGTTGATTTTATTTTCTGTGCCGTTGATATGAAAAAGGATGAAATTAAAGCATTGGAAGAGGCGTATGCCAAAACAGGCACGCCTGTTATCTCCAATAACTCGGCGCACCGTTGGACGCCGGATGTGCCGATGGTCATCCCTGAAATCAATCCGGAGCATATAGAAGTGATCGCTGCACAGAGAAAACGTCTTGGCACTTCGACTGGCTTCATTGCCGTTAAACCGAACTGCTCGATTCAGAGCTATGTGCCAATGCTTCATGCATTGCAGCAATTCAAGCCGACCACAGTCGTTGCTTCAACTTATCAGGCGATTTCGGGTGCAGGCAAAAACTTTACCGACTGGCCGGAGATGCTGGACAATGTGATTCCTTACATTGGCGGTGAAGAAGAGAAAAGCGAGCAGGAGCCGCTGCGTATTTGGGGCAGCATCGTGAACGATGAGATTGTTAAAGCCTCCACGCCGGTAATTACAACGCAGTGCATTCGTGTTCCTGTTACGGACGGCCATTTGGCTACCGTATTCGTTTCTTTTGAAAACAAGCCTTCCAAAGAAGAAATTCTTGCTAGCTGGAAGCAGTTTAAAGGTCGCCCGCAGGAGCTTGATCTGCCAAGCGCACCGAAGCAGTTCATTAATTACTTCGAAGAAGACAACAGACCGCAGACAAAACTTGACCGCGACATTGAGCAGGGAATGGCGATTTCCGCGGGCAGATTGCGCGAAGATTCGCTGTACGATTACAAATTCGTCGGCTTGTCACACAACACCTTGCGCGGCGCAGCAGGCGGCGCAGTGTTGATTGCCGAACTGCTTAAAGCAGAAGGCTACATTCAGCCTAAATAAGAAAATAAGCGATCAATGTGCAGGCTCTTGGATTCTCCAAGGGCTTGTTTTCTTTTGGGAATAAGCAACAATTCGAGCGTGTAGCTACATTCTGGGTATTCTTCGTGTGGAGAAACGTCGGATATGCTGCTGCTAAGGGAGGAGCAAGTAGATGCAGATCAACAGAATGAATGGGATAGTGGGGCTGGATCAGGCTCGAGTGTTCCGTTTCGCTTGTATACCCTAACTCAGGTTACAGCATAGGGGAGGTTAGTGAGTGCTATTGCACGCGGTGTCTGCATTTTCGAACAAATTACCTCTTTTGCGGCACAGCTGAGATAAGGTGCACAACCACAATGCGTAACCTGTGTTCCTTGGGGGATCATTACGGTGAATTGGTAAATCATATAATGAGAATACACTGTTGACTTGGAAAGAATTTGATTTTATATTTAGAGTGCGAATGACTGGTGCGAACGTATAGTGCACATGAAAACCCCGGGACATTCGCACCAAATAATTAACTTTTAATTCAAGTAAATTACAAAATAAGTAATTTGTTGGACTGTAATAAAACAAGATAATGATTTTTATAGGATGATAATCGATTTTAGGGCCATTCTGAGCCCAAAATCGCTGTCGCATCCCGTGTGGGTGCGTGGATTGAAATCCGTGTTGTCTTTCGTTACGAATCAGGGCCAAAGGTCGCATCCCGTGTGGGTGCGTGGATTGAAATAAAACCCTTTACTCCTTATAATCGCCATTAATCAGTCGCATCCCGTGTGGATGCGTGGATTGAAATGTCCGGGAGCAAGCGACATGAACACTCTGGACGCATGTCGCATCCCGTGTGGATGCGTGGATTGAAATGGCTCAATGAAGCTGGGTAGTCATTGGGCAATCAGGTCGCATCCCGTGTGGATGCGTGGATTGAAATTCTCATTTCGACCTCCTAGAATTTGGTGTTCAGGTCGCATCCCATGTGGGTGCGTGGATTGAAATCATCTGGGCTGTGATTGATGTACACCTGCAACCCTCGTCGCATCCCATGTGGGTGCGTGGATTGAAATGAGCGGACGTGTATTGCCAATTACTTCGACATCGAGTCGCATCCCATGTGGGTGCGTGGATTGAAATAAGCCGCCTGACATACGCAGCGTCATTTTGCATGTCGCATCCCATGTGGGTGCGTGGATTGAAATGATTTTCAGTTTTCACTTTCCACAAACCATTGAAGTCGCATCCCATGTGGGTGCGTGGATTGAAATATATCACTCCCCGACTGGGCGAATTACTTTTGCGTCGCATCCCGTGTGGATGCGTGGATTGAAATAAAAATACGACCAGTTGCCGCCCCCACCGCAGGAGAGTCGCATCCCGTGTGGATGCGTGGATTGAAATCAAGAGCGATACTTTTCAAGTATGTTTTGACAGGTCGCATCCCGTGTGGATGCGTGGATTGAAATTATTTTCAATACCTATGGTGACTATGGAAGTAAAGTCGCATCCCGTGTGGGTTCGTGAATTGAAATTTAGCCCGCGTTGCCGCGGTACCTTTTTTTCTGGGTCGCATCCCGTGTGGGTGCGTGGATTGAAATACCATCGGGAGAAACGATAGGATCATTGGCTGGGTCGCATCCCGTGTGGGTGCGTGGATTTAAATCGCAACGAAAGCTGGACAATGAGTTCGTGATTGGTCGCATCCCTTGTGGGTGCGTGGATTGAAATCTGATCCGGCCGATCTGGCTGAACCTCGTGAGGGTCGCATCCCGTGTGGATGCGTGGATTGAAATTCTGGTAATGAATCTCGTGTCATTTTTTTGGACGTCGCATCCCGTGTGGGTTGCGTGGATTGAAATTCGTCCTTGTCGATACTGGCTTCAAATTCGTCGTGGTTGCATCCCATGTGGGCACGTGGATTGAAATATGTAAAGATACTTATTGAATGAACTGTTTGTGAGGAGTCGCATTCTATGTGGCGATTGAAATATCTCTGCTGTTCCCCTCGGAGTCGCATCCCATGTCGATGCATGAATCAAAATGTCCCGAACTGTCAATAAGGCCGATTGCGCTGACAAAAAGTATGTATCTTTAAACCACGAAAGCTTGATGCTGCGCGTTTTTTTTCTTTTGTGCGGCTAATCATTTCTCTGTTTTTCCCCAGCAGTAGAATAGCTTTAGATAAGCTAACTTTTGTTCAACAGATGGCTTTTCGAAATCTAATCTCCAGGCAAGCACGCGAGTAGAAGGATCAGAGGCAAGTTGCGGAAGATGTTAAACCGAGAGGGAAAGAAAAATGCGCAAAATTAGAAATGGCGCAATGATAGCAATATTGATTATTGCAATGGTGTTTGGCTCCATCCCTGTAGGGGGTTATGAGGCAAGCAAATTCGCAGCCGATCAGCTTAAATAAGAGATGGCGAAGGTGCCTTTGACTGAGCCGAAACCAGCTTGAGCGATATTGCGGGCACTTGGCCGAAGCTGCGATCAAGCAAGCAGTAAGCAGTGGAATCACCAATACTACTCGGACGGAACTTTCAGACCAAATCATACCGTGACGCGCGCGGAATTACAGTTATACTGATGAACGCCGTACACCGGCAAGCAGAGGATGCAAAATCAGAAGCGGAGACAGAGACTGTACTGACCTTCACCGATGCATCGAAAAAGAAGGATGGAAGCAGAGCGTAGTAGCGCAAGAAGTGGAATCAGGCTATAAAAAAGGCTATGCGGATGGAACATTCCATCGGAGCACAGCCGAGATGACTCTAATTATTACGAACACATCGGGTGACAAATGCCTCAACAGGATTTGCGGATGAGAACGACTTACCATCATGGGCATAAGGAGCAGTTGAGCTATTGAAAAGCTTGGCTATTTAGCATGCAAGGGAGCAAACAACTTCGAATTTAACGCTAAGATTACAAGAACTGAGGTCGTGGCTGTTATATTGAAAATGTTAGAAAAAAATTGTGTAAGTAAAACAGTAACTTCTCCTATCCATTTCTGAGAACAGTATGTGATGTGCACACAATCTTATTGACTTGGAAAGATATTGAATTTATATTAAGAGTGCGAATGACTGGTGCGAATGTGTAGTGCACATGAAAACCCCGGGACATTCGCACCAATAAATTAACATTTATTTCAATTTAATTGTGAAATAATAAGTTTATTATTAAATTAAATGGAATAATAAGTAATTTTTGGTGGTGAAAAGCGGATTCCCCCCTTTTTTTGGCTAAAAATCGCTGTCGCATCCCATGCGGATGCGTGGATTGAAATCGGTCACGCTGCCTGGCGTACAACCAATAAGCGGGTCGCATCCCATGCGGATGCGTGGATTGAAATGGGAACAGTGCCATAAGATCCATCAGGATTTAAGTCGCATCCCATGCGGATGCGTGGATTGAAATGTACAGAGCAGCAGGTGCGAGCGGCGCTTAACAGGTCGCATCCCATGCGGATGCGTGGATTGAAATGTAAGTTGGTGCAGATTGTGAACCGCCTGAACTTGTCGCATCCCATGCGGATGCGTGGATTGAAATTCGGCAACCTCACGCGGAATCACTGGTAATGTTAGTCGCATCCCATGCGGATGCGTGGATTGAAATGATTTCGTCGGAGTGGATGAGCTGACGAAGCATGGTCGCATCCCATGCGGATGCGTGGATTGAAATTCATGTAATGCAGAGCCTCCCTAGTACAACGTCACGTCGCATCCCATGCGGATGCGTGGATTGAAATCTGTTGTACCGCCTGTGAGCTTAACGCCGGCAGGTCGCATCCCATGCGGATGCGTGGATTGAAATGACGAGATAGGACGCGGGTGTCCCTATAGGGGCAGTCGCATCCCATGCGGATGCGTGGATTGAAATCCCCACGCGATGTGAGGGAGAGGGGAGTTAAAAGTCGCATCCCATGCGGATGCGTGGATTGAAATTCACACCATATTAGACGCGATCATACGCGATTATGTCGCATCCCATGCGGATGCGTGGATTGAAATAAGGAACTAATCGGTCGGCTACGGCATCCCACATTGGTCGCATCCCATGCGGATGCGTGGATTGAAATGATTAAGCGGATGGACGGCGTGGACGATATGCAGGTCGCATCCCATGCGGATGCGTGGATTGAAATAGCCCTGATATGTACATCAAGTTCAACCAGCGCAGGTCGCATCCCATGCGGATGCGTGGATTGAAATACCTAACGGCTCATCGAATATGGTATAGTGGAGGAGTCGCATCCCATGCGGATGCGTGGATTGAAATATAACAAGTGACCAAGCGACGGACGAATTTAGAAAGTCGCATCCCATGCGGATGCGTGGATTGAAATATTTTTGAACGGGTCCAATCCGTACGAAGCAGACGGTCGCATCCCATGCGGATGCGTGGATTGAAATGTCTGGATGTCGTAATTTCCGCAAATCCTAATTAGTCGCATCCCATGCGGATGCGTGGATTGAAATCTTTTTAGTATCACCTCTACGCTTTATCTGATTTGTCGCATCCCATGCGGATGCGTGGATTGAAATTGATTTTGACTATAGTAAACCGCCTTGCGGCGGGGTCGCATCCCATGCGGATGCGTGGATTGAAATGTATGCGCTGTTTAGGCGCTCTTGCTGTACAACAAGGTCGCATCCCATGCGGATGCGTGGATTGAAATACGGGAGGGATGCGTGATGGAACGAAAGAAACTCGTCGCATCCCATGCGGATGCGTGGATTGAAATCCTGTGTCAAAATTGGTTGGCAACGTTAGGAATGTCGCGTCGCATCCCATGCGGATGCGTGGATTGAAATGGTGTGCATCCGCGTGACTTGGTCGAGTGGGCGGTCGCATCCCATGCGGATGCGTGGATTGAAATATGTGTGGGCGGCGCATGACATCACACTTCCAACGGTCGCATCCCATGCGGATGCGTGGATTGAAATGATGACAGCAAAACCTATATTGAGTCTCGCAAGCGTCGCATCCCATGCGGATGCGTGGATTGAAATGGCTCATCATAGGTGACTTGCTGCACAAACGGTCTGTCGCATCCCATACGGATGCGTGGATTGAAATATGGAGCAACGGCTTATCCCTATGTTAATCGGAGTCGCATCCTGCGAATGCATATATTAAAGCCAATGCATGTTGAAACAGACGCACCCCTTAGGGATGCGTCTGTTCGCTTTGTGTAAGAAAGAACGGGTTTAAAGTCGTGTGAGAGGGTAAGCAAGTAGAGTGGAGGGTGCAGGGATTCCGGAAAAACGGAGTGGTCGCTTTTTGAAGCCGGATTTCGACCTTTGGGAGATAAAATAAGAAATCTGGCTTCAATGGCGATTGGAGGAACCCTGCAGCCCGCAACATTTACAATGCGCAAAGACCTTTCGTTATTCGACTTTACCTCACTCGTTTTACGCATATTTACAATGCTGCCAATGACCTTTCGTAATTCCGATTTTACCCCACTCGTTTGCACAACATTTCATTGCGACCTATGGATTTGAACTCTTTCATTACATCTGCCACTACGACCTTTCATACCTTTCAACCGTCCGCGGCGGCGCAGACGAGCGGCGCACGATGATTTCCGGCGGCAAAATAACATTGCGCGTTTCCTCACGTCCGCTCTCGATCCGTTCGATCAGCAACTGCATGCCTATTTCACCAAACTGGTACGCTGGCTGGGCTGCCACAGTCAGAAAAGGGTCGAGCACCGACGCGATGCCCAAGTCGTCAAAGCATACAACCGAAATATCGTCAGGCACCGATAAGCCCCGGCTGCGAAGGGATGCGATGATGCCGACGGCAAGGAAATTGTTGGCGGCAAATATGGCGGTAGGCGGCGATTCAAGTTCGAGCATTCTGTCCAACAAGGCTTCATCCCGAAATTCACGATAGTTGACCGACAGAATCAACTCCTCATCGATCGGCAGATTGCCCAGCAGCAGCGCTTCCCGGTAACCGGTCTGACGAAGTCTGGCCGTCGAAATATCCTGCGATCCGCCAACAAGAGCAATGCGCCGGTGCCCGAGTGCGATCAAATGCTGCACCAGTTGGCGAGTGCCCTCCTTGCTGTCGCCCAGTACGGTGTCGGACTGAATGCCGGGCACTTCCCGGTCAAGCATAACAAATGGCAACCGGTGCTGCTGCAGCTGCTGCAAATGATCAGCGGACATGTCGCCAGCCGGGGCGAACAATACACCGTCTACCCGGGTCGACAAGATCATATCGACATAGTCTTTTTCTTTCTGGTAATCTTCATCGCTATTGCCAAGCAGAAGACGGTAGCCGTAGCGTTTGGCCGTATCTTCCGCGCCGCGGGCGACGGTTGTATAGAACGGGTTCGTAATATCGGTGATGAGCAAGGAGAGAATTTTCGACTTTTGGAGCACGAGACTGCGCGCCATGGAATTCGGCACATAATTCATTTCCCGCATCACTTTTTTGACCCGTTTGCGAGTAGCTTCGCTGATGCGGCCTGTGTCATTAATGACACGGGAGACGGTCATCGCGGACACTTTAGCTTTTGCGGCGATATCATAAATGGTTATCAAATCCAATCATCCTTCACGTTGCTTGTTTATTGCTATTGTAGTGGATAAAAAGATTGACAGCAAGAAGGGCAACTGTTATTTTTGAGTTATCGATAACTCGACGAGAGGATGTGTACAGCAATGGCAGGAGAAATTGTAGCTGGCGCAGACGCGCTGGTAGTAGACAGCAAAGATCATGTTGCGACAGCGCTGAAGGATTTGGCGGCAGGAGTGCAGATTCATTATCGGAGCAATGAGGAAATCAAAACCATTCTAAGTCTTGATCCGATTCCATTCGGACATAAAGTAGCCTTGATTGATATTGCTGCAGGCCAGGATGTGTATAAATACGGAGAAATTATCGGCAGAGCAACGCAAACGATTGAAGCAGGCAGACATGTGCATGTCCACAATGTTGAAGGCATTCGGGGCCGCGGCGACCAAAGCCAGGGCGAATAATCATCGTTTCGTTTATTAAATAGCCAGATTAGACAGCAAGACTAGCTATCAAGTTATAGCAGGAGAATAGATTCCAGGAGGTATGAATTATGGATTATATAAAAGGCTATAAGCGGGATAATGGCGAATATGGCATTCGCAATCATCTGCTCGTCATACCGACGGTTATTTGCGCCAATCAGGTATGCAACCGCATTTCCCAGATGGTTCCCGCAACCGTTGCCATTCCTCATCAGCATGGCTGCAGTCAGATTGGGGCCGATAAGGAGCGGACGTTTGCTACCTTGGCGGGTACAGGGAAAAACCCGAATGTCGGGGCGGTAATCATCGTCAGTCTTGGTTGTGAAGTAATCGATCCTTATGCGCTTGCAGACGATATTAGAGTTACCGGTAAACCTGTCGAAGTGATCGATATCCAGGAGGTAGGCGGATCGGTAAAAGCAATTACCCACGGCACAGAATTGGCAAGAAAGCTTCGGGCTGAGCTGGATCAGATTCCGTCAGAGCCGATTCCAGCCAGCGAGCTTCGGATCGGGGTGAAATGCGGCGGATCGGATGCGACATCGGGCATGGCCTCCAATCCGGCTTTGGGCGTAGCATCCGATGTGCTGATTGAGCAGGGCGGTACTGTCATTATTAGTGAAACGACGGAAATTATCGGGGCGGAGCATGTGATGGCTGCGCGCTGCAGCACGCCTGAAGTGGCAGAGCAGCTGTACCATTTTATCGAACGGTTCGAAGTGGAAATTAACCGGATGGGCGCCGATATGCGCGGCGGCAACCCGAGCCCCGGCAATATTGCGGGCGGACTGACCACAATTGAAGAGAAATCGCTTGGCTGCATCAGCAAATGCGGCACATCTCCCTTGGTAGGCGCTTTTGAATATGCGGAGCCGATTCCCGGCAAAGGGCTGTACTTTATGGACTCGCCGGGTAATGACATCGAATGCGTATCAGGCATGGCCGCGAGCGGCGTGCATTTGGTATGTTTTACAACAGGACGGGGAACGCCGACAGGAGCAGCGGTTGTGCCTGTTATCAAAATTACAGGAAACCGCCGCATGTATGAGAAAATGACCGACAATATGGACGTTGATGTCAGCGACATGCTGGAAGGGAAGATCGGTGTCGAGGGCGCAGGCCAGGATATATGGCGTGAAATAGTTGAAGTTGCCAATGGCAAGGAAACGAAAGCGGAAGTGCTCGGTCATCAAGAATTCAGCATCAATCGGATCGGACCGACACTGTAATTCAAGACCAGGTTTTGCACGCAACGGCTAGTTGAATAATTAGGGTAAATTACGCTCGGATTCATACTATTTTGAAAAGGTAAGGGTGAAGGGTATGGGGAAACTTAATCAGCAAGTGGCATTGGTAACGGGCGGCAGCCGCGGCATTGGTGAAGCTGTTGCAATCCGGTTGGCGGAAGAAGGAGCATATGTAGCGGTTAATTACACGTCTGACAGCAGCAGAGAGCTTGCATTGCAAGTGAAGGCACGCATAGAGGAACTGGGCAGCAAAGCAACCATCGTACAGGCTGACGTTGGCGACAAAGCGCAGGTGCTCGCGATGTTCGAGCAGGTTGAGCAGGAGCTTGGGCCGGTCGATATTCTGGTCAACAATGCGGGAGTGGCGCCTTTCGAAGCGTTCATGAAAGTGACAGAGGAAACATGGGATCGCACGTACAAGACGAATGTGAAGTCTATTTTTCTCTGCTCGCAGCGCGCGGCGGAGGGAATGATTGAGCGCAGGCACGGAAAAATCATCAATATTCTGTCAACAGCAAGTCTGGTCGTGACAAGTCCGGTTATTCCCCATTACCAATCTTCCAAGGCGGCAGCGAATATGCTGACGAAGGGCATGGCGATCGAGCTTGGCAAATACAACATCAATGTCAACGCTGTTGGCCCAAGTACAGTGGATACCGATATGTGCACGGATTATTTGGCTGATCCGGAAATTCGCCGTAAGGAAATCGAGGCGAACCCGATGAAAAGGCTCGGAACGGCTAGACAAATTGGGGATGCAGTAGTATTCTTAGCTTCAGATGAAGCGGTGCAAATTAACGGTCATCTGCTGATGGTGGACGGCGGACTTACGGTCAAAGCGGCTCAGCCGGATGACCATATGGAGCATTAATACTTCGGGGAACAGGGGTGCGCACAGACAATGAGATTGAGCAATAAAATCGCCCTGATTACAGGGTCCGGCTCAGGGATCGGCAAAAGTTCGGCGCTGCGATTTGCTTCAGAGGGCGCCTTGGTCATTATCAATGACTTGAACGAAGCGAACGGTCTGGAAACGGTGGCCGAAATTGAGCAAGCCGGCGGGAAAGCAGCGTTCATTCGCGCAGATGTGACGAACAAGGAACAGGTTGCGAGTATGGTCGAGCAAATTATTGCGGAGTACGGCCGAATCGACGTGCTGTTTAATAACGCGGGTGTAAGCGGTGTCGGTGTGCTCCATGAGATCGATGAAGACGATTGGGACAGAGTTGTCAGCATTAATGTAAAGGGTGTTTTTGTCCCTTCCAAATATGTGCTGCCTCACATGATGAAGCAAAATTCAGGCTCCATCATCAATATGTCTTCCTGCATTGCGGAAATTGGTTTGGCAAGACGCGCTTCTTACGCTGCAACTAAAGGAGCGGTGCTGGCGCTGACGAAATCGATGCAGGTTGATTATGCGCCTTACAACATTCGAGTGAATGCACTGCTGCCAGGAACCATCCTCACACCGTTTGTGGAGCAATATTTGAAAAAGTCTTATGATAATCCTGAAGAAGCGATTGCTTCGTTGAAAACTCGCCAGCTTAGCGGCGATTTGGGCAAGCCGGAAGATGTTGCGCAGGCCGCATTGTTCCTTGCTTCCGATGAATCCAAGTTTATGATGGGATCGCCGCTCTATATTGATGGCGGTGTCGTATTTGGCAAAAACGCTTAAGAAGTTCAGCGATCAGTTAGATCGTTTTGCACGACGATAATGAAACATTGCACAACAATTTGGGGAGGCATTAAACGTTTATGAAGCTGCTTAATTTCATTCAAGATGGACAATCCAGGCTTGGCATTCGCACGGAGCAAGGTGTAATTGACGTGGGAGCGGCGGCAAGCCAATTGGCTCGGACAGACGTTCCGGCCACAATAACGGACGCTATTGAAGGCGGAGAGACAGCGCTTTCAAGTTTGCAGGCGCTTGTGGATGCTTTGCCTGAAACAGGGGCGTTTCTGCTGGACGAAGCTGGACTGCAATGGGGATCATGTGTGACATCCCCGAATAAAATCATTTGCATCGGGCTGAATTACCGCAAGCATGCGGAAGAAACGAACGCGCCGATTCCGGAATACCCGATTATTTTCAACAAGTTCAACAATACGATTACTTCTCATCAAGCGGATATCGCGGTGCCGAAAGTCACAGAAAAACTGGATTATGAAGCTGAATTGACGATCGTCATCGGCAAAAAAGCGAAAGATGTCAGTGAAGAAGATGCGCTCGATTATGTGTTCGGTTATTGCAATGTCAATGACTTGTCAGCACGCGATTTGCAATTGCGCACCCAGCAATGGCTGCTAGGCAAAACTTGCGACGATTTCAGCCCGCTCGGTCCTTATTTGGTAACGAAAGACGAAGTAGGCAATCCGAATGAACTGGAAATCCGCGCGATTGTCAACGGAGAAGTAAGACAAAACTCCAACACGTCGGACATGATCTTCTCTTGCGCTGAAATTATAAGCTATCTTTCCAAACATATGACGTTAGTGCCTGGGGATATTATTTTGACAGGAACGCCGGAAGGCGTCGTACTCGGCTACCCGCCTGAGAAGCAAGTCTACTTGCAGCCAGGTGACGAAGTAACAATTGAAATTGAAAAGCTTGGCTCGCTCACAAACAAGTTTGTTGCAGAAGCGTAAGAGAGCGAAGCAGCGTTTCGCAACATGTGGCATCAACTAATAAAATCCCCCGTTTCCCAAGTGGCTGCGGGGGATTTTATTCGAAAATTATGCTGTTCCTCGCGGGGGAGGACGTTGAATCGATACAACTATTCCGCGAATCCCCTTTAGAAAATCGACCTAACGGCTGGACAGAAGCCGCTTGCGATAGGCGGCGGGCGTCAAGCCGGCAATCCGCTTGAACTGACGGTAGAAATGGGGCAAGCTTTCAAAGCCGCATTGCTCGGCAATCGTACTGATCGTATTATCGCCTGCCAGCAGCAGCTCCTTGGCCCGAATAATCCGTTTGGTCATCACATACTTGGCAACGCCCATGCCGGTCAACTGTTTAAACACCCGGCTGTAATGCGCTCCCGTTACAGACGCTTGCCGTGATAATTCATCAAGCCCCAGCGGCTGATCCAGATGGAGATCAATATATTTCAGCGATTCCCGAAGCCAGAGCGGGCCTCCTGAAGCCGGAGAGGACGCGCGGTCGCGATCCCCTGCAGACGCTTCGAGCCGGGATAGCTCCAGCAGCAGTTGCTGCACATGCAGCACAATCGCATGCCGGTATCCGGCATTTTTGCCTAGCAGTTCCTCTTGAATCGCATTCAAACGCTGTTCGATTTGTTCCTGGGAAGCGGAGGACAACAAATAAACGAAATTGTTGCGCACCTTGCAATAGTCAAAGGGCAGCAAAAAAGAATACTCTTCACCAAACGAAGCGGGCTGCACCAATTCCGGGCTGAAAAACAGCGCGGTGGAAACAATCGGATCTGCGGGATCGGTGAATGCCTGGTGGATCGTATTGCCGGGAATAACAAACAAGTCTCCTGCCCGTTTCTCATGCAGCACCTGATCGATAAAAAAACTGCCCTTGCCCGAATGAACATAGACCAGCTCATACCATTCATGAATGTGATTTGGCAGTTCAGTTTGCGGGTTTTTCGTATCTCGGTAAACGATGGTGAACGGAAAAATATCCATCGGCTCCATCTTTTTATGCATTAGTGTGGCCATAATGGCGTACACCTCATTTCTCAAGAAAGTTGTTCATTTTCATTTGAAACCGCTTGTTGTTTCAATGATATCAAAAAAGAGTATAAATATGCAATGATAAGTCATTTTAATATCTTTAATTGCTGTTAAACTACCATTATACGCAGACGATGCGGAGAGGATGAACGTAAATGCTGATCGGCATTTCAAAATTAATTTCCCCGGAGTTGCTTAAATTGTTGATGGAGATGGGGCACGGCGACGAAATCGTATTTGCCGACGCCAATTTCCCTGCCGCGAGCATGGCCCGGCGGCTTGTACGCTGTGATGGGCATCCGATGCCGGAACTGCTCGATGGCGTATTGCA
The DNA here is from genome assembly GCA_004134985.1 of Paenibacillaceae bacterium. Lineage (GTDB taxonomy): Bacteria > Bacillota > Bacilli > Paenibacillales > Paenibacillaceae > Paenibacillus_D. Next base: position 18,134 of record REGQ01000002.1, on the reverse strand, counting down.
ATTGTTTCCACTGGACCAGTACGTTGCTCATCGGGTTACCTTAATGGCGGTTGTACCGGGCGACAAGGTGGAGACGCCAATTTGGGGACGATACGGGGAAATCATCCAGAACCGCACCGGTCTGGACACACCTTTCGAAACGGTTGAGCGGTTTGCTTTCTATGAGCGGGCCAAGCAGGCTTATGCGGTGGTCGCAACTGGAGAAAGCGCCCAGTACGCCAACCTTATTTTGAAGAAAGGTGTCATTACCGGGCAGTAGCAGGAAGGAGCAGATCTAGACATGAAGCCGCTTAGCGCAACTTTACTATCTCCGGCAGAACTCGCCCAATGGGAGGAGCTGCAGAACGAACCGGCAGTTATCCTGCAAATCGGTGAAGGCAATTTTATGCGCGGGTTTATCGACTGGATGATTCATGAGTGCAGGGAGCGCCAGCTTTTTAAAGGAAGTGTCGTCGTGACGCAGCCGCGTCCGGCTGGACGTGCGAAGCTCGAAACGCTGCGCAGCCAGGACGGGCTTTACACGCTGATTACACGAGGACTGGAGAACGGCGAGGCTGTGGAACGAAAGCAATTGATCCCGGTATTCGGGCAGATGATCGATCCGTATGCACAGTGGGATGCGTTTATGAAGCTGGCAGACCATCCGGAACTGAAATTTGTTGTCTCCAATACAACCGAGGCGGGGCTGGTTTACCGTGAGATCCCTTACGATGAGAATGAGCCGACAGAATCTTTCCCGGCGAAACTAACGCTGCTGCTGTATCGGCGGTTTCGAGCTTTTGGCGGCGATCCGGAGCGCGGATTGATTATGCTGCCGTGCGAGCTGCTGGAGCGGAACGGCGACGAGCTGAAGCAGTGTGTGCTGCGCCATTGCGCAGACTGGGAGCTGCCAGCCGCGTTCACTCAATGGCTGGAAGATCACAACCGGTTTCTCAATTCGCTCGTGGATCGGATCGTAACGGGCTACCCAGCCGGACAGGCGGAAGCGTGGTTTGAGCAGTGGGGCTATGAAGACAAAATGCTCAATACGGCTGAACCGTATCATTTCTGGGCTATTGAGGCCGAGCCGGAGCTCGATCAATTGCTCCCGCTGCGCCAGGCCGGACTCAACGTGCACTGGGTAGCGGATTTGACGCCGTATCAGCTGCGCAAAGTCCGTATTCTTAACGGTGCCCACACACTAATGACGCCGCTCGCGTTGTTGCGAGGGTGTGAACTGGTGCGAGAGGTAATGGAACATCCGGCATACGGCGCATTCGTTCGCGATGCAGTCAGTGAAGAAATTATTCCAACGCTGCCACTGCCGGAAGCGGAGCTGCATAGCTATGCGGAAAGTGTATATGAACGCTACCTTAATCCTTACATTGATCATCGTCTGTATGACATCGCAATGAACAGTCTAAGCAAGTTCAAGGCAAGGCTGCTGCCTACATTGCTTTATTATACCGAGCGTCAGCTGCCGCTTCCCAAACGGCTCGTGCTGGCAACCGCTGCATTGATCCGCTATTACAAGGTGAAACGTGAAGGGGATGCCTTTCTTGGCACGACACTGGACGGTACTGTCTATACGGTGCGCGACGACAAGCAACAGCTCGAAACGCTCGCGAAGGTATGGCAGGAGATAGCGGATGCCCCGGTGCGGCTGAGTGACGAGCAATCCGTGGCGCGCGTGCTTGAGCAGGCCACCGTATGGGGACGCAATCTTGCAGAAATCGACGAGTTGAGCGCTGCCGTGGCAGCGAGCCTGACGGAATTGGAGGCGGAAACACGATGAAAAACGAATGGGTTCAACTGCACAGAAATGATCATGTTATCGTCGCTTTGCGGCCTTTTGCTAAGGGAGAAGAAGTTTATCTCCATGGTGGAGAAGAGGGAGCAGCCGATCAGAAGCTGATTCTGCAAGCCGACGTCCCCAAAGGGCATAAAATTCTCATAAAGTCTGTCCGTCAGGGAGAAGATATATTAAAATTCGGTTACTCCATCGGCAGAGCGAAAGAGGATCTGGCAGCAGGAAGCTGGGTGCATACGCACAATATGGCAACAGGGCTTAAAGGACTGCTGGAATATGCTTATGAGCCTGGCGAAGAGCTTCAAGCGAGCAAGCCTGCCCCGACAGGGCTGACCTTTCAAGGCTATGTCCGCAGCAATGGCGAAGTCGGTATCCGCAATGAGATCTGGATTATTAATACGGTAGGCTGCATTAATAAAACCTGTGAAATTTTGGCTAATCGGGCAACCAGCACACATCGCGGTGAAGTGGACGGCATTCATCATTTTGCCCATCCGTTCGGCTGCTCGCAGCTCGGCGATGACTTGGAGCATACTCAGAAGCTGCTCGCTTCGCTGGTGAATCATCCGAATGCGGCAGGTGTGCTGGTTATTGGTCTCGGCTGTGAAAATAACCAGATCGACGCGTTCCAACAGGCAATTGGCGAGTTCGATCCGCAGCGTGTGAAGTTTATGCGTTCGCAGGATGAGGAAGATGAACTGGAGACCGGGCTTGAATTGCTTGATGAGCTGGTCGCGTATGCCAAACAGTTCAAGCGGGAGCCTGTTCCTGTCTCTCGCCTGAAGCTTGGCTTGAAATGCGGCGGCTCCGACGGCTTGTCCGGCATTACGGCCAATCCGCTGGTGGGCGCGGTATCCGACCGGCTGGTTAGCGAAGGCGGGTCTGCGATTTTGACGGAGGTGCCGGAGATGTTCGGCGCCGAGACGATTCTGATGAATCGCGCTGCAGATGAGCAGGTGTTTCATAAGATTGTCCATCTGATCAATGACTTCAAGCAATATTTCATTCGGCATGATCAGGACATCTATGAAAATCCGTCTCCTGGCAATAAGGACGGCGGGATTAGCACATTAGAAGAAAAGTCGCTCGGCTGTACGCAGAAGGGCGGTCATGCGGTTGTTAGCGATGTCGTGCCCTATGGCGAGCGAGTTACCGGCACTGGGCTGACGCTGCTTGAGGCGCCAGGGAACGATCTTGTCTCGGTAACGGCGCTTACCGCAGCCGGCGCACATATTGTTCTGTTTACGACTGGACGTGGAACGCCGTTCGGCGGACCAGTGCCGACGGTTAAGATTGCGACCAACAGCGAGTTGGCAAGCCGGAAGAAAAACTGGATTGATTTCAATGCCGGTCGTTTGCTGGAGGACTTGTCAATGGATGAGCTGACAGATGCACTGTGGGAGCAAATTGTGCAAATTGCATCCGGCGAGCAGCAAACAAACAATGAGCGGAACGGCTTTAAGGAAATCGCGATTTTCAAAGATGGCGTAATATTGTAGTTGTAGAGCGGCATCAGGACATGAGGATTGCATAGATCTGACGACTCTTCCATGTCGCATCGCTTGCGAACAGTTGGCAAAAAGCCTGAAGAAAGCATTCTTCAGGCTTTTCCGCTGCGAGCAAATTAATATAAGGAAATCGTTAAGGTGTCTTTTTCATTGATAGCATGCAGCGTTGCCTCACTGCCGACAATCTCGACGCTGATAAGTGATTTCAAACAGTTTTTCAGCGCGTTCTTTCCGGTCATCCATTTGCGATTTAAAGTGTCTGCCAGCTTGTCCAGCGATTTTTTGTTAGAAGTTTCAGTCAAGTATACGGGAATTGTTTTATCTTGAAATAATATCATGGTTTTCATCTTAAATCACTCCAATTCTATAAAACTCGGGTGCTTTTTAACTACTATACATGAAAAATGTTAAAAGATTCTTAAAATCCATTTACAAAATTGTGATAATTCAGATTTTCATCACATGATAATGATTATTATTATTGAACGGGTCGGCAGGGAGTGTTATAATCAGCTTGCCTAATAAGGAAAAGCCAACCATTTGGTGCAATGACGAATGTCATAAGCAGTTTTGGCATGGGATGGATTAAGGGAGGTGTGCACCGTACCCGGATGTCATATTAGGTGAAACTGCAAATACGTTGTTGGTTATCGATGCAAGGAGGTACGGTCAGAAAATGAAGAAAATGCCGGCCCCGGCATCATTGCTTGGGATGGTCTTGATTGCGGTGATGGTTATTTTGTTCAGTGCACCAGAGGTGCTGGCAGCCGCAAAGCTGGATGATGGCAGTTACGACGTCAGTTTTACGGTGAAAAAGCCGGATGACGACTCGGTTTCCATTGCCAATGATTACTTTGAAAAGCCTGCGCGAGTCGTAGTTTCGAATGGTCGGGCATCTGTACATATCCGAATTAATCATAGTTCATGGATTACTTCTTTGAAAGTACTATCAGGCGGCAAAGCTGTGGAAGCGCAAGTGGTGGAAGACAATAAAGCTGACGATGTGAAAACCGTTCGCTTTGACACAGCAGATCTGGCGGTCCCTACCGCAGCGCAAATGCATGTCATCATCGACGATATTGGCTATGATCACGAATATACGGTCAGATTTGTTTTTGACACAGACAAAGCAACTGCTATTGCGAGCGACACGAAAACGGCTGACAGTGAATCCGGCAATGGCAAATCCGATTCCAAGCCCAGCACTGATGTGAAAGAACCAGGTGGCTCCAAGTCAACGGACTCATCCCAGCCAGGGGATACTGCCAAATCGGATCCTGCAAAAGCAGGCACGAGCAAACCGTCCGGCAGCAGTGAAGAGAAACCGTCAGGCGCCAAACCATCAGGCAGCGCGTCAGCCGAGTCAACTTCCAGTTCCAAGCCTGCAGACGCGGGCAAGGGTGCAGCCGATACAGGCAAAGCGGACAAGGACAAAGCGGGTCAAGCAGCAGCGGATGCTAAGGCAGTGGACCAGTCTGAATCCAATGAAGGCGGCAACCGTGATGCTGCAAGTTCAAGCGGTTCTGGTGCTATTCAGAACGAAGCTGAACCGGCGGATGCAGAAGCAGTCGAACATGATGGCGCTCAGGCAAGCGCCGCTACTCCAGGGACAGGTGATATTGCGGAGGAGCTTGGCGGGCAGGACAATGCAACTGAGCCGGACGAGCCGACAAATTCGGCAGATTTGGCCACTCCGGATACACGGGAATCACTCGAAGGCACAGACACCGATGCGCTGAATGCGCAGGAAGCAGAGGGAAATTCCGAGTTAGCGGCCGCTGAAGCTGCAGTGGCAGCTGAACAAATGGATAGCCCCCAGGAAAGCAGCAAGTCAGGCTGGATTTATTCGGCCATTATTATTGTGCTCGCTGGCGTTGCCGGCGGATATTTGATGCGTAGAAAATTATTTAGCAAACAATAAATTATATGGTAGACGAGGAGACTGACTGTTTTGAAAAAGAAAATGAAATTATCTAAAGTTGTATCTGTTGTAACGGCTTCGATGTTGTTGTTGTCTGCTGCTCCGGCATTTGCGCAAGAAACTGCACAGGGGACTGCTCAAGCGACAACGCAAGCAGCGACTTCGACGAAGGCGGAGCGTGCTTATGAAGTAAACTATAAGGTGCTGAAGGACGGTACGGAAGAAGTGTCCGAAGCAGATAAATATATAGCAAAGCCTGCCAAAGTAACAGTTGAAGACGGCATTGGTTATGTCGAGCTTACGTTATTGAAAAGCAGTTGGTTCACCTCTTTTGAGATCGAGCAGGATGGCAAGCGCATCAAACCTGAGACGGTAAGCAGCGATGCAAAAGAAGATACCAAAACCGTTAAATTTGCTATAAAAGATTTGCGCGAGAAATTAACCGCCCACATGGCAGTTGAAGTGGCATCGATGAATTACAAACATACTTACACCGTACAACTGCAATTCGATACAACCGGCATGCCAGGTGCGCCTTCCAAAGAAAACAGCGGGGAAGCTGAGGAAGCGGAGCATGGCAAAGAATATGAAGTTGCCTATAAAGTATTGAAAGATGGTACGGATGAGTCTTCCAGCATGAGCGATTTTACTAGCAAAACTGCTAAGTTAAACGCTCGTGAAGGCGCCTATTATTTGTCTTTCACTGTGTCGAGCAGCAGCATGATTCCTTCGCTGCAATATGAGAAAGATGGCAAGTTTACCGATGTTGTTGTCTTGAGTGAAGATAAAGAGGCAGACACACGCACAATTGAAATTCCGGTAGCAGACGTTGCATCCAAAATTAATGTGGCGATGGAAGTGAATGCTGGTCCGCGCGGCATCATGAAACATACCGTTCAGATTCAAATTGACACAACCGGCATGCCAGGCGCGCCAACCAAAGAAGAAGAGACAGAGGAGCCGACAATTGAAGTAACACTTACCGATATTGAAGGACACTGGGCTAAAGCATCCATTGAAGAAGCGGTTGCCCGTGGATTGGTGAATGGCTACAATAATGGAACATTTAATCCAAACGGCGAGATCAGTAGAGCGGAATTTGCAGCCATTCTTGCCAAAGCATTGAAGCTTGATGCTGAAATTAAAGAAGAAGCGGCATTTACCGATGCGGTTGCTATCCCTGCTTGGGCGACATCTGCTGTTGAGCAAGTGAACGCGGCTGGATTGCTGACAGGCTACCAAGATGGTTCTTTCCGTGCAGCAGGCAAAATCAACCGTGCAGAACTTGCCGTTATTATCGCTCGTGCGGCTAAACTTGAATTGTTCGAAGACAGCAAGCTGACGTTTGCTGATGCGAGCGATGTTCCTGCATGGGCACAGTCAGGTGTAGCGGCGACAGTTGAAGCCGGCTATATCGGCGGACGTGACGGCAACAAGTTTGCCCCGCTTGCACAAGCGACACGTGCCGAGGCTGCTGTACTCGTTCTGAAACTATTGCAAGCAGCCAAGTAAGGTGATAGAGTGAAGAACTGATTGATAGTCACGTAGACGAGGATGCCGGTACCGGCATCCTCGTTTAAACTGTAAACGATCACCATACGCATATTAGAAACTGGACCACTCGCATAAGGGTTGTGTTTGATGGGAAAGGAGCCAGCATGAACAAGATTACCACAATACTATTGGCTGCCCTATTGCTGCTCACACTTGCAGCATGCGCTTCGGGCACATCGCCAGAGTCTGATTCGTCAACTGCCGAAACTTCGTCCGAGGGAGCCGCGGCGCAGCAAAGCGAGGGACAGCAGGAGACGAAACCGGAAGAGTCATCGGAACGAATTGTATCGACCACGGTGGCTATTACGGAACTGATGGATGCGCTGGAGGTGGAACTTGTCGGCATACCGACAAGTGTCAAAAACTTGCCTGAGCGCTATGAAGGCTTGACGGAAATCGGCAATCCGATGAATCCGGACATGGAGTTGGTGAGAATGCTTAAGCCGACAGAAGTGTTGTCCGTCACCACATTGGCTTACGATTTGACGCCGAAGTTCGAGCGGGCGGGCATTAAAGCCGAGTTTCTGGATTTTACAAGCCTGGAGAAAATGAACGAAACGATTGAGGCGCTGGGGCAGAAGTATGGCCGGGAGCAGCAAGCTGCCGAAATAATTGAAAAGCATCGGCTCAAGCAGGAGCAGATCGAAACTGCCATCGCTGGCAAGTCGTCGCCAAGCGTACTGATTCTAATGGGCATTCCCGGCAGCTACCTCGTCGCTACTGAAAACTCTTATATTGGAGATTTGGTTAAGCGGGCCGGGGGTGTCAATGTCGTTCAGGGAGAAACAGTGGAATACGTCGCTTCGAACACCGAGCATTTGCAGCAAGCGAATCCGGACATCATATTGCGTGCGGCCCATGGATTGCCTGATGAAGTCGTCAAAATGTTCGATAAAGAATTTCAGCGCAATGATATTTGGAAACATTTTGAGGCTGTTAAGCAAGGCAACGTGTATGATTTGGAGGAAACATTGTTCGGGACGACAGGCAACCTTGCGGTTAATGAGGCTCTGGATGAACTGATCGGGATGCTGTATAAATGATGAAAAAAACAATCGGACTGTTTGCGCTGCTCGGTGCTGCCTTGGTAGCAATGTTTATTTATGCCGCTGTAACCGGGAGTATCAAGATCACACCGTTTGAATTAATTCAAGGCTTATGGACTGGAACAGACGAGAAGGCCGCAATTATTCGTGATTTGCGTTTTCCGCGAATACTGATGTCGATGATGATTGGCGCAGCACTTGCTGTATCAGGCGTGCTGCTGCAGGCTGTCATGCGAAATCCACTTGCGGATGCTGGCATTATCGGTATATCCGCTGGAGCTGGGGTATTCTCGCTGTTTATGATCAGTCTGTTTCCAATGCTGTTTTTCTGGACACCGCTATTTGCATTCATGGGTGGTGCGATCGCATGTCTGCTTGTCTATTTGTTCTCATGGCAGGCCGGATTAAATCCGGTTCGAATGGTGCTTGTCGGGGTCGCAATTCACGCTTCCTTTACCGGACTCGGTCAAGTGCTGTCTGCTCTTGAGGGTTCTTCCATGACCGCAGCGAGTCCAATTTCATCCTCTACGTTTTCATTTACGACATGGGATGATGTTCGCACGATGCTGATCTACGGCTCGATCGGCTTGCTGCTTGCCTTTGTCCTGTACCCGTGGTGCAATCTGTTGGCGATGCAGGATAAGACGGCGCAAAATCTGGGGTTGAATGTAACGCGCGCACGGCTGACCGTGGCGGCGGTTGCGGTGCTGCTTGCCGGCGCGGCAGCGGCAGTCGGCGGGTTTCTCGCCTTTGTCGGTCTGTTGGTACCGGCTATCGCACGAATCTGCGTGGGCTCGGATCACCGTCTGGTCATCCCGTTCTCGGCAATCGGAGGAGCGCTGCTGGTGCTCGTGGCCGATACGCTCGGCAGGACGATTGCGGCGCCGAATGAAATTCCGGCTTCGGTCATTATGATGATGACGGGCGGACCGTTTCTCTTATTTTTATTGCGAAAGAGTGGACGTGTATATGGAAATTAACAAGATTGTCTTTTCGTACGATAAGCGGACAGATAATTTGAAAGGCGCGGACGGGCTGATTGAAGAGAAAAAAGTGACGACGATCATCGGTCCCAATGGCTGTGGAAAATCAACACTGCTCGGGGTCATGTCCGGCCTGTATAAGCCGAGTGCAGGACAAGCGGTGCTCGACGGCAAGGCTATTCATCACTATAAGCCGAGGGAGCTTGCGCATAAACTTGCGGTTGTGCACCAGCAGAATAGCGCCCCTGCGGATATTACCGTTGAACGGCTGGTCGGTTACGGCCGTATGCCGTACCGGGGGTGGTTTGAATCTAACGGCGAAGAGGATGAGCAGGCGATTGAATGGGCGCTCACTTGCACAGATTTGCACAAGAAGCGCGAGGTAAGAATTGACCGTTTATCCGGCGGGGAGCGTCAGCGGGTATGGCTGGCGATGGCGCTTGCGCAACGGACATCAATGCTGTTCCTCGACGAACCGACAACCTATCTGGATATGTACTATCAATTGGAGCTGCTTGAATTGGTGAGACGGCTGAATGCGGATTTCGGGCTGACGATCGTTATGGTGCTGCATGACATCAACCAGGCAATTCGCTATAGCGATCAGATCATCGCGATGAAGGACGGAATGATCATTAGCAGAGGCGCGCCGCGGGACGTCATATCAGCAGCGACGGTCAAAGCCATTTATGGGGTCGACGTTAAGGTGAGGGACGAGCCGGAGACAGGCTTGTATATTGTGCCAACCGGGATTTGATGAGGCTATAAAAGTCCTGCATGGTTGCCATCACGAAAATCGGGGAAAATATGCGGTGTACAGGTTCGTATTTGATCACCGCACCCTTCGCAATAGCCCCGCGGTATCCGCGCCGCTGCCAAAACAACCCGCAGGGATACCGCTGAGGGTTGTTCGGCGATCGAAACGTCTACAGTTGTGCTATCGACAGTTTCGTCGATACGGCGGCGCGTTCACCAGGCGCGAGGACGCGGAACCCAGTTAGCTCAGCAGGCAGGTCGACATTGGGCGCATTCGTCACCCAAGTGTAAGGCTCTGGGCAGACAAACCCCGATTTGCCGTCGGAGGTGTATACAACCCATTGCTTGAAGTTTTCATCTCCGGCATATGTAATGCGCAGACCGGCTTCTTTGTCGACGATGATCGATTCGCTAGCACCTTGCTGCGCTACCTGGAATACGTCGTCAAGGATAACCCCGTCCAGTGACATCCCTTCCGCAAGCGCTTGCTTGAACGAGAAATCTTCCAATTCGCCGGTTGGCAGCAGCCGCTCGCTCAGTACCCAGCGCTTGTCGGCCTCAAGCTGGAACGTGCATTGCTCAGACTTGCCTTCTGCGGAGAGCGGTACACGGAATGTGGTATGATAACCGACGCCCCATGGGATCGGTGAACTGTCACGATTTTCAATAATAAATTGCTGTGTTACCGTATTATCCTCGAATACAAACTGCATGCGAACGGTAAATTTGTGAGGGAAAGCTTCGTATAGAGCCGGAACCTCTTCTGACAGAACCGTAGTTTCAACAACTGCCCGATCGCCGTCCGTTTCGGCATGATCGACGGTCCATACAGCATCCAGCAAGAACCCGTGAATATGGTTGTTGCGTTCCACTTCATTGATAGGGAAATGATAAGTGCGGCCGTTGCTTGTAAACGTTCCGTCTTCAATTCGGTTTGGCGGGAAGAGAACTGGCGTACCGTACAGGACCGGCTTTAGCAAATATTGTTCTGCATCCGTTGGCGAACGAAGCAAATCAATTTCACCCGCTCGCCATTTCAAGGCGATGAGGTTGCTGCCCCATGATGGAACAATTACTCCTTCCAATTGCGATGTCTGTACACGTACAGCTTGCTGGCCAAGATAAGTAATCTTTTCTATGATTGCCATCGTCTTTATGCCCAACCTTTCATCGTTCAGGATAAATATAATTATAACGCTTTCGGAGCGGACTTGCAGTAGGAATTGGTAGATAGAGATCGAAATAATATAGGTTAACATATTGGAAAAATTGGACATCTCAACTATCGTTTGGTATACTCTTCAGTGCGATGTATACGCTTACTAACTTTAGGAGGTTTTTTATATGGCATTTACACTAGCAATTGGCGATCAGGCACCCGACTTTCTTTTGCCGGCTACCGATGGCAGCAGCTACTCATTGAAAGATTTCAGCGAGGCCAAAGTACTTGTCGTTTTCTTTACTTGCAATCATTGCCCATTCGTAGTTGGTTCAGACGAAGTGACAAGAGCGACGGCTTTGAAACATGCCGAATCAGGAGTGCAATTTGTCGGCATTAATGCCAACAGCGTTAATACGAAAGCCGATGACTCATTTGACCACATGGTTGCGCGCATGAACGAGCAGAAGTTCCCATGGACTTATCTTCGTGATGAAAGCCAGGAGGTTGCCAAAGCATACGGTGGTCTGCGGACCCCGCACTTCTATGTTTTTGATCAAGATCGCAAGCTGATCTATACCGGCCGCGGCGTGGATTCGCCAAGGGAGATTTCGAAGATGACTGTTAACAATCTGGACCAGGCGCTTACAGAACATTTGGCAGGTAAAACGGTGTCTGTGCCACTGACTAATCCTATTGGCTGCAATGTCAAATGGGACGGAGAGGACGAACACTGGATGCCAGCCCAAGCTTGCGATCTGGTCTAGCTGCATAATTTTTCTGCTTGTCTTTTCTTATCCAAATTCGACCCTGCGGGGTCGGATTTTTTTTGTATACCTCTCCGATGTCCAATCTGGATGCACGGGATGAATTCGCAAAATCCAGCTGAGCTTAGACGTAACGACGATTATCTGTCATTCATGATCAAGAAGAGGCGCTGTCGATTTCCGATCGCGTAGCGATCTTGAACGGCGATAAAACTCAGCAATACGCTGCGCCTCCTTTTCTTTCGCTAGACTTGTGCAACAGGCACAACCCGGTAGAGTTCCGGGCCATGCGGGACAATTTTCCATCCATAGGACAAAACCGACTCCAGATGGGCGCGCTCATTAGCAGTAAGCGATACCGTAACCCCGCCGTTGCCTTCCTCGCGGGAAAATTCGGTCGATTTGTTGAGCGCCAGACGAATCCAGCTATTCAATCCGCCTACCGTATTGTATTTGATGCGGTAGCCTTTCAACACAGCGCGTTCGACCAGCTCCGGCTGGTCGGCATAGAGCACCGCAAGCGACTGATAATCCAGATGAAATTCAGACTCGTCCTGCGGCAGTTCACCTGTGCGGATTGCCGACAGTATCTCTTCATTGGAAAATCCTGCGGCGCGCAGCCCTTCAAGAAGCAGTGCATCCCATTGGGACAACAGTGCGGGTTGTTCAGTTGACATTGTTCCACTCCTTCGTATGTTTAGTCGAAGTCAGCGACGAAATGTCCCGGGCTGACTTCGCGCAATACCGCTCCTTGTTGCAAATGCTTTTTCCACTCGTCGGAATAGTGGACTCTTCCGCTCTGCACAGACGGGTCGGGAATCGGAATGGCCGACAGCAATGCTTTGGTATAGGGATGAATCGGATTTTCATACAGCTCGTCGCTGTCGGCGATCTCGACCAGCCTTCCGGCAACCATAACGCCGATTCGGTCGGAAATATGGCGGACCATCGACAGGTCATGGGCAATAAACAAATAAGTAAGGCCGAATTCCGCCTGCAGATCCTCCAGCATATTGACCACCTGCGCCTGAACGGACACATCCAGCGCCGAAATCGGCTCGTCGCAAACGACGAACTCCGGGTTGACAGACAGTGCTCTGGCAATGGAAATACGCTGCCGCTGTCCGCCGCTGAATTCATGCGGATAGCGGTACATATGCTCCTGTTTCAGTCCTACCCGCTTTAATAGCTCGGCTACTTTCGCTGTCCGCTGCTCGCCCTGATGGACGCCATGAATATTCATTGGTTCGCCAATCAACTCGAGGACATTCATCCCCGGATTAAGCGAGGAATACGGGTCTTGAAAAATGCTCTGAATGCGCCGCCGCAGCGGCTTGAGCTGTTTTTCACTCATCCTTCCGAGCGATTGTCCATCGTAGTGGATTTCTCCCTCCGTGTAGTCGTAGAGCCTGAGCAGGCAGCGGCCTACCGTAGATTTGCCGCTGCCCGATTCGCCGACCAGACCGAACGTCTCGCCCTTGCGGATGGTGAAACTGACATCGTCGACAGCCTTTAACACTTCCGTAGGCCTGCCCAGCGCATCTCGTCCGATCACAAAATGTTTTTTCAGGTTGCTGACTTCTACAAGTGCATTATTGTTCTTCTGCACGCGAAGCACTCCTCTCGCCTTGATTCAAGCCGGTCTCCGACTGGTTGAGCCAGCACATCGATTCATGACCGGGTGCGAGCTGTGTTACCGGAGGCCGCTTCTCGCATGGCGCAAACGCATGTTCGCATCGGTCCTTGAACGGACAGCCGGGATGCGGATCAAGCAGATCGGGCGGTGATCCTTCGATAGGAACAAGCCGTTGTCTGCTCCCGCTATTGCGGCTCGGAATCGAACGCAGCAGCCCTTTCGTATAAGGGTGCTGTGGCCGGAAAAAGATGTCCTCCACACTGCCTTGCTCCATAATCATGCCGCCATACATAACGATGACCCGCGAACAGGTTTGCGCCACAATGCCCAAATCATGTGTAATGAGGGCAACGCTCATCCGCGAGGAAGCGGTCAGTTCTTTTATCAGATCGAGAATTTGCGCCTGGATCGTCACATCCAATGCCGTTGTCGGTTCGTCGGCAATCAGCAATTCAGGCCGGCAGGATAATGCCATGGCAATCATCACCCGCTGACGCATGCCCCCGCTTAGCTCATGCGGATATTGCTGGACACGCTTCTCGGGCTGATAAATACCCGCTTTGCGCAGCAGTTCGATCGCTTCTTGCATCGCGTCCAATTTGCTTAATTTGCGGTGCCTGCATATAATCTCGACCATCTGGCTGCCGATTTTTTTAACGGGATTCAGCGAGGTCATCGGATCTTGAAATACCATGGCAATTCGATTGCCGCGAATTTTGCGCAACTCGCTTTCTTTCAACGAGAGCAAACTGCTCCCGTGGAATCGGATGTCTCCGCCAACGATTTTACCCGGAGGGGTAATCAGAGACAAGAGCGCTTTGGCCGTTACACTTTTGCCGCTGCCTGACTCGCCTACGATACCGACAGTCTCGCCTTCGTAAATATTAAAATTGATATTGCGCACCGCTTTATTTTCACCTTCTCTGGTAAAGAAGGAAACCTCCAGTTGCCGGACCGACAGGATCGGTTCTGTCATGGCTGCAATCGCTCCTTTCTGTCTCATCTCCGGCCAAGCTTTGGCTCAAAGCCCACGCGCAACACGTCACCGAGTATATTAAAGCTGAGCACCGTCAAGAAGATGAGCAAGCCGGGAAACACAGCCAAGAAGGGAGCTTGCACTATATAACCCTGCGCGTTGTTCAGCATGCTTCCCCATGTAGCATTCGGAGGCTGCACGCCAAATCCAAGGAAGCTTAACGACGATTCCAGCATAATTGCCGAAGCAATATTATTAGTGGCGCCGACAATAATGACCGGGATTAAATTAGGAATAATATGTTTGGCTATAATGCCCCAAGCATTTTGCCCAGATGCGCGTGCATACAACACATACTCGCGCTCTTTAAGTGAAAGTGTCTCCGCCCGTACAATTCTGGCAATGCTCATCCACATCAGCAACGCGATAATGAGAATGATGCTGCCGATGCCCGGCTTCAGAAATACACTGAGCAGCAGCATGACCAGCAAAGACGGAATCGCCGTCATTACCTCAAGGAAGCGCATAAGCAGATTATCGATACGGCCGCCAAAATAGCCGCTGATCACTCCGACCGCAACGCCGATAGAGGTGGCGATAATCATCGCTGCGAAGCCGACCAGCAAGGAAACGCGTCCGCCGTACAAAGCTCGGGTAAAATAATCGCGTCCATAGTCGTCCGTGCCGAACCAGTTATAACCGCTCGGGCCGTGCAGCCTGCTTCCCACATTAAGCTGATTCGGATCATGCGGGGATAAAAAGGCCAGCAGCGCGCCCAACGAAAAGATGAATAAGATAAACACGGCAAGCAATCCCAGCTTGCTGGCTACCAGTTCCAGCCATACATTTCTCCATTTGCTACGATTCAAGCGCCGTCACCTCGATGATTTGATTCTGGGGTCAGCAAAACGGTATAACAGATCGGCAATCAGATTGCCGATAATGAGCATGAGTGCGGAAAAAAGCGTTATGCCCATTATAAGCGGGTAGTCCTTCCCCGTAATGGCGGTCATGCCTAACGAGCCGATTCCGGGCCATGAAAATACCGTTTCCGTAATGATCGCGCCCGCAACCAAATCTCCCATGCTCATTCCAAGCATAGAGATAATAGGCAAAAGCACATGCTTGAGCAAGTGACGGAACATAATAACCAGCTTTCGCGAGCCAAAGGCATACTGAATTTGTACGTAATCCTCTTTGAGCTGGCTGATTGTGCTGGAACGAATATAGCGCACATATACGGACAAAAAGCCAAAGGTCAGGACGACGCAAGGCAATATGCCATGCTTGATGACGTCCCATGTGGATGTAACACCGATTGTTCTCATTCCCATGCTCGGCAGCCAGCCGAGCCGTACCGAAAAGAAGTAAATCAAAAGAATACCGAACCAGAACAGAGGAACGGAAATGCCGATATAGGCAAATAAGTTGATTGCTTTATCAATCCAGCGATTGCGGTTAGCGGCCGCCAGCATGCCAAGCGGGATGGCGAGCAATACAGCAAGCGCAATGGCTACGCCCATCAGCCCAACCGTCGCCGGAAGACGATTAAGGATTTGGTCCAATGCGGGTTGATGGTTAATAAGCGAATAGCCGAAATTGCCGGACAGAACTTCTTTCAACCACAGGAAATACTGCACATAAGCGGGCTTGTCCAGTCCCAGGCTCTGTCTCATCCGTTCGATATCTTCGGCATGCATGTCCGGTGTAACGAAGGAAAGGACAGGATCGCCCGGCGCCAGCTTGATCATCGCAAAGCAGATGACGGATACAATGAACAGCATCGGTATAACCTGCAGCAGCCTTTTTATTATTAGCTGTCTCATGTAGCTTCTCCCATATGATTTAATCTTGCTCCAACCCTGACAGAAGGCTGGTCAAGATATGGGGGGCGCTTATGCGCCCCCCATTCTCGCCAGCCCTAAGCCTATTTCAAATAAATTTTGGACAGGTCTTCAAAGATAACGACTGGCTTCAAAACTGCCTCATCCAGTCCGCCATAACGTTTATCAACAGCCACGATCGTTTTGGTGTAGGCAAACGGATAAATTACAGCATCCTGCGCGATAATTTCCTGAATTTCTTTGTAAATGTTTCCGCGCTTCGCCGGATCGATCTCGGCAGCGCCTTGCTCAAACAACTCGTCAACCCGTGGGTTGGAGTAGTGCGTATAGTTCGATCCACCTGTCGTTGTGTAAAGGTTATAGTAGGCGCTTGGGTCGTAGCCCATGATGTAGCCGGTAATAACCAGTTCAAAGTCCTTGGCGTTCGGCTCCACGAACTTGGCAACCCAAGCCGAGGAATCCATGTTTTGCAATTCAACTTCTACACCGATTTCTTTGAACTTTTGTTGAATGTACAACGATTGCGCTTCTTGCGATTTGTTGCCGCTTTGTACGATGAATCTGAGCTTCAAACCGCTTACGCCCGCTTCGCTAAGCATTTGCTTGGCTTTTTCCGGATCGTAATCGTTAAATTGGACATCATTGGTATGGAACAGTACGTCTTGTGTCAGCGCCGATTTTGCCGGATCGGCATACTCGGTCGAAACATAGGACAGTTGAATCAATTCTTCCTGATTCAGCGCGTGCGAAAGCGCCTGACGGACTTCTTTCTTCTTCAACGCCTCTACCTCGCTGTTTTGGTTGAACGCCAGGTAAGCCAGTCTTCCTTCGCTGTAAGGCTGCACATCAAATTTGCCGCTTGCTTCAATTGTAGGCACGTCTTGCGCGTCCAAATACTTCACGTTCAGTTCGCCGTTTTGCAATGCAAGATTGGCCGTATTGGTGTCTTTCACAATTCGATAGATGACGGTATCGAGATAAGGCTTGCCGCCAAAGTAGTTGTCGAAACGTTCAACGGCAAAGTATTCGCCGGTTTTGTACTCTTTGAACTTGAACGGACCGGAGCCGACCGGAGCGTTGTTTGCCGGGCTTTTCTCAAGATCGGCCTCGTTCTCGAAGATGTGCTTTGGAATCGGGCGAATGCTGAGTAAAGCAGATTCAAACGCCGGGCTAGGCTGCGGCAGCTTGAATTCGATCGTCGTGTCATTCGTCTTGGATGCTTGCACCGGCTGATTGTTAATCAGCAGGCTGCTGCGCTTGGATGTATGCTGGCTTTCATCCAAAATTTTCTCAATGGTGAATACGACGTCGTCCGCTGTCAATGGCTGACCGTCATGCCAGGTCAGGCCGCTCTTTAAAGTAAGCGTATAGGACAAGTAATCTTCCGAATGCGTCAGGTTGTCAGCAAGATAGAATGTCTTCTCTCCGTTGTTCACCTGATACAAAGGAGCGAACAGTGCTTGGCTGATCGTAAGGCTGACACGGTCATTCGTGTATAGCGGGTTGATGACCAGCGGATCGGAGGCTACTGTGATTACGATGCTTCCGCCAGCTTTTGGCTCAGTGCTTTCAGTGCCTTCGGACGGTTTCTCCGGAACGGCTTTACCAGGATCGGTCTGACCGGAATTAGGTGTCGATGACTGGTTGCCCGAGCATGCGGCAAGCAGCAACATTACTATTAGTGTCAAGATTGTTAATGTGGTGTACTTGCTTTTTCTCATGTTGTAAAAACCCCTCACTTTTTTAATATCAACAGTATAAATCGGAATACTAGGAATTGCAATGTTAAATTACACGAAACGACACTTAAACCGCGAAAAATGTCGAATTATGCCGCGGGAATCTGAATCAACAAGCGTTAAGGTGGTCAACAAGGAATTCCCTCGGGCAGTTCTTTTGTCTATACAATGGATATAATAGGACTATATAGTAATGATTAGAATGATATATTTTGTTAACCTGAGGACTGTCTTACCTGAGTATCACTCGTCCAATTTATATAGAAATAGAAGAGTCCTGACAACACATACACAAACACGGTTGAGCTCCTAAAATTGTTGTATTTTCTGCAACATTTCAGCTCTTAATCTGTAATTTCCCTAAAATTGTTGTACTTTAGAGTCAATTTCATAATTCAAAAAAATTAACCTCATACCTACCCAATTATAAAGCTCATTTTTTTAAAAAATTAGGCG
>REGQ01000066.1 GCA_004134985.1 Paenibacillaceae bacterium | reverse complement strand
CTGATTGATTTTATCCATCATACGAAGAAGTTGCCTGAAGGAATGGATACGTACTTTAGACCGATGTGCAAACAAGGCCATGCTTACCGGTACGATAGTTTTGATCCGAACTATGAAACGATAAAATATACGAGCCCGAAAGAATGTACCACGTGCCCCTTCCAACAGGACCAATGTCAGAAAGTACACAAAATCCGCGTGGCGAAAGATATTCGACGGTATACGGTTCCCGCACGCGGAAGTGAATCCTTCAAGGTGCTTTATAAACGGCGCACGGCCGTCGAACGTGTCTTTGCTTACTTGAAGCTTTATTTTGGAATGGGTTCTACACGTTGGCGTCAAACACGCGCACGAGTCGATTTTGATTTAAGCTGTCTTGCCTACAACCTGAGCAAGCTGACGCTTGACCGACTCAACAAAGAATTGGAATCGAGCAAAGTGAAGAAACTCGCCTAATTTTTTAAAAAAATGAGCTTTATAATTGGGTAGGTATGAGGTTAATTTTTTTGAATTATGAAATTGACTCGTTTATACAACAATTTCAACTTTTGTTACGCCCGCAGCAGCACAGCAGAGTCTCGTCAAGCACTGCGAAGTTAGTGAATATAGATTCTGCACGAAACGATGGCAGCCCCCTGCTCAACGACGAAGCAGTCTCTTTTTTTTCGCGTGATTTCGGGTTTTACAGAAGCAGAAATGGGTAAAATTGATAATTGGGTTTATAAAATTCCCAGACCAGATTATGGAACGGAGGCAAAAAGGATGAAACTGACGAAGGAACAGCGCATTACCTTGCACGGCTTCAACAATCTTACCAAAACGCTCAGCTTCAACATGTATGATATTTGCTATACGCGCACGAAAGAAGAGCGGCAGGCCTATATTGAGTATATCGATGAACAATACAATGCAGATAGACTCACTTCGATATTAAAAGCCGTGTCCGATATTATCGGCGCGCATGTACTGAATATTGCCAAGCAAGATTATGACCCGCAGGGAGCAAGCGTGACGATGCTGGTATCGGAATTCCCGGTTGCAGGGGCACCTACCGAATCATTCGAAGAATCGCCCGGCCCTCTGCCGGACACGGTTCTGATGCATTTGGACAAAAGCCATATCGCCGTTCATACCTATCCTGAATATCATCCGGATGAGGGCATCAGCACGTTCCGGGCGGATATTGATGTCTCCACCTGCGGCGAAATCTCACCGCTCAAGGCATTGAATTATATGATCCATTCCTTCGATACCGACATCATGACAATGGATTACCGGGTGCGCGGGTTTACAAGAGATGTTCACGGTCACAAGCTATTCATCGATCATGATATCAGCTCCATTCAGAGCTATATTCCGGATCACGTTATCGATCAGTACGACATGATTGATGTGAATGTGTACCAGGAAAATATATTTCACACCAAATGCAAACTGAAAAAGTTTGAGCTGAACAACTATCTGTTCGGTTACACGAAGGACAAACTGTCTTCTGAGGAGCAGAAGGCAATTACGGAGCAGCTAAAGACAGAGATGGACGAAATCTTTTATGGTAAAAATATAATATGAAAACGCGCTGGTCCCGGATGCAAAGTATTCAGACATAAGACTAGCCAGAAGGAAACTGTAAGCAATGGCGAAGTGGCCACAGGATCCGCTATTTGTGACAAAAAGGGGGTTTGGCGAGTTCAGCGGCCAAAGGATCCGCTAAATGCTGGAAAAGAGTCTGGTTCAGGCTTTTTACCAAGCAATATCGGAACGAATGTTCGCTAAATTGTTTAAAACATCCCAAAATGGCAAAATAGCGGAACGTCTGTCACTAGCGTTGCATCACCAGCAAGTTCCCATCTGAAGGCATTACTGGTGGCGGCGATCCGGCAAGTTCCCATCTGGAGGCATTACTGATGGTGGTGATCCGGCAAGTTCCCATCTGGAGGCATTACTGATGGTGGTGATCCGGCAAATTCCCATCTGAAGGCATTGCTGGTGGTGGCGATCCGGCAAGTTCCCATCTGGAGGCATTGCTGGTGGTGGTGATCCGGCAAGTTCCCATCTGAAGGCATTGCTGGTGGTGGCGATCCAGCAAGTTCCATCTGGAGGCATTGCTGGTGGTGGCGATCCGGCAAGTTCCCATCTGGAGGCATTACTGATGATAGCTGTCAAACCGCCATTACCCCTTTGTTAAGATGCTTTCTATTTCGTGAGTGTTCGTGTGGATCTTGCGCTAACGCTTGCCACAGCGCTTAAATGGCCTCAAATGACCCTTTTACAACTCTAACGCTTGTCACAGCGCTTATTCCCCCGTTTGACCGCTAAAATCATACGATTTTCTATAAATAAGGTGGCTCAGTTTCCTTACAATATTTATAGGGCTGTATTTCCCTAAATAGCGCCGCTCATCAGCGTTAGAATTCCACATGGCCCCTTTGCTATGATTGCGGATCATTTCAAGCACTGATTTTTTGACGGAGCCATTTTATCTATCTATTTTTTGGTTACCTTTGATGCAACGTTAGTGAACGTCTGTCCACCAAACAGTATGCCCCCTGCAGCCGGCCCCATCGCAGCTGTCTTCATCTCTCGCGTCGCCCCTGTACAGCCGCCTCTTCGCACCTGTTTTCATCCCTCGTGTCGCCCCCTGCAGCCGGCCCCATCGCAGCTGTCTTCATCTCTCGCGTCGCCCCTGTACAGCCCGCCTCTTCGCACCTGTTTTCATCCCTCGCGCCGCCCCCATACAACCGCCCCCGTCGCACCCATCTCCATCCGTCTCGCCACACCCACCAAAAGTATCCATGTATTTTCCGCTTTGATCGCTCACTCACCCGCCTTTATTCGTTTAAGCCTGTTCAGCGAGCAGTAAAGTTGAAATTGTAATTTCAATAATATATAATGCTATTAAATGATAGTAATATCTATCAATCGATAGTCATAATATTCATTTTAGGGGGTCAACCATGAAGAATGATAAGACGACGGCAAAGGAAGCGAAGCTAAACGCCATTCTTGATGCGGCTACGGCGCTGCTGGTGGAGAAACCTACCGCATCGATGAATGAGATTGCGGAATATGCAGGCATCGGCATTGCAACCTTGCATCGCTATGTGGAGAGCCGCGAACAGCTGATGCTGCAGCTTGGACTGCGCGCCGCGCAGGTGGTCGGGGAGACGATAAGCCACATTCCTGCGGATGAGGAACACAGCGAGGCTTATATCCCTGCGCTGATCGAAGCGCTCATCCCGCTGGGAGACAAAATCAATTTTCTCGCCCATGAAATGTCGCTCAATTACAATGCGGAGATGCAGGAGGCGGAGGATAACGTGAAGGAGCCGATCCGGCGCATGATCGCATCTCTGCAGCGCAAGGGTTATTTCCGCCAAGATATGAGCGCAGAATGGATTCTCAATGTGATGTATTCGCTGTTGTTTGCCACCTGGCAGCAAGTTCAGGAAGGCAATGTTGCCAAGAAGGCGGCAGCCGAGCTTTTGCTGGGGACGCTGTTTCACGGGTTCAAGGTGCACAATTCGTCCAGTCAGGAGCAGTAGACGGCAGCTTGACTATTCTATTCGGAGAGGAAGATGAATAATGAAATTGGCTGACAGCTCGATCCCCCAACCCAAAACTTACGGGCCACTAGGAAATTTGCCATTGATCGACATTCGTTCACCAACGCTTTCCCTCTGCAAACTGGCGGAGGAGATGGGGCCGATTTACCGGCTGAAGTTCCCTGGCGGCTCGGCGCTCTTTGTTTCCGGTCACAGGCTCGTTGCCGACGCCTGCGATGTTTCGCGCTTTGACAAGTATGTATACAGTGAATTGGAAAATGTGCGGGCTTTTGGCGGCGACGGTTTGTTCACCAGCCGGACGAGCGAGCCGAACTGGCAGAAGGCGCACAATATTTTGCTGCCGACTTTCAGCCAGCAGGCGATGAAAGGCTACCATACAATGATGATTGACATTGCACAGCAGTTAATTCAGAAATGGACGCGCTTGAATCCGAATGAGCAAATTGATGTGCCTGACGATATGACCCGGCTGACGCTGGACACGATTGGTCTGTGCGGGTTTAATTATCGCTTTAACAGCTATTACAGGGAGTCGCATAATCCGTTTATCATCAGCATGGTTCGCGCATTAAATGAGGCAATGCACAAAAGTAATCGTCTGAAAATTCAGAATTTTCTAATGGTTGGCAAACGCCGCCAGTTTGATGAGGATGTCCAAACGATGTTCTCCCTGGTTGATCAGATTATTGAGGAGCGAAAAGCGAGCGGGGATAAAGGCGAACTGGACTTGCTCGCCAGAATGCTGAACAGCAGAGACCCTGAAACCGGGGAGAAGCTGGATGATGAAAATATCCGCTATCAGATTATTACCTTTCTCATCGCGGGGCATGAGACGACAAGCGGGCTGCTGTCGTTTGCCATCTATTTTTTGCTGAAAAATCCGGAAGCGTTGCGCAAAGCTTACAGAGAAGTCGATACTGTGCTCACGGACGGTCCACCGACCTATGAAGAAACGACGCAGCTCAAGTACATCCGCATGATTTTGAACGAATCGCTGCGTTTGTGGCCGACCGCCCCGGGCTTTGATCTGTATGCCAAAGAGGATACGATGCTGGACGGAACCTACCCGCTGGCTAAAGGGGAGACGGTCAGCATTTTGCTGCCGCAGCTGCATCGGGATAAGGATGCATGGGGAGCCGATGCGGAGGAATTTCGCCCCGAGCGGTTTGAAGACCCTGATCAGGTGCCCCACCATGCTTACAAGCCGTTTGGCAACGGACAGCGGGCCTGCATCGGAATGCAGTTCGCTCTGCATGAGGCCACGCTTGTGCTGGCGATGATTCTGCGAAATTTTGAGCTGATTGACCATACGGATTATCAGTTGAATGTCGTGCAGACGCTGACGATCAAGCCGGGTGATTTCTATATTCGCGCGCAGCCCCGCAGTTCTTATTCGGCAGGCAAAGCTTCTGGCAACACAGCCGCGTTCCCGGCAGCGGAGATGGCACATATCCATCAAAGCATTATTCCCAATGCGGTGCAGCAAGGCCTGGAGAGCAGAGCGGCTGCAGTAGCGGATCACCGCCCATTTTTTGTACTGTACGGCTCGGACTTGGGCGCCTCGGAGCAGATTGCCCGGGAGCTCGCGGATCGGATGCGCACGCACAGGGTGGAGGGTGAAGTTCTGCCAATGAATGAAGCGGTCGGCAGATTGCCTGCTGAGGCGGTGGCGCTGATCGTGACGGCATCGTATAACGGGAAGCCCCCGAGAAATGCGCGCAGCTTCATTACGTGGCTCGAACAGATGGCAGACGATCAACTGCAGGGTATCCGTTATGCCGTGCTTGGCTGCGGCGACCGCAATTGGTCGGGAACGTACCAGAGTGTGCCCCGATTCGTGGATGAACAACTGGCCATGAAGGGGGCTGAAAGATTTATGGCCCGCGGGGAACTGGATGCAGCTGGTGATCTTGAGCAGCAGTTGGACAACTGGCGGGAGCAGATGGAACCGAAACTTTTGCATACCCTTGGTCTTGAATGGAATGAAGGGGCCGATAAGCCGGACACTGCGCTCAGCATCCGCTTCATGAGCGGCAATGCAGCAGTCCCGTTGGCGATCGCATACGGCGCTTCTAACGCAGTGATCGTCGAAAATCGCGAACTGCAGGCGCTGGATAGCGGACGGAGCACTCGCCATATCGAGATTGCATTGCCGAGCGAGACCGTCTACAAGGAAGGGGATCACCTTGGTGTCCTCCCCCGCAACAGCCATGAGCTGGTAAGTCGGGTACTACGCCGCTACGGCTTGAGCGGGAGCGACCAGTTGATTTTATCATCCGAGGGAGCGGAGGCTGCGCATCTCCCCCTGGATCAGCCGGTTATGCTTGGCGAGCTGATGCGCTGCAGTGTGGAGTTGCAGGGACCTGCAACCCGTGCACAACTGCGCGAACTGGCTGCTTCGACCATCTGCCCGCCGCATAAGCGGGAGCTGGAAGCTTTGCTTTCGGATGATGTCTATGAGGAGCAGGTACGGAAAAAACGGCTGTCGATGCTGGAACTGCTTGAACAATATGAAGCTTGCGAACTGCCGTTCGCCCGCTTTTTGGAACTGCTGCCTCCGCTTAAGCCGCGATATTATTCGATATCAAGTTCACCGCAGGTGAATGCGGAGCAAGCCAGTTTGACAGCAGCAGTCGTTGAGGGTACTGCCTGGAGTGGCCGCGGAAGCTACCGCGGCGTGGCGTCCGGATACCTGGCCGAGTGTCGGCCAGGCGAATCGATTATGATGTTTATCCGTGCTCAAGACGCCGGATTCCAACTCCCGGATAACCCGCTTACGCCGATCATTATGGTTGGCCCGGGCACAGGGATAGCGCCATTCCGTGCATTTCTGCAGGCGCGCCAGGCGATGAAGCAGCAGGGAAGCAAGCTGGGGGAAGCGCGGCTCTACTTCGGCTGCAGGAATGAGAAGGATTTTCTGTATCGTGATGAACTGACGAGCTTGGCAGCAGAAGGTCTCGTAACGCTTCATACAGCATTTTCCCGTGCGGTTGACGAGCCCCGCAACTATGTGCAGCATCTCATGGCGCAGCATGCGGCTGAACTGATCGCACTGCTGCGGCAGGGTGGACGAATTTACGTATGCGGCGACGGCAGCGCGATGGCGCCGGATGTCGAGGCAGCTTTGCGCGAAATGTACCAGAAGGTGACGGGTACCGAAGACGAAGAGGCGAAGGCTTGGCTGAGGCTGTTGGAGCGAGAGGGACGCTATTGCAAGGATGTGTGGGTGGGTAGTTAATAAGCTAAGCAACTAAAAATCGAAGCTATCCCAACGACGCTGAATATGCAATGATTGGTAGCCAGAAAGATACGGCATTATTTTCAAAACTGCTTGAGCAGAGAACAATAATATTAATACCTAATATAGTGATATTCTTTATATGATTCACAACTCAAACCAAAACCAGTGCAGCGAAGCGCTGGTTTTGGTTTAAGTTTTAATTGTTGAGTCTTGAGTTTTTGGACACTTCTAAACCTACATACTTTATGGTTATACTCGGCCCAAAGCCTCAATTAGCGGTTGACGAATGCGAGCGAGTGAGGGATCTTGCGCTAACGCTTGGCACAGCGCTTAAATGGCCCTAAATGACCCTTTTGCAAATCTAACGCTTGTCACAGCGCTTATTCCCCCCTTGGACGGCTAAAATCATGCGATTTTCTAGAAATAAGGTGTCTCAGTTTCCTTACAATATTTATGGGGCTGAATTTCCCTAAATAACGCCGCTCATCAGCGTTAGAATTCCACATGGCCATTTGCTTTGATCGCCGCGGGTCATGGCAACCACCATAGACGGAGCCATTTTGTCTGACTGTTTTTTTGTATTAACTTTTATGCAACGCTAGTGAACGTGTGTCCGCTCAATTGTCTTATAAATGATACTTTCGAACTATTACAAATTTATTATAATTAAGAAATAATTGACATGTAATATTTTGTGGGAGTTTTGTTGAAGGTGATGAATACGAGGTTGTTACTTTTTATCATAAATATAAGGTTATGTGACTGTACAAAAGAGAGGGGGTAACCTTGGTGATTAAAATGCCATATATACTCTGTTGCTTCTTTATGACGATCCTGATTGTTGGATTTACTGAAGAAACAGAAGCAAAAGCAAAAGACATCGAAGTAGAAGCAGTAGTTGAGTTAGGCCAATATAAAGAACTTAGACTACTAAACGATCCTGTAATTATAAGAAATGGTAGAGCTCTTTTACCAATCCGAGAAGTTGGAGATAAACTAAGCTTAAGAGTTTATTGGGATCAAAGCACAAAAACAGCATCTTTATATGGCGTGAATAAAGAGATAAAATTAACGATCGGTATAATATCGCCTACATTAATAACAAGCAAGTATCTTTAGATGTGGCTGCTACGATAATAAATGGGAAGACTTACATCCCGTTAAAATTTGTGGCTACTGCTACAGGAGAGACTGTATCATGGGATTCTTCCTCAAAAACATTAACAATGTCTAGGAGCTATGCAATCGGAACTGCAAATGAATTAACTTATTGGATTCACCTTGATACTGGAGTAGTAAATAAAGCATCAGCAAAAAATCCTGGACGTAAAATTGGGCAGTTAGATTTGGACCTATTTATTTTAGAGAAGTTTGATGTGATTAAACTATCCGAATATTCGTCGTACATTTATTTCTATGAGGTAATTGGTCCTTCGGCAACGGTTAAGAACTCAGGTCAGGTTCTTATTGTGAATGATAAAATCGTAGACTATGGTAAATTGCAAGTTTTGGGTTTCTTTCCGCTAACCAATATACACCAAGCAGAAGACAATGTTTTGATTACAGACGGTAAAACCGCAAAGTTCTTAAATAAGCAAGGGGAGCTTAAATTCTCATACAATTTAACGGAAATAATGGAAAAAGACGAAGCTTATTTGATTGAAAGTCACAATAATGATTTCATGATTTTAAGAGAATACAATTCACAACACCTTATTGTGTATGACTTTAGAACGAAAAAAGTAATTTATGTCCATGAAGTTATTGACCTTCCTGTTTACGAAAAAGAGTACCTCATCCAAGCTGGGCTTGATCGTGCGAATGAAATGCAGAGTGTCCACATCATCACATTTGATAAAGTTGATAATCAAGGCAATTTATTGTTCAAGTATAAAAGTAAAAAGACGGATCAAATGGATACTTATCAACTAGCTTTGTAGCTCGATAAATACACAAATAGTTGATTCATGCTTGACTCACGAAAATCTAGATCAAAAATATTTCTAATATAAGAAACTTTTTCCATTTATTCGGCGTAAAGCTTACGTACGGCTTAAAGCCGTGATGAGGATACCATGAAAGTGAAAAAGGAGACGGGAGTATGAAATCATTATTGCAAAATTCTTTCAAGTGGCTGTTGATTATTTCTTTATTCGTTATTGCCGCTTTTGAGGCGGTGCCTGTCCCAGTTGTCAAAGCCAACGTGGCTGCAGATCAGCTTGTGCTTACAAAGAACAGCAGCGAAATGATGTACAACGGGCAAACCATTCAAGCGGTTCAGCCGACTACATTCAAGGACGGCGTTTCGTATGCCCCTTTCAGCAGCATTGCAAAAGTGTACGGTTTTAAAGTTGCATACGAAGCGAAGACGAAGGAATCGATTGCCAGAAATGAAGAGCTTGAAATTCGCTTTAAGCCTGACTCCGCTAATATTAAGGTTAACGGTAAGATCGTCAAATCTTCAGGCGCAGTATTCATTCAGAACGGCTATATGATGATACCGCTCCGCACTTGGGCGGATCTGACGGGCAGCACGCTCACATTGAAGGATTCGGAGATGACGTTCGCATGGTCGAGGCCGAGTATTCCAGAAGCGACCTTCAGCGTATTGAACGAGGAGATTTATGCAGGACAAACGAAAATCCTTATTGCCGATCATGCTTCAAGTCCGTCCGGGCGAAAAATAATTGATCAGCGCTGGGAAGGGAAGCAAGACATCTACGATGAACCGGGCGAGTATACCATTACAAGATCGGTGATGGATGACCGTTCCCGGTGGAGCGATCCCTACAGTGTGACGATTCACGTCCTGAAGGCGAACGAACCGCCGGTTGCCGCATTTTCCACGGACAAAACGACATACCGAATCGGCGAACCGGTCCTGTACACGGAAAACAGCTACGATGATGAAAATAGCATCGTTCGCAAGACATGGTCAGGCCAAGCACCGGTATTCTTCGAGTCCGGCGACTACACCATTTCACTTGAAGTGGAAGATGGGCACGGCGCGACGGATAGCGTTTTCCAGCAAATTACCGTTACGGATGAGGTGCTGTATACACCGGAAGAATACTATCCGCTGTTTACGCCTGTGGGCGACAAATTTCCGATAGTAGGCTCTTCCGTCCTTAATCACGAAGAGGTCATTTATAGCGTTCTTCCGGAACGGGTATCGCTTGCGCGAAGCAACAGCCCGGAAACGCTGTCGGGTGAAGGTATTGTATTCTACAGCAGGCTGGACGGTAAAATCCGATTTCTTTTTCACCACCAGAACAGAAGCGCAGAGAATCTGAAGATCTATTTGGTTGCCACGAATCCAAACGCATCGGTTGCACGCGTCAGAACGACGGCGTTCGGGATGGGAGGTCCGAATACGTATGTTTCAACGAGCGGCAAGCTTGCTGTATCCAGATATTTCAGCTCGAGCCTGGACCCGAAGGATAACCTGGCCGTTTCTTTACAGCCGGGTGAGACCAAAGTCATCATTCCGGAAATGAGTCAGGTTCCGCTCAAGCCGGGACAAGTAATGAGCGCATACGCGGACCTGTATGCAGATTCGTATGTTGAATTTCGCGTCGTAGTCGTCGAAGGAGACAACAATCCGATTGATGCGCTTCCGTCTTTAAGCCATTTGGATAGAGACAATTATCATGTGCGCGGAACGTTCTTCGGGGCTGATCGTGTGTTGGAAATAAGCGGGCGGCTTGGTGAAAAGGCGCAGCGGATTCCGCTTGGCGACCGTTATATCGACAAATATCTGGATGGCTTCGATGAAATGACAGGTGATCCGGAGCGCAACACCGGCAATTTTGGCGTCCTTTACAAAATGAAGGTTGAAGTAGCGCCGCGTACGCTGATCGCATTGAATCCGCGCGGCGGCCATTATGCCGGAGCTTTCCTTGTAAACGGGACAGTCGTAAATACGACCGATAACAGCATCTTGAAAGATCAGAATGAAGCCGGTGTCCTTTACAGGACGGGGGACGCGGCCGAAACGGTTGACATTTCCTTTGTAATCGCTTCGGGCAGCAATACTCCGCTTCAATTATTATTTTTGCCTCTGCCCCAGCTTAAGCGCTAATGTTGTCTATCATCACTGATTGTTCGGTTGAGTCAAGGACCCTATTGAAATTCAAACGAAAAGAGGTCGAAAGAACCTGTCAGGCATCTGAGCAGAAATTGTACAATATAATTGATATTAACCATTATAATGCAGCTATTGACCAAGGAGAGCGAACAAACATGGGAATGACAGGGAATTATATTGCATTAGCCGATGCACAAATCAAACAAATTGCTGACGGCAATCTTGAACTGGGAGAGCTGAATACCGAAGATTATGCAAGTCTTGATATCGACAAGTCCTGGCAAGCAATTCACTATTTGTTGACTGGTGATATTTGCGAGGGTGCTGCTCCTTTCGGTTATGTTGTGCCGATGCAGGATGACAATGCGGTGGATTACGGAGAGTTCGGCGCATTTTATCTGTATCGCGAGCAGGTAGCGGAAGCTTCGGCCGCACTGGCCCAGTTGTCCAAGAACGACGTGTTGGCGCGCTATAATTTTGATGACATGGTTGAAGAGAGTATCTATCCTGTAATGGATGACGAGGATAAGGATGAGTTTTTCGATTATCTGTATGTAAATCTGCAAGCGATCCAAGCCTATTATGAAAAGGCTGCGGCAGATGGCAACGGTGTTGTCTTTTACATTTTTTAATTGAAAAGGCTCACTATTCTTTCCAGCAGAACGATGTCGGCCGCACCCCATTTCGCCTGAATCGCTCAATGCTTGCATTCATTACGCAGTTTTCATAACGCTTGCCCTGACAGAGATGGTATGGATTGCCGTGCCAGAGGCCATCTGCAATTCGTTGGAACCCCGGAGCAACTGGCTGATCTGATGGAGACATGGTTTGACGGATACGGCTGTGACGGCTTCAATATTATGCCGCCTGTGCTGCCTGGCGACCTGAATGACTTTGTCGACCATGTTGTGCCTGTGCTCCAGCAGCGCGGGCGTTTCCGGCAGGAATACACAGGCGCGACCTTGCGGGAACACCTCGGACTGGAGCGGCCAGCTAGCGGCAGAGGCAGCAAACAGCATCTACAGTGAAAGTTGATAGATCCCCTCAAAAGTGGATGAAGCATAAGCTTCGCATGATAGAAACCAGCAACCTTCTTTTAAGAGAGCATTACACATGATCCACCCATAAGAGAGCATTACACATAATCCACCCCATAAGAGAGCATTACACATAATAATCCCAAGGTCGAGTTTCCGTTAATGGCGGCTCGACCTTGGGATTTTAACAATTGGAATGATTCGTCATAATCATCATCGCTGAAGTTTCAGAAGTCTGTTTATATTGGCACTTGACTCAATTGTAGCTGCGAGCCCTCTTATGATCGGAAATTTACGCAATCTTTTGGCCCAAGAAACTCCTTGCGATTCGGCAACTTTATGCACTCTCTTGCCCGATCTTATAATTCTATATAAGTTGAACGATTGAATTTCGCAAGGGAGTACAAGGAGTACAAAGTATAAGGGAATAAAAGGAGTACAAGGGGACAGATAGTGTATTTCTTGCAAAATCAAAAGAATGGCTGCGACAAACATAAAATTGTTGTAAAAACTACAACATTTTAGCTGTAAAATCCATTTATCTTAAGAATTGTTGTATTTTATACAACAATTTCACGAAAATCGGCTCATACGCCTGGAAATGTTGTACAAAATACAACAATTTATCCTCGATGGCACACTCACACACACAAACACACACTCTCTCTTAGTTCAACTTATATATGATTCAAATCTTCCTATTCTTCTTAGTCTTCATATTCTTCTTAGTCTTCATATTCTTCTTAGTGTTCATAGGGTTCATAGGCTTCATATTCTTCTTAGTGTTCATAGGGTTCATAGGCTTCATAATCTTCATAGTCTTCATAGTCTTCATAGTCTTCATAGTCTTCATAGTCTTCATAGTCTTCATAGTCTTCATAGTCTTCTCTTCATAGTCTTCATAGTCTTCATAGTCTTCATAGTCTTCATAGTCTTCATAGTCTTCATAGTCTTCATAGTCTTCATAGTCTTCATAATCTTCTTAGTCTTGTCTACTTAATGAACATCTTGTTGGCTATCCGATAAGCGAATTCTTCATTCACAACAAAAGGAGCCAAGTCCCCCATCTGCACGACAATAGCACAACTGACATGAGGGGGTTGTTTCGTTGCCTATTTACAAACGTAACAATGTTATGTTACGATGTTGCTGACTAAAAGGAGGTCAGCATACAGTGGAGGAAGATTTGATCTCTAAGAAAGATCTGTTGAGTCTGAAAGGGATATCGTACGGTCAATTGTATCGTTGGAAGCGAAAGCGGCTCATTCCGGAGGAATGGTTTATACGAAAAGCCTCATTTACCGGGCAGGAAACGTATTTTCCACGAGCGCAGATTTTGTCCCGCATTGATAGAATATTAAATATGAAAGACGATTTGTCATTGGATGAACTGGCTGATGTTTTTTCCCCGGCGCTTGGGGAGGTACAGCTTGAGCGGGGGGAGCTGTTAGGACGAAACATTGTTTCAGAGCCGACGATGCTGCTGTTTAGCGAAATCGGGCAAGAGCCAGCTTTTTTTAATTTTAGGCAAGTGCTGCTGCTATATGTGGTGGAAAAATTGCTTCGTGATGGCAGTATTACGCAAGAAGAAGGAAAACAGCTGATTAGTGTCATGATGGAGCATTATGATCAGGCTGCTAATAAGTCTTATGATCTGATGCTCATTCGCAAAATGGGGGTATCACTGTTCTTCCTCGTTGCCGGCAATACAGAAGTATATATGGAGAGAACAGCAAATATCGTATTCAAGCTGCCATTGGAAACGTTCAGGGAAGAATTAAAAATTATACTTGGATAGTTTGGAGGAGATAGTATGGCAGTAAGCCGGTTGGAACATGATTTGACGGTGTCCGGCATACAGAAGATTGCAGCAGGGAGCTATCGTAATGTGCGTGTCGAAGGGATAGGGACCGCGATAGGGGAACTCGAATGTATTTCTTTGCATGTTGATGGAACGTTTAAGCTGAAGGGTGCGCTTATAGCAGAGAGCACAGAAATTAATGGTATTGGAACCTTCAAGGGGACCGTCAGCAGCGGCCGAGTTCATATAGAGGGAGCAGCAACGGTACACGGCGATTTATCCGGGGCAACCGCACAAATAAACGGAAAATGTTATATAAACGGTTCGGTCAGGCAAGAGAAGATGGATGTTTACGGGATGTTCAGCACAAGGGGAGACGTGCAGTGCGAATGGTTTGCGTGTGAAGGTCGTGTCAATGTGAAGGGTGCGTTGAACGCAGGGGAAGTAAATATCAAGCTGGCTGCCAAATCCAACATTCGGGAAATAGGCGGGGGCACAATTCACATTCACCGTTCGGAACATAAAAGCTTTGGGAAAATGATCGGTCTCATTAGCCCTCCTAAATTGGTAGCCAATATCATTGAAGGTGACGATTTATTTCTTGAAAACTGTGAAGTGGATACGGTGCGTGGAGCAAGGGTCGTTATTGGACATGGTTGTAAAATACATCATGTCGAATATATAGAAACCTTTCAACTGGACCCGAAGTCTCGTGTTGGAAGCAGCCGGCAAATATAAGTGATCGGAAGGGGGCATTCAGCGGTGCAGAAAGCGAGTATTAACATTTTGGGGGACGGAACGTCATCAGGCGGAGATTTTGAAAATGTTAAAGTGTTGGGTAACGGGCTATTTTATGGCGATGTCAATTGCGACAAGTTTCAGTGTACAGGGAGTGCAACAATTCATGGGAAATTGTTTGCGAACAAAATCACCATACGCGGCACGGTCCAATTTCAGGAAGCGGGTAATAACGGCAGCGAATCTGAGCCTTTTGCCACACCAATCCGTACTGATTCACTTTATGTGAAAGCTAAAAAAGTCGACATCACAGGGGAATTGCAGGCAAATGGCGATTGTGAAGCGGACCATTTCAAATTGCGGGGCGCGCTGCACATCCGCGGCATGATCAGTGCGGACAAGACAGAGCTGAAACTTCATGGCGCCAGCTATGTACGGGAGATTGGCGGAGCGGAAATTATAGTGAAACAAAAAACCGGTATTCCCTTCGCAAACTTGTTTCTGCCTGCTGGCGGAACATTGGAATCGGAAGTTATTGAAGGTGATCATGTGTATCTGGAGTATGCGAACGTCCGGTGCGTCCGCGGGGGAAGCGTGGAGATTGGTCCCGGCTGCACCATTGGCACGATTGAATATAGGGATACCCTCAAGATTGACAAGGGATCGACGGTAGAGAGTCAATCCCAAAGTTAACTCAGCCAAGCAGTGACATCATTATGGCCGTCCATATTGTACAAGAACGTGCCAAAGTTGTTTCAGATGCTGGGAAGTCTCATCCGGCGTTCCCCAGTCTTGCCATTGCTCAGGGTGAAGTTGAAGCGAGGCAGCCGCCCGCCCGATCACAGCGACATCCAATACACCTGGCGACACAGTGAATAACCGATCGAGCCGCTTGGCAAGCGGGGGCATTGCCGCCCCGCGAAAGTCGTCCGGAACACTGCTCACAGCTAGCCGAAAGCCGGCATGCCAGACCAACGTCACATTGTACTTGCTGCACAATGCTTCGAGCTGGGCTCCGATCCGCGTCCCCTTGAATGACGGATCGGCGACAAGCGATTCCACATCTTCGGAAAGGTCTATTTCCCCATGCACCTGCGCTTCGATATAGTTATCGAGCGCCCGTCCGACAATCCCGCCTGGCTCCTGCCAGCTTTCATGCAGCATGTGAAGGTGCCGGACAAAGGAACCTGGATCAACACTGTCACCGCGATCATGCTCGCCAATCCCGCCACGATCAACACTGTCACCGCGATCATGCTCGCCAATCCCGCCACGATCAACACTGTCACCGCGATCATGCTCGCCAAGCCCGTACCAGTCAACGCCTCCGCCGTCTCCCTCGGCCTCCAGCAGCGCGGCCAGGACGTTATCGAAAGCGTCAATGGTGCCGACAGGCTCCGGCCCGGTATGGCTGTCCCCGAACGTAAAGGTACAGCTTTGCAGCAGGTGAGGGTGCAGGCGAAACCAGCATGACCCGAACCGCGGGGCGGCGCCGTCCGCATAATTCATCAGATTAAGCCCGCCGTACTTCGGTCGCTCCGCCGCACCAACGCCAGCCTGTTGATAAGCTCCGCCGAACAGCGATTGCTCCCAGCGGTCGCGATCCCCACCCGGAAACGCCGTGCGGCTGCCGTTGCTTAATCCGGTCACGAACTGGCTGCAATAGACGCCATCTTGCAGCAGCTTCTCAACGACGGTGAAGCCGTCCGCCAGCAGGCGGTCGGGATGAAAATTCAAGGTAACTTGCCCATTCGCGCGAATGCCGTTCAAGAGAAATTCCCTCCATGCGGGCGGCAGCCCTCTGCGGATCAGTGCCCCTTCAACAGCCGCTCGCGAGCGGTCTCCCTTCTGCAGGGCGTTCGCCTGTACATGGCGAAGCGCTTGGAGCTGCGCGGTCGTCAAGTTTCTCCCCATAATGACACCCCTCCCACCCAATAGATTATATCGTTCTAACTACACAGATCGTTTCTAACCCGCAGCATTTCTTTCCTTGTATTGTAAGGGAATGAGTAGTGAATGTTAAGTGCTTAATCATAATTAATGCGGTTAATCATTCCTTTTCTCTTCGGTATGAGAGGCGATATTCCTCGATAGAACTTCGTCACGCCATTATGTCACAGCGAGGACAGTTCCCGGCGCGCTGTCGTGTTTCATATCCGTGGTCTGCCACTCAAATTGCTTCTATCGTCTAGCACGATGGAGGCTTTTTATTGCGAAATAAGGCTTATGAAGTGGGAACAATACGGCGGTTGCAGGTTGAAAAGGGACTGGTGAACGTTCATCCTAAATGTTATATTGAAATCCAAACACTAGCAATAGAGGGGGAGGTTGCGCTTTCAACATATCCGAATGCGATTGCATCTGCTGTGCCAACATGCATCAGGGGAGTGGTCATTATCCATATTATTCATCGATTTGCCAATCAGTCGATTCGGTTTAAATTGATCATCGGCTTTCTCGTTTTTGTCATTCCTTTACTGTCGCTGCTGCTGTTCAACAATAACTATGCAATCCATGTCGTGCGCGATCAAGTAGCGAATTCCAATGAAAATCTCACGACGCTGTATATGGACCAGATTGATCGCAATTTGGAGGAAGTGGATAAGTATTTGCGAATAACGGCCGCTTTTGAAAGCGATTTACTGCCGCTTGGCATCGCGGAGGAAGAGGATCGGGATCAATATAATTTTGCCAAAATCAATCTCTTCAACAAGCTGGAAAAGGATGTTGCCAACTACAAATCGATTGATCTCTTATTTGCGTATTCCGCTGTCAATGAAGATTTAATTACGAATCATCCACCCGAAATGACATCGGAACAGTTGAAGAAGATTAAAAAAGGAATCACGGCTCAGCTTCAGGATAAGCAAAAATTGAACGATTATCGCAGCGGCAAATGGTTCGCCCATAACATCAACGGCCAGTACTACTTGACGAATGTGAAGAGCATCGGGAACGTCTATATCGGCGGGTGGGTGGAAGCTTCCAAATTGATGGTGCCGCTAAGCTTGCTGGAATTAGGTCAAGATGGGCGGGCGATTCTAATTACCGACAATATGGAGCCTATGAATGACGACAATTTCTTCGAGGAAAACCATATCGATCCCGATGCTGAACGGGGCCGATCTGCCTTGCTTGGCAAACAGGGCAAGTACTTGCAGGTTAGCAAGCAGTCCGGGCAAGGGAATTTCTCATTATTGATCTTGATACCATACAGCACCATTTTGGAGCGTTTGCCTGATCTGCAGCGGGTGTCATCGCTTGTGTTGGTCGGCCTGCTGGCGATGCTGCCCTTTTTCTATATTTTTCTAAGACATATTATTTTGCTGCCGATGAACCGGATTGTGATGGTGATGAGAAGGGTGCGTGACGGCAATTTGGAGCATCGGGTGGAGAAGCATCCTGTTTCCTATGAATTTGCGCTGATGAATGATGTGTTTAATAGCATGGTAGACCAAATCAAGCAGTTGAAAATCAATGTGTATGAAGAGCAGCTGTTGAGTCAGCGGGCCGAGCTTAAACATTTGCAGCTGCAGATCAATCCGCATTTTTTCCTGAATTCCTTGAATACGATTTACAACCTGGCCCAGTTTAAAAACTATCAGTTAATACAGGAGATGTCGAGCTACCTGATCCAATATATGAGATTTATGTTTCAGAGCAATATGAAGTTTGTGTCGTTGGAGGATGAGCTCGCTCATACCCGCAATTATTTGCACATTCAGGCGATGAGGTTTCATGAAGGGTTTACATATGACATTGACAGTCCGCCGTCTGCGGCCAATGCCAAAGTGCCACCGCTGATCATCCAGACTTTTGTAGAGAACACGGTTAAACATGCGATTACCATGGATGAGCCGATTCGGCTGTCGATCGAGATTGAAGTTGCTGGAGCGGAAGCGGACAAACCGTTTCTGAACATCGTCATTACAGATACCGGAAATGGCTTTCCCGATGACATACTGCGTGATCTGCAACTGGACAACGCTATCGATACGGAGGGCAGGGAACATATAGGCATTTGGAATGCGAGACGCAGATTGCGGCTGCTCTATGAGGGCGAGGCGAAGCTGATGTTGTCCAATCAAGCAGCTGGAGGGGCAAAAATTGCAATGCGCCTGCCGTTGTTATTCGAAGAGTAGCAGGAAGAAGAAAAGGGGGAGTTTCCATGTTTCAAATGCTGATTGTCGATGATGAAATTCATGCTGTGCGGACGATTGAAAGCTGTGTAGACTGGGCGGAACTGTCGATTACCCGAATCCATATCGCATATAATATCCGGCAAGCGAAAAAGATTTTCGAAGAACATCCGATTGATCTGATGATTTGTGATATTGAGATGCCGCAGGGCAGCGGAATTGAATTGCTCACTTGGGTAAGGGAGAGACATTCGTCAACGGAATCGATCTTTTTAACATGCCACTCTGATTTTGACTATGCGAAGCGGGCGATTCAACTGGGAAGTTTGGATTATCTGTTGAAACCTGTGCAATTCAACGAGTTGAAATCGATCGTTCAGAAGGGGCTGGAGAAAGTTGCCGAGCAGAGGGAAGCGATGATCAGCAAGGAGAGTAACAACTATTACTCCAAGCTGTGGACGGAGCATCAGCCTGTCTTGATGGAGCGATTTTGGGAGGATCTGCTTAACCAAAGAATTCCGGCAAATCCGGAACGCATTCGCGAGGTACTGGCGAGTAAAAACCTGTCGGTCAACGAAAATGACTCGTTCGTCCCAATTCTGATCGGTGTTCACCGCTGGTTTGAGAAGTTTTCGCAGCGCGATGAGAAAATCATGGAGTATGCCCTGTTGAATGCTGCAGAATATATGATTTTGAACCGATATGCGCACGGTCAAATTGTCCGGATGGGCAGTGATATACTGCTTGCGATCCTTCCGGTAGGTGAGCGCGATTCGATCGGCCGAGAGGAAATGAGCGAACTGTGCGAAAGGTACATGAATTCGTGCAATCGCTATTTTCGCTGTGATCTGACATGTTATGTTGGCAAGCGTGGATCGATGTGCGAAATGGTCAAGCAGTTCGACGATTTGCTGGAGATGAGACGTAACAACATCAACCAGAATAATAAAGTGCTTTTTTTACATGAGTATGGGAAAACAGCCGGAAATATCGATTTGATCCAAATGAATGTCTGGCTGGAAATGATGAAGCGTGGCGCATATGATGCGATCTTGCTGGAGACGGAGCAGTATTTAAGCAGTTGGACAGTTATCGAGGGGCTGCAGGCGGAGGTGCTTCAGCATTTTTTTCAAAACTTCCTGCAAATTTTGTACCACTTCATTCAGTTTAAAGAGATGCAGGCATATCAGGTACTGGGAGAGTTGATCGCTATGGAGCAGATGGCATTGGCTGTACGTTCCGTAAACAACCTGCAATTGTGGGTAAGAAAGGCGCTTGAACAGACGATCAAATGCTGTTGCGCAGTGGACGATACACAGACGGTGATGGACAAAATAAAACAGTTTGTCAAACAGCATCTCGATCAGGCCATTTCAAGAGATGATATCGCCAGGCATGTCAATCTGCATCCCGATTATTTGTCACGGCTGTTCAAAAAAGAAACAGGCAAATCGCTTGTGGAATATATCGTGGAAGAGAAGATGGCGATTGCCAAAGAACTGCTGCTCACGACAGATAGGTCGGTAAGCGACATCGCCATGTGTGTCGGCTATTCGAATTTCTCTTATTTCTCAAAAATATTCAAACATGAAATGCAAATGAATCCCAATCAATTTCGCAAATCTTTCCGCAGCGCCCCTGATCAGCGAAAACCACAGTAAGACGTACCGAAGGCAGACGATTAAGCGGGCAGACAGCAGAAGGTCAGAATTGTATTAAAAAGTGGTCAGTATCGTAGTGGTTCAGCAAGCGCGTGCCGATCTACAATAGAGTCATTGAAACACGATTAACAACAGGAAGGAGGGTTACTATGACAGCATGGCTGAACGGCGTCAGCTTTAAAAAAATGAAGAAATTTAAAATGCTGTACCTCATGCTGATACCTGGCATCATTTACTTGCTTATTAATAATTACATTCCGATGCTTGGCGTCATTATTGCTTTCAAGGATATTAACTTTGCCAAGGGCATTATGGCCAGCGATTGGATCGGATTCAAAAACTTCGAGTATTTATTTAAAACGGCAGACGCTTACGTCATTACCAGAAATACGATTTTGTACAATCTCGTGTTTATTGTGCTTAATCTCGTCGTAGCTGTCGGGCTGGCAGTGCTCTTGAATGAGTTGAAAAGCCGGTTTCTGCCCCGCTTTTACCAGAGTGCGATTTTGCTTCCTTATTTGATGTCATCGGTCATTATCGGTTATCTGGTGTTTTCGCTGCTCAGTATGGAGACCGGACTCGTTAACAATACCATTTTGCCGCTGCTCGGCATGGACGGGATTATGTGGTACAACGATCCCAAGTATTGGCCATACATTCTGACGCTGGTCAAGGTGTGGAGCACGGCAGGATACTTATGTATTGTCTACTTTGCTGCGGTGGTCGGGATTGATCAGGAGTATTACGAAGCTGCGACGCTCGATGGCGCCAACAAACTGCAGCAAATATTAAAAATTACAATTCCGCTCATTACGCCAGTCATTATTATCATGACATTGCTGCAGATTGGACGAATCTTTTACTCCGATTTCGGTCTGTTCTACCAAGTGCCGCTTGATTCCGGCGTGCTGATGCCTACAACGAACGTCATTGATACGTATGTTTACCGGGCGTTGCTCAAAAACGGTGATATCGGCATGTCATCTGCTGCAGGATTGTATCAATCAATTGTCGGGTTTGTCATCATTCTTATTTCCAACTATGTGGTAAAGAAAATTAACCCGGATAATTCACTGTTTTAACAAAGGAGTGGGATGAAAATGAAGCCTAGCAATACCGAGCAGTGGGTTATTCACACCGTTTTTATCATTGTCTCCTGTCTGTGTCTAATCCCGTTCCTGCTGCTTGTTTCGGCTTCCATGTCGAGTGAGAAATCGATTATTCAATACGGCTATTCGCTGTTTCCTATCGAATTCAGTCTGGAAAGCTACAAGTATTTGTTCAGGGAACCGGCCATGCTGCTCAATGCTTACGGGGTGTCGATCCTCATTACGGTCGTTGGCACGCTGGTCAGTCTTGTCATCATGACTTTGCTCGCCTACCCGATCTCAAGAAAGGAAATGCCGCTGCGCAATCTGATCGCCTTTTTCATTTTTTTCACGATGCTATTCAATGGCGGACTCGTTCCAACGTATTTGATGTATACGAACATTTTCGATATTAAAAATACGTTGTTTGCCCTGCTTATTCCCGGATTGCTCGTAAGCGCATTCTTCGTTATTTTGATCCGCACGTTTTTCACGATGAATATTCCTAACGAGGTCATCGAGTCAGCGTATATGGATGGCGCCGGGGAATTCAAAATTTTCTACCGGATTGTGCTGCCGTTATCGACGCCGGTACTGGGCGCAGTTGGATTATTTCAGCTCATTAATTACTGGAATGACTGGTTTAACGGACTGATTTACATTACCGACAGCAAGCTCTACAGCATTCAGGTGCTGCTGAATACCATCTTGTTGAATGCGCAATATTTGGTGACCAATGTCCACTTTGCCGACGATATGGGACAGGCGGACGATCTGCCCAGCAACGGGTTGAAGATGGCGATTGCGGCAATCGGCGTAATCCCGATTTTGATCACGTACCCTTTCTTTCAAAAGTATTTTGCCAAAGGGCTGACCGTGGGAGCGGTTAAAGGTTAAGGGTTAAAGCGACAGTTCGAAACCAAGCATTTGAATAACATGGCATGAATCATACGGATCACTAAAGGGAGGCTCTTGAAATGCGTACAAAAGCAAGCGTTATGTTGTTGGCCGTTGTGCTGCTCACGAGTATGCTGTTGGCAGGCTGTGGCAAAGAGGCAACGCCGACTGCGCCAGTAGGCCAGGAGAAGGAGAATACGGAAACGGGCAGTGGGAAATTGCCGCCCTATGAGATCAAATTAGTGTTCTACGGTTCAGCGCAAAAGGATCTCGATCTGCTGGCCGAAGAGATGAGCAAAATAACACTGGAGAAGATCAATGCTACCGTCAAGCTGGAACGTATCGAACCGGCAGCCTGGGATCAGCAGTCCATTCTCATGCTTACGGGCAATGAGCAGGTGGACTTGATCGTAACCGGCAATGCCGAGTTTTCCAGACAGGTCGCGCAAGGGCAATTGCTGCCGCTCGACGATATGCTTGAAGCGCATGGACAGGATATTCTGGAAGCCTTTGATCCAGAGGTGCTTGCAGCGACGAAGGTTGACGGGAAGACGTATGCGGTTCCAAGCATCCGGGATTTCGCAGCCAATGCTATCGTGCTGATGCGCAAGGATATGCTGGATAAATATGATCTGGATATCAGCAAGGTGAACAAGCTGGACGATTTGGACCCGATCTTCGCCACAATCAAGCAGAACGAGCCGAATGTTACACCGCTCGGCAAAGCCAGCGCAGGCGCTTCTATCGCCAATCGGCTGCTGGAGACCAATTGGGACCTGTTGGGCGATTCCATTGGTGTGCTTGGCAACCTGGATGAGCTGAAAGTGGTTAATCTGTATGAGACGCCTGAGTACGTGCAGATGTTGAAAACGATCCGGAGATGGTATGAAGCCGGGTATATCCATAAGGATGTCGCGACAAGCAAGGAAACGGCGGTTGATTACATTAAGGCCAACGTTGGGTTCGGTGTCATTAATAAAGGCAAGCCGGGTGCGCTCGCCCAGAACGAAAATCGCGTCGATACAAAGCTGTCGCTGGTCAATCTCGGCCATCAAATTACGAGCACGACATCCATTACGGCGATTATGATGGGGATCCCGACCAACTCCAAAGATCCGGAACGGGCGATGATGTTTTTGAATCTGCTCAATTCGGATAAAGATCTGGTCAACTTGATTGACTGGGGCATTGAAGGCAAGCATTACGTCAAAGTCAGCGACAATCAGATTGATTTCCCGCCCGGCATCAATGCCGCCAATAGTGGATACAACTTGCGGCAAGGCTGGATGTTCGGCAATCAGCTCTTATCCTATACCTGGATAACCGACAATCCGGAATTATGGGTTGAGATGGATAAGTTCAATAAGGAATCGAAGAAATCTGCTGCATTGGGTTTTACATACAACCCGGCGCCGGTGAAAACCGAACTGGCAGCGATCACCAACGTTATCCGGCAATTTGAAAGCGGATTGGAGAACGGAACGCTGGACCCGGAAGTGAATTTGCCTAAATTCAATGCGGCGCTTAAGGCAGCCGGACTGGATAAGGTCATTGCGGAGAAACAGAAGCAATTGGATGCGTGGGCGGCAAATAAGTAAGTAACAACAGGAGGTAGTTAAGATGAAAGTATCTATTGGGGGCTACTCGTTCAACAACACTTATGTGGCAGGGAAGATGGATGTATTCGGCTATTTGGAAACGGTGAAGTACCGCTACCGGCAGGATAAGGTCGATTTGTACAACGGTTTTTTTGCCGACAAAAGCAAGCCGGTATGGGAGCTGGCAGATGAGGCGTATCTCCGGAAAATTCGTGAAGCATTGGATGAGAAGGAAATGACGGTCGTTAACTTCGCAATTGATACCGCCTCGCTATGGGATCGGGATAAGGAGAAAAGTGAGCTGCAATACCAGAATGCGCTCAGACATCTGCGTGCAGCGGAAATTCTGGGCGCCCAAACGGTGCGGATCGACACCGGAGGATCGTATTCCAACGAACCGAATGGCGATTTCTATGAAATGAGCGAAGAACAGTTTGAACATATTGTTCGAAGATACCAAGAGTACAGCCGCCTTGCCGCCGACTTCGGCAGCAAGGTGGGGCCAGAGAATCATATGGGGCCGTCGCTCAATCCCCATTTCCTGAAACGAATTGCAGAAGCGGTTGACCATCCCGCCTTTGGCATTCTGCTCCATGTTGATCGCTGGAAGGTTGATCCTGAGCTTGGAGACCGCATCATCGCCCCGTGGGCGTGCCACGTCCATTTTGGCGGGAAGACACTGGCGGAAGAAGACAATGCGTTGAGCATTGCTCAAATGCTGCATGACAGCGGATATGATCAATATTGGGCGATTGAGCATAATGCGCCAGGCAATCAATATATTGAAGTGGAATGGGCAGTTGCAGCGATGAAAAAAATACTGGGAAATTTGAAATAAAGAAATAAATGGAAAATATTACAATAAAATTGAGTGAGGAGAACTCGATGACTAAAATTCGAATTGGCATTGTTGGCGTAGGATTAATTGGCCAAACCCATCTGAAAAACTATGCGGAAATTGAAGATGCGGAAGTGGTTGCGGTATGCGATATCAACGGGCAGGCGGCGCGTAAAGTAGCCGAGGATTTTCAAATCAAGGATGTCTATACCGATTTTCGGGAACTGTTGAAGCGGGATG
Organism: Paenibacillaceae bacterium; assembly: GCA_004134985.1. Lineage (GTDB taxonomy): Bacteria > Bacillota > Bacilli > Paenibacillales > Paenibacillaceae > Paenibacillus_D. The sequence goes on along the minus strand of REGQ01000066.1, from coordinate 18,215 downwards.
ACATCGATGCAATTGATGTGTGTCTGCACAACAATTTCCATGCTCCGGTAACGAATGAAGCGCTGCAGGCAGGCAAGCATGTCTATTGCGAGAAGCCGATTGCAGGCACCTATCATGATGGCAAGTCGATGCTGGATACGGCGAAAGCATGCGATAAATTGCTGCATATTCAATTGAACACCCTGTATAAGAAAGAAACCAAGGCAGCCAAAGCATTGATCGACGGGGGAAGCTTGGGCAAGCTTTATCATGCCAGATCAACAGGGTTCCGGCGCAGAGGCCGCCCGTTTGTCGATGGGTATGGCACGAAGTTCTTCAACCGAAAAGAGACAGCGGCAGGCGGAGCATTGCTGGATATGGGTGTCTATCATATTGCGCAGCTGCTCTATCTGCTCGATCTGCCTACAGTAGAACGGGTTTCGGGGAAGCTGTATCAGGAGATGGAGATGGATGCGGAGCGCAGAGCAGAATCACAGTTTGATGTTGAAGAACTGGGACTTGGCTTGGTCAGATTTGCAGGCGGGGCGACACTGGATATTATTGAAGCGTGGTCTTTGCAGCTTGGAGGGCTGGAAGGGTCCAGCATAGTCGGCAGCAAGGGCGGGATTCGCTTGCCGGCCTACGATTTTGGCGCCCAGACGGCACCATTCAGCTTCCACTCGACACAATGCGATGTTGATCTGGACAGCACGGTCAATCTGGATGCGATGAGCCATCGCTGGAGTGGTGTGAGAGAAAACTATGCCGCCTACAATTCGTCTCAGGAACATTGGATTGCTGCACTGCAGGGTAAAGTCCCGCTGCTCCCGACGGCCGAGATTGCGCTGCAAACGATGTTTATCAGCGAGGGCATCTATTTGTCCGAACAACTAGGTCGGGAGGTAACAGCGGAAGAAATTGAGTTGCATTCAAAGTCTACCGTTGTTAAAGTATAATTATGTAAATTATCCTTAGCGGTTGGCGAAGGCAATGTGGTCACTGTGGATCGCAGGCTTCTTCCAACCGCTAATTGGATGAGAGGATGAAAGCAATGTCTACCGATCAGGTTCGTCTTGTCAGCAAGCAGATGCTCAGAATGCTCAAGGTATTTAATTTCCTGGTCTATGGAGCGATTGCGGTTTACAGTACCTTCTTCGCGCTTTACTTGAAGGATCTGGGCGTATCGAATGTGCAGATCGGCCTGCTTGTTGCGGGAGGGCCGCTGATTGGACTGGTTGCCAACCCGCTGTGGGCTTACTTCGCAGACCGGATTCGCAACAACAAGCGGATATTGATTATTTGTCTGTTCGGCAACTTTATTTGCATGCAGTTTGTGTTTATGACGCAATCTTACATTTGGATTTACAGTCTCATGCTGTTCTTCTATGCGTTTCAAAGCCCGCTGTTTACACAGTCCAACAGTCTGATTCTGAATGTTATTGATGGGACAAAGCACAAGTTCGGCGAGTTTCGGGCATGGGGCTCGCTTGGGTGGGCGCTCATTGCCGTAGCCGCAGGACCGGTCATTGGGTGGCTTGGCATCAGGCAGCTGTGGATTGTGTTCGATGTGATGATGCTGTTTGCTATCTTTTTCACCTTTTTAATGCCGAGCGGGAACGAGCGGGAAGTGAAAGAGAAATTCTCGAATAGCGGCTACTTGCAAGTGTTCAAAAATAAAAAGTTTATTGTCTTTGTCGCATTGGGCGTATTAATCTCGATACCCAATTCAATTAATTTGACTTTTCTCGGCATCTATATTAAAGATTTAGGCGGCTCCAGTACGATGGTCGGCTGGTCGGCATTTGCTACTGCCATACTGGAAGTGCCCGTTTTTCTGCTGCTCGACCGTTACCTGAAGAAGCAATCAAGCACGATGCTGGGCTGGCTGATCATTATCGGTTTGCTGTTCTCGTTTCGTTGGCTGCTGATGTCATTCGCTGTTTCAGCAATACAGATCATCTTTATTCAGCTGTTGCATTCGGTCACCTTCGGGGGCTACTACTATATGGGGACGCAGCTCACCTCGCATCTGGTGCCAAGCCAGTACCGTTCGAGCGGACAAGCGATTTACGGGCTAACCTGGGGAGGGATCTCGGGAATCGTTGCCGGGGTGCTTGGCGGTTGGATGTTCGAAAACTTGGGGGCGGCCTTGTTGTACCAGCTATGTTTTGGAGTTACGCTTGTCGGTGTTGTTGGTTTTCTGCTGCTGTGGCAATCCTCGAAAACATGGGAAAGCGGCAGCCGCATTCCGGTCGCCGAGTCCAAGGCATCCGGAGGCTAAGCCGTTCTGGAAGGCAATCATACGAACAGTCATTAAGATCAATCTTATAGGAAAAAGAGGAAATGGATGCTTTGGCGGATCAATGGGTATAGCAGGGGGAATGACTGGGAGAGGATAACGATCCTGCGAAATAAAGGAAGCCCTGATTTCCGGTAATGGAAGTTCAGGGCTTCAAACAGGGTTGCGTTGGCAGCTAGCCATTAATAATTTCTCCGCCATTAATATGAATAAACTGTCCGGTCATATAAGAGGAGTCGTCGGAGGCGAGGAATACATAGGCAGGTCCAAGCTCTTCAGGCTGACCGGGACGCTTCATCGGTGTGTCGCCCCCGAACTCGGCTACTTTTTGCTCGCCGAAGGTCGAAGGGATGAGCGGCGTCCAAATCGGTCCGGGTGCAACACCGTTCACGCGAATTCCTTTATCGGCAAGATTCTCCGAGAGTGAGCGGGTGAACGCGACAATGGCGCCTTTGGTAGCAGAATAATCAATCAAATCCGGGCTGCCGCGGTAAGCAGTAATGGAAGAAGTGTTGATAATACAAGCCCCTTTCTTCAGATGAGGCATTGCTGCTTTGGTCAAATAAAAGAAAGCGAAGATGTTGGTTCTGAACGTTTTCTCCAATTGTTCCTGGGTAATGTCCTCGATTTTTGATTGGGGATGCTGCTCCGCTGCGTTGTTCACCAGAATGTCCAAACGACCGAACGTTTCGATGGTTTGCTCAATGATTTTTTTGCAAAATGATTCATTCCCCAAATCGCCCCTGATCAGAAGGCACTTTTGGCCTTCCGCTTCAATCAAAGCTTTGGTCTCTGCAGCATCTTCATTTTCATTCAGATAGACAATTGCCAAATCAGCGCCTTCTTTGGCATAGCAAATTGCCGCAGCTCTCCCGATTCCACTGTCACCGCCGGTAATAATGGCGGTTTTCCCAAGAAGCTTGCCGCTGCCTTTATAATTGTTGTCCTTGGCGATCGGCCGCGGCTCCATTTCCTTCTCAATGCCAGGCTGTTGATCTTGATGCTGCGGGGGCATCGTCTGCTTGGTCTTCGTTTGGGTTGTCATGGTTGTATCCTCCTTAGGGCAAAACAGTTATTGTAATCGCAACTACAAAGGTAGTCTGTGTTGTTTTTACCCTAATTAAACCAAATGTAAAACCAAACTAAGGGCAATGGTTATTCTATCCCTTCGTCTAGAGGCAATATAATTTCAATTACCGTTCCCCATCCTTTTTTGCTGCGGATGCGGAATTGCTGCTGCCCGCCATACATGATTTGCAGTCTTTTGTATGTGTTGTAGAGCCCGATATGCTTCGTCTCCTTCTCGGCGGTGAACATTTGCCTCAGCTGCACCAGCCGCTCCCTGTTCATGCCAAGTCCCGTATCGATAATAGCGATCAATAGTTTGCTGCCTCGCCGTCTGATTCGCACCTTTACATAGCCGAAGCGGTTGCTCTCCTTGATTCCGTGATAGATGGCGTTTTCGAGCAGCGGCTGGAATAACAGCTTGATTATTCGATAATCAAGAAGCTCTTCATCGTAATCCCATATCAGATGGAACTTGTCCTTATAGCGAATTTTCATGATCTCGATATAGTGCTTTGTGTTGCGCAATTCCTCTCCCAGTGTTACTTTCTTATTCGATGCGCTGATTGCGTAATGAACAACCTCTGATAGATAGTCAAGCATCTGGCTTACTTCGTTCTGTCCGCCTGTGAGCCCAATTGACTTCCAGAAGATTGTCCGAAGGGTATTGGCCATAAAATGAGGATTAATATTCGATTGCAGCGCCATCAATTCCATCATCTGCAGCATATATTTCTTCTCAGTCAGCTGTATTTTCAACGAGCTGCGTTCCACAAACGATTTAATCATGCTTTGCAGAATAAAGCTGTATTCATCTGTCACCTTCTCTGGCAGCCGCGGAATGGGCATTCCCTTCTCAGCATTATCAATTGTCAGCAGCACGCGCATCATATTGCGATGATTTCGCCGGGAAATATAATAAGTCAAAAAAAGGCCGAGAATCAACGAAACAATGACAAGCGCAACCGTGAGGTAAAGCAAATTGGTGGACAGTTGATAAAAATGCCGGCTAGGCGTAACGGATATATATTGCAAATCATAGCTATCCGAGTCCAGTTTGGACACGACATAGCTTTCACCTGTAATAACTGACTTGTAGCGCTGCGATTTTGACAAATCGAGCAGGGCGATCCCTTGTAGATCTGCATGATTGGCATTCGTAGTGGCAAGGATCTCCTTATTCCCATCGATGATGAATACAAGCTGTTCCGGCTGGTATAGCAGGGATGCCATGTCGTGTTCCAGCTCTTCCTTCCAAAGGTTCGATACCATATACCCCTCCGTCTTGGTTAATCCGGGCGGCACAAAACGTTTGTACAGCGTCACCAGCTCCGTTTCCTTGCGGTCGAAGGCATAACGTTTCATCGTACGGCGCTCAATATGCAAATCCTGCTTCAGCCGCTTTAGGCCAGTCAGGCTGGTGTACCAGGACACGTCATTATAGCTGTTTATACTCACCCGGCCTTCATTGGATGCGAGAAAATGTCCATCTGCGTTGTCATAATACAAATAGATGGAGTGAATATGAGGCCGGATATTGGTCGGCGCGTTAATAATGCTCATGAAGTGATTAAAGGCTTCAATATCGCTTGAACTTGCTTCATTACCGGTCAGCAGCGAGCGGAGCCTCAATATAAGTCTGGAATTGTAATTCAAGGTGTAGTGAACCGAGTCCAGTTCATTGAACATCAGCTCAATCGTGCTTCGCGTCTGCTCAAGCATTTTATAATTGCTGTTATTCAGCTCTGTCCGGATATAGCTCAACGTTGTTACAATGGAAAAACCGCCCAAAATAATGAGCGGTATGAGCAGCGGTATTATGAAGCGAAGTACATTTTTTGCAAAAAAATATCTTCTCATCCTGATTCTCCAGCCTCTTATTTATTTTACCCTTGCCGTTCCTCGTTTCTGTCTGTGCGGTTTCTGTAGTCGCGCGGGGTCATGCCGTAATAGTTTTTAAAGGCTCTTGTAAAATTAAATGAATTGCTATAGCCTACCCGTTCGCTGACCTCATAGGTTTTGTACTGAATATCCTCCAGCAATTCTGTCGCAGCATCCATCCTTACGGAGGTTAAATAATCAGAAAATCGGATACCCGCATGCTTCTTGAAAAACTTACTTAAATAATCGGCATTCATGTGAACCTGTTGCGACAGGTCCTCCAGAGTAACATCCTTATAATGCTGCCCGACATAGTCTTTGATGGTGGCGATTATTTTCTCGGGGAAGCTTCCTGCGTACTCGGACGCGCCTTTAAGCTCGGGCGCAGGAGTACTGCTGTTGTCCAGCTCTTCTTTTATATTGGTAAAAGCGCGAATCAGTTCATTGTAGTTGGTTGATTTCAAAATATACCGTCTTACACCGGCTTCCAGCGCTTTCTGGGCATATTCAAAATCTTTGAAAGCACTGAAAAATATAATTTGCACATGTGAAAACTTCACGTTCAGCTCTGCAGCGAGGTCAATGCCGGACATCACTGGCATTCTAATATCGCATAAAATGACATCGACTTCGTTATTCTTTATGAAGTTGTAGGCTTCCTGCCCATTTTCCGCTTCGCCAACTACATGAAAGCCGATCGAATCCCAGGGGAAATACTTGCACAAGCCGTTGCGAATTTCGTAATCATCATCTGCAATAAGTAATTTATACATGCTGACCTCCGAATTCATCTCTGTCGAAGTATTGTTCCTCGTGACGAAAAGAAAGTGTTTACATTTTCAGAGTATCCCAAATAATTTGCAAAGGTCAAGCGTTAAATCCATAACATTTCATCTTCAAACGCCGCAATATATCCTAAACCATATAAATGTATTCTTAAAACGACAACGTTTGGAAACGGATACATCAATGATTATTTTTATCTGTTTGCATTCCTTACATTGCCCTTTGTCTACTGATACGCTTGAATGGCTTGATAAGCAGTATTCCATAGGAAAGGACAGTTTCGATGAGCAATTATTTTCCTTTAGAAGAAAGCCTGCATGACAGGCAAGGGAGCAGCGTTCGCAAAGCAATTGAAATTATAGCCAATCAATATGTCGGCTCCACGCCGCCAAATGGCTTCATCTTCCGGACAGTAAGCAAAGAGAGCTTCCGGCAATTGGAGGACGGCCGCTATGACATTAATTTAATGGAGAAGTTCCCTGAGCGCCAATTGGGTGAGTTCGGGTATGCATGCACGCTCGTGCACAGCGGCCAGAGCTGCGAAATCGAGCTTGCCCTAAGCTGTTACGGACCGACGAGAGTTTACTTGAACGGCGGGCTATTCTACAAATCCACCATGACCGATGATGTGAATATTTTGAACAAGCGGCTTTTGCAGGCGCAACTGCACAAAGGGTGGAACATCTTCTTTATCAAGATGGTGAAGGCCTCCTCCGGCTTCGGCTGCATCTTCGGATCAAGCAATTACAAATGGTTCCCGGTGCATGGGCTTGCCCCATTCGCCGAACGGTCAGGCGGCGGCGGATGGGCGTATTCCAGCTCGGTGCAAGACCTGTATTCCGAGGAGGCGCTTCCTGCTGCCCGCAGCTTGGAGAAAAGCCTGCCTACCCCGTGGTTTCCTCTGTTGACGGGAGATGGCGGACAAGACTGCGGCTTTGAGCAGTTGTTCGGTCTGCTCCCTGGCCAATCCGCCTATGGGTGGAGCAGCTTCCATTCTCCCGGGCATCGGGAAGCATTATGCAGCCTGAGCGGGGAGGCGCCAGGACCAATCCAAATCTGGGTGAATGACACCTTGATTGTGGAGGCGGAGGGAGGCAGCTTCGACGCTTCGGTTGTATTGTCTCCGGGCGATCATTCGATTCTGCTGTTATCCACCTGCGGCAGCAATGACTGGTCTGTGTCCGTATCTGTAACCTCAGAGGGCAGACCTTGCCGGTTGACGGCTCCTCAGCGGGTCAAAGGAGTGCAGCAGAACTGGATTTGTCTTGGTCCCTTCAGCGACAGGGAATCCGCCTATCTCGGCACTGAGCCATCTCCTACTCTATATCAGCTGTTCGACCGATCTGTCGGGGGAAAGAAGGAATCTCTGTACTGGCGCGCTCCAGGCATTGCGGAGGGCTATGTCAGACCTTACCTTGAGAACGAGCGCTATGCCAAGTGGAATTATCCACTCGGGGTTACGCTGTACGGGCTTTTGCAGGCGGGGCGCATTCTGAAGCGCGAGGACTTGCTTGACTATGTGACTGGACATATATCCGAATGTACGAACCTCTATCCATATTCATTGTGGGACCGGGAGCAGTATGGGGCTCCAGCAATTAATCATCAGCTTGTGGAGCTTAATATGCTGGATGATTGCGGTTCCTTCGGCTCCGCTATGCTGGAGGCCTTCGAGGAGACGCGGGATGAGAAGTATCTCACCATCGCCCACATCATTGCGGACTACATTATGAACAAGCAGGAACGCAAGGAGGATGGCGTTTTCTATCGGCTTAGAGCAGGAGAATATCAGGAGAACACGCTGTGGGCGGATGATCTTTATATGAGCACTCCGTTTCTGACCCGATATTACAAGCAAACCGGGAACGAAGCCGCAATCAAGGAAGCAGCCAGCCAGTTTTTGCTCTTTAAGAAATATCTGTACATGCCGGAAAGAAGAATCGTATCGCATGTGTATGATTTCAAGTACAACACGCCTACTCATATTCCATGGGGGCGGGGCAATGGGTGGGTATTGTTCTCCTTATCCGAGCTGCTGGCTGTAATGCCGGAAGCGTCGGTCGAGCGGGGCGAACTCATCCGCTTATTTAATGATTTGGCTTCAGGGTATTTGGCGCTTCAGGGGGCGCATGGACTGTGGCATCAAGTGCTTACGGACGCTTCTTCTTATGAGGAGACGTCTTGCACGGCGATGTTCGCCTATGCCTTCTGCCGGGGTGTACGCTTGGGTTGGCTTCAGAATCCAGATGCTTATGCTGATGCGGCTCGCAAGGCGTGGGAAGGATTGACCAAGTTTTCGATTGACCAAGCGGGCAATGTCTACGGCGTTTGCAGAGGCTCGGGATATTCCTTCTCCTCCGATTATTACAAGGATGAGCTGAACTGGGTGCTGAACGATACGCATGGCATTGGAATTGTACTGTTATGCGGGGGCGAATACGAGCGGATGCTTTCCTCGATTTGATTCAACATAAGAATTATGGCTCTACCTAAAAATCAGTGCTTGACGAGACTCGGATGTGCTGCTGCGGGTTCGCAGGGTGTTTTCAATCGCCATTCAAAGCCGGATTTCTTATGCTAATTTTTAAAAGGTTGAAATCCGGCTTTAAAAAGCGACCACTTCGTTTTGCCAACATCCCTGCAACCCTTCGCTGCCTTTCCCGTCAGCCGTCAAGCACTGATTTTGGTTTTGAGCCAGAATTATCAAGCAAGAAAGCAAGAAAAGAGGCTGCTGTAATTGGCAGCCTCTTTCTGCGGGCTAACTTCAAAGAGCTTAACCCTTTAAGCCTGTAGTCGCAATTCCTTCTACAAAATACTTTTGTGCAAAGAAGAAAATGAGTACGCAAGGTATGATGGCCACGATTGACATTGCCATAACCTCATTCCACTTTGCAGCCGAGCTAATATCCAGCGACATTCTAAGACCTAACGCCAGCGTATATTTCTTAACGCTGTTAATATAAATGAGCGAGTTGAAGAAATCATTCCAGGTCCAGATAAACTGAAAGATCGCTGCCGAGAACAAGGCCGGCTTGCACAAAGGCAGCAAAATTCTGGTGAGGATGACAAAGGAGTTGCACCCGTCAATCGTCGCCGACTCATCCAGCTCTCGAGGCAATCCCCTGAAAAATTGAATCAGCATAAAGATAAAAAAAGGATAGCAGGCAAACAGCGCCGGAATGGTAAAAGGCAAGTAACTGTTCAGCCAGCCGAGTTCATTAAACAAAATGTAGCGCGGGATGATGATAACGGCATTGGGCAGCATGAGTGTTGAAATCATAATCGCGAACAGCAGATTTTTCAACGGAAAACGAAAGCGTGCAAACCCGTAGGCAACCAGAACGCTGGATACGAGCGTAAACAATACGACCGGTATGACCATTTTAAATGTGTTGAACAGAAATACGCCGAAGGTGAATTGTCCGCTGCCCTGCCAGCCCTTGGGGTACGAATCCCATACGATTTCCTTGGGAAATAAGCTGAGCGAGCCGAATATTTCATTATTTTCCTTAAAGGAGGCGAAAAACAGCCAAATGAGCGGATAAACCATAACAAGCGCGAAGACGGCCAGGAAGAGGTGGCTGCCCAGATTGCGGATGCGAAGGCTGCCGTTTGTCATTTATAATCCCCTCCATCCTCGTAATGTGTCCAATATTTTGATGACTTGAAAATAATTAGCGTGCAGATGAGGATCACTAGGAACAGTATCCACGAAAGCGCGGAAGCATAGCCCATATTAAAAAACTTAAAGCCTTCATCGTACAGCTTGAGCGCGAACAAGTAAGTAGAGTTCATCGGGCCGCCGTTGGTGATGACAAACGCACTCGTGAAATCCTGAAATGCATTGACCAGCTGCATAATGACGTTGAAAAATATGATCGGCGTCAGCAGCGGAATGGTAATCATGAAAAACATGCGGGGCTTCGATGCCCCGTCTACGCGTCCGGCTTCATACAGCTCCTGGGGAATTTGCTTCAGACCGGCCAGAAACAGCACCATCGAGGAGCCGAATTGCCACACGGCAAGCATGCTCAGCGTGAACAGTGCTACATTCGGGCTGCCCAGCCAGTCTACAGGCGGGATATGCAGCTTTCCGAGCAGACCGTTGACAAACCCCTCCTTCATGAACAGGAAGCGCCATAAAATCGATACAGCGACACTTCCGCCAAGAATAGACGGCAGGTAGAAAAGCGTGCGATACGTATTCACCCCGCGTATATTGACATTCAGAACAATAGCGACTAAAAGTGCGAACACAAGCTTCATGGGCACCGAGAAGAACACGTAGACCAGTGTGATGACCAGCGACTGATAGAAGTTGCTGTCGTTGGTGAACATCTTGATATAGTTGTCAATTCCTTTGAAACTAGGCACATTCGTAATGCTGTAATCAGTGAATGAATAGACAAAGGATGCTCCGAACGGATACAACTGAAACACAAGAAAGCCGACTAGCCATGGTAAAATATAGAGCAGGCCCACATATTGTTTACTCCGTTTTCTAACCTTTATATTCACAATCTCACCTTGCTTTTCAGTAGAATTCTATTGCAGCTCTTTAAATTTGTCTTCGATACGCTTGAACAGCTGTTCTGTCCCTTTTTCCGGTGTGAGGCTGCCGTAGACGACTTTTTCACAAATATCCCGAATGATGTCCCCGATTTCCGGTTTGTTCTGTACAATTGGCGGCGGAGCAGTCGGATTTTTCAGCGCATTGTTCACCATTGCCGCCACATCCGGATCAATAACGTCTGCAGCAACCAGTGCCTTCATTGCAGACTCGGAAGTTGGTATTGAGCGGGTATCCAACAGAATCAGCGCAGCTTCCTCGCTATTGAGCAGCCAGTTAATGAATTTTACCGCCTCTGCAGCATTTGGAGATTTCTTATTAACAGATAAAATCATTGAAGGCTTGAATTTCACCGCGGTCGAATTTCCATTCTCAGTGAAGATAGGCATGCCAACCGCAAATTTGTCCTCACCGGCAGCAGCCTTATACTTCGATACCGTCGAAGACCAGTCCAGGGTCATGCCGATCTCTGCATTGACCCATTTCGGGTTCTGCTCCATCTTGCTGTTGAATAACGCGGCATCGCCCAGCGGCTGAGCTGCTCCACTGGCGAACAGCTCCTTCATCATAGTCATTGCTTCTGTCATGTCCTCCTTGGAGGCTGTTATGGCAGGAGCGTCAGACACCCAATATTCACCGTTTTTGGAGTAAAGGTAGTCGCCAAGAATAAATTCTCCCATTCCGCCGGTTGTCGTTCCCGGTTCAATTGCAAAGAGGTGGCTGGTCTTATTTTCACTATTGATTCTTCCGCCTTCCTTAATCATCTCCTGCCATGTCCACTGCTTGTCGGTGGACAGACCGAATTTGTCAAAGAACGCCTTGTTGATCATTGTGCCAAATCCATTGGTACCCATCGGCAGCGCCACGAGGCTGCCATTAATTGTTGTGTACTCCTCAAGCACCTTATCCGGGAACTGCGCGCGGTCAACCTCCGACTCATTGTTCAAGTCTACAAACACATCGCCCTGTGCGGTCAAGTCAGGCAGCCATGGATAGTCCAGCTGCATAATGTCTGGCGCTGAATTGCCTGCGATTTGCGTCATGATTTTTTGCTGGTAGCCGTCATAGCCTTGATATTCGCCTTCAATAGTTACATGTGGATTCTGTGCTGTATACGCATCGATAGCAGCCAGTGTCGCTTGATGGCGGCCATCCGAACCCCACCATGAGAACCGGAGGCTGACGGGATCATTGTGATCCTCAGCTTTGTTGGTTTGCTCTGTATTCGGTGCAGGCGGATTTGCGGCCGCCGGAGTATTGTTATTTCCTCCGCAACCTAATACCGTTGACGCCAGTACTGCCAACACAACACCGGTTCCGAGCAGCTTGCCCATTGTTTTCTTGCTCATTGTTATTCCTCCCCATTAATCGTTGAAATGAATTGTAAGCACTTTCAAGGTGACGCTAATAAAAAGATTACCACCCAGGCATTGAAATAAATACGGTGAACGCTTGAGATAAACTATCTATAATCTGCTAAATTTATATAACAACGATTTAGGATAGCTTTCGGCCGCTCGATCCTGTCATAGCCGCTTTTTACTATCCTTCCATGCCCCGGTTCATATCAATTATTGACATTGAATGAAGATGACAGCTTGAGGATAGTTTATCTCAAGTAATAGGCGTATTCATACCGTTAGTAAAATGATAATTTCTAGTGGGCGGGAAAAACACGCTTTACGAGGGATGGAGGAGGTTGGACAATGAAACCAGATACAAGGTTATCGAACATTCAAGTAAGCAGTCATCGCTTTCACCCACAATTTGTAAGCGTATTCAGATTTAACAATTGAATAGGAGGGGTCATATTGATCAGGAAGTTTTTAATGAAAAGAATGATGATCTGTTTGCTCATTGCCGGGTTGTGTCTACCCGGGATGAATGCCGCTGCCGCAGATGTCTTCAGCGCCGAATCGGGCAATAAATGGACGCTTGAGAACGATGTCATCCGAACAGAAATTGAATTTACAGATGAGGGCAGTATTAGAATGAACAGTTTCTTTAACAAGCAGGCAGGGAGGGAGTATCTGCCGCAAGGAGAAGGAAGCAATCAATCGACGCTGTTTGCGTATTCCTACCGTCTTCTGGAGGAAGGGCAGACGGGCAAGGAAGCCATCGGGGCCGTACAAACGCTCAATGCGAATGACAGCGGCTATTCGCTCGGCTCGCCAACCGTACAGGATCTTTCCATGACAACAGAGAAAGGAATCAGCTCAATCATTGGCAAGAGATTGGAGATTCCCGTTACGAAAGACGGCATTACGATCACCCTTTCCTTTGAGATCTATGATGAGAATGCAGGATTGAAATATCAGGCTTACATTCGCAACAACAGCGAGGACAACCGGCTGCAAATCACCTCATCGGACGTCCTCAGTCTGGATTTGCCGGATGAGCCCAGAAACCTGCACTACGCCTGTATTACGAAATGGTACAGTACAACTGGCGGTGTCAATCAATCCGATTGTAAAAAAGCGAGTGAGGATATCAAGGTCATCATTAATTTGTACGACTCCGGAGATGGATTCTACATCGGTCCGGAAGTAAATTCCAAGACACAGGTGTACAGGAGAGAACCAGGGACCCCTGATGCAGGACAAACGTATATGGCGCGCGCATTTGCGGGAATCAGTGCATTCAAGGGCAATAAAGTCACTGTTTCCACCAATCCAGAGGCACTGCAGCTTGTTCTGTTCCCCGGAGAGCAGTTTGAATACATCGCCGTTAATATGACGGCATTCATAGGGGATATCGTAGACGCCAAGATGGCTGTTGAAGAGCATCTACGGACAAGATTCAAATACAATCATACGTCAACCATTCTCAATACGAATGATTGGGAATGGGGCAACAACAAACGAAACGAGGCATTTTACAGATCCACGGCAGTGCCGATCACCAAACAGGCTGGTTTCGATATGATTATGTTCGATGATGGCTGGAACAATTCTAATAGCGATGGTACATCAAGAGACGGGGTAGAGCCGCTGCCGTCATATACGGACGACATGAATAGGCTGGCGAATTATTATAAGGAAGAGGGCTTCTTGTTCGGACTTTGGTATTCGCTGTCGGGAGGCTATCACAACCGGGGCAACGACCTGGCGGATCCCGCCATTATTGCAGCCAAAAAAGACAAAATTCAATATATGATCGACAACTATCATCTGGTGCACCATATGATCGATCTGACACAATTTTGGCTCAATGATACCGTGACCGAATATTCGCATCCGACCGATAATGTTTATCGCAAAAATGTGCTTTCCAAAGATTTAATGAACGAAATTGTTGAGGACAATCCGGAATACAAGGTCAAATATACGACGGAAGTGGACATCTGGCCATCGCAGGGCGACCGATCCAACGAGTTGCTTCATGTCATTAACAACGGCTGGACGACCTCTTCGACGGAATACGGCGAAAGTTTGGATATCCATCTGTTCGCGGGCAATTTTGGCCATCTGCCGCTCAATTCGGTATACTTCAACACTGGCAATATGAATACGAACAATATGATGCATTTCTATAAATACATGTTCTCCCGGAACGTTAAGCATGGACACGCACCGGACACTTGGAGTCAGAACAATATCGAGCTTGCGGCCAAGTTCAATGGCTGGAGAAAGTCGGAGCGGATCCAGGCTTTGACCGATACGATAATACGGCCTGTGTATGCCGGAGCAGGCTGGGACAGCAGTGTTGCGGATAATTGGAATCAGAACGCAGGACCATACGTCCTGATGCATGTCTCTGAAAATAAGGATCAAGCGCTTATGATTGCCACGGGGGGAGGCAAGTCGGGTTCTTCCTCGGTTGATGTGAATCTTAGATGGCTCGATCCTGCCAAAACCTATTTAATCGAGGACATTACCTTGGACGACACAGGTATCGTCACCTATCGCTTTGAAGGGTTGTTGACAGGACAGCAATTGGCTAATTTCCAGATCGATCTGGACGAAAATACGAGCAAAGGCAAAGCCTACTGGATTCAGGAGTATCTGGGCGAGGACTATCAGATTCTGTATGCCGATGAGAACGTTGACAGCATAAGCCTGAGCGCTGATGGAGGCAAGCTCTTGCTTGACGGAACCGGCAAGGCGAATAGCCAAGGGAAAGTCATCCTTTATGGCAAAAATGAAAATGCAGCGATGAATGCAACGATCGACTTTACAACGAGCGGAAGCGGCACCCTTGTCATTGATGAATTCGAATCGACAGACGATGTATTCATCCCTTCGCTTCCATCGCAAGCTACTTATGTAGCCGCTGATTTGTTTGACCAGGGGAAAACGAAAGTAGACGACGGGACGCAAGCGAAGGTTGCCGGAGGTACAACACCAAATAGTTCGCCGCATGGCATGAACTTTACTTCCAACACTAATGCTGCCGGAAGCTATATTGAATTCACTGTCAACGTAGCCAAAGCGGCTGTGTACAACGTGCAGGTGGCCTCCAAAGTTTCCTCGTCCAGAGGCAGCGGGCAGTGGTATATTGAGGGTGAGAAAGCAGGGGCAGTGTGGAATCAGAGTGAAGCGGAAAAAATCAAATTTTATGATCTGGGGACGGTAACCTTTGATACGCCCGGAGAGAAAACGTTCAAGTTCGAGTTCCAGGGTGGTGCTAACAAAACCATCAATACGGACCGGTTTGTTCTGACGCCGGTATTGACAGAGCCTGGACGAAGCTATGAGGCTGAGAACGCCAGCCTGATTGAAGCATCAAGCGGCACCACGTATGAAATCGTTGCGGATGCCGGTGCGAGCGGCGGGAATTGGGTAGCTGGCAAAATGGCAGGTATTGGCGACAGCATCGCTGTGACGCTGAGCATTCAGCACCCGGGCACTTATCAGGTGACTGGCTTGCACAAGATTCATCTGGAAAGAGGCATCGCGCAGCTGTCTATCAATGGTAATCCGGTCGGGGAGCCTTTCGATCAGTACGGAAGCGCTGTCTCCTTCCAGGAGCATGGATATGGGAGCTATAACTTCGATGAGGCTGGCCAATATACGTTCAAATTCGAGGTGACGGGCAAGAACACCTCATCTGCCAAATACGATCTGGCGATTGACAAGATTAGACTGGATGCGCCAGAACCAAGGATGGTCATTACAGGGAACACGGCTGTTGATGTGGGCGCCGAAACGACGTTGAATGCTCGGGTGGAAGGCTTGGCCTCCCTGTATACGACAGGCGATTATGTAAAGTGGATCGTTGACAACCAGCAGCCGGCCAATGGAAACGGAAGAGTAGTATCTATTGTGCCGAGTGGCTTGCAAGTTAGGGTGATCGGTGTAAATTCAGGCACTGCGCTGCTGAAAGCAATGAGCACTGTCACTGGCGATGTCACGGGCACCGTTACGATTACCGTGAGCGGAGATAGCGTCGTCCCGCCGCAAATTACCAGCGTTACTGTAGACGGGGCAGGCCTGGTTGGCGGCGCATTAACCGCAAATGTTGTCTTCATAGAAGGCGATCATGCTGCAAGTGTTGACGATTTCGAATATGTATGGCGCAGAAGCGGCGTTCCGATTGCGGGCGCAACGGGAAAAACGTATGTGGCATCCGCTGCTGATCTCGGTTCCGAAATCAGAGTATCGGTCATACCGATCGATATCATGGGTACGCGAGGCGCGTTTGCCGAAAGCGCTCCGGTATTTGTCGCGGCTGCTCCGGAGGAAGATATACCTCATGCCAAGAACGTACGTATCGTGACAGCGGCAGCGGATATCCGTGTCAACAGAACGGTGACCGCGGACTATGACTATTATCATGCTAAAGATGAGGCTGAACAGGGAACAACTGTACAATGGTTTACCGTCGATGACAGCAGTTTAAACGGCAAAACGATGATACCAGCTGCCACGGGGCTCAGCATCACGCCAGTCTCCACGATGATTGGCAAGTATTTGCTGGTTGAAATTACGCCTCGCACGGCTGCGCTAGAAGGCGCGGTTGTCTCAGCGATTTCGTCAGGTCCTGTGCGGGAAGCTTATACAAATCCCGGACCAGGCCCATCTCCGTGGCCCAACCCGTCTCAAGGTCCATCGCCATCCAAGGAGCCGGATTCGTCGAAAGATCCGGCAACGGACCCGACGGAAACACCGGAACAAGAACCGGAGCCGGCATCGGAGCCGAAGTTTCCTGGGTTCAAGGATGAGGAGCTTCTTATCTCTCCAACCGGAGTAGGTCTGAACAAGAGAAGTCATGCCGCTTTTGTGAGCGGTTATCCTGATCAGACCTTCAGACCGGACCGGGCGGTGACCAGAGAAGAGGCGTTGACGATGCTCTTTAATCTTGTTGCGAACAATGACAAGCATAACGCAAGCAAGGCGCGTAATCCTTACGTGGATATTAAACCGGATGCCTACTCGTTGAACGCTATCTTGTATTTTACAGACAAAGGGATCGTGTCCGGGGTCGGGGCAGGACGATTCGCTCCCGCCAAGCCGATGACAAGATCGGAATTCGCCAAGATGATCGCTTCCTTCTTGCCAGAGACGCCGAATCCCGCATCGCTAGCATTTGAAGATGCCAAGGGCCACTGGGCGGAACAAGAAATACGTCAATTGGCTGCCCAAGGGCTAATGATCGGTTTTGGCGACAATACCTTTAGACCTGACGAGGAGTTGACCAGAGCCCAGATCGTCGCTGTCCTCTCCAGGCTGCTTGGGAGAACACAAGAGATTGATGACAACAAGGATTTGCACAGCTTTAAAGATGTCTCCGCAAACCATTGGGCATATGGCTATATTATGGGAGCATCGCAATAGAGCTCGCTAACCGATGAATAAAAAGCGAAACGGCTGCAGCGAAGAGGAATACGCTGCAGCCGTTTTTAAGCTATGTAAGTTGAATGATTGAATTCTCAAGGGGACAAAGAAGGGAACAAATTTTGGATTTTACCGAGGGCAACTCACAGCGCGGTGGAGTGATATATGTTGGCAGCCAACCACAATAATCAAAAGAATGGCCGCGAAAATAGTAAAATTATTTTATGAATTACAATATTTCAACTGTAAAAGTAAATTATTTTAAGAATTGTTGTATGAACTACAACATTTCACCTGTAAAAGTCATTTATCTTAGAAATTGTTGTATTTTTGAGTCAATTTCATAATTCAAACCATTTAACCTCATACCTACCCAATTTTAAAGCTCATTTTTTTAAAAAAATTAGGCGAGTTTCTTCTTTTTGCTCGATTCCAATTCCTTGTTGAGACGGTCAAGCGTCAGCTTGCTCAGGTTGTAGGCAAGGCAACTTAAATCAAAATCGACTCGTGCGCGTGTTTGACGCCAACGTGTAGAACCCATACCAAAATAAAGCTTCAAGTAAGCAAAGACACGTTCGACGGCCGTGCGCCGTTTATAGAGCACCTTGAAGGACTCACTTCCGCGTGCAGGAACCGTATACCGCCGAATATCTTTCGCCACGCGGATTTTGTGTACTTTCTGACATTGTTCCTGTTGGAACGGGCACGTGGTACATTCTTTCGGGCTCGTATATTTTATCGTTTCATAGTTCGGATCAAAACTATCGTACCGGTAAGCGTGGCCTTGTTTGCAAATCGGTCTAAAGTACGCATCCATTCCTTCAGGCAACTTCTTCGTATGATGGATAAAATCAATCAG
>REGQ01000040.1 GCA_004134985.1 Paenibacillaceae bacterium | reverse complement strand
TTCACGCTGTTTGTGAGCGGTTCAAACTGGCCTAAGGGGGGCTACCATTTTATGTATCCGGTTTTGCTCATTTATAGCTTACATGATATAATTGGACCAACTGGTCGGTCTTGTGGAGGTGGAGGATGGTTAAGGGACGTTCAGATGGCGAAGAAACAAAGCGACGAATTGTCGGGATGGCCAAACAGCTTTTTATGGGAAAAGGCTACAGTGCTGTGACGATGAATGAAGTATGTGAAGCGGCTGCGGTTAGCAAAGGCAGCTTGTATCACCATTTTCTCAGCAAAGACGAACTGTTCCTATACGTGCTGGAGGACGACGCGCAGCAATGGAAACGCAAGTGGGAAAGTATACGAGTGACCCATAAGGGGATTGAAGACCAATTATATTTGCTGGCTGATCAATATGCAGACGATTTTCAAAACCCCTTGAGCAAGGCATTGGAAGAATTCGCACGTAGTCGGGTTATTTCACAGGAGATTCTGGAACGTATTCTTCTGATCAACGAAATGAATTTGCAAGCTTGCCGGGACGTTGTGCAGGAAGGGATGGAACGTGGCGAATTTATCCCCGGCGATGTTGAGCAGAGAGTTATTATTGTCAGCAGTATGCTGGAAGGTCTCGGCAAATTGTATTATACGGCTGATCAGGGAAAAGAACAGTCCGAGGTAAGGGGTGTTTATCGGGAAGCTGTTCGCCTGCTGCTTGGCGGTATGCGTGCTGCACAGAAATGATGACAGCACGTTATTTTTTTTAAGTATTAATTAGACCGGTTGGTCGGTCTGAGGAGGAAGGTTTCATTTTCGAAAACAGGGGTGCGATCGATGTTTAATTTCTGTTTATGGATGATTCTTATCGTCATTTGTGTGCCGGGTGTCTGGCTTATCACCCATCACTCGGTCAATGAGTTGCACGACCGGGCGGATAATAATTTGTCCAGACGGGCGTTAATGCTCCTGCTTATCGGACAAACGCTTGTCATTGTGGCCTTAAGCGCCGCAGCCGGTATTTATTTCGGAGCAAAGATCGGAATCGTTGACATTTTTCTAGCCGGATTAAGTCATGGTACTGCAGATTGGACTGATTTTGGACGCCAAGTGCGGGTGGGAACGATTGCCGGGGTAATCTGTACGGCAGGATGGCTTATGAGCTACTATGGTTTTATTCGTTCGCGAACGGACCGGGAATCGGTGCTCATTTCAGAAAAATTGAGGCAGACGGTTGGATTATCCACCCGAATAACTTCAGGGGGCATTACAGAGGAAATTATTTTTCGCTGGGGGCTGCTCAGTTTCGTCATGTGGCTGATTTCGCTCGTAGTATCCTCCCTGGCTGCGGCTTTTTGGATCGCAATCGTCATTACCGGAGTTTTGTTTGGTCTTGCGCACTTGCCAGGTTTGATTGAGAAGGGATGCAAACCATCGCCTATGCTCATAAGCTCGGCAATTATTGGGAACCTGTGGGTGGCAATATTTTGCGGCTACCTGTTATGGCAGTATGGCCTAATCGCTGCGATTATCGTGCACATCTTGTTTCATATTCTGTGGTACCCGTTTGATCGGGTGGCATTCAGGAAGTCTTATTTGCAAGAGTGAAAAAGCAGGGGCCTTTGTCTGATGACATGGTTCCCCTGCTTGTGTTGAATTATATTAAACGATACCCTGAAGGCAAATCGCCGCTGTTGCGGATGTTGCGAATTTGCGCCAATGTCAGACGCTGATTGGTGGAAATAAGCGACTCCACATCATTGCCGGCGATGAAATCGTCCAAATCACGGATATTTTGGTTCCCCCGGAGTACCCGGAAATTTCCTCTGAATCTTGTTCTAGTAAACAGGACAAGTGTGGCATTGCTGCTCGTTGAGAAGAAGCGCAGGCTTTCAATACCGTCCACAATGGCATCCGTATTGCGTATACCAAGATTGCCGGTTAAAATTCTCCTTGAACCTCTGAAGGCTTCATCCTCATACACTGTGAGACGGGGGTAGGTTTGCGAGACTTGCATTTTTTTAATCATTTTTATCATTCCTCCTTTGCTAGCTATCCTATGCTTGCTTCCACATTCATGTATAGATAATAGTCCGATAGAACATCACCTATTTTTCACAAAGGGTGGGTGAACTGGACACAGCAAAGGTGAACTGGATACAGCAACGGCAAACAGACTGCCCCGGAATAACTCGGGCAGCCTGTTTATTTAATGTATATGGATAAGAATCTTCATTGTTCTACAGTTTTAACTTCCGGATGATTTCATGTCCGCTGCGGTCTATTTCCTCAAAGCCTAATGAAGCATATAAACGGGCGGCCTGCACGTTGTCTGGCCTGTGCCCAAGTATAATCTGGTCACAGCCATGTTGGTCTGCCAGATGGCGGATGAGCTCTTGCATGCCCAGCCTCCCCAAACCTTTGCGCTGATGGCTGCGGTCAATCATATAGGCCATGATCCAGTAGTTCCCGTCATCGGGATCTACCGCATATACAGTCAATCCAACCAACTGCTCACCGTTGTAGATAGCCAGCGGGGTAAATCCGCAATAAGCCGATTCTGCAAGCCAATAGACGACAGGAACCGGAAAGACGCTGCGCTGCTCCTCGATAACTTCAAGCTGAGTGCAGGCATACCAATTGTTGTGATCGATTGGCGTGAGTTTGATTTGCCCTTGCGCCATGTTATTTGAAGAGTTCATGTGCTTGTTATCCTCCCATTGCCTGATGAGAGGCGCTTTGCCCCAAGGGGAACAAAGCCGTTAGGCTTGGGAACCAAGACCTCTCACAGGTTCGTTTGTGTTGTTGTACGTATTCACACAGCATCACTCCTTTATGGCCTTAGTAGGAAGGTATTCCCTCTTAGGATATTATCCATGAAATTGGGTAATTAGACAAGATAGCGAGGGCGAGCGCTTCCCGTTCACAATTCCAAATATTTACTATATCATTTATAATGAGATTGTATACTATTTCATGCCCACGATGTAAAAATGATAACTGAACGCGGTATTCAGGCGCGGCTAACGGTGAAGCGGCTTGACAAGTCGCTTCAGTCAGAAAGGATTGATGGTGATGTTTTATGTTAATGCACGTGCAATTGTTGAAAGACAAGTAGAAGGAGAAATCGAAATTGTTGTTCAGAACAGGACGAAGCCGAATCAACCGATTACAATTGAGCTGCCCGGCGGACAAGTTGAACCGTTTGAATCACTCTTGGCAGCGCTGCGAAGAGAGGTTAGGGAGGAAACGGGATTGGAAGTGTTCGAAGTAGAAGGCGAGCAATTAAAAGTGGTAACGGAGGGGAACTACTTTACGGTTGAATGTGTCAGACCGTTTGCTGCTTATCAGACGATCACAGGTCCGGTTGACTCTGTCGGCTATTATTTCCGATGCAAAGCAGTTGGTGAACTACTGGTGTCAGGCGACCAAACGACAAATGTAAGATGGATCAATGTCCGCGATTTGCGCGCTTTACTGGAACGAGATCCGCTCGGTTTTTCTGATGTCGATCGAGCCGGCATTCAGTACTATTTGAATCATATCGGGAACACACCATAACTCCCCACCTTTGTTATTCGAAGACAATTTCATGATCAGCGATTACCAAGCCATTCAAACCACAGGTAAACATCGAGGCGCCAAACTGTTGGCTGTTGGCCACCCTAGGCTATGCGACAGGAAAAATTTTGTGCCCCTTGAGCGAGCTTCGTCACACTGCATGCCTGTGAATCTATATGATTTTTCATATAGAATCGTTGAAATACTCGCCGGGATGGTCGATTCTATATGATTTTTCGTATAGAATGGTTGAAATACTCGCCGGGATGGTCGATTCTATATGATTTTTCGTATAGAATGGTTGAAATACTCGCCGGGATGATCGATTCTATATGATATTTCATATAGAATGGTTGAAATACTCGCCGGGATGGTCGATTCTATATGATATTTCATATAGAATGGTTGAAATACTCGCCGGGATGGTCGATTCTATATGATTTTTCGTATAGAATGGTTGAAATACTCGCCGGGATGATCGATTCTATATGATTTTTCGTATAGAATGGTTGAAATACTCGCCGGGATGGTCGATTCTATATGATTTTTCATATAGAATCGTTGAAAACATCGCCGAATGACCAATTCTATATGATTTTTCGTATAGAATCGCAAGAATAAAAATACCCTTCGAGGTGATGCTGGTTCTTACTCGTTTTCCTGCACCCTTTTCGCCCAAATCTTAACCTTGCTGAAGAGTGATGGAAACGGCTGAAGTCTGATGTGATTAGCAATATGTTTTATCATTCCGTCGCCGACATTCGCAACAAGGTTCAGCAGATTATGGAGGAAATCATGAAATCGCCATTGTCGATCATCGATTGTCTTTGTGTCAAGTTCTAACCATGCGGTTCATTCGTTCAACTTATATAGAACGGTTGTGCCGCTAGTAACGGGCAGGTAAAATATGAATGCAAGGTGGATTGTTATATTTTAAATGATGGGGTGTGTTTGTAATTTTCTTTATCTTTCTTGGTGTTTATGTTCTTCCGTTTTTAGGTTTCTTCTTCATTATGGCACTGCTTCGAGCCATCAAGAAAATAGTGAAAGATGAGCCTTATACGACAGAGCTCGTGTGGAGCGGCGCCCTGTTTGGAATCATTGTATGGACAATCACTATATGTGGACTAACAAACAGCTGATTACGATGGTATCGAAAGGAGATGATCGGAGTTGGATCGCATTCGCTTTCCCATTGGCCCATTTGAATCTGCACTCACTTATTCCATTACAGAACGATGCGACTTGATTCATCAAATTCCACCAATTTCAGAGGCGTTGCAAAATGCGGTGCAGCTTCTCGGCCCGGAGCGGCTTGATACCCCGTATCGGGAGCAAGGATGGACGGTCAGGCAGATCATCCATCATATGGCTGATAATGATATGAACGCGTATCTACGTTTCAAACGGGCACTAACAGAAGACGAACCAATTGCGAGCTCCTACCGCGAGGATTTATGGGCAGACCTGGAAGATTACAGTGAAATTCCGGTTGAAAACTCGCTCACACTTCTTGAGGCGCTGCATGGGCGATTTGTTATTTTGCTGAAGGGGCTCACGCCTGGGGATTTCGCCCGCAAACTAACAACCGAAGCACTGGGAAGCGTATCGCTGGATATTGCGCTTCACCGGTTCGTCTGGCATAACAAGCATCATTTGTCGCAAATCCAGTCATTTATTTAAAGAGAGAACGGCTCGCTATAGGTAGCGAAGCTGCTTGATCCGGAAAGCGAGGTTGTTAATTCATGTATGTACCGCAGCATTACAAGGTAGAGGATGAGGCATCCTTATTTGATTTTATTGAGCGCAACAGTTTTGGCTTATTATTTTCCAGCGATAATAACAGGCCGGTAGCATCTCATCTGCCACTTTTGCTCGATCGGGCGAACAATTGCTTGTACGGGCATTTTGCGAGGGTCAATACACAGTGGCAAGACATTGAAGGGCAGGAAGTATTGGCGGTATTCCACGGCCCGCATTGTTATATATCCGCTTCCTGGTACGAAACGAAAGCATCGGCACCAACCTGGAATTATACGGCGGTTCATGTGCATGGCTCAATCGAATTGATTGAAGACCAGGAGGGACTGCTTGCCATTCTGAAACGTACGGTCAATCAATATGAACAACCGGACAGTTCCTATCGTATTGATGAATCGAACAAGCCATTTGTGGACAGGCTTATTCACGGCATTGTCGGCTTTAAATTGCATATTAACAGCATCGAAGGCCAATGGAAGTTAAGCCAGGATGATACCGCCGAACGACGGGAGAGGGTCATTGATCAACTGGAGAAATCCCCCCATGAGAACGAGCGAACGATCGCACAATTGATGAAAGAGCGTTTTTAAATGTGTTAGTTATTTTAAAATGACGCTATCAGGCCAGCAGTTGGGATGATGTTTCCAGTTTATACAAAGCATATATTTTGGTATTATAATTTCGAATACCAAAAGGGAGAACAACAATATGGAATCATGCAAAGAAATCATCGCCGAACGGCGAACATATACATCGTCTCAAGTTACGCATTCTCATATTCATGCACAAATTATTATTCCGCTTCAGGGGGAGCTTGCGATCAAGGCTGGCGCTCAGGAGCTGCTAATAGATCATCAGCGCTTGTTTTTTGTTCCTTCGGGGTGTGAACATTCGTTCCATTCGGCTGCGCGCAACGAATTTCTCGTTGTTGATATTCCCCATTTCATGGTTTCCTCAAGCGAACTGCCAAGCAGGGGAGTTTCTTATTCATTGAACAACCAATGGAAAGGCATTCGTTATCTGATCTTGAATGAAATGGAGCAGTCGTCATTGGACAACTCCGCCTTGCGGGGGCTTTTTCCTTACATTGCGCATCATTTGTTCCAGCAGCAGCAGCCTGATTCGATCCGATATATCCACGAAAATTACCACATGCCTATTGCAGTGCAGCAGCTCGCCGCGCTGGAACATTACCATCGCTCCTATTATTCCACCTGGTTTCTTAAGGAAACAGGAAAAACACCGTCCGCCTATATTCAGGAAGTGCGATTGAATCATGCGAAACAATTGCTGCGCAATACACAGCTGCCGATTTTGCATATTGCGATTCAAGTCGGCTTGGAGCATCAGTCGACTTTAACCCGTTTGTTCCAAAAACATGAGGGAATTACTCCGAGCGAGTACCGCAGACAACATCTGGCTAAAATAATCTGATTTTCAGTCAAATTCGTTGTTCTCCTTCGTTATAAAATAGTGATATCAACCTGGCTACCGCCCGCGGCCGGGATATTTTTTTTTAGATTCTGGGGCAAAATTCAAGGAGACAATAATGAAAACACTGTTGGGCTTATTATTTACACTATTATGGTCGTCTGCGGCGATCGCGACAAAATTCGGTCTGTACGCAACAACGCCAATGGCATTGGCGACCACCCGCTTTCTGATCGCTGGCGCGTTGCTTTACCTTTTTGTCTATTTAGTTAGCAACAAGTATCGCCGGCCAACGAAGAAAGAATGGGGACCGCTCTTTGTATTAGGGTTGTTGAATACAACCATATATCTGGGCGCGACATTTTGGGCGTTGAAGTATGTATCAGCGGGGCTGTTTAATTTGTTTGTGGCCACAAATCCTTTTCTGGTAGCGGTCTTGTCCTCCATATGGTTAAAGCGGCAAGTTTCTTCGAAAGAATGGATCGGTATGATTGTTGCGGCACTTGGTCTGCTCATTGCTGCATGGCCATCCCTCGCTGGCAGTGAGGCACAAATAGTTGGGCTGGTTGTTCTGGGTATCGGAATGGTAGCAATGGCGGTCGGGAGTGTTTATTTTAAAAAGGTGAATTTGGATCTTCCGGGTGCAGTTATTAATACATGGCAGCTTATTATTGGCGGTGTAATTTCTTTGCCGCTTACTTTCTTCCTCGAAAAAGAGACGTTTTTCTTAACCATGGATTACAACTTCTGGGGTTCGTTAATTTGGCTCGTATTCGTCATCTCAATTGGCACCATGCTGCTCTGGTTCTACCTGCTCAAAGAGGATGCGGTAAAAGCGAACAACTGGTTATTTATGACCCCGATTTTCGGGTATATTTTGGCGGCTGTATTGTTGCATGAACCGATTACACGATTTGATTTTGCTGCGACTATATTCGTTGTGACAGGCTTGTTGCTTTCGGGCAATCTGTCATTTATTCATCTTAAAAAATTAGGGGGTGCCCAAAGTGGCAGACATTGAAGATTTCTTGAAGCTGGATATCCGTATAGGCACGATTACGCACGCAGAATCGTTTCCGGAAGCGAAAAAACCTGCAATTAAATTGAGGATTGATTTTGGTGAGCTGGGGGTTAAACAATCTTCTGCACAGCTTACCCAAAGATATGAGCCGGATCAGCTTGTTGGGCGCCAAGTGGTCGCCATTGTGAATTTTCCCGTCAGACGAATCGCAGGTTTTAAATCGGAGGTGCTGGTGCTTGGGGGTATTCCTGGGGAAGGTGATGTGGTTCTGCTAGCACCGGATGAAATAGTGGCGAATGGCACACCGGTAGCATAGAAGCGCGCAATGGCATGTGGTCGGCCACTGTTATACAGTGCCACACCGCGTGTTGAGAGTAACTCGCATGCTCGACAACTGTGATGAAGTGCCACACCGCGCGCTGAGAGGAACTCGCATGCTCGGCAACTGTGATGAAGTGCCACATCGCGTGTTGAGAGCAGCGGGAAGTGGATCGTTCGCGATTTTCATTAGCGGATCTGGAGGGGGAATGGTATAATTTGTGAAGTATGAAGTGTTGGTGTGAGGAGGCGAAGTCAGTGAAATCGATCGTGTTTCTTGTCGTTAATGTTTCGGTGTTTTTGCTTGTTTTCTTGTTTGGCAACGCCATGACAACAACCCCTGGACGAAGCTCAGGCAACGGGAATCCGGCGATTCTGTTGTTCGCGCCTATTATTATTTTATTTATTATTTTGATTGTGCAATGGTTCAAGGTTTTTAAGCATAAGAAGTTATCCGGGAAATTTATTTTGTCTGGTATGGTGCTTGTCGTCATTCATATTGCTGCGGGCACTTATTATCAAGTACAACAATTCCACAAGTATAAGGATTACTTGGCCGAAGTATATGAACGACAACATGGTGAGACGGATTGGCAATATATCAACTCCATTACGGAGGGGTTATCGATTCATATCAACAATCAATATTTCAATGTGAACACTTTTTTAATGTGTGTAAGCTTTTCCTTTTTTCTATTTTTGGTTCTGCATCGACTTATTAGATAAGGAGGCCTCATAATGAAGCCTATATCGCTACCTTTTCCAAGCAGCATGCTGGATTTCAGTGAGAAGATTACAGCTATTGTGCCAATTCATCACGGACGGCATTATCAGTCCGTCTATATTCTTGAAGTGAATACTGCTGAAAAGTATGTTATGAAAATAAAAAAAACGGAGTATGCAGGCAGCCTGTATGAGGAAGCCGAGCGGTTGAATTGGATGAAAGGCAAGCTTCCTGTGCCTGAAGTCATTCGTTATTATAAGGAACATGACAAAGAATATCTGGTCATGTCCTATATTGAAGGCTGCGTGGGGTCCGAGTATCAGCATCTGGACGGTGAGAAAAGCTTGGGTTTTGTGCTGGGAGAGGGACTGAGGAAGATTCATCGTGTCGGTATTGACCAATGCCCTTTCAAGGCTTTTCTCCCCGAAAACCTAATAAGTATGGTGAAAAACAACATTGAGCATCACTTCGACCAAGTGACGGAAGTGATAAATCGCGCCTTCCCTGATGAAACGCTTGAACAGCTCATGGATTTCCTTGAAATAAATCGTCCTCTGGATAATGAACTGGTGTTTACGCATGGTGATTACGGTTCGGGTAATGTCATCATTCATAATGGCGAATTGAATGCGTTTATTGATGTTGACGGGGCTGGCGTTTCCGATCCATATTATGATATTTACTATTTGATCAAAAGTTTGACGCAGTACTCGGATCGTCATGAAGAAGTGCCGGGATTTCTGAAGGGTTACGGAATTAATGAATTGGATCAGCAGAAAATGAAGTTTCATCAGATCATTGATGTACTGCTATTGTAGCGTGGACAGCAGAACACGATAAATTGCGCCCCGCAATCATTACCCTCCTCCACAGCATGTTCCCTTCCAAGCTGCAATTCCTCCCCCTGCGGCCGCATTTCCAGCAATAACTTTAACGTTTCTTTACATACTTCCTTTATAATAAAGAACTATGTGAAGGGAAGTGGGCATGTTGGAACAAAATATCCTGATCATCGAAGATGATTCGAAAATAAGAAAACTGCTTAAATTGTATTTGGAAAAAGAAGGATATGATGTATTGGAGGCTGAGAACGGGGAGGAAGGCAAGCAAGTCTTTCAAAAGCATGATCCCTGTTTTGTCATTACCGATCTGATGATGCCGAAGGTTGGCGGTGAGGAAGTATGCAGATGGATTCGGACCGAACTTAAAAGCGATATCCCGCTCATCATGTTGACAGCCAAAGTTACGGAAGCCGAGCGCATTGAAGGGCTTCAGATGGGCGCTGATGATTACATTATTAAGCCGTTCAGTCCGCTGGAGGTAGTGACCCGCGTCAATACGGTGCTGCGACGAACAGCCAATCGCTGCGGCAAAATTACGTTCAAGGGGTTGACGATCAAGCCTGTCCGCGGAGAGGTCAAGTTTAATGGAACGCTCATTCCGCTGACCCAGCATGAGTTTAAATTGCTGTATTTTCTAATGAGGAACCCCAATCAAATTTTGTCGCGGGAGCAAATACTGGGCGAGCTTTATCCGAATGAAGAGAAGAGCGTCATCGACCGCACAGTTGATGTTCATATGGGAAAACTGAGGGATAAGATCGAGACAAGCTGTGATACGCCGGTTTTTTTCGAGACGATCCGCGGAATGGGGTATCGTTTTGTTGCATATTAAACAGCTTCGTTTGTTCAGGCAGCATGTGTCCTGGAAGTTAATCGGGGTAAATGTAGTCGTCATGCTGATCGTCATTTGGCTGGTCGGTGTTTCGGTCAAAGATTTTGCTTGTTTGCTTGTCGCAAAGTATCAACTTGTTGGGGATGAGAAAAATTACTTTTTTAACCGAACGATGCATTTCTATCTCATCCGCGCGAGCTTGCTGGCTATCGCTGTTGCCGCGATTATCCATTTCGTGTTTATCAAGCAAATTTTGTCCCCGCTGAAACGATTGACGCAATCAACGCGCCAGCTAATGACCGGTACTTATCCACAATCGATCAAGGTGTCATCAGAGGATGAAATCGGGGAATTAACCAAGCATTTCAATGCACTGACCTTAACCTTGAAGCGGACAGAGGACAACCGCAAACGAATGCTGAGCAATGTTTCCCATGATTTGCGGACACCGCTCAGCAACCTGAACGGCTATTTGGAAGCATTAAGCACGGGCGTGATTACCGGGGACAAAGAGTTGTATCTGTCGCTGCTGGAGGAGTCCCAGCATATTACCCGGCTTGTGGAGCAGTTGCATCAGCTCTCGGTATGGGAAGATCGGGATGCCGCCAGCATCGCTTGCAGCACGATTCAAATGGATGAACTCATTGCTCGCTGCACCCAGTCATTTCAATTGGAGCTGCAAAGCAAAAAGATGGAGCTGGCGGTATCGCTTGCACAAGGGATGGTCGTTAGTGACGAGAACGGCATCAGGCAGGTGCTGAACAACCTGTTGCAGAATGCGATAAACTATAGTACGGGAAGGACTATTTGGGTGTCTGGCATCAGCGAGCCGCAGCATTACCGCATTACGGTCAGCAATGTCGGGGAGCCACTGCCTGAGGAACATGCGCTTGTGTTTGAACGGTTTTACCAGGCCGATTCCTCGCGTCAGCGCGGAGCGGGCACGAGCACCAAAGGCAGCGGGCTTGGCTTGGCCATTGTGAAGGAAATTGTTCATAAGTTGGGCGGTTCTGTCGGCCTGGATACGACGGATAACAAGCATTCCTTCTGGATCACGATTCCGCGCAAGTCCAGTCTTAAATAGTAACTCCGGCTTTGAATGGCGATTGGAAGCAGCCTGCAAACCCGCAGTGATGTGCTAACGCCCTTGTCGACCACTGATGTTGGTTCTGAATCGTTTGTTAAGTAAAGCCAAAACAACATAAATAAGAACGACATTCAAAGCATATAAGCCCATCTGTAAGGAAACAGAACTTGTGAAAACTTTCCATGTAAATAATTGATATTTATGCTCGGGGAAGGTTGCGCCGTAATAATACAAAAATCGAATCGGAAATCCTAGCGTATGAACGTGATCTCTTATAAATTGATAACTCGAAAAAAAGATAGAGATGAATGGCAACAGAGCAGCCATCAACAGGATAATTCTTTCTCTGTTATTATCGCTCACCGATCTTCCTCCATTCTGGTATGGCCTTGATGATTTTCATCCAAACTTATTGAACAGCTCACACGGCAGAACTTTCTGCGGGTGAGCTGTTTTTGTTTGCCCATGTCGCAACGATTGATCTGTTACAAGAACTAACGAAACCAAGCTGGGTAATGTTGCAAATCCTTGGCTTATATTCCAATAGTGTACTTTATCATTTCTTTAAATAAGCAAGGTAAGCTAGATCTGTGTAGGGAGGAGAGAAGGGAAATTGCACAGTATACAAATCGGATCTTACGTACTGAATGGTCAATTGGTATTGCACCTGTGCTATGGCGCGGCTGGTTGGCTGGTGCTGAAATACCGGCTGCGAAAGATGCCGGAACGAGCATTAATTATGTCCTATGGGTTCAATGCTTTTTTGTTGTGGCTGCTGATCTGGAAAGGGAGCTTCGTGCTCTTCCATCCTGTTGCCTTCATCGAACAGCCTGCGGCTCTGCTTTATTTTGATGGAGGGAAACGCGGCTGGTGGGCGGCGACCCTGATCGCTGTCCTTTATTTTATGTTCAAATCCGTGAAGCAACGCCTGTCAGTCAAAGTTTGGCTAGACATCGGATCATGGTTCTTTATCGGATGCTTATTGATTTATTACCTGTTGAAAGGAAATGTTGATGGATAATTTGACAATTTTGGCCGCTTTTGCAGCAGGGATGCTATCGTTCTTATCCCCGTGTGTATTTCCGCTCATCCCCGCTTATGTATCTCATTTAACAGGCTCATCTTTCGAGGACGGCAAGCTTGTCGTTCACCGAGGAAAGCTGGTTTTTCAGTCATTGAGCTTTATCGTCGGGTTTAGTCTGATTTTTATCGCGATGGGTGCCTCCGCCAGTTTTATCGGCCGCTTCTTCGCTCAGGAACGAGAGCTGGTGCAAAAAATCAGCGGCTTGCTCATCATTGTATTCGGTTTGCAGATGGCAGGGTTTCTAAACCTGCGTTGGCTAATGTCCGGCAAAACATGGGAAACGAAAGCGGATCGGAGCCGCGGCGCAATTCGCTCCCTGCTTACCGGTTTTGCATTCGGTGCAGGCTGGAGTCCGTGTGTGGGGTTGGCGCTGTCGTCCATTTTGCTGCTGGCGGGTTCGACCGAAACACTATGGAGCGGCATCGGGATGTTGGCTGTGTATTCCCTTGGACTGGGGGTTCCGTTTTTATTGATCTCTTGGCTGTTGACCTATTCGATGAACATTATGAAAAGGCTGAACAGGTGGATGCCGCTATTGTCCAAAATTAATGGATGGCTGCTGATTGGAATGGGCTTTCTGTTGTTTTCAGGGCAATTGCAAAAGATCAGTGCCTGGCTGGCCCGGTATACATTATGGGATATCAATTTTTAATAAAGGGAGCGGTATATAATGAAAAAAAGTATGATTGGCATACTTGTATTAATTGGGCTGGTTATCTATGGCGGGTATGATTACTTAAGTAAATCATCATCAGAGACGGGACAAGCTGCGGGAGCAAACCTTGCTAATCTGGAAGTTGGAATTGAAAGAGGACAGTTAGCGCCCGATTTTACGTTGAGTGACCTGTCAGGCATGCCGGTTCAGCTGTCTGATTTTGCAGGCAAAAAAGTGCTGTTGAACTTCTGGGCAACCTGGTGTCCGCCTTGCCGGATTGAAATGCCGCATATGCAAAAAATTTATGAAGATTATGAAGCGAAGGACGTTGTTATTTTGGGGGTTAACCTGACTCCGACGGAGGAAAATCCGGATTTGGTGGAAACGTTTGTGGATGATCAGCAGCTAACCTTCCCCATTCTGATGGACCAGTTCGGTGACGTTATGCAAACTTTTCAGATTATTGCTTACCCGACCACGTACATATTGGACTCTGACGGCGTTGTAAGAGAAAAGTATCGGGGAGCAATTAATTATGAAATTATGGAGGATGCCATTTCAAAAATAAACTAATACCAATCGCTCCAACATGAAAAGACTTCACGAGCAAAGCCGTTGATCTGTCCCGCTGAGGATCATAACGGCTTGGGTGAAGTCTTTTTTGCTCGATTGGAAACACCCTGCGACACGGAGCAGCACACCTGAGTCTCGTCAAACATTATTTTGGTTTTGATCCAAACATTTAGATACAATTCCACTCAATATCCAATAAGTGGTATAGTAGAATAAGTACCAGAAGGAGTTGAGACAGCGCAATGGCCAAATCTACGGAAACGATGATCGAAGAATTCGCTTCCTTTATTCCTTATGTTAAAAAAGCTGGTTGGCGGGAGTTGTGGACATGGGATTTGATTTAAGCACTTCTTTGAGAGCAAATCGGATGAAGAAGAAAATTGATTGGGAGGCCATGTTCCCCAAGCATATCGCCATTATGATGGATGGGAACGGAAGGTGGGCGACCAGAAGAGGTCTGCCGCGCACCGCCGGCCACTATGCAGGAATGAAAACGATGAAAAAGACGATACGTCTCTGCAAGCATAGTAACGTGAAAATATTAACGCTTTACGCCTTTTCTACGGAAAATTGGAAGCGTCCCAAAGAAGAAGTGGATTACATCATCAGTTTGATCAGCGAGTTCGTTACGGAGCATACGTTAAATGAATTAAATGCCAACAACATACGCATCAGCTTCATTGGCGATATTTCCAGATTCTCAATTGAAATTCAACAGACGATGATCGATGCTGCTGAGCTAACGAAAGCGAACACAGGGATGATTGTCAATTTTGCCGTTAATTATGGCGGGCGCAACGAAATTCTGCATGCAGTGAAACGCATGTTAATTGAAGACGCGCCTGAGCTTGACGAGGAACAATTCGAGCATTACTTGTATACTTCGGCTTGTCCAGCCCCGGAACTGGTGATCCGAACGAGCGGTGAAAAGCGATTAAGCGGTTTTTTGCTGTGGCAGTCGGCGCATTCGGAGCTATGGTTCACTGATACGATGTGGCCTGGCTTTAATGCGTATTTACTATACAAAGCCATTTATGAATTCCAATGCCGCAAACGGCGGGCAATCGATCTTTGAAGACGGGGGACTGGATGGAACCGATTAAATATTTGTTCTTTGACTGTATGGAAACGATTGTGGATTTGTATGAACTCCCGTCTGAAAACGACTATGCCTATTGGGCATATCATCAATCGGGGGTTGAGCGTTATTGGCAGCATTTTGACGATTTCCTGGCGCGTTATAATCATACCAAGCAGCAAATGAAGGATCGCCTTGCTGTTCATCAAGAATATGAAATGAAGCAGCGGATTGAATTGCTCGTTAGCGGAACGGAATCCATCATTCACAATAAGCAGGAAGTGACAGATCGTCTGTATAATCATTATTGGGAAACGTATAAGTCCCAATGTTTTGTTAAACCCGATGTGAAAGAAGTCATATTGCAGCTCAAGGGACGGTATAGACTGGCTGTTGTGTCTAATTTCATGGTTGAGAATGGGATTGAACAATTGTTGAAGGACAATGGATTAAGCAGTCATTTTGAGTTTATTGTGACGTCGATTAACTGTGGCTGGCGAAAACCGGGGGACAGCATCTATCGCTATGCCATGTCAAAGGCGCAATGCCAGGCGAACGAAATTTTGTTCATCGGCGATGATTACGATAATGACTATGTCGCGCCTCGCAAGCATGGCATGAATGCGATCTGGCTAGATAAGCTGGGAGTAGCCAAAGACGGAATCGATGCCGTACACCATTTTAGTAAACTTGCGGGAAGGCTCTTACCGTAGTTGCCATTCCATCGAGGAAGACAAGCCTGAGGCAGCAGTCGCAACCTGAGTTGTAACGTTGTAACCGTGCATGAAAACAGGAACGCAGGCGCCATTCTGTGTTCCCGATTCATGTTGGTGACCTCAGCGTCATCCTCTCCGGCAAAAAAGCAAGAAACTGTGCGATACAAGCTTCAATGTCGGCGGCTTTCGTTCGGCCAAGCGTGACCGCATATACATGATGCTTCGGCGCTTCCCAGGCGATATCATGCTCAAGCACATGGAGCAGCTGTTGATCCAAATAGCTTTGGACGATCGACTTCGGAATCAGCGTAAACCAGTCTTCCTCCAGGCAGCGCTTTAACAGAATCATTGTCTGGTTGATTTTAAAAGACGGCAGAAACTGTTCTCCAACCTCGCGGTAAAACCACTCCATAAAGGTAGCCCCCCAGTTGTTCAGCACAAATGTCGGGCTGTGCAAATCCTTCAAAGTAATTTTGCGATCCAGCTTCTGTTTGGCGACAAAAACATAGTCGTCTTCGATAAGTGGTTGCACCTTCAGGGAAGGGTGCCGCGGCTTAATATAGCTGATCCCCAGATGAATGATGCCGTCGATCACTTTCTCAATCGTCTGCTCGGAGGAATGGGTCAGCAGTTCACAGGCGACGTCCCCATGCTGATGTTGAAACTTGCGCAGCGGCGCTGCGAAAATATAATTCCACGCTGAGGAAGGTCCGCCCATCACAAACTTCGCCTTATACTTTTGCTGCAATTCCAATACTTCCTTGCTTTCCTTATAGATCGAATACATCCGCTCGGCATAAGGCAGGAAAGACACTCCCATTTCTGTAAGCGTCACTTGCTTGTTGTTTCTGGCGAAAAGCCTGCTGCCCATCGCTTCTTCCAATGCGACGATGCGCGACGTGATGGTGGACTGGGATACGTGCAGCAATTCCGCGCTTTTCGTAAAGTTTCTACTTTTAACGATAGAGAGAAAGGTTTCCAACTGATGAATGTTCATGCGGCTCACTCCTTCAATAATCGAATAATTCGATTGTTGCAATGGATTAAATTCGTTATACAAATGCTATTGTAGCAAATAAAATAAAGGTAACAAATCGCTTTTCACAAAATAGTGGGAAGTTAGCGCATCATAATCTCGCTTAATCGTTAATAGGGGAGGAATGGATCAATGTATAAACATCTTATTTTCGATCTGGACGGCACGTTGATTGATACGGAAGACGCGATTATTCAATCGCTGGATAAAGTGGTTCAGAACTATTTGGGTAAGCAGTGCAATGAAATCGAACTGCACTTCGCTTTAGGCATTCCAGGGCGAGACGCGCTTGAGCTGCTGGGCATTACAGATGTGCAGCGTGCGCTGGATGAGTGGGACCGGTACCTGAAGGAATACCAGCATTTGATAAACATCTTTCCCGGGATTGAACAGACACTTCATACTTTGCAGGAGCAGGGCGTTTCCATGGGCATTGTAACGTCAAAAACCCGTCAGGAATTGAAGGATGATTTCTTGCATATGGATGCCAGCCATCATTTCCCGGTTATGATATGTGCAGATGATACCATCATGCATAAGCCTAATCCAGAACCTTTACTGGCCTACATGAACCGCTGCGGAATCGAGCCCCATACAGCAATTTATATCGGGGACACTCGCTATGACCGGGATGCAGCGCATGGCGCAGCCCTTGATTTTGCTCTGGCAGGTTGGGGAGCCAAGGCAGAAGTCGGCGGTGCGAAATACATTTTGCAGCAGCCGTCTGATTTATTGCAATTAATCGCCAGGACATAACTGCGGGTAGGCAGGGTTGCTTCCAATCGCTCGTTCAAAGCTGATTTATCAACCCAAGATCATGGCGTTGGGCCGACAATGAACTTCAATAATTTTGCAATTGACGACTTCAGATAATAATGATAATCTTTATCAATAATAATTTACTGGAGGAGTCACCTTGAGAAGAAGACTGTCAATCTGCCTGTCAGTATTGCTGCTTACCCTTGCCTTGGCAGCATGTGGAAGCAAAGAAGATTTGAAACCTGTGCAAGAACAGGAAGGCAGCAAAGAAAATACGGTTGAAACCAATGAGCAGGGAACCGAACAAAACGCGCCTGAAACGCGAAAATATACCCATGTATACGGCGAAATCGATATCCCGGTCAAACCGGAAAAAGTGGTCACTTTGCAGTATGCCAGCCAAATGCTGTCGGTTGGTCTGAAGCCGATCGGAGCTTCCAGCCATCTGCTTGAAAACACGGGAAGTGAATTCGATGGCATCGAGGACATTGGCGGAGGGGAGACGCCCAATTATGAAAAGATTTTGGAGTTGCAGCCTGAATTGATCATCGCTGGGGATGTTGAGGAGGATGTATACGACCAGCTGAGCAAAATCGCTCCAACTGTCGTCATTCCCTGGATGGATTATGATGTGTTCGGCCACGTAGAGGCAATCGGGGACATCCTGAATCGTCATCAGGAAGCCGCAGCATGGAAAACTTCATTTGATGAAAAAATTAAAGTGGCAAGAGAGCAAATTATCGGTAAAATCGGCGAGGACAAGACGATTGCGATTTACAGGGTAGATCCTAAGCAGCTTTATATCTACGGCGTGCGCAATATGGGCTTCACGCTTTATAAAGCGCTGGAACTACCGCCGCCGCCTGTCTTGCAGCAGGAAATTGATAAGGATGCGAACCTGTGGGCGGTTCCGATTTCCCTGGAACTGCTATCTAATTATGGAGCGGATTACGTGTTCGTTACTTTGCTGGACGGCGAAGATGCGAGCAAGAGTTTTGAGGAAATGAAAGCTGGATCAATCTGGAACAACCTCCCGGCCGTCAAAGAAAATCATGTTTTTGAAATCAGCATGGATACGTGGCTTGGCTACACACCGCATGATATTGAAACACAATTAGACGAAGCCGTTCAACTGCTGACACAACAATAGGATCATGATAAGTCTCAATAATTTAATTTCGTATTCCGGCTGTGCCGCCAAAAGGCTGCGCAGTCGGATTTTTTGCTTTGTGGCATAAAATTGAAGCGCAGTTGTTTCATTTCCAGTAACCGTTATTTACCGGTCGTTCTCAAAATGGTATGATACGGATGGGAGGGAATGCCGATGGCACGCAGCAAAGAATTTGAAGAGAGCGCAGTGCTCTATAAGGCGATGCAGCTCTTTTGGGAACAAGGATATGAAAAGACGTCCATGAATGATCTGGTTGAACATATGGGCATTCATCGCAGAAGTTTATATGATACCTTTGGCGATAAACGCACATTGTTTCTCAAAGCAATGGAACGGTACGGTGACATCATCAATGCCAGCGTGACAGGGGGAGTTCAGCGTTCCTCCACCGCCTGGCAGGCGATACATTATATTTTTGACTCAGTTATAGATCGAGACGAGGACAGTCCGCCGGGCTGCATGTACGTCAATGCAGCGGTTGAGCTGGCTTCTCGCGATGCGGAGATAGATGCGAAGGCCGGGGAAGGATTCGCGAAGACGGAGCAGCTTCTTGCGGATTTGATCCGGAAGGGGCAGGAGGCGGGCGAGTTTGCAGCGGATGGTGATGCTGGGGAGCTTGCGGAAACCTTGCACAACACATTATTGGGCCTTCGTGTACTTGCGCGAACCTCGGCCAGCCAAGAGAAGCTTCGCCGCATCGCCAACACCACTTTGAACACTCAACTGCTGCCGCGGCAGCAGGATGGTGCCCGGTGATGAGATAGGCTGGGTTGGAGAAGCACACTGAAATTGAGCGGCGCATGAAGTATACCTATCCTGACGGCAACGAGGTTGTGTTTGTCATGTTTCTTTTTTATGCAAAAGCTGACCTTAAAGGGAAACTGGCTGAGGATGGACGAACCGTTATTTTTCGCGACCCAACCCGTGAATCATTGCAGCTTGAATTTAAAAGTCTGGATGAAATCGATATTGACGCCATCAGCTCCGTCCAGAAACCTGTATTTATCGACATGAAGGAAGAGGCGGCAGCAACGCTGAGAACTTGAGCTTATGCACCGAAAGGATGATTAAGATAGAAGCCTATTCAAATCTGGTAATCGCTGAACGGACAGGGGACCTCAGACATGATATCAAACAATTTTTAATTCAAAATGGGCATGAAGAAACGGCAGAGCATTGCATCAAGGTTGGAGAAGAAGCTGAGCGGATTGCGAAGCGGTTCGGTGAAGAGCAAGAAGCTGCATTGTACGCCGGGTACCTGCACGATATTAGCACGGTTTACCCCAATGGCATACGCATACAGGTTGCACGCTCGCTTGGGATTGACGTGCTGCCGGAAGAAGAGTTGTTCCCAATGATCATGCATCAGAAGATTTCAAGACAAATGGCCAAAGATCTGTTTTACGTAGAAGACGTGCAAATTCTGGATGCTGTAGGCTGTCATACGACATTGAGAAAAAACGCCACCAGGCTGGATAATGTACTTTTCGTCGCCGATAAAATTGCCTGGGATCAACAAGGAACGCCGCCGTACATTGAGGATATTGTTCCAGCGCTCGACAAATCGCTTGAGCACGGGTCATTCGCCTACATCAATTATCTCTGGATTCAAAAGGAAAAGCTGAAAGTCGTTCATCCTTGGCTAGCGGATGCTTATAATGAATTGAAACCTCTCGTAGGGGAAGCTTAGGGGTCAGGCGGTGGCTAAGCGTATTGAAGAATGCTAACGAGTGTGGGTGGATTAGAAGATTGCAGTGAATCTTATTACAGGAAAGCCTGTTATCGGTTTGAAGGAATGAAGAGGATGCACGTGCCAACGGTGTATTCTTTTTTTTATTTGTATTTATACCTTATAATCGAGATAATAATGCTTAATGTGATTACTGAGGCGGTAGTGGTTGTCTTATTCCAATAACAATGGAGGGTTTGGTTGTGAAAAATGATGTCTCGGAGTGGGCAGAGTCTCATTTTCCGTTATATACTGCTTTCGGTGTTCAATCACTGTATGGCAGTTCGAATCTTCCGGTACATAAAATTAATGAAAGCTTAACGGTGTTGATTGCCATTGCCAGCGGCGAGGGGAGTCTCTGGATAGATGATCAAACCTACGATCTTGCGGAAGGAAGCGTATTGCTTCTGCCGGCGCGTACCCATGCGGCATTGATTACAAGCCGTCTGCAACCACTCCATGCTTACACGCTGCTAATCAGTGCCCGGGAGCAAACGATACCTCAATTTCCAGACGCGATGATGCGGCGCAGCGATATTGCTTCCCGTCAGGATGTGTTGTTTATTCCTTATGAGCCTGCGATTGTTGCCAAGGTGGAGGAGTTGTATTTTCATCGTTCGCCTGCGCATGAAGCCCGCCATGTGCAAAATCAAATTGTTTTTCATCAGATTATTTTTCAAGTGCTGGAACAGCAGGATGCCAAATACGGCTCCAGCGAGCAGCCGAGTATGGAACGCAGCATCGCTTATCTGGAGAATCACTACAGCGACAAAATATCCCGTGAGCAACTGGCTGCAGTGGCAGGCATAAGCCGCTCGCATTACTCTACCTTGTTCAAGCAGCTTACCGGGTTTTCACCAAGCGAATACTTGACCCGGCTGCGCGTTCACCGTGCGATGGAGTTGTTGATCAGCGGCTCCGGAACGCTCAGGGAAATCGCGCTGAAGGTAGGCTACAAGGATGAGTTTTACCTCAGCCGCCGCTTCAAGCAGCAGACCGGAGCCTCGCCTTCCGGCTATAACGCGATGTCGTTGCAGCGGGTGGCTGTCTTGCGCTCTCCCTACGCCAGTCACCTGCGGCTGCTTGGACTGGAACCTGTTGTCGCCATAGCTGAGAGCAGTGAATATGTAAACACTTCAGACCTGCAGAAACCGCAATCGATGGTGTTTTTGAATATAGACAGCTCAGTTGAACAAATCAAATCGGCATTGCTCGAAAGCAGGACCGAACTGATTATTGCGGCAAGACGGCATTTGCAAATGATGGGGCTAACCATCTCCCAATTGCGGCCGGTAGCACCGGTAGTTGAAATTTCATGGATGGAAATAGGATGGAAAGAACATTTGCGTCTCATTGCGAGAGCTGTCCAGCGGAGCGAGCGGGCCGAACAATGGCTGACCGTTTTTGAGCATGAGGAACAGGCGGCCCGATTGCTTGTCCAGCAAAGCGCAGTTGCCAAGGAGATTGTGACGATTCTCGTCTTTAAGCCCGAAGAGATGCTTGTCTATGGTGCGCGCAATGTAGGGTATGTCATGTACCAGTCACTGGGGCTCCAGCCTCCGGCGCTGATTCGGAAGGAGATGGAGCAGCTTGGGGATCAATTTCATTCTATTCCCATCGCGCTAGCGGAACTTGCCCATTATGCAGGCGACCGATTGCTGGTCATTGTGTACCCCGATGCCAAAGGCTCCACCGCTCATGCTGAGCGGATTTTTGAGTCTCCGGACTGGAGCGATCTACCTGCCGTGCAGCACGATCGCGTGCATTTG
Organism: Paenibacillaceae bacterium; assembly: GCA_004134985.1. Classification (GTDB taxonomy): domain Bacteria; phylum Bacillota; class Bacilli; order Paenibacillales; family Paenibacillaceae; genus Paenibacillus_D. The sequence continues at coordinate 22,080 of REGQ01000040.1, read as the reverse complement.
CTGGACCTGGATGAGTGGGTGCCTTACAATCCAGTGTCCATTCGGCTGCAGGTGCAGCGCGCAGTCGCTTTATTTACATGACAAGCGATTGATTGAGCGCAGTGGTTTGCTGGGCATAATCATGAGGTCGATTACCAGTGACCATGACAAGCGCGAGCCAACTTGGGGGCAGTGTGGGCAAGCAAACGATGGCGAGAGTAGGGGGCTATGTGGAATTCTAACGCTGATGAGCGGCGCTATTTAGGGAAAACCAGCCCCAAAATATTTGTAAGGAAACTGAGCCACCTTATTTATAGAAAATCGCACGATTTTAGCGGTCCATGGGGTGAATAAGCACTGTGGCAAGCGTTAGAGTTGCAAAAGGGTCATTTCAAGCCAATTAAGAGCTGTGGCAAGCGTTAGCGCAAGATCCCCACGAAATAGATAGTACTTAACAAAGGGGGACATCGCGGTTTGTCTTACCTGAGCTTGCTTCCCATGCCTAATACGCATTGTCTCCCGCTCGGCCTTCCACCCGCGCCTAATCGCACTTTGTCCTACCTGAACTTGCTCCCATGTCTAACACGCTTTGTTCTACGCCTGCATTCTTACTCTACACTCACTTTCAAGCTCACTCCGAATGCTCACTCGCGCTCCGTAAATGCCCGCAGCAGTCAATAATCCAAAGATCTTTTCAAACAAAAAGGCATGGTTTGCTTTGAAATGGATTACTATAATAGTCTATGTGAATGATGATCATTTTCAATTATCAAGTGGGGGATGACAAAAAAGCGCCACAGAGAGCTGCTTACACAGTGTTTTTGGTCCAAGCCGGAGAATATTTTTTTTGAACTCGATTGAAAATGATTATCAATATTGAGTGATCGGAAGCTGTATGCCTTATGCCATACCAATCTAATATTCATCGTAATTGATAAAGGGGAGAGTCATTTTTATGAAAAAGCTGTTTATTCCTGTAGTCCTAATTTTAGTTATAGTTCTGAGCGCTTGCGGCAGCAGCCAAACGAAAAACGAATACGGCGGAAACACGCCGCCGACGGAGTCATCTAGCAATACACCATCAAATTCTTCAACTTCACCGGACGCAGAGTCGGAATCGAAATCCGGTACAATCACCTACCAGTCGGAAGACGGGCCGATCGAGGTGCCGGCGAACCCTCAGCGCGTCGTTGTGCTTACCCGCTTTCTAACAGGCAATGTTATGGCGCTCGGCGTACCGGTGGTCGGTGTTGACGAAATGTCCAAGACAAATCCTAGATTTGAAGCGCAGTTAAAGGACGTCGAAGCGGTGTCGGACGAAAGCCTGGAGAAAATTATTGAGCTGGAACCGGATCTGATCATCGGACTGGCGGGGATTAAAAACGTTGACAAATTCAAACAAATCGCGCCAACGGTTACTTATACGTATGGTAAGGTCGATTATTTGCAACAACAGGTGGAAGTCGGAAAGCTGCTGAATAAAGAGCAGGAAGCGAAAGCATGGGTGGAGGATTTCCAAGCGAAAGCACAAAAAGCGGGTGAAGAAATCCGGGCGAAAATTGGTGATGACGCAACCGTTTCCGTGATCGAGACCTTCAACAAGCAATTGTATGTTTACGGCTACAATTTCGGACGCGGTACTGAAATTCTGTACGGGGAATTCAAGCTTAACCTGCCTAAGAGCGTAGAAGAAAGCACAGCGACTGACGGCTACTTGGCCGTATCAACAGAAGTGCTCAAAGATTACATGGGCGACTACGTCATTTTCAGTAAAAATGCAGATGAGGACAACTCCTTCCAAAACACTGAAACGTACAAAAATATTGATGCCGTCAAAAACAATCATATCTATGAGGTGGATGCCAAATCGTTCTACTTTGGTGATCCGTTAAGCCTGGAATACCAACTGGAATTTTTCATTGAAAGCTTCCTTGGCCAGTAACCTTTCTTGGTCAGGCTTCTAGCGTAGCTTATCATTTCGAAGCATCCCTTTCAAAGCGAAGGAATTGCCTGCCGCTTGACGCAGTCTCCGTTCTGCGCCGATCATAATGGGTCAACTTGCTGTTCGGCAGTTTCTTCGCAAATTCCATTAAGAAGAGAAGAGAGTCTAATGAAAAGTAAACAACGCGCGATCCCTTTTTTTTATAAGCTCATTGGCGGTGGAGCAGCGCTTGTCCTGTGCTTCATCGTATCGATGACTTTCGGGGCTGCGGATACGTCACTGCGCGATCTGTGGCTTGCGCTTTCATTCGCTCCTGCGAACGATAATATTTTAATTCTGCGCGAATTAAGGCTGCCTCGTGAATTGGCTGCGCTGCTCACTGGAGCTGCTTTAGCCGTGTCCGGAGCGATCATGCAAGGGGTTACCCGCAATCCGCTGGCCGATCCGGGATTGCTTGGACTGACTTCCGGCGCGAACATGGCGATCGCGCTTGTTTTCGTATTTCTTCCTGGATTAAGTACTTTCGGCATTATGATCGCCTGTTTTTTCGGTTCTGCCTTAGGGGCGGCTTTGGTTCTTATTCTGGGCGCCGCGCGGCGGGGCAGACTGTCACCGATTCGGATCGTGCTCGCAGGGGCTGCCGTCTCCGCTTTTCTGTATGCGATATCCGAAGGCGTCAGCATCGCTTTCAAAATTTCCAAAGATGTGTCCATGTGGACCGCCGGCGGTCTGATCGGGACCACTTGGGAACAACTGCAGACGATCGCTCCTGTCATTCTTATTGGCAGCACGGTCGCAGTCATGCTCTCCAGACAGGTGACCATTCTCAGCTTAAGTGATGAGGTGGCCAGAGGTTTGGGACAAAAACTGGTGCAAATAAAAGCGATTCTATTCGTTCTCGTTATTGTGCTTACCGGGGCATCTGTTGCGCTTGTGGGCAATATTGCTTTCGTAGGGCTGATGATCCCGCATATTGTCCGCTTGATCGTCGGGACCGATTACCGTTACATATTGCCTTTTTCCGTGTTCGCAGGGGGCGGGTTCATGCTGCTTGCCGACACATTGGGCCGCACAATTAATGCACCGTACGAGACGCCAGTAACAGCCATTGTGGCCATGTTAGGCTTGCCATTTTTCCTGCTTGTCGTACGTAAAGGAGGCAAAGCACTCTCATGACCCTGTCTGCGCTCGTTCGAAAGCAACGTCTGATTCTGCTCATTTGTCTGGTTATGATCGTTTTAACCGCAATTGCCAGCATGGGGATTGGATATGCCTCTCTGTCCTTTGACAGGCTGATCCCCGTCCTGCTCGGAGAGGGCACTTTCAAAGAAACGTTCGTCCTGTATTCTGTCCGCTTGCCGCGGATTCTGATTACCCTGCTGTCAGGGATGGCGCTTGCATTGTCCGGTTCGATTTTGCAGAGCGTTACCCGCAACGACCTGGCCGATCCAGGTATTATCGGGATTAATTCCGGTGCAGGCGTAGCAATCGCTGTTTTCTTTCTGTTCTTTCCGATTAATGCCGCATCATTCGCTTATGTTCTGCCGCTAGTCGCCTTCGTCGGCGCAATGATTACATCCGCGCTCATATATGTTTTCGCATACAGCCGAACGCGCGGGCTCAATCCGATCCGGCTGGTGCTGGTCGGGGTCGGCTTCTCCCTGGCACTGTCGGGAATTATGGTTGTCCTCATTTCTTCGGCGGAGCGATCCAAGGTTGAGTTTATCGCAAAATGGATTGCGGGCAATATCTGGGGTACGGATTGGCCGTTCATATGGGCGCTGCTTCCCTGGCTGATCCTGCTTGTTCCGCTTACGCTGTTTAAGTCACTTCAACTTAATATACTTAGTCTGAGCGAGGAATCGGCAATAGGCGTCGGCCTGAAGATGGAACGGGAGAGGCTCGTCCTAATTGTGACTGCTGTCGCGGCGGCTGCCTCGGCAGTCTCCGTCACTGGCGGGATTGCCTTCATCGGGCTGATGGCGCCGCACATAGCCAAGGCGCTGGTCGGTCCGCGCAATCAGTTGTTCATTCCTGTAGCAGTCCTTCTTGGCGGATGGCTGCTGCTCGTCGCCGATACGATCGGTCGTAATCTCGTCGATCCTGACGGAATTCCGGCAGGCATTATGGTGTCTTTGATCGGCGTGCCGTACTTTGCTTACTTGCTGCTTAGGAAGTAATGCAGCATCGCGTCCAATTTAAATTAAAAATGTGAACAAGCCTTGCCGAGGTGGAGAAAATCCGCCCGGCAGGGCTTTTTTCAGTATGAAATCCGACTACGAGCCCATTGGTTCATTCGTAGTCCGGCAGCGATTTACTGGCGATCCTGTTCCCCGGATGGATTCAAATATCCAATATGTGAATTGAATTTAGTGATTAGACTTTAAGGAGCGTTGATGCTAAATTTACATCATAGTACAGTAAACCAACGCGAACAGATGGGATTAGAGGAGGAAAGAAATGAAATTTGCGCTATTTAGTTTAATGATGAATATTCCTAACGCTGTAACAGGGGAATCGCTAACGGCACAACAGAAATTTCATAACGTTATTAAGCAGGCTGTACTTGCAGAGAAGCTTGGATTCCACGCTTATGGGGTAGGCGAGCGGCATGGAGCCCCGTTTCTGTCTTCTTCGCCGCCCATTGTCCTTACGGGAATTGCCGCCCATACTTCGACAATTCGATTGCTGACGACAGTCACTGTACTAAGCGTGCTTGATCCCGTGCGGGTGGCGGAAGATTATGCGACCTTGGATCATCTGTCGGGCGGACGGCTCGAACTAATAATTGGCAAAGGTAATGATCCGCGGCATTATCCGTTGTTCGGAATAACGGAGGAGGAACAGTGGGAATCGCTCGCTGAACGATATGGATTGTTAAGGGAGCTCTGGACATCCGAATCCGTTAGCTGGAACGGAAAGTATCGTCCACCGCTGCAAGGTGTTACGACCCAGCCAAGACCGTATCAGCCATCGATTCCAGTGTGGCACGGAAGTGCGTCGAGTCCTCTGTCAACGGAACTGGCAGCCAAATATGGCGAGCCGATCTTCTCCTCCAACAGTTTTCACCCGCAAGCGAAGTATAAGGCACTTATCGACCATTACCGGGAGCGCTGGGCTTTTTATGGACATGATCCAAAGGATGCGGTTGTAGGGGCAGGTGCGGGGAGCCTGTATTTGGCGGATACGAACGAGGAAGCGATCAATCGGTATCGTCCGTACTACAACGCGTTTCGCTCGACGGATTCCGCGAAGCATAACCAGTCTCCCTTCACAAGCTTGGAAGACAACATTGCCAATGGTCCTGCCTTGGTCGGCAATGCGGATCAGGTTATTGAAAAAATATTGGATTACCACAATGCCTTTGGCCATGAAGTATTGAGTATCAGTGTGGACGGGTTAACGGAGGCAGAGCAGGAGGAGCAGTTGATTCGGTTTGCCGAGGAAATTATTCCGGTGTTGAAGCGGGAAATCCCGAGCAAGGTTTGGAGTTGACTTAGAGATAACGATAGAAACAGCCAATCTTCTAATTGAATATTTCAATTAGACAGACAAAAGCCGTAATGCTAGAGTATATTCAATGGTATATTCCAACTAAATTGATTGGTTAAGTTGTATTTTAACAAGATGAAACGGAGATAGGGGAGAAGAAAATGAAAAAAAGGCTGGCGTCCACATTCGTTACATCGGTTACGGTGTCACTCTTGCTTGCGGTATTCATTGCAGGCTGCTCTTCAGGCAAAGCAAGTGTTCAGTCGAGCGCAGGAAAGACGGCGTCGTCGGAGGGTTCTAAGGAAACGGTTAGCGCCGCTGCCGAGACAAAACCAGTGCAGGGCGGTGAGCTTACCTTTGCGCTTGCAACCTCTCCTGAGACATTAAATCCGTTGGCAAGCGGCTTTGCCGTCTCACACCGGGTATTCCGCAACATTTATGATTCGTTGGTATTTCAAGACGCGCCCGGGAGTTTTCAGCCGTGGCTTGCTACAAGCTGGACGAAGTCAGATGACGGACTGACCTATACGTTTAAGCTTAGGGAGGATGTGAAGTTCCATGATGGAACGCCGTTTAATGCGGAGGCTGTGAAGGCAAGCTTTGATTACTTGCTGGCGACCTCCAAAGGGCAAGCCCGGGCTTTGCTGGGACCTCTTGCCGGTTCTAAGGTTGTGGATGAATTTACGGTTGAGGCGCAGCTGTCCAAACGGTTCGAGCCGTTTCTTAGCGGGATCAGCTCTGGCTTCTTCGGTATTCCGTCGCCCAAGGCGCTGGAGGAGCACGGCGACCAATTTGGCAAACATCCGGTAGGCACAGGCCCATTCAAATTTGTGAAATGGACGGAGAACAGTGAGATTGTATTGGAGAAAAATCCGGACTACAACTCACCGCCCCCGATTGCTGAAAATAAAGGGCCGTCTTACTTAGATAAGCTGGTCTTCAAAATCATTCCTGAGGAAGCCACGCGAATCGGAAGCGTTCAAAGCGGCCAGGTGCTGGCTGCAGAGACCATTCCGCCGCAAAATATCGATGCCGTTAAAGGTGATGCGAGATTCAAAGTCGGTCAAGCGATCACGAACGGCACCGCATTTTCGCTTTATTTTAACACCCAGAGCGCACCATGGGACGAGGTGAAGGCCAGACAGGCCATTCAGCTTGCCATAGATGTGGATATGATTGTAAAAACGTTGTATCTGGGACATTACGAGCGGGCTTGGTCGACACTAACGCCTGGGATATTAGGCTATAACGCTACTCTGGAAAATCAGATTCAACCGGATTTGGCGAAGGCAAATCAGCTGCTGGATGAGCTGGGCTGGCAAACAGGAAGCGATGGCTACCGTGCGAAGGATGGGAAAAAACTGACGTTAAAATATTTGGAGCCGTCCCCGAACCGCGAGAAGCGCAATGATATTGCGGTGATCGTGCAGCAGCAGCTGAAGGAGATCGGCGTAAATGTGGAACTGAACATTACCAAAGACACCAGTACACTGATCAGTCAGGGCGATTACGATCTCTTCGGCAATGCTCAGGTGAAAGCAGATCCAGACATATTGACTAATTTGCTCCACTCTGAGCGCCAGTTCACGACAGGCGGCACGAATTGGCCAAGGCTGAGCGATCCGAACATTGACCGCTTGCTGGAATCCGGCTATTCCGAACCCGATGCTGAGAAGCGGAAGGTCATCTACGGTGAAATTCAGCACTATTTGAGCGACAATGCGATTACGATACCGATTTATGTGTTTTCCTATACTGTTGCGCAGGCTAGTTCGGTGGAAGGTTTGACATTTGATCTGTTGGGATACCCGTTATTCTATGATGTCAGCATTACAAAATAATGGATTGGAGGATGTCTGATGACAGGAAACATTGCTACTCGCCTGCTTACATCCATCATGGTTATTATTGGCTCGTCGATGCTTGTTTTCGTCATTATGTACATTCTGCCTGGAGATCCTGTGCTGCAAATGCTGGACGGCAATTCCACTACGCCGGAGGCCGTCGCTGCACTGCGCGCGGAGCTTGGTCTGGATAAACCGTTTTACATGCAGTTCTATGAATACTTCATCAGCCTGCTGCAGGGCGACTTCGGCCAATCGCGGATCAACAATGACTTGGTGCTTCCCAAAATCCTGGAGCATGTGCCTGCAACGCTAACGCTGACGCTGGTCAGTGTATTGTTCTCCGTCGTGATCGGTATTACGCTTGGCGTGCTGTCAGCCATTCATCGCAATGGCATCATCGATATTATCGCCCGCTTTGTTGGTTTGTTCGGCATATCAATGCCTTCCTTCTGGACGGGGATATTACTGTTAATGGTGTTCTCCATCCAACTGAACTGGTTCCCGGCAATGGGCTCGGACGGGTGGAAGACGCTTGTTCTTCCCGCCCTTGCACTTGGCTTGGTGGGATCGGGCTTCATCGTAAGGCTGGTGCGAAATACGATGCTGGAGGTGCTGGGAGAGCCGTTTATTCTGACGCTGCGCTCAAAAGGGCTGACGGAGCGGGCGGTCATGTACCGCCACGCGCTTCGCAACTCATTAATTCCCGCGCTTACGATGGTCGGTGTGACCATTGGCGAATTGCTGAGCGGAACGGTCGTCATTGAGACGGTCTTCTCGCGACAGGGGATCGGCAGAGTTTTGGCGGATGCGATCATGTCCAAGGATATGCCTGTCGTCCAGGGCGTTGTGTTTTTTACAGCCATCATTTATGTGGCCGTTAATTTGCTTGTTGATCTGTCTTATAAGTTTGTCGATCCGCGAATAAGACGGTCGCATTAAGGGGGTAGAACTGTGAAGGCTGTTGCCCGGATAAAACCTGTGTGGAATGCTGAGCGAACTGGAAATCGAATCTGGAGACGGCTCCGCAGGGAGCGGATCGGATTTACGCCCGTATTATTGTTTGCGGCCGGCCTCATTATTGCGTTTATTGTGTTGTGCGCACTTGTGCCGCAGTGGATTACGTCCTATTCGCCTACCAAAATGGATGCGGCAAGCTTGCTGCAACCGCCGAGCAAGACGCACTGGTTCGGAACGGATTATTTCGGCAGAGATGTATTCAGCCTGGTTGTATACGGCAGTCGCGATTCGCTGCTCATTGGACTTTCCTCTGTCGTGGTGGGCGGGATTATCGGAGCGGGAATAGGAATGCTGTCAGGGTATGTGGGCGGCTGGCTGGATGTCATTATGATGCGGCTGATTGAAGTGCTGATGACGATTCCCGGCATATTGCTCGCATTGGCAATCGCTGCGGCGACAGGACCCAGCTTAACCAATATTGTGCTGGCCATCTCGGCATCGGCGATTCCTCGTTATGCGCGTGTCATGCGCAGCCAAATATTAAGCGTCAAAAACAGAACTTTCGTGCTTGCTTCCCGTTCCGTCGGGAGCTCAAGCTTTCGGATTTTTTGGAAGCATGTCCTTCCGAATTCCTACGTTCCCTTTCTGGTGATGGCAACGATCGGCATAGGGACATCGATTCTGGCAGGCTCGGGCCTCAGCTTCCTTGGCCTGGGCGTTGTGAAGGAAATTCCGGATTGGGGAACTGTGCTCGCACAGGGACGGGGCTACTTGACCGTAGCCTGGTGGATGTGTACTTTCCCGGGACTTGCCATCGCACTGTTTGTTTTGGCGATCAATAGTATTGGAGACTACATTCGGGACGTATTGGACCCAAGACACAGCAGCCGATAAGGGGAGAGGAGGTTGCAGATGAGCGAGCCTTTACTAAGCGTTGAGGATATTACAATTGAATTCGAGAGGGCGGGGCATGTCCTTGCACCGGTGACGGACGTTTCCTTCCACATTAACAGGGGAGAGACCGTATGTCTGGTTGGCGAATCCGGCAGCGGCAAGACCATTACGTCTAAAGCGCTGCTGCGGCTGACGGATTTCGATCAGGGCAAAATCGCTTCGGGCAGCATCAAGCTGGACGGCATGGAGCTGACTACCTTGCCCCATCGTGCGCTAAGAGCGATAAGAGGGAAGCGGATCGCGATGATTTTTCAAGAGCCTATGGCGGCTTTTGATCCTGTATACACAATTGGCCATCAGCTGGTAGAGACGATTATTCAGCATGACAGGCGAGGGAAGAAGGCAGCCAAAGCCCATGCGCTGGAACTGCTGCGCCGTGTCGGCGTGCCCGAGCCTGAACTTCGCTTAAAGCAATATCCCAATGAAATGTCGGGAGGCATGCTTCAACGAATTATGATTGCCATGGCGCTGGCCTGCGGTCCTGAGCTGCTAATTGCCGATGAGCCGACGACAGCGCTGGATGTTACGATTCAAGCTCAAATTTTGCAGCTGCTTAATGAATTGAAAGAAGAATATGGCATGGCCATACTGCTCATTACGCACGATATGGGCATTGCCGCTCAAATGGCGGATCGCATGATTGTGATGTATGCAGGGCGGATTGTAGAGAAGGCTCCTGCAAAGACGTTATTTCATCAGCCTCGTCATCCTTATACGGCAGGCTTGCTGCGCTCGATTACGACGATGGATAGCGATCGAAGCACAAAGCTGTATACGATAGAAGGCTCACCGCCGATTGTCAATGAATTTCCGTCCGGCTGCAGATTCCATCCCCGCTGTGCTTATGCTACGGAACGATGCAAGCAGGAGGCGCCGCCGCTCTCGGGTAGCGGAGAGCATGAAGCGGCTTGCTGGCATACCGATAAGCTGCTGCAAGAGGCAGGGGCGATTTCCCCTGGCGGCCGTCCCGAGCTTGAGAGACAAGACACAGAGTCGACTTCCCATGGCGTGCGTTCCGAAAATGATCGGCCAGTTGCAGAACCCATTCGTCTGCATGCCGTGTCCGAGGAAATTACAGCGCTCTTTGCGGATCGCAACGAGCCAAAGCTGACTAACAATAACCCGCTGCAGCCGCTGTTTGAAGTAAAGGGATTGACGAAGCATTACCCGATCAAAGGGGCGTTCGGGCGGACAAGAGCAATTGTACATGCCGTCGATAATGTGTCCTTCACGATTAGGGAAGGTGAAACGTTCGGGCTTGTAGGGGAATCGGGCAGCGGGAAGTCCACACTTGGGCGGGTGCTCGTTCAATTGGAGAAAGCGACCTCGGGTCATGTTTTTTTTCGGGGTGAAGAGCTGACAGCGCTGGATCATGCCAAGCGGCGTTCTGCGCTGCGGGAGATGCAGATGATATTCCAGGACCCCTATGGATCGGTTAACCCCCGCTGGACGATTGGCGATACAATTGCCGAGCCGTTCGACGTTCATGAGAAGCTGAGCGCCAAGGAAAAACGTAGCAAGGTCGAGGAGTTGCTGCAATGGGTTGGACTCAACCCGAAGTGGTATGACCGCTATCCGCATGAGTTTTCCGGTGGTCAGCGTCAGCGGATTGGCATTGCGCGGGCGATTGCGCTGCAGCCGCGCTTTATACTGGCAGATGAAGCCGTCTCAGCGCTGGATGTATCGGTTCAGGCACAAATCATTAATTTGATGCAGGAAATGCAGCAGCGGCTTGGCCTGACGTACGTATTCATTGCGCATGGTTTAAACATTGTCAGGCATGTATCCACGCGGATCGGTGTGATGTACTTGGGAAATCTGGTCGAAGTAGCACCGTCAGAGGAGTTGTTCCGCCATCCCGCGCATCCTTATACAGCGGGTTTGCTCGCGTCCATTCCCATACCTGATCCTGCAGCCGAGCGATTGTTTAGCAGTATTCAAGGCGAAATTCCTTCACCGGTGTCGCCGCCTTCCGGCTGCCGCTTTCATACACGATGCCCTGCAGCAGTGGCCCGCTGCAGAGAGGAAGTTCCGCAATTGCATGGCATTGGAGGAGAGCATCTGGTCGCCTGCCATTATCCACTATCTACTAAGGGAGGAATAGCTTTATGAAATTCGTATTAATGAGCCTTGTTCTGAATACACCGAACGCGATTACGGGAGAAACGTTCACTACACAGCAGAAGTACCGGAATGTGCTGAAGCAGGCGGAATTGGCGGAGCAGCTCGGGTTCGACGCTTACGGTGTCGGCGAGCGGCACAGCGCGCCGTTTCTCGCTTCGGCGCCGCCGGTGTTGCTGACAGCTATTGCAGCCAGAACATCGCGTATCCGTCTGTTGACAACGGTGACCGTGCTAAGCGTGCTTGACCCGGTGCGTGTGGCGGAGGATTACGCTACGCTTGATCATTTGTCAGGCGGTCGATTGGAATTAATTATTGGCAAGGGGAACGATGCCAGTCATTATCCACTGTTTGGCGTCAACGTGGAGGAGCAGTGGCAGTCGCTTGAGGAAAGATATGAGCTGCTCAAACGGTTGTGGCAAGAGGAGAATGTAACTTGGCAGGGCCAATACCGTGCGCCGCTGCAAAACGTTACAACACAGCCAAGACCTTTTCAGAAGAAGATTCCCATTTGGCACGGGAGTGCATCCAGCATTCTCTCGACAGAGCTGGCGGCCAAGCATGGAGAACCGATTTTTTCATCGAATACGATTCACCGTCAATCCAAGTATAAGGCGTTAATCGAGCATTATCGGGAACGGCTGGAATTCTACGGCCATGACCCGTCGAAGGCAATCATAGGCGCCGGATCGGGTGGAAGCATCTATTTGGGCAGAACGAAGGAGGAAGCAATCAAGCGCTTCCGTCCTTATTATGATTTGGCCAGCAAGCGACCGCGAGCGGCGCATGACGTATCCCCATTCGCGGATCTGGAGGATAACATTGAGAACGGTCCGATTCTGATCGGCAGTCCTGAAAGCATCATCGAAAAAATCGCCAGCTATCGCGCGGTCTATGGAAATCAGGTGCTGAGTGTAAGTGTGGACGGGTTGACGCAAAGCGAGCAGCTTGAGCAGGCGGAGTGGTTCGCCCGGGAGGTCATTCCTGTGCTGCGCAGCGAGTTTCCCAATGACGTGTGGAATCAGCCTGGCGAGACAGTAGAACCGAGAGTGAGCGAAACGGCCGCCATCGCTGTCGCTGCTGGATAGAATGGATTCATAGTCGTTCGTCATGCACAGTAGTTCCTTTGGCCGCTACATGAGTAATTGCCTGCAACCTATTTCGTTTATTGATGGAGGTATAATAATGAGTAACACAACAATTCAAGCCTTTTTGGACACCCATAAGCAACTGGTTCAGGCCATTGAGGGGTTAAGTGATGCAGAACTGCAATGGAAGCAGACGCCAGAGAAATGGAGTGTAACCGAGGTGCTCACCCATCTTGTGGATCACAGTATCGTCGTGTCCTTTCGTATTCGCGATATTCTTGCCGGTACGACGGTGAAATTGCCTGCCTTCGGGCAGGATGCCTGGGTTAGCGGGCAGCACGCGAACAGTGGCAATACTGCCGACATTTTGGCCGCCTTCCAAGCGCTGCTTCACTATAATGGAATTTTGCTAACCCGGTTGACGGATGAGGACTGGAACTTAACAGCCATTAGTCACAAGGGCGATACGGTGCGGATTGGAGATATCGTACGCGGATTTGCCGCACATGTGCACAACCACCTGGGACAAATCGAGCGCATACGGCAAGCGCAGTTGGAAGCATAGGCAACGGAAGCGCAAGAAACCCTGATTTGTATGGCGATTGGAAGTAACCTGCGAACCTGCAGCAGAACACCATGACATCTGTTGAGCACTGATTTTGGTTTAGGACCATACTATTCGAATAGACCTGCATCATCTGGAGGAAAGTTATCCACTTGATGCAGGTTTTTCTGTTGAAGCAATAGCAGCATGGAATGACGATTGAAAGCAACCTGTAAAAACCGGGAGCGATTTGTCAGCAAGCCTGTCCAACATCAGGCATAGCCAATTTTATAAACGAAGATCATAAGTTGAAAGTAAGCAGTTCATAATATGAAGGGTAGATGCTTATTCTGCAAGCAGATTTCTCTTCTCGTCGGATGTTGTCTCATAAGCATTCATTATAGAAGCAAGCAGCCCCGGAAACCGCAATTCCAGATCTTCCGAGCGCACCGAAATAAAGCGCTGGGTTCCCTGAACACGGACATTCACGACGCCGGCTTCTCTCAAAGTGCGTATATGATGGGATGCAGTCGACTTTACGACGGGCACGTTAATGTCGCCGCATGTCCGTTCCGTTGATTTGCCTAGCTCAGCAACGATAAGCAAGCGGATCGGATCGCTTAAGGCATATAAGACATTGGATAGATTAATTTCTGCTTTGTCTGGATGATACAAAATTTTCACAGAAGTACCTCCTTGTTTGGCAGCTTTTATGATTGCATTATAGCACAACGCGTGATAAGATTCTAATGTTCGATAACAATAGAATTTTAGAACTTTGAAGGAGGGACACTATGGCAACCCAGACTGCCCATAATGCTGAGCAGATGACGGAGCAGCGTGATTTGAAAGAAGGCATCGTTTATTTTTTGCTCGGAGCAACGATTGTCCTCGTCATTATGAATACGATGATGTTTAATCTGGCTTTGCCTGACGTAGCGGATGTGTTCAATCTGTCGCCTTCTGCCACCTCGTGGATCGTGACAGGCTATTCGATCGTATTCGCGATCTCCTCGATAACCTATAGCCGGCTGGCAGATTTTGTGCCGATCCGCACACTATTTATAATTGGCATTCTGTCGCTCAGTTTAGCGGCGATCGCTGGTTTGTTCACAAACAGCTTTATTATGCTGCTTATCGTTCGCATCTTGCAAGCATCAGGGGCGGGAGCCATTCCGGCGCTATCTCTGGTTCTCATCTCCCGTTATGTGCCGCTCGCGCGGCGCGGGAAAGCAATGGCGATGATAATGTCATCGGTAGCGCTTGGTCTTGGATTGGGTCCAGTCGTGGGGGGCGCGATCGTTGAATATTTGGGCTGGCGCACGTTATTTGTTGTAACAGCCGTTACCGTGCTGCTCATTCCGTTTTTTCTCAAACTCATTCCAAAGGAAAAAATGCAGCAAGGTTCATTTGATGCGCTCGGTGCGGTATTCCTTAGTATCGGAACGACAGGGCTTCTTTTATTCTTGACGGGTCATTCCTTAATCGCCCTTGCATCGGGAGTTATCGCCCTTGTACTATTCGTTATCCGGATCCGTATGGCGAAGGACCCGTTTGTTCTCCCGGCGCTCTTCCGCAACCGTTCCTATCTGATTCTCGGCGCGGTCGGGATCGCTGCTTATCTTTGCAGTTTTGCAACACTGTTTCTGATGCCGCAAATTTTGGTCAAACAGTATGGTCTCAGTGCGATTCAAGCGGGGCTTGTTATTTTTCCCGGTTCGTTTCTGGCGATGATCGTCTCCCAGCGGGTAGGACGAATCATTGATACACGCGGCAATAGCGGCATCATCCGCTATATCCCGCTATTCCTGCTCACAGCGGTCATCTTATTTGCATTGTTTGAAGGGGTCTCCTATGTGGCCTTGATGTTTATTTATATGCTGATGAGCGTCAGCTTTACATTTCTGTCGAGCAGCATTTCCAATGAAATGTCGAGATTATTGCCCGCTTCGCAAATTGGTTCCGGGCTGGGGTTGTTCCAATTGCTCCAATTTTTCAGTGGCGCATTCGGGGTAGCCATCACAGCCAGCGCGCTTGTCTGGCAGAAGGAACTTCCGCTGTCGCATGCTTTCAGCAATATTTACTGGGGGCTGACAGCAGTGGTTGTGCTGGCGATCGGTTGTGCAACCGTTTATCTCCGCTCTTCCGTGCGCGGGGCGCAAACTTCATCTTCATGATGAGCGGGAAAGACGCGATGCCTTTCATATAATGTCATCGCTTGATTGTTTGAGAAATTCGCCTCGGCTGATGCTGCAGGCGAATTTTCTTCGTTTCTAGCCTATCCAATTAGTGGTATAGTAGGAAGAGATATGATCTTGAATGAGGATGTGAAGTGATTAAGATGCCATCCAGCGCCAACATGGACGAACTCGTTCAACACTACTTTGACAACCCGGATTATGTGCTTGATTCGGTGCCTTTTGGCCTGACGAACTTTACGAGGATACTTACAGTCAACGATGAGAAACTTGTACTGCGCATTTATAATCCTCACACTAAACATCATGCTGGAATCGAGCTTGAATCAGCGGTCATTTCTTTTTTTGCCAAACAACCCTGCTCATTTCATGTGCCGCTCTTCCGTCCGACATTAGAAGGGAGAGACTACGTGGAGTTATCAGACGGCTCGCTGGGAGCGATCGTTTCTTTTCTCGAAGGTCATGTGCCTGAACTGTCGGATATCAAGGCGGCCAGGCAATTTGGCCAGGTGGTTGGGGAGTTTTCCTCTGTCATCGGTCATTATGATCCAAAGAGTCTAACGAACCGCGGCACGTCTTTTGCTGATTATTATCAGCTTCATCCGCTCGCTGATCGGCAAGCCGTACATACATTTATAGAGCATCCGCCAATAGCTGTTCCTGCTGCTCTCTTGCAGTTTTATAAGGATATGGTGAGCGAAGCTGAATCCTCCCTTTTCCGTATAAAGACGCTGCCGACCCAGCTTGTGCATCATGATTTGCTCATCTTTAACTTGCTGGCCGAGGGCGGAAAAATAACAGGTGTGCTGGATTTTGATTTTATTTCGATGGATATCGCCTTCATGGAATTTGCCATTAGCTTTAACCATGTGCTGCAGGAATCAAACGGGTCGCTGGAGATGGCCGAAGCTTTTGTGGCGGGCTATTCCTCCATTCGCAACCATGCTCCAGATGAAACAGCTATGCTGCCGCTGCTGACTCAAATTTATCATTTGGCCGTTCTTCATATTTATATCGGTCAGTATTATGCCGGGGCAAAGATTGAACAACATTTTAATTACTTCTTACATCAGTTTGCCAACAGAATGAGCTGGCTTAACGATCATAAATCCGACACGCAATCGCTGCTTGGCACGTTAATTTAAAGGCTAACCGGATGATCTGGCATACGGGTTTCATTTGAGTGCAGACGCTGAAGCAGCGGCGCAGTCCTAGCCTGTATCGGATGGGCGGCCATATAAAAAGTCGAGCGGACAGACAATCCGTTATTTGTGACAAAACACAGGTTTTGAGAAGTTCACGGCCACACGTTCCGCTATTGCCACGAAAACCCGCCTAAAAGTCCATTTTCCAACCAAATAACGGAACTGGTGGCCGCCAAAATGGTAAAATGCCTAAAAATAGCTAAATAGCGGATCGTCTGTCCGCGGAGCTGCCGGTAGGATGATGAAAATTCTCGGAGTGGGGGCACAGACTTTAATGGGAGGTTAGTTGAATGTCCTATGACTTTAATCGTGCATGGCTGTCCAAGAAGTTTGAGGAAATTCAAAGACGTACGCTAAAGGCGATCGCGCAATTAACAGATGAGCAGTTGAACTGGGTGCCGGATGAATTCAGCCACAGTATCCCAGGTCTTCTAAAGCATATTGAAGGCAATATACAGGAGCGAATTGTAAAAGGAATGCTTAAAAAGGAGATCTCCAGCGCGCGGGATCGAGAATTTTCAAATTCTGTCATGACAAATGCCGAAGCTCAATTGCTAATTCAGTCAAGTCTGCAAACGGTCATTGATTTAGCGCGGAATATTACAGATGAAATGCTTGAGGATAAACAAATCGTAAGAGGAAAAGAGCGGACAAATCTCGATATGCTCCATCAGTGCGCTGCACATTATTCAGAACATATGGGACAGATTTTTTATATTGCAAAGCAATGTTTGCAGGATCAATATCAATCAACCTCGGTTTAGCAAGGGCAGTCCGTTAGCCAGGACAATCGTCAGAGGGCTGTCGCATATCCATTCATTTTATATAAGCAGGGGTTGGTTGTTTCGCATGAGCACAATTGCTAATTTCGATGAATCATCTGAACTTTACTTCCGTAATACAGAATTAGCAGATTTACAATTTGTTCTTCAACTTGAATCGATTGAGGACAATAAACAGTACATCGTTCCCTGGGAGAAGAATAAGCACGAAAGTGCTTTGGCTGAACAGGACAAGGCGCATCTGATCATTGTAAATCGGGGAACCGAGCAACCCGTTGGCTTTGTCATTATCGCCGGGTTATTAAATCAAAATCAGAGTATTGAACTTGTGAGGATCGTCATTCATGAGAAAGGGAAAGGGTACGGGAGAACAGCGCTGAAAATGATAAAGAAGCGGGTTTTTGACCAACTCCATGCCAATCGATTGTGGCTGGATGTCAAAGTCAATAATCATCGTGCCAAACAGCTGTATGCGTCAGAGGGGTTTTCCTTAGAGGGTACCTTGAGGGAGTGTCTGAAAAACGATAATCAGTTTGAATCTTTATCCATTATGTCGCTGTTGAAATCCGAATATGAGACGATTGGCGATTTCTATCCGAATTAAACAAGAGAAAACCAGGGAGGCATATCATGCAAACATCCCGTAATTTTGAATTTCTTAAGGGCGGTCAACCTTCGCTATATCAATTGGCGAATTTAGTTGAATTGGAAGTGTTCCATGATCCTGTTCAATGTTTGGAAAATGCGAAGAGATTTATTCACGAAATGTTGAAAATCGTATCGCAGTTGGAGGGCAGCATCGGTGATCGAAGTCTCATGGAACATATAAAGCTGGAGCGCGAGGCTTCATTGGAAGATGTGGAGTTAATGCAAATGCTTTGCAACTCGAAGCAGATGTCGTTCATGGATTTTAATGTCGCTTCTGCTTATGAACTGGCTTGGAGAATCTATAAGATTGCGCTATGGTTTCATTGCGCATATATCGATAAACATTTTACAGCAAAGCCGTACGTTGCTCTTCAAAGCGGCAAAGTCACATTTGCTGTGGCTACTGGTGCGACGTCAGAGCAATCCACAGAATCTGCCCATGCCGAATGGACACCCAACTTCTCCTCAGCAGAAAACTATCGAAGCATTGCCTATCCGGATGGCGAGCAATATCGCGGGGAAATGAAAGATGGCCTGAAACACGGTTATGGGATTTATACATGGAAGGACGGCACGAAGTATGAGGGGGATTGGCGAGCAGATTTTGAACATGGCATAGGCGAAAAATATTATTCCAACGGTGACAGCTATATCGGCAAGTGGGAAGAAGGATTGTTCGAAGGAAAAGGAACCTACCGCTGGAAAGACGGAAGCGTATACGAGGGAGAATGGAAAGATAACATGATGCACGGCAAAGGGACAAAAACGGATGCACAGGGCGTCGCTTACGACGGATTCTGGACCTATGGAGAGATGATGATGAATTCAGGTCAGTTGAAAGATAAGCAGATGAATATACCTGCCAAATCGTCCTGGCCAAGAAGTTATTGAAACATAAAGTTAAGAGAAAACATCATGATGATTTCTTATGGGACAGAAAGGCGGGCTTATGCCAATAAACCTCGATAAACATTTTGCAGGAAAGATGTACATCATGCTGGAAAGCCAATTGATTTGGTACAAGCATTTTCATTTGTTCTGTGATGAAATCATTGCAAATCAGGAGAAGCCGCCGCTCTGGATCATCGATCTGTCGGTTACCCGTTTTAAAGAGAGCACCGTTCAAATCGTTAATCAATATCTCTATTCCGAGCCGTTCGTTGAGCTTAACCGGGAAGAACTGTGCAATCAGTATATTGCCTGTTTGCTTTTGAGATATGCAAGGAGAGAAATCTCCTGGGCGACTTTTTTATTCGCATCCGGACAATATGCCGATGGTACACAAGGGGTTAAGGAGCCCTGTGAATATTTCTTTGATCTATTGAATCAATATGAAGACTCGGATTATGACAAAGCGCTTGAGAGTAGCCAGCAATCCGTGCTGCAGGCAGCATTCAAGGACGAAATAGCCATTATTGCTCCATTGTATGAGATGTTCAGGCGTTATTACCAACAGTATGTGCAGCAGCATGCTTAGCTGGCTAGCCTACTTGGTAGCCCTAGCACAGCCGAACGATTCATAACCAAATGCAAGCGAAGGGGAGAGCGAATATGACTGTAAAATCAAATGTTTTCCAGCAGACCATTCAAGTTAAGACAAACATGGGCTATAACCTGTTTATTCCGGATCACTATGACGCGCAGAAGGAATGGCCGATCATTTTGTTTTTGCATGGCATCAAACGGCGCGGGGCCGATCCCAGTATGCTGAATCATTATGGTCTGCTGAAAATAGCAGAGAACAGTCCCGATTTTAATTTCCTCGTGCTGGCGCCGCAATGTCCTGCGTTAGCTTATTGGCCTGCTGTGCGTCATGAGGTGCTGGCTTTGCTGGATCAGGTTATGGCCGATTATCGTGTGGATGAGAAAAAAGTTTATTTAACCGGCTTTAGTATGGGGGGCCACGGAGCATGGGATCTGGCAGCGCACGCTTCGCATCGGTTCGCAGCCGCGGCTCCGCTGTCGGGGTGGTTCGAGAAAGAGGCGGTGGACCGAATTGATGTGCCGATATGGGCTTTTCATAGGGAAGACGATGATACGGTCACGATCGACGGTTCGATTCAGATGGTGGAGGCATTGCAGGAGGCGGGAAAAGAAGTGAAGTTTACAAGCTATCCCGGAATAGCGCATGCTATTATGGAGGAAACCTACGGGAACCCTGATTTGTTCGCGTGGTTATTAAGTAAAGAGCGGTCAACCCGGCAGTAATCCGTAGTGCGGGAATGCGTTTATAACAATACACAAGCAAGGGGATTTAACGATGATACGTGTTATCGATATTAGAGAGCGGACAGAACTGATGTCCGAGGCCGTAGATTACTTTTGGAAAAATTGGGGAGAGGATTCAAACTTTCATTTCTATCGCGATTGTATCGAGCAGTCATGCAAGGCAGGTAGTGATCTGCCGAGATTTTATTTGGCTATGAGGGATGAGCAAATTATTGGCTCGTATGCGCTGCTCAGAAGCGAGTTGAACAGCAGGCAGGATTTAAGTCCATGGATTGCTTGTTTGTATGTAGAACCGGCAGAACGGGGCAAACAAATCGGTGCGTTGTTGCAGGAGCATGCCGTGCAGCAAACGAAAGAGATCGGATACAGCCGTCTTTATTTGGGCACAGATCTAACCGGCTATTATGAGCGAACGAACTGGAAACATATCGGTTTTGGGTATCAGCTCGATAATGAGCAAACGAGAGTCTATGCCTACGAAATCGAAGACTAGGATGCGTTAAAGACGAGGGAGTGGGCGAATGAACCTCGTACAACTGTCTGAAGATGAATGCAACATATCGGATCTTCGTATTTACGATCTGGCGAAGCGGCGGTTTTGTGTATTACAGGAGGCACGCGGATGAATCGTTTTATGATTGGCCAATACGGTGCGTTTGATGAGAATAAATATATACAAGATTTCAAAGCCGGGTTTTATGGGGTGGAGGCATGCTTGATGCCCGAAGACGAGATTGACAAACTTCTGGCACGATCGCAAGCAGACGGATTTCGCATCGGTGTCCACTTTCCTCTGAGAGCCGGTGTTTCCAAACTAAGAGATGCACTTTTTCTATCGAAGGACAGGACGGTCAGAATGCAGGCTTATGATCTGGTCGAGCGGGAGTTGGCATTTTTGGCTGCGATGAGACCGGAGTACGTGTTGTTCCATTATCCCAAGCCGGTTATTTTGGATGACAGGGTCGATTGGAGTGAATGGCGATTCGCTGACCGCAGCGAATATGAGTTTGAAAGCTCCTATTCGCTGGATGAGCTTAACGAAATGAGCGAAGCTTTATTTGTCTGGTTGTCCAGCAAAGGTGACGAATATCATTTCACGCCGGTGCTGGAGTTTGACGCCTTGAACCTCTACGTGTATGAGGATAGCTTTCTGGAGCAATTACTGGAACAGCATAATACGATTCGGCTATGTCTGGATACGGCGAGATTGTATTTGCAAGAGCGGCTTGATCCGTTTTTTGACTCGAAAGCAGTCATCAGGCGATATGCCAAATTTGCTGCCACCATTCATCTGTCAAATATGCAAATCAATGAAAATAACCGTATTATACACAGCAGGTATCCTGTACTGCCGACTCAAGATCCGCATGAAGGCTGGGCGCCTATCGAGGCGTATTTACAAATCATCAAGCAGGAAAACAAGAGTGCAAAAATAATGTTCGAACACCGCTCGGATTTGGTGAATGAAGATGAACTTTGGCAATGTTATCAATGGGTGGATGGACTGCTGTCATAGAGCAGTTTGATCTTATGAGCAGATGGTAAAAAAACACATCTTAGTCAAATAAACGAACGATCTTAAAACGGCAGCCGTGCCGTTTTTTTCTTTGCCAGATGTCCGCGGAGTTGCAGTACACATTGCAGCAAGCTCAACAATATATCCAAAAGCAGCTTTCCCAGATGAAACATCTGGCGGACACATCCCTTATTGTGTTGAAATGGTCTCATCATAACGTTGCATAAAAGCCAACACAAAAAACAGATAGATAAAATGGCTCCGTCTACGGTGGTTGCCATGATTTGTGATCAAGGCAGGTGGGATCAACCTGCAACCTCGCCTGTGGAATTCTAACGCTGATGAGCGGCGCTATTTAGGGAAATTCAGCCTCATAAATATTGTAAGGAAACTGAGCCACCTTATTTATAGAAAATCGCATGATTTTGGCCGTCCATGGGGGAATAAGCGCTGTGGGAAGCGTTAGAGTTGCAAAAGGCTCATTTGAGGCCATTTAAGGTGTGTGGCAACTATTCTTGCTACACAACACATCCATTTTATGGATGAATGATGAATAGCGCAAATGAAGAAAAGTTGGT
>REGQ01000039.1 GCA_004134985.1 Paenibacillaceae bacterium | reverse complement strand
TAAGGGCGGCCTCCATTTCAACAAGTGACATTTTCATAGCATAGTTAAGGTGACATTTTCACAGACGATTGACAGGGTTATTGATTGTGCACAGCGAAAGTATTTTCCTAGAAATTCTGGCTTTGTTCTCCGGCGGTCGTACGAGCAGCTTTTCTCCCCTTTTGATTAAAGACTCCTTTCAAGAGCGGAGGAGTGACCAACGTAGTTAAAATAACAACCAGTACTACGGCCGTGAAATATTGTGTTGGCAGCAGCCCTGCGCTCAGTCCTGATGCAGCAATGATTAAAGCCACCTCTCCCCTTGACACCATACCTGCACCTACAGCCAGTGATTCCTGAAAGTTAAAACCCGTTATGCGAGCACCCATGCCGCCGCCTATTAATTTTGTCAATATGGCAACCGGAGTCAAAAGTAAAATAAAGAGCAGTTGATCCCCAAGCCCTGAAAAGGAAATATTTAAGCCAATACTTACAAAGAAAACAGGCACAAACATGGTATAGGCAATCGGCTCTACCTTAGACTCTACAACATGCTGGAAAGAAGTTTGTGAAATGGCCAAGCCTGCTGCAAAAGCCCCGATAATGCCCGCAACACCCATACTTTCTGCAAAATATGAAAATCCAAAACAAATAATCAGGGCTCCGCTCATAACTGCTTCACTGACCTTGAACTTGGACATGAACGTTAAAATAAATGGTACGACAAGCCAGCCGACGAGAATCACCACCGCAAAGAACACTGCTTTTTTAAGGACCATCACAGGGATAGGTACAACGTCTGTTGTTCCAAATAAGCTCATCATTACAGCAAGCAGTACGACGACGATCACATCGTCCACCACCGCGGCTCCTAATATCGTTGTGCCTTCTCTGGAGTTAAGTTGATTCATTTCCTTCAAAGTTTGGACGGTAATACTAACGGAAGTTGCACAAAGCAACAGCCCTAAAAATAATGCCTGCGTGTTGGTCAGACCTAACATTATTGAAAGTCCGTATCCCCCTATGAAAGGCAAAATGATGCCGCCAATAGCTACCGCAAAAGAAGACTTCCAGTTTTTGCGTAGTTGATTCATATCGGTCTCCAGTCCAGCGATAAACATGAGCATCAAAACACCTATTTCTGCAAAATAAGTAATAAATGCATCCGTTTGAATTAAACCCAATACGGCTGGCCCCACTAAAATGCCAGCAATTAATTTCCCGAGGACTGCTGGCTGGCCCAGCTTTACAGAAAGATCCCCCGCCAGTTTTGTGGATACAATAATTAACACAAGCTTCAAAATAAATTCCATGTTGCACTCCCTCTTTCTCTACAAAAATTGTTTAATTTTCCTTAGTTAAAAGCACAGCAAAAAGAACCTGCAAACGCCCAGGTTCTCCGTAAAAAAGACACAGTGAACCTGTCGTGGCAGGCTCCTCCGAATCAAACATATGCTTTTATAATTCAAATAATACACTAAACAATTGTGAAAAACAATCCTAATAATTGACTGCAAGAAAAGCTTGAATATCTTTGTTAACCTTCAGCAACCTTTCTTCGGCTGGGAAATGTCCCATTTCATAAGTGATCATGGTCGCATTAGAGATGATCTGTGCTGCTTTTTTAATAACCTTATCGCTTGGAAAGAAAATATCCTGCGTTCCTGCCAACACGAGCGTGGGGGCTGAATAGTTGACTAACTCTTTTTTCTCCGTAAGTTTAGGCATATTCTGCTCCAGTTTCACGTGTTTGAAAATCCCTCCAATAATCTCTTTATCGATTTCTTTCATGCTTTTTAAAGACATTACATCTGCGATCTTTTGCAATTGATTTGGTGACGCATTCCAATTAAACAGCAGCATCGGAATTAGTATCTTTTGAATCATGTCTATTGTCGATCCTAAGCTTAACCCTGATGGTGACATCAATACAGAACAATTGATTTTCTGCGGCATAAATGCTGCTAACCGAAGGATAATTCCCCCGCCATAGGAAGGGCCGATACAAGCGCATTTTGGAATGTTGAAATGATCCATTAAATCAGAAATCCATGAACCAAAGCTTTCATCCTTGGCTGAAACCCTAGTTTCTGCACTATAACCAGGATGTCCAACCGTATCGGGCGCGTACACGCGGTATTCTTTTAAAAGTGGGGTGAACCATGTCAATGTCATCGGATTGATGCAGTTTCCTCCCTGAAGTATGAATAAGGGTTTTCCTTCCGTTGGTCCTGTCACTAGCACATGTGTTTTTCCGAAACGGGTTTCGACATAAATTCTTTCAAATTGTATTTCGGTTAACAGTAAGTATGCTTCATAATGATTTAATATTTCCCGTTTACCTTCTTCGCTCTTATAGATGGTATGAATCCCTATTAATGTCACCCCCCTTCTATGTACTGATCAGTTCCTTAAACGCATTAATAAACAGTACGGGGTTATCTTTTACTGTGTAAGGGTAGACGCCTTGATGCGTATGCAAATACAATATGCCATCCTCCGCCCCCATCTTTCTGAATGACATATCATATACGTTAGAAACTAGAAATTCTCGATGGAATGTGCTGATTTTTGTAGAATACAATTGTATCACATGATCATGTACAATAATTTGTTGTGTACTGTCACATAATTTCCGCTCAACTTTGAAGTATGGATGAGAAGCTATTATAGTCTCCATCGGTCCCTCCAATTCTTTCGTTCAACTTATATAGCTTGTCCTTCTGTTCTTATTGTCTCAATATACCACAAACACAGGTGCGATCGCTCGCGGAAACAAATAACCTCCAAACCAACAGCACTGGTTTGGAGATGAAATTGACGAGCATTCAATCATGCACAGAACGTCTAGCGCTTGGTTAAGGCCAATATTTCATCGGCTATAAGATCAGGACGGAATTGATGAATATAGTGGTCAGTGTCTTTAATAACCAGTTGCTTTCCTTGCAACGACCAGGAAGTGAATTCCGCTTCGTATTTGTTCCAGATCTCATCGGTAACGCCTAAGTAGTCGGTTGTCAGCACGGTAAGCGGAAAAGGAAACGGTTGTTTGTCATCCAACACGATCTTTGCATTCGCTTTGGCTTCATGCAATTCTCCCTCTACACTCCTATTGCCTAACTTGAGCAATGTGGCCTTCTGATCAACTTCTTTCAGTTCATCAGGTACAAACTGCAAGCCATTGCGAGGTGCACGCGAGCTTTCGATCACACTGTCTGAGTTGAGCAGCACCCGAAGCAGCCCTGTTTGTGTAAGCAGCTTCGTGATAAAACTTCCACTTACCGGCTCATCATCATCCTCTTCGTAGTAATATTCCGGACTCCCGCCATCCAAAATAACGATCCCCTGGACTTCATCCGGATACTTCTGTGCATACCGGAGCGTCTCGAGGGTCCTAACGAATGACCTACAAACAAGTATGGCGGCTTTTGGCCGGATAACTGCAGCACCTCGTGTATTTCCTCGGTTATCGTATCGATATCCCGCTTTGTGTCCGTCACATCACTATAACCATAGCCGAACCGGTCATAAACGGCGAACTTTACATGTGGCGCCAGTTTATCATACAGCGGGTAAAAATCAACATATGGATTTGCGGTACCCCATCCTGAAGCGAATACAACCGTTACATCGCCTTGCCCGCCGCTATATACATGCATATTATTTCCATTCACATTGTACAATTTGCCGCTAGGAACATAAGATTTAAGATCCTTTCGGTAGCTCACCTGCTCATACACTGCGCCTGTCCCCAGAAGAACAATAATAGCCAGCAGTCCGAAAATAACCGTCTTTCCTAATCTTTTACGCCATTTCTTCATGTCTCACACGCTCCTTGTCTTTCACTACTATAAATGAACAACCTTACTAAATAACAAACAGCGCCTTAATTCCAGCTAAATTGTGCTTGCGAGCTGTATATGACTATTGTCGTGTAAAATCAATCATTCTAAACAGTCGTTTGAATCGCACTGGAATAGGAATGTCTTCATAAAAAAAAGAAAGGGCATGCCCTCTCTTTGTTGGATTCGTTATAAAAATCATTAGCGTTGTAAGAACGTATCGTCAAAAAATGCTTTGAAATTCGGGTATAATAAAATCAATGAGTTCCGGAGCTCATCCCGGTCGGCAGTCGCTTCATCCAAATCAAATAATATTTCATGATCAATCTTATAGATCGCATACCGCTCCTCATCCGAGCCTTCATTAAGATCGATACATAGAATGTGGCCATACTCCGAATCCCATGTAAACGGCAAATAACCGAGCCTGCACAGCAATGGATTGTACATATTCTGAATATCATCCAACGGCTCATTGATTCCCTGTTGCGGTACGACGTCAAAGTAATGCTGATAAGTCGAAATAAATGCTTTATACCATTCCGGAAATGACAGTCCAAATTGTTGTTCCAGCGCAGTAATATCGTCCTCGCTTACGATCGAAGGGACTAATTTCCATATCGACCATTCCTCGTCGCCATCTGCTGCCTTCATTGCCTCTGGGACATCCGGACGCATCCATCTGCAAAAACCTTCGTCCGTCACTTGACTGTAGCGATCATAATATGCTTCAAATCCTTGTTTGACATAGTCTCTTATATCCATATGTATAGTCTCCTTATAAAGTAAAAAGCGCTCTATCATTATACTATATAATGTAAAGTGTGACTCGGCGAAAATAGGATAGTGCTGATCATGACGCCATCTCCGCGAGCCACTGCTCGAATTCAGCGATTTGATCTGCATAACGCTCAAGGGCATGGATGGTCCCGATTACTTGCGCAGTGCCCAACTGTTGTTCCGCTTCATCTGTGCATTCCATCCACAGAGCGCGTTTTAAGTTATATTCCAGCCAATCCAATTTACCGGAAAATCCATTTTCCAATACGACGCGCCAGTTTGCTTGCAGTCTTCCACTGCCCTCTCTATATCCGTCAATAAAAGCAATAAATCTTGCTTTATCAATGTTTCCAGATTCGTGTTCAGACCAGTAAACCGCGGTTTCAATCAAGTCTTGCATCGGATTTCGAAAGCCCGCAGATTCCCAATCAATCAGGATGGGCTGGTCTTGATGCCACATCACATTTTTAGAATCTAAATCCCCATGGCTGATGACCCTGTCTGAAGCCAGCCGCTGAGCTGCATCATTCCCTAATGCATTCCAATCTTGCAGCTTATCGATGATTGCTAACAGCAAATTGACCCATTCGGCATTGTTTTCTTGCCCTCTACGCACATAATCATGCCAGTCCGTTAACCGTACCTCAACCTGACATGGAGGACTTATTGCTAACTCTGAAAAGTCTGTCCTATGGAGATTGGATAGCACTGCCCCCAATTTCCTGCAATGAACGACATTGATTTCATCAGGTTTCAGGCTTCTGCCATCTAGCCAATCAAATAAAAGATAGAACTGTCCTGCGATTTCCTGTACAGCGGTCCCGTGAATCGTTTTCGCTGGAAGAGCAGGTATAGATTTTGCGGCAAGCGCGGCAATGCGCTCTGATGTAATAAAGTTTTGCATGGCTGCTGGCCTGCGCATAATTTCCGGATTCAATGCTTTCACCGCATATTTGCCTGCTGTCGTTTGCAGCCCATACATTCGGTGCATCAGACCTCCTGATAGTGGTTCAGGCACACCGATAATTTTCCCGAGCATGAATTGATCGCTTAATTTTTGTAAATGAAGGTTTTCCTGTGTCCCACACGCCTTGCACCAAACAAACATTTTCCCTATCTCCTGAAACCCGGCCGTATTGTAGACACGCATTGCGTCATCCGGCTCTGGATCTAGCGTCCATAATCCCCCATGATTAATATAGAGGTTGCTGACCCCTCTGGATTTCAACCGTCGCATACTCTCATACAGCAGGTTGGTGGCCAATCCCTGTTTTCGATAAGCTTCTGCCGTTCCGAACGGCTCAATGATCGCAATGTTGTTTTCGACATCCTGCCAGATGTTCGCAAATCCCACAACGTCATTGCTCTCATTCACCACTACCAGATCCAATTGCTGCTGATAGATCGGACTGGACATGAGACGATGATAGATGGCCATATTCGGCTCAGTTAGACCGGCAGATCCGCTCATTATGATCACTTTTTGCGTCAAATCCCCCTGCTCAATTGGCCGTACGGAGTATCCTGCTGGAAATTGCGGCTCTGGAATGTCGGAATTAAGGTTAAACACACCGGAATACATGTACCAAGTATGTGGCGTATAACCTCTGGCTTCGAATATTGCAGAGCGATTCCGATCTTCCGGATAGCCCCAAATATAGACTTCCTGCCCGCTTCGGTCTTCTAATGCCGGGCCGCCATAATGCTCTTCCTCCCAAGCAAAAATCGCATCTTCAAGATGGATATATTCAGAACCTGTAAAACAGTATAAAATGCGATGATGCCCTGGCCAGATGGCCCCGATTATCTTCCCGTCTTCCAATTCACAAACGGTCAAATGAGTAAAGAAATGCTCACCGCCAAATGAAATCTGGTATTCGAAATCGCCAAGACTCGGGTAAAAACGGCGATTAGGATCGGAAAATTTTTGAACAATCAAGCTGCAAAGCGCTGTGTAATCCTCTATAGTTGCATATGGACGAAAGAGCACTGTCATCCCGGTACACCTCTCTTTTGCTAGCTGCTTATTATGACCGCAGCTGATCATTCCATTTTATCCCGCCCAAAGGCTAATAAATAGATATAAAATACTTGATAACTTTTTTCTGCACAAAGTTGGCGGTCCCAGCACCCTAAGATCGAACTAAATAATGACGGCACAAAGCCGAAATCAGCAGTTGACGAATGCGAGCAAGCGGAGGATCTTGCGCTAACGCTTCCCACAGTGCTTAAATGGCCTCAAATGACCCTTTTGAAACTCTAACGCTTCCCACAGCGCTTATTCCCGCTATGGACGGCTAAAATCATGCGATTTTCGATAAATAAGGTGGCTCAGTTTCCTTACAATATTTATGAAGCTGATTTTCCCTAAATAGCGCCGCTCATCAGCGTTAGAACTCCACACGTGGTGGTTGAGGGTTGACCCACCTGCTTTGGTCGTGGATCATGGCAATCACCGTGGCTGAAAGGCTAGTAGAAAGCAAACAAAAAGAGAGGCCTCAGCCTCTCTTCAGTTATTCAATGAAACGATAATTCCGAAAAGCAGCTGCTTGTCCATGGATCACATCATGGTCATCTGCAAGATTCCATACCGTCGCCTGCATAATATAAAATCGTCGGCCGGTGCTGGAAATCCGAATCCCTGTGTAATTGTCGACATAGCCATTTTCGCTGACAGCTTTCAGAAAGGCAGTGCGTTCCTCGCGTTCCATCGGCTCTGCGGTCATTCTCGAGGGGGTTTGGGTGAAGGTCTCCCAGTTCATTTCCCACAGCTTGAGTGCCGTCTGATTACCGTAATTTAAAATCGGGTCCGTCTCTGTGCCGTGGCTCAGTACTACGATTGGAGCAAGAAACAACATGTCTGATTCTGTACCGGGTTCGACAGCCTCATCAAGAAGCGGCTTGCCTGACCATCTCTGATAACTGTTCAGGATCAATCTGGCATGTGTATTGGATGATCTAAGACTGGCGGTATTCATATCTCCTGGTTCCTCCCTGCTGATCTGCCTCCCAACTATATCAATTTTAGATTTGCAACTCAACTGCGGCGAATCCGTTATTGCCTGCCGCGGTGTGCCAGTTCAGATTAATTCAGGTTGGCTTCTGTATCGGATGCCAGTTTCTGAATGGTATCATACGCCGCCTCTGCGGTCGTTTTATTGAAAATAACGCTTTGAATGGTGTTGTTCATATCACGGCCAAAATCGTTGTACCCGGGCGGCTGTGCTGTGAACGGCTGCGCGCTTTTGGCCACTTCCTCCAGCATTTTCTGGCCCAGCTTGTCGGCATCGGTCAACTCTGGCTCAATGGCTGTCATGACCGCATCAGATACCGGCGTGCCGCGCTCTGTCTTCAAAATTTTGCCTGCCTCCTCATCGTTGAGCAGCCACAGCACGAATTTCTGCGCTTCCTCAGCCTGCTTCGTACCTGAGTTGATCGACCAGTAGAAGGTCGGCTTCAACCATCCTCCCGGCTCATCGGCAGACGGGAACGCTGCAATGCCGAGTTTATCCGGCATCAGACTGTCATATGCGGCAATTTGCGAGGAATGGGTGCCTCTCATCAGGATCGTGCCTTTGACCAATGAATCGAATTGCGTGTCCAACTCTACATCGGAGATCGTCTGTTCAGCCGGAGCAACGATGCCTTCCTTGCGGAAGTCGCTCCAGATGCCGGACCACTCCATCCATGTTTCCTTGTCCATATTCAGCTTATTGTCGATATAGAAGGGCCCGTTTCCTTTCGAGTGCTGGTATGCCCGGTATTCCAGTTCACCTGCAGAGAAGTCGCGGGACAAGTATACGCCTTCCGGCAGCTTGTCTCGCGCATCGCGAGCCAGCTGGAAGAAGTCATCCCAGGTCCACCCTGTTTCCGGTTCTTTAAGACCGTATTGCGTAAACAGCGCTTTATTGTAAACAATGCCGTAGCTGTTGCGTCCGGCAGGGAGCGCCACCTGTTTGCCATCTAAATGGCCTGTCTCCAGCAGCTGCGGGTCAATCTTCGACAAGTCGCCGTTCCATTCAAGCAGTTGATTGCGTTTGGAATAGTCTCCTAGATAGGAGACATCCATCTGGACGACATCAGGCATATTGCGCGCCGCGGATAATGTGGCCAGCTTATCCCAATAGCCGTCCCATCCCGAATACTCCGCTTCAATCTTCACATTAGGATGTTGCGATTGATACAGCTCAATTGCCTTTAAAGTGGCGTCATGGCGCGTTTGTGATCCCCACCACATGACGCGCAAGGCCACCTCCTGCTCTTTATCCCCGGTCTGGCCAGGTGCATTTTCCTTTTTGTCGCCACAGGCAGCCAGCGTAACCGTCAAAGCTGCCGCGAGCATAACGGTCAACCATCTTTTTGCTCTCAATTCAAGCCCCTCCTTCGATGTTTAGGTCGATACATCCCGATGGTAACATAGGGCTACAACGTTGGATACGAGGTGGATGTCTGATTGTTTTCACTATTTGACGAAAAACCGGAATTATACGTTTCGAACAGCTGCGTAGGGTTCATGCCGGTATATTTTTTGAACAGTGTGCTGAAATAAGGCACGTTTTTGTATCCGACCATCTCCGATATTTGGTAAATAAGATGCTTGCCCTCCATAATAAGCGCTTTGGCCTTTTCAATGCGAACCTTGGTCAAATAATTTCCGAAGGTCTCACCGGTGGTCTGTTTGAAAATATGGCTTAAATAGCTCCGCGACATGGCCAGCTTCTCGGCGATATCAGTAAGCGTAAGTTCCTTCTCGTAATGTTCATGAACATAGCGGATAATAAACTCGACCGCCTGCAGGTGCTTTACATTCGCGCTTGCAAGAAACTGTTCGCCAATCTGCCGGAGCCTCTCGATCAGCCAGCGCTCCATCTCCTGCGCCGAGGTCATGGCTTCGATTGCCGCGTAGTCATCGCTGCTCGCTTGGAACGGATCCGACACAATACCGGACTGTGCAAGTGCATGGATGATAACTCCCCACAGCTCTGAGCAGAAATGACGAAGGTGAGCCGCTGGAATTTTGTTGATGCCATCGTGCTGAATGATGAATCGCTGAATGACCGCCACCGCCTGATCGATCCGCGCATGTGCGATGGCCTCTGCCAGCTCCTGGTACATATGAAACGGGTGCAAGCCCTGCTTAAGTCCCAAGTACAGTTGATGCTCCTCCTTGGTGAACGATTCAGGCAGGGCAAACACCTGTCCCTCCCGGCTTAAGCGGCGGCTCTTGAAGTACAGTGAGACGAAAGCTTCCTCGGTGGAAGCGGCGATGGCGCTCCATTCGCGCTTGATGCTGCCAACACCAATCGACACCTCTAGCTTTAGAAACGTATGAACTGCCTGAGCGATGCGCTCTGCAAGCTTCACCGCCTCAGCGATGGTCGCCGCCTCGTTCCGTTCTTCGTCAATATGAAGCAGCAGCGCGCAATGATGGCTGTACAACTCCACCAGTTCGGATTGCGGCCAGCTCTCCCCGGCCAATTCCCCAATAATGTTGTTCAATGCGAAATAGAACAAGTTATGATCGACCATCGATAACTTTGCGATCCGTTCAGTGCGGATCATTTCGATCACCAACACAAGATGCCCTTTATAGGTCGAGGCTTTGAACTTGCTATTGGCTTCTTCGATTGCGCTGAAATCTGCGTCGCGCGAACCGGTGACAACATAATACATCCACTTCTTCTGCACATAGGGCTCGTATACGAGCAGCATATCCTTGAGCCGTTCATTTTGCAGTTGTTCCTGCATCGCTGCCTCCAGCTCCGCGGTCGCCTTCCCAAGCACTTCCCTCATCGTCGTCAGCGAGATTGGCTTGTTTAAGTAATCGTCGACTTGAAGCCGCAGCGCCTGCCGGGCATATTCAAAGTCTGAGTAGCCGGACAATACAATGATTTTGCCGGCATAGCGGGACTCCCGCAATTGCTCGATCATGGCCAGCCCGTTCATAACCGGCATATAAATATCGGTGATCACGATATCGGGCTGTTCAGTCATAATCAGTTCCAACCCTTCCTTGCCGTCCCCGGCGTCGCCAACGACTTCGATCCCGAGCTCATTCCAAATTGCGATCCCCTGCATGATCCGAATAATTTTCTGTTCGTCATCGATAATGACAGCTCTCCACATCTGCTCTGCCTCCTTCGTTCGTCAACTATCATAGTCCGGCTTGTCCCATTTGGGAATCAGCACCGTCACCACCGTGCCTTCTCCAGGCTCGCTTTCAATCTGAATGCCGTACGGCTGTCCGAACAGCACCTCGATCCGTTCCTCCACGTTGCGAATGCCGTAGCCGCCCATTTGCGTGTGATGCTGGGGAAGCGCTGTCTCCTGAGGCTGGAATCCATTCCCGTCATCTTCAATTCTGAACGAGATTCCATGCGGATGATCTGCTACCCTAATATGCACTGCGCCCGCTTGTCGGCCGCGGAAGCCGTGCATAACCGCATTTTCCACCATAGGCTGAAGAAGCACTTTCGGCATATAATAGTTTTCCAGCTGAGGCTCTGCCTCCATCAATACTTCCAGGGCGAACGGTTCCATTCGGATTTGCTGAATTTGCAAGTAGCTGCGGATGTACGCCAATTCCTCGCGCACCGTTATGATCGTCTCACCACTGGATAAGCCGATCCGGAACATCCGTCCGACCAGTTCCAGCACCTCGCTGATCTTCGGCTGGTTGACCTCGATGGCCATCCAATTGATCTGATCAAGCGTATTGTACAGGAAGTGAGGATTGATCATCGCCTGCAGCGCCTTGACGTCCAATTCCTTGCGTTTGATATACTGCTGCTCCAGGTCCGCATACAATACCGTCACTCGCTCTGTCAACGCGTCATAGCCGCGGAATAATATCCCGAATTCGTTCGTGTAGTCACGCGGCATCTCCGATTTCTGCATATCGACGGAAAAGCGGTCCATCCCCTGCTTCAAGGTCATGATCGGCCGCATGAACTGGCGTGACAAAATAAGTGTAAATACAAAGGCAATCGCAATGGCCACCGCTCCGATCGCTCCTAACATCAGTGCAATGCGCGAGCTATCCTGGGCAATCTCCTTCAGTGGTGTCAGCTGCACGACCTGCCACTTCGCATTCGAGTCCCCCGACTGGGTTACAAAATAAGACTGATCAAGCTCAAGCTTCATGCCATTCAGGCTGGCAGGGTTGTCTCCGTGCGCCTGGAGCAGATTATACAACGGGCCGCTTTCCTCGGGAATGACGCCTGAAGCGGTCATCATATGATTGCCGTTGCCAAGCAGTACCCGCTTGACGCCGCGAACCTTGTTGCTGTCGTTTAACAGTGTGTCGTGCACGGACGCCGGCTTTACGTCCAATACGATCACACCTAGCAGTTGATTGGTATCGCCATAGATTTTCTGCGCGAAGCTGATGACGCGTTTGCCCGAAGACTGCGCCGCACTCGTTCGCTCCCCGACCCAGGCGTAATCGCTTTGGTTTACCAAGGCATACCAAGGCTCGTCCGACAGCTTGCTGATTGCCGTGAAGGTCACCGGCAGGCCGATGGATGGCAGCGGATCATGTGCATATACTTGCACCGATTCGAGCACATCATTCCAGCTGTATACAATATTGGATAGATAGTACCCAAGGTTTTGCTGCGCCAGCTTGCGGGTGTACAGATCGGATTTGCGCATTTTCAAATAATCCAATAGGCCTTCATTTCGGGCCACCGATAGCGAGATTTGCTCCAGCGAGGTCATCTTGGCGCCGATACGATTGCCGACCTCGTCCAGCAGTTCCTGTTGATAAACGGATGCCTGCTTGGACATGTAAGAGGAGGTGACCTGGTAGCTCACGCCCATCAGAAGCACCAGCAGCAGTATCAGAAAGCCGCCGAATGTTAACATATACAAGTTGCTGATACGATACGTTTTGAATGGATTGTTAAACCAGTTGCGTAACAATCGCGAACAGCCTCCCTGCGCCGCTTGGAACGGCAATTAATATACGCACCCGCCAAAGACGGGAAAAATGGACAAAGGGAACCTCTGCCCTCCCCTTGCCTGATGACGTTCTGTCGTCATCGGCAACGAGCGAGCCGCTCCCTGTCCATTGTCTGAATTGGATGATTGCACTTATGCTGTTTTAGCCTTTTAGCCCTGTCGTGGCAATTCCCTCAATAAATTGCTTCTGCGCGAGGAAGAACACGATAAAGGAGGGGACGACCGACAGCAGCGACATCGCCAGCATCTGCCCCCATTCGACCGTTGATTGCGAATCCATGAACAGCCGCAGCGCAAGCCCGACCGTAAACTTGTCCACACTGTTAATATACAACAGCTGCTGAAAAAAGTCGTCCCAGGTCCACAGAAAGGAATAGATTGCCACCGTCACCAGCGCTGGCTTGATCAGCGGCATAATAATTCTCCAATAGATGCCGAATGTACTGCAGCCGTCAATGCGGGCCGATTCATCGAGCTCTCGCGGGATGCTGCGGATAAACTGCACGAGCAGGAAGACGAAGAAGGCGCCTCCGCCAAAGAAATTGGGAACAATAATCGGCAGATAGGTATTGATCCAATTCAGATCAAAGAACATGACATATTGCGGAATAATGATCACCTGCGAAGGAATCATCATCGTCAGCATGAGCAGCGCAAACCACAGCTTGCTCAGCCTAAAGGAGATGCGGGCAAATCCAAAGGCGACCAGACTGGCTGAAAGGACTGAGCCGGCTACGCTGAACAATTCAATAATCAGTGTGTTCGTATAGAAACGGGTGAACGAATGACTTGGAATAGCTGTCCAGCCCTTAACAAAGTTGCTCCACTGAGGATTGCTGGGGAATAAGCCTGGCAGGCTCATCTCCGCATTCGTTTTGAGTGAAGCCCCGATCCACCAGATGATTGGATAAATCATGATCAAACCAATTACAATCATCAGCAGATGGGTCGATACATTGCGCTGTTTCATCCATGTTCCGAACGTCATCGTTATTTCCCCCCTTCGTTTTCATAGAATACCCAATACCTGGAGATTGCAAAATTAATCGCCGTCGCCGCAGCAATGATCAGCAGCAGCACCCAGGCCAGCGCCGAAGCATAGCCCATCTGAAATGAGCCAAACGCCTTCTCGTACAAATACAAAGCATACATATACGTAGATTTCAGCGGTCCGCCCTTTGTAATAACGAACGCCTGCGTGAACATTTGGAACGAACCGATCAGGCCAAGAATCAAGTTAAACAAAATAATGGGTGACAGCATCGGCAGCGTCACACTGAAAAACTGTCGGACTTTGCTCGCCCCGTCTACCGATGATGCCTCATACAGCTCACGAGGAATTTGTTTCAAACCAGCCAGAAAAATGATCATCGCCGAGCCGAACTGCCAGGCTTGCAGCAAAATTAACGTGCTGAGCGCTGTTTGCGGGTTCGTTACCATACTCATGTTTTCCACACCAAACCAGGAGAACAGCTTGCTGACGAATCCTTCCGCTCCGAAAATATTTTTCCATAATACAGCTACAGCGATGCTGCCGCCGATGAGCGAAGGCAAATAAATAAGGGTGCGGTAGACCGATATTCCCTTTAGTTCCTTATTGAGAAACATGGCTACGAGCAAAGCGAACAGCAGCTTGAGCGGTACGGCGAACATCACGTACGTAAACGTAATGCCCAGCGAGGTGGCGAAATTCGGGTCCGCCGTAAACATTCTTACATAATTGTTCGTGCCCACCCAGCGTCCAGGTTCGAGCAGCGAATAATCAGTAAATGAAAAATATAACGATTGCAGCATTGGATAAAACGTAAGCACAAAAAATCCGATCAGAAATGGGGAAATAAATAAATAGCCGGTCACATTTGCGTAAGACTTCATGTCTGCACCTCTTTGACGTAGAATCTGAATTCGATAACTGCATTATAGAGGCTGGCAGCTTGCACTTAAATGAGGGAGACGTGCGATTTCTTTCACTTTCTAACGAAATGACCAGGGCAAGCCGAAAAAACATTAAAACAGGGCATCGCTCAAGGTTATTGACCTTGGGCGATGCCCTGTTGTTTCAATATTTTTGATAGCTTCCTTTTACTTGGCCATCGGGGTCAGTCCATAGGCTTTCCGGAGGAGTGAGAAATAGTCGTCCGCCTTGACTACCTGGAATTCCGGCCCCAAAGACTCTGTAATCTCCAATACATCCGACGGTGTCATCCCCCAGGCGTTAATGCCTAGCGAGAGGAATAATGGTGATTTTCCATCCCAATCCGCCTTGGCATCAGCCAACAGCTTCTTGCCGTCATTAACCGTTCCGATTCCGCTCAACAATGATACAGGAAGCGTTCCGTTAATGATTTCGACGCCTCGCTCCTCTCCCATGCCGAGGAACAAGCCGGGAACTTTATAGTAGCGTTCATACATCGAAGCCTTCGAGTCGCTGAGCATGAGATCTTGGTCAACATCCCGGTTCAGCACGAATGGATAGGACATCTTGCTTTTCTTCAGATAGCTATACGTATTTTTCATGAAATCTGCAAGCGTATTTTCCGGCCAAGCATGAGGGCTGAAGTAGGCAGCACCAGATGGGCCAGCGACCAGCAAATCATTTTTGGTTGCCGTCTTCTGATAATAATTCAGGACAGCAGGGGCAGCATCATAGAGCATCGGGCTTGATGTCCAGTTAATAGGTACTTTGCCCCGTGCTGGGTCATCCCACAGATTGCGCATATGATTCAGATCGTATTGCAGATTGTCTCCCTCGCCAAATGTGTACGTCACATAAATTTTATTTTGCAGTTTTGGTGTCGCAGTTTTCTTCAATTCATGCTGCTTCGGTTTCGTCCCCGAGAAGACAGTCATGTTGTGAAACCAGTCGGAAGGCAGCACATAAACACTGTGCTTGGAAGTCAAATCGATGCCTGCAGTCTCGCCTTCGAAGTCGTTGTCGAACCATCCCATATAAGGAGTACCTGGCTCAACATCGGACAAAATTTTCTCGAAGAGCGCCTTTTGCTCCGGCACATTCGTAGACAGCCAGAACACCATGGCTTTGTTAGCGACGGCGTAATCGCGCAAATACCCATAAGGCTCCTTCTGTTCGGATGAGAGTGGACGGACATTGCCTGCGCTTACTTTAAACTGATTCCACATTTCAACAGAGACCTGCAGCTGCTTTGTACCTGTCGGCGGCTTGAACTCGTACACAAAGTAGTTGCCGTGATCAACAAAACGGTGGTCGCTGCCAGGCAAAAACTTCGAGCCGTGTCGATCATAGAGCGCTTTTTCTTCTTCAGCAGAGCCGGTTTTGAATTGGGTAATCACCTTTCCGTCTGCTTTCACGACTACTTCATGAACAGCTGGCCCCCAGCCATCCTGTGGGAACGCATCGTCAAAGCGAAGATATACAGCCTCATTGCCCAGGAAAGAAGACAAATCCAGGTCATAGACTTTCCGGTTTTCCCCGTCCCTCACTTGTTTCTGCTCAACCGCAACCGTCTTGAACGATTGGGGAATTCCTGGCGGGAGGGGGATCGATGTATCAGGACTTAGCCCAACCAGCATTCTTTGTGTGGTATGTTTCCACAAGTTTTCATATTGCCATGTATAGGCATCCATTCGATCCTTAAATTTGCCCTGCAAGTTGTCAATTACTTTAAGCCGATAAGGTTTCGCGGTCAATTGCTTTGCCAGTTCGGGACTAGCTACAACCGCATTTTTTAACCCGGCCAGTGTCGTCGCCACATTAATGGAATCCGGAACTTTCGGATCGTAGACAATGATGCCTTTGACTTCTTTAATATACTTTTTGAAGACATCCATCGCATCGGTATGACGTTTGAAAGGAACTTTCAGATCATTTAGCCATGGGTCAACTTTATTCTGAATCACATAAATCCGCGGCCTTTCCCGGTTGACGATGCCCTGAAGGGTGGTCATCAGCAGCTTGATGTCCCCGGATTCTTCATAAACATCAACGACATCCAGATGTTTGGGCTGTTGAAAATTTGGTAGCGCTTGCTTTTTAGGCCAGCTTATGGAGCTGCCGTGCTTTTTGTCGTCAGCAGCGGATGCGCTGAATGACAGCATCGCTGTAACAATCACGGTGATACACAAGATAGCAAGATTTCGATTCACAATTTTCACGTCTCCTTATTTATAAGTTGTAGTAAACAGATACCGCTTTCATTTTCACCTCCATTCCGATTAATCTGTGGCAGAACACCACTCATATATATGTTTATTATATTTATATAGATATTACAAGTGTTTCGACAAAAGCTCCTCTTTTACGACAAATTACGACAAACATATTAGTCTATGCATGCTCACAAAGACTCATACTGCATAGATAATTGATTTTTTCGAAATATTAAAGCATTGAACACAAAAAAAACATTTGATATATATAATATGTTTATAATTATGTAACAAAAAACGCCAAGCTTGTCATAAGAGTGGCTTAGCAATGTGATCCTTCATCTTTATCCGCAAGAGTTCCCCATCTTTGCGTTTGTTTTGGCCAACTTGTGCACTCGCCGTTGCTTCAGTTATACCAATTCATATACTAATCTATCATTGAAAGGAGGTCTTTGATGGTATGTCCAAATCCCGACCCAAGGTGCTCATTATCGGTCCAGTGCATCTGCCTTCGTTTAAAATCGGCATCTCGCTGCCATTCCGTCACCTGAGGAGAAAAGGCGTTCTTACCTTCGAGACAAAATCAGAACAAGACATCACCAAGGAAACGATTGCCGCTGTAGACATCGTAGTGTTTGTCCGCTCCTATAGTCCCGGTGTTTACCGATTTCTCAAGTTGGCCAACCAGTTGAACAAGAAAACCGTCTATTGTATCGACGATCATTTTCTTGCCATTCCAAAAAACACTCCGCTTGGGAAGGTGTATCACCAGCCGGAAA
The DNA here is from genome assembly GCA_004134985.1 of Paenibacillaceae bacterium. Classification (GTDB taxonomy): domain Bacteria; phylum Bacillota; class Bacilli; order Paenibacillales; family Paenibacillaceae; genus Paenibacillus_D. Next base: position 35,850 of record REGQ01000039.1, on the reverse strand, counting down.
ATAAAAGAGCCTATCTTCACTTCATCCAGCGTTCAAGCGTCGTCAGGGCGCCGTCGCAATATTTCGCCAACTATATCCGCAAACACTATCGCAAAAAAAATGTCGTGAGCTTCCCCGGTTGTGTCGACTTTTCCTTGTTTGATAAGCTGAAAAAGCCGGCTTCCAACAAATCTGCTATCGTCATTGGATATGCAGGCGGGCCAAAGCCTGACGCCTTCGGCAAGGTTGTCCCTGCGATGCGGCGCATATTAAAAGAATACCCCTCTAAAGTCAGGTTGGAGTTTTTCGGCTATACGCCCCCGGCTCTGGCGGGTCATAAGAACGTTAGATCCCGCAAGAGCATTACAGACTACCGGGAGTTTGTTAAGGAGCTCTATACTTCAGGCTGGGATATTGGACTTGCTCCATTGCAGAACACACTGCTCCACAACTGCAAAACAAACAACAAATTCAGGGAGTATGCCGCCTGTTCGATTGCTGGGGTCTATAGTGATTCGCCAGCCTATGCAGGCTCCGTTACGCACCAGGAAAACGGGATCATTGTTCAGGACACTGAGGAAGGGTGGTATCGAGGAATTAAGCTGCTGATCGATAACCCCCAACTGCGGAAAGGGATTCAAAAAAATGCGTATAAAACGGCGCGGTCAAAATTCAATATTGATGTCTGTGCAGAGAAATGGCGCAAAATGCTGCTGAGGTAAGCAAAAGGGGATCAGAGCAGCTCGAGCTCTTTTCCCCACTTATTTACTTTCTCCAGATATCCGTCTAGCAACACGGCATTCTTGATTTCATTGACAGACCAATGCAGCTGCAAATATAAGCTTTTCTCCAGTATTCTTTGCAGATAAGCCATTTTGTACAGCTTCACAGGGTCTAGCCGAAACGCTATTCCTCGCTTCTTCATTTCTTTGGCGTACAGTATCGCGCATTCCTTCACGATTTGTTCCTCTTGACCTCTCCATTCTTTCCGATAGGCCAGAAATACGCCCACAAGATTGACCATATCAAACCAGCACGGCGCATATTTCGCCCCTTCCCAATCGGTAAAGCGGATATCCCAACTGCTTTGCCCGATCTGGTTGCAACCCATATTGGTTGTCTGCAGATCGCTATGAACAATACATTGCCCGGCCTCGATCAGCTCCGGGAAATAGATCGGACCCCTCTCCAGCAGCTTAACTAGCGTAGGATAAGACTCGGACAGCTTCTCCTTCAAGTCTTCTCTTTGCATGGCCTCTTCCAGCATCGCGCCGGCTTTTTCCCTTGTGACCATTCGCTCTGACTGCAGTGCGTCGCCTTCGTAGATCGGCAACCATCCCTCAAACAGCGATTGCCAACTCTGGTACCTGTCCTGAAATGTTCTCGAGTGCATTTCTGCAAGCGAGGGGATAATGTTGGCAAATTGGCCGGGCGTAAGTTTAACTTGCTCTTTAAGCGGACGAACATATTCCATCGCTACCCAGCACGAATCCCCGCTCACCTCAGGCTCGATAAAATAGATTTCCGGCAAAAGTCCATCAAAGACAGCCGCTCCATTCTGGTACATATTTAATTCAATCCAGCTTTCTGTTCTCGTTAATGTTTTGAATATTTTCAAAATTACAGGATACGTCTGCTTCCTGCTTGTCATCTCCAGTCTCCATATGCTGCTTTTAAAGGAATCCTTCAAGTTGATTCGCTGCTCTTTGCTCAAATACACCTTATCCTGAAGCGCAGCCCCGACCTTTGCTGAAAAATCGCCTTTTCTCCACTTTCGACCGATCAGCTTGCCGGTAATTTCCTTCTCTTCTCCCATCGACGTCGCTCCCTCCTCTCCATAGTTTATTTCAACTGGCGGCAGCATGCTTGGGCTATATGTACATATGCCGTTACAGAGACATGACAATCGTTCATATACTGTGTGAAAAGATGATTAACAGAGCAAGGAGAGGTGTTATGAGCAAGGTGAATTCTTCCCCCCTTCGGATACTTGTTGTTCCTCCCTCGGAGAGGCTGCCCTCCTTTCAAATTGGCATTAAACTGCCTTTCGATGAACTGCAAGCGCGAGGAGAGATTGAATACAAGACACTGCCGGAATATGACGTAACTGAACAGGATCTGTGCGAGGCCAATGTCATTGTCTTTCTGCGCAACACGACGACTGAATCCTTGCGTTTGCTGAAGGCAGCCCAGAGCGAAGGCATACCTGTGGTGTACAGCATCGATGATCATTTCCTTCACTTGCCCAAGCGAGGGTTTGGCATCACGATGGCCGAGCCGGAAAGACGGTTTACATTCACTTCATTTCTGAAGAAAGCAGACATGATCCGGGTCGGGTCGCCTTATTTTGCTGAGCTGATACGCGAGGAGTACAACAACAATGTTTGCTGTATTCAGGCCAGTGTAGATTTCAGCTTAATCGAGCCTCCCGTGCCAAAAACAAGAAACAGCCAAGGGCTCATTATCGGCTATGAAGGGTCCGCGAAGGAAAATGATTTCACTGTCATTATACCGGCGCTGCAGGAAGTGCTGCGCAAATACGGCAAGGAAATCAGACTGGAATTTCATGGGTTTGTTCCCGCCGAGCTGCTCGCCCACCGGCGTGCGGTCTACTTTGCAGGCGGCAGGGAATACAAACAGTATCTCCCCTTTCTATGCGGCCGGGCATGGGACTTCGGCATCGCGCCGCTGGAGGATACGCTATACAATCGATGCAAATCAAATAACAAATTCCGTGAATATTCAGCATGCGGTATTCCCGGAATTTACAGCAGGATGCCCACCTATTCCGATTGCGTGCAACACGAAATTACCGGCTTGCTGGTCGAGCATACGAGTGAAGCATGGGTGGAGGCAATCAGCCGGCTCATTGAAGATGAACCGCTTCGCCTCCGTATTCGCGAGCAAGCCACCTTGTTCGCCAGATCGCATTATACGGTTGCGCGCTGTGCCAGTGAATGGCGGCAAATGCTGTTGAGTCTGGAGGGAATAAGATGAAATTGGATTTAGGATGCGGACAGAATAAACAGCTAGACTACACCGGTCTGGATCGCTTCTTGCTGCCCGGCGTAGATGTCGTCTGCGATATCAATGAAGGCCTCCCATTTGCCAGCAGCTCCGCCACCCGGATGATGGCTTCCCACTGCCTGGAGCATGTGGAGGATCTGATCTCAACTATGGAGGAGCTGTATCGGGTTTGTCAGCATAAAGCCATTCTTTGCATATTGGCGCCTTATGCCCATACCTCATTAAATATGGCCAACCCTTATCACAAATTTCACTTTAATGAGCATACGCCCCGTTTTTTTACAAACAGCAATAACACTCTGGTGCACGCCGAGGAATACGCCTTTCCGTATATTACGCAGTGGGGGCTTGGAGAAACGGAAAATAATAAGCTGGATATGGATTTCCGCTGCATACGGATGGAGTTTTTTTACTTTCCGTGCTACATGCGATTGTCTATTTCGGAACAGCGAAGGCTGCGGCAAAGCCAGATTAATGTAGCTGATCAAATTATGTACCATCTGGTAGCAGTAAAAGAGCCGATTTCGCCTTCGGAATTAAAAAAGCTGGCTCGCAGTGAACTGGACGTTCCTGCCTTTGTGCATCTTCGCCGGGCGCATGAAGGCTCTTGACGCATAAGAATGGTTAGCTATGAATCAGCCGTATCTCACCCTCCCCCCTCTTCCCATACAATAATAAGAGCGCATGGACCTGGGAGTCCAGCGCTCTTATTATTTGCCGGCAGAACTGCGGGGCCGCTGCTAAAGCTGATCATAGATCGCCATAAGCTGGCGAGACAATACATGCGAATTGTAATGCTGCTCGACATACTGCCGACTTACAACGCCAATCCAACGTCTTTCCTGCGCACTTCTCACCAGCCTCTTGAGCTCATCATAGAATGTATGCTTATTGGCATTTACGATGGGCAGCTCTGGAGGATAGTGCATGATCATCTCATCACGGATATAGCAAATGACCGGCTTGCCCAGCGCCATTCCCTCCAAGCTTAAAACGCCGAAAGAGCCCTGAAGAAGCTGATCGATAATGATGTCCGCAGCCCGATAGGTTTTTATCGCTTCTTCATGAGACAAGTTTTCGATCAGTTTAAAATCAAATTCAAGCCCTTTCTTGCGCAGTCGCTGAATGCCTTCCAAAATATATTCCGTGCCCTTCAGGTAGGCATTTGTTGGCGCATGAATAATGAGCGGTCTCTTGTTTGAAGCCGACGGGTACAGCGGCTGGAATTTGTTCAATGTGACAAACTGACGGAGAAGATGGGTATGCTTGTAATGCTTTTTAACATACGGAAGCAGTTCATGATCGGCGACAATCGCATGATCAATGTAAGAAGACAACTGCTTCAACTTGCGGATGATCTGCTCCTCTTCCCTCCGTCTTCCTTTTTTGACACGAACATAAGGATTATTAAAACTCTGAGCCGTCGACAGCATGCGAACATCCGAGCCCCGATGCTGAACAATCAGCTTCTTCCCCATGCTCTTTAAGTATTCCAGATCTGAGCGGTCCTTGAGGAAGGTTTCACCGAAATGAAAATGAAAAATATCGTAATCGTGTGCGGCTTCGCTCAGAAAATGTCTCCGCTGCTTTTCCCGCTCATCATGGGACAGCGCTTGGAAGTGGAGACATATATCCGGGATCGGTACATTTCTGCGCCGAAAGTGGCAAGATGATGCCTTCACCCCAGCTTTGCGGAGCGCGGCGCACATTTCAATCATTTGCCTGCCCACGGGGAGATGCAGTACTCTCACGATAGAATAGCTCCTTTCTATTCCAGCCTGTCACCGGCGCCGAGACCGATAATTCTGGCCTTGCCGCTGAGCCCCTTGGTGGCGTTTCTAGTATCATAGACCAGCGGAGCATGCTCCAGTATAAGCGCCAGAGGCAATTCAGCATGGTCCGTTGCGATGACTACACAATCCATATGGTGAAGAACATGTTCATTCAGGAGTACAGAACGCTCCTCTTCTGCATCCATACGCAAGGACGGAACGAACGGATCATAATAGGATACTTCTGCTCCTTCGGCACGCAATAATGTCATCAGTTCCAGGGCAGCGGATTCCCTCGTATCCGTGATCCCCTGCTTGTAGGCAACCCCCGCCAGCAAAATACGCCGTTTTGTCACACCGGACTCAGGCCATAGCCCCTGCAGTCGACTCACAATATACCGGGGCATGCTGTGGTTCGTTTGTTCCGCGATGCGTATAAATTCACTTCCTGCTCCGTGCTCTAGCAGCTTCCATTGCAAATATAGCGGATCGACAGGAATACAGTGTCCCCCGACACCTGGTCCGGGGTAAAATGCGGAGAAGCCATACGGTTTCGTGCGCGCCGCGTCAATAACCTCCCAGACGTTAATCTGCATTGCATCACAGAGAATGGCAAATTCATTAATAAATGAAATATTTATAAATCGGTACGTATTTTCGAGCAGCTTCGCCATCTCTGCCGTCTCAGTGGACGAAACCGTTACGATATGCTGAAAAACAGCGGCGTACAGCTCGGCTGCTCTCCGCGTACAGCTTTCTGTCAGGCCGCTGACGATTTTCGGAACATTTTCCAAGCCATATTGCCGATTTCCCGGATCAATACGCTCAGGGGAATACGCAGCATATACATCCCTTCCCACCACGAAACCTTGTTGCTCAAGCATCGGCATAAAAACTTCTCTTGTCGTCCCGGGATACGTGGAGCTTTCCAGCACGACCAGCATGCCTTCGGTTACGAAGCGCCCGATGCGCGCTGTGGCTTGATGCAAGCAGCTGAGATCCGGTATTCCGTCTGGTGCAAGTGGAGTGGGGACACAAACAATGACGGCGCTTGTGCTGGCAATATAACGATAGTCATCTGTAACGAACAGTTCCTCTTCTGTGATCGCCTTCTCAATCATGCAGTCAGGGACGTCGGTCAGGTAGCTTGTTCCCTGCCGCAGCATGGCCAGCTTATCAGAATCCAGATCAATGCCTACGACTTTGAAGTGCCGTTTGGCAAAAGCCAGTGCAAGCGGGAGGCCAACATAGCCCAGTCCAATGATACTGATGGAATGGTGCAACTTCAATCTCCACCTTATCTTCACAATTTTTCGTATTGCATTGTATGAATCCATTACAAGATTGGTATGTAGAAAACAACTATTTACTAAAAAATAGTCTCTTATTCCGTTCAGATACTGCCTTTCGCTCATATTTTATAATAGTTCAACTATTGCTGACATGCGAACGGAAGGGAGATGAGTAATGGTTACAGTCATTACGTGCACAATTCGCCAAAAGCATATTCGCAATGTGTTTAAAAATTATAGCCGACAACAAGAGCCGGAGAAAGAGCTGATCATTGTATTAAACAAGGACAGCATGAGCCTCCGCAAATGGAAAAAGCGCGCATCGCGCCACTGTAACGTGACGGTATACCGAATGCCTGAAGCGGCAACGTTGGGCGAATGCTTAAACTTTGCTGTCGGCAAAGCGCGGTATGGCGTTATCGCCAAATTTGATGATGATGATTACTACGCTGCAGGATATTTGCAGCAAGCGATGGATACATTGCAATCCTCCCATGCAGACGTCGTTGGCAAGGATACTTTTTTGGCTTATATGGAACAAAGCAGGGAGCTCGTGCTCCGGCGGTACAAACAAGTGGCGGGAGCGACACTTGTGTTCAGGAAGGCCGTGTACGACAAAGTCCGCTTTCCGCATGTTCATCGCGGATCCGACACGGGCTTTAAAAAGCAGTGCCAGAAGGCGGGGTACAAAATCGTTTCCAGCGATCCCTATCATTTTGTTTGCATACGCAAATCGGACCCCGCTCAACATACCTGGAACATCGAAAATGCTAAAATCATGAAAGGCGCAAAATGGATTGCCACAACGGATAACTTTATTCCTTACACAATCCCTCCTTCCGCAGCTCAGGGCAGCCAGCCATTTGCCCTAGAGCAGTCACTATTAGGCTGTAAGGAGGAAAAAAGCGCGGAACACAAGGTTGATTAGCAAGCCGGGAAGCTTAGAATGGAGGAGATACTTTGAGGAAAAAACTGATGATCTTAGGTGCGGGTATTTCACAGGTGCCGCTCATTCTGCAAGCCAAGCAAATGGGTCATGATGTTATTGTCATAAGCCGCAAAGGCAACTATCCGGGGCTGGCCTTGGCGGATAAAGTGCACTTCGTAGATACAACCGATGCTGCAGGCATTGTTGAAATTGCCAAGGAAGAACAGATCGACGGCGTGTGCACGACAGGAACGGATGTTGCTGTCAGATCTGTCGGGCATGTGGCGGATACGCTAGGGCTCAAAGGGGTTTCGGTACATTCCGCCCAACTGTGCTCTGATAAGCTGATGATGAAGCGAGCCTTTCTTCAGCATGGGGTCCGAACAGCAGAATTCTCCATTGCTCATACACTTGAAGACGCTGTAGCCGCCTTCCATGCCATCGGCCCGCCTGTAATGTTTAAAGCGGTCGATAGCGGCGCGAGCAAAGGCATTGTGCGAGTCAATACGGCTGAGGAGATCGAATATGCTTACGCACAAGTAAAAAAAGCCACGAAGCAGCCGTATTTTGTTGTCGAACAATATATAGAGGGAACCGAATTTGGCGCACAGGCATTTGTTCATGAGAACAAGATTCAGTTTTTGCTTCCTCATGGAGATATGATGTTCTACGGCGATAGCGGAGTTCCCATCGGTCATTATGTACCATTTGAAGTGACCCCCGCCATTGTGGAAGATATAGAGGCTACACTTAAAGGCTGTATTGAAGCGCTCCAACTGACCGATTGTGCGATTAATGCTGATTTTATGCTGCGGAACAATCAGATTTATGTACTGGAAATAGGCGCAAGAGCAGGGGCAACATGTCTGCCCGAGCTGGTATCAACATATTACGGCTTTAACTATTACGAGCAAATGATCAAGGCAGCATTAGGTGAACAGCCGGCATTCACCGCAGCCCAAATGCAGGCCTGCGCCTGTGAGCTGATGACTTCTCCCGTTGGCGGACAACTGGTACGGCTGGAAAACGGCAATCCCCCCCATTCGGATATTATTGATATTTCATTTGACTATGCCATCGGGGACCAAATCTCCGCCTTCCGGGTCGGCACTGACCGCATTGGGCAAATCATTGTCAAAGGAAGCAGCGCTGAAGCAGCGCTGCAAGCCCTTGAGGATATAAAGCGCAATCTGTATATCGAGACCAATGAAATGAGCGGAGGGTAACGAGCGTACAAGTAATAAATCTCGCAGTGCGGCATAACCGATAAAATCCAAATGAAAAGCGGTCCCAACATACCGGGGACCGCTCTTACATATTTGTTCTATTTGTTTGTTCAGTTGAAAGCTAAAGCTTAAACTCCTTGCTCCATTGCTGTACTTTCTGCATGTATACTGGGAGCAATACGCCTTTTTTGATGCCGGTAAGTTCCCAGCTGAGCTGGAAATAAAGATTATGCTCCAGCAATCTTTGCAAGTATGCCATCTTAAACAGCCGATAAGGCTCTTCTTTAAAGACAATTCCCCGCTTGCCCATTTCATGAGCGTACAATTCGGCGCAGCCTCGGCTGACTTCCTCCTCCTTTCCGCGGAAATCTTTTCGGTATGCAAAAAAAACGCCTATCAGATTGACCACATCAAACCAGCAAGGAGCAAATCTGGCGCCTTCCCAATCGAAGAATTGAATGTCCCATTGCGACCGGCTTATATCCTTGCAGCCCATATTGGGCGTCTGAAGATCGCTGTGAACGATGCTTTGTCCGGCTTTCAGCAGTTCTGGCGAGAATAAGCGTCCCTTGTCCAACATACCATTCAGTGTACGGTGGACGGGGGAAAGCACCTTACGAAGATCAGCCCGTTTCATCGCTTCCTGCAGCAACGCTTTCGTCTGAATCCTGCGCTGTCTTCGTTCCAGGCCATTTGCCTTTGATTCATATTGCGGCAGCCACCCGGCAAAATGCTTTTGCTGGGCTTTAAATTTATCATTATATGTTTTGGCATGCATTTCTGCCAAAGCGGGGATAATACGGTAGAAATGATAGGGCGTAAATACAAGCTGTCCCCTGATCGGCTTGACATGCTCCATACCGATCCACCATGGGTCGGAGCCCACATTTCGTTCCAGAAAGTACACCTCCGGCATGGAGCCTCGCAGAATGGTCTGCGCCTTGCGTAACATATTTAGCTCCACCAGACTTTCAGTTCGATCCATTGTCTTGAAAATTTTTAATATGACGTCGTGTTTTTTCTCACTCCCTTGCAGCTGCACGCTCCATATACTGCTCTTGAAAGAATCCTTCAGGCAGGTTCTGCTCTTGCTAGTCATGACAACGGAATCACCAACAGCTTTGCTAACCTTTGAAGTGAGCTTGAGCTTCCTCCAATTTCTCCGAACGGTTTTGTCCGAAATACTTCTCTCATTGACACTCATATATTAGAAGCCTCCCTTCTTACAAACAACTTATGAAACTAGTCTTTGTATCGCTTGGATAAGTGAAGAAATTGGTCATTAATGGATTTCAATCTGTTTTTTCAACGTTTATCAAATCGTCCATGCAAAGTATTGTATTCTCTCGTATACATGAATATATCGATGCACAGTAATAGAGTCAGTATAAAGGTTGGTGATACAACGATGACAAACCCCATTAAGGGGGGCAGTGTTATTCGCGATGTCCCTCTGGAGAAGTTGCTTGGCCGCGAGCCTGTGACCAATGATTTGGATGAGATCAGCAACTACATCCAAGGCGCGATCGTGCTGGTTACAGGGGCGGGGGGGTCCATCGGTTCTGAGCTATGCCGGCAGATTGCTTCCTTTGCACCGCAGCGACTCATCCTTTTGGGTCACGGTGAAAACAGCATCTACTTAATCGCCTCTGAACTCGCAAGCAATTTTCCGAATTTGCCTTTAACAACAGTCATCGCCGACATTCGCGATCAAGCACGAATGCAGCTCATCTTCGCCCGCTTTGTTCCGCAGCTTGTGTTTCACGCTGCTGCACACAAACACGTTCCATTAATGGAGGATAATCCTGGCGAGGCGATTAAAAACAACGTGCTTGGCACCCAAATTACTGCAGCATGCGCACATCAATTTCATGCCCAACGTTTTGTTCTCATTTCAACGGATAAAGCCGTTAATCCATCGAGCATTATGGGAATGACCAAAAGACTGGCAGAAATGATGATACTGGCAACCGCTCAATCCAGCGCTACCAAGTTTTCCGCCGTTCGTTTTGGCAATGTGCTTGGAAGTCGTGGCAGCGTTATTCCCCTGTTTAAACGGCAAATTGCCGAAGGAGGTCCTGTCACGGTAACCCATCCTGAAATGGTCCGCTTCTTCATGACCATTCCCGAGGCCGTCCAATTGGTTATCCAGGCCGGAGCGCTCGCGAACAGAGGTGAAATTTTCGTGTTGGATATGGGCAGCCAGGTTAAGATCGATACGTTGGCTAGGGAGCTCATTCGCTTGTCTGGCATGCGTCCCGACGACGATATCAAGATCGTATATACCGGTATCCGTCCGGGGGAAAAGCTGTACGAGGAAATATTGACAGACCGGGAGGGCGCGTTATTAACCAAGCACAATAAAATCTACATTAGTACTTCTCAGCACATTGACAAGCAGAAGGCAGACGGTCTGCTCAAGGAGCTTGCCGCCCTTGCAGACGCTCCGGATAATCAAGAAATCGTCAGCAAGATGAGCGCAATCGTCAAGGGGATCGACGAAGGGCACTATTCCTAGGAAAGGCAGGGATTTTTTTGAGACCTATCAAGCTTCTGTATTGTACGGCAGACTATTCTAAATACAGCTTCAACTACTTTGAATATTTCAAATATGAGTTGGCAAAGTTGCCTCAGGTTGAACTGGAGTTTACGACCAAAAAGCACGGGCTTCTGCATGTCATGAGGCGCAGATCATTTATTCCTGATTTTATTTTCATAGACGGGGTAGATTTCTATTGGCAGAACAACAGAGACATTCGTTACAAACTGCCGGACGGGCTGGAAGATACCACGATCCCGAAAGGGATTATCCTTTACGATATTCATCGTCCCTTTGCAAGCAAATCCTTATTTCTGGCCTTCATTGAAATAAATAAAATCAATCTGATTTTTTCACCGCATCGGGATGCCTTCCTGCACCGCTTTCCTGAGCTTGCCAGCAAGCTGCGCTGGCTTCCTTCCCATGCCTATACCCCGGTATTTCACAGCTACAAACAGCGAAAGACGATCGATTTCCTGTTTATGGGGGATACCGATCCGGAGGTATATCCACTACGTAGAAAAATCATCGATTCTATGAAGGACTTACCCGGTTTTGTGCATCATCTTCACCCGGGGTACAAAAACTTCTCCTCCTCGCCCCGCGCCCTGATCCGGAAGAAATATGCGAAAGAAATTAATAAGGCGAGAATGTTTCTTACGGATGCGAGTGTGTTTAAATATCCTATCGCCAAATATTTTGAAGTGCCTGCCTGTCGCACCCTCCTCCTTGCAGAGGGGTTGCCGGAGCTTGAGGAGCTCGGTTTTATTGACGGACAAACCTTTGTTCAGATCAATTCGACTAATTTTATGGAAAAGGCAGATTTTTATTTGAAAAATGAAAAGGCGCGGCGTGAAATTACAAGAAATGGGTATAAGCTGATCCAGCGGCGGCATACCACTGAAATACGGGCCAAACAATTTGTGAACTATCTTACTGCTTATTTATATTCGTAAGTTAGAGGAGGACTGAGCAATGTTTGCTCATGAAGGTTATCGTCTTAGAGCAATGGCGGAAAGTGATCTGGAACAGGTGCTGGCCTGGCGAAACTCCCTCCGCATCAGAAACCATTCCTATGAGGATCATATGATTACGATGGAAGAGCATCTCAGATGGTTTGCGGCCATGCAGCAAGGCACGGGAAAGATCCAGCTCATTGTCGATTTCGATCAGACTCCAATCGGAGCTGTAAATTTCACCCCAGTCGATATTCACGGCCGCTGCTTCTGGGGAATTTACTTGGGGGATACGGAAGCTCCTCGGGGCAGTGCATTGCGAATCGGTTATTTGGGTCTGCGCTATGCCTTTGAATTGCGGGGTGTTCGCAAGCTGATTGCTGAAATTTTGCACTTTAATATCGCCAGCTTGAAATTTCACGCCAAGCTGGGATTTCAGGAGGAAGGCCGATTCATATGGCATGTGGCCAAAAATGACGGCTATGCAGACGTTGTCACGACGGCGCTGTTTCAAGAGAATTGGCTTGCGGGCAAGCAGGATTGGGAGCAGCTGTATTTGAAATCTACGCAGAAAGGAGATTGATTATGGACGGTGCGCCCGATAAGAAGAACAGCTTTCTGCCGTTCGCACTTCCCGATATTGGAGAGGAAGAGGTTCAGGAGGTTGCCGATTCCGTCCGTTCAGGCTGGCTCACCACCGGATGGAAAACCAAACAGTTTGAGGAGCAATTCAGCACATTTATCGGCGATGGCATCTACGCTGTAGCAGTCAATTCCGCTACCGCTGGCCTTCATCTTGCACTGGAAGCCGCCGGAATCGGGCCTGGCGACGAGGTGATCACTACCCCCTATACCTTTACCGCAACTGCAGAGGTCATAGGCTACCTTGGCGCCGCCCCTGTTTTTGCTGATATTGATCCGCTTACCCTGAATATCGATTGTGCGAAAGTGGAAGCCGTTATTACCTCGCGAAGCAAAGCGATTATTCCTGTGCATTTCGCCGGACTTGCCTGCGATATGAAGCCGCTGCTTGAATTGGCGCGCCAATACGGGCTGACCGTTATTGAGGATGCGGCACATGCGTTGCCAACGACGTACGACGGCAACCTGATCGGCTCGTTGGATACAGATGCCACCGTGTACAGTTTCTATGCGACCAAGACATTAGCCACGGGAGAAGGCGGGATGATTGTAACCAGAAATCGCGAATTGGCCGAGCGCTGTCGAGTGATGCGTCTGCACGGAATCAGCCGCGATGTGTTCGACAGATATACTTCCACCCGACCCTCCTGGCACTATGAAGTGATCGCTGCGGGCTTCAAATATAATATGACGGATATAGCTGCATCCCTCGGTATTCATCAGCTTCGCAAAGTACCTGCATTTCAGCAGAAAAGAGCACAGATGGCCAACATCTACGATGAATGTCTCGCAGCGCTGCCCGTTATCCTTCCCCCAAAGCCAGTGCCCGGGGATTTGCATGCCTGGCATTTATACGTCATTCGTTTGACGGATGACTCGCCGGTCAGCCGCGACAGCTGCATTGCGCAGATGGCAGAGAAAGGCATAGGCTGCAGCGTGCATTTTATTCCGCTCCACCTGCATCCTTATTGGCGAGATGCCTACGGCTTTAAACCGGAGGATTTCCCCTCCGCCCTGCGCGCTTATCAGCAAGCGATCAGCCTGCCGATCTATACCAAAATGGAGGCGGCAGATCAACAGCGAGTGATTGACGCGCTGTATGAAATTTTACAGTAATGATCCAATACAACTGTCATTGCCGGGGATGTGCCAAGTCAAGCCGCCGCTTCTCTGCTTTCACGGGGTAGTGGCGGCTTGGCTTAAACGCATGCTGTCAAAAAGGAGCGGACGAGTATCTCTTCTTCGCAGCTCCTGCATCGCCACCTTTTATTTATGACGATAAATTGGAGCGCCTAGCGGAGATGCTCCAGCGCCGCCATCTACACTAATTTCAGTACCCTGGATGAAGGATGAATCGTCAGAGGCGAGGAACAAGGCTGCCTTCGCTATTTCTTCCGGCTCTCCCAGACGATTAAGCGGAATCGCGCGCGCAAGTACGGCTTCCAGCTGTGCCAACCCTTCCGGTGTCGTTTGACCCCAAATCGGGGTTTTCGTCGCTCCTGGAACAACGGTGTTCACACGAATGCCGCGCGGCGACAATTCGGAAGCCAGCACCCTTGCCATACTGCTGACCGCCCCCTTGCTTGCTGCATAGGCAGCATAGCCCGGGCTTCCAGCTTTCGCGAGCACCGAGCCATTCAAGATGATCGAAGCTCCCGCCTTGAGATGAGGCAAAGCTGCTTGTACAGTAAAAAACACACCCGTAACGTTTATGTTGAGCACTTCCTCGAATGCTGCAAGCTCTGTCCCTCCTGTTGGCGTTTGGGCGGAAATTCCTGCATTGGCGAATACGATATCCAGACCGCCAAACTTTTCTACTGCTGCAGCTACAGCTTTTTCACCGCTTGCCGGATCGGCTGCATCTGCCTGAACAGCAACGACTTGATCACCCAACTCCTTAACCGTCTCGTTTAATGTGACTGGATTGCGTCCGGTAATGACGACTTTGGCTCCTTCTGCTACAAATAATTTGGCCGCTGCCAGACCGATACCACTGCTACCACCTGTAATTAATGCAACTTTTCCATTTAATTTTCCCATCGTTTATCGCTCCCTTGTTCATGTTTGAGTTTATTTTCGCATTTTGAGAATGATCATTCTTATATAAATAAAAAAATAATTGCCATTCCATTTTAACAAACTGAATTGCCGCGACTCCTTTCAAATCGATCATAGCATATTGAGAACGAACGGTAAATAATTATTTTTACTATTCGTTCTCAATAACGACGTTGTTTACAACCGCTACTTATCTCAAAGCATGGAATCATTGCCTTTAAAAACGGGCAGCATATGTAAATCGCCGATTGCATGAATGGTTACGCTTTTTATGGGCCTGCAATCGCTTCATTTCTATACGTTAATGACATGGCTTCCGCAAATTTTACAATCCAGCGGGTACAGTTCAGCATCGGCTGGCTGGCAGCGGGCAGCGGGCGCTAAAATCACTTGAAGCGAGGTTTTGAAAATGGTTTTTGAATATGATTGTTAACGAACATATTGATAATGATCGTATGTGGCCGCATACCGTTGCTCGAATAAGAAAAAACCACCCCGATCGAGTGGTTTCACAAATTACTTTTTCATAATTATAGTTATGTAAACTTAAATAATTACTGTTCGAATGTGCGCCCGACCGCTTGCAAACGAATGCCTTCCTGCGCCAATGCCTGCGCTATCGTTGCCGCAAATGCCGGTGCATGCATCCCGTCCCCATGGATGCATACTGTATCCGCCTGAATATGAACGTCGCATCGCTGCTGTGACATGACCTTTCCTTCTTTGACCATACAAATCACTTGACGGGCAGCCTCTTCCACGTTTGTAATCAGGGCATCGGCCTGTGTGCGCGGGGTCAGCGATCCATCCGACTGATAAGTTCGATCAGCAAATACTTCGCTGGCTGTCGCGAGCCCCAGCTTCTCCCCCGCCGCAATCAACTCGCTGCCTGCCAACCCGAACAGAATCATACCGGGATCGATCCGATAGATCGCTTCGGCTACAGCTTCAGCCAGACGATGATTTTGCGCAGCCATATTATACAGTGCGCCATGCGGCTTCACATGCCGAATGAACGTGCCTTCCGCTCTGGCAAAGCCCCATAATGCGCCGATCTGATACACCATAAGCTCGTACACCTCATCCGGAGTCACAGCCATGCTGCGGCGGCCGAAGCCATGCAAGTCCTGCAAGCCTGGATGTGCGCCAATACTGACATTGTGCCGAAGTGCCAGCCTGACTGTTCTGCGCATTGCAGCGGCATCACCGGCATGAAAGCCGCAAGCGATATTCGCCGATGTAATATACGGGAGAATCGCTTCGTCATTGCCTGCTGAATAAGCGCCGAACCCTTCCCCCATATCACAATTCAAATCAATGGTCTTCAATTCGCACTCTCCCTTCACTTTTGCATCATTATAGCAGAAACAGTCCGTTGGATACACGGAAAGAAAGATTGCTTTGCAGGCATGTTAGGTATATAATAGGAATAGGAACAAACGTTCCATTCTCATCAATTAACAAAAGGAAGGAGTGGCGTTGTTCCAAGTGCCACAGCAATGGTTTCACGCCGATCAACATGAAAGGAACGACACATCTCGCAATTGGGGCGGCAATCGGCGCTGCGGCGGCCATTTATTATCCGTTTACGGTTAAGAACGCTGTATTGTACATAACGATTGCCTCATTGTCCGCTTTAAGCGCCGATCTCGACGGCCCTTCGCTGCTAAGCAGCAAGCTTGGCAAAGCAGCCCGTTGGATTCGTGAACTGATGATGCTGGCCGCTGTGCTGCTTATCGTTTGCGGCGCTTATTATTATTTCAAAGATGGAAGAATTGACATGAAGATGCTGGTGACAGCCGCTCCGCTCTTTCTGCTCAGTCTGATTTTGCGGCAGGGCATGATCCGCAATGCGCTGGTGAGTCTCGTTGGCTGCGGCCTGATTTATATGGGCTGGGATTACGGCATGAATGGCGTAATCGGGTTTGGCGCGTTTGTCGTGGTTGTACCCTGGTTCAAACACCGCGGCATGTCGCACACGGTGTGGGCTCTAATTTTGTGGGCGTACATCGGACGAAGCCTGGAAACGGATCTGCAGGTGCAAGGCATCGCAATTGTCGCGCTGCTCGGCTATCTTTCCCATTTGCTGGCTGATACGACAACCCCTAGCGGTGTCAAATGGCTGTATCCTTTTTACAAAAAATCAATCAAGCTCTAAAAGGGACGTCTGAATGGGTATACAGGAGGGTTGCTGACCGCAGCCCTCTTGTTTCGCGTATTTGACGTTTTTTACTGTTTGTAAGCGCATCAAAAATTGACTATGATAATTAAACATTGGGGCAGATTGGAGGAGATGCGATTGCCTTTTTTAGAACTTGAATATCTCTTGCGGGTCATTGTAGCTGGTTTATGCGGGGCTTTAATCGGCTATGAGCGAAAAAACCGCAACAAGGAAGCTGGCATTCGAACGCATTTTGTTGTGGCGATCGGCGCTTCATTGATGATGGTCGTTTCCAAATACGGCTTTCAGGATCAGCTGCACTGGGAAAACCTCTCCCTGGACCCTTCCCGGATCGCCGCGCAAGTGGTTAGCGGCGTAGGTTTTCTGGGCGCAGGGATGATCTTTCTGCAGCGGCAAACGGTCAAGGGACTGACGACTGCGGCAGGGATTTGGGCCAGCGCAGGCATGGCGATGGCGATCGGAGCCGGTTCATATGTGCTGGGCGTCGGCGTTACGATTTTGATCCTGATCGGTCAAAAAGTTCTTCATTCCCGCTTCACCTGGCTGAACACGCCTAAAAACGAGCATTTGACCGTTTATCTTCATGATGAACTGGGCGCACTCCAATCGATTCGCGGGCTGCTAGAGCAGCAGAAGATTGCACTGTTAAGTTTCCATGCTGAAAATCATACCCAGGAAGAGATTGTACTGGAGATGAGCATCCGAATGACCAAGGACAGCAGGCCGGCTATGCTGCTCACCATGATTCAGGAATTGGAGCATGTTAAGTCTGTCGAGCTGCATTGAGCTGCTGGCCCATAGACCAAGGCCACCAACTGCCATATCGCTGAATTCACCGCGCGCAGCTCCCAGCGGGCGGTGGGGCGATACGTGTTGGCAGTCAACCACAGCAGCCTATGGCGTCGGCATACGGAAATAGCGGCCCTCCCTTATCCCGGGCTGGCCGCTATTTCCGCTGCCTTACTATTTAACGTATCTGTATTCTACTTGTTGAGCATATTGTACACTTGCTCTACATCTTTGTCGCCGCGGCCGGAAAGATTGACAATAATAATCTGATCCTTCGTCATACCGGAAGCCAATTTCTTCGCATAAGCGAGCGCATGCGCACTCTCCAGTGCGGGAATGATGCCCTCGGTCCGGGATACTTCCTGGAACGAGGCCAGCACTTCCTCATTGCTGACCGTGGCATATTCTGCGCGGCCGGTTACTTTCAGCTGGCTGTGCTCAGGCCCTATGCCCGGATAGTCCAGCCCTGCTGCTATCGAATAGGTTGGTTTCGGATTGCCTTCCTCATCAAGCAGCACGAGACATTTGAAGCCGTGAAGCATGCTTGGCACGCCCTCTGTCAAGCTTGGCGCCTGATCAGGCTCGACACCAATCAGGCGGACCGCAGGCTCGTTCAAATAATGGGCGAAAGCACCGATCGCATTGCTGCCGCCGCCAACGCAAGCGATTACAGCATCAGGAAGACGGCCTTCCTTCGCCAAAATCTGTCGCTTCGATTCTTCACTGATAATCGATTGAAAATGTTTGACCATCGACGGGAAAGGATGCGGCCCGACCGCCGAACCGAGCAAATAGAAAGTGTTTTGGTAGTTGGCCACCAGATCATTGAGCGCCTCATCAACGGCATCCTTGAGACGTCCCTGCCCTTTTGCAACCGGAATTACTGTGGCTCCAAGCAGTTCCATGCGGAACACATTGAGCGCCTGACGGCGCGTATCTTCCGCCCCCATATAAATGACGCAATCCATCTCAAACATCGCGCACGCGGTTACAGTTGCGACACCATGCTGGCCGGCGCCGGTTTCCGCAATAATCCGCTTGGCTCCCATCCGCTTCGCTAACAGAATTTGACCGACCACATTATTTATTTTATGAGCGCCGGTATGGTTCAAATCTTCTCTTTTCAGATAGACTTTTGCGCCCCCCCACTTGTCAGTAAGACGCTCGGCATACGTAAGGGGATTTTCCCGGCCAACATATTCTCGTAAATAGTATTGATATTCTTCAATAAATTCAGGATCATCTTTGTACTTTTTGAATTGCTCATTCAGGTAATCCAGGACAACCTGAAGATCGGGAGGGACAAAACTGCCGCCAAACTCCCCAAAATAACCTTCCTGCACCACTTGTTCACTCATTCCAAGCGTCCTCCCCGATAATAAATAGTAACTAGTAAACTATTACATCATTTCTCCCATCATATAGAAATAGATCGCCCTTTGTCAAAATAAAAATTGGAAAATACTTTTATGTAACCTCTTCTGCTTTTGACTCGTCTAATTATGTAGAATTTAACTAATGGAGGTCGCGAGCAAAATGAATAAATCATGGTTTACAACCGTATGTGCTGCTGCCGCAGCATTGACAATGACCTCTTTTGCAGCGGCTGATCAGCCGCTGCTGATCAAGGTTAACGATGAGCCGGTGAAGTTTACTGTGCCTGCTTCCGTAAGCAAAGGAACCGTGCTCGTGCCGCTCCGCGAAACAGCAGAAGCGCTCGGCGCCACAGTCAACTGGCGGCAGAAGGACAAGACGGTAGAATTAAGAACACCTGAGATAGATTCCCGCGAACGGCAAACTGCCATGCTTGAGCGGGCGCTTGCCGCCAAAGATCCGCAGGATGCAGTCAGCAGATGGGCAGATGGGGTACACAGCCGCAACGGCGCTCTGCAATATGCACTGATGTCGCCTGAACTGCGCAAGCAGGAGCGGCCATATATGGAGGAAGCAGGTTGGGTAACCGGCACTTCCAGTCCGTGGCTGGAGCGTTACCAGATCGGAGAGAAAATAGCGCAGCAAGACGGTTCCTACCTGTTTGATGTGAAATTTGATTACCGCGATTCTACCACAATGGAAGAACAAATCGATTGGGCGGACATCGAATCTTTTCAGGTGCTCGTCACCAAACATGAGGAAAACTGGTATATTTCCAAATTTATTGATTAATTGTTCCCCCGGCACACGCGCTATTCAAGCGAATGTTCTACGCATCGTATTTTCGGCGCTTACCGAAGACCAATATTGTCGAAGCGGTTGTCCAGCGATTCGCGCATTAACGCCTTGATCGTCTGAATTGCCGCTTCTTCCGTCTCACATGCTTCCTCGAACAGTGGAATTAAAGACGCTGTGTCGTCTGGCTCAAGGTTTGCTATGCTGCCATACAACCGGGCCAGCTTGTCATATCGCACAGCAGTTCCGGCGCTTTGCGGCCACTTCTTCTGGAGTACGGCAGTGTAATGAGCAAGATCTTGTTTGGCTGCTGCATAATCATGAAATGTCGTACGAGCCCCTTCTTTATCATAATCACCCTTATGCAGCGCTTCAATGATTGCCCGATACGCCTCCTTGCCGCATGCGTATTGGTCGCGAGGCAGCATTTCTTCATGAACCTCCCATTTGTTAACCGCTTGCATGAACGATTCCCGATAAACTTCCGCTTCCTCGAGTTCGACAATATTTTCAAAGACCTGGTAATACCAATAGGGTGAAGCATTGCGGCCGAACTCGTCATAGGGCAGCCTTTTGCAGTGGGAACCCGTCTGGCTGCCGTCCTTCCCAATGTTGAAATGGCCATCGGAATAATAGAGCTCTCCATTTATGTCGTCGTATCCGTTCGCAATAACAAAGCCATCCTTCCAGAAAATCGCTCCGATTCCCCTGTCGATGGATGATTTGATACAGCTAACAGCTTGTTTCTGGTAAAGCGGAAACGTAGCGGCAAATGAAAATCCGGCCTGCTGTGAGCTTGTAATCCCGATAAAATCGGCAGTCAGAAAATTTTCCGCCATCCAGTTGTAAGCGCTTGAGGATTCCGCCGTTAAACGGCGGCTTACGCCCATTCGGAACCCGAATCCGCTCATGCCGGACAGCATCGGCTTGGACCAGTCTCCCCAAGACAAAGAAGACAGCACACCGTGCATGGCATCAATGTAAGAGCGGGACGCAATGGTCAGTTGACAGTTTTCCAATCGTTTTACGTCCATCATCAATCTCCTTTCAGCGCGGGGAGTGAATGCCCCATCTGGGCACAATAGTGCGCTTGGGATCTGGAAAACTTGCCGTGAACCGTTTAAACTCCCGGATCGCCAACTCCTCCAGCGCCAGTGCTTTCTGCAATGCGGAGACGATATCATGGTTTCGCCACCGCGCTTTTCCGTTCACCGGCTGCCCGTCGTTCATCGCTTGTTGAATAACTGGAACAAGTTGAGCTAGTTCTAGGCAAAGCCTCGCAGCCTCGGCTAATGGCGGCCACAGGTTGACCGCATCCTGGATGTAGCGGCTGATTTCATCTTTGGCATACATATAGGACTTTAAAATATAGTCGGCACCGCCTTCATCATAATCCCCGCTCTCCAAGGCGCGCATTAAATACTGATAGCCCAGCCTGCCTGACGCGATGGCGCGGTCCGGCAATGTTTTATGAGGCGTTTCCCATTCTTCCACCGCGACGCGCAATGATTCCAGCACCATATCCGCCGGCTCCACTTCAACTTTGCCGCCAATCCAGTGACAGCTCCAGAACGGAGTGAAATTCAAACCGAAGTTATCATATAAGACAATGTCGCTGTCGGGTGATTTTCCGCTTTGCACAAGGAAAATACCATCGTCATCATCATATCCGTAGATGACGCCAAACTCCGGTATCCAATAAATAACCCCAATTCCCTGATCAAGGCTCTCTTTTACCGAGCGAACGGCATCCTGCTGATAGTAATGAAAAGTTGGATGACGCGTCCGGCCCCCGTCGGAAGCGGTCCAAATGCCTAAATTGTCAAGCGCCGCCTGATGCTCTGTTCCAAATTGCCCATAGGCGCTGACCGACATCGGCAGCAGCCGCTCATGAACGGTAAATTTAAATGCCAGGCCGCTCGTTCCGGACAACCAATATTTCGTGCCATTAAATAATCCGGCAGCCGTGAGTACGGCATACAAACTGTCTACGAATGATTTTGATTCTCTGCGCATTAAACCAGCGAGCGGTGCCAGACAAACACTTGCCATTTCCCTTCCCCTCTCTCTGATCATGTTGTACCGTGCCGCTTGCGCACGGTAATAAATCCCTTAGCCGACTTAGGGAGCTGCTTGCTTTCCCATTCGGTCCAACAGCCGCTCACAGCGCGCTTGCAGCTTTTCAATGAGCCAGTTTGGGGACAGGAGCTGTTCCCACTCGGCAACAAGCAAATGCTTTAAGAAGACGTCGATATCATAGAAGGCCACCGTATAAATTTGCTGTTCGAACAATTGCACCGAAAAACCGCCCCAGGCTTTGCCGGTGAGCGGTTTGGCAAGCTGCACTTTGGCGGTGTACGGTTTGCGCGCAGGCTGCTGTACTGGCCTGGCAAGCATCTGCGGCAGCGCTTCTTCATAATGCTGTTCCGTAACGGTTAACTGCACGATGCCATCCAGTCGCAAGCTGCGCTGCTTGCCGCTTGCCGTACAATAAGCGGACAGGTAGTCGCCATGAAAGTAAGCGGTAAGCCGCAGTGGATAGAGCAGCAGCTCAAGCGCGTGATCGGCATCTTCCTGATAGATGGCCGAAACCGCGCGCCGTTCCCTGATTGCATGGTTGAGCATCTCCACATACTGCAGATGGTTCGGACGAATATGAAAGGCAGGCAGCTCCCGCGGAGAGTGGTCTATGAGCATATCTGCTGCCTGATCTGCCGCGAATCGGCCCAGCAAATTGCCAACACGCTGCACGGCTTCCGCATTATCATAATTATAGTTCTTATAGCGGTAGGCCAAATATTGCAGCACCTTCTGCTCTTCTTCAGTCATATACAACAACGGCAGAATAAATGCTTGATCTTCGTAGTCATAGCCGCGGCGCTTGGCAATGTACACCAGTGGAGCGCCGAGCGACATCTCCAAATATTCAATATCGCGCTGTGCCTGGCGCCGGGAAATTTCAAAATGCTCGGCCAATTGACTGCTGTTCGGATATTTGCCTTGACGGATTTGCATATCGAACCATTGAATCCGATGGACATTGCTCAACAAAACCGCTCCTCTCATGCTGCATTTCCCGTTTTGCTGAGCTGTCCAGGGACCCTTGCGCTCAAGCTATCCGGTTATTGCATCGACTTTGCTTTGCGGCGCTTTATCGCACCGCTTGCACACTTTCACCGCTGTACCGTCTGACTTCACTCTTGGATAAAGCAGCTTGATTCGCGTACTTGCGCAGATCGGACATGTCCCGCGGCCGCGCGCAGGCAAGCTCCATAGTACCCGTCCCCTTTTTGTCTTGGCCATTGTGACCCCTCTTTCATATGAACTCTGGCAATGCCGCTCCCTTAGACGGAAAAGCAATCGTTCAAAAGCCGTTTATGAAAACGAACCGCTCTTGCCAGTCCTCCCCATTATAGAACGACTGCTACGACATATTGTGTCGTAGCAGCTAGAGGAGAAAAATTATTTTGAAAAAGAGAAGAAGGTGTCTCTTAAGGCGCCGCCGCCAACGGCTGCATTCGATATCCTGCGGGAATCCGCTCCAGCATGCTGCTGCCGTACAAGCTCTCGAACGGGCTGTTGTCCATGTGAATGTAGCCGATAAAGCAGCCGCATTGCTTCATGCGGCATGGCCGCTCCGCTGCCAGCCCTTCCAGTCCATCCCTGTACAGATGGCCAATGACATGACGGTCTTTGTAGCATCGCTTTACCCTGCCCGACCCATGGACATAGAACACGCTTGAACCGGCTTTGCAGCTTTTCCCCAAACTGTCATAGTCGCGCAGATTGTATTCAAACAGCGGGTCCACGCTGCGCAGCGAAGCGATCTCTTCCTCATTATAATAACGAGGCTTGTCTTTGAAAGCATTGACCCATAGATAGATATCTTCGGGCAGCGCTGCTCGCATGGACTTAATGGCGTTAAAAGCTTGCTTCATCCCCACCGTCCCTACGCTTACTGCAAGGCCGTTGTCACGCAGTTTCAAACATTGGCCCACAAAATGTTGTTCCTTCGTCTGCCCGGGATGATAGGTCGCCCAGAAAGCGGCCTTGTCGCGATTGAGCTGCTCTGTCCAATCCAGTTTGGCGGACAGATTGGTTTGCACGGCGACTTTCTCCACATGCGGCAGATGCGACAGCTCGACCATCGCCTCCCGGTACCAGCGGTGCACCAATGCTTCGCCATAAGGATTAAAAAATAGTGAAAGCTGATGGCCAGCCCCTTCCTGCTCGCGCACCCAGGCGACAAAAGTATGAAGCTGCTCCTTATCCTTAGCTAACGTCTCCCTGCTGTCCACTGTTTTGCTGAAAGGACAGTAGGGACAGTCATAATTGCACGAAGACAACACGCCGCGGTAATAAATGACCGCCCTCATAGAACGACAAACCCTTCCATCAGCTCGCGGACACCAGTTGAAATCAGTTCATCTCCGATCGCATCCGAATAAGCTAACCCTTCATCCGTCAGCCGGATAATGCCATCCCGAAGTTCAGCAAAGGCAATCGCAAGCAGCCAGGACAGCTCTCGTACATCCTCGCGCGCATCGGTGCCAAACCGTTCCTCATACGCGGCCAGTTCCAGCCCTTCCCGATGCAGAATGCCTTTAATCACATAGCGCCGCTTCTGTTCCGATTCGTTCAACCGATACCCGTAGTCGGCATGGGTGTACTGTTCAGAGGCGACGTAGTCAGCAATGATGCTTTTGGTCGCTTTGTAGCTGACGCCATAACGTGATGCATAATGCACATTTCTTGTATAAGAACGTGCGCCGCTCCCGAGTCCCACCATCCCCTCTTCCTGACAGCTGTAAGGGAGCAGCGTCTTCGACTGGCGTTTTCCATTGGCGTCGTCCTTAGCGAAGCGGCGCATGGAATATTGCGTATAGCCGTGGGCGCGCAGCACATCGCGTGCAGCGCGATAAAGACGAAGCCGCTGATCCTCCCCTTGTTTGGCGATCGTCTCCGGTGTCACAATCGTATGCTCTCTCGTATAGAGCGGATATATGAAAATTTCCCCCGGCTCATAGGACAGCGCCCGTTCCAGCGAGTAGAGCCAGGACGCTTCTGTCTGACCTGGCAGGCCATAGATCAGATCGAGATTGAGCAGCGGGAAATCGTATTTGCGCAGCAGACCGAGCGCCCGTTCAACCTCCTGCGGCTTCTGTGGCCGATAGATAGCCGCCGCTTCCTGCTCGATGAAGCTTTGAATTCCCATGCTGATCCGGTCTACGCCAAGCTCGCGCAGCAAGCGCAATCTTCCGTCCGTGACTGTATCCGGTGACGTCTCGACGGAAATAGAGGCACGGGCCGGATCGAGCCCAAAGCTTGATTCGGCGATTGTGAACAGTCTCGCCAGCAGCGGCTCATCGAGCAGCGTGGGCGTACCGCCGCCGATCGCAAAACGTGCTGTGGGCTTGGCTGGCAGCAGCTGCGCCCATTGATGCGCCTGACGCTCCAGCGCATCTACATAGCTTTCGTGCAGGTTGCCGTTGTTGCCGGGCAAGGTAAACAAATTGCAGAAACCGCAGCGCGCACTGCAAAATGGAATATGCATATACAGAAAATAGCTGTCCACCGGCTCATGCTCCCATAATGACTGCAAAGGCAGCGGCGGCTCAAGCTCGCGATAAGCGGTTTTATGCGGATAGGAATATAAATAAGCGCGATAAGGCGCTGCAGTCAAACGCTGCTTCCACTGCTCCAGTTCCGTCTGGTCTCCGCAGTTGTCCGCTGTCACAGCAGAGTTTGGGCCCGGGTTGCTTAATGCCATCATCATCACTTCCTTTCCTGCCATCCCTCGATGTAGCTGGCATTTGCACATTGCTATAGAAAAAACTCGCGATAAGGCACATTCCATACGACCTCGTGGGCAAGCCGGTGGCCATGATAGCCGTCTTCCCCGTAGGCGGTTCCGTGATCGGAACAGACGATGCAGAACGTTGGACCGCGCTCCTTCATCGCTGTTAGCAGCGGACCGAGCTGCCCATCCACATAGCGGAGCGCCGCCCGTTGGCTGTCCAGCGAATCCTCCCGCGCGCCGGGGATAAAGTAATGATTCGGGCCATGGATTGCGGATACATTCATAAACAAAAACAGCCGCTCGGCAGCATCCGCCTTCTGCAGCAGCTTCAAGGCATGGTTCACTTGATGCTCCGTCGAGCGGGGGTTGGTCACGCCGAACGTCATGCGCCAGTAGCTTTCCTGAAAATAGCCGGGCAGCACTTTGGCGAGCGCATTTTTCTTCGTGAAAAAGATGACCCCGCCGATGCAAATTGTACGATAACCAACGCTCTCCAGTCCGGATACCCAATCAGGCGCATCAAACAGCCACGTATGCGGGTGCGTGCGCAAACCTGTATTTTTCGTATGGAACAGCCGGATATGCGACGACTTGTCCGTCGTTGCAGGCGTGGGCAGAAATCCGCCGAAAAAAGCATGGTGGGCCGCATAAGTGAAACTGCCCGGCGTATGCCGCTTTTCCCACCCTCCGGTGGCGCAAAGGTTCGGGCAGTTCGCTTCCTCCAGCTTGGCGGCGTCGTAGCGGAGCGTATCCAGTGTAATCATTAATATATTGTGAGAACCGACAACCTGGTTCATATCCGGCATTTCGTCAGGCTCCCTTCGTTGCTTCGCCTTCTGTGCGGTTCTGCTCGTCAAGGAGCTTCATTTCCCATTCGTAAGTGGACAATCCTTCGTAATCAACATGGTACAGCAGATCGCCAAACGGATTGACATCGACGACATAAGCGGACAGACTTCCGCTGCGGAGCAGCACATCGATGCCGGCGGCAAACGAATCGGGAAAAGCCGCCGCTGCGCTGCAGGCCGTTTGTTTAACGTGGTGAAGTACAGGCTCCGGCAAGTTCAAATCAGCCAGCGGCAGCCGCTCATTGCGCAGGTGAAGGTTAGTGATCGGCGACTTGCTGCGTCTGGCGACAGCATGTCCTGCCATGCCGCCGGCAACGAGCTGCCGAATATCGAAAGCTTGGCCGTCATGCGCCGCTTTCGCAATCCACTGCTCGATGTGCACCCCCTCCGCGCATAGCCAGTCAATGATTGGCTTGATCAAGGCTTGATCCGAATAGCGCCGCAGTTTGCCGCTATTGTACATATAAGTGCGCCTTGCACTGCGTTCCACGCCGATCGTTGTGGTCACCTGCTCAGCGCCGGTCCGCGGATGGCGCTGATAGGCGATAATGCCTGAGGCGCCCGAGCCGTGAGCCAGCTTCAGAAACAAGCGGTGCATGCCGGTATGCTGCACATGATGGTGAAGCTGCTCATAGCTGTTCACCTCGCCCGGTCTTGCCAGCCGGGGCGGCACCGGAACGCCTTGCGCAGCCAGCCGCTGCTGGCAGAGCCGCTTATCGAACATCGCCGCGATATCCGCAGGCGCATTCAGCCATTGTGCCTGCGGCAGCGCTTCGCGCACATCCTGCTCAAGCCTGGCCAGCAGGCAGCAATAGCCGCGGAACCACTGCGCTGGATACAGCAATTCGCCGCGCGCCGGGTCAAGCCTGCGGGCAGCGGCGGCTGAAAGGGATGCGCCGCTGCCGTATAACTCCACAAACGGCAGCAGCGCATCTGAAAATCCGATTTGATTGTCTCCCCAGGCGATCAATTCCCGTTCCACCTCGGGCTGCTCTCCCGGCGCATCCAGACGAAGGAGCGGCGCTTCCTCTGCATCAGCGGGCAGTGCTGCACGCACAATTTCGTCAAAATGTCTGCCTGCTTCAAGCTGCTTTAATACGTTCAAATAAGGAACCTCAATCGCAGGAGCGAGCCCCAATGCCGCTCTGGCCTGCTGCAGCCCGGCAGTTCGTTTGTTGCCCGGATTGCCAATCAGCAATAATGGTCTCCCCTGGTGCCGGGTTCCGGACAGTTTATGCGGTGCTGCTGCTTGCTTGTCATGCATCCGCCTATTCCGTCAGCGACGGATAACGCCAGTCATCATCTTCCGCGTGCTGCTCATCGCTGATATCGACTGACATGCCGGATGCCTGCCACCTTTTCATCATTTCCGGAGACATATAGTGATAGCTCAAATCCAGATGGGACAACCGCTTGATCGCATCGCTCTGCAGCAGTGCCTCCGCACCTGTATCCGAGAGCGTTCCCTGGGACAGGTCAAGCGTATCCAACTGCTCTACAATCGGCGCATTGGCAATTGCAATCGCAATTTCATCCTGAATCTCGCTGTCTTTAAGACCCAAATATTTCAATTTAGGGAATCGACCTGTTTCCATTAAAGGCAGCACATCATCCAATGTGCCGTCAAACCCGTAATTATCAACGCCAAGATACAACTCAAGCTTCCGCAGTTCAGGCAATTCTGCGTTCACAATGTCAGACAGCACAGCTTTCGGCAACCCCCCGCACACAATAACCAATGTTTCCAGCTTGGCATGCTTCAGCGGATCGAGGCGCAATTCGTTGCTGCCTTGGATGGTAAGAGAGCGCAGATCAGGAAAAGCGGCAAGGATCGGAGCAATATTCGTCTGCGTAATCCAGGATACCTCGCACTCTTCAGAGGACATGTCCCCAATATACAACTCTTGCAAACTTGGGAAGCTATCCTTATGACTGATGAGCGATGTGATTAGATCTTCGGGACCGTTCTCATAGGCTTGTCCCCAATCGCCGATCGTAAGCACACTGATTTGGCTGCTCTCCGGCTTGCCTGCAAGCTCCTCAATCAACTGCTCAATTCGTTTGCCTTCTTCATATTCATCATAATCAACTGCGAGCCTGATTTCCTGCATCAAAAATCCCTCCGTTTGTTGTACGCTTGGCTTATTCTCTCAAACTTGGTCGATCATAATCATGCTGGAATTACTAGATAAGGATACGAACAATTGTACTATATTCCAGAATACACTGCAATATAACGAGCGCGTGTCACAACCGGCAGCAACGCCTCGAAAGGAAGGAGATGCTGTTGTCAAATCTTGTTGAAATTCATATTTTTATGCGCTTGTCCGGGAAATAATATAAGCCGGAAATGAGGTAATATTTCCCCATTTCCGGCTTTTGGCTTGCGGTAGATGAAGGCTGAGGCGAGCACCGACCCGCCTGTTATTTTTCTTTAAACGTTGCGATCTCAGCCTCGATACACGTTTTAATGCGATCCAGACATTGCGCAGTCGCTTTGGCATACACTCTCTCCATGTCTACCATCGCATAGGGCGCCGCGCGGCATAGATGGCACATGGCCAAACAGTCCGTCCGCAGTACAGCAACTTCCGGGTAAGCTGCTTCGAAATCCTCCAGCGAATGGCTTGCAAGCACATTCCGCTCGCATACTTCAACTACAATAAGCCCTAATGCCATCGCTTTCCCTCATGCATTAGCCAACATTCACCGGTGAGGACTAGTCGCATTTTTTGGCTTTGCCGCGATACGAAGCTGTCCGGAAGCTGGCTCCGCACCCGCATGTGAACTTGGCATTGGGGTTGTCTATTGTAAATCCGCCTGTCATGCCGGATTCCATGTAGTCGATTCGCACCCCTTCAATGTACGCCACACTGGGTTGATCAATTACAACCTGAAACACGCCCCAATCCAGTACATGATCTTCTTCCTCCAGCGCATCGTCAGCGCGTATCGTATAAGATAACCCGCTGCATCCGCCATCACTGACCCCCAAACGCAAAAAATATTGCAAAGTATCGGTGTTATTTAAAATTTCAGAAATCTTCTTTGTCGCTGCATCACTGATTTCAATCATGACCGTTTCCTCCCGATTGCCGCTATCTTCATAGCTCGCAACATCTTATACTTTATATATATTTATATTTATAAAGTATGGTGATTTAACTTCCACTTGTCAAGCGGTTAGATTATGTTACAATACTTTTTATAGATAAAAACTTATTTTGTCATCATTGTAAGGTTCCAAGCCAAAATTAGCCGTTTGAGCGGTACGTTTGAGATAGAGCTAATTGTATAAGCCTGTTAATATGATAACCGAACTTATAAATGGTTTTTATTTAATAATTGCCATCCGTTCGTTCAACGAAAGGATAGCTAGCGACGAGGGGGTGAACTGGTTGCAGCCTAAAGACGAGATGTCAACGCGAGAGACGATCCTGCATCTGTTAAAGACGAATGATGAACTAAGCGCCAAAGAACTTACCGAGCGGCTCAGCATTACTTCCATGGCCGTGCGACGCCATATCGACGCCCTGGAACGAGATGGTTTCATTGCTTCAAGAACGATAAGGCAGCCAATGGGAAGGCCGACCGCCGCTTACCATCTAACCGAGCGCGCAAGTGTCCTGTTTCCGAATAAATACCATGCGGTCGCCCTGGATCTGCTGGATGAGCTTGTACAGGAATCCGGTGAAACAATGGTGGAACGCTTGTTTGAGCGCCGCAAGGAAACCTTGTACAAGAAGTACAGCGGCATAATGGAAGACAAAAGCTTTGAAGATAAAGTTTCACTGCTTGCCAATATTCAAAATGACAACGGCTATATGGTTCAATTGGAACAAAAGGCTGAGGATGAATATGTGTTTATCGAGCATAATTGCCCGATCGCCCAAGTTGCCAACCAATACAACCACGCTTGTCAATGCGAATTGCGGCTATTCGAATCATTGCTGGATGCGGATATTTCCCGTCCGGAATGTTTGGCGAAAGGCGGCAAAAAATGCGTGTACAAAATTCGGAGGCGAAACCTTAAATCCGAGGTCTGATGCACAACTTACAGCTTTACCTCTGCACAACCGCATTTCGGGTTGTGCTATTTTTTCGCTTTCTTTTGCACACTTTATATATATTTATATTGACTAAGTATAGGAACTTCATTACACTTAATTTGAAATGACCACTTTGGGGAGTTGAGGACTACTATGCCATTTGTAATAACTTCGAATTGTATCACTGAAAAAGCAGCTGATTGTGTAGATGTATGTCCAGTCAATTGTATTGAAGAAGGTCCCGATCAATATTATATTAATGCAGATGTTTGTATCGATTGCGGCGCCTGCGAAGTCGTATGCCCCGTCAGCGCAATTTACTGGGATGATGAACTGCCGGATGATGAAAAACAATATGTAGAGAAAGCGGCGAATTTTTTCAGATAGGCGCTTGTTGCCGCAGTTGAAGAAAATAAGCTGATGCCCTGAAATACTGGCATCAGCTTATTATTTTGTCTTTTATAAGAACGCAATTACCAAGCGCAACTGATGATGATAACCAACAGAATGAAAAGCACCAGAATAACGCCGATGCTTGTGAAACCAGCCCCTCCAATAGAACCCGGATAGCTCATATTTTTCCTCCCCTTTGTTCTGAGATAATGTCAGTCTATGTAGCTGCCGTGAGTTGTGTATAGACGTTTGCGGATCTGTGGCTGGCAGAATAGCCTAATTGGGCGTTAACGGTAACTGACAAATCAAATATTGATCTTTAGCAACCGTTAAGAAGATGAAATCGTATTCTTTGGTATGGTAAGATAGAATTATTCGTTATAGGGGGGAATCGCATCCATGCAAGGGTCGTCAAGTCAGCCGTCCAGCATAAAAGTACTGTTCACTAATCGTAAATTCGTTGTTTTTCTCGGCATCTTGTTGTTAATTGGTGTGAATATACTCGTTTACAGCAGGGTTTCGTTTATTTTTGTCCCCTTGCAGGCTCTCGTCAAGACCGTTATGCTTCCGTTGATTCTCGCCGGCGTCGTGTTTTACTTGCTTAACCCGCTGGTCGATATGATGGAAAGACGCAAAATCAGGCGGGTCTATTCCATCGTCGTGCTTTATTTGCTGATGATCGGGCTGGTCACGCTGATCATTGTCACCGTTGTACCTTTTGTAAGCGGCCAGGTCGTTAGCCTCGTTAACAATGTTCCGGATTATGCCCAGAAACTACAGATCCAGTTCAATGAGTTGCTTGGCTACGGGTTCATTGCTGATTTGCAAAATACGGTGCAGTTCGATCCCGCTGACTTCACCCAGAAAGTTACCGAATGGGCCTCCTCGATCATTCAGAACACGTGGGCGAGCATCGGTTCCCTCGTCGGAGCGATTAAGGAAGTTGTGCTGGCTATCATAACCTTGCCTTTCATATTGTTTTATCTGCTCAAGGATGGTAAAAAGCTGCCAATATTCATTTCAAGATTTTTCCCGAACGCGGTGCAAACCAAAAGCTTGACTTTGATGTCCGAGATGAACCATCAGATCAGCTCCTACATTCGCGGCCAGATTATTATCAGTTTCTGCATCGGGTTTCTGCTCTACATCGGTTACTTGATTATCGGGCTGGATTACTCCCTTGCGCTCGCCGCCATCGCCGCCTGCACAAGTATTGTGCCTTATTTGGGACCGGCGATTGCCATTACCCCTGCACTCATCGTCTCGGCTGTTACGTCGCCGATCATGCTGGTAAAGATGATTATCGTGTGGACGGTCGTTCAATTAGTAGAAGGCAAGTTCATTTCTCCGCAAATTATGGGGAAAAACATGCATATTCATCCGATAACGATCATTTTCGTTATTTTGACGGCCGGCAATCTGTTCGGAATTTTGGGAATTGTACTGGCAATCCCGGGTTACGCGATTCTCAAAGTGGTATTCACCAACTTGTTTCAATGGTTTAAGCAGCGCTCCCCTCTTTACAACACCAAATAAAACAAAGGCCGCCAACCGTTTCTACACAACGGATGGCGGCCTTTATCTATAAGTTGAACGAACGATTTTGATTGATAAAAGTGGATGACCAACTGATGAGGCGAGTGGGCAGCCAACCACAACAATCAAACGGCCGCGCCAAAAGTGAAATTGTTGTATAAACTACAACATTTTAGTAGTAAAAGTCAATTATTTTAAAAATTGTTGTATTTTTTACAACAATTTCACGAGAATCGGCTTCTACGTCTGGAAATGTTGTATAAAATACAACAATTTATCCTCTTTTGGGATTAAAAGCATTTGTAATAAACCCCATTAAGAACATCTTACGCGGAGAATCGATGGAAACTGCTTGAGAAGTAAAAATAGATTGCCCTCCAGGCTTTACGGCGTTCCACGCCAGCCACAGTAAGTATAACGCTCCGGCCCACTTGACGACTTGATACAATAGCGGAACGGTTTTAAATAGTACGGATAAACCCAGCATCGTAGCAAGGACATAGAACACAAACCCGGCAACAACCCCAAACAAGGAAATGACTCCTGCCTTTCGCCCCTGGGTAATTGATCGTGAAATAAGATAAATCATATTGGGGCCGGGCGAGCAGACCATCGCCAAGGAAACCAATGCGACCGCAATGAATGTTGATGAGCTTATCATTCCTTTGTCACTCCTTTAACTCTTATGTTAATATTATCGGTCTTCTTCCTTCTTTTTTTCTTTGCTTGATTTCCCAGAAGCCCCATTGCAAGTAACATTCCCATTACGGAGAACCCCCCCACAACGCCAAAGGTAAACCGATACTCCTCAATTGTCACATGTTGAAATTCACCAGATTGGGCAACCATAACCGCTGCAACAATCGCGACCCCTAGAGCACTCCCTACCGAAAACGTCGTTTCCTCCACTCCGGAAGCCAACCCAGCATCTCGTTCGGCCACCCCCGCCAAAGCGGCAATCTGAGCGGCGACGAAGGCAGCCCCCATACCAAACCCAAAAAACAATAATCCCCCCAAAAGATAAACCCAGCTACCATCACCGGGAAGGTTGGCGAGAATCAAACAACCCAAACCAATCAGCGCCATACCGGATGCACCTACTTTTTGAAACCCGAAGCGACTGGTGAAGTGCTGCCCCGAACTGACGCCAGCAACCGAAATCAACGTCATAAAAGTCATGACCAGTCCGAATTGAACCGCCGAGTAATTGAGAGCTTGTTGGGAGTATTGGGTAAATGTAAACAACATGCCGTCCACACACATGATAGCGAACATTCCGACCAAGTTTCCTCCGACAAGCGTCCGAGACCGGAAGATACGCAGCGGGACTAACGGTTCCTTGGAGCGCAATTGAATTACTATGAAGATGAATAAGACCACAGCCGCCCCCACCAGCGCCCCCGATGTACGCATACTCATCCAACCGAAATCGGGGACGGCGGTGATGCCGAACACAAGCAGAAACAACGCTGCCGTAATCGTTACAGCTCCCACAGCGTCAAACGTTTTTTTCGTTTTAGCCGGTCGATCCTTTTTTAGCATGTACAAACCGATAATCACCACTGCAATTCCGATCGGAACATTAAGGAAAAATATCCATTTCCACCCCAACCAGTACGTGACAGGACCGCCAATGAGCAATCCGGCTGTAGCTCCCAATCCCCCAAGCGCCCCCCACACACCCAGCGCTTTATTGCGCTCATGTCCTTCTTGAAAGTGGGTCATCAAGATCGCCAGTGCAGCTGGTGTCATGATCGCCCCGGCCACACCTTGCAAGGCCCTCGCCGCAATCAACACGTCGTCCGTCCAAGCCAATCCGCAAACCAGAGATGCCCCGACATAACCGCCGACCCCAATCATAAACATTCGCCGTCGGCCTAATAAATCCGAACTCCTCCCGCCTAGCAGAAGCAATCCCGCAAAAGTCAACGCATACGCCGTAGTGATCCATTGTATTTTGCCAGTTGTAAAGCCCAGTTCGGAATGAATAGTCGGGATTGCCGCAAATACAGACGTTGAGTCGGTTACAACCATAAAAAATGCCGCGCATAACAGCACAAGAATAGAACGCTTACGTTTTTTCTCATCGCCATTGACCATATCAATCCCACTTTCTTTGCTATCTCATAAGTCTACCGTACTTATACCCTACCACACGACGCTGCGTCACATACAAGCGTGAAATATGGGCTGCTTTTGCTCTATTAGCTCAACATTTTTACATTTGGCAGCTTGGGCAACTTCTTTTCTAATATAGGTGACGTTTGAACACAGCTCGAAACAAAAGCTTCGCCATGTCGCGCTGAACGTCCAGTGTTGTTTTTGACTGCCGGACAGGAGGATGAGTCTAATCTTAGAACGGACAACCTCGATTTATTTCTTATAAATTGCCATATCTATTTTTAGTTTTATTTCATGCTTGTATGTGACGTAGCGTCGTGTGATAGTGTATAAGTATGGGTAGTAAGCCCTTGGAAAGAAGGGGTTGATGATGAAGAAAACGTGGAAAATAGGTGAATTGGCTAAATTAACGGGTTTAACGATTCGGACATTGCAATATTACGATCAAATTGGTTTATATCGCCCCTCCGGTCATTCCAGCTCAAAAAACAGGCTCTATACGGAAGGAGATATTCTAAAACTACAGCACGTACTCTCTCTAAGGGAGATCGGCTTGTCCTTGGAGCAAATTAAAGCAACCCTTAAAGGAGATCAGATCAGTCTGCACGAAATCATGACACTTCAAATTGCTAAATTAAAGGATAACATTATTAACCAACAAAATCGGCTTCATAAACTAGAGGCTATGGCGAAGCTCGTGGATCAAACTGAATCTTTGACTGTTGAACATTATACTCATTTACTAGGCTTGATGCGGATGATGCATGTTGAAGAACGAAGCGCACATTTGGGGAAGTGTCTCGACCAGTTGGGCGTGTACCTTCATTCCAGGTCAAACAATCTATAGGAGGCTTTTTTAATGAATAAACATTATGCAGAACATCACACTTTTGTCTTGGAGCGGCATTATAGCGCTTTACCCACTGATGTATTCGCTGCTTGGGCAGACCCTGTAGCCAAATCCCATTGGTTCCCGAAAGCAGACAAATTTGAATTCCGAGTCGGCGGTCATGAACTTCATCATGGAGGCTCGCTTGGCGGCCCGATCTATACTTTCGACGCCCGCTATGAGGAGATTGTTCATGATCATCGAATCGTTTATTCTTATATAATGGATATGGAAAAACCCACCGTCGCCGTGGGCAAAAAAAGAATATCTGCTTCGTTATGTACGATTGAGTTCAAAGCGGAAGGAACGGGCACACATCTGGTTTACACCGAGCAAGCCGTATTCCTCGATGGTCACGATACACCTGAACTTCGCAAACAAGGAACTCAGGCATTTCTTGATAAATTGGGAGTACATTTAAAGTCGGGCTGAAACACTGCTTTAATGTGACAAAACGAAATCATCGCTGCGTATATTGAACGCGAATTCGGTCGTCGCTACTCCCTGCGAGTGTTTCGAAAAGGATGCAACGTCAATGACTCAGCTATCCGAAAACCGACGTATACACTAGCCAATTGTGTCAATCGTCTGTGAAAATGTCACCTTAACTATGCTATGAAAATGTCACTTGTTGAAATGGAGGCCGCCCTTACCA
>REGQ01000038.1:12201-56220 GCA_004134985.1 Paenibacillaceae bacterium | reverse complement strand
ATCCTACCAACTTTTCTTCATTTGCGCTATTCATCATTCATCCATAAAATGGATGTGTTGTGTAGCAAGAATAGTTGCCACAGCGCTTAAATGGCATCAAATGACCCTTTTGCAAATCTAACGCTTACCACAGCGCTTATTCTCCCCATAAACGGCTAAAATCGTGCAATTTTCTACAAATAAGGTGGCTCAGTTTCCTTAAAATATTTATGGAGGTAGATTTCCCTAAAT
Organism: Paenibacillaceae bacterium; assembly: GCA_004134985.1. Classification (GTDB taxonomy): domain Bacteria; phylum Bacillota; class Bacilli; order Paenibacillales; family Paenibacillaceae; genus Paenibacillus_D. Next base: position 55,989 of record REGQ01000038.1, on the reverse strand, counting down.
AGCGCCGCTCATCAGCGTTAGAAATCCACATGGCCACCTTTACTTTCATATCCGTTTGCATGCCCAAGCGAAGGTCAGCGCAACACATAACGCCGCCGGGGAAAAGCGTGCTGCCCGTTGTATAACGGTTCGTCATCAGGTACAGAACGAAATGCACGATCTCCTCCACGCTTCCGACACGGCCTAACAAACACATCTCCTTGTAGGCTTCGTAAGCTTCCGGACGGTCCTTCTCAGTGAGGATCGTTCCCGGAGCAACAACATTGGCCCGAATGGGAGCAAGCTCAATCGCCAATGCTTTGCCCAAGTTTTCGATAGCTCCGTTGCAGGCCGCATAGGAAGCCGCGCCAGCGATCGGGCTTTGACCCGCAGCGCCAGACATTAGCACGATGGAGCCGCCTTGCGACAAATACGGGACGGCATGCTTGCCAGCATAATATTGCGGCCAGAACTTCCCCTTAAAGCAGCTTTCAGCAATATCCGCTTCCGCTGTAATCGGCTCAAGCGTATACGCCGCGCCCGGTGTAACTCTTATTATAATGCTTCTTCCGCTATCACAACTTTGGATAGGATATAGGCACCAATTCCCCTATTGACTCATTATTGTATCAATCCACGCCAAAAAGACTATTTTCTAAAGTCACATTCTTGACCTTGGAAAATAGCCTGCTCAGCCTCCAACGAAACAAGGTAAGTCTGTTTTGGGCAACAGCCTGAAAGTCATCTGCCGCTTTAAGTCGTGGGCGGCTCCTGCGCCGTGGCAACAACACCCATGTTGGTTGTTGTTTGCTCTCCTGCTCATGGATAACGTTATGGCCTTTTACTTGACACGGAGCAGTCTCTCTGCCATAACTCTCTCGTGTATCCGGCATGCGGACTGAATTTGTCCAGACAACAAAGGGGCATTGCTGCCCCCAAGTCATCATTTATTTAATTCCCGATAGTGTAACGTTGTAGAGCGCTCCGTATCCTGCACCTTGAGCAGCTGTAACGATCTTTAATATTTCTACGCCGCGCAGGTCGACCGTGACCGGAATCGGGTCATCACCCGCTTCGGTAGTAAATTCTGCAATCTTCGTTTCGACACCCTTTTTGTCCACACTGTAGAACACAACCGCACCTTTCTCTGTAGAACCTAAGCTGGTATAAGGAACAACCAATTGTCCATTAAGCTGGCTGTAGTTGGAATCTAGAATATACGTAAAATAACTAGAGTCTTCAAGCTTATTAAACGGAGTGAGTGTTTTATCCAAAATTCGAATGCTGGCATTCTCTCCAGTGTACACTCTGCCATTAGTAGCATATGGTTCCACTTCCGCAATATCGGTCTGCGCCGCCACCGGTGCTTGTCCGACATAGATTGAGGAAGTCTTCGCATCCCAGGATACCGGCTTCTGGTTGTTCGTGAGGGCATTGGACAATGAACGCAGCGGCAGGTAGGTCGTCCCATCATAAATAAAAGGCTCGATCACATTTCCTTTGACATCGGTAGGCTTCACGAGCTTGCCGTCCACGAACAACTTGATATTGTCCTGCACAACCTTAATTGTCGTTAATTTTCCCGCTGCGACCGCCGAACCGATCAGCGACACGGACAGTACTGTCGTAAATACCCCTAGCGTAAAGCCTTTAATTTTTTCTTTGTTCCATTTCAACATCATCCGTCATCTCCTCGTTTCTGATCGTAAAACTCAATTCAGAACAAACACTAGCGACACCATTACTAATGATGCATAAAAACAATAAAACTATGATTTAAGACCTATGTAAGCAAACGTTACTATTATACTATTCATTGGATGAATTATACAATAAGTATCGTGCTTGAGATTCTAAAAAAACTCTTTTTTGGTAGTAATGATCGTTTGGTTCAGCTTGTCACTAAGCTGCTCAAGCTTGGCGGCGAGTGTTGAAGATCGTTCAATCAGTTCGTTCTGCGCTTTAGAGCTGCCGGTCACCGCCTGCACGGTATCATCGAGCTCCATCGAAAGCTGGTTAGCCTGCTCCATCGAAACCGTAATCTGTTCGGTGCTGATCGACATTTGCCGGGATGCGCCCGAAGTTTCCTTGCTCTGCTCGGCTATCGTGCGCACCAGTTCCATAATCCGCTGAAATGCCTCGCCTGCTGTCGTCACGGTTTCTTTTCCTTGCTCAAATTCGTTTACGAGCCCATTCATGTACGCAGTCGAATTTTGAGCATTTTGCTTAATGTCTTCAATGAGCACCGCAATCTGTAAAGCCGCCTCACCGGATTGATCGGAAAGATTGCGCACTTCATTGGCGACAACGGCGAACCCTTGGCCATGCTCACCAGCTCTGGCGGCCTCGATGGAGGCATTCAGCGCGAGCAAGTTTGTGCGTTCTGCAATTTCTGCAATCAAGCTGATTACTTGTGTAATTTCCTCCGAACGCTCATTAAGCGCCTGGAATTTGTGTGCCGATGCTTTGAGATTGCTGCTCATTTGATTTATTTGAATAACAGCCTGCTGAATCGATGCATTTCCCTGCTCCGCATCTTTCGCCGCCTTGCTCGAAAAATCGGACACATAGGCTGTAGATTCCGCAATCGTGTGAATGCCTTGCAGCACCTCAGAGACAGCCCGCTTCCCAGTCTCCGTTGTCTTCACCTGAAATTGGGATGCATTGCGCAACCTATCCATCGAAACGACAACACTTGACGTCAATTCATTCCATCTCATGGCATGCTCGGACAGCTCCTTGGAATTGACCAGTACGTTTCCTGCTGAATCGGAGACTTCCTCCATAACCTTGTTAACCGTTCGGTTTAAATTTGCCCCCTGCTCCTGCTCCATTCGTCGAATTAGCTTGCGCTGCTTCAGGATCTGATACGAAACCGCACTGACGAACATAATGACAAAGAGCAGATGAATCAGAACCATCGAAAAAGGATATTCACTTGCCCCATACACCAGTTCCGGAAATGATAAATAGCCTAGCACATGCTGCAGGGCAAATATTATCGTGCCGACCAGCAGCAGCCCAATACTGCTGTAATATAAAATAATGCCCAGCACCATAAAAATCGAGAAGTGATATTCCACCATGCCGCTCCCGCCTGCAATGATAGAGATACTGCTGAACACAAGCGTCACTGTATTAAGCAGCGGCAGCAGCTTATGATCCAGACGTGTTGCCGCAAGAACAGCCGCCGTCATAAACAACACAATTGGCGTCAGCAGTATGATGATTTTGAATATTTTCAGAAAATCGGAGAGCTGAACATGAACACTTCCCCCGCCGGCAACATGTCCGCCATGCATGGGGAACATCTGGGGATTAAGCCAGTGGGTCAGTAATGATAGAAGCAAGGTACACAGTGAGAGATACAACATTACTTTATTCTTTTCTCTGATCAACGATTGATTCTCCTCCTTGACGTGGTTGCTAGCAGTAAAATGATAACGATTTAATTAACAATATTATCGGTAATTTTAAACATTTATTTAAGATCAGTTACAGACAAAAATAATCAAGAGCGTTGTTCAGCGAAAGAGCGGAACATCTGTCCCTTACAAAAGCGAATATCCTCCCTCATCCTCATGAACACCAATCATTGGGGCGCTGCCGTGAACTTCAGGTGATGAGTAACCGGTTATCTTGTATACCCTAACTCCGCTAAATCGACTGGGAGACAAATTACCCCAATCGCAGGCATTTTTCGACGCTATAAATGCCTTTTGTGGCCGTCGGCTGTTGAAATTCATGGCAAAATCATATTTTTGACTTGGTAAATGGTTAGAATAGAGGTAAAATAGACGGTATACATGCTTTAAATAAATAGATGCACCTCGGTGACTAATGGTTATGGAGTGAATGAGATGAAATACAGCAGTACAAGAGGCAACGTGTCAGGCAAAGGGTTTGTCGAAACACTGTTGATGGGTCTTGCCGACGACGGCGGACTGTTGATTCCGGAAGAGATTCCGGTCGTTTCCGACGCTACGCTGGACCAATGGTCAGGCTTGAGCTACGAAGCGCTTTTTCTTGAAATTTTCTCTCTCTATATTAATGATGAAATTCCCCAGGATGACTTGAAAGAACTTGTTGCGAACAGCTACAGCCGCTTCCGGCATCCGGAGATTACACCATTGAAACCGATCCATGACCAGCTCTATGTGCTAGAGCTTTTCCATGGACCGACATTTGCGTTCAAAGATGTGGCCCTGCAGTTTTTGGGAGAGCTATACTCCTATGTGGCCAAGAAATACAATGAGACAATTCATATTCTTGGGGCAACTTCAGGCGATACAGGCGCCGCGGCGATTGAAGGGGTACGCGGGAAGGAAGGCATTCGCATCTGCATTCTGCATCCGCATCAGAAAGTCAGTCTCGTGCAGGAGCGCCAGATGACAACTGTTGAAGACGAGAATGTATTGAACCTTTCCGTCAAAGGCAATTTTGACGATTGTCAGGGACTGATTAAGGAATTGTTCGCGGATCTTTCCTTTAAAGAGAAACATCATCTGCGTGCTGTCAATTCCATTAACTTTGTGCGTATTTTGGCGCAATCGGTTTATTATTTCTATGCTTACCTGCAAATCCGAGCCAAAACAAAAGCCGCCAAAGTGAACTTCAGCGTGCCATCCGGCAACTTCGGCAATATTTTCTCCGGCTATCTTGCCAAACAGATGGGGCTTCCGATCAATAAACTGATTATCGCTACGAATGAGAACAACATTCTGGAGCAGTTCGTGCGCACCGGCGTCTATAAATCCGGGGAATTCAAAAGCACGCACAGCCCGTCAATGGATATTCAGGTGGCCAGCAATTTCGAGCGTTACCTGTACTATTTACTTGATCGGGATACTGCGAAAGTGGCAAGTTATATGAAACAATTTCAGTCGACCGGCCAAATTCAAATCGATGAGCAGTTGTTAGCTGTTGTGCAGTCAGATTTCGCCGCATTCGGCGTCAAAAATGATGCCTGCCTGCAAGCCATCGGCAACTATCAATTTGAATATGACTATTTGCTCGATCCTCACACCGCGTGCGGGATTTCGTCTTATGAATCCTACACGGAGCAAAGCGGTGATGACCAGACCGTTTGTGTCGCGTTTGCAACGGCTCACCCGGCCAAGTTCGATGAAGCCATCCGACTGCTGGATATCAAGCAGGAGCTTCCGGTGGAAATCGCCAGCCTGCTTACGAAAGAGCAGCATCAGGTTGTCATTGACAATGCCAAGCAAGAAATCGTTCAGCAGTTGGAAGAATTTTACGGACGCGAATAGATGCATGATGCCTAAATGACCCCCACTTTGACAGGGTGGGGGTCAGCGGTTCGTTTTGGCCAACATTCCAGAAATGTTGTACGCTAAAAGAATTGCGAGCTAAAAAAAGTCGTATTCCTTCACGCTAAGGGATCGGCTTTTTATTTTGGTGCTTATTTAACTCCTGCCCCGTTAGTTTTACAAAGACTATAGAGAGTCACTTACTTTTCAGTTATCCGTTTTATCTTCCTTATTATTATCTTTCCCTTTACTATTATCTTTTTCATCATAATACGTTTTCATTTCTTTATAAATATATCTAGCTATGTCTTCAGGTAAATAATTATTAAACTCATGATTGTGCTTGGCAATAAAATTATTATCATCAATAAGACTTAAAAAGCTTCTATTCGCTGGAAATAAGTTATCCATTTTATTTAGAATTTCTCGCACTTTTTTTCTGCTACTTGAATCATTAAAACGTATAGCATTTCTAATCGTTTGAATTAAATTCCATACTTCTCTATCCATTTTCTCCTTATATTGTGGATCATTAAGCAGCTTTATTTCTTTCATGATCTGCTTGTCAGCCATAAAATATTTTTCAAATGCCTGAATTTGATTTTTTTCCCGCCTAAATAAATCAAGCATAATAAAAGCAAATTCATCTAATTTTTCCTCGGAAATACCTTCAATGCTGTACAACCGATCCATTCTCGTAATTACTTCTAAAATATCATTTAACTCCGCTTGTTTTTTTTCAATTAACTGCTTCTGTACAAGCAATAAATCTCGATTTTTTAAATTTTCATTCGTCATTTGTTCTTTTATTTCATTTAAAGATAAACCAAAATGTTTTAAAATCATTATTTGCTGAAAAAGTTCCCAGTCTAATCGTGTATATAATTTTCGGCCATTTTGATTATAATTTTTTGGGGTAAGCAACTCAATTTTATCGTAATAACGCAGTGTTCTCACTGTTGAACCTACTAATTTTGCAAACTGACCAATTGTCATTTCCATGTTATGACCTCCTTACTAAATTATATCGTGTTACATAAAGTCGCACTCAACACAATTGTTAACAGTTTTAAAACTATAAATGAGGCTCAAAACCAAAATCAGTGCTTGACGGCTGCGAGAAAGGCAGCGAAAGGTTGCAGGGAGGTTGGCAAAACGAAGTGGTCGCTTTTTAAAGCCGGATTTCAACCTTCTAAAAATTAGCATAAGAAATCCGGCTTTGAATGGCGATTGAAAACACCTTGCGAACCCGCAGCAACCCATCCGAGTCTCGTCAAGCACTGATTTTTAGGTAGAGCCATGAATGAACAAAATTAATTAGGATACTTTTTATGAAAAAAGCTTGCTTACGACATTACGTCACAATCTATGATTGGTTCTATATTAATTTGAGAGGAAGGTTATTTATGGAACAACAAGAACAATCATTAATGAAAAATCGCCCTTTTATATTTCTATTTATCGGTAGTTTTTTGGCGATTATCGGTTTTAGCATGTTTTTCATGACAACCACTTGGTTTGTCATTTCTGATTTAGGTTCTGCTAGTTCATTAGGCATTATACTCATTGCCATTACTGTGCCACGTATTCTCATGATGGCATTTGGTGGGGTTCTCGCTGATAAATTCAAGAAGACGACAATAATGTTCAGTACGAGTGCAATCCAAGGAATTCTGCTAGTTATCATATTTTTATTAAACAATGCAAATCAATTAACATTTGTATACCTGATCATTTTGGGATTCATTTTTGGAACATTAGATGCTTTTTCTGGACCAGCTGGAACATCATTAATCCCGAAAATGGTACAGAAAAACCAAATAAAACAAGCAAATGCCGTTATTCAGGGATTGGGTCAGATTGGTTTTGTTATTGGACCTATTATATCTGGGAGTGTCATGGAATTCGGTGGCATAACAATTGGTTATTTAGTCTCGGCTATTATTGTTCTTTTGTCTGCCTTTTTTATGTTTCCACCTTTCTTAAAAGAAGGTCCCGTAGACAATACAATCCAACAAACACCGCTTAAAGATTTCATAGAAGGGTTTTCCTATGTAAAAGCAAGTAAGTTTTTAATTACAGGTATTCTTATTTTAATTACGTTAAACTTCTTTGCCTTCGGAGCGATATCCATTGCAATTCCAATTTTAGTGGAAACGTATGGAGGGTCACCCATTAATCTTAGTTACATTGATGCTGCTTTAGGGGTTGGGATGCTGGCAAGTACTGCAATAATCGGTATGGTCAAAATACGCCGCAGGGGATTAACCTCGATTGCTGGATTAATTGCAACATTAATCGTAGCTATAGCATTTAGTCAAATTCCTAATTTATATATTTTGACAGCATTAGCGCTCTTAATTGGATTTACCATGACATTTGTTTCAATCCCATTCTTCACTTCAGCGCAAGAAGATACTGATCCTCGTATTATGGGGAGGGTCATGAGTATTGTCTTCTTAGCAATGAACGGGTTTGATCCGCTTGCCTATGCAAGTGTAACATTACTTGTTTCTAGAGGATTTGATATTCAATTAGTAATTTTATCCTTTTCTATTGTTGGATTAATTATTGCTCTTATCACTTTATGGAAAGGGAAAACATACAGAAATTCCACATCTAACTATTAATTCAGCTGCACGAAAAGATCACTTTGATTGACGAATGCGAGCGAGCGGGGAATCTTGCGCTAACGCTTGCCACAGCGCTTAAATGGCCTCAAATGACCCATTTTCAAATCTACGCTTGTCACAACGCTTATTCATCCCTTGGACGGCTAAAATCGTGTGATTTTCTAGAAATAAGGTGGCTCAGTTTCGTTACAATTATTTTTGGGCTGAATTTCCCTAAATAGCGCCGCTCATCAGCGTTAGAATTCCACATGGCCCCCCCTTTGTTTTTGATTGCGGAGCATGGCAACCACTAGTCAGAATTCGTTGTCATGAATTGCTTTGCTTTGGCAAACAATAACATGCAGACGAATGGAGGTGAGCATCGATGGGTGAAAAAACCGAATTCAGACCGGGTGAAAAAGCGCCGAACACCGCCCACTATATTGAAATTGGTGAAAAAGACTACATTATGGGCATTCAGAACCCGCAAAAAATTAGCCTGAACGCTGGCGAGCGTTTCCCGGAAACCTCCAACCACAATCGGAAGTGGACGAAGATGGAGAGCAACTAGCGCATAGGTCGGGATGCGTCGCGGCACTTTATCCGCCGCGGCGCTCACCCGCAGCAAGACATACATAATGTAAAATCAAGCTGCCGGCATGAATAGGAATCCCTCCCTGCACCCCTTTGGCTGCAACTTTTATTTCCTTTTATCGTCAATTATATGAGAAGGGGGGATGATTCGTTGAAAAAAATCGCATTTATTTTAATTCTTACTTTGTTGCTAAGCCCGGCCAGCGCTTCTGCACTTTCCTGTGCCGAATGGCCCACGATAGAGACCGCCTACGAACGATATGATGCTGTTATTATCGGTAAAGTAGAATCTGTGAAAAAGGGAATGAAAGACAACCGTATTAAAATCAGCGTATCCCGAAGTTTTAAAGGTGTCGAGGAGCGCCATATAACGGCTTCGGAGGACATGACGTGGGGAACGAGCAAAGCTGGGGAGGAATACTTGCTTTTCCTTAACAAAGATAAAGGAAAATGGGTAAACCCATTATGTGCGCCGATGGCGAATGTGTCAGAGGCACAAGAGCAGCTGACATTTCTCGAAGGCAAAGAAATTGCGCTGAGCGATGACTATGACTTCAGCCCGGGATTTGCCGGCTCGATCGCGGTCGGCAGCATTGCAGTACTATTCGTCATCGTTGTGGTGCTGACGCTCCTGTATTTCTGGAAAGTGCTGCGACGATAGCAAGCCGGCACTTCCGCGTTTAAACGACTCCTCTTTCCCTTGAACAGAGGAGTCTTCGCTGCGCGAAACAGCAATACACGTATCGAGCGTATGCTTAAACGACATGCTTATTTTTGCAAAAAAACAACCTGTCTCTTCCCGATCTTGAACTTTTGCAGCCGCTTATAATTGGCATTTTGAATAACCTGTTTTTTATCAGCAATTACGGCAACGACGGCATCAGAAGATAAGCGGGGCAAAAGATTTTCAAGCAATTTCTCCGCCGGGTTAGCGCTGTCGCTAGTCCACTTTACCATATTTCCATAGGGAAGGTCGGTGATGACCATATCCACTGCTCCCAAACTTCTGTCATCATATTCTGCTTCTGCAGTCGCATCAGCTTGGAAACATGTCGCCGTGAGCGTGGTATTTCTTTGCACAATTTGCTCCTTTAAGCGCCTTGCACTTTCAACCGCCTGCCGATGTGAATCCTTACCGAACTCATTAACCATTTGCGTTAATTGTTCCATCCGAGCGTTTATTCCATCGAGATTAATTAACCCCAGGTTTCTTATCGCCACTTCGACTACATCCGGCTCAATGTCCGATCCAATCATCCGCTTCATATCATGGCCATGCAAAATACCAATTGCCGTTAACAAATGCGCGCCGCCGCAGCATGGGTCATAAAGGGTGATTCTGTCCTTATTTCCTGTGCTCCGAAGATAGGACTTGGCCCGGAGATAGATTTCACTTCCCAACCGAACCGGGAAAGACGTCGTTCCCCGTGCGTTAAACAATACCTTCCCGCTTGCAAAATCTTCAAAGCTTCTTGACACTGTTTCATATTTATATTCCATAACAACCTCACAAACGTTTATTTAACCTCTTGAAATCCGGCTCAACTCCTAAATCAGTGCTTGATACTGTCGACACAATGATCTTCTCCAAAATTCGTGGCGTGGCGTTTTAGATTTCCTTCAACGCTGCCCGAAACAGCTCATCCAGCTGCTCGTCCTGATCGGCCGCCCTGGCTGTCATGTCTGTCGCCGCGCGCTCAAGCGCGGTTATTTGCTCATTCAAAAACTGATTGATCAGCGGAATTTGCGGCTCGTAATCCAGTTCATCCCCGGCAATTTTGCGGGCTAGCAGCGTTTCGATGACCGCCTTCAGCTCCGTCCCCTCATCCAGCATACGGTCAAGCAGTTCACGGAACGCCACCGGTGGCAGCGTGTTATATCGCTCAATCCACAAGCAGGCCAATACCGGACGCAGCACGTAGAAATACTTTTTGATATTAACCTGCTCGCCTTGCAAGTAATCCCGAAAGTTCCCTTTGGCCATATGCAAGTAATGATAGAGGCAGGCCTTCGGGGAAAAGGTGAGCGGCGATATGCTGCGAATCCACGCTGCAGTCGCCCCCTCTTCCGAATAGACAATGGGAGACTGCAGCCACTCCAACAGCGGCGGATTCGATTTCCGGAACAGGTTCAACGCTTTTTTCAAATCCCAGCCGTTTATATCCAGCAGACTGTCGATCGGCCGGTCAATGACATCCCGCCTGGTGAAAATGGACAGATACCATTCCGGTTTCCGCACATAGATAAATCTGACATCGTAATCGCTGTCCTTGGAAGGAAATCCCCACGCCCTGCTGCCTGATTCGCAAGCATAGACGATGCGGACCTGCTCCTCTTGCTCGATCTCTTGCAGTTTGGCTCTGATTTGTTCCTTTGAATACTCCTTCATTGTCTGCCCCTCCTACCGGTCGCAGTTGCGTTCCAACTGCTTATTGTTGAATCTCGGCTGATACGGCTGATTGCTTGCCTTATCTCTGGTACGATTATCTGCAATTTCCGGCTTGCTGAACAGGGCAGAACTATGACGACTTGAATATGGCCATTTGCTTCTGCAAAAATTGTGCGAACGATTCTGCAAAGCGATCGACTGTTTCCTGAGCCAAATCTTCCCGCATCACCGGATATTCCAATGTATCTTGATTGTAGGCTGTGAGGTCGAAATAGTAGCACTCGTCCGTGTCCGGTTGAAAAATGTACAGCTTGTCTGCATCCGCAACTCCATGGGTCATGTTCAATTCATGCATGTAAACAAGATCGCAATCTGCATCCTCGCGAAATTGCGGCGGTGCCAGCGTGAAAATGTGCGAGCCGTCAATCATCCCGTCACCAAACTGGCGAAGCCACCACTTGTAGGAATGCGGGAGCTTGAGCGACAGTGATTTCTCCGCATCCTCAATCCACTGTTCAGCCACCTGATGGCCGGCATGCCAGACAATGGCTCCGCTTGTTTTCAATTGTTGCTCAAGCTCGTTTAATTGTACCGGCGCCATAACGTTGTTCACCCTCTGCTTGTTCAAGTTATTTTTCCTTGTTATCATCGGATTCGATGTCAATGCCAAATACATTTGAAAGATTGGCATCCGCAATCGTCCGCCGTCTTCTGCCTTTGGATTTGTCCAGCATCCCCTGCGATTTGGCAGCAACAGAGCTGGTAATCAGTTCACTTTTATTGACACTTCGCATAGCAAAAAGCAAGCCGGAGTCTTCATCCAGCCTCGCTCCAATGCCATAGAGCACCGCAGCGACATGTTTGCACATATCGGCCCCGTCAGGGCAACTGCAGCTAAAGCTGATTTCCTTGGGCGACGGGAACAGCCCCTCCCCCTTGATCGTGAAAAGACCGGCGAGCGCCTTCGGCAGCTTTCCTTCGGCCAGTTCCTGCAGCGATTCGATTTTTCCCGAGCAAGCCTTGACCATTTCTTCCCATGTGACAGCCGGGAGAGCACTTATCTTGACCCCCACCTTATATGGCTTTGATCCGCTTCCCTGAACAAGTGCCGCCACTTCGCCTTCTACGAGCTTCAGATCGAGCACAGCCCCGTGACGGACATAACTGCGCCCTCGGGCAATACGGTTGGAATAGTCCGCATAACTCTCCAGATTGTTGCACCAGGATTTGCCCCACCAGGTGCTGGCAATCGTTCTTCCTGTAATTCGGACCGGTGATATGCCTGCATCTTTCTTTCTTAATTTCTCGACTGCGTTGTCTGCCTTCTGCCTGCGTTCGGCAACCGGGACATATTCAGGAAAATCGCTATAAAAAGGCATACTTACACATCCTCCTCTCCTGTCCTTATCGAATTAACTCGTAAGCTTCATCAATTCGATCAACTGGGCATTATCCATTTCTGTGATCCAGTTTTCCTGCATATCCGGCACAATTTCATTGGACAGTTTGCTTTTGCCTTCAATGATTTCATCAATCTTTTCCTCAATTGTACCTTGCGTAATAAATTTATGCACAATCACATTTTTTTCCTGACCGATTCGGAATGCCCGGTCTGTTGCCTGGTTTTCGACTGCCGGGTTCCACCATCTATCGAAATGAATGACATGATTTGCTTTGGTCAAATTCAGCCCGACACCGCCGGCCTTGATCGATAGAACCATAAACGGCACATAATGCGCCCCCTGAAACTCGGCGACAATATCCTTGCGCTTGGTCACGGCTGTCCCGCCATGCAGTACCAAACCTTTGTGGTTGAATATTTGCTCCAGAAAGGCACGCAACGGTTCGGTAAGCTCCTTAAACTGGGTAAATACAAGTACCCGTTCCCGTTTTTCCATAATCGTCTCGCATATTTCCCGCAGTTTGGCCAACTTGCCGCTATCCCCTTCAGCGAACACCTGCTGACCCAAATACTGATCGGGATGATTGCATATTTGCTTGAACTTCATCAGTGAAGAGAGCACAAGCCCCTTCCGCTCAATCCCTTCATCCACAGACTCCAGCTTTTTTTGCAAATCTGCAACCAGCTTGCTGTACAAAACCGCTTGCTTCTTGGATAAGGCAGCATAGCTTTTCATCTCAATTTTATCCGGCAAATCGGTGATGATCGTTTTGTCTGTCTTGAGCCTTCTCAGAATAAATGGGCTGACCGCCTGCTTCAGTCGCTGGTAGCCATCCGGCCGCTCCCGCATGCTTTTTGTAAAAGTAGTGAATTCTTTCGCCGTACCGAGCAATCCCTTGTTCAAGAAGTCAAACAGCGACCACAAGTCGGACAGACGGTTTTCAATCGGGGTGCCCGTCATAGCGATTTTGGCATTGGCTTTGATTTTCTTCACCTGTTTTGTCTGTTTCGTGCCCGGATTTTTGATCGCCTGCGCTTCATCCAAAATGAGCGTATCCCATACCGTGTCGGTCAACCATCCGTATTTCAACAGCATCCCGTAGGTTGTGATTACAAGTTCATAATTGTGGAGCACATCCGTTTCCGCTTCCGAAGCACCCATCGCTTTGTTCTCCGATGGATGCCACACACAATAACGCAGTGAAGGGGCAAACTTCTTAATTTCACCCATCCAGTTGCCGATCAGCGAAGCAGGCACAACGAGCAGCGCCCTCTCCTGCTTCCTAGTCCGGATATGGTTCAACAGCGCAATCACTTGCACCGTTTTGCCAAGCCCCATATCGTCGGCCAGACATGCGCCCAGTCCCATTGTTTTCAAGTGGTAGAGCCAGCTCAGGCCCCGTTCCTGATAGCCGCGCAAGTTCGCATGGAAGTCTTCCCCCTCCGTGGCGATCAGCTCCAGCTTGTCCGGATTCAGCAGTTTGTCCTTTAACGAAACAAGCCAATCCCCGTTTGTTATTTCGATCTGAACGCTTTCTTCTATACCATCGGCAGACTGACCCGCATGCAGTTGCAGCCGCATCGCTTCGGATATTGTCAGCTGCTGGCTTCCACCGATTTTCATCTGTGCGTTTTCATAAGCAAGAAGCGCCGCTTGCAGCCGCTTGTGATTGACCTCTACCCACTTGCCTTTCAAAAAAACGAGTCCTTCCGCTTCCGACAGCAGCATGCGGATTTCTTCCTCGGAGATCGACTCACCGCCCAGCCACAATCTGGCGTCAAAATTAAGCAGCGCATCCGCGCCCAAATGAGACGGGGGCTTCTCCCCTATATTAACACTGACCTTCACCGCCGTTGATTTCGCTGTCCACCATTTCGGAATTCGGCACAAAATACCGGCATCCTCATACAGGCTCACTTCTCTGAGAAACGTGTAAGCCTCGTCTGCCATCAGGCCGATCGGGTGAAAAATATCTCCGGTGTCAACCAAATCCGCAATGAAGCTGCTGCCCAGCGAAGCCTTCTGCACGGTGGCAAGCAGTTCAAGGAGCTTGGCCTGGTTATCGCCATATTCAATCAGCGCATTCTTCAAAGGCAAATGCCGCGGCTTCCCGCTCTGTTCCCCTTCTGCGGCGTACGTAGCCATGAAGGAGAACGGAAGTTCCTCGGAGGGCTTGTTCTCAACCAAATGAAAGTATACGCGCCCGGCCAACTGAATGGACGGATCGCTGGCCATCAGCAATTGCGCAACCGTACCTTCCGAGCGCTGCACTTTCCATGCATAAGCATCGTGCAAGGAGCGCCAAGCGCTCTCCAGCCAGCCTTCGTCCAAGTGTTCCATGCCCAGCATAAACGGCGCGCTGGCCAACCATTGCCCCCGCTGCTCTTCCCCCAATTCTGCATCTGCACGCTCTCTTAACGATTCTAAATTAGGAAGGTGAGCAAGCGCTTTGAGAAAGGCGGATGCGATCACCGCCAAATAATTCACAGATTCGGCCAGGCCGTCTGTTTTGGTCGCGAAAGCGAGCCAAAAGAAAAAATCCGGTTCCCGGCTGCTGAACCGGTCATATATTTCATCCTGTACTTTCAGCGCATTCGCTTCAATTGGCTGTTCTATCGTTTGCCAATCCAGCTCAAATTGCCCCTGCGGCTGAAGAACGGCGATAAGTTGTTTGTGCGCATGCTCAGACATCTATCCCACTCATTTCCTGTTGATTCGTATAGTCTAGTATTGTCTCTATTTTGCCATATTGAACCCGGCTTTTCTACGGTTATCGCAAAGACGTTTAAAAAAATAGCATTCTCATTGATGAAAGTTCTGTATTCGCGCAACCTGCTTATGAGCACAACCGGAGCGGGCTATGTTATACTGTGGATAGAAAACGGAACACACGGGCCTGTTTGAACAAGACGGAGGAGATCCTATGAATATGAAAGAATTTAAATTGAACAAGAAGCAGTTTCAGGAGGTTGTGGATGCCTACGATTTAAACATTGAAGGAATGATGTCCTACCTGAATATCGAAACCGGCGATGTTGTCACGTTACAAACGTTTGAACGAAATGAAGAGGACGACGAGTTAAGCGAGATCATTGATGAAGGGTTTAATATAATTTACTTTCGGATACCGATACGGGAATCGGACGAAGGCTATACCGACATGGTTGATTTTGCAGAAACGGTTGAAGATAAAAAGCTGCAATCCACTTTGATGCACATATTGAGCGGTGGCAAGAGAATATTTCGAAGGTTCAAGGATGAGTTATATTCCGACAGCGAGCAGTTAGAGCGGTATTACCGTTTCATTGAAGCACGGAGCCGCATGCGTGTTGAGGATTGGTTGAAGACCATTCATGTGAAGTTGATTCTAGAGTGATCTATTGCTCCCGGTCTGAATTGTACTATACGGGCGAAGACCTGGAAGATTTGATTTCAAGGGGCACCGGCGCACTAAAAAAAGCATCCCGAAGCGAAACGCTTCCGGATGCTTTTAACATTTATTGACGCTGCTCCAGCGTCTTCAACAAGGCGACAATGGCTTCTGCCCGGGTTGCCGGGGCGTCAGGCTCAAACTTGTTGTCTTCGCGGCCAGTGATGATGCCCCCGCTTAGCGCATTGGCAACTGCCTCTTGCGCCCAGCGCGGAATGTCGTCATAGTCCGCAATGTCTGCTGCTGTATGCTGCTCCTCAGTTAGCCCGAAAGCCCGGGCAATAATCGTCGCCAACTCTGCGCGGGTGACCGGTGCATTCGGCCGGAAGCTGCCGTCTTTGTAACCGCTGATGATTCCTGATGCAGCTGCTTGAGCAATCGCTCGTTTCGCCCAGGCGCCGATGTTGTCGCTATCTCGAAACGCCAGCGGCTGATCCGCTTCTTCTTCCCCAAGTGCCCCAATCGTAATCAAAATGAGTTCCGCCCGGGTAATCGGCGCGTCAGGCCTGAAGCTGCCGTCCGGATAGCCATTGACGAGTTGTCCCTCCACCGCACGCTGGATATATGATGCTGCCCAGTGTCCGGCAATATCGGTCAGTTGAACCTGTGGCTGTGCAGTATCTCGCCGTTCAACCGCAAACACCGCAATTCTAGACAACTGCTCAACGTCCACTGTAATGTGATCTTCGGCTGCCTCGCCTTCGAGTTCCACCCAAACCTTCGTTTTCTCATCGAATTGAAATACCGCTGCTTGCTGATTTTCTTTGAGCAGAGCCGGATCAAATTTCAAGTCCAGCCTGATCGGTTTGAGCAACGCTTCGCCGCTATCCGCAGTCAAGGTAAATACTGGACTCAGATATTGTTCTTTGCCAGGAAGCAGTTGGTTCGCTGGCTGCTGCTTCTGCACCGTGAGCTGGAACGCCTTGCTCGCAGCGCCAGCCGGAACCGCAATCTGAATCGAACCATCCGGCAAGCCACCGCTAGCGGCCTCCCCCGCTGTTACTGTTACGACAGCCTTCGCGCTGTCGCCAGCAGCCGATCCCGTACCCGGCACCGTTGCTGTCTGAGGCGCGGGCGGATAATAAACGACCGGATTTTCCGGCGATGTCGTTGGTGTGACTGGCGTAACAGGCGCGGAAGGCGCTGATTCCTCTGAACGCCCTACCTGATTGGAGGCTGCAACGGTAAACGTGTATACCGTGCCGTTCACCAGACCCGTTATCGTAATGGGGCTGGCCAACCCGGTTTCTGTTCCAGCTGCCGTTGCGCCATTCCAGGCCGTAACGGTGTAGCCTGTGATGGCGCTGCCCCCATCATTGTCCGAACCTGTAAAGCTCACCACCGCCTGTCTGTTGCCAGCAGCGGCGATAACATTCGTTGGCGCGGACGGAATCGTCAGTCCATCCGTTGGCGTTATCGCTTCCGAATGCGCGGATGAAGCGGAATTGCCGCTCACATTTTTCGCTACCAAGGTAAACGTGTAACTAACTCCGTTCGCTAGCCCATTGACCGTGATCGGGCTCGCGGCTCCCTCGGCCGTTTGGTCAGCGTTCCCAGTCGCACTGTTCCAGGCCGTTACCGTATAGCCTGTGATGGGGCTGCCGCCGTCGTTGTCAGGAGCGTCAAAGCTTACTGACGCAGATTGATCACCCGCAGTCGCCTGGACATTCACAGGTGCTGAGGGCAGATCAGCGATTGGCGCGACCGATGTCGAATGCGCGGACGGTTCCGAGCTGTCGCTCTCATTCGTCGCGACCACACTAAAGGTATAGTTGACGCCATTGGTCAGCCCGCTCACCGTAATTGGACTGGCTGCCCCAGACGCCGACCCGGCCGGAGCTTGCGCTTCGTCCTCCCAGGCTGACACGGTGTAGCTGACAATATCGCCACCGCCATCATCAGCGGGAGCATCAAAGCTTACCGCAACCTGAGCATTGCCTGCTTCCGCAGTTACGCCGGTCGGCACCGATGGTGCAATGGCGTTAACGATAACCGTGCCGCTTGCCTCAGCATACGAGAGCTTGGCGGCCTCATCTTGCGGAACGCTTGCCGTAATGACAGCCGTCCCGCTTCGTTTCGCTGTTAAAGCTCCTGATGCCGGGTCGATCTCTACAACCGCCGGGTTGGAGCTCGCGAAGGTGACCTGTCCGCCGCCTGCGCTGATCTCCGTTTCTATTTCAATTTCTTCGCTATATTGGTAGGTCTCTTTCAAATTTTTAAAAGCGATGATCCTGCTTTCCCAATCGGCAATCTGGACATTGGAGTCATTCGTCACGCTGCTATCCAGTTTGCTGCTTCCATCTGTAATGGCTACGAAACGCGCTTTAAAGGTTTCCCCTTTCGCTGGCGTTACCGTCAACTTGGACGGATCATCTGCATTGCCAGCAATTGGACTTGTCCCCTTAAACCACTGGACAGTAAAATCTACGCCATAGACCAGCGGATAATTGCTGTTGTTGACCACTTGGTCGAGATTGGTTACGGACAGCGTGTTCTCAGCACCGGCATAGAAATTCACTTCATCAGGCGTTCCGGCGCCGGCCACTACCTCTATCACTGGTACAATGGGTTTTTTCAGCGTTCTTGAGACGGTACCTGAGCTGTTTGGTTGTGTACCGGTATTCGTAGTCGTCTCTATTTTTCCATAGTAGGCTTTGTTGTCATGCGTAATGACAATGTCTTGAGTGCCGGCAGTCAAAAACAAATGAACAGCGCGGCTGCTGCTAATGGCCTCCGTCACCAGATTGTGCTGCCCATAAGCTACGCTAACCGCCGCACCATCAGCAAACGGATTACCGTCTTCCAGGGCCTTTGTTATCCGTGTTAAATAAAGCGAGACTCCATCACGATTGACAGGCTGTCGGTTATAGAGAAGATGAGTTAGATTGCCGTTGACATTTTTGTTATAAATATGCCCTCCGTTAACGATCACCGTTGTCGATGCTCGTACCGCATCCCCGTAGCTTTCTCCAGGCTTGCCGTAGCCAATGGAGTCAAAAGTGGCGGAATTAGGAACCTTGGTTATAATTGTGCCGCCATTAATTGTAATATGCGTTGTTTTGCCGCCGTATCCCGCAGGCGCGGCTCCCCCGCCAATCGAAGCGCCGCTGTTCGTTACCGAATTGTAGTTGTCCGCAACAACAATGCCATCGTTGATAATGATCGTGCCGCCGGCTTGCCCTTCTCCTCCGCCGATGACGGCCGCGGTGCTGTTGGAGTTGTTTGAACCGGCAAACTTCGCCGAAATTGTGCCATGATCGATGACAATTTTGCCTGCCGCCGTCGTTTTATCGCTGCCGATCGCTGCTGTAACGCCAAGACTTGCTGCATTTAATGTCCCGCCGCTGTTTGTGCCGTCGATCGTATCGATCACCAGCTCCGTTCCTTCCGGCACGCTCAATGCTGGCCTGTGGGTAGCCCCGTTGCCAATTTGCAACGTATTGGCTCCCTTGAGAATCAAATTAACTTTCGTCCCTGTCCCTGTTAACGATACAGGAGCGACACTGTTGTAATCACTCCTTTTAATGGTTACATTATCGAGAATGACTGTATGCTCCACTCCCCCTCTGATAACTACCGAATTGCTTGTAATTGCAGTTGAGGATGAGATAATAATATACCCATTCGGATTTGCCGCCGTTACATTCGTCCCATCAGGCTGTTTGCCTGTAATACTATTGTTGTCAATTACAATATTGCCCTTGGCAATATCCAGCGTCGTCTTTGCCTCGTCCGCCCGTGCCGCTGAGGGAGCAGCAGCAAGAACATTTAGAATAACGGCGATCCCGACAAGAATACTGAGCAGCCGATACGCTTGAGGCCGTTTTTTGCTTGTTTTCATGTTATAATGCCCTCCATTTATGGCTCTACCTAAAAATAAGTGCTTGACGAGACTCGGATGTGCTGCTGCGGGTTCGCAGGGTGTTTTCAATCGCCATTCAAAGCCGGATTTCTTATGCTAATTTTTAAAAGGTTGAAATCCGGCTTTAAAAAGCGACCACTTCGTTTTGCCAACATCCCTACAACCCTTCGCTGCCTTTCTCGCAGCCGTCAAGCACTTATTTTGGTTTTTAGCCCCATTTATTCGATTGGTTTACTCAATTTCATGAATTGGCGTGGCTTGAATCGAAATGCGAATATCACTCGTAATACGGCTCAAACGTAAAATATTTGTGCTGCTGTCGTAGGAGAAATCGGCGTATTTGATCTGAATGTCTCTCTCCTTAATTTCGTAACCATCAATCGGTGCCACATAGAATTCTGCGCTTCCTCCTGCGACGACATCAATGGGGCCGGTTCCCCAGACGACAGAATCCGTAGCAACAGGCGTTACCGTCCATTGTGCAGTCTGTACCCATACCAGATAACGATAATCGGATGCCAACTGGTACACATCGCCGTCATAGGAAGCTTTGTAGCGAATGCTGTACAGGCTTGGTCCAACATTTTCAATAACATTTCCTACAACCGGGTAAATCTGTTGATTGTTGCCGATTGTCGGAATCCACTTGATATATTCCTGCGTTTCATCCACGCCATAAATTTTGCCATTGGTTGTATCGGTTTTGGCTGCTACGGTCGTAAAACCAACCGGCGGCTTCGGTTTAGTAACTGTAAATTCCTTCGTATACACGGATTCGTTGTACAATACCCCATTGATCTTGGCCGTGTCAAAAGCAATTTTAATCGCGTGCTCGCCAGGCAGCAGTGCGCTGAACGTAAAAGTTATGACTCCCGCATCGGCGCCTTTGCCCGTCACCCGGGTGTAAGGATATTTCGATCCATCCTGATAAAAGCGCACTGTCGCTCCTTCAATCGGGGTATGGGCGGCATCGTCGGCTGTCAGTTTGACCGTATACGTAATTGCCCCAGCCGTCGGGTCAGGCTGCTTCGTAAAGGTGGCTTCTGTATCCACGCTAAGCACCGTGCCAACTCCAACAGCAGGCACCCCAGAATCAACGGCTCCTAGCGCGGTCTGCGAACCGGAATAGGAACTTGTTCCCTTTGCTATGCCATCGTTCGTTGCCACCAATCTGGCTCTGTAACTGTCCCCCTTATCTGGTGTCACAGTCAAACGTGTGTTGTCGTCCGCATTGCCAGCCACAGGTGTGGAGCCTTTATACCATTGCACTGTATAATCTGTACCGTATTCAAGCGGGTAATCGCCACTGTTCACAATCGAAGCCAAGTTAGCCACTTCCAATGTGCTTGTTTTCCCGTCATTCAGCACTGTATCATCTGCTGCATCATTAACAATGGCAATTGACGGTGCTGTTTTGATCGTCGTTGCAACTGTTCCTGTACTGTTCGGATGGCTTGCGGTGCTTGCCGTTGTTGTTGCTGTTCCGTAATAAGCAACGCCGGTTTCAATCGCTGTTGCCGTCACCGCTTGCGTGCCGACAGGAAGGAACAGATAAACGTAACCGCCATTAACCGTCGTCGTTGTCAGCTCGCTTCCATTGTAGTCAAGCCGCACCAGCGTACCATTGGAAGGCAAGCTCTCCACTTTGATGCCGGTAGAAAATAATGTCGTTCCGCTGCCATCGACTGGCTGCCGTTTGTACAAAAGCGAAGTCAAGTTGTTGCTGTCATTTTTGTTGAATAGGTGGCCGCCGTTAATGATGACGGACGTGGCGTTCTCCACTGCCGACCGGTGTGCGGATGCTACACTCCCGTAACCAATGGAATCATAGGCTGCCGTATTGGGGATTTTCGTCGTCACGGTCCCGCCGTTAATCGTTACAGTTGTCGCTTTGCCGCCATAGCCTCCTGCAGAGTACCCGCCGCCAATGGCTGACGCGCTCCCGCTGTATGACTCCGCGCTCACAATCCCGTCATTAATGATAATTGTTCCACCGGCACCAGACTGGCCGCCGCCGATCGCTGCTCCTTTATTGCCGCTGCGGGCGAAGGTTGCGTTGATTTTGCCGTGGTTGACAACAATTGTTCCGGCTGTGACGGACTCGTTCCCTCCGATCGCGGCTGCTGTGCCTCCATAGCCAATTGTATGCAATGCGCCCTGGTTACTGCTGTCAATCGTGTCAAGGACCAGCGTCGTGCCTTCCGGAACACTGATCGCTGCTTTTTTGGGATTGCCTGAAGTTAATTGATTGTCTGTGCCGCTTAGGGTTATCGTCACTTTCGTATTGGGGTTTTCGATTGAAATCGGGGAAGAACCATTGTAGCCGGTGCTGATTTTCAAACTTTGCAGCGTAATGTGATGCTCGCCGCCCTTGATCGTTACCGTATTACTGGTAGAAGTGCCGCTCAGTATGTAGCCGTGAGGATTATAGGCAGCAGCCGCTCCAGAGCTTGTCTTTGCCGTAACTTTATTGTTCTCAATCGTAATGCTGCCTTTCGAAATGTCCAATGCCGTCTTCGCTTCGCCTGCCGATGCCTTCGGCAAATGGACGAACAAAGAGAATACGAGTGCAAAAGCCACCGCAACGGCGAAAACCGTTTTGAAATCGTCTGTCTTTCTTCTTGTCTGTGTCTGTGTTTGTGTCTGCCCCGTCATATGAATCCTCCTCAATGTTTAATACAGTTAATTCACATTGATTTACTATGAATTAAAATGTAGCATAGCATGGCAAAAAAAACCTGTCAATTAGCATTTTCCGCTGTTTCGACAAGGTTTTTTGGATTTTTTTATGCCTTCATTTTCCTTATTCAAGGGAGGTTTCTTACCCAATAACTGGCGTGCAAGTTACGTTATACAAGGTCAATTCCTGTTAATGCGCCTTTTCAAATTAGGCACTAAGAACTATCCTCTTCCAAAAAATTCGGGATTGCATTTAATAAAACTAATTTCAAGCGGCTCAATTACACGAATTCAGTAAATTCATGCGCCCAAAAATATTTCATCATAAAGCACTTTCGTCATCGCAGAAGGCTTAATATCCAGTTCCTCAAGCTTCAGGCACAGTTTTTGATACACGAGGAGCACTTGATCATTTCTCCCCAGCTTTTGATAGCCTTCCATCCCCAGACGATACGCTTCTTCAAAATAGGGGGAATAAGCCATAATCAATTCTGCCGTTTTGACAGCTTTCTCGTACTCTTGCAGACCAAGGTAGGTTTTGGCCAGCGTAATCTGCCACTCCACGGCCGATTTCTCCAGCAGCTCGATTTCTTGTTCCGCCCACACATAGTCCTCATCCTTGAACATCATTCCCTGATAGACAGCCAACGCCTCTTCAATTTTTGCTGGTTCTGCATAGGCACTGTTCTTCAGGTTTTTTATTAGCTGCTTGTAGCGCAAGACATCGATATCTATCCGTTCCAAATCAAGGAAATAACGTTCATTTTCATATTTTACAACACCATCAAACCCTAATTTCTTAAAGCTTTTACGCAGCAGACTTACACAGGTGTGCATGTAAATTTTGGCTTTATGATAGGTTTCATCAGGCCATAAATCTTCAATAATGAGATCACGATGGACGCGCCCCTCTCCTTTTAACGCCAGGTAGGACAGCATTTCTTTCTCCTTGGAGATGCGCCACTTCATGCTCGGTTCTCCTCGTGCTCCCGCATAAAATGTGCCCAGCATTTGAATCGTGAACCTGGGGAGGTCAGCCGTAGACAGCTCTTCTGAAGCGCCTTCCTCAAGTTCGCCCGTACCCGACAGATTCGCTCTGCGATCAACTCTGGCAATGGCTTTGGCAAGCCTCTCGATCTCCAGCGGCTTTAAAATGTAATCCATCGCCCCCTGTTCAAAAGCTGCAATTGCATACTGATCATATGCGGTTACAAAAATAATAGGCAGTTCCCCATTGCTTCCATAAATAATATCGGCCAGCTCAAGGCCGCTCATCTCCGGCATTTCAATATCTAGAAACAGAATATCGGGACGAAGCGTTCCCAGCTGGCTGATGGCATCAAACCCGTTGTTTGAGCGTCCAATCACTTCAATGCCGCCAATCTGTCCCAGAAAGATTTCCAGTATATTGAGCGCATGCTCCTCATCGTCTACCAAAAATGCCTTAATCATCATTTCACCTTCCCTTCCTTTACGTAATGACTGCGTCATCTGCACCTTGATCCGCCTCACCCGTTCATGTCGTTTAGATTTTTCATCGAAGTGTAGATGAGCGGCAGCCAAATCGTAACCTTCGTCCCTCTGCCTAATTCGCTCTCTACAACAGGCGGTTTCCCTGTCAAATGGGCAACCCGGCGCATAATATTGCGGAAGCCTACCCCTTCGCCCTGCTTGCCTGGCTGGAGAATGGACTCCACTTGTCCTGGCATCATCCCGGCGCCATTATCCTCTACGACCACCTGAATAAATTCCTCTTGCCGCCTGATCGTCAACCGCACCATACCGCCGCTCACTTTCTTTAGTACCCCGTGTCGAATCGCATTTTCCACCAATGGCTCAATCGTAAGGGGCATTACCTGACAGCTGTATAGCGCCTCGTCAACGTTAAACTCCACCTGAACCCGATCGCCAAATCGCTCTTGCTCAATATCGATGTAGGCCTGGATCATTTCCATTTCTTTGCTTAGTGTGACGGTCTCTTCCGTATTGTCCAAATGGAAAATATTGCGCAAATATCTGCTGAATACACCAAGCAATTCACCCGCCCTCGCTCCATCCGTATAACAAAGCGACATGATAGTGCCGAGCGTATTGTACAGAAAATGCGGCTTGATCTGCGAGCGCAAAAATGCCATTTCGTTCAACGCTGATTCCTTGACCAATCGTTTCATAGACAGCAGTGTATTGATACGCACACGGATTTCTCCCGCATCAAGCGGTCTGGCAATAAAATCGCTGCCGCCTGCGGCGATGCCGGCTTCAATATCGGCAGGTGTACTGCGCGCAGCAATAAACAATACGGGCATTTCAGCCAGCGTAAAATGCTGTCGGATACGACGGCAAAGCTCATACCCGTTTGTATCGGGAAGCATGACATCGATGAGCGCAATATCCGGACGATTAATGCGCGCAATCAATGAATAGGCGTCTTTATCTGTGCTGGCGCAGATGACCTCGAATCCCTCTGTTACTAGCATACTGTACAAATGCTCGACATTAACAGGGTCTGCGGAGGCAATCAGTATTTTGGCTGCTCCTTCCTTAGCCGTTCTGCTGCCCCCCAAGTCCGTATGAAGCTGCTGCCCACTGGGCAACTCGCTGGTTGCTGCACTTTCATTAATCCCAGCCGCTTCTGCTGCCGGCAGCGTAATTTCAACCTTTCCTCTGTCATTGTCTTGCACGAATTTCCCACCCATTAATTGGGTCAGCTCATAGGCAGTCGACAAGCCGACGGCAAACCCGTAGCCTTCCTTTTCCTCATCCGCGTCTTGGCTCCCGCCAATCATGTGATCTTTCATGCCCGTCCTGCTGATCTCAATAACAACTTCGGCACCTTCTTTCTGCCTGCTGGCGATGACAACGATGCCATCCTGGACTTGAACCAAACTATGATTAATTGCGTTGTACAACACCTGCATCAAGCGATTTTCATCCGCAAAGACATAGCGCGCCGCGGGATCAATTTGATGCGTCAACACCGTATTTTTGCCTTTGGCAAGAAAGCCAAACACTTCAATGACCACTGAGACACAGGTAACAAGGTCCACCCTCCCTGTCTCTACATCCAGTCTGCCTTCCTTGATTTTGGCTGCATCGATAATATCCTTGACCATATTGGACATACGGTAAGCTGTATTGCGAATCAATTGCAATCGTTCTCTTATCTCGGATTCGGCTGACTTTTTCAATGGCTCTTTCAAAAGCGTTTGCGACAAATTAATGATGCCATGAAGCGGCGTATTTAACTCGTGAGAAGTAATCAATAGAAACTCGTCTTTCATGACATCTGCCTTTTGTAGTTTGGCTGCAAGCCGCTGCATAGCAGAATAGGCACTAATATATTGGTGCAGCAGCATCATGGATAGAAACAGAACAAACAACATAAACGTCAGATTGGCAAGCATCATCGAAATGATATTCCGACTGTTCCAGGCGACGATGACTCCCGTCAGCAGAACGGACCATACCGCCGCCATGTACAGCTGAAATTGGCGACGGCCAAGTGAGCCATACCGCTCCTTGACGTAAGAATGAAACAAGAAGCAGAGGAGTAGGATACCGACCATTGTCAAACCGATATATACCGCATCCTGGACGTAGGAGTAGATTCGAAAGGGCAGCACAACAATGCCGATGCAATAAGCAGCGAGCACCCCCGACGAGATCAGCAGCAGTCTACGGATGCCAGCTTGCCCCAGCAGTCTCCAGGAAATAAAGAACAACAGCGCAGGCATCATATAGATGACAAAATTTTTTATTTTGAATAGCAGTTCAAAGGACAACTCCGGCATCAATTGCAAAACGATTCTTTCACCGTTCATTACTACGCTCACCGCAAACAAAAATAAAAAGGCACCAAACAAAATTAACAGCGGATTTCTATGAAACCACAGGTAGAGTCCAGAATGCAGAAAGCCGAAAATTAGCAAAATAACGGCTCCCATCAGCTCAAGACCGACCTGGAAGCTCTTCCTCACTTCCATCTGCTTGCCAAGTCCTAACTGCAGCGAGTTTGTAATTCCGCCAATGCGAAAATCAAAATTCGCGACCTGCAGCAAAATCTCTACTTCATCGCTTGTATTTTGAAAATATACCGTATACGGTACATTGCGTGGCTGATAGCTTTCCTTCGACTGACCCGGCTGGCCGGATTCACCCAGAAGCTGCCCGTTAACGTACAGTCTGTCGGCGAACCGAACATAGTTTTTGGATATGGCCAGCAGACCTTCTGCCGGAGCATGCTTGACCAGCAGCCGATAGGTGCCATAACCTTTGCCCTGCATTTGTTGTCCCTCGTCGTACTGCATGCCATTCCACTTGCCTGGCACTTGTATAAAATACGCTTTAGAGCGTTGCCCATCAATACTATCGGGTGTAAGCAGCTGATTTGGATAGAACTCCCACTCTCCATCCAGCGCAAGGATTCCGCTTTCTTCAAAATCCCACCCGTCCAAATCAAATATGCCGCCATTTGCGGAAGGGATGTTCTGCTCCGCCTTTTCAGATATCCATACGCCAAAACCAATAAGGATAGTTAATAGAAGCAATGCAATAAGAAATTTGTCTCTCAAAATATTTTTCAATTGACTCTTCCCTTCTTATCCCTTACAGACAGCTTAACCTCTGCCTCTTAACAAATGCTTAAATGTGCATGAGCTTGATTTTTTCTTTCTTCACCGCGCGCAGCTCCCAGCGCGCGGTGGGGCGATACGTGTTGGCAGTCAACCACACCGCTAGTCAATATGAGCTGGCGGCTGGGAGTCGCAGGCGGCAATCAGCGCGATCGCGCTCTTCGACTTGCTGCCAAGTAGCGTTGACATAGGGGCGGGGTCCATGTGATGGACCGTGCGCCGTTGGAAAGAGATAGCGCTGTGCGCGAGTCGAATTCTAGCAGCGTTAGTGCCGTGCGTGCGTGGAATTCTAGCAGCGATGGCGCCGGGCGCGCGATGGAATTCTAGCAGCGATAGCGCTGTGCGCGCGATGGAATTCTGGCAGCGATAGCGCCGTGCGCGCGATGGGATTCTAGCAGCGATAGCGCTGTGCGCGCGATGGGATTCTAGCAGCGATAGCGCTGTACGCGCGATGGGATTCTAGCAGACATAGCGCCGTGACCGCGTGGAATTCTAGCAGCGATAGCGCTGTGCGCGCGATGGAATTCTAGCAGCGTTAGTGCCGTGCGTGCGTGGAATTCTAGCAGACATAGCGCCGTGCGCGCGTGGAATTCTAACGCTGATGAGCGGCGCTATTTAGGGAAATTCAAGCCAATAAATATTGTAAGGAAACTGAGCCACCTTATTTCAGAAAATCGCATGATTTTAGCAGCCCATATGGTAAATAAGCGCCGTGATAAGCGTTAGAATTACAAAAGGGTCATTTGAAGCCATTTAAGCGCTGTGACAAGCGTTAGAGTAAAAAACCCACGAAATAGAAAGCAACGTAACAGTGGGAAATGACTTTGCGAATGTTTTCCGTCCCTATCCATCGTTCTACGCTCGCTCGAATTCATCAACCGCTATTTTTGGCTGTGAGCCTAAAAGGCCTATGTAAAATTAATTATAGACGGCTTGACTCCCTGTTGCGATAACCATTGGCATATTATTTTGCTCAGACAACGTGTTAAGAGCGTCCCGCAAAAAGGAATTAAAGGAGCAGATGTACGACTCAGGTTTTGCTCCATCTGGCCCCTTTTAACCTCATACAGGCAAATAAGCCCCGTCACCGCAGCAAGAATACGCAAACGATGAGGGCTTCTTTTGATGCAATGCTGTTTGTGAAACATTTGGCCGCACAATCCACAACCAATTACCGCCGCGCATCGTCTAATACATAAATGTCATCTTTTAGCAGATCGTTATAAAACTAAGTGAGTGCTTCGGAGGCCGATCTTGCTTCGCAAGACTTTAGCGGAGGCTTTCGATGCTAGTTTTGTTTCACAAAACTCAGCCTATGCTTCCGATGCGAGTTTTGTTGAGATGTGCAATCTGAGAAGTAACGCTTCACAAAACTTTAGCTTATGCTTTCGACGTCAGTTTTGTTTCACAAAACTTAGCCTATGCTTCCGATGCGAGTTTTGTTGCGATGTTCTATCTAAGAAGTAACCCTTCACAAAACTTTAGGAGTGTGTATATGCGAACAATTAGCCGTTTGTTGGGGATATGTTTTGTATTCGTTTTGCTCTTGTCAGCTTGCCAAAATGATAATACGCCCCCCGCAGTGCTCGACTCCGGCGTTTTTCCAGTAATGGAAGACATCAAGTCGATCACCATCCATGACTGGGGTACGGACACTGTGATCAGAACCATTACGGATCAACATGAGCTTGATACCCTTGCGCAAGGCCTGCAACGGGCACCTGCCTCCAGCATTGACGACCCTGAGCCTTCCGGGCAGCTGTTTAAAATCGCATTATCCAATGATTCGGATACAGCCATCTACCAGGTCAATGATTTGAGGCTAACGACAGATCATATTGTCAGCGGTAAAATTTATTTACCCGGCACTGAGGGACAAGGCAAAGCGTGGAAAGTTACGACGCAGTGGATTCGGCAGCTACTCGGTCAGGAAGAGCAGACGCAAACAGCAGAACCGCTGCTCTATACCACATTTTCGGACATCACCAATAGTGTTGTCGTGCAGGCGAATCGGGATATGGACAAGGATTCTGTCACCAAAACGTTGGAGCGTACGCTTGTCGTAGCTGGAATGCCCTTGGAGGAACTCGATTATACGCTATATTGGGTGGACGATCAGCGATTTGTCGTTGAATTTGCCAATATGAAAGATGACACATCAATCCATTTCCGCCTTGATGACATCATGTCGAAGTCAGGAGAGCCCTTCGCAAATAAGGAGCACACGTTTCGAAATCAAGTGCTGCTTAGCAGCCGCAATAACAACGCGGTCAGCAGACTAAAGTGGATCAGTCAGGATAACGAGCTCATTCGATCCCAATCCTGGGATTTTTCAGCCGTATTAATCCAGCCTGTGTTCCCGATCGACAAGGTGAATGAGCCAGTTACGGATGAAAAGACACATGCTGAACTCGATGCGGGCAGCTTGGAAAAACTGTTTGTTTATCATACTAATAACACGCTGACACTAATCGACCCGGCTAGCGGCGAGTCAACCAAATTTGATCCGCATCTTTCCTCTGAAAAGACTAAGCCGTTCGCCAACAATGATTACGGCATTGGTACGCTGATGGGAGACCGCTTCAACGAGCAAATCAGCTATGCGGCTGATGCCAACCAATTTATCTATCGCGTCGAACGAAAGAACGGGCACCACGAGCTCCTCTATACTGCCCCCCGCCCCATCTATGGCATCGCCGTGTCGCCGGATTTAAACCATGTTGCAGTGTTGATCGCTTCGGATGAATTCGTGGGACCCGAAGCTGATCTGATTGTGCTAGACAGCGCGGGCAAAGAGATTTATGTACAGGAAAAAGCCGCTTATATAAGCCACAGTGACGGATTTCTGTTCGTCTATCCTATGCAGTGGAAGAACAATGATACAATTGTGGTTCCTTGGATTGCCCACGGTGCGGAATCGTTCAGCCGCGGTACCGCCACCATTCATCTGAAGGAGCATACGACGACGAAACAAGCGAACCCGGAGCTGCCGGAGGAGGCATCACAACTGTTGGAAGCCTATACGGGCGGCCCGGGAGCAGCCACACTTCTTCGTGTTTTGCCACAGCCTGGCGGTGAGCAGGAGCAAAACGGCAGCTACGCGGTTCAGACCTCAGAATCTGGAAGCTGGCTGATCAATACCGCATCAAATCGCGTCATCTGGCTTGGCCCCACAACCTTGATCGGCTGGGCGAACCAGAACGAAGTCATCGTCGCGCAGCCCGGTAAGGAAGAGTTCATTTACAATATCGGGATTGACGGATAACAGGATTGTGAATGGCGGCAAATTCGCGATTGGATGGGCCTTTAACACAGATTGAGGCTTGATGGCTAATGCGCGATTGGATGAGCATTAACACAAATTAGGGTTGGCGGCTACTGCGCGATTGGATGGGCATTTAACACAAACTGGTGTTGGCGGCTACTGCGCGATTGGATGAGCATTAACACAAATTAGGGTTGGCGGCTACTGCGCGGTTGGATGAGCATTTAGCACAAATTAGGGTTGGCGAATGGCAGGCGGACAAAGGGTCAAAGCGGTGAGCGGCCACACGATCCGTTATTTGCCCGAAAAACACCCAAAACCATAATTTCGCGGACAGACGTTCCGCTATTGGTACAAAAAACCGCCAAATAACGCACTTTTTACATGAATAACGGATCTGGTGGCCGCCAAAGTTACTTTTTGCTTGTTTTCTGCGAAATAACGGAACGTGTGTCCGCTTAATTGAATTACATAACAGGAGTTGTGAAATGAACATTGATGTGTTGAAAGCCAAATTGCTGGACGAGTGGCTCATTGAAGAAGCCGCATCCGTATACATTCAAAATTTAGACCATGCTCCAAAATTCGTGCAGTGCTTTATAAGCGGGTTTCAAGCGGATAATCAAAACAGTCAATATGATTTCGTGGAAATATTGGATTGCAATCAGGCAGAAATAACATGCATTCAACCTCTGAGCGACACTCGAACTGAAAGCAATATTCAATCCCTAACCGACACTCGAACTGAAAGCAATATTCAATCCCTAACCGACACTCGAACTGAAAGCAATATTCAATCCCTGACCGACACTCGAACGATAAGCGATGTTCAAACTCTAAACGACAAGTATCAAATTAATTTTATGTTTGACTATGTGCTTACGGTATGGCGACACAAACAACAGCTTGCAAGGATTACAGCATCTGCGGAGGGTAAATGTTTATGCGCAATTGATCAGAACAATGATATCGATACCCTAGTAATTAAAGAGCTCCATAGTCAGAGTGAGGAGTACGATGACTGCACAAT
This sequence comes from Paenibacillaceae bacterium, assembly GCA_004134985.1. GTDB lineage: Bacteria > Bacillota > Bacilli > Paenibacillales > Paenibacillaceae > Paenibacillus_D. The sequence continues at coordinate 24,845 of REGQ01000038.1, read as the reverse complement.
TTTATAATCATTTGCCAACGTTATTCATCGTCTCACCTGGGTTTCTCATCTCGCTAGTTGGTTACCCCCACAGAGTGTGATATAATCACATGCAACATATTACTGCGTCTGGAGGCTATGCCTTGCTTACATTTGAACAAAAACTGGAAATCATTCAATCGTTTCCTGAATTGCAGCGCAAAGATGTTTCGCTGAAACGCGTCAACTTCCATTACGAGGAGAGCGTTCACGAGAAGAAAATTGTCGTCTACCACCTTCACCCGAACGGCAACGGGTTCGTCTATGCTGCGCTATTGCAAGAATATCCCGCTGATGACCGCGGGTTTGTCAATATCCGTGACTTTTCCGCAGCGGAGCTTCGGGAACTGGTTCAGCAATCCATTGCCTCGCTCTCCGGCTCCGCAGACGGCGATGAAGCTGCTTCTTCTGCTGCGCTGTCAAAAGGCCAATCTGTTGCACGTCATGAAGAAGCTGGCGAACATTATAGCGCTGATGAGCTTATTTCGGAGACATGGCACAATGAGGACGGGCAAGCGCTCACCTTAAGGCTGGAGGGGGATTTGTGGTACACCTACTCTGGCGACAATGTAGATATGGCCTTCGAATCCCGCGAAGAAGCGGATGAATATTTGGCAGAGGAAGGCTTTCTTATTCGAAAATAATCATTTCCTCAGCCGAAAAACCCCCGCCCAGCACAACTGGGAATGGGGGTTTTCGGGGTTTCCAGGGTTTCCAGGGTTTCCGGGGTTTCCGGGGTTTCCGGGGTTTCCGGGGTTTCCGGGGTTTCCGGGGTTTCCGGGATTTTCAGTTTTTTAGGATTTGCTTATTTGAACCTTATTGCCAGCTCTACTAATTACTGTTCCCAACCTGCAGATAGCCCGCTCCCGCATAGGCAGCAGCACCTTACTGACAAAACGGGACGCGATCAATTCATAGCCGGCTGCATCAGGATGCAGCTGGTCTGGAAGATGCGCCTCATCATCCGGGCCCAGAAGTTCAAGCCCGTTCAAGTAATAAATGTGCTGATCGCCGCGCTGCTTCAGCATCTCCACCGTCAACTCCACTTCCTCCCGCATCGCTGGCAGCGTATAGCCCAGCAAGTTGGGATCGGTCTCGCGGTGAACCGCATAAAGCGGGGAATTGACCAGCAGTGGCGTGTACGGATGCCGTTCGCGTATCGTTTCGAGCATGCCGATCAGCGCAGGGCGGAAAGTGCGGGGGCCCAACGAATTTGCTCCATAAACATTAATTCCGACACCCAGCGAAATAAAGTCAGTTGGCAAATCACGAATCATTCTGGCGACCATCGGCTCCAAATGACAATTGCCCGAGAAACCGAGGCAGGTCAAATCAAGCCCGCACTCTCTAGCCGCTATGGCCGGCCATGTGCGTGAAGGGCTCGACGCCCCCGCACATTGTGTGATGGAACTTCCATAAGCGATCCAACGAAACTGCACCTGCTGCCAAGTTGGCAACAGCGGTTCGACTTCCGCCTCCTGCTCAGTCCATAAGCCAGAAAGGGTCATCCCGATATTTTGCGGCAAATAGATTTCCACGTCCTTGCGCCCGTCTCCCATTCCGGCGAACACTGTTTCCGTATCGCCTGCCTGCAAGGCATTGGAGGCGAGCAGCACGCCGTCTGCCAAACAATCGATCCGGGCATCTTCGGTAATTCCAGCGAAGGTTAAGCGGATCTGCTTCGCATTGGAGCGTACACAAAGGCGTACCCCGGCGCATATTTCCGCCTTGCCCCCGATCCCGTCCGGCGCAAACAGCTCGTAGTCCTGATAAGGAATCCGCCACGGCTTGATTCCTTCCTCGCTGATCGCCAGGGATACCGCACCGCGAAAATAATCAGCGGTCAATACCGTCTTCTTCATTGAAGCGCCTCCGCTTCACCCAGCCATGCCCCCTGCTGAACTAACGTCCGCTGCAAAGCGTCAACCGCGATGCCTCGGGAACCGCCCCCGTCTTGCAGCGCCAAAGCCGCAGCAGTCCCCGCTGCCTGTCCCATTGCCAAGCAGTTGGGCATGACGCGCAGTGAACCTTGCGCTGCCCGATCGGAGCTTGCCGCCCTGCCTGGCACCCACAAGTTGTCGATGCCTGCTGGCAGCAAGATCCGGTAAGGCACGCCATGCGATTCGCCTGGCTTGAGATGGGTAAATGTCATCTTGCCTTTGCTGTTTGCCAGATGGATATCGATATAATAGCTGTTGCGGGCGATATCATCGGCAAAGGAACGCGCCTGCATAAAGTCTTCCGCCGTAAGCACATAATCGCCTTGTATGCGTCTTGTTTCCCTGATCCCTACCTGTTCGCCCGTCGCAACGACATGAGCCTGCTCAAATCCGGGAACATAAGCGCGGAAAAACTGCGCCTGCCGTTCCACCAGCCTGCGTCCCTCGATAGCTCCGCGTGTCAAATCCTCCGCTCGCGTGCCGTCAATCCCAAACACATGACCGAAATTGACGCCAACCAGGTAGTCATTGACCCATGCCAGCCCCGATACAAGCTTTCTTCCCTCCGGTAAAGCGCCGTCTGCAATAGCGCGCTCCACCGTCTGCGCCAGTTGGCTGTTGTCTCCGCTTTCCGCGAGATAGCGGTTAAAGCGGGAGCGATCCACATTCGCCAATAGATAGCACATGCTGCCAGGCTGAAGCTCGCCTTGCTCTCCGCCCTTCTGAAAAGGAGCACCCGCCTTGGCCGCAATATCCGCATCCCCTGTCGCATCAATCGCATAGCGGCAGCGGACAACCGAGCGCCCGGATTTGTTGACAACCACAATCCCTTCAATCCGGCGGCGGTCGTCAGAGAGCAGCACATCATAGACAAAAGTATGATACAGCAGCTCAACACCTTGCTCCAGCACCGCCTCATCGCAGACACGCTTGAGCGTCTCTGGATCAATCGGCACCCAATCGACCGCATCCGCATGCGCTTGGCGGTAAGCCGGATTGCAGGCTTGCTTCATGCGCTCCATCAGCTCAAGACCAATGCCTCTCGTAATCAGCTTGACCTTATCGGTAAACGGGCAGAAGGCCGGCACAAGCGACACGGTGCCCATTCCGCCCAAGAAACCTCGCTGTTCGATCAGCAGCGTGCGTGCGCCATTGGATGCTGCGCTAATCGCAGATGCTACACCTGCCGGGCCGCCTCCAATGACAACAACGTCCACATCATGCGATACCGGAACCGTCTCTGCCGGTATATTCACTACTTCTCCGCTCATTGTCCATCCTCCTGACAGCCCGCTCCTCTATAAGCGCAGCTTATCTACACGCCTTCCAAGCACAGGCGTATTAAATCATTGACATCCGCTGTAGCCAGACATTCGACTGTATCTGCAGCCCCGTAATAAATTTTGACTTCCCCTGTATCCTCAAGCACCATCCCACCGGGAAAAATCACATGGTTGCGAAATCCGCCAGCTGTCTCATAAGCCGCTTCCGGCGCGAGCAGCGGAGATTGCGACATGCCGACAATGCGGCTCGGATCATCGAGATCCAGCAGCATAATACCTGCGCAATAACGTTTCTTCCAGGCGCTCTCCCACCCGTTTTTGCCCCGGTCAGGAGCAATATCCACTGCATGGAAAGTGGTCAGCCAGCCGCGATCTGTTTTAATCGGCGGAGCTCCCGGCCCGACCTTGTCATTGGCAAACGGCACCTGCTCAACGCCCAGCAGCAGCTTTGAATTACCCCAATAGCGCAGGTCCGGGGAGTCGCTGATCCACGTATCGAATCGATCGATTCCACCTCGTCCATAGACTGGGAACGGCCGCTCCAGGCGAACATAAGCACCGCCGATTTTTTCCGGGAACAAGACCATATTGCGGTTGTCTGGCACAGACAGACTGAGCACTTCAAAGGAACTGAAGTCCTCGGTCACCGCAATGCCGCCACGGACGCCATGCTTCGTATCGACCGCAAAGCACATGTAACAGCGGCCCTCTATCACCGTCAGCCTCGGATCATACACCCGGATGACTTCTTCGTCGTTCCAACTCCAGCATGGTGTCGGTGCAACGTCCCACTTCACTCCGTCCTTGCTGTACGCAATGCCAAGATTGGTTGTTTCGTGAGGCAAAATCGTCTGTTGTTCCTCATCGCCATAATCATTGCGGAATACCATGACATAATTATTTTCGTATTTTGTCACTCCGGCGTTGAACACCATTGCCGGATGGTATGGCACATCGGCAGGCGCCAGGATCGGATTCGCCGGATGGCGTTGAATGATCCGGCTCGATGAGAGCAACGGCTGCAAAGCTGTTTCCATTTATAACCCCTCCTGCTGCGTCTGCACGCGCTCAGGCAAAATCCTGATATCGTGCTCATACTCCCGAATGCCGAAGTTCATCTCTTCCAAGCTCGCGGCAGCCTCCTGCTTCCCAGGCATATATATGTTCTGGAAAGTCACATTCGTCAACGGAGCGTCGGACGTTCCTTGCAATTTGGCGCTCCCCTGCCCCTTATCGTAGACGTTGACCTGTCGAATGACAATATCCGATACTGGACCGACACCAAGCCCGCTGCCGTCAATGATAAACATCGTCATCCACGCGCTGTTGTCATCATTCATATAGCTCAAATGCTCAACTTCCATATTTTCAAACGTAATGTTCCTTGCCTCGGCCGTTCCGTATTTATGGTGAATGCCGAAACCGACCGCCGCATCGTACACTACGCAATTTCTGAACGTAATCCGCTCCTGAACCTGCTGCACGCCTTGCCCGACCTTGAATCCATAACAGATCGTCCACGCCAGACAATCCTCAAACAACACATCCGTTACCGGTTCAGGACTTCCCGGCCAAGGCGTCTTGCCTGACGCGATGTCCGTCGTTTCCATCCACGATTTGGTCGAGAACGGATCATCAAGCCCGACGCCAATCGCCCGACGGACGGTCACTTGCTGTGACTCGCAAACATCGATTCCGTCATTTTCACCCATGTTCATGCTGTTGAACATCTTGAGATCGGCGAAACTCAGCGCATGGGAACGAATCGTGGTGATTGCCCAGGCGGAAGCATTGCGCACGGTCAGACCGTCCAAGTGAAAATCGCTGGTTGCGATCGGAACGAGCAGATTGTTGATCATCCCGTTGGCCGATAATGCTTCACCGTTGCCATCGAGCGTGCCCCGGCCGAACAGCCGGATATTGTCCGACTGATAAGCTGTTGCAATCCACCACGTTACCGGCTTGCCGACCGAATCCTTGAACCAATGCTCCTTCAGTCTGGCAGCATCACTCGTACAGAGCAGCACGGCGCCTGGCTCCAGGTAAACCGCTGTATTGCTCCCGATCACCAGATTGGAGATGCAATAAACGCCCGCGGGAATGTAGACCGTTCCTTGCGCGCCCCCGCCTGCTGCCGTTCCATAACGGCTCGCATCGTCCAGCGCCTGCTGCAGGGCGGCTGTACGGGAGAGCAGTTCAGCATCTTGCGCCCCTTCCTCGAAATCCGCCGTACCCGCAAGCGAATACGGTGCTGACGCAATGTTGAAGATGCCCTCCCCATTGGTCGCCGGCACCTGTGTCTCTGCAACATCTGCGGCAATGACCAGGTGCTTCATCCTCCCGTTCAAGCGGACGATTAGATACTCTCCCCTGGCAAGTGTGAAGATCAGCTTGCTGCCCTCGACCTGCGGGGAGATGCCAAGCTTGCGCGGGCTGATCTCCCAGTTATGAATTGCCTCACCGCCATGCAGCGTCAGCTCGAAGCGAACCTTGCCTTCGCCTGTCGCCAGACTTGCATAATCATAATCCTTCGTATAGACCGTGACAGGAATATCAATCCCGTTCACAGTGAGTGCAAAGTCCGCGGAATTTTGATAAATTTCCGGGAGCGGATAGGGGTAAACGGGTGCAAATTCAGTCATCGCTTCCAAATAAAGTCGCCTCCTTGCCATTCAAATGGTTACTCGGCCGATTGCTCATTAATGTTATTGATGAAATCACGATTATAGATGACATTGTCCGGGTTATTGGCAATCCAGTCTCCGTAGAATTGGTCAATTTCCTGCCCACCGGAGCGGTTCCACAGTTCCTGTACTTCCTTGAGCGTTTGCTCAGGTGAATATTTGCTGCCGCCTACAATCGATTTCTTCCACATTTCGCTGATTGTTTCCGTATTTTTCAAAATAATTTGCAGCTCCGGCGGCAATCCAGGCCAGTTGGTAATCGGATAAGCGTATTCGTTGTCCGGATTAAAGTACGCTTCGTCCGCCAGTTTCAAAAACGTCTCAAAATCCTTTTCTTCCGGAATGCTTGTATCCAGCTTGAGTGTCACCTGCTCGGCCTTTGGCAGAACGCCAATTGAACTCAAAATGCTCAAATCCAGAATGCCAACCAGATCCTTCTGGTTTTTCTCAGCATCGATTGGTGTTGCAAGCCCTTCACTATCCTTCGTGTAGTGCTCCCCTTCGACACCGTTTTTCAACGCCATAATCGTATCTTCTTCCACCAGAAAATCAATATATTTCATAATAGCGACCGGATCTGTCGCATTTTTGTTAATTGCGCCTGTCATTTGGATCGGCGATTTAAAGCCAGGGTTAAATCTCCCGAATGGCCCTTCAGGCAGCTCAATCGGCATAATGACAGCATCCGGTACATTTTTGCGGAGCGATTTGTACTCCTCCAACAACCCGGCATTATCTACACCGCTGCTGCCAAGATAGATGCCAAGCTTTCCAGTAACCCAGTCCTGTTTGGCCTTCTCACCGTTTTTATCTGTCAGGAAGTCCTTGTCCACAACACCCTCATCGAACAGAGCCTTTTGAAATTCGGCTGCGGCTTGCGCCTGTTCTCCGATATTCGGGTTGACGAGCTTGCCATCCTCCACAAACCGGCTTGCATTGTTAAACATCGAGTTAACGACCGACTCTGCGGACGGTCCGCCGATATTGATGCCGAACGTGTCCTTCTGATTGTTGCCGTCAGGGTCCTGTTCGCGGAAAGCTTTGGCGACCTGGAACAGTTCCTCCGTTGTTTGCGGAACGTCCAGCTTCAACTTGTCGAGCCAGTCTTTGCGAATGAAAATAAAGTCATTGTTCTTCGCGCCCAGAATGCGGCCGAACAAATAAGTTTTCCCGTCATCCTGCTGACCGAGCGTCAACAACTGCGGGTATTTCTCAGTCAACTGCTTGTAAGACGTGCTATGCTCCGCAATGAGATCATCAAGCGGAAGGAGCTGCTTCTGCGCATACAGCTGATTAAAAAATCCGCCATCATATTCAAAGATCACATCGGGCGCATCGCCTGATGCAAACAGCAAATTCAGCTTCTGCACTTGCTCAGATCTTGGGAACGGCACAAATTTGACATCAACAGGCCCGTTGTCATTCAACCACTTCGTCCACAAATTGTTATCAATCGTGCCTGCTTCCGGCGGGACTTTCCCCCGGTCATACAGAGTGGTGGAAATACTGGCCCGCTTGCTGCCTTCCTCCTGCGGCTGGCTCTGGGCATTGTTCGACCCGGAGCAACCTGTAATAAAGACGGCGCCAGCCAGCATCGCGGTCAGGCCGATTGTAGTTATCTTTTTAAATTTCCTTTTCATTCTATACCCCTCCAATGTTGTTATCGTAATCCAAGGACTAGGACGGCCGGCTGTCCGTACATTGAACGCCTGGCCCCCGCTAGACCACTAGCCTTTGATCGCACCGATCATAACGCCTTTGACAAAATATTTCTGCAAAAAAGGATAGACCGCCAACATTGGAACAAGCATGACGAACAAGGCAGCCGCTTTGATCGATTCCGGCGTCATCTGCTGAACGTCCTCCGATTGCAAGTTGTTCATCTCCTGCAGCATCGTTTGGCTTTGCACCATCTGCTGGACAAGTACTGCCAAGTTGTATTTGGTTGAATCATGGATAAAAATCATAACGCTTGCAAATGAATTCCAGTAGCCTACCGCATAGAACAAGGTCAGTGTAGCGATGACCGGCATAGACAGCGGCAGTACAATCCGAATGAGCTGGCGAAATTCACCACAGCCGTCAATTTTGGCTGACTCGCTGATTTCATCCGGAATGTTTTCAAAAAAAGTACGCATAATCAGCATGTTGTACGTACTGATCAATCCAGGCAGCCAAAGCGCCCAATACGTATTGACAAGCCCTAATGACTTCAACACGAGAAAGGAAGGGATAATTCCCCCGCTGAACAGCATGGTGAACACAATCAGCAGCGTCAACGTCCGTTTAGCATAAAACTTCCTCTTGGACAGTGGATAAGCCGCCATTATGGTAAATGCCATACTGAGCACAACACCGACAACGGTAATCGTCACACTGTTCGTAAATGCGCCGACAATTCTCGTCCCCTCCAACAGGGACTGATAGCTTTCAATCGTCCAGCCAATCGGCCAAAATGAAACCTGACCAGATAAGATGGCATGCGGTTCGCTTAATGAAACTGAAAACAGGTGAACGAGCGGCAGCAGGCAGCTCAAACCGGCAAGCGCAAGAATTACATAATTGGACAGGTGAAACAATTTCTCACCGCGTGTGCTTTTCATCTTGAATCCTCCTCATTCCACTCACCACAAGCCCTGTCCGAATCTTCTGGCGACCATATTTGTGGAGACAACCAGTATAAAACCGACGACCGATTCGAACAAGCCCATCGCCGAGGTCAGACTGAACTGTCCGCCCTGGATGCCGACCTTATAGATGTAAGTGCTGATCACTTCTGAAACGCTGTACACCCCTGAATTTTGCAAGACAAATACCGGATCAAATCCGACACTCATAACATTGCCCATCTGCAGGATGAGAATGAGCACAATCGTCGTGCTGATGCCAGGCAAAGTAATATTCCAGATTTGCCGCCACTTGCTGGCGCCATCCATACTGGCCGCCTCATACAGCGCCGGATCGATGCCCGTAATCGCCGCCAAAAATATAATCGTGCTGAATCCCGCTTCCTTCCAGATGCCTGCCCCAAGAAAAATAGCAATCCATGACGTATCATCATAGAGAAAGGAGAACGTTTCGCCGGTTAGCCTGTACAGCACGGAATTGACGAAGCCTGTCTGTTCCGCAAACAAGGTGACCACAATTCCGCCGACAATAACCCAGGAAAAGAAATGCGGAAGATAGACCAGTGTCTGAACCCACTTCTTAAACCATTGCTTGCGAACTTCATTTAACAGAATGGCCAGAATGATCGGGACCGGAAACCCAACAGCAATGTTCAATACACTGAGCACCAGCGTATTGCGGATAATATTAAGTGTCTGAGGATTGCTGAACAAAATTTCAAAATTGCGAAGCCCATTCCATGGGCTGCCGAGAATGCCGTCTGAAAAATTGTAATTCTTAAAAGCCATCATTGCGCCAAACATGGGCACATATTTAAAGATGATATAGAACAACAGCACCGGAACAAACAAAATTAACAAAGGCAGGTTTTCCTTGAACCTCCGTTTGGCATCCATACGCCGACGCTTCTGCCCTTGCAGCGGGGCAGTCTCATTGTTGCCGGATAATGCATTGGCTGCTCTCAATTTTTTTCACCTCCTGCTGTCGAATTATTATAGTTAGTGTCAGAATTGCTTGTCTGACCGATGACTCTATTGACTATATGCGCTTACCTGCCTGCTGCTCAATCGCCAAGTTTCAGGGGATGGTCAATTCGTCGAAAATACCCGTTTTGGACGGAATCGCGTTTATTCCGATGATCGACTTTTTTCCAAAAACCCGCGCCGTTAAGCCATTTCCAAGCGCTTTTCCCGCCATTGGCCGGTGATCTTTCGATTCGCAGCACGAGATAAAAACACCTGCTGCCGCTGTCCTTATGAACAGCTTGCAACAGGTGTTTGATTGACATCAGCCCTTTTTCCGGTAATCACCCGGCGTCATGCCAAAGTGCTTTTTGAATCCGCGGATGAACGTCATCGCATTCGTATACCCGACCTGGGCGGCAATGTCCTGCACCGTATCGCCCGTTTCCGTCAGCAGCTTTTCGGCCTCTTCAATCCGCAGCCTGGCCAGGTAGTCCGCAAATTTGACGCCAACCTCCTCATGAAATAGAAAGCTGATATATTTCCCGCTCATTCCGAATTCATCCTCCAGCTGTTTTAGCGACAGGTTGGCATTCGAGAAGTTCGTTTCAATGTATTTGCGAACCTCCTGCATTAGCGCATGATGCTTGCGATTTTCCCGAAACACGACCAGGCTTTGCTCAGCATCAGCCAGCACCGCTGTCATTTGCCCCCGCGTCTCCTCCACCGTCTCCATCTCCAGCAAAATTTGCTGCATTTGGGGCGCGGCCTCATTGGTCCATAACTGTTGGCATTCCGGCGAAAGCTCCATCATTTCACGGTGCAAATTATAAAGAATGCTGTTGATTAAGAAATACACATCATTTTTGGTATACATATCATCGATCAGCTGTTGAAAAAACGTATTCAGTTCGTCACGCCAACGCGGTTCACCGATGCGATAGCTGTAAGCGATCGAGCGCACTGCGGGCAGAAGCTTGTAGACTTCTCCCTGGTGATTCTCGTTCGATGCGGTATGGCGAATGAGCTGACTGCTCCCTTTAACAAACTTGTAATTTAGCGCGGACAATGCCTGCGCATGAATGACATACAATTGCTCTGTATCCTCCAGATGGCCGCTAGCTCCAATTGTCACACTGAAATCGAGATTGCCCTGCACCCATTCCACCAGTTTGGCTAAAATTTCATCGGTATCGTTCAGGGCGGCTTGCTGATCGCCTTCACTCAGAAACAACACGCTCATTCGATGCCCCTCCAGCCATTCCGCCCATACTTCGATCCCATGCGGGTCCGCAATTTCCTTCAGCACACTGTTCAGGACAAACTGAAACAAATACTGATCGCGGCTGGAATATTTCTGTGCGAAAACACCGTAATGATCCACCTCGATTATGGCTGCGCGCAAATAAGCAAAGGAAAACGAAAACTTCAGCTTCTCCATCTCCTTGTGCCACTCATCCCTGTTCAGGATAAGACTGCCTGACATCAATTCGCTGAGCCGATGGCGACGCTTGAAGGACAGTCCTTCTTCCTGCTCCTTCTCATATTCCGAAACCTGATCATAAAGATGCTGGAACGCTTCTTCAATAAACGTAAATTCATCCCGCACCTGTACGGACTGTTCCTGGAAGATCGTATCGCGTTTGGTCGACGAGTAGTAAAGAATTCGCCCCAATATCGTCTGAATTGGCTTGTAATGATTGCGTGCAGTATAGATTATCCAGCATGTCCCCAGAACCAGCAGCAAAACGGCGAGGCCAAGCGTCATATAAAAAATGCGCGATGTCAGAAAATAGAGCGAGCCGTCATTGATCCCGGTCCGGATCTGCCAACCCGTGTACGATGAAGCGAACTCGTGCAAAACTTCACCATTGCTGTCAGCGCTTGAAGAAGCGATCACTTCGCCATTTTTGCCGATAAACTCGGCAAAGCTGATATCGGCTGAAGAAGATAACTCATGGACCAACTGCTCGATTTCCTTCACTTTAACATTGATAATGATCATCCCAAGTTCCCCGGCAGGAGGCGGGAATTTACTGGCTAACGACACAATTTTTCCTGTATGAACAATATAATCCTTGCTTTCGTGCATACGCACACCGGACCATTGGCGCTTGACGCTCGGATCGAGAAGCTGCTCCTCGACAAAATGCTGATCCGCATGCGTATCAAGCGGCACAAGCATTTTTTCCGACAAAATCGTCTGGTCTGCGCTGCGGTATAAATAAATGGAGTCAATGAACGGATGAGACACTTTCAGCTTGTCCAGCTCATTCGAAATTTCATATTTGCGGTAATAATCGTCATTCTCTGTCCCCAGGTCGAAATACCCTTTGATTTTGTCATTTTGCAGCGCTGCATTCAGCAGCAGCTTCTCCACGCTTTGCAGATTGTAATCCACTACCTGTTCCACATGGCTGGCAAACACCCCGTTGGCTCGAACGATATCTTTCCTAGACTGCTGGATCAGAGACAGAAACATGACCGCCAGCAAAATAAAAATAATTAGAAACAATAAAGGCAGGTAGGAAAGAAGCTGCCGTTTTAACCAACGTTGATTCATCGCTATTGTACACTCCGTTTGTCATATTCATTCTCGCTTTACCTTAGCTTATTATATCATTATATACTGTTTAGCAAATACATGGGAATGATATATGAAGAGAAGGGGACTACGATCGATTTACATCGCATGCTGTATAGGCAGCGGGATGTCCGCGCATTCAGGAAATGACTTTGCAGGGCAACTCCTCTCAGCGACACAATAAAGAGCAGCTGCTATCCCCGTTGGCCAGGAATAGACAACTGCTGTGATTGTACGCTGCCCAGGTACCAGGCAACTATCTATTACGGTTCGAGCTGCGGCGTCACCTTATTTACAACATCTATACTTTGCTTCGGTTTGAGTATCGCCGCACTTAGTTACCACATCTGCACTCTGCTACAGTTCCGTACCGTCACCGCACTTAGTTACCACATCTGCACTCTGCTTCAGTTCCGTACCTTCGCCGCACTTAGTTACCATATCTGCATTCTGCCTCAGTCCGTACCGTCGCCGCACTTAGTTACCACATCTGCACTCTGCTACAGTTCCGTACCGTCACCGCACTTAGTTACCACATCTGCACT
>REGQ01000038.1:0-12192 GCA_004134985.1 Paenibacillaceae bacterium | reverse complement strand
GTCGCCGCACTTAGTTACCACATCTGCACTCTGCTACAGTTCCGTACCGTCACCGCACTTAGTTACCACATCTGCACTCTGCTTCAGTCCGTACCGTCGCCGCACTTAGTTACCACATCTGCAATCTGCTTCAGTTCCGTACCTTCGCCGCACTTCTGTACGTGAACCCTTGCGTCTCAAGCGGCCAGACGTTCCGCTATTTGCCGGAAAATCATGATTATTGCGATTTCGCGGCCACACGTTCCGCTATGTGTGACAAACTGGCCCCAAATGGCATCCTTTTGCTCAAATAAAGGAACTGGTGTCCGCTCAACCTACGTTTTGCCCCGTTTTGGGCAAAATAGCGGATTCTCTGGCCGCTCAGTTCACTGACCGCCGCATGTCAACTCCAATTTGCCTCATATCTGAGGCAAATTACGATAAACTTGCCAATTGTGCACCCTTGCTCTGCAGCCAACCCACAGTACGCGCCGCCTCACGAATTTGACGCTGCACGATTGCCGCGTCATCCACACCGTCGAAATAGCGGCCCAAAAAATGCACAAACACATCAATGCGCCGCAATTGAACCAGCAGCGGCAAAGCAGCAAGCTCCTCCTTGCTGGGCTGCGCGGCAGAGCGCCAGCCAAGCATAAAAGAAGCAAACCGGCTTTGGGTCACTGTTTCGTCAATTGAGCCGCTTTCGTCCGCCTCCAGCAGATCGGAAAGGCATACAGCCGCCTCCATGACACGCAGATCAGGTGTGACGAACTCAAAGTCCAGCAATGCCGCTATGCGGCCTGACGCATCCGCCAACATGTTCGAAGCGTTGAGATCGCCGTGAATCAACTGATGCGGCAAACGTTTGAGCTGCGGCACACTCACCGCAAAATCAAGGCACCACTGCCTGAGAAAAGCCAGGTCGTCCGCATAATCGATGAATTCCGCAGGCGGAGCTGAGCAGAACTCGGCAAGCACGGCTGGCGGACAGCTTGGGTGCGTCTGATCCAGCTCATAATAGGGGCGATATCCCCCGTCCATCTGTGGGAGATGGATTTGGGAGAGCGCCTGGCCGAGCTGGCCAACCACACGTCCGAAGGATTCAAGCTGCCCCGAAGTCTGCAGCTGCGGCCTCTCGCCTGCAATGTAATGGAACATTGCCGCAAGCTTGCCGTCTGGTGCAATGGCTACCGTCTCCTGAACGCCGCTTGCGTCGTGGACCCTGCGACTACCGTCCTCACGCTGCTCCATATCCTCGACGCTATCTTGGGCCTTCCGGCTATCCTCTCGACGCTCGCCGCCTTCGCCGCTCCCTCCGCATACCAGCGGCACAGGATGAGCAAACGTTAGCTGCATTTCGCCAAGCTGCCGCAGAACGGCATGCTCGCAGCGCACCTTGCCGATGTCGCGGTGTGTTTCATAGACACGCATAATATACTTCTGCCCGGCTGCTCGAACGATCCGGGTCGTATTATTCATTCCACTGTTGCCTGCAAGTATTTCCACCTCTGCAGGTAAGCCATATTGCGCGGCAATATGAACAAAGTTCGATTCAGACATCTTTTGCTCCTTTTCTTTCTCCTTGCATAGCATTTGATAGAAGTTTTGTCTCATACATTATAGCAAAACCAAATAGACGTACACAGTAGCCATTGCCATGGAAATCAACGTAATTGGCATGCCAATCTTCAAAAATTCAATAAATGAAATGCGCGTCCCTTCTCTTGCCGATATCCCAGCGACGATCAAATTGGCCGATGAGGCAATCAAGGTGCCGTTTCCACCAAGACACGCACCCAGCGCCAGCGACCACCAGATCGGATGGAGGGTTTCATTAGGAACATCAAGCTGAACCCCCATCTCCATCACCATCGGAATCATCGTCGCAACTAATGGAATATTGTCAATGAGCGCTGAGGCGATGCCTGCCACCCAGAGAATAAGAATGGAAGTCAACGCGATATCCCCCTCCGTCACGTTCACCACAGCGCTCGCCAGTTGACCGATGACGCCTACTTCAATCAAGCCTCCCACGAGTACAAACAGCCCTGCGAAGAAAAAGATCGTCACCCACTCCACGGAGTGAAACACCTCTTCAAGATCATGCTCTTTGGTGCCGATCAACATCAGCAGCGTTGCGCCTGAGAAGGCAATAACGGCTGGCTCGATATGAAAAAAACGATGCACCAGAAATCCGATAATCGTCAAAGCAAACACGAACAGCGATTTTTTCATCAGCGCCGCGTCCTTAATAAAACTGCGAGGATCGATCTTCATAAGCTGTGCCTTGTCCATTTCGTTGACAACGAGTTGACGTCCATACAGCCATTTTAAATAAAACATCACCACTACCAGAATGACAATGACAATCGGTGTCATCGTCACAAGAAATTGATTGAAAGAGAGATCTGCCGCGGTTCCAATCATAATATTAGGAGGATCGCCGATCAATGTAGCCGCGCCGCCAATATTGCAGACGATGATTTCTGTAATGAGAAAAGGAATCGGATTCAACTTTAGCAGCTTCGTAATCGAAAAGGTAATCGGTACAATCAACAGCACTGTGGTTACGTTGTCAATAAATGCCGAGCCTACTGCCGTCAGCAGTGCAAGGGTTACCAAAATTTTGACAGGATCGCCCTTGGCCCTCTGTGCAGCTTTGATTGCTATATATTGAAAGAGACCGCTTCGATTCGTTATGCCGACCAGGATCATCATGCCAATCAGCAGAAATAAAGTTTCCCATTCAATATGCTTCGTATATGCGGTATGAATATCAACCAACCCGAACAAAATCATTAACAAGGCGCCGGCCAGGGCGATAATGGCCCGATTAATCTTCTCGGAAATAACGATAGCATACGTTGACAAAAAGATTGAAACCGCTATCACTACTTCCCAAAGTGTCGAGCTCTGCTCCAATGCATCCATGCATGACTCCCTTTCTCTCATCGTATCAAGTCAATCAAAATACGCGTGGACGACAAAGATGCCTGCCAGCCGGCTTTCTTCCTTCCAGCTGTCAGGCATCTTCAATTAATGAGTAGAAACGATATTAGGACATACAGCATTTTTTATATTTTTTCCCGCTGCCGCAAGGGCACATGTCATTGCGCCCGATTCTACGGGCGGTCTGGATCGAAAATACATTTCCTTGCACCGGCGGTGACGCGACAGGAATAAATTTCGGCGCCGGGCCATCAACTGTGCTGACGGAAGCCAGCTCATCAGGCGAATAGCCTTTAAGCCCCCATTGCTTCGTGCCGTTCATTAATGGTACAAGACGCCCCATGAAGCCTGGCATCATCCGTTCATCCGGAAGCTCAATTGTTTCCTGAAGCAGTTCCAATACATCCTGAAGAGATTTGCCGTTTCTTATCGTATCAACACAATCATCCACCAGCAAGTCGGCTTCATCGCGGTCCAATTCATAGTGATTGTCGAAATATCGGAGCATATCCATATAAGGCTTGCCTCGTTCAACGTAATCCGATTCCCCTGCCTGAAGCAGCTGCTCTTTCGTAAAGGAACAGAACTCCAGATTCGGTCTGAGCGCTTGCTCTTTAAACACATCATCCACATTTTCGACCCATTGATACTTGTAAACATTGCCGTTCACAATCGAAATGTCGTCATAATAAAACGTTGCATCCGAGAGCACTTCGATGTAATCCTGATCATTCTGTTTGCTGCCCATCAAAGAATGAAGGAACCGGCCCATGTCTTCCTGGTTCAATGCGCCATAATAGTAAAGCAATCCGCGTGCCAGCAAAATCATCTCGGTGTTTCGCTTAATTGTTTGCATGTGCACAAATTCATTGATCCCCTTGAACACATCGACAAGCTCAGTTGGCATTAGCAGTGCCCGCTTGTCATCCACCGTTGCCGGAAACAACAGTCCCCGATCCCGAAAATAACTATACTGCTGTACTTCCAGCAGCGGTTGCAGAAGCCGTCCCTGCCCGTTGACAATTTTGCGGATCAGCTTTACCCTGCTCATATCCCAACTGCTGAACAGATCCGGGGCAACAACCGGAAGGCGATCTTCCAGCTTGGCAATCAAAGCATCTTTATTCAGTGAACTGGCGCCGCTGATCCCCAAATGCATGCGAATGCGTGTCAATTGATCTTTGGTCTGCGTTTTTAACACATCCGTCATCACTAACGGATATTCAAGCGGCGGCCAAAATTTGTTTATCGTGTTCTTTAGTGCCTTAAATTGACTCATGTTCATCTCCCAATGCTGTATTTTCCTTCCCTATTATGCCTTCCAATACAATTAAGTTCAAGCCTATTAGTCGCTTTGGAAGGAATTAAGTGTCGGTGCTGACCTCATCCCAGTCCTGTTCCTGATAGCGAATCAGCCAGTTAAGTGCCCGGTGCCGCTCATAAACGACACATTCATCCAGTCCGCCAGGAGCGGCCCGATTGTGCAGACGGCTGTCGACGCATGCCCAGTTGTACCGGTAAATGAGATCTGCTGCATCGAGAATTTCGCTTTTGCTCCGCAGCCGGGCATTGGCTTCAAATTCACTCATGCTCCCCGCATTCATCAGAATGGTCACAACGCCCGGCACATCACAGATCGATACGGGGTCTTCAAGTTCTTCGATATAGCCAAGCGCCCATAACAATACCAGAAACCCTTCATACCCCCAGGAAAAAGCGGTTCCCTCATCACGCTCAGGCGCCTCATTATCGATAAATGCCTGTTCCCTCGGCGAGAAAAAAGCGGCTGCATCAAACTGATTGCTTACTTGCAGAACCATTGCGTTGGCTGTCTCCATACTTTCCCCGCTCCCGACACACTCGCCCTTCAGCGCAGCAATACAGAGCGCGATTGCACGCCTGGCGGTTTCAGGCACCGTGCGCAGTGAGACGGCTTCCTCTGACGGTCTCGCGGGCAGCTTCCGGTTAACGGGGATCGCCTGCTCAGTCAAAATATGCTCCGAACGATCCCGCCTGCGGAGCGAAGACTCGGTATCCTGTTTATTGCCATGCAGGAAACTGGTATGCGCCGTGACCTTGAAGTTCTTCACTTCCGAGTTTCCATCCAGGTCCAGTAGCAGCCTGCCTTCCGAATCCAGCAATTCATTGTTGCCCCGGAACACAACGCCGTTCAACTGACGCAGCATGGTCAGCAGCTCTTCGAAGAACGGGTCGGAAATCTCATTTTCGGTTTCAATGCCGATCACCATATTTAAGGTAGAAATTTGAATCAGCACTTTGTCCTGAACGGATTGATGGCTTGTTTCTACCTGTTCGAAGTAGCGACTCATCCCCTCAATCATGTCGGCAAATTTTTTCGGGTGTGTGTGACTGGTCATCATATTAAAAACATAATTTGTTTTGCGAAGCCATTTTCTGCGAGTAACGGTTATTTTCGTTTTATCGCTATTTGCAACAATAGTATCTTTTGGATATAACGCTCTGATAATCTCCTCAACCTGATTCAAATCAAAATTTGGGCTGTACAAGGCACAGTTTTTCAGTTTTGTCATAGATGATCACCTCATTTGTCATTTCCCAACGCAAATTATAATGATAACAAACTTTTACGCTAAGGTGAATGGGCCGTATTTCCGGTAAACAAAAACCGTCGATCCAAAATGAATCGACAGTCCCGGTTTTGTGATGCTAATTTGCCAGCTTTTTAGAAGGCGATTGTTTGGCCTGACGCTGCTCATACCAATAATACACGATCAAATAGATAACAAAAAATACCCCCGAAACCAAATACATGGTAGCATAATTCGTCCAGGTGACGACAATGCCGAGCAGAACCGCACCCGATCCGATTCCCAGGTCAAACGAATTATAAAAGGTCGCCGTCGCTACTCCTCTGCGGTGCGGCGCTACTCGGTCAATGACCCAAGCCTGCAGAGCAGGGAAAAGCGCTCCAAGTCCCGCGCCATAGAACACGGCCGCCAAGATCAGCAGCCCGATGGAATCGGTAAAGTAGAGCAGTGTGGTCCCGATCAGGCATAGAATACCGGAAGGAAACAGTACCCAGAACCGGCCCTTTGTATCGAAAATCCGTCCGCTCACAAACCGGATCAAAAACTCACTAATTGCCAGCACAAGAAAGAAATAAGCAATGTTCTGTATGCCAGTCTCAACGCCGAACAACGTAATAAAGCTGATTACGCCCCCGAAGGAAAGTCCGACCAGCAGGCCGAGCAATGACGGGAATAAGGCGGTAAATTCAATAAAGCGGGTTAAAAACGGCAGCGATTTGTGCTGCCCAGCGGCTTTCGTTTCGTCCGCCTGTCGTTCATCAGCCTCATATGCCGATACTTGCACTTCACCAACTTTAGGCTGGGCAGCCTTCGGTTCAGGAACGCTCTCCAAAGCATCTTTTTTCACCAACAGTGTAAACAGCAGCGCCAACAGCAGAATGACTCCGCCTGTAATAAACAGCACATTAAAGCTGTAATCATCCATCAGCCAAATGCCGATGAACGGTCCGAGCGAAATAGCGATGGAGTTCCCTGTTCCGAAAAAGCCCATTCCTTCGCCCCGGCGGCGCGCAGGAATGATATCCGATGCTATTGTGCCATAGAGCGTTGTCGATAATCCGAATCCGATACCATGCAAGATGCGCAGCATCAGCATGACCGACACCGTAGCAGCAGCCAAATAGCTTACCGTACCGAGCAAACAGATGAGAACACCGAGAATAAGCAGACGTCCCTTTCCGAATTTATCGGAAGCAACGCCGACGAACAACCGGGTAACAACCGCAGAGTAAGTAAACAGCGCAACAATTAAGCCGACCTGCGCATCGCTCGCCCCTCGATCAGAAGCGAAGATCGGCAAAGTAGGCAGCAGCATTTCCAAAGCCAGAAACAAAAACAAATTTGATAATAACAGCAATGTAAAATTGCGGGTCCATAACGGTTGGTTCAAGGCCTTCGTCCCTTTCTTGCTTAAGTCTTGCCTAAAGTGTAGGAGCGTGGCCGTATTCTTCTACTTGATCACAACAAAACAACTTCCTGTTCAATTTTCGGCTCACCACGGAAGTAAGCACCATTATAATACAATCCTAACCTTTTGGGTACTGTATAATTCAACCTCCATAATAAGATGCAAATGCCTGCGCTATTAGTCATTCGATAAAGATGACAGTCCAGCTATCGACAATATGCGCTTGTTCGTTATCTCTCCTTATTGCCTCCCTTAGCCATCATTGCAATTCCACCCTGTACGATTGCTCCGACGATTAAGATTACGAAGAAGACATAGGAACGACTACTTGAAGGCAGGAAGCCGTTGGCGATCAGAATCAGACCAATGAACAGGAAGGCATAGCCCATTCTTAGCATAATCGTACGGGCATTCATGGTTTTGGTTTGGGACACTCCGGTGTCTGCATATCTGGAGAAACTTGCATTAAAGCGAGGCAGCACGTTGCCGATCAATAGATAAGCGATGCCGATGGTCCATGATAAAATTTGGTATGGTTCACTCGTCCACTCAAGGGCAATGAACAGGAAGGTAGCCTGAATGCCTGTCAGCATCAGTATAATAGCACGAAATAGGAAAAAGATCGGGAGTACATATCTTATTAATTGTTCTTGTTTTTGGAATGAGGCTGTAAGGAAATAGAACAGGACTGACAAAACCAATATGAGCACAGGAAATACTATGACAACATGTGAAGTATTCGATGCGTTTTTTACAGCGCCGTCTATTCCCCAGCTAATAGGAATGGTTTCTGCACCATACTGCATCGTGAGTACAGCCAAGGTTAAGGATGCGAGCAGTATGCCTGCAAATACCAAGAGCTTGTTGACGTTTTGCGTTTTCTCCATCATTTTTCCTCCTTATTTAAATCCATTATCCACTTCATCATGTCCTGAAATACTGTTGTATTTAACGAGTAGATTACATGTTGACCACGTTTTTCACGATAGAGCAGATCAGCCTGATGCAGAATTTTTAGATGACTGGAAATACTTGCATTCGTCATCTCAAATTGAGCTGCAATTTCGCCCGCTGTCATATCTCCATCACGCAGCAGACTTAGAATTTTGCGCCGCGAGCTGTCGGACAATGCTTTGAATACATCATTCAGACTCATATTGCCTCCCTTTTAATTAGATATTTAGGAATTTATCTAAATATTAAATTATATAATCTGCAATGTCAACCCTTGAATCTAAGACAACACCAAAAAGTTACATTGTGAAGTGTATGGGGGATAGGCTGCAATGCCTAAACAAAGCCGTAGACTACGGCTTTGTTATTGAAGGCAGGGGAAGATAACCACGACCTAACGTGGTTTCCTGTTCAATCTTGTGACCGATTGCTTGCACTTAATGACAGCAAACTTATGATGCAGCAAACTTATGATACAGCCATCTCCAAATATTTCTGAAGTCCTGTCTTCGCCCAGTCATCGTTCTTCCAGACATTTAAGTTCCAGGTCATGAAGCGCAGGGCAAGGTATCGTGTGGCAATTCGATGATATTGTTCAAACTGCGCCTGGGGGATTACCGTACCCAAGTTCTCCAGAGCTTCACGATATGCGGTTGCCTTGCTTTGTGTTTCACACCGCAACGGAACGTCCAGATACAACGAGCCATACCGTGCTTCTTCCCAATCAATGAAAAAAACATCGTTATTGTTATGTACAAGCACATTTCCCGGGTTCAGATCATTATGAATTAAGGTGTACGAGCTTTCATCTTGCAGGACAGCTTCCATATCACGAGTAGCGCGCTGCGCGGCGGCCTCAACGTTCGGGATATATGCGCCAAACTCCGCAATGAACGCCTCATCCGTTTTCGCACTTTGCCAAGACGGCCGCCACCGCTCCGCAATCATCGCTTCAATATGACGCTGATCTGCAGAAGGCAGCCATGACAGCTCATCGATCGCGCCCAAGTTTTTATGATGAATATACGCTAACCCATTAATCTCCTGCTTATGCAGCAGGGGCAGATCGAGGTTTTGGTAATCCGTCTTCGCGTCTACATCCTCAATGCAAATCAGACTTCGGACAGCGGAATCGGGCGCAAAAGTTTGGCTGTAAGGCACATTGGCTGCTTGATCGAATAATCTGGCAAGCACGCGCCGCTCAATTGCCGTCGCCTGTTTCGTAATTAACGACATACAATCGGTTACTCCCTCACCTGTAAGGGACACCTTGTGACGATACAAACCGATGGCTTGGAACCCAAGCTTCAATGCCTCACTGTCCACATTCGCAACTTGCGCCACAGGCGACACATATTGCTTCACAGTCTGCTGGATAAGATCCAGTAATTCCGACGTTGCTTGCGTGTGTTGCGCTTCCTGAGTTGCTTGCGTTTGTTGCACTTGTTGCGTTTCCGAATTATTTCTCATTGTTGTTCCTCCCTGCTACAAATTTTTTTTCGTTTGATCCTCAGCTATCGCTGCTTCCGGCGGGCAATCTTGTCTACCGCTGCTGCTGTCACAATACCGGCCGTATAACGAACCAGATCGACAGCCAAAAAACCTTTTCCCAACACAAGCGCCCCTAGCGCAGTATTGCGCAAACTGTTGATCCACTCCGCCTGATACAGTTGGCTGAATTCAATCGCATAACAGAATACCAGACTGAACCACACCGCAAGGGCAATGCTTCGATTGACGAATATTAAGCGCATCCCGCAATAAATCATACAGGCCCACAGCGCATCTCCGGCATGTTCGCTCACAAATAACGGCAGCTCAGTTCCCCAACGGCGACTTCCCAAACCGAGCATCATACATGCAATTAACGCCGCTGCGTATAGGACAAGATCCGTTCGCACGCTCCGGCGCGGATCGATTGCTTCATTGAAGCGTTTAGATGACAAAGGCCGCTCCCGTTCCTGGTTAATGATCGACGCCCCACATTCCTAGTATGATGATACCTGCCCTAAATAAAAGGGAGACCCAAAGTTGCCTTGTCCCTTGCTTTTCATGTAATATCAAAATACCCATAATCATGCCGTATACGGTCCCGTCTCCCTCATCAGAGCAAGCTGCGAAACGGGGATCTTCACCGCGCGCAGCTCCCAGCGCGCGGTGGAGCGATACGTGTTGGCAGTCAACCACACTTGCGCTAACGCTTCCCACAGCGCTTAAATGGCCTCAAATGCTCCTTTTGCAACTCTAACGCTTGCCACAGCGCTTATTCCCCCCATGGACGGCTAAAATCGTACGATTTTCTATAAATAAGGTGGCTCAGTTTCCTTACAATATTTATGGGGCTGAATTTCCCTAAATAGCGCTGCTCATCAGCGTTAGAATTTCACACGGCCCCCTTGCCTTGATCGCGGGAAGCACTTTTTGAGCAAATAAGGAGCTGCTGTCCGCCAAAGTGATCTTTCTCCTTATTTTAAGCGAAAAAGCGGAACGTTTGTCCTCAGAACCTTAATACCAGTAACACACAACCAACAACTATACATGCTCATGTCTATATTAACTTTCGGGCACTCCTGTTTGTTCTGCAGCTATATCACCATTATATAACCGCTTGGGAGAAAATGAAATTAATGGATTTCCAGGAAGGCTTCTAATATTAAGTAATTGATCAATAAATAAAACTTAATAAAATCTATTATGAGCGCTTTGCATGGTGATCGTGATCAGAAGAACTCTGCAAAGCATGAATCGTCGCCTTGATGCCCTCTTCAAATGGGGTCGCAGGGATAGGACCAACTAGTTTTTCATACTTTTCCCCGCTAAGCAGCAGCGGCTCCTCTGTCAAATACAGCATCTCAACAATTTCCTTCATGACAGGGACAAACAATCCGAGCAGCGACAATCCTACTTTCCCCAAGGGGATCACCGGCTTTGTGTAGCCGCTTGCTTGCTGAGCCAGGTGAACAATCTCTCTGCCTGAAATGATTCCAGCGCCCGGGATATTCCAGTTCTGCCCATAGGCTTCCTCACGGCTTGCCAATTCAACGGTCATGATCGCTGCGTCAGGCAAATAAACAAATTCACGGGGCACGCGCATTGTACCAATAAAAATTGCCGGTTTCCCCGCAGCAATCGCTGACAGTGTCGGACCCAGGTAGGAGGCCTGGTTAGCTGTCGGTCCATAATAGTCCGGAAGACGAACGATCATCACCTTTGCTCTTCTCCATCGCTTGCTAAACAACATCGGTTCGAATGTAAGCCGGGTTTTCCCCTTTCTCGTGTGCGGCTGCTTCGGATGGTCCTCTGTCACTTTGTCCATCTGCGCTTTGCCATAAGGATAAATGCCATCCACAGCGACAACCTTGATTCCCAGTTGTTCAGCGGCTGTCATAATTGCTTCGCCAAGCGGGATCAGTTTGCTCGCCATTTCATGATAAGGAACATTGGCACTGTGGAACAGAACATCAGCATCTTCGGCGGCAGCTGCCACATCATCTGACTGGTTCGCATCGCCCACCGCAAGAGTGAGGTGGGAAGGACTGCCCAACCCTTCTGCCAACTGCTGCAATTTGGCAAGGGAACGTCCAAAAGCAATAGTCGGTATGCCGCGCTTAACCAACTCCATCGTCAGAACTGCCCCTGTACCACCCGTTGCGCCTATCACAATTGCTTTTCTTATACTCATCATGATCACCCTTCCTTCTTTTTGTAATTGATCAATCACTAATCAAAATATAACACTATTATATTTATTAATCAATCACTAATTATCGGACCGTACTTTGCTTTCATCGCACAAAGCCGATCCTGTTCATTTTTCTTTCAATTCAGGCATGTCCAGTGCCACGGAAACGTTGCATAGCAGCCCTCTTGCCAAAAAATCAATGGTTTGAGCCTCCGGGTTTCTATATTTGCATTGTGGAACGCGTCGAGCATGATCGTACGCACACCGCTTTATCCGTCTCTCATCGCCTCACGAATAACTTCCTCACGAATCGTCTGCGCCTGCTTTGAAAGAGGATTTCATGAGAGGCCAGAATTTCCTCATAGACTTCAGTCAAATCCGTCTCAAGACGCTCCGGCGAGGTTGTATTCAGCACAATGATTAAATTGAATTTCGCACGCAAAGGGACTGAAGGGAACAACTATTGTATTTCTTGCAGCACCATAGGAATGGCCGCGACAAAAGTGATATTGTTGTAGAAACTACATAATTTTATCCGAAAAAGCCATTTTCCTTGAGAATTATTGCATAAAGGAGTCAATTTCATAATTCAAAAAAATTAACCTCATACCTACCCAATTATAAAGCTCATTTTTTTAAAAAATTAGGCG
>REGQ01000037.1 GCA_004134985.1 Paenibacillaceae bacterium | reverse complement strand
GAAATCCTGCGAATGAGTGAGCATTCGTAAGAAAACTCCTTAAATACGAGGGACGCTTGCCACAGCGCTTAAATGGCATCAAATAATCCTTTTGCAACGCTAACGCTTGTCACAGCGCTTATTCACCCCTTGGACGGCTAAAATCGGGTGATTTTCTAGAAATAACGTGTCTCAGTTTCGTTACAATTATTATGGGGCTGAATTTCCCTGAATAGCGTCTGTCATCAGCGTTAGAATTCCACATGGCCCCGCCCCTTGCTTTGATCCTGAATAAGGTCAACCACTGACGCTAATCGCCGCTCATCATGATTTCACTGGCAATAGCCTCCACATACGCCTTGTTTTGATAGTGATTGGCAACTTATTCGCTGCATGTGTATCCGGAGTTGCTTCGATCTTGGAGGATTTGCTTTTCTTCTTCTAAAACAGACAATTCACAGACTTCAGCCAGTTGTGCATCTAATAGCTCAATGGTGGTTATATTTATCTACATATTTCTCATTTCATAGATTTTTTGCAAGGTATTAAGGTGCATTGATTTATCTTCGGGCGACTCAGCGAATTTATACCACTCCACAAGCCTGTATCCGAACATAACAAGAATTAGTTCATGGATACAATGATCAGAGATATGGGACACATCCGCATATTCCGAAAAGCCCCTGTAATACGCTGGAATGCACTCTTGGTAGTATTCGACCATATGACAGATGTCCGCTTCGTCCGCTATTAAACTCGCGATATCCTCGCCCATGTATCCCCATCCGGCGGTATCCCAGTCGATGAGTACGATTCTACTGTCCGAGTAAAATATGTTTGCCACCCAAAAATCTCTGTGACAAAGCACTATTGGCAGCTTTTCTATGCGACTGAATAATTCGTCCGCATGGTTATCTATGTCTATGAGCATTTTACATAGGTGCTTTGGAATTTCGCTGTCGTCGGAGCGTATGTAATCATACAAAACATTCCATGACCGATACCGCAGATAGTAGTTTTTCGTAAACTCAACCTTGCTTAAATTGGTCAGATTCTGCAATGCGTTTGGTCGTTCAGCGTACAGCTTGCCTTGAAACCGCCCCAATTCCTCGGCTGCACGTTCATACATTTCGGAGGTCAGATTCAAGCCTGACACACCATCAATATATTCCATCCACAGTTCAATCTCATCGCCGTTCATCTCCGCGTGATAGCATTCTGGCCAGCGGAGCGAATCAGTGAAGGACTTATCGAAATCCGATGCATAGAGATCATATTCCCTTCGCCATGAATCCGGATCACCATAACGTTCAAATTTTTTCTGTGTTTTCCAAACCACCTTATACGGCAGATTTTCACCATCGGAAGTTTCAACCATACCTGTTACAAGCCGAACAACCCCTACTGTCCCGCCTTGCAACGCTTTGATTTGATAATCTACGCGGATTATCGTCTTGTCGAGCATTTCACTCAAAACAAGCGCCAGTATTTCGGGCTTTACATACATTTCATCATTGTTATTCATTTCTTATTTCCTCCGTTTTTCTTCATCTGCTTGCTTCGCATGGCAATCGACTTTTGCCACGCCCGTTTATCCATGAGATGCCCCGATTTATCATCCGCAAACTTGTTTCCCGCTTCTTTGCAAGGTAACGATCTCCATGCTCTGGCGCCAATGATCCATCGGCAAGGGCGGCAAGAACTGCGCAGCCCGGCTCCGTCTGATGGCGGCAGTCATTGAAGCGACCCTCTCCTAAAATTAAAGTTGTTTTTGGGCATAAAAATACCGCGAACAAGCAGCCTCCTAAGAAGCTGCTGTTTCGCGGCGAAAAGCCAAAAGTCGGCTTATAGTCAAAAAGGGATACGACCTTCATCGTATCCCGCTAACAGCAGTATTCACGAAAGGTTACTGTTTACGGCATAGCAAAAACACGGGTAATATTCCCGATTGCTCTCATTCCAAGCTATAATCAAAGATTGGAAATTACTATGCCCGATATTCGGTTAAGTTAAAATCACCAATATCATATAAGCAGTCATTAAAAACATCTCCTTTCGCCGGAAAAAGTTAAAATATAATTTCACTTCTATATTCTGACATAGCCCTTTGTGAGAAATCAATAGAAAATTTGATTATAAGCAAATTTTATCGGTTAACCACCTCTCCAACTCAATCCCCCAACTGTCGCATATAGCATGAGAAAAGCCACCTTCATTCTCGATTTTGAAGGTGGCCTAAAAACCTATAATTTCTCAAATTTCCCCTGCCGCACATTAATAATTATTTTCTGGTAATTCATCTTCTAATGGCTTCCTGACCTGCGGTGACCCGGTGAAATATGAACCATTTATAATTAAGAAGGCTCAGTAGACATCAAAAAAAGATGACTCCTGATGTATTCAGAAGCCATCTTCTTACCGCTTAAAACCTATGGTAACCTATTTTTCAAACTGCCATAAATAAGGTTGCAGTTCAAGGGCTCCAGGGTTCAAGGGTTCAAGGGTTAGCCGCATTGTGGTTTAGGAAAGCTTGTTTTCACTTCAATCTTTTAGAAGTTCCTGTTCCAATATCTATTTTGAATTGCTCTTCTTGTATTCGTAGCTCTCTTGTTGTAGAAAGATAATAACGATCTGGTAAATCAGTTGGTTTCATCAATACCCAATTATTCAATTGCCCTTTCCCTCTCTCAATCCCAATTGAAAATATCTTATTTGTATAAATGTCAACGGGAATACTTGATTCCACTCCTGTTGAAACATTTCTTACATACAACCGAGCTTGGCTATTTTTTTGAAACAAATTAATCAAATCAATTCGATACTCATACTTTAAGTCTGATGTTATTTTTAAGGAATCACTTGTAATTCTTTCAGTAAGCCAGCCTTGAGTATTAACACCTTTAAACAGAAAAACAGAAAAACATAACAGCAATAACACACCAAAATAGAACAAGGCACGCGCGACATTATTAGATGGAGTCCATCCTTTTAAGAAGAGTGCAATGGACAATAATGACAAAAAAATAGATGGGATCCAGAAAAACAGCAGTGTTGCAGTAGCAATCAAGTCTAAGGATCTCTGGAAATTTGCTGTCGATCCTATAAGAAACCATACTATAGACACGACATTTACTATAAATGCAAAACACCACAACGGTTTTACCCAAGTTGGCATTGATGCCCTCCTTATTCTAAACTTACTCAAATTAAAGCGCGGCTCTATATTTTTAGGATTGGCTCGATATACTTTTTCCAAGTTTTTATATCCCTATGCATTGCAGAATGATTTCTTATTCCAAATATAGTAACATCTCGATAATACCACCGTAATTTAACTTCTACATTTTTGGCCCCCTTAAAAGCACTAGCAGGGGCCATTGCTGCACGCCCTGCTTTTCCACCAAGAACTTGTACAGCATCGAACTTGTTATATACGTGTACACGTTGTCCCACCTCAGTTTCAAGTTTGTATTCCCTCACTGGTGTTGCAACTTTAATATCCTTTTCAGCAAGGAGATTAGTTACCATGATAGCTACATTACCACCATGACTGTGTCCAACTAATCTTATGGGCTCTTTTCGATTATTTAATTCATTATCTAAGTGCCACTTATATATATCGTCAAATATATCTTGTGCTGCTTTTGAGCCAGCATTGATTGAATTATCACCAGTCCAGTCCTGTTCTTTAACATTCTCATTAAAAAGCTTTCCGACATAATCCCAAAGTCCGGAGTCCAAGTACTATCAGCATCAGGTGTTGCCCAAGTACCGTGAATAAGGAAAACTTTATGTCCACTCGGGTCTGTATAAATCAATGGATTGTTATGCACATACGTATAAAGATTCAAACTAAGCGGATTATTAATCTCCCCTTCATACGTATCCTAGTTTATAAAGCGTATCATATGTATAAACAGTAGGCAGGATTTTCCAGCAATCTCTACCCATATATTGTATCATCCGGCATCATGATTGGATACTTCTGGAATGGTATATGCTGCTTTTGTTTTCATCAAATAATGAATGATGTTCACCAGCTTGCGCATGATGCATACAATGGCCTGCTGCTTCGTCTTTCCCGCCTTCAGCTTCTGTTCATAATAGTGATGAAAGTAAGGGTTGCGCGGCTCTTTCTTCGTTCTGGTGACGGCCAATTGCCGAATCGCTAATGCTTTTACAATGGCATGCAACTCTCGATTCCCCTGCTTGCTCTTGTAATTGCGCGACTTGTTCCCAGATCCGACTTTGATAGGAGCAATTCCGGCAAAGCGAGCCAGTTTGTCCGAGTTGGCAAAGCGATGGATGTCGCCAATCTCCGCCACAAGTTCCGCCGAGGTGACCAAATCAATCCCTGTCATCGTTTCCAGTTGAAAGCCTAATGAACCCATCAACTCCTGAATCTCCGTCTCTAATCGTGCCAGATTACGCTCTGAGCACCTTATGTCCCTGACCAAGCTTCGGACAATAAAATCGCGTTTATCCTGAAAATCTCGCCATGTACTTCCATCCGTCTGTACAAGCTCTTTAATTTGCATGGCTTTTTTGGTGGACAGTCCGTTATTACTCAGCGCTCGCAGGAATTGAGCCAATCGTTCGACGGTGACAGGCTCCAGATGATGCGGCGATGGATAACGCCACCAGAATCCCAGCGCTGTTTTCCCATCCACCTGAGAAAAAAAGGTCTTATAGCTTGGATAATGATAACTCAATTGTTGATGAAGCTTTTTCAACAATCCTGTCAGGTTTTTGACGACCCAACGCCGCTGATTCACAAGCTGACTAATCGCCCAATACAAGTCAATCGGTTTGGCATCCGGCAAATGCGGCAGCTCGTCTCTTAATACTTTTGCTACACATTCCGCGTCCCAGGAATCAGACTTCTCAACGGTGACATGACTTTTCCGCCGCGCATTAGCAAGCTTCGCGTTAACTTCCTTTACTATATATCCGCCTTCATAGAGGTAAATAGCCAACGCTCGTCCATAACCGCCTATGTCTTCAAGACCATAGACTGCCTGCATGCCGTTCTTCAAATGCTTTCTCACTGCTTTTATAAGCCAAGGATAGGCCGTCGGCTTGTTGTCGAACTTGATTTCTCCCAGCTTTTGATTCCAACAATCGATGATTACGGCGGTATGATGCTGCTTGTGCAGATCAACGCCAACATAAATGGTATTTTGCGGATTCATGAAACATTCCTTTCTTAGGTCACGGCTGGAATCGTCTTCGTCGATAAACAGATGAAAAGCGCAAGGTTGCATCCTCAGTTCGAGCGGACGAGCCGCAAAGATACGCCAGCAAACACTTACGATTTTGGTTATCCTGTTTTCAAATGGTTACGTTCCCGTTATGACTTCAAATGATCGGCAATATATTGTCGTTCCGTCTTTTTCAAATAGCGCTGAGAATTGGCGAAGGTATAGAGATAGTGCTCTTTCAGCATACTTAGCCGTTTTACATCTCCGGCTGCAATGGCTCCCTTAATCGCCGGAATCAATTGTTTGTTGGTCACGCCAAAGCGTCCCGGCTCTACCATTTCGTCTACTTGCTTGGTTTGCTTATCGCTCATGAATAACAACCTCCATCGTATGGGTTCTTTACGAAGTCGATCGTATCAAGTCGCGATGCTCTCGTACACGGCAACTTTGGGTCTTACTAGCTTACATAGGCCGCGAAGTCAACGTGTAACGATTGCATTCAGATCGAAATTGACACTTTTTACACTTCTGGTATACATCGGCAACGCTTGTTAACAGATCTTTTACACATCTGTGCTCAGGCTCGCAATGGTTTCCAGCACCAGCAAAGGTAGTTTGCCATTATCGTATGGAATATCAAATGAAAATTCCTCCTGCAAACGTATTGGAAGGCCAATCACATCTTCAAGATACTCCTGGAGTTCCAAGCCATTTGTTTGAATGTCCATCAGGACAATCATGTCGTGTATCCTGCGAAGTTCAATCGTTACCGTATTGCAGCGGTAATAAAATTGGAACTTTTCAATTGTAATGATCGTTTGATTGAGTACCGGCTCCTCTGGTGTGTCAATGAGATACTGTTTTTCGCTATGGTCGAGCAGTTGCCAGTCCTGTTTTTGAAAATGCTCGATATTTTCCATAATTCCTTTGGTTTGAATTTCCATTTCAACATACATTCGCTTTTCCTCCGTTAATTTTAATTTTGTATTGCTGGGTGTTACATCGAGTTATTTGGTTGTCAAGGAACGGGGATTTCAAATGATCAGACGGTTGGCTTCACCTCGCAATTGTGGCTTTCGGTTGTACATGTTCATTTCTTGATCTGATTATGCATCAGAAACTTTTTCACTTCATTGCTTAATTTCAGAAGCAAAATGAGTACTCATCATTTGTAATCGTTCTCATAACAAAAAATGATTCTTAAGACCTATTTTTCATCGTGTATATGTTTGCCTACTTACAGATTTAGATGGAGATACACTTGATCCAATTCCATTTTTGTAATCCCTATGTAAGCCAGCGTCACACTTGGCGAAGAATGGTTTAACAGCTTTTGAATGCGGGTAATATCGATACCGCTTTGATAAGCATGATAGGCGAAGGTCTTACGGGTCGAATGAACGCCTATCGCTTCTTTAATCCCTACTTGCCGAGCGGCATCATTCAATATACGATAAGCCTGAACGCGACTAATTGGCTTGTTTCCTTTGCGACTCGCAAACAATACGCCGGATTGCCGTCCGGTTTCCTTCACAAACGCTTGGATCGCTTTCTTGCAAGTATCAGATAGCGGGAAGTCTTTATACTTGCCCGTCTTTTGCTCTCGAAGGCGAATTCGCTCCTGCTTGTATACGTCTTCAATTTGTAATTGCAACAGGTCGGAAATGCGCAAGCCGGAATTGATGCCCAACACCAGCATTAAATAATCGCGGATATTTTGACCGCGCAAATACTTCTTCATCGCTTCAATTTGTTTTTTGTTTTTTATCGGTTCGACAAACTCCATTTCATCACCACTTACCAAATGTAATAAACTATATAATAATTATATAAAGTGTTACATTCAACGTACACGGCTATTTCAGAGAATGAATGAAAATACCCACAAAGCCATACTGCATAAGGCTTCGCGGGTATTCCCCTCATGTAACACACTATCATTGTGTTACATGTCCAATTGCATATATTGCTGCCATAACTGTTTGATTTGTTGCTCTTTGCGATAAATCGTCATTCGTGAACAGTTTAATTGTGCAGCTATTTGGACAGTTGGCAGTTGATCACAATACAACCATTTGAATAGCTGCTGCTGTTCCTCCGTCAAACAGTCATGTATGAAGTTGTCCAGGTATTCCTCATGCAACCATTCTTCTATCCCTGTAAGACGTTCCTCTATGAAATGCGGTTCAGCTTGGAGCAACCTATTCAACTCTTCTTCATTATAAAAATCTACATATTGCAACGACAATTGCTCGTGTTTACGACGTTTGTATTTTCGGATGATGTTTCCTGTATAGTATTCAACCGCTTTCCCATAATAGGCAGCAAAATCTTTCGTAGGATGTTCTGGTGCATGGGGTTGCCACGTATGGATCGCTTTCACCAATACAGGATAAAGTAAATCTTGCAATTCTGCGGCTTCGTGGTCGGCCAAGTACAATCGCTTGACCACTAAAGGAAGGCCCTTAATTACAAATTTATTCATATAATGCCGTGTCAATTTTTCGAGAAAATCGTGCCAAGCGATATTAAAATGATGTGAACTCCCCTCTTGTTTGTATTGGATGATCAGCGAGTTGAGCGTATCAAATTCAAGCCGCTCCCAGCTTTGGACGGATTCTCGCTCCTTTTGCAATTGCTTGGCTTGTTTTTCTTTTATCCTGTTCAATCGTTGCTCTTCTTGCCATTCTGCCGAAGTGACCACTCGTCCATCTTCCGTTAAACATAAGTCACATAATGCTTTCCATTTGCTTTCTACATCCGGATAATTGTTTTTTTGTTTTTCCATGGCTGGTTGATATCGACCCTTTCAGTTAATAAACATGATCTATTAAACGCAAATGGGATCGATTTTTTAAACCTCTTCGTTTACTTTATGCTTCCATAACGGCTATCCATTTATCTGGCCTCTACCTTTTACCACTTATATACTTTCCCCATTCAACTTTCTTAATTTATAAATATTCATTTTTGATGCAAGTGTAACATCCTTTTTGACGTAAATTTCAAATAAATGGCTGACATTAATCGTTCAACACTATACAAGGCATCCATTGAAGCCATAAAAATAACCGACCCTGTGAAGAGTCGGTACGTTATACCTATGGAAAATATCCCCTTGCAAGTTGCTCCCGATTCGAGCGGCCTTTCATCGATTGCTGGCGAAAAATCTCTCTTTTTTCAAGCTTTTTTAGTCGGCTGTGTCTACCTTAGTCATGAATAACAATGATGGTTGAAGCACCATTTCCACAGCCTGGGCATTTATTCGTTCCATAGCCATCATAATGAAAGCACCATTTCTTGCCGCAGGATGTACACTGATTAACGGAAAGGGGATAGACATTATCTGGATTTTGGTTGCAGCTTGGACATTTTACCATTTCTGATTCCACCCATCTGAATAATAGTTACTTCATGATTATAGACTCTGTATGATGTTGTTCACGATCCAACCAATGGCAAGGCAGAACGCCATAAATACCAATCCCGTAACGATTCTCAAAAATGGATTTTCCTCTTCCTCCAAATTGGCTCCGCAGTTCGGACAGTTAGTTGCTGAATCAGCAATCGAATGATTGCATTCCGGGCATGGATGTAGATTCGACATGTAGACTCACTCCATTACTTGAAATTAAAGCTTTCGATTCGGCATAAGCGACGCCAAGATGAAACCGCCAATAATGGTTGCCCCTAGTATGTATAAGAATCGCGTTCTCCGTTCTTCACCATACTGCCAATCGTTCAGTTCCCGCTCAAAGATTTGTTGCATTTTTGCTTCATTGTTCAATACCTCCATGGTTAGTTTGGGTTCAGCCGGTGCTTTTAAATAGTGCATGTAATAAGCGAGTTCTACCACGATGATGATGGCCAGCAGGATCATCGCTAATTGTCTTATGGTCATAGCGCACCCCCTTTGTACAACTTCGAAATACTGGATAAACCTTTAGATCGTATCACATTTTGTAAATCGATGACATTCAAAGCACTTACTCTTTTAATGATACGCATTTACGTACCAATTGACAAGTCTTTACATGATACGCTTTTGCGTAATAATCGTGTGAAAAGCGGGGATGTGTATTGACTAAAAAAGTCATTTTGAAAATAACGGATTTGTTAAAGGAACATGATATTAGTCTTCGCGAGTTGTCTCGATTAACAGATATACGTCATGCAGCGCTTAGTGAGTTAGCCAATTATAAAAGGCAGAATATCAACTTTGGTCATATTGAGCGAATTGCTGAGGCATTAGAAATTGATGATATTCGCGAAATTATTGATTTGCAGGAAATGGCTGACGAATGAAGACCACCCGTAAAGGAAGGTCTTCTATTTGTTTTTGAACAAAAAAGAAACCACATGGAGTTGTTACACTCACATGTGGTTCAGAACTACTAAAAGGTTTCATTAACATATATAATAATCAAAATGGATCGAAGCACCTAAATCATTAACTTGTTGGACGGTGCTTTCATCGAAGTAAATTGCTGGCTTGTCATTATCAAAAATTTTTATAACAATTACCACCATAAACTCGATATTTATTACATCCTTCTTTAATTCAGCTAATTTTGATTCTTTACCATTCAACACTTTAAGTACTTTCTGTAACTGATCATTAATGTCTTCAGAGAACTCGTAACCCGTACTTAATCTCCAACAAGTATTGCTTCTTATAAGGTTATGCTTTGTAAGCTCTCCTTTAATATGTGTTTCTGTAGGAACGATCTCTAATGTATTAGTTACATGTTCAAGCGAGAAATGGTCACCTATAATATCAAATTTCGCCATAACTTTTGTATTCATATATTATCTCCTATTTTAGAATATAACCTGTGGGAATAGGCTCACCTGTTCCACCTTTTCTCATCACAAATACTTGACCAGTATTTTTATCAACGTATAAATCACCTTTTGAAATACTTCCTCCAAGCAAATCATCTTTTATTTCGTGAGCATTTATTCCTTTCCGCTCTAGATATTTGTCATCAATTTTTTGTAGATTAACTCTGATAGGAGCTTTTTTCCTACCTTTAATTCCTAACTTAGTAAACCCCTTAGATAAACCTCCTCCAAGAAAACTTGTTCCAAAATCAATACCTGCTATAAAATATTCTACAGCCATTCCATTATTGAAAACCTCTTGTTTTGCCAATGAATTTAATTCTTTCTGTTTGCCACTTGGAGCATTTCGATATATTGAATCCCCGTATAAGCTCCACTCTAAATAAATATCCTCAATAGAGTAATCAGCATAATAGTCATAGTTTTGTAACGGGCCTACAAAGGTTTTGCCCATTTTAATTTTATCACCATGATGCTTGTAATCAGGACTCCAAGTGGAGGTGGGGCTATTACATGAACCAGGATGAGACCAATAACCATCAGCCGATTCACACCTATGTCCTGTAGGATCGATATATTTTAACGGATTATTATGCACATACGTATAAAGATTCAAACTGAGTGGATTCTTAATGTCCCCCTCATACGTATCCTCATTAATAAACCTGCCTACACTCGGATCATACCATCTTGCCCTTAAATATTGCAATTCCATACTGTTATCCCATAGTTCTCTAGAGTAGCGGAACGGGTTTTGTACGGTTTCATAAGCCGTTATGCAAGTGATAAGCCTTGCTGCTTGTATCCTGCCGCGCAATCAACCCTTTACCTCGAATGTAACGAGACTTTAAGGTTACTGTGTTGCCGCTGGTAATCGAGCCCTCCGCAATAACTTGATCCCCATCCCCATATGGGCTAGCTATCTTGATCCGTCCCAATTGTAGGTAAACTGATCCGTAAATGCGCGTTCTGATTGCGAGCCTGACCGGCTCGTTATGTTGCCGTTTGGATCATATTCGTACGTAAACGTATGCAGCGGCGCGCCATCACTCTGCTTACGAGATAGATGTGTCAGTTTCATTCCTTCATAATTAAAGTAAGAGGTATTACCATTCTTTAAACTTATTTGTTTCACCAAATCAGGATAGGTTACCTGAGTCAATTCGCCGGTAGTAGCTTTATAAGTATATGCAGTCTGGCCTGTTGCATCACTCATCGATTTTCGTACTCCCTTCTCATCCGTTCGTTGAATTAATCTCTCTAATTCGTCAAACTGTTTCAAACAACTTTACGATGTACTCTAAGCCAATCATAAATATCCCCCAAAATAGTGAAGTATTAATAGTCTCGACATAAATACAACACCAACGACGTCTCGCTATGTCAATAGGAATTTAGAAAAAATTTCCACACAAAAAAACCACATGGAGTTGTTACACTCACATGTGGTACGAAAAATAGCGATTATATTAGCTGATAACTATTAAGAGTGCATCCGTCACCTTCCATACCCAGATATCTATTAATTCAAATTTTCCATTAAATAAATAAAGTCACATATACATAAAAGTATAATTTTTACATAATTCATGTACTCTCCTATGTGTACACGAATTGATTTATCGCCTATTGTTTCCTTAGGCTTTCTTTCTTCATGTACAAAACCGTTTGTTTGGCTAATCGAATCAATTTCCCATTTAGAGCCATTCCAAGCAGGATTCCACTTGCTAAATTTCATAACCTATTTCTGGTCGCACGGAAGTGAATAATTTATATATTTACTTTTTTGTAATTTTTCGATATGTCCGATAGTAAGAAAGGTTAACTATAATCAGTGCTATAAATAGTATAAATGAAAATTCGTAGTAAATTGCTGAAAGTACAAACATACCTACATTAATCCACATGAGTACGAATAATATGTCTGTTAACTTACCGCCAAGAAACTTATAATTTAGTCCTCCTGCAACGTTTGCTATCACACCAAAAAGAAGCAATTGGAGAATCTTTTGTATCTCCATCATATCTCCTTATTTTATTAGAATTAATTCTTCTTTTAATCTCTTCAATTCCTTTGGATCAAAATAATTTGCATTTAATACCCTAGTACTACTCGAGATGTATGTTACTTTTTCTTCTTTAAGAAGTTCTTTAATTCTCTCAGAAGCATACAAATATTTAGCTAAAAGTTGTCCCTTGGTACTACCTCTCATATAATTCCCAGAAGAAATTCCAAGATTAATAAAATGATAGTTAATTATATTATCTATTTTTGCGTTATAGTTAGTTGTTTCCCAAAAATCATTTATTGTTAATGCAGCACCTATAAACCCTAGTAATCTACCAGTAGTTTTTGCTAGTCTAGAAGATGAGGATTTGTTATCAATCGCAGCATGTTTTCGAGAAATTTTGGTACCTGTATCAAGTGATAGTTGAGTAAGATAGTTTAACGCATCTTTCATATCAGTTGTGTCAAAGCCTTTATGCTACTGCTCAAGATATCAGACAACCATCCACCTACAAAAGGTATCGCTCCCATTGAATTTTTTTTATATTCATAAGGCTTTTGCGAAAAGTAAAGATTATAAACATCATTATAATAACTATAGTAAGGTTTATGACCCGTAGGATCAACATAAATCAATGGATTATTATGCACATACGTATAAAGATTCAAACTGAGCGGATTATTAATCTCCCCTTCATACGTATCCTCATTAATAAAACTGCCTACACTCGGATCATACCATCTTGCCCTTAAATATTGCAATTTCATACTGTTATCCCATAGTTCTCTAGAGTAGCGGAACGGGTTTTGTACGGTTTCATAAGCCGTTATGCAAGTGATAAGCCTTGCTGCTTGTATCCTGCCGCGCAATCAACCCTTTACCTCGAATGTAACGAGACTTTAAGGTTACTGTGTTGCCGCTGGTAATCGAGCCCTCCGCAATAACTTGATCCCCATCCCCATATGGGCTAGCTATCTTGATCCGTCCCAATTGTAGGTAAACTGATCCGTAAATGCGCGTTCTGATTGCGAGCCTGACCGGCTCGTTATGTTGCCGTTTGGATCATATTCGTACGTAAACGTATGCAGCGGCGCGCCATCACTCTGCTTACGAGATAGATGTGTCAGTTTCATTCCTTCATAATTAAAGTAAGAGGTATTACCATTCTTTAAACTTATTTGTTTCACCAAATCAGGATAGGTTACCTGAGTCAATTCGCCGGTAGTAGCTTTATAAGTATATGCAGTCTGGCTTGTTGCATCACTCATCGATTTTCGTACTCCCTTCTCCTTCTGCATTTAATGGGACTTGTTCTTTGATACGAAAATCAACCTCACTATTTCGACGAACTCCATACATGTTCAATACGCGCCATGACCGGTTTGGAAAATAGAGGGATAACCAGTGCTCTAACAAATAGTTGCGGAGTTCGTCATGGAGTCGTTACCTTTCGGTTGGTTTTTAGTGGGACAAACATTATACCGGCTTGACGACCATTTTTTTTCATTTATTAGTTAATTAACAGGTCTGATATCGCTTATTACTTATCGTTGCGCAATAATAGATATCTATTTAAATCATTGTAAGTTAACAACACAACTACAAGCAGTGAAACTATCAGTCCAGCAGAAAATAGATGGGATAAAATTTAGAAGCAAATATAGTACATCTGCTTTAACAGCTAAGTTTTGAAATCCTCCTGCCATGATTCTCTTCACGTTGCTTAAATTTGGAACGACATCAAGAGAGTGACTAAAAAAAGTGGATGAAATTGCCCCCAATTCCCTGCAATGCGGCTCCCCCGAGCCTTCACTGTACCATCCTGCATTAAAGCCATCGAGTGCTCCCTCCCTGTAGCTATCTGCTTGACATTGTTAAGATTTTCCATTGTAATTGGAGAGCTATAGCTACTAGTATAGTGTGGTTGTCCTAGTTGAGTATAATTATTTCTGCCCCAACCTTTTACTTTACTATTATTCCTTAAGGTAAGGGGATGGACAGCACCGATAGTTAAAGAATTGACTTCACCTAGCCTTAAGTATTGCGCCGTCTAAGGTAAAAATCATCACTTGCCTCCTGCGAGAAAGGCAGCGAAGGGTTGCAGGGATGTTGGAAAAACGAAGTGGTCGCTTTTTAAAGCCGGATTTCAACCTTTTGAAAATGATCACAAGAAATCCGGCTTTGAATGGCGATTGGAAACACCCTGCGAACCCGCAGCAGCACACCCGAGCCCCGTTGAGATCTGATTTTGGTTTTGACCCTACTTTTGAAGGTATAATATTTCCTACACCCACCTAAAACTATTTTCAAACCTTTTACGAATATAGAAACAAGCGGATTTTACATGGGGAAAGAGAGCGGTGAGATGAGCAACGAAGCAAGCTGGATTAAAAAGGTGAAACAGCATTCGAATCGGGATGCAGCCGACGCGCTTGTCTCCAGCTATTACAAGGAGATTTACGGCTATGTTTACAAGCA
Organism: Paenibacillaceae bacterium; assembly: GCA_004134985.1. GTDB lineage: Bacteria > Bacillota > Bacilli > Paenibacillales > Paenibacillaceae > Paenibacillus_D. The sequence goes on along the minus strand of REGQ01000037.1, from coordinate 41,980 downwards.
GACGATGAACAAGGAGTTGGCGATGGATCTAACGCAGGAAATTTTCATTCGCATGCTGCAATCCATTACCCACTTTGATGAAAGCCGTGCTTCCTTCCGAACATGGCTTTACAAGATCGCGACCAACCGGCTCATCGACTATTACCGTTCGAAATATTACAAGTACAATCGGCTGACCACACCAATCGTGGAAGAATTGCCCGGAGCCGAAGATTTCACGGTAACTGTCCAGAACAAACAGGATGTTGAGCAGATTATTGCTATCGTCAGCACGCTGGATATTGCAGCACAACAGATTTTTCGGCTCAAGTTTTTTGCCGAGTATACGTTTATGGAAATTGCAGCGCTGCTGGAACTGTCCGAATCCACTGTGAAATCCAAGTATTATGCGATGATCCGAAAGATTAAAAGAAGTATGGAGGTGACCTCTAATGAAGTCTGAACAACCATCTGATCCGCATTCGGATGCGGCCAAGTTTGACATGCATGCCATCGATTATCCTGATGATGCCGCCGTCGCCTTGCAAGTGCAGTCGATTGTTGCAGCCGGGCTTGTGCGACAGCCTTCCTTCCTTACGTCTTTAAAAACGATGCACACACAGCTTGGCTTCAAGTATCTGTTTCGAGACTGGACGGAAATCGTGTTTGTCCTGCTGCTCTGCTGTGCCGCATACGGGTTCATCGGCGCTGAGCTTTTCGTTTACTCCCGGCATTTTTCCATTGATCAGCTTTATTCGTTCCTCTTTATTCTGTCACCTTTGCTTTATCTAGTCACCGCTGCGCTGTTCTTCATTAATAAGCGTACCCGCGACACGTATGATGTCGAAATGAGCTGCAAATACAATATCTATCAGTTGGCCGCCTTTCGCATGCTAGTGTTCAGCGTATTCGGCATGATCGTCAATGCGCTCGGCATCTTCGTGCTTGCTGCAGTCAATCACGATATTAACCCGCTGTTCGCGTTGGCACTGTCTGGCGCTTCCCTGTTTCTATTCGCTAATCTGTTCCTGTATGTGCTGCTGCGCATTCGCTCCCGGCTGGCAAGAAACAGTCTGATCGCCGGTTGGCTGGTGTTCAATCTGAGTGCAGCCAGTTTGAGTTCCTCCGTTTATCTGCAAGTGCTGACCAGCATTCCGACTTTTGTCTATATGATCATCACGTTCGCGGGGGTCGCCCTCTATTGCAGACATCTAAAGCGACTAATTTCATTCCGCAGTACAGGAGGTACGATCTAGCATGTTGACGGTTCATCAAGTTACCAAACATTACGGCAGCTTCTGTGCCTTGCAGGACATTAATCTTGAATTCACGAACGGTGTATACGGCTTGCTCGCCCCCAATGGCGCTGGCAAAACGACGTTGATCAAAATGCTCGCTACCTTGCTATTCCCTACCAAGGGAGAAATTTTGTATCAAGGGGAAAACATCATCCGCATGGATGAGCGCTACCGCGAGCTGATTGGGTATCTCCCCCAGCAATTCGGCTATTACAAAAATTATAGTCCCACACAGTATTTGCTTTATCTTGCCGCCTTGAAGGGCATCCCGCTCAAAACAGCCAAAGCCCGCACCGCAGAACTGCTGCGGCTTGTTGCCCTGGAAGATGTGATGAACAAAAAGATGAAGAAGTTTTCCGGCGGCATGATTCAGCGGGTCGGAATTGCTCAAGCGATGCTGAACGATCCCCAAATACTCATTTTGGACGAACCGACAGCTGGGCTGGACCCCAAGGAACGGGTGCGTTTCCGCAATCTGCTCACTGATCTGGCTCGTGATCGGATCGTTATTCTCTCCACTCATATCGTCTCCGATGTCGAATCGATTGCCAGCGAAATTGTGATGATCAAAGACAGCCGGATACGCTATAAAGATACGATTCACGAGTTGTCCAAGCTGATCGCAGGCTCCGTCTATGAGACGGAAGTCGAATTTTCACAGGCAATCGACTTTCGGGCACGTTACTTGACGGTAGCTGAAAAGCAGGAAGGCGGCAAATTGAAAATACGGTTTGTGCATCAAGGAACGGCTGAGGCAGGGTGGAAGGCTGTCGTGCCCAATCTTGAAGATTTATTTATTTATATTTATCAAGACGAAGCCAGAACACAGGGGACGTTTTAATGCTGCTGCGCATCCGCCTTTATGAACTGCGTAAAGCGCTGTTGTCGCCCATTATTTTAATTCTGATTGTGGTGTTCTGTGCCCTCAATCTGCTGCTCGTCCTGCAATATTCCTATCTTGAAAAGAATCTGAGCGTGCTTAATCGGCTGGTGGACCGTTTTGGCTTCACCATTGATCAACCTTTTACTACTGAATTGGAAAGCTACTATAACGAGCAGTTGAGCGAGTTGAATAAAAAGACGCAGCAAACCGCTTCACAGTCGTATGAACATGCCGCCGATTTTTTTGAATATGACAATTACATGCAATACGTTGCCGGGCAACCGGAGTTGTATCTGCAGACTGAGATTGACTTCTTCGCGGAATTGGCCGAGATCGAAACGTATTATGGGCTAATTCAGGGAATAGATGCGGTATATGAGCAGCTTGATGTAGCTGCCATAGCACAATTTGAGATAGACAAATACGGGTTCAGCGGCGCGGCAGCCAATACGGTATTGCAGCGCTATGCCAAGCTTGATACAAGGCTTAATCAATTGATTGCCAACGGCGAACATAAAACGATGTTTTTCTGGGGCAAAGCGTATGAAATGCACAGCCTGCTATTTAAAACACTGTTTGGCACGATGATGTTCGAGCTGCTGGTTCTTGTTGTACTTATCACAGGCTATGTGACGAAATATGAATTTGAAAATCGGACCCAATCGCTTGTCTATTCGACGAAACGAGGCCGAAATCTGGCCGTAGACAAGCTGTTCGTCTCGTTAGCGGCAACCGTGATCGTTACAACAGTCATTATAGGTTTTGCACTAGCCGTTTACTTCTCCACCTACAGCTACAGCGGTCTGTGGCAGGTGCCAATCAGCAGTTATTTTAATGGCGAAAAATTCCCGCTCATCTCATGGTGGGAAATGTCGGTTTTGACTTACTTATTAGGTGTTGTCATCGTTGTTTATTTCGTGCAACTGCTGTTTAGTGCCATTGCCTTCCTATTGGCGCATTTTCTTAGCAACAGTTACCTGGTGCTTGTTGGATTTGCCATTTGTTATGGCGGGGCGATATTGCTGTCATCGCTAATTCCGCTGCATTCCAATGCCGTGTTCATCAGTTATTTTACACCCTTCCACCTGATCCTGAACCCGCATCGCTTTTTTACGGAGGGGGGCGCATTTCTCACCTTCAAAGGTTATGAAATGACGACAATAAGCTGCTGGATGGTGTTGCTGACAATCGCTTGTCTTTTCACCTTAAAAAGATTCAAGCACCAGTCGATTTAGTGATAAGGGAGTCTGATACGAGTGGTTGTATTATTATATGAACTCAAGAAAATTTTTCAGCCCAAAATGCTGCTGCTCTTCCTGCTCATCAACTTGTTTATCTATCAATTGTTTATTAGCTTTTATTTCGAATATTTTCCCAATGGCAGGCCGGAGCTTGATTATTACCGCATCAGTGAGCAAATGGTTAACAACTATGGCGTAGAGATGGATGAAGAAGAGTTCGAACATTTTAAGCGGCAATATACAGCGCAAATTGAGGAAGCCGATCGTTTTATGCAAGCTGATCCGCGCTTCAAAGAAGCCGGCATTGCAAACTATGACGCTTTGATCAATCTGGATTCGAACAAAAATATTGACGCGCTGCGCAATTACTTATTCTTTGAATTGAAGAGTGAGATGATGTATGAATTACAGGTCAGAACAGGACTGATTAAAAGCTATGAGAATGTCAGTGAAAACCGATTCAGGCTATACAGTTACCCGGAACAGCTGAGCAACGCACAGAAAACACGTATTCAGCAGTTGCTTGATGTTAATGCCTTCAACAGTCCCTTCCCCTATTTTGTATTGGAAAATTACAATGAATTGATTAAGTATGTACTGGTGCTTGCCCTGCTTAGTGTCATGCTTATGGTATCGCCCATCTATATTCGGGATAAGAAAAATGGGGTTTATCAGCTGCAATACAGTTCTCGACAGGGCCGCAAAATATTTTCAACGAAATTGCTCGCATCACTTCTCGCCGCCACGATGCTAATTACTGCACAGGCAGGTACATTTCTGTTGTTGTATCGTCAACAAGGTACGCAAATATTTTATCAGCTTGGCATTAATTCATTCGGCAATAATCATATTTTTTGGCTCGACCCTACCTTTGCACAGTATATCGCACTATCGCTTATCGCCTTGTATGCCGCGGCATTGGCGGCAGCGCTGCTGAGCGCCTTTATTTCCAGCATTGCTCCTAACTATATAACGCTCGCCGGCGCGCAGGTGCTGCTGGGGATTGTTCTGCTCGGTCTGCTGCTCGACCTGTTAATCAAAAATTTAACTGCACTCCGCTATCCTGTGTATGTTCAGCCGCTTCTTCATATCTCGCTGATTGTGGCAGGCGTAGCTCTGCTGCTTTGGAAGCGCAGGCGCGAGCAGCACGCCGATCGTTAAGCAGCTTCACAACAGGTTATGCCTGCAGCAAAAAGCAACGGTGGCCGGGGCCGCCCTTGCTTTTTGCTATTGTGCATTTGTATAACGGACTAAGTATAGTAGATGTATGACTGCTTATATGTCATCTACCTCAACCTCTGTACCGGCAAGCGCCTAACTATCGCTGGGAGTCTCATCATCAGGATTTAACGTAGCGCTGTCTTCCTCGTCAGTCGGCGGTGCTTCCGCTTCCTTGTCGTTGTCATTGTCATCTGAAGATACCGATTTGTCCTTGTCGTCACCCTCGGACGGCTTCTGCTCATCAGCCGACGGCATCAATGGCGTGCCTCCACCTTCCAGCTGATTTGCTGGCGCATCCTCTTCTTGATTGTTATTGTTGGAGGAATTCGTATCATTTGGCGACATTTCCGTCGAAGTCGAGTTATTCACGTCAGATTGCGGGTCAACATTGCTTGTCCCGCAAGCGCTGATCACAAGGGACAGAGTCAGGGATGCAAAGAGCAGTTTCGTTGTGTTCATTTTTTGGAACTTTTTCATTTCGTGCTACCTCCTGCGATTTGTGTCAATTGCGCAAGTGCTGTATACAGGATGTTGGTTTGCGCGATTATTAACATTGTAAATCAAGGATCTGAAAATAAACTGAATAAAACCTTAAGAGTCTATTAAATTATTATTTTCCATAAGAGGTGCGGGCTGATTCGAGATTTTCGCTTCCACACGGAGCGTGACGATTCATTGTGGACCGTTTTAATCTTGGTGTTTTTGGCCCTATATATAAATTGAACGAATGAATATCGCAAGGGGACAGAGAAGAGAACAAATTTTGTATTTTATCGCGCAGCGCACAGCGCGGTGGAGTGATACGTGTTGACAGCCAACCACAACAATCGAACGTCTGCGAAAAAAGTGAAATTGTTGTATAAACTACAACATTTTATCCTTAAAAGTAAATTATATTAAAAATTATTGTATTTTTTACAACAATTTCACGAAAATCGGCCCATACGTCTGGATATGTTGTACAAAATACAACAATTTACCCCCTATGACAATTCTTTCGTTCAATTTATATAGAAGACTCTCAGATCGAATTACTTCGGGCTGCGCCATGACAAAACGCACCACTGCACCGCCTTGCGTATCGAGCCCTGCAACTGCGTTCTGTCCCACTCCGCGATCCAGCGACCTCCTCCTCTCCCTCGCTTCTGTCCCACTCCGCGATCCGGCGCCCTCCTCCTCTCCCTCGCTTCTGCCCGACTCCGCGATTCAGCGACCTCCGCCTCCGTGCTTCTGCCCCGCTCCACGATCCGGCGACCTCCTCCTCTCCCGCGCTTCTGTCCCACTCCGGCGATCCGGCGACCTCCTCCTCTCCCTCGCTTCTGTCCCGCTCCGCGATCCGGCGACCTTCGCCTCTCCCGCGCTTCTGCCCTACTCCACGCGATCCGGCGACCTTCGGCTCCTCCCCTGCCCAATGCCGCACCCCTGCATCCCAGCACTGCCCCATGCCAGCCGCCAACGGCTCGCCGTTTTAAAAAAGGCTGGCTCAGGCAGATGGGTTATCCCCATTCACCTGAACCAGCCTTTTTCCTTAAAACGTGTAATCGCCTCAATCCTGTTGCTCACACCAAGCTTGTCAAGAATAACAGATATATAGTTGCGCACTGTGCCTGTCGTAATAAACAGCTCGCTGGCGATTTCTTTCGTATTCTTGCCGTCAGCGACCAGTCCCAGCACTTCCTTCTCCCGCTCGGTGAGCGGGTTCCCCTGCCCATACGCTTCGTCGACAAGCTCCGAAGCATAGATCCGGCGGCCTGCCATAATACTGCGGATCGAATCGGCCAATTCCTCGCTTGGACTGTCCTTAAGCAAATATCCGCTGACGCCTGCCTTCAACGCGCGCTCGAAATAGCCGGAGCGGGCAAAGGTGGTGAGAATCAGCACTTTGCAATCCCGTCCCCGCAGTTCTTCGGCGACATCAAGCCCAGTCTTAAGCGGCATCTCAATATCCATAATACAAATATCCGGTTTGTGCATATTAACCAGAGTGAGCGCTTCTTCGCCATTCCCGGCTCTGCCTACGACCTGCATATCTTCCTCCAGGTCAAGCAGTGAAGCCAAAGCGCCCAGCAGCATCCGTTGATCTTCAGCAATAACGATGCGAATCATACGCCTGCCTCCTCTTCCGGAAGTTTGACCACATTCGGTACTTTAATGATGACCATTGTTCCGTTATTCGATACAATCTCCAAACTGCCATTCATAAATTCAATCCGTTCCCTCATGCCGCTCAGTCCATTGCCGCGAAAACAGCTGACTTGATCATCAATGCCAATTCCATTGTCCTTAATTTTCAACACAAGCTCGCTGCGCAGCGATTCGATCGTAAGCGTGCATAGTGTCGCACTGCTATGCTTGACTACGTTCGTGATCGCTTCCTTCAGACACATGCTAAGCACATTTTCCGTAAGGAGCGATGTATTGTTAAGGACAGGACTTCCTTCAACAGCAAAGTTGATTTCGGCTGCCTTCATTATTTGCTTGACACGGAATACCTCATCTTCCAGCCTCGTTCCGCGCATCTGAGTTACCATTTCCCGGACTTCCTTGAGCGCGCTGCGCGCGGTTTGCCGCACATCGTTAATTTCGGCCTGCGCCTGCGCCAGATTTTTGCGCATCAGCTTGCCTGCAAGGTCGCTCTTGAGTCCAATCAAGGAAAGTTTCTGTCCCAGCGTATCATGCAAATCACGGGCAATCCGCTGACGCTCCTCCAGCTTGACCAGCTCGGAAATTCGTTTGTTAGCGTCTTCCAGCTGTCCTTCAAGCTGTCCCTGCTTGTTGCGGTTGTAAGTATTGAACGGCAGCAAGATGACCACGATCAAGCTGATTAGAATAAATGGAAATTGCGTAAACAGCAGCTTCTTCTGCGTCACAAATCCGTAATTGACGGTAATGAACGTACTTAGCAAATGAATGGAATACAAGGTGAAGAATCCCGCTCTATTTTGAATGTTGCCAATAAAAAACGCCAGAAAAATCGCAAAATAAACATAGCTGAACAGCAGTGTCATCGCGATGGAAATGATGATTTGCACGCCAGTCCAAAAGTACACCAGCCACCCCTTCGATGTGAACGAACGAAAGTAGCAAAAGAAGAACAGAATGATCATGACTATGCCGGACACGACCTCATAGGTCGATGACGATTTAAAAATAAAATAGAAAGGAAGGATACAGAACATAACCCATACATAAACGCTGAGTCCCGTGCTCTTCTGAAAAATCTGGTACCATTTGTTCATCGAGCTTTCCTTCCCTCATTTCACCAGGCATTGCATTGGCTTTTTTGCTATTTTATCATATTTAGCCGCTTCCCGCGGTTGCTTTTCTTGAAAAATCAGTTTCAACGGCTGCCTGTTCGGCAGTTTCCAAAATAGGAGCCGAGTTATGAACGGCTTTATTATCCGCTCTCTTCGCCAATTTCTTGAATCCAACAAAAACTTTGTTCTCTTCATCCCACAGGCGGAATTTCAGCGATTGCAAGCTCGTACGCAAAGTAATCGTGGTCGCATTCTGCAGCGGCGTAGCGGCATTATGCGCTTTTTCCAAGTTATAGTTTGGTACACGAGGGCTCAAATGATGCACATGATGAAACCCGATATTCCCGGTCATCCATTGCAGCGGCTTCGGCAATTTATAGTAAGAGCTTCCTTCGACAGCAGCCTTAACGTAGCTCCACTCATCATCGGTTTCATAGTAGGAATCTTCAAATTGATGCTGAACGTAGAACAACCAGATGCCAAACAGCCCCGACATGAAAAATACCGGTCCCTGCACGAGCAGAAATGACTGCCAGCCGATAGCCCAGATCAGCACAGCATACAACGCTACAATCAAAATATTGGTCAAATACGTATTCATACGCTCCTTGCGCTTGGCGCCGCGGCGATTAAAACGATAATCAATCAGGAAAACACCGATTGGACCCAGTCCGAACATAACAACCGGATTGCGATAGATGCGATATGCGATGCGGCGCCATTTTGTCGACGCTTTATATTCATCCACCGTCAGCACCCAAATGTCGCCGATGCCTCGCTTATCCAAATTCCCACTGGTGGAATGATGCATCGAATGGGTGTATTTCCACTGCATATAAGGCACATGCGTCAAGACACCGGCAATGGTGCCGACGATGTCATTGGCCCGCTTGCTTTTGAAGAAGGATTGATGGCAGCAGTCATGAAAAATAATGAATGTGCGAATAACAAATCCGGCAGTTACAACGGCAATCGGAAGCGTTAGCCAGTAGGAGATCGACAAACTTAAATAGGCCGCATACCAAAGTATGATTAAGGGACCTACCGTATTAATCAGTTGTCTAATGCTCGACTTCAAATCGGTTTTCTCATAAGGGGCGACGTCTTTTCTCAGGCTGGCTTGTTTCGCACGTGTCATTGCACGGATTTCCTCCTCATTATATGACGGACATGACTACTCGGAATTCGTCGTCAGTTTTTTCTATACTTCTATCATAGAAAATAATGACGCTTTCTTGTAGTCATAAACGTCAATGCGGGAGGCATGACATTTGTCATATACCCCGCCCAGAGGACGAGTGAAACCAGGCAATTCTGCCTATGAAACTGTCATGCATGCATCAACACAAAGCTCCCCAGACTGACGGTTTGCAGTACATCATCAATAAAAAAACCATCGGATGATCAGTCTGCAATGACCTGTTCCAATGGTTTCTTTCGTTCTGTCATCCAGCTGCACGGCGAATTCGGCCGCGGCGGACAACCATATAAATGATTAATGCGCTCAGAACAAGGAGTAACGTGACTGCCGTCATTACAATATTTTTCACATTCGGCACACTGACATCAAGCTCGATAACATTCGGCTCTGTAAATGACACGTCCCAGGATAAGGTCTTCCCGTCCACCCGGTCCGCATTATGCGTCATCGGCAGTTTGACCGGCATCGTGAGCATAAACTCAAACTCAAGCTGCCCGGCAGCCAGTTCTACCAGCGAAGTAGGCAAACCGACCGCATTCGTTGTTTTGGTCAGCCATCCAGCCAACTGGCTCATATCGTATTGCCCTTTAAATTGATAACGTGTATAGAAAAAGTGCTCAATTGTGGTGAGACTCTGACCGTCCCCCAGAAGCTGCTTCAAGTTTTGCTGGTCAAGAGCGTCGAAATGTTTGAACATCTTATATTCCGTCCCGGACGCATCTTTGTGAATCCGGTACTCTGCTTTGCTCAACTGGGCCAGCTTCTCGAATGCCAAATCGAGTTGGCCGCTGATCAATCGCTGTGCACTTTTTTTAATAAACATAGTAAGATTCAAATCTGCAGTGCCATCCATCTGGATAGTAAGATGAGCATTTCCGCTGGAGCAGCCTGCCAGCATAATAACCATGAGCAGCATACTAAAAGCACTTTGCCAACGTTTCATTGCCAACCCCCGACATTTCTAATCTTGCTTGCACTGCTACCATTATAACCGAAAGGGGACAATTAGGAAATTACAAGGCCGAGCCTGCCTTTATGATGGCTAACCTGCACCGGACGCTCGAAGAAGCTCGATAGTGTCTGACTGGTCAGCACATTCTCCGACTCCCCTTTAGCAAAGATCGTACCGCGGCGAACGAGCAGCGAGTGAGTGAAGACCGGAGAGATCTCTTCAATATGGTGCGTGACAAACAACAGTGTTGGCGCATCCGGCTTCGCAGCGAGCGATTCAATGCTGGCCAGCAGCGCTTCCCGCGCGAGAAAATCCAATCCGTTGCATGCTTCGTCAAGAATAAGCAGCTTCGGTGCAGCCATCAGGGCGCGTGCAATCAGCAGCTTTTGCTTTTCCCCTTGCGAACAAGTCTGGTACGTTCGGTCGTACAAATGCGGGCAGCCCAAGTCCTGCATCAGCTGTACTGCCTGCTCCAGATCGTCCCCGCTCGTTTTTTCATACAGACCGATCGAAGCATGTTTGCCACTGATCACGATATTTTGAGCGCGGTCGTTCGGGTAAAACTTCTCCTGCAGCGAGGAACTGACCCAGCCGATCGACTTGCGCAATTCCCGGAGATCGACGGTGCCGAACGGATGGCCAAGCACCGAAACCTTGCCTCTGGTTGGCCAAATATAACCGTTAATCATATTCAAAATGGTCGTTTTACCTGAGCCGTTCAAGCCAAGCACCGCCCAGTGCTCTCCGGCGCCAACCCGCCAGTCCACCTGCTGCAGCACCGTCTTTTGATCGCGCTGCCATGCGATATCCTCTAGTTCAATTACGTATCGGCTGCTATCTTTCATCTGGCAACTCACTCCTATGACGTTTTGATTATTAATCGATCAGGTTGCTTGTCTCTGGTTAAGCTCCCTGAGCCTTCGCAGTCATCCCCGCTTCAGTCAGATTAAGCTTGTTGTCGGTCGGGAGAAATACGGCGAGCAAGCCGAGCAGCGGCAAGTACGCGCACAACTGGATAACAAATGAAATGCTCGTATAGTCCGCCAGCGTGCCCAACACCGCCGAGCCGATTCCTCCGAGCCCGAACGCCAAGCCAAAGAACAATCCTGATACCGTGCCCACCTTGCCAGGCAGCAACTCCTGGGCATATACAATAATGACGGAAAAACCTGACAACAATATAAATCCGATGATGACGCAGAGCACGGCTGACCAGAACAGATTGGTATACGGCAGCAGCAGTGAGAACGGCGCCGTGCCAAGAATTGAAAACCAGATCATATTGCGCCGTCCGAACCGGTCAGCCATCGGCCCGCCCAGAAAGGTTCCGACCGCCCCGGCAGCAAGCAAGGCAAAAATAAATACCTGGGCATACTCCGTAGAAATTTGAAAATGGTCGATCAAATAAAAAGCGTAAAATCCAGTCATGCTTGCCACATATACAAATTTGGAAAAGAGCAGCATGATCAGAATCGTAATCGAATAGCCGATGATTTTGCCAGGCAGCCTCCGTTTGACGACTACTGTCTTCTTGACTACCGACTGACGCTGAATATATCCTTTATACCATTTTGCAACCATAATTTGAACTACAATGGCTGCAGCGGCGGCAAACGTGAACCAGATAATCCCGAATTGGCCGAGCGGAACGAAAATCAATGCGGTAAAGACCGGTGCAAGCGCCTGCCCAATGTTGCCGCCTGTCTGGAAGATCGACTGCGCCAGCCCCCTCCGCGGTCCTGCTGCCAGATAGGCGACACGCGAAGCTTCCGGATGAAGCACGGATGAGCCAAGCCCGATCAGAACGACGGCAACAATAACTTCCGTAAAGCTGCCGGCAAAAGCAAGCACCACCATACCAAACAGAGAAAAGACAACGCCGGATGGAAGCAGCCATGGCTTGGGTCTGGAGTCGGTGTAAAGTCCGATCAATGGCTGGAACATGGATGCCGTGACATTGAGCGTAAAGCCAATCCAGCCAATCTGAGCAAAACTCAGTTGCAATGATTCATGTAAAATCGGAAAGATGGCGGGAATAACGGATTGAATTGAATCATTTAATAAATGAACAAGACTGATGGAAAATAAAATGCTGTAAACCGTGTTTGCTTGCCCGGCGGCTGATGTCTTCATAAATTATTGGCCTCTTTCTACATATGTTCATCTAATCATCAGATGTTTAATATTAAAAAAATAACCTACTCTGTATGTCAAACAATCGCTGATGCGGAAATGCGTAAACGAACGCTCCTCTGTTCACAGGACAGTGAAGCCGTTCACGCCAAGCATCTTCGGATTATTGCTGCTGATAGGTTTCAAGATCGGCTACCGTCTGATTAAGATTTTCACTCGTCCAGTGGATCGCTGACTGGGCATCCTGCCTTTTGATCGCCAGATACAAATTCTCATGCTGCGCAACATTCCGATTATGATCCTGGAAATTTCTAGCCAACTTATGCAGTGTCTCATGCACGACAGTCGAAAAGGTCCGGTACAGATCAATAAATATACTGTTCTTGCTGGCCACAGCAACGGCCAGGTGGAACGCAATATCCGCATTCAGATACGCTTCGACATTGCCGGCTTGCAATGCTGCATTGCGAATATCCAAATGCTCCCGCATCGCTTCAAGATCCTTGTCGTCCCGGCGCTCTGCGGCAAGCCTTGAAATCTCCAGCTCCAGCCCTCTCCTTACCTCATATACTTCCAATATTTCAGCGCGCTGCAGCCGATGCATCAGCGGCTCCTGAATAACCGGATCGGTCTTCAGATAGGTTCCGAAACCTTGTTTCTTCTCCAGCAGCCCTGCATGCACCAACACACGCACCGCCTCGCGTACGGTGGAACGCCCTACCCCGAATTGTTCCATCAATTCAGGCTCGGTTGGAATCTTCTCGCCTGGCTTAATATCACCGCCTGAAATTTTCGTCTGCAGTTGGGCAACGATATCGTCTACCAGCTTGGGACGGTTGAGTGTCTGGAATGAAATCTTCGAATTCATCTGATCATCTCCTGTTAGTAGAATTATAGCAATCTCCAACTGATTGTCAACAAATAAATTGAGCTAATAATTTGCCATCTTGTCACGAAAGGCTTGTCACAGCTTATATCTTCCTTTACGATGGATGAGGTACAATAGCGACAAGAAAGCTAATGCTTGGGGGAACGAATCGCAATGGGGATCGCAGATCTCATCTCATCTTTAACGGAAGAACAGCTGATGGAATGGCTGGAGCAATATCGCTCCTACGGCCCGCTGCCCGGCATCATGCTGACATTTTTGAAATCCTTTGTGCCTCCGTTGCCAACACTTCTTATTGTAGGCGTCAACGCACTCGTATATGGACTTTGGTTTGGTTTTCTTTATTCCTGGATCGGTATGGTAGCCGGCTGCCTGCTGACGTTCTTCCTGGTCAGCCGCATTTCATCGCACCGGTTGCTGATGCGCTGGACCAACAAGCCCAAAATTCGCAAGGGCATGCTGTGGGTGCGCCGCAATGCGTTCAGCTATGTATTCGTGCTCAGCCTGTTCCCAGTCGGCCCGTTTGTCGCAGTCAACATCGCCGCGGCACTGGCAGGCATGCGCTTTCGCTCCTTTGCGCTGGCTGTCACCGCAGGCAAGGCGATCATGATCTTCACAGTATCATACATCGGCTATGACCTGACGCGCTATGCTGACAATCCGCTGCTGCTGGTTTATATTGTCTTGTTTATCGTCGTCTCATTAATCGTGATCCGCAAGCTCGAAGCCAAGTTTGCCAGGGAATCCGACAAACCTGCAGCAGAAGATCGCTAGCAGGCGCAGTGCATCCGTCAGCTTTCTAAACGAAACGGATCGAATAGCAGCACCCTATGCCAGACCCTGCAACAATGCGGGGTCTGGTTTTTTTATCGTCAGGCCAGTGCCTGAAGCACATCGTCGATTTTGCGGCTGTGAGACAGTACCCCGTAGTTCATCCACGCCATGAAATCGACCTCGTAAACATGTTGATTGCGCACTGCCGGAAGGCTGCGCCACAGCTCGGTCTGGAGCAATTCACGACCCTCGCCCTCCAGTTTATCAAACGTAATGAACAGATGATCCGCGTCAAGCCGGGCGAGCGAATCCAGACTCAACGTCACCCGCCGCTCGTCCTGCGCAAGCTGATGTACAAGAAGCGGCTGGTTGAGACCCAAATCCTTATACAGCACCGGTCCGGTATACCCATGCTCCATTCCGCCATACAAGCTGACAGAGCAATCCGATATACGCAGGCATGCTACCGACTGCCCATTCAGGGAACGCTGGAGGCGTTCCTTGGCTTTCAGTGCTTTCTGCTCATAATCATGAATAACAGCCTGCACTTTGTCCGTTCTGCCGAAGATGGAAGCGATCGTCGTCAGCGTCCTGCGCCAGTCTTCCCCAAGATAGGACAGCTTGAATGTAGGGGCGACCTGGTGACATTCATTAAGACACCAGCGCTGATAGCCGTTATCCAGCATAATGAAGTTGGGGCTATGCTGGCTAAGCGCATCCCAGTCTCGATGGGAAATATCGAATTCAGGGGTATAATCCAGCCCCAAATAATCTTGTTTCCCCCAAGAACTGTGCGAAAATTGCACGACAGGCGTAATCCCGAGCGCCAGCATGTAATCTTCCAGAAACGGGGCGAATACGCGCAGCGAGCCCTGATGCTGCCGTCGATATTGCCCTGGCGAAGTTCCAACAGTTTGACGGAACCGTCTGTTGAAGTAGTATTCATTGCTGAATCCGACTGCCTGTGCGATATCGTGCAGCTTGTCATCGGTCATCAGGAGGAGCTGCTGCGCCTGATCGATGCGTATGCCATTCAAAAACTCCAGTGGCAGTTGTCCCGTAATTTCTTTGAAAAGCTGGGTATAGCGCGGACGGCTGATGTCGATCATCTCTGCCAGATGCTCCACGGAAATCGCTTCCTGGTAATGCCTCTTCACATAGTCGATCGATTGCTCCACCACTTTGCGGAGCTTATTGTCATGATCGCTGGACTG
The DNA here is from genome assembly GCA_004134985.1 of Paenibacillaceae bacterium. Lineage (GTDB taxonomy): Bacteria > Bacillota > Bacilli > Paenibacillales > Paenibacillaceae > Paenibacillus_D. The sequence goes on along the minus strand of REGQ01000037.1, from coordinate 26,938 downwards.
ATTTTGCTGCAGAAGAAACAGCAGCAGTTCCTGGAACCGAATGTGATTGGATAATGCCGCCAAATCCCCGCTCACATTGCGCTGCTGAAAGATCGTCTCCAACAACAGTATGCATTGGGAGAAGGGATGGCAGCAGATGGGCCCGGCGTTCGGCAAACTGCTGCTGGTGTCTGCGGTCTTCAACTGCTTGTTGGTTGTTAGATTCCGCTCCAGCACTTCAAAGGTGAGTTGGTAGTAAACCATCCCCTCCTGGCCAATTTCCAAGCCGTGAGAAATTCCCGGCGTTACCAGAAAGCAGCTTCCCCGCTCCATTTGGAACCCGGTACCCTCAATCACTAACCTTCCTTTGCCACTCGTTACCACAATTAATGTATAATCATAAAACATCTGCGTCGGATTTTTCCAGTGAGGGCCATAATTTTTATATTCCATATCGAGCATCGTATAATATTGCAAATGACGATTACTTGATTGATTATTTGACTGAACCATTTGTCCTGTCATACTCCGTCCCCTCCCCATTCATGAGAATAGTTTTCATTTTCATAGTTTAAAGCAAAAAAGAGGACTCATCAACTATTGTTGACAAGCCCTTTTCTCTTACTTTACAAGTGCCTCCAGAAGATCATCCAGTTTCATAGAATTAGCGGTTATTGCGCCTGATTGCCAATGGGAACGGTCCATCCGGTACACTTGGTCGTTTTTCACCGCAGGCAAGGACTTCCATAGCGGATTATCCAGCATCTCAGCAATCGCATCCTTGTTCTCCTCAGAGTCCCACTCGCCATTGGAAGGGAAAATAATAATATGGTCAGCATCCAGTTCCGGAATGATTTCTTCCGAGATCACCTCATGATAGGCTTCCATATCCCGTGCCATCGGAAAGGGCTCAAGCCCGAACTTGTTATAGATAACCCCTGTATAACGGTTTTTAATTCCAAACAGTGCAAATGTCTTTTCTCCGGCTTCGATCCGAATTACTGCGACGGTTTCCTTGCCAATCGCTTGCGAAAGTTTGACTTTGGCATCTGCCACCTTCTGCTCATAAGCAGCAACCACTTTTTCTGCTTTCTCAGGAACGCCGAGCACATTGGCCACCGTCTTCAAAATTTCCGTAGAGTCTTGCAAAATCGCTTCCGGCAGACGGTAAGTCGGCGCAATCTTCGAATACTGCTCATATTTGGCCGCATCGACCACCCCATCCACAATGATCAGGTCCGGCTCTTGCTCCAGCAATGCTTCCAGACTTCCTGATATATCGAACTGTGGAACATCCAGTCCAAGATAGTCCTGAATTCCCCACGCAGGATGATACCATTGGACAATCGGAGTCACTTCAAGGGCTTTCAAATAATCTTCCAAATAGATCGCCGCTACCCGCTTTGGATGGGCCGGGATTTCCACGTCGCCGAATTCATCCTTTACGATCCTTGTTTCACTTTGCCCCGCCGCTTCATCATCTTTAGCTGAATCTCCTGTTGCGGCTGTTTCATTCTCTCCCTTGGCAGCATCTTCCGTGCCTTGGGCACCATTCGTTGTATTCTCACCAGCTGGCGCTTGTTCTTTCTTGTCTGAATCTGTCCCGCAAGCTGCCAAGCCAACCATAACAGCCAGCAGTATTGCCATTATGACGGCTTGTTTTCCTGTTCGAATTGCAAATTTCATGCTGATCCCCACTCCTGTACATTGTAATTGATTCTCATTCTCACTTTTCATTGACAATCGTACCGCAGCTGACCGCGTTGTTCAATGCACTTTTTCTTTTCATTTCTTATACAAATAAACATCGCACAGGATTATTTTCCAGTCCCGCAGGAAACAATAAGGAAAATTCAGAGAGGGAGAGCCAGCCATGGATCATACTAGTTCGAGTTCGGATTCTATTCGTTCGAGTTCGAATTCTACTCGTTCGCATCAGTCGCATTCATCCCCTTCCCCGCAGCCGCAGCCGCTTTCCCAGGATAACATGAGCACTAGCTTGCAAGCCAATGTACAGGAATTGCAGCAGCGATTCGAGAACTGCGACGATATCGTCTTTCGTGAGATCCCCGGACCCGAATCGCCTCGCTTCGCAGTGGTTTATGCCAATGGGATGTGCAATATGAGCGAGCTGGACGAACTTGTAATAGACAGACTGAATCGCATGACCGGTCTGGTTCCATCTGCGGAGGACTTGCGCAGCCAACTTGCTATTTCATCCATCCATACTGAGTGCTGTTTTGAAGATGCTGCCATATCGATTGCATCGGGCAATCCGTTAATATTAATCGCTGGTGCGGAACAGGGACTCGTTGTCTCTCTGGCAGGGATGGAGACACGCGGCATTGAGGAGCCATCTGCGGAAACAGTCGTTCGCGGACCTCGTGAAGGTTTTGTCGAGGCTCTGATGATCAACTGTTCACTGCTCCGTCGACGTCTGAGATCCCCTCTGTTGAAAATGGAAATGATGCGTTTCGGCCGTCATACCCATACGCCGGTGGCTTTGGTATATATGGAGGGAATAGCAGATGAGGATTTAATTAAAGAGGCAAGAGAGCGATTATCCCGGATCAAAATTGATGGCTTGCTCGATAGTTCAGTCGTTGAAGAAATGCTGGAGGATGCTCCCTATTCCCCGTTCCCGCAGCTTATGGCAACCGAGCGGCCGGATGTCGTTAACGCCAGCTTGCTGGAAGGCCGTTTTGTCGTATTAGTCGATGGCTCGCCATTTGCCCTCATTGCGCCGATTTCAATGTTCAGCCTGCTGCAATCGCCTGAAGATTATTATGAACGGGCAGCACTTGCTACAGCCATCCGCTGGCTGCGCTATTTATTCGTTGCAATTGCCCTGACGGTTCCTTCGATCTATGTCGCTGTCCTTTCTTATCACCAGGAAATGATTCCGGCTACGCTGCTCTTCACAATTGCGGAATCCCGCGAGCATATTCCTTTCCCCGCGTTGATCGAAGCACTGCTCATGGAAATTACATTTGAAGCGCTGCGCGAAGCCGGCATACGGCTGCCCAAGCAAGTGGGCTCTGCGGTCAGTATCGTTGGTGCGCTTGTGATCGGCCAAGCGGCTATTGCCGCAGGTATCGTATCCTCGCCCATGGTGATGGTCGTCGCAATTACTGGAATAGCGTCCTTTATGGTGCCGAATTTTGCACTTGGCGGGGCGATTCGCTTGCTTCGTTTCCCCATCATGATTTGCTCTGGCATTCTTGGCCTATACGGTTTGATGGTCGCCATTATTCTCATCCTTACCCATCTCCTGACGCTTCGCTCCTTTGGGGTACCGTACCTTTCTCCGGTCGCTCCCATGATGAATCAAGAGTGGAAGGATACGCTTGTGCGGGCGCCAAGGTGGCAGATGATCATGCGCCCGCATTTGACAGGCTCCAGAAACAGACGCAGAGCCTCCGAACAAATGCAAGGCAAGTCCAGAGGGAGGCTGCATTGATGCAATACAAGCGTTGGCTGGTTTTTATATTGATAGCCTGTCTGCTCACTGGCTGCTGGGACCGTAAGGAAATCAATGACTTGGCGATCATTACCGGTATCGGGGTTGGCAGAACACCAGAATCGAATGAACTTGAGCTGATTTTGCAATTTTATACACCTGTTGATTCCGAAGGCGGAGGTCGAAGCAGTGGCGGCGGCTCTTCCATCGCAAGAAAAATTCAAGGCCAGAATATGACCGACGCTGCTTCCAGACTTCAGGAGTCAACTCCCCGTCATTTGTTCTGGGGACATAGTCAGATTTTCCTAATGAGCGAAGCGCTTGCGCGCAGCGGTATTCAGGAGCCGCTGGACTTTATGACCCGTCATCCCGAGCCTCCAGAGCGGATCAATGTCTTTATTTGCCGTGGCGATCTTGAGAAGCTGCTGCATTGGAAACCGGCTGTTGAGCGAGACAGTTCGGTAATGCTGCAGGAAATCGGCAATCTGGATAACAGCTTGCAAGTTACGCTGCTCGATTTGTTTAAAATGACCATTAACCCTTCCGGCGCATCCATCCTCCCCATCGTCGAAATGACCTTGGAAAGCGGAGAGGAATTCCCGAATATTATTGGTACCGCTATTTTAAAAAATACGCGGCTCATTGGGGTTGCTAGCAAAAGTCAGACACGCGGCATCCGCTGGGTGACCAACAAGATGGATAAAGCCACCATTACGCTGACACCGGACAGCAAAGCCAAAAATGAAACGATATCGATTTACTTTCGACACATCAATACAGCAATGGAGCCAAAGATTGTAGGAAATGAATGGCAGATGAACATCAAAACAACGGCAACCGGCATCGTACTTGAAAACAACTCAAAGCTGAACGTTACAAAACCGGAACATATGAGGCAATTGCAGGTTATGGCCGGCGAACATATTGCGGAACGGATTATGGGCGTCGTTCATCCTGCTCAACAACGTTGGAACACCGATTTCCTCGGGTTTTCCTCCGCTTTCCGGCGTCAGTATCCGAAGATCTGGAATAAAAACAAAGCGAACTGGGATCAATTGTTCCCCAAAGTAGCCGTACAGGTCGAAACGGATCTTCTAATCAATCATTCCGGCTTAACCAACAAAAGCGCTAAAACCGACTGAAGGAGAACCGTTGATGAAAATAATCGGGTACATTTTGTGGACACTGATCATTGTTGGTCTATCGGCGCTTCATATTCATGCACTGCAGCGTTCGTCACTCAAAATGCGGACGACATTTTGGGTGCTGACAAGCACAGGCTGGCTGCTCGGCATTCTGGTGTTTCATCATCCTACGCTGCCAGGACCGAATGACTTGACCAAAGAGCTATTCCAGCCGCTTGGCAAATGGTTGAAGCCATGAACAGCAGCACCGCGCCAAATCGTCTTGAGAAAGGCGTCATCTCTTCGTCACAGTTGGGCTTATTGTTCTTTCTCAGTATTTTGACGACAGGAATTCTGACTGCGCCATCTCCCATTTACAGTGTTGCCTACAGAGATATTTGGATCTCTTCCCTGATCGGCTCCCTGCCCGCTTATGGAATTATTCTAATCGTCCATGCGCTCCATCGCAAATACCCTGGCATGACCTTTATTGAGTATAGCACTAAGGTGTATGGCAAGGTCATTGGCAAAATAATCGGCCTGCTCTTTCTACTTTTCACGCTGCACACGACAGGGGTTGTCGTTCGCCAATTCAGCGAATTTATGGCTGTCGGTTTTTTTCCCCGCACGCCGCTGATCGTCCTTGCTGCTGTTATTATTTTTACGAGCGCCTGCGCAGTCCGGGGAGGCGTAGAGATTATCGGGAGATTCCCCCAACTGTTTACCCCGATTGTCCTTGTTCTGCTGATGTTTATTATCGTGCCGCTTATTCCCGACTTTAATGTCAAAGAGCTGCTGCCGGTAATGGAGAATGGCCCGCTCCCGCCCATCAAGGGGGCGTTAATTCTGCAGCAGTGGTTTCTGCTTTATTCAGTGACTTCTTTTTATCTGCCGTATGTTGCAGATGGCAAGCGGTCATTGCGTTGGAGCCTGTATTCACTTACGGCGCTCGTTATAGTCATGCTAATTGGCCATGTTTGCACCGTTATGGTGCTTGGCGAGGTGACGGCACAGTACAACTTTTCATTCATGAACCTCAGCCGTTATATTCAAATTGCAGGGTTTTTCGAGCATCTGCAATCAATTGTTATGGCAATCTGGGTTTTCAGCCTGTTTGTCCGTTTAAGCACCACTTACTATATCCTGGCGCTTGGTACCGCCCAATGGCTGAATCTGAGCGATTACCGCATGCTTGTTATGCCTATCGGTATACTCATTGTCGTCTTTTCGCTCTGGTCATTACCTTCCATCGCCAGCTACTCCTCTGCCATCGCGCCCAACACGTTCTATTATATTATCATGCTGGGCGGCGTGCCCCTGCTAACATGGCTTGTTTCCAGCATCCGTCATGGTATAGGCACAAAGAATTGACCGCAGACATAAACAAGCTGCTCCTCGTCCTTAATGACGGGGAGCAGCTTGTTTTTTTGGATTGACCTTTACACCTAATGCCGCCCTTGAATCTGGGTGTGCCTGCTATTTCCCCACCCGCCTCCTGATCTGCGATCAAAGCAAAGGGGCCATGCGGAATTCTAACGCTGATGAGCGGCGCTATTCAGGGAAATTCAGCTCCATCATAATTGTAACGAAACTGAGCCACGCTATTTCTAGAAAATCGCCCGATTTTAGCCGTCTATGGGGTGAATAAGCGCTGTGGGAAGCGTTAGATTTGAAAAAGGGTCATTTGAGGCCATTTAAGCGCTGTGGCAAGCGTTAGCGCACGATCCCCCGCTCGCTCGCATTCGTCAACTGCTAATTTTGGCTTTGAGCCGTCACTAAATGGATGAAGATGCCCTACACACTATAAGATGGGCTGTCTGTTTTTTTGCGATAAACCGGGCACCTTGCCCGGTACCAACGCGAAGGAAATGGGCGAACGTCCTTCTAGGCAAGCGCATAGTTTAAACTATCAAGCATCAACGGCTGAGCCGTATTTCAACAAGTGATAAGCGTTCAATGCTCCACCCGCTTATCATAATAAAGAGAGGCAGGATTTGAAATGACTTTGTATTTGGATTATACATCCCCGACGACACAATTCACCTATGATTTGAGCAACAATCTTTTGTTTAGAAAAGATGCGCACAACTACATTAATGAACTGTCTTACAAACAGGTCAACACCCTGCAAAACTTGTCACTGCTCGATATTTTTCTCAGTACGGGCAATGTCGTCGAACCCCATTACCATCAAAATGCTTCAGAGCTTGTGTACTGTATCTCTGGATCGGCTGTCGTATCTTTGATCAATCCCTTTACCAACGAGCTGCTCCACTTCCCGATTCAGCCGGGCCAGGTTGTGAATATCCCCCAAGGATGGTGGCACTACGAGATTGCTTCCGTCGATAATACCCACCTGTTAGCGATATTCGATGCGCCGATTCCCGAGACGATCCTCGGTTCGGATATTTTACGGTTGACGCCGCCGAATGTACTTGCACATACGTACTGTCTGAATGAAGCGAAAGTGGTTGATACACTGGCCCCGCTCACCAACACCGTTCTCATCGGACCGCCAAGCAATTGCCACAATAAATCAACGGGCGGAGCGCAGGCTGCCCACCACCATACGCACCATCCGCGTCACATCCAGCAAGCGCAGCCGGGACATCCTGCACAGCAACCGTCCCCGTCCTACCAACAAAATTCGCCGGACATCCCTCACAATCCCCACTATCCTCAGCAGCAATATTATGTTCCGCAGTATCCAACCTACCACTACTAAAATATGTGCATACAAGGGGGCAGCCGGCAATATCCGGCTAGCCCCTGTTCTCTTTCTGCGATCATGGTATTGCTGGTATTGCTGGCGGTTGTTTTCCAACTGCTTCTTTCCCTTTTAATTACCCCATTTTTTTGGTATAATTGTATGTCGGCGATTTATTGCTTTCGCGCGAGCAGGCAATACAATGAACCGGCGACTATGAAAATGAAAAGGTGAATGGAATGAAAACACAACCACAACCAGCCTATGCTGTTCTGCTTTATTATAAATTCGTCAAACTCCAGGATGCTGAGCAATTCGCGCATGAGCATCTGGAATATTGCAAAGCCCTTGGCATTAAAGGCCGCATTCTGATTGCTGACGAAGGCATCAACGGAACATTGTCGGGCACCATTGAACAAACGGAGCAATATATCAAAACGATGCATGCGATTCCGGAATTTAAAGACATGGTCTTTAAAATTGATGAAGTCGAAGAGCATGCTTTCAAAAAGCTCTTTGTCCGCTACAAGCAGGAATTGGTCACCTTCCGCTATGACCAGCCGCTAGATCCGAATAAGCTGAGTGGCGAACGCCTGTCACCAGAGAAATTTCACAATTTCATACAGCGGGATGATGTCATCATCCTCGACGGCCGTAATGATTATGAATATGATATTGGTCATTTCCGCAATGCCATTCGCCCTGATGTAGAATCCTTCCGCGAGTTTCCCGAGTGGATTCGGGATAACATGCAGGAGCACAAGGACAAGCCGATCTTGACCTATTGCACCGGCGGAATTCGCTGTGAGAAACTGAGCGGCTTTTTGCTGAACGAAGGCTTCCAGGAAGTATATCAGCTTGATGGCGGCATCGTTACTTACGGCAAAGACCCTGTCGCACAAGGGAAATTGTTCGATGGCAAATGCTATGTGTTCGATGAGCGCATTTCAGTTCCGATTAACCAGACCGAACATGTGGTTGTCGGCAAATGCTTTCATTGCGGCACCGAAGCCGAATACTACCGCAATTGTGTCAATGATCTCTGCCACCTTCAACACATTGTTTGTGACGAATGTGAACAAACTCACCATGGCTTCTGTTCATCCGAATGCTCGGAAGAATATTCGGTAACAAGCCAGAAATAACAAGATCCAGTTCGTGTTAAAGGGTCCGGCAGCCGTTGCTTGCTGCTGGCCCCAGCCCTTGTGAAAGCGTAACAAATCAACTTCGCCGTCTTCTGGATAAAACAGCTAATGCTGAGCAGGGAATACAAGGATGTTTGTGGCCTTCCGCCGGTCAACTCCTGTATTTGAACGAAAGGAGACTTATATGTTTGTACTCATTGGCATTGGGGCCTTGCTGATTTATGCCCTGCTGGTTTTTTATATTGGCTGGAGCGGCTGGAGCTGGATGAAGCCCGCTGTTTCGCTGCGGTTCAAATTTCTTTATATTATAAGCCTCGTATTCATTGCAACTTCCTTCATTTTAAGCCGAGTTTTTGGCGGCATCTCGTTCCTTGGCATCGTTGGCGCGTACTGGATGGCAGCCTTTTCACTCCTGCTCATGATTTTGCCAATTGCTCACCTTACAATCTGGCTGACCCGTCTGACCTCCCTGCCGCGGCATCGGGTCAACAAATGGATTGGATCGATCACGCTCTTGTCCTTCTTTGCCTTAATTGCGTATGGCTCATTTAACGCCTACAGTCCTGTTGTCCGTACATATGATATTCAAATCAACAAAACAGTGCCTAGTACCGATTCACTAAATATTGTCATGGTATCGGACATGCACTTCGGATTGCTCTCCGGCAAAAAGCATGCCGAGCGCATGGTCAAGGAAATTAATGCCTTGAACCCGGACATCGTTCTATTCCCGGGTGATATCATTGATGATGATCTTTCCATCTACTTAAATAAAGGCATCGATCGCATTCTGACCGATGTGCGAGCCCCCTATGGAGTGTTCGCCTCGCTTGGCAATCATGACAAGCATGATGGCAAAATGCAGGAATTGATCGAAGCGCTTGAACAAAGCAATATGCATGTGCTCTATGACGAAACGATCGAGATTAACGAGGAATTTTTCCTGGTAGGCAGAAAAGACCGGACAGATTCCGATCGCGCCGAAGTAGCGGAACTAATGAATGGGCTCGATTTGTCCAAGCCGGTCATTCTTCTTGATCATCAGCCGTATGACTTGGGCATCGCACAGGAGCAAGGCGTTGACCTGATGGTTTCAGGGCATACCCACCGGGGACAAATCGCTCCCGGACATTTGATCACGAGAATGATATATGAAAATGATTGGGGTCACTTGCAAAAAGGGGAGTTTCATTCGATAGTTTCTTCCGGCTACGGCTTCTGGGGGCCGCCAATTCGCATTGGCAGCCGTTCCGAGCTCATGCAAATCAAGGTTACTTTTGATGGTGCGTAAGCGTCATTCCGCTCTTGATGTGGAGTAGACCTCATGCTCCAGCTTAACAGCCTTCTGTGGCTAAGCCGCATATCCATAGCAACTAAAGTCCCGCTGCTGCTTGCAGCGGGACTTTTTCTATACCAGGCAGCGGAGCAGCATAGCCCGGAGCAGGCTGACTGCCATTGCTATTCGGACACTTCAAATTCCGAGAGCTGCGCGGCTGGCCAGCCGGTATTGTTCGTGATGACCAGTTTGACATAGCGCGCATTGGTCTCCGGCAGCGGAATTTCCACCCTGTTCTCCAGCTTCGGATCAAACGTATAATTTGTTGGCGGGAGCAGCGTCTTGAACGAGCTGCCATCTGTGCTCGTCAAAACTTCGATCTCCTGCTCGCGCTTATCCCATGCATCGATCGGCGGCAGTTGCAGCGCTGCTTGGCGAATCTTGGTCTCCTGGCCCAGATCGACAGTTATAAATTGCGGGAATTTCTTCGCTTCGCTTTCCCAATACGTATAAGGATCGCCATCTACAGCCAACTTGCCAGGAAACTCCCCGCTCGTCTCGCTGGATGTGCTTACGTCCTGATTGAGCGCCACATTGTGCACAGGGACTTGCTTCGCAAACGGTACCTCCTTGACTGCACTTCGGGTATCGGAACGTTCAATAACAAGATAGCCCGTTTGCTCAAATGCCATATCGGCAATGTAATCGACTAATATCAAATCATCCTGTTCCTCCACCGGAAGCTCAGCCAGCAATGTGCCGTCATGGCGATACGCAGCCGCGACAGCATGTTTCCACTTTTCTCCTTTACGAACGGCAAGCGTTGTATCGGCACCCATCGGCTGATAAATTCGAATCTGATCCGCATCCCGGATTTCAATTAAATAATGTTCGCCATGCTCTAGTTCCCTGCCGTTATAGCTCGTATAAATACCTCCGCGCAGCTTCCCATCGCCGGAGACCGCCTGAACGCCTCCACCGGCAATGACGAACCCATCCGGAAGCGCCAGCACCTCCTGATCATCCCAGTTGGCAGTCACTTCGACGTCGCCCATTACCGTCGACGATTGCCTGTCATCTACCCAGCTAAAGTCCTTGACCCGTTGATCTGCATAATTAGCCAACAGCTGTTTCTGGTAGACGCCGGCAACATTGACCCACGGGTTCGCCGCCCCTTGCACCAAATCTGCGCTAAGGTTGTAGCCCATCGCCATGTTCCAGCGCAGCATCTCCTTGCTCGATGTCATCGTCTCCGCTGCCAGGTCATGCTGGAACAGCATCACTTTGTCACGGACGAGCATTCCGATCATCGGATAGTATTGGGAGTAAATTGCGGTTTTCGGGCGATAGCCCAGTTTATTCCACAGCAGTGTCGAGCCCATGAAGCCGGTAGTATCGTCCGCCAGTATATCAAATCCATCTTCGATATAGAGGCTGTGCTGAATGTTCCCGATATAGTCGCGCATCCCTTCAATGTACGCATTGGAGTAATCCGCCCGCTCTGGAAGCTCTTTGTTGAACACAAACGGGGTGTTGCGAATGCCCCACTGATCCTCAAAGATGCCATTGAACCCCGCCTCCAGCAGCTTCTGATGCTCCTGTGAAATCCGTTCCCGCACAAAGGGATGATTCGGATTCACAACATAGCCGCTATGCGATCCATATTGTTCATCCAGCATGCTACCGTCCTCCTGCTTCACCACGATATCCTGCAAGGTTACCCCTCCAGGCAATTGCTCAAGCGTAGGAGAATGATTGCCCCACCAGGAGAAATTGGTGTAGGGTATAACAAGATTGCCCTTGCTCTTGGCATAATCGACAAAGTGACGGAACTGCTCTTCACCGCCCCATTTCGGATCGGGCGGGATAAAGTTCGGATAATTCTCATCATGCCCGCCTCGTTGAAAGCCAACCAGATGAATGACACCGGTCTGCGGCAGGGAATCGATCCATGCTGATGTCAAGGAGGACCAGCTTTCCCGCCCAATCGCGGAAATATCAAGTTTGTAAAACGGTGCCGCATAGTACTGCTCACGATCATCCCCCAGCTTATCTGACAAGGAACGATACTGTTCCAGACGATTGGCGTTTCGGTAGTCTTCAATGGATTGTTTATACTCCCCACCCGCCTGTATTACAACAGTGGGCGTATGCCAGTTTTGCCCCGGCTCCACCCATACTTTATAATGCTGTACAATCCCTGTCGTATTCGCTTCGCGAATTTGGTTTTTAAAGCCCAAATCCATCACAGCAACCGTCTCATCATGGCGGTTGTACATCGCCAAGCTTCCTTGCTCTGTCTGCAATGCCAGATAGGAAGCAAACATTACACCGGGGTATTGATCTTCAAACGAGTTGCTTTCCTGGAAAAAATCCGCGGTTAATTGAATACCGGGCAGCATCGGAAGCAGCGCATGCTGTACCTGGTCAGATTCGACCAGCAGTTCGTAAGGAAAACGGAAAGCTTTTACTTTGCTGTCTGTGTTGTTGCTTAGCGCCGCATTCATGGTCCACTGATTGGAATCATCAAACACGGCAGTGACATCTACATCCAGGCTTCCGCTGTAGCTGAGTGTCAGCTCCTTCTTGGCTTTGTCCCACTTATAGGAAAACTGCTCTGCCTGGTCGCTCGCTATAACCGTATTATTGCCCAGCATCGCCCACCAAAGCTGATGTTCCCGACTGCCTTTGGATATCGGCAGGGACGCCCCTTGCTCCCGTACATAAGCGATCGCCCCATCTTCCGCGCGGAAAGCAACTTCATAATGCTTGTTGCTTATAATAAGCAATCCATCGCGTTCCGCCCATTTCACCGTTTTGGCGGCCGCTTGAGGATAGAGCAGTACAACGACAATACAGATGCCGATAAGCACAGCAGCTGCGGCAATCAACCCTCGCTTTCCCCGCATTTCTTCCCCCTCCATTTACAACAAAGAGCCAGGTTTTATGCTGGCTCTTTGTCGCAATGTTCATTTTTAAGTTTTAGTTCTCCACTTTAATCTGATCGTAGTATTCCGACTGGACTTGTTGTGCCGCTTCATCCAATGCGGCTTTCAAGTCAGTGTCTTTCTTGGAGAACACGGCCTGAATAACATTGGTCATGATGCCGTAGAAATCCTGGGTGCTGAATTGCGCTTCCGGTTTTCCTTCCAGCAATTTCAGTACATTCACATCAAATTCATAGACGTTGTCATATTTGTCGTAAATCGCTTTGACTCTTTGCCCGTATTCAGATTCCATTTGGAAATATTCTGCTACTGGAGGAACGAAGTAGCTTCCTTCCGCCTTGCGTTCTTGAATGTTCTTCTCGATGGCGTTAAGACCGGCATCGGAGAAATAGTCAAACACCATGTATTTGAACGCCATCTCTTGCTCAGCCTTGCTTGCATTCGGGTTGACAACGAGGAAGTTGCCGCCCAACACGCCAGCATGCTCCCCGCCTTTTTGATAAGCAGGCATCGGATAGACCAGAATGTCTTCCGGTACAAAGTCGCCTTGATTCAACGCCTGGTCAACAGGGTCATTGGCTCCGGCCATAACCATTGCCGTTCTGCCTTGGGCGAACGTTCCAACAGCATCACCCCAGTTGAGTGCCCAGTCCTGTGGAATGGCATTGGCTTCCCAACGCAGCTTGTGATAGAACTCAAGCGCTTTTAGTCCCGCATCGGAATTGAAAGCAGCAGTTACTTTGCCGTCCGCAAGCGTGTGTACTTCCCCGCCAGCGAGGAACAGGAAGTTCGTCCAGTTCCATCCGGCTTCATTGCCGACGCCCATCGGCGCGATACCGGAGATGCCTTTCTTCGTATCCGTAATCGCGGCCGCGGTCTGATACATGTCTTCCCATGTCCAATCATATGGAGGAAGGGCTACAGATGCTGCCTCCAGCATTTTTTTGTTCACAACGGTTCCGACAACATAACCGTTTTGAGCCAGACCGTATACTTTGCCGTCAAACAAAAATTGCTCCTGCAAAATCGGATTCATTTGATCCTTGAACTCCCAGGCATTGACAAACTCCGTAATGTCCGCTGCCCAGCCGCGCTCAACGAGAAATCTGCCCTCTGTTGCCCACGCATTAAACATCGTCGGTGCCTCATTGGCAGCCATCTTGATGCCGATTTCCTCCGTCTTGTAATGCCAGTCGCTCTTCACAATTTCTACATTAGGATACGCCCCGATAAACCGGGCGATCTTGTCATCTTCCAATGCGCGGTTTTCCGGCTGATCCGGCGTAGGATAATAGACGCTGATCGTTACTTTTTCAGGTGGCGCTTCCGCAGGAGGATCTTCCTTCTTCGGCGGATCTGTGTTTTCTGTTTTCTCCGGCGGTTTGGGTTCATTCTTTACCCCGCTGTCATCAGGATTGTTGCCTCCTCCACAAGCCGCCAGCAACAGAACGATTACAAACAAGCAGAGTACGGTTAAACTTCGCTTACGCATCCTTCTTCTCCCCTTTGCGTTATCAATATAATGCACCGCCGGGCTGCACTGCCGCATCGTGTCGCGGTGTAACTTTATTATATAAATGTGCTTTATTACGAACGATGTCTAATCGTATGGCAATGATGTGCAAACTTACTTTTCCACCTATTCCTAATTATCCCTTGACACCTGACAAGTGCAGCCCTCGCATTATATATCGCTGGAACAACAGGAAGACGACAATCGGCGGCACGCTCACCATGGACAGAATTGCGAAACGAATGTTCAGATCCAGTCGTCGCACATCAATTACATTATTATAGATCGCTGTAGCAAGCGGATACTTATTGTCACTGTGCATGACCAGGGATGGCCAAAACCAGTCATTCCATGAGGTTGCGAACGTAAAGATAGCAAGTGTCGCAAAAATCGGTATCGACAGCGGAACCGCGATCTGTACAAAAGACCGGAATTCCGATGCGCCATCTATTCTTGATGCCTCAAACAGCTCATTGTGAATGCCGTCAAAAAAGGTTTTGAGCAGCAGCAGGAAAAATGCGTTCGCGCTAGCTGGAATCCAGAAAGCCCAAAAGGAATTCAACAGCCCCAAATCCTTCAGATTCAAAAAGTTAGGAATAATGTACGTTGTCGGCGGAATAAACAAGGTTGTCATAAAAATCAGCGTGATCAGTCTGCGGTTGGGAAGCGCAAGTTTGGACAGGCTGAATGCGGCCAAGCCCAGCACCACCATAATCGAGAGCATATTGCCGCCAAACAGCATCAATGTATTTTTCATATACTTGGTCAGCGGGATGTAGTTCCATCCTTTTGTAAAATTTCCTGACACCCACTCTTTCGGCAGCAGGGTCGGTTGGAACGAAATAACTTCATGATTGGGTTTAAAGGCATTGAAAAAGGTAACCAAAATGGGGTAAATCATCGTTGCCGAAGCCAAAACAATGATGATCACCATAATAATATAACCGACCCGGTTCCAGGGTTTGTTCAAATCATACGCTGAGATAATGCCGCGATCCTGAGCTTTCATCAGTAGCTTCCCTCCTTGCCTGACAGTCTGTAGCGAATAACAGCCAACCCTGCCAGCACGATGAACATCAACACTCCCAGTGCAGATGCAACGCCATAATCCAGCTTGTTAAAAGCATATTTCACGATTAACAACGAATAGGTGAGCGTCGCTTTGTTGGGTCCGCCATCGAGCAGTGCATATTGGGACAGGTAGCCCTGTGAGGAAGAGATCAGCTGCAGGATGAGCATCAACAGCAGAACATTGCCGATGGAGGGCAAGGTGATATGGCGAATGCGCTGCCAGATGCCCGCTCCATCAATTTCCGCCGCCTCATACCAATCGCGCGGCACATTCAAAATCGCAGCCAGATAGATCAGCATTGCCGCTCCGAACGACTGCCAGGTCTCCATAAAAACAAGCGAAGCCATCGACCATCGTGTATCGGTCATAAATGCAATCTGATCCAGCCCAAGCGATGAAAGCGCCGAATTGATTGGTCCGACCGAATCATAAAGCCAGCGCCATAAGCCGTAGAGCACAACAGCCGGAATCACATTTGGCAAGTAGGCCGCTACTCTCGCGAACCCCTGGAATTTACGCAGCTCGGAAATCATGATAGCGAACAGGCAGGGCACCCAGAAGCCGATCACGAGCCCCAGACCGATGTAATACAACGTATTTTTGACCGCAATCATCACATCTTTATCATTAAAAATAACGTTATAGTTTTTCCATCCTACAAATTCATCGCCCTTAACAAAATCAATGTGATAAAAACTGAATATCATTCCTTTGAAAATAGGAACCCATAGAAACATAATAAATACAAGAAGCGCCGGCGTGACAAACAGCATGCCCCAAAAATATTTTTTTAACGATCGTTTCCTCTTCCTGTTCAGCGCCGCCGGATTGCTCGCCAATGCCGTACTTTCCATTCCCGCTGCCTCCCTTTCCTATCTTTCTACTGTAGCTTTAGTGACACGCTACTCCTCTGATTGTAAAAAAATACAGGCGCGCAAAGAATGTCTGTTTCTACCCAGTCTATAGGTATTCTTACTTCTTCATTTCCGACAGGCTCTTTCCATAATATTTTTTGAAAATTTTGCTGAAGTGTTCTGGAGACTCATAACCGACCTGCTCGGCAATTTCATACCGCCGCAAATCGGTCTCCAACAGCAGCCGCTTGCTTTCCTCCATACGCAGCTTGATGACATATCCCCAAAGACTGAACCCCGTATATTTCTTGAACAGATAGCTCAGATAATTGGGGCTTACATGGTTTTTGGCAGCGACGCTGCTGAGGGTAAGTCCTTTCTGGCTGTAGTGCTGATGTATGTAATCTTTGGCCTTGTTGACTATCTGGTGCACCTGATCATGAAACTCGCTGGCGGACGGGTCCTCATCATACATTGCATTCCAATTAAGATCACCGTAATAAAAGACACGATTCTCATGATGCTCCTTGTTCCAGCGTAGCGCCTTCAGCGCTTGCCCGCTCAAGTCGGCCAGAAATTCCGGACCCTGCAGCACCTGACTGATGCCAACCAAACAATCCATTTTTAAATATTGATGGATGTTCAAGCTAAGCAACTTGCCCACCATTTCCAATTGGCCGATAATATTAATATGCGACTCTGAATAAGCCTCTTCTGTCCATTGAATAATGACGGTCAATCCGTCATCCGGTGAATAGAAGGAGACATGGCGCCACCCGGACTCCAGACTTTCATAAATAATATTCAATGCCGCATAATGGAGCAAGTTAACATCCTGCTCCGTTCGCACTTTGGGCAGCGTTCCCCCGTCACCCGCCAGTTTCAGCTTGACTTTGAAAACACAATAGTACGGCCCTTCCAGTCTGATCTGATGTTCTCTTAGCAATTGTTCCAAAATATCATTGTTGCCCCCATACGTTTCACCGCCGCTAAGCAATGTATTCAACAGTCTGATGCTCCCCGGCTCAGGCTCCTTCATGACGAAATGATCCTGAAGCTCAAGCTGCACCTCTTCTTCGGTTGGGAGCGGCTTCGCCATCGTCAGCAGCAAATTGCGGACCGTATCCAGAAATTGCTCCCCATTCAACGGTTTTACGAGATAGTCCTTGGCCCCGAAGCGGATCGCGAGCTGCGCGTAATGGAAGTCCTCAAAAGCCGAAATAACCATAATCTGTACATCGGTCTTCATTATTTTCGCTTGCTGCATCAGTTCTATGCCGTTCATTCCATCCATTTGAATATCGGTAATGAGCAGATCGATGTCCTCCATCCGCAGGTAATCGAGCGCTTCATGGCCATTGTGCGCGGTGAAAATCTCTTCGATCGGCAGACCGGCTTTGCTCAGCAGATTTTTTAAACCAAGGCAAATCAACATTTCATCGTCTACAATTAATATTTTATACATTCTGCACCCCCTCGCCGGTTGAACCGGTGCCTTGAATGCCTCCACCCGTCGTCGGAAGCTTGATTATTACAACCATCCCTTGCGGCGCGCCATGTTCCAGCTCAAGCCCATAGCTCTCTCCAAAATGCATCTGAATTCGCCAGTGGACATTACGCAGACCATAGCCGCCCTCTTTGCTTGTATTGCCATACAGCACGCTGCGAATCGCTTCAATATCCACTTTGCGGAAGCCGTTGTCGGCAATGCGGATGATCAACTGCTTTGACGATTGGCTAGTATCGTGCAATGCGGCGGAGACGCTAATCTCTCCCTCGCTCTCCATACTGCGCACACCGTGCATGATCGCATTTTCCAAAATGGGCTGGAGCATCACTTTGGGCACCATCACCCGGCGAGCTGAATCCGCAATGTCCCATTTAATCTGAAACGCATAATCGAATCGCTTCTGCTGCAGACTTACATAGGCTTTGGCATGCTCAAGCTCCTCCTCAAACGGGATCACGTCCTTGCCTCGACTCAGTCCGATTTTCATCAGCTTTGCCAAATCTTTAATCATTTCCGCCGATTCTGTGCTCCCCTCAAGCGAGCCCTTCCAATAAATACTTTCCAGCGTGTTGTACAACAAGTGAGGATTAATCTGCTCGTATAGCAGCTGCAATTGGGCCTCCTTCTGCTTGATCTCCAGCTCATATTTATCGCGAATCATCCCGTTCAGCCGATGTGTCAAGCCATGCATCGCCGACAGCAATACCCCCACCTCATCTTTGCGCTCCAGCTCCGGTGTCACCGGCATCACTTTGCCAGGCTCATAAGCTTTGAAGAACACGGCAATTCTCGATAACGGCCGAATGAGCGAGCGAAAAAAATACATCATGACCATAAAACAGACGATAAAATAAACGACAGATATCATTTGAATGGTGCTGCGCAGTTCGTTTTGCTGCTGAACAAGCGACTTCACCGGAATTTTGTAAGCAAGCTTGTGCTGCCCGATCGGATTGCTGCTCATGACATAAATAAATTCAGCGTCCATTCCCTCCAACGGCTGCAAGTTGTTCAGCATACCCGGCGACGCATCAAACGGGAGCTCGATTTGCTCTCCCAAGGCATGGCGGGTCCCCGCAAGAAAGTGATGATCCATATCCAAAAACATCATTTCCGCCTCCGGCAGCGAGACGAGGTTCATAATTTCCTCGATTTTTTTCTCCATATTTGTGGCGACGAGCACACCGATCGCTTCCTGTTTGCCCTTTACATGATGGACAGCGCGAATATAGGCGAGCGTCTTTTGCGAGTTTGACCCAAATCCATCAATAATTTTCAAAAAACCTTCTCCGCGTTTGCTTAGCGCCTTATCATACCAGTCGGGCTGTTCCTCTTTCGGGATGAAGAATACGCCCCTTTTCGTATGGCGATAACTTGGCGCAAAGAAGTAGTCTTTGGTTTCATCGGCAATAAACAGCGAATACAACACACTGTTTCCGTCATTCACCCCGATGGAATAACTGGATAGCAAAATATTCATTTCATCAAACTTTCGCACGCGCTCCAGCGTCGTATGCAACGGATTGTAAACCATTTGCTGCGTAATCGAATTTTGAATATAGGTGGTCGTAATTTTACTGACGGTGACAATTTCCCGTTCGATCAATGTATGATTTTGTTTGACAAGTTCGGCATAAGCACCCGTCACCTGTCGTTTCAATATATCCTCGGCCTTTTCGTTAGCAAACCAGTTCATAATGAACACCGGAGTAAGCAGCAAAACAGTGAGCAGCAGCAGTTGCTTTTTAACGTTGAATTTTGTAAGCGGATTCAGTTCTGTCACTCCTTTTCTGCAAGCCCTCAATGTGACTATACCAAATGTTAGGGGGTTTGCTTGTAGTCATTTTTATGAAGATGATAGCTATTTGTATGTTTTTACCTTTATGAAGATTATGCAATCTTTCTCAAAGATTGTAAAGGTGCCCAAGCGGCAAATACCATCAGCAAAAAAGAGCGCACCCGGCATTCATCTGGATCGCCGGATAGCCCTCTTTCGGTCATGCAAAGTAAATTTATTTCTTGTGCTTAAATGCCCATAATATGATATCCTGCATCAACATGCAGAACCTCGCCAGTAATGCCGCGCGCAAGTCGGCTTAGCAAAAACATCGTCGCGTCCCCGACTTCTTCCTGATCCACATTTCTGCGCAGCGGGGCGCGTTCCTCGATTGTGGAGGCAATGTCATTGAAGCCAGTTATGCCTTTCGCTGCCAATGTTCGAATCGGACCTGCTGAAATCGCGTTAACGCGGATCCCATATTTCCCAAGGTCTTCGGCCAAATATTTCACACTTGCTTCCAAAGCCGCTTTGGCAACGCCCATGACATTGTAGTTTTTGACGACCCGTTCTGCGCCAATATAGGATTGGGTTACAATACTGCCGCCTTCCGTCATCACATGCTTTGCCTCTCTTGCTACCGCCACCAGGGAATAAGCGCTGGAATGTTGCGCAAGCATATAGCCTTCCAACGTCGTATTCACATATTCACCTTGCAGTTCCTCTTTCTGGGCAAAAGCGACAGAGTGCACCACACCATGTATCGTGCCGGCTATGTTCTTTATTTCGGCAAAAGCTGCTGCAACGCTGCTGTCATCAGTTACATCACAGGACACCGTACCCAGCGGCACAATTTGATGTTCCCCCAGCAGTTTCGTCAGCTTGTCAAGCGAGCGCTCCTTGCGGTATGTAAAGATGAGCTTGGCTCCCTGGGCATGCAGTGATTTGGCTATCCCCCACGCGATGCTTCGTTCATTCGCCACACCCATCACAACTATAATTTGTCCATTCAACAACATAAGCTTCCTCCTGAAAAAAATATTATCGCCAGTCGACCTCGCCGCGACGCTCTGACAGCCATAAGGTGGCCAGAAGCAACGCACACGTATATATTAACGGATAAATCAATCCGGCTAGCAAACTGCTATGCGGCTCTCCAAATTGCATCATTGCCGTCATAACTAAAGATGCGGGTGGAAGCAGCCATACGATAAAACGTATAACACCAGGCAAACTTTCCCCCAGCGGGCCCGTTGACAGAGACAGTGCCAGCATAATCAGCAGCCATCCGAGCGTAACAATGAGCCGTGATCCCGTCAGTCTGCAGACCAATGCCGCCAATAAGACCCCTAGCAGGGCAAGCAGAAGATGCGCATACACTGCCGTGAATACGTGCAATATCGTCGCTCTTTCAATGAATGCCCCCCTAAGGAGCGGATAAATCATAGCAAAAACGGCAAGCGGCACACAGGTCAGCCATGCGGTCAGGATGCGGCTGATCCCATACAACAATCGGGGACGGGTATGCAGGTAGGTCATGTTTTGCTGCATATGAGGCTCTGTAAAGTAAAAGCTGATCCCAAGCCAGGCCGCAGTCAGATACAGCAAAACGGCGGTTGCCGAGTAGCTGCTCATGATCGGATTAGGCACGACAGAATAAATCCATACAATGGCGATGAGATAAACGGCCATCGGCAGAAAGTTTCGATAGGATCGAACATACATGGCCATTTGAAAATCAACGAGCCTGCGCAGTATTCTTATACGGTTTATCATTCCCAAGTTGACCGTTCCCCCATTCGCTGCACGGACAGGATAGAGGCGCCTTGATTCAACAGCTCCCGAAGCAAAACATCGCTTTGATCGGCTATGACCGTTATTTGAAGCCCTGCCGCAGTGGTTCTGACTTCGGTTACTCCATTAAAGCTCCGCCATATGTCCTCCTGCCCAGCCGCCATATGCGCAGCTTGAATGCGCGTCAAAGGCACCTTATGCTTGAATGCAATCGCATCAATGCGGCCCTCGCGCACGTTGAGAACGGAATCCGCCAGCTCGTACAATTGTCCTTCTCCATGACAAGCAAATAGCAGTGTGAGCCGTTCTTGCTTGAGACGGGAAAGGAGCGCAGCAACATCCCTTGTTGAAGTTTCGTCCAACCCGGATAAGGGTTCATCAAGTAGCAGCAGTTCCGGCTTCGCAAGTACCGCTTGCACAAAACCGATCTTTTGCAGCATTCCTTTGGAATAATTGGCGATTTTCACATCAGCGGCATGATACAGATTAACGATCTGCAGTAATTCACGAATTCGGCTCGTCACCTGTTGCCTGTTAAGGCCATGGATAAGTCCCATATGCATTAAATATTCATTCGCGGTAAATGGCAGCTTGGGGAACCGATCGGGAACAAATCCAATTGCGGGCAACTTATCTCCAGAAAAAACAATCGTTCCTGAGGTCGGCCTAATCAAGCCGGCGATCAGCCGAAGCAGTGTGCTTTTCCCATTGCCGTTGTCGCCGGTTAAAGCAATAGATTCTCCTTTGAAGATGGACAATGTCACCTTATCAAGAATCGTTCTATTACCAAAACATTTAGTTACCTCATGCAAGTGAACAATTCGTTCGGTTTCGATAGTCTCACTCCACTAATCAGCTTCAGATCTGTTCATTCAGTATATCGCAAGAAACTGCTAGATGACAAACTGATATTTTCAACACGTCTGCCCGCAATGCCGATATGAAGCGTTTATTACAAAATGATTGCCCACAAGCGTCAACGGTTTGCGCGTTTATCAATTAAAGAAAAAAGCGTCTGCAGCTGCAGACGCTTCGCTTCATCTCTTATCTCAAATGACTTTTCATTAACTTAACAAGGCATCCACCGAATACGCGCCTGCTCCAGTTAATGCGACCCCTACAGCGACAGCAATCAGCACGAGATTATATTCGTATCCGTTAGCGGTTGCCCATATACCGTTAGCACCATGCACCTTCACAATAGCTCCGACCATCATCAGCGCAATGAGCGCTCCGGCTAATGGGGTTAACAAACCAATCGCGAACAATAGACCGCCCAGCAGCTCGGCTAAACCGGCAAGCACAGCCATGACGACCCCCGGTTTCAAGCCGATCGATTCAAGCCAGCCTCCCGTACCTTTCGGCCCATAACCGCCAAACCAGCCAAACAACTTCTGTGCGCCGTGCCCGATAAACAACACGCCTACAATGACACGAATGATTAACAATCCTATTGCAATACTCATTTTAAATTCCTCCATTTTTCTTATAATTTATCTTTAATCAATAACTCTTTAATTCAAGATATAAACTAAAAAATTTTCTTTCCGTTCAATCTCCAACTAAAAACGACCTTTCATCATGCTCCCGCCTTTCCAACAGCTATTGGCTTAATCTATAACTCATTAATATCTTGAATTAAAGATAATTCATTTTGCTGAATCTGTCAACGTTTTTTTTGAAGCACATCATGGGAAGAATTTCATCACTAACATCATCAGAACGCTGCATATTCTTTCTTTATTTTCTGTTGGACTAGTGATACTGTACTAATATATAAGGGAGGTTGAAAGATGACAATCCGAACGCGATTGATGGCCTCAGCTTTTCTGTTTCATGGAGAACAGCTGCTGCTTATGAAGAAACAAGCTTCACAATGGCAAAAACAAACGGAGCCATTTTACAGCGCCATTGGCGGACATTTAGAACCTGTCGAGATCAATGACCCACTGGTGGCATGCTATCGTGAGATAGAAGAAGAAACCGGACTGCGCCGCGGAGATTTGCACAACCTGAGACTAAAATACATATTGCTCCGGCTAAAAGAGGATGAAATTCGTCAGCAATATGTATATGTTGGCGAGACAAAACGGACAGACGTCGTCGATTCGGAAGAAGGGCAGCTGTTATGGCATCCAAGAAATGCATTACGGGAACTGCGATCCTCCTTTATTATGCACGCTGTGCTCGCTCACTATTTAAACAATCCTGGGATCGATCATGTTCTGACAGGGACAATGAGCGTGTCTGAGGACGGCATGCCTGTTGTACAATGGAATCCGCTGATCGATCCAGGTGTATTTTAACTAAACTTTTCCCACTACATAAAGGCCAATCCCCGTTTTAAACATAGGGAATGGCCTTTTTGCTGGTTGCGAAGTTGTTTTAGAAATGTCTACCGTGTTATAGCAATTTCTCGACATGTGCTTTTATTTTCTCCGGTGTTTCTTGTGGTCCGAAACGTTTCACAACTTCACCCTGGCGGTTAACGAGAAACTTAGTGAAATTCCATTTGATGGCTTTTGTACCGAGCATTCCTTTCGCTTCCTCAGTCAAATGCTGAAACAGCGGGTGCGCTTCACTTCCATTAACATTAATTTTCGCATACAGCGGGAAGGAAACGCCGAAATTCAATTTGCAGGATTCCGCAATCTCATCATCGTTACCGAGCTCTTGATCAGCAAATTGCGAGCATGGAAAGCCAAGCACAGCAAACCCTTGCTCATTAAACTCGTCATGCAATTTTTGCAGCCCTTCGAACTGATTTGCGAACCCGCATTTTGTTGCTGTATTTACAATAAGCATTACTTTGTCTTTATAAGGGGCCAACGTTTGACTATCACCAGTAATTGTTTTTGTTTCAATATCGTAGATGGACATTTAAAAATCCTCCTTTATCTTTCGTTATATATTTGATATAATTCAATTGTATACAATTTATATTGCGATGTCAAATTGTTATTAATAAGACAATCACAATTTACTTCCTGCCGCGCACAGCTCCCGGCCCGCGGAGAGGCAACACGTGTTGGGAGTCGACCACACGAGAAGTCAATGCGGATACGTATGTTGGCAAGTTGTTCGTGTTGCACGTTGCCCCTGTTGCACGTTGTCCTTGTTGCACGTTGTCCCTGTTGCAGTTGTCCCTGTTGCACGGTATATCCCTATTGCACTTGTCCTTGTTGCACGTTGCCCGGTTGCACGTTGTCCCTGTTGCACGTTACCTGTGTTGCACGGTATCCCTATTGCACGTTGCCGGTGTTGCTGCTGCAACTCCTTTTTGACAGTAATGCTGCCCGATGCTATAATGTCCAAAATAATTGCACTCAATTTAATGGAGGAATCGATTTATGAGCACAGAAGACAACATCATACTCAACTTGGAAAATCAATTGTGCTTTGCTTTCTACGCCTGCTCCCGGGAAATGTTGAAGCTCTACCGTCCGATTCTTTCTGAACTCGGCATTACCTATACACAATATATTACCCTGCTTGTATTATGGGAAAACGACGGAATAACGGTTAAGGAGTTAGGGAAACGACTGTATTTGGACTCCGGCACTTTAACACCGCTGCTCAAAAAACTGCAAGCGCTCGAACTCATAACCCGGACAAGAGACAAAGCAGATGAACGCAATGTCGTCATCGAATTGACGGATAAGGGGCAAGCAATGAAAGAGCAAGCAAAAGCGGTCCCTGGCAGTCTGCTGTCTAATTTAGACATGGATATGGAGGAGATTATGTCACTGCGCTCACAAATCCATAAACTGATGAGCAAGATCAACTCCCTCTCCCCCCAAGCCGACTTGATGAAGACATAGATTGGCTCAAGTTGCGAAATGGATGAGTTTGGTGAGACGTAGCTTAGCTCGAGTAGCGAACCAGGTGAGTTTGGTGTGACGAAGATTGGCTCGAGGTGCAAAATAGGCAAGTTTGGTGTGACGTAGATTGGCTCGATTAGCGAACCAGGTGAGTTTAGTGAGACGTAGCTTAGCTCGAGTAGCGAACCAAGTGAGTTTGGTGTGACGTAGATTGGCTAGAGGTGCGAATTAGGCAAGTTTGGTGAGGCGTAGCTTAGCTCGAGATGCGAATTAGGCAAGTTTGGTGAGACGTAGCTTAGCATATAGTTAAAATCCTGCTACAATGCAGGATTTTAGCCTCAAACTTCCAAATACGAAGGGAAATGATGCGATTTTGCAGGATTTCCTTCTGATATCCCCCTATTTAGATGAAATCAAAGAAAAATGCTGTCATTCTGCATCATTTCCCCTTAAATTTCTAATTATGCTTGGAAACTCCTGCATTTTTGCATGATTTGGATATGTAGAGGTCGCAAAGCTTCTTCGTCCAAAGTTTCTTCGCCATTCGCCATTTGCCATTCACCATTCTACCTTCTCCCGGTGATAGGGGGAATTTCCACCGCTGCTGCTCTTATCCTGTTCATCAAACTAACTGAAATGTGTGGCTATATAAGTATTAAAGTTAAGAAGTTAGTTAAGGGATAGATTCTTGTACTTTATGCAACATTTTCACACATATTAGACGATTCTCGGGGAATTGCTGCACATCATACAACAATTGATAAGTGAAATGACGCTATCCAGGTAAAATCGTGTAGTTTATACAACAATTCTACATTTGTCACGCTCATTCTTATGGCTTGTTGTAAGAAATACAACATTTGGTCCCTTCCCTTGCGAATTTCAATCGTTCAACTTATCTAGATAAAACAAATTATATAGATAAAACAAAAAAAGCCCCAACATTGAGGCTTTTCTTTCTTTCGTATCGGGACGACACGATTTGAACATGCGACCCCCTGGTCCCAAACCAGGTACTCTACCAAGCTGAGCTACGTCCCGCAATGGAGCGGAAGACGGGAATCGAACCCGCGACCCTCGCCTTGGCAAGGCGATGCTCTACCGCTGAGCCACTTCCGCATTTGGTGCGGTCGAGAGGACTCGAACCTCCACGGCTGTTACACCACTAGAACCTGAATCTAGCGCGTCTGCCAATTCCGCCACGACCGCACAACATTTAAAGATGGTACATACAGGGTTTGCACCTGCAGCAACTGATGAAAATCAGATGCTCTATTAGCACGTAATAATACTGAGCTAATAAAATAATGGGGCGACCGATGGGACTTGAACCCACGAATGCCGGATCCACAAACCGGTGCGTTAACCCCTTCGCCACGATCGCCAAAACTGGTGGAGGATGATGGATTCGAACCACCGAACTCAGAGAGAGCAGATTTACAGTCTGCCGTGTTTAGCCACTTCACTAATCCTCCATGTGGTGCCGTCGAGAGGACTTGAACCCCCAACCTACTGATTACAAGTCAGTTGCTCTACCAGTTGAGCTACAACGGCGTTTAAAGAAATATTCAGATGGTGCCGTCGAGAGGACTTGAACCCCCAACCTACTGATTACAAGTCAGTTGCTCTACCAGTTGAGCTACAACGGCATATTTAATTTAATTCGTTAGTTAACAGCATTAAAGGTGGCTCGGGACGGAATCGAACCGCCGACACAAGGATTTTCAGTCCTTTGCTCTACCGACTGAGCTACCGAGCCTTATGCAAGTTAATGGCGGAGCTGACGGGATTCGAACCCGCGGTCTCCTGCGTGACAGGCAGGCATGTTAGGCCTCTACACCACAGCTCCACGTTACATTTCCAAGACAATTCAATAATAAATTGGTTGCGGGGGCAGGATTTGAACCTGCGGCCTTCGGGTTATGAGCCCGACGAGCTACCGGGCTGCTCCACCCCGC
>REGQ01000036.1 GCA_004134985.1 Paenibacillaceae bacterium | reverse complement strand
AACTTAGGGAGGTACTCCTTTTTTTTGTGCTCAAAAACCCAGTCATAGCAAGGGATTTTATTTATGAAATCGACTCTTTCCTACAACAATACAAAGGAATGACTGCGAAAACTACGGAATTGTTGTATAAAATACACAATTTTACCTGGATATCGTCATTTCAATCAACAAATGTTGTATGTTTTACAACAATTTCACTAGAATTATCTCCTACGTCTCGATATGCTGTAGAAAATACAACAATTATCCACTCGGGTTCTTCTCTAGTTCAATTTATATAATTATATGGCAAATTGAAATTATCAAATCCAAATGAAGGTACAGATGTCCCTACCTAAACTGAAACGTACATGAACAAAACATACATTTACAGCTGAACAGAGTGAGGCTTTTCATGCATCCTCTAGCGTGACAGCATAGAGGCATCATCTCGGTCTTCATTCGGCTCTTTCGCCCCTCATCTCGACCCACTATATCAAGCTCCCCAGCGTACGATGCAACATTGCATGACTGTGGCCTGTAGCCGTCACCGTCCGCGTAACCTTGCCGAATGCCGCTCAGTCAGCCAAAGAAAGTAAAACGCCCAAATCCTGTTCAGGAATTGGGCGCTTTAGTTAATTGTTTTTATTTAACAAATGATTGCTGCCATGCGCGGCGGGCGACATTTCATCAACTGGCTGCCAGGTGCGCGTCTCGCCGCGGGCTACACTTCATCAACCGACTGCCAGGTGCGCGTCTCGACTGATCTGGACACAGCATCAAGCACCTTATTGTTGAGCCAGCCGTCATGGAAATTCGGATACAGCTTCTGCCCCGTTTCAATGGCCCGGAAAAAATCAGCGAACTGATTGACAAAGGTATTTTCGTAGCCAATCAGATGCCCCGGCGGCCACCAGGCGTTTATATAGGGATGAACCCCTTCAGTAACGAGAATTTTGCGAAAGCCCTGCACACGCAAATCATCCTCATTCGACCAAAACTCAAGCTCATTCATCGCTTCAAAATTAAAGACCAGTGAGCCTTTACTGCCATTAATTTCAATCCGCTCATGGTTTTTACGCCCGCCTGCGACGCGACTGGCCTCAAAGGTTCCGACCGCTCCACCCTTGAATTTGGCCAAAAATGCCGTCGTATCATCAACGGTTACATCTTCCATCTGCTGTGCATCGCCCTTGGCGGTCAAATTGGAGGTCAACTCCTCATTCACCTGAAAACGAGGACGTTTCGTAGTAAACGTCTTGTCCATCCCCACTACCTCATCCACTTCACCAACCAGATAGCGCGCAAGATCAATCAGATGGGCATTCAAGTCGCCATGCGGACCTGATCCGGCAATTTTTTTGTCCAGCTTCCAACTGGCAGGGTAGGAAGGATCAAGCAGCCAATCCTGCAAGTAAACACCGCGGAAATGATGGATGTCCCCGAGCTTTCCCTCCTCAATTAACTGCTTGGCCAGCACGATCGCAGGCACCCTGCGGTAATTATGTCCCAGCATATGTACGACCCCCGCTCGCTCAGCGGCATCCAGCATCTGCCTCGCTTCGTCGGCATTCATCGCCAGCGGCTTCTCACAAAATATATGCTTGCCAGCCTTGGCCGCTTCCAGCGCTATTTCCATATGGAACCTGGTCGGGGTGGCGATATCAACCACATGAATATCCTCTCGTAGGACCACTTCCCTCCAGTCCGTCGCATACTCTTCCCAGCCAAAATCAGCTGCCGCCTGCTTCACCAGATGCTCCGTTCTTCCTACAATGACTTTTTTGACTGGCTGGGGTGAGTCCTTGAAAAAGGTGGACACATTATCAAGCGCAAAACTGTGCGCCTTTCCCATGAAGTTATAACCGATTAATGCAACATTCAACTGTTTCATTGTTGTACCCCCATTTCATTTCTTCGCTAAGTAAAACGTAAGCGGTTTTATAAAGCGATATTCAATTCACCTGCTACCTTGCGAATATATTCAGCTCCAAGGCGGTATTCATCCTCGTTCGGAAGATGCTCCAGTATTAATGGTGTATCTTTGGAGAGCTTGCTTAGCTGCTCAAGATAAACATAATAGTCCAGCACGCCGGTTCCCGGCCTTGTCTCGTCAATATGCAGCGTCAATCCCTCCTGAATGCGTACATCCTTGGCATGGCAGCTGACAATATACGCGCCCAGCTTGGTGAAGCATTCCTTCAATAAAGCTGCGTTGTTGAAATAACGGTCTATGCTTGAAATCAGATTGACAGGGTCCAGATGCACTGCAAATTGAGGCCTTTCAATCGCTTTAATTAATCTGAGATAGGAGTCGACATCATAGGGAAATATCCAGGGCATCGTCTCCAGCGCATAAACGGCCCTGGATGGCTTCACAGCATCAATGATTTCCCGCACCGTATCCACGATGAGTGCAAACGTATCTTCTGAAAAGTTTTCCGCATAGGGTCCGTCCCACTTCTTGCCTCGCGAACCAGCGATATTGACGCAGCATAGGGCGCCGATGCGATCCGCTGTCGCCAGCTGTTCCTGACACAACGCAATGGCAGTTGCCCGCTCAGTCTCATCAAGGCTGATCGGGTTGCTCCACGCGCCTACTTCTGCCAGCACAATGCCCGCTTGACGGGCTGCTTCACCAAAAGCATCCTGCAAATCATGGTTCTTCACGTCCAATGGCAGCGTTGCTGCGGTATATCCAAAGTCAAGCAATTGCTTGACCCATTCATCCGGGTGTTGGCTTTCTACCGGCCCTCCTAAACGCATCATAACTCCTCCTCAAATTTGTCAGATCAAATCCAGCACGAACTGATCAGAACCATCGGCTCGCAATTACCGTTTCAGATCCGGTTGACTTCTTAACCAGTGCGCGACGACTCGTACAGGGCATTCGGAATGGATTGTTAATGTAATCGCTCTCACTTGTCACAGCTATACTTTCTAATTCCCCAATTTGCTTACTTGGCTCCTATAAACCGACACCTTGCACGACTAGTATGCCATAACCGTTGAAGCGCTGCCATAACCACCGTTGGTCATCAAGACGATAGCGTCAATGACCTGATTATTTCAGTATTATAATAATAGAAAAGAAAAACAACTTCAATAACCTACCTGAGGTTAGGATGCAGTGCAAGGAATTCTCAATTAGAAGAAGCTGCAGCTTCGACCTCCGTCGTGCAGCGGGAAGAAGGCCATACGCCGCTGCCGGGCTATAGATCATTTTGCTGGAGCAGCTTCATAAATTCCAGCAAGGAATGGGAGCGCCACTTTTTAGGATGAATAATCATGTACAAATCCAGACGAATAGCTGGATGTTCAAACGCCAAGGCGGTTAGTTGCCCCCTGCCCAACTCCTCAGCAGCAGCCATTCGGGGTAAAATCGCAATTCCTGAACCGAATCCAACATACCTTTTAATCGCTTCCGGGTTTCCAAGTTCCAGACCAATACGGTAAGAAATATCATTTGCCCTTAGCGTCTTTTCCAGCATCATGCGATAATTGCAGCTATCCTCGGCCATAATCCATTCGACACCATCCAGATGCTGAAGCTCGACCCGACGGCATGCTGTCAGCGGATGCTGCGGATTGGCTATGAGCACCAACGGTTCTGCTTTAACTTTTATCCATTGAAGAACCGACTCCGACGGCTCACTCTCCAAAATAAACCCGATATCAAGCTCGCCTTCCCTGACTTTATTTATAATGTTCGCTTCGCTGTCTGGCTGCAAACGAATGGCAAGCTCAGGATAGTGCTGCCGGATTTGTTGAATTAACGGGGGAAGAAAATACGATGCGATTGAATCGATGGTGCCGATTGACATCGTCCCTCCGCCTTGCTTGGTCAGCTTTTCTTTGGATTGCTCGTACAGATCCAGCATCTGCACCGTGATTTTCAGCAACTCCTCCCCGGCCGAAGTCAGACGCAGCCCTCTGCCATATCGCTCAAACAGCTTTACGCCATACGAATTTTCTAATTTCTGAATTTGTGTGGTGACGCTTGATTGCGCGTAGCCGAGCTCCTCAGCTGCCCTGGTAAAGCTTTGACGTGCGGCAACTTCTCTGAACGTGTGAAAATAGATGAGCTCCATCGCTTCCTCCTTATCAATATTATTGATAGTCATCATCATTTATTATAGATAACTTAGATAATCAAATCCATGCTAAAGTTGAATCATTCAATGACTGAGGAGGAGTTGCAATGTTGACGACATGTGATGTAAAAGGGATTTACGTACCGGTTATCACCCCTTTTTGTCCGAATGAGGAAATTGACTGGGGTTCATACGAAAATTATATCAATACACTGACAGCACAAGACATTCAGGGTTTGGTCATCAACGGGACGACCGGCGAGTCTCCCACGGTGTTATGGTCAGAAGTGGAACAGCTCATACAGAGGACAAAATCGGCGCTAAATCACCGACGCGTTCCAATTGTGGTCGGCGCAGGAACCAACAGCACTGCTTCGACGGTTAAACAGATCGAAATGGCGGGACAATCCGGGGCAGATGCCGTGCTTGTTGTCACACCCTACTACAGTCTTCCATCAGAAGCGGGTATTATCGAGCATTTTCGAAGAGCGGCTGGAGTTGGTGTTCCGCTGATCCTTTACGAGATCCCCTCCCGTACCGGCATGGCGCTAAGTGTGGATACGATCAGGAGATTAATGGATTTGAATGGCGTGATCGGTTTAAAAGACAGTACAGGCAGCTCAAAACTGATCTCATCGCTGCCGCGTCAGGATATGAAGCCCGTGCTTTGCGGGGACGACCTGCACTTCATCGATATGCTTAGGGAAGGGGCAAGCGGCGGTATGCTGGCATCAGCAAACCTCTATACGGAAGCTCTTCTCAACGTCTTTCAACTGGTTCAAAACGGTGAATTGCCGAAAGCCCAAACCGCTTTCAATCTGCTGACGCCATACATTCAACAACTTTTTCAGGAATCCAATCCTGCCCCGCTGAAATTTTTGCTGGCTCAACAAGACATCATTGCATCGGACACCCTCCGCTTGCCTATGGGGCCAATCAGTCAAAAACTGCAGCTGGAGCTGGAACAAGTTTATGTTAACAATGTGTCTTTTTAATAAAATTAATATAAAAATTAAATAATGACTTTAATAAAGTTAAATGTTATATTAATTTTATTAAAGTCATTTTGTGTTTTTGATTTAGGAAAGGGGTGAATGTGCAGCGATGGACTCGACGCCTGACTGGATAACTGGCTTGGACGAGGAGGATCTTGTATTTATCAAAAACTTTCTGCTCTCCTCCGGCTCGCTCAAAGAAATCGCCACCACCTACGGCGTTACTTACCCTACAGTTCGCCTGCGGCTCGATCGCTTGATTCAGAAGATCAAAATTAGTGAAAGCAATACGAGCGACCCCTATATTGCGCTAATCAAACGATTGGCTGTGAATGAAGAAATCGAATTTGACACTGCAAAAGTTTTAATCGAGGAATACAAAAAAACGAAAAAGGAGGAATGAAGTTGACATTCGCCATTATTTACACGCTCCTTTCTTTGGCCTTCTTAATCGGCATTTCCGTTGGTGTCTTCTTCCTGATTAAGTATTTTATCCGCTATTATGCTAAAGTTTCACAGGATAAAAATAAAGAACAGCGGGAATTAAATAAAATGAAAATTAAAGATCTGGAGTAAAGCAAATGCAGCCATTGTCGCGCAAGTGCGAACGGGCGCTGCGCTCCATTTGTCCTGTTATAGCTTAAAGCTATAATCAGCTATAGCTAATTGGATTTACACTATATCGATCCGAATATGATATCTTTCTCTTAACGATTATTAATAAGGACCAAACGGCTTGTCAGCGTCAGGCTGCCCGTTTGAAGAGGAGAGAGATTATCACATGAAAAGCGGAAATTTGGGTTATCCCCGTATCGGGAAAAATCGGGAGTGGAAGAAGGCGCTTGAAGCTTTCTGGGCTGGCAAGCTGGAGGAAGAAGCCTTTCATGCCGAGTTGAAAGCTATTCGTCTGAACAATCTTAAAATCCAGCAAGAACAAGGCATCGATATTATTCCGGTAGGCGATTTCACCTACTATGATCATATCCTCGATACAGCAGCGATGTTCGGACTCGTACCGCAGCGCTTCAATTATGACGGGGGCGAAGTCAACCTGTCCACCTACTATGCACTGGCGCGCGGCAATAAAGAAGCGCCTGCCTGCGAGATGACCAAATGGTTCAACACCAACTATCACTACATTGTCCCTGAACTGGAAAATGCTCAGCCTGTTCTGACCCGCAACCGTCTGCTTGATGCATATCGTGAGGCCAAAACAGAGCTTGGCGTTGAAGGCCGTCCTGTGCTGGTTGGACCGTATACCTTCCTGAAATTGTCCAAAGGCTACACGCCTGATGAGCTGGCGAGCTGGATCGATCGTCTGCTGCCGCTATACAGCCAAGTGCTGCGCGAGCTGGAATCGGAAGGCGTGCAGTGGGTACAGGTGGATGAGCCGATTTTGGCTACTACGCTGGATGTGGAAGAGCTCGCCCACGTCAACCGCATTTATGAGACGCTGACAAAGGAAGCGCCAGGACTCAAACTGTTGGTTCAAACCTACTTTGAATCCGTTGACCACTATGAGGCTGTCGTAGCCCTTCCTGTACACGGAATCGGTCTTGACTTTGTCCACGACCGCGGTCAAAACCTGGCGGCCATTCGCAAGCATGGTTTCCCAACCGACAAGGTGCTGGGCGCCGGACTGATCGATGGCCGCGGCATTTGGAAAGCGGATCTGCGCGCCAAGCTGGAGACATTGCAAGCACTGGGTGAAGCGGTAACCAGCGATCGGATTATTGTGCAGCCTTCCAGCAGCCTACTGCATGTCCCTGTGACAGCGGCTCAGGAATCAGGACTCGAGCCGGTGCTGCGTGATGCTTTATCGTTTGCTGTGGAGAAGCTTGGAGAAATTGCGTTGTTGACAAAAGCTGGCGCGAACGGCGCTGACGCGTATGCGGCGGAACTGGAAGCAGCCGATCGCAGCCGGATCGCCCTGCAGCAATCACCAGCCCGCGCTCGCACAAGCGTACATGAACGGATTGCAGCGCTGGCTGGAGAGCCATCGGCGAGACCAAGCAGCTTCGAAGTCCGGTCCAAAGCGCAAGAAGCGAAGTGGCAGCTCCCGCTGCTGCCAACGACAACAATCGGCAGCTTCCCGCAGACGCCAGAAATTCGCAGCGCCAGACTGAAATGGCGCAAAGGGCAGCTGAGCAATGAACTATATGAAACATTTATTAAAGAACAAATTCAGCTGTGGATTGATTTGCAAACCGAGCTGGAACTGGACGTATTCGTCCATGGCGAGTTTGAGCGTACCGATATGGTTGAGTTTTTTGGAGAGAAGCTGGCCGGGTTTGCCTTCACATCCTTCGGTTGGGTACAATCCTATGGCTCCCGTTGCGTGAAGCCGCCGATCATCTACGGCGATGTAGCGTTCACCGCTCCGATGACGGTAGACGAGACGGTCTATGCACAATCGTTGACCGATAAGCCAGTCAAAGGAATGCTCACTGGTCCGATCACGATCTTGAACTGGTCCTTCGTACGCGACGATAAGCCGCGCAACGAGGTAGCCGACCAAATCGCTCTGGCGCTCAGAGAAGAAGTTGAAGCGCTCGAAGCAGCCGGCATTGGTATGATTCAGGTTGACGAGCCAGCAATGCGTGAGGGCTTGCCGCTCAAACGCGAGCACTGGCAGCACTACCTGGACTGGGCGGTTAACTCGTTCCGACTGTCCACTGCTACCGTGCAGGATGAGACGCAAATTCACACGCACATGTGCTACAGTGAATTCCACGACATTATCGATTCCATCAGCGCGCTCGACGCAGACGTGATCTCGATTGAAACATCGCGCAGTCACGGCGAGTTGGTTGGAAGCTTTGAAGAATATACGTATGACAAAGGCATCGGCCTGGGCGTCTATGACATCCATAGCCCTCGCGTTCCGACAGCGGAAGAAATGGGCTCCATGATCGACCGCGCGCTGCGGGTGCTGAACCCGGCGCAATTCTGGATTAACCCGGATTGCGGACTCAAAACACGCAAGCAAGAAGAAACTGTCGCTGCACTGCGTACGATGGTGGAAGCGACCAAAATTGCACGGCAAAAATATCAAGCTTAAATAAAGCAGCTAATACGCCAGCAAAGCCAGCACTCGAATGTGCTGGCTTTGCTGGCGTATACGGGGGCGCAACAACTCGTCTAGATTGCGTTGCTGGGTACGTTGCTGTTCATAGCGATGTAGACGCTAGTTTGGTGATAACACGCACAAAAACCGCTCGACCCCTTCGTACTTTTCTCCTAATGAAGTGATAACAAAACCAAGGCTTCGGTAAAATGCTACCGCATCTTTATCTGTTTCAGCAGAGACCGTCGCAAACGAATATTGCTCAGAAAGAAACGCAATCATCTGGCCGCCTATGCCCTTGCCTCGTTCTTCGGGAGAGACAGCAATATGTTTTATTACACCATGTTGGGCGTTGATTTCAATTCCTATACAGCCGACGGTCTGCTGTTCTTTCACATAACCGAATAATTGTTGGTTAGCGGATTGTATGTAACTTTTGTACGCTTTGTCCACTTTCTTAATGGATGTAGCATACGATAACAATTCCCTCACGGAAGGCTCGGGAACTGTTGAACTAATTTCTACGATCAGACGATCACCTCCCCTTCCCACAGGATTCACCTCACTTACCCTTCTTCTGACCCAGTGTTTTCACTATTTTCCCATCAGTTCCCGCGCCAGCAAACGATAATTGTTTAATCTGGTATCGCAGTCATAGAGCAGCGTAGCGACCATCGCCTCGCCAATGCCATAATCATGTTCCAGTTGGAGCAGTTTTTCTGCTACGTCCTTGATACTGCCGACCAGAACACGACTGCGGTTCTGCTTAATATTGTCCTTCTCCAATTGGGTGTAGCGTTTGCTGAGCGCCTGTTCCGGCGACACCAACTTCATATTCGGATTGCCGTTGCACAGCTCCAGCATCGTCAGATCGAATGTCGCGGCCTGGTATTCCGCTTCTTCGGCTGTTTCACAGGCGATGACGAAAAATCCGGCATTGATTTTGGCCTTCGGCATGACGGCTGATGGTTCAAAATGCCGATGGTAATTATCTGCAATATCTCTGGCAAACTTCCCGCCCATGAAATGGCCAAAGGAATAGCCGATGCCAAGCTTGCCTGCTCGGGACGCACTGCCGCCGCTCGATCCCAGCAGCCATACTTCCGGCAGCAGTTCGGTCTGCGGAGCTGCCGTTGTCCGCCCGTAAGGATGGCCAATCGGCCACTTCTCGGTCATAAACAACAGCGTATGCGTCAACCGTTGGAACAAGTCGCTTTGTCCGAGTGTCCTGCCTTCGCTCAGCGCCAGCAATGTGTCGGCATCAGCACCGGATGCCCGTCCTACCCCCAGGTCAATTCGGCCCGGATACATTGTACTGAGCAGCTTAAAGGTCTCCGCTATTTTAAGCGCGGGGTAATGCATCATCATGACCCCGCCCGAGCCAACCCGAATACGCGGAGTAACCGCGGCAATATGGGCGATCATAATTTCCGGGGCGGCGCTTAGCAGCACCCCGCTGCCATGATGCTCGGAATACCAAATGCGCTCATAGCCGAGCTCATCTGCCAATTTGGCAAGTTCGACGGCCTCCTTCAACGCTTCAGATGCGCTTAACGGTTCAGGAATATAGCCTTGATCCAATACGCTTAATTTCATTTGACTCCCCCTATCGTTTCCCGTTTACAATATCATTCTATTTTGTCATTCTATCTCATTGTAATCATAGCTTTCTAGGAAAGACAAGGAAATAAAGGTATAATGGGGAAAATGGCGGGTGGCATTCATAAAATTAGCGGTGCCGTCTTTCCCAGGTACACCGATACAGCTAGGCGCCGGGCTGCACATTTATGTTATGGAATGTGATAAGAAGGGGGACAAGGATTCAATGGAGGCCAAATGGCTGGAATGGGCAAAGCAAATTCAGGCAATCGCTCAAACGGGGCTCACATACACGAAGGATATTTATGATAGAGAGCGCTATGAGACTTTAAAACAGCTTGGCATCGATATTCTCACGAACTATACAGCGGTCGGCAGTGAGAAAATCGAGTTGACTTTCGCAAGCGATACCGGTTACGCAACCCCAAAAACGGATATACGAGCGGTTATTTTTAAAGATAGCAAAATTCTTCTGGTCCGTGAAAACCATGACGGTCGATGGGCATTGCCTGGCGGATGGGCGGATATCGGTTTATCGCCCTCTGAAGTTGCTGTGAAAGAGGTCAAGGAGGAGTCAGGGTCAGGCTACGATGTCGAAGCGGTTCGTTTGCTCGCCGTTTTGGATAAGAAATACCATGATCATCCTCCAGAGCCCTATCATGTCTATAAATATTTTATTTTGTGTAAAATTGTTGGCGGAGAAGCACTATCCGGCATCGAAACAACTGAAGTTGGTTTCTTCGAGCGCGATCGACTGCCTAAGCTGTCCATTGAACGCAATACTGCCGCACAGGTGCAAACGATGTTCACGTTTCTCCATCAACCAAACAAAGAAGTACTTATCGATTAACTGGCACAGTCAACCCAGTTTACCGCTTAACGACCTGTTCGCGCCGCGGACCTACCGATACGGTTGTTATTTGCACGCCAATGCGGGCTTCCACAAAATCAACATACCGTTTGGCTTGTTCCGGCAGCTCATCATAGCTGCTCACATTGGAAATATCTGTCCGCCAGCCTGGCAAGCGCTCCACTACCGGTCTGGCAGCATACAGCTTGCTCGTTACCGGAAATTTATCCGTAATGATGCCATCTTCCAGCTCATAGGCTGCACAGACCGGAATTTCATCCAGATACCCAAGCACATCAAGATTGGTCAATGCCACTTCAGTAGCACCTTGCATCTGACAGCCATAGCGGGTAGCAACCGCATCGAACCAGCCCATTCGTCTGGGGCGCCCCGTATTTACGCCAAATTCGCCGGCATCGCCGCCCCGCAGACGCAGTTCATGCGCTTCGGCGCCTTCCAGTTCACATACAAAGGGCCCTGCGCCGACACAGCTTGAATACGCTTTGACGACCGCGATCACATCGGTAACTGCGCGTGCCGGAATGCCTGCCCCGACCGGAGCGTAACCTGCCAATGTCGATGATGAGGTTGTGAACGGGTAAATGCCGTGATCAGGGTCGCGGAGTGCGCCAAGTTGTCCTTCGAGCAAGATCGATTCGCCGTTAGCATACGCCGCTTGCAGCAATTCCGTTGTATCGCACACAAAGGGAGCCAACTCGGCAGCTTCTTGCTGCAGTTGGGCCATTAAATCGCTGGGCTCTAGCACTGGGTGCCCGTATAAATGTTGGAGCAGTATATTTTTGGCGGCAAGCGATTGTTCAAGCCGTTCCCGAAGTCTGGAATGATCATATAAATCACCGATCTGAATGCCAAGTTTGGCATATTTATCAGCATAAAACGGTGCTATTCCTCGTTTGGTCGAGCCAAAGCTCTGTGCGCCAAGCCGTTTCTCTTCAAGCTCGTCAAACAGCCGATGGATGGGCAGCACTACTTGAGCGCGCTCCGAGATCAGCAGCTTTGGCTTGGGCACGCCTCTTTCAGCCAGTCCTTGCAATTCCCCAATAAGCACAGCCGTATCGAGCGCTGTGCCCGGGCCGATGATGTTCGTAACCGAAGGGTAGAAAACGCCTGAGGGCAGCATTCGCAGCGCAAACTTTCCATAATGATTAATAATCGTATGTCCGGCGTTGCTTCCTCCTTGGAATCGCACGACAAAAGATGACTTTGCCGCAAACACATCCGTCATCTTCCCCTTGCCCTCGTCTCCCCAATTCGCTCCTACAATTGCTGTTACCGTCAATCACTTCGCCTCCCAAAACTTGTTTTTGGCTACGAATTTATTATATGATCTAATCAAACATTAGAAAAATTGATATTAATAATATATGATATAAAGTGAGGTAATATCATTGGACATCAATCTGGAATGGTATCGTTGTTTTTACTGGATCGCCAAAACAGGCAGCTTGACCAAAGCGGCAGCCCGGCTTCATATTACGCAGCCCGCTGTGAGCCATACGATCAAACAGATGGAGAAGAAGCTGGGCGGCCCGCTATTTTTCCGTACGTCCAAAGGGGTGAATCTTACAGCGGAAGGCGAAGTATTGCTGCGTTATATTGAACAGGCATTTCATCATGTGGACATGGGTGAGAAAGCCATTGCTGATATGCATCATTTGAATAGCGGAGAAATTCATATTGGGGCGAGCGATACATTGTGCAAATATTATTTGCTGCCCTATCTGGAACACTTTCATGAACAGTTCCCTAACGTCCGCATTCACATTACAAACCGGACAACTCCAGAAACCCTCTTGCTGCTGAAGGAAGGCACCATTGATTTTGGCATCGTCAGCTTGCCTGCTTCAGACAAACAGATTGAATTCCGCAAAAGCTCCCCATTGCAGGATTGCCTCGTCGGCGGCAAAGGGTTTCACCATTTGGCTCATACGACGCTTTCCCTGCGCGATATCCATCAATACCCGCTTCTGCTACTGGAACAAGGCGGGAGTACGCGAAAATATATCGATCAATTTGCTGCTGCCAATCAGCAGACGATCACACCTGAATTTGAACTGGGCAGCATCGATCTGCTGGTTCAGTTCGCCCTGCGCGGCTTCGGCCTGGCCTTCGTTATTCGCAATTATGTCGAGGAGGAGCTGAACAGCGGCAAGCTCATCGAAATTCCGTTAGACCCGCCATTGCCTGAGCGCAATATCGGCATTGCAACGCTGCGCGGGGTGCCTCTGACTGCCGCTGCCAAATCGTTCTGTGCATTATTGCCGTAAAAATCAGTGGTCGACTTTATCCATGATTAAAGCAGGGGGGGAACGACCTGGTACGCTCTTTTTGGACGTTAAGTTTCGATCCTCTTCCGTCTCCCCAGGTAGCGCACGCGTGGAATTCTAACCGCACGCGTGGAATTCTAACCGCACGCGTGGAATTCTAACGCTGATGAGCGGCGCTATTTAGGGAAATCGAGCCCAATAATAATTCTAACGAAACTGAGCCACGTTATTTATAGAAAATCGCACGATTTTAGCTATCCATGGAGGGAATAAGCGCTGTGGCAAGCGTTAAATTTAAAAAAGGGTCATTCGAGGCCTTTTAAGAGCTGTGGCAAGCGTTAGCGCAAGATCCCCACGAACTTCTTACGAGTTAGAAAGCCCTTAGCAAAGGGGCATGGCGGTTTGTTAGCCATCAGTGATGCCTCCAGATGAACTTGCCTCAACGCAATCAAGGACGCCAACACCGGGGGTGCTTGCGTCCTTGATTGTTTTATCCATACAGGGAGCGGGGACATCTTATGGGACAGCTTATGTATTGCCCCACTCGTCCCACGAACCTTCATAAGGCCGGATATCTTCATAACCAAGCAAACGCAAAATAAAATAAGAATGCGCACCCCGCTGATTGGTTTGGCAATAAGGCACGATAGTTTTGTCAGCTTCTATGCCAGCTTCTGCAAACTCCCGCTTCAGAACAGAATGGTCTTTGAAAAATATTACGCCGTGCTCATCCGCAGCAGACAACGCATCCTTCCACTCCTTATGAACTGCCCCCTCAATATGCCCGCCTATGCGATTGGATCGCTGATCTTCTCCGGTATATTCCTGAGCGGAACGAGCATCAAGAATCACACTGTTAGCCAGCCCGGCTTGTATGTCCGTTCTGCTCACAATAAGTTGATTGTTGGCTACCAAGGTAAGATTTCCCTTTACCGGCGGCAAAGGCCGGTCAAGTCCGATTTCCTTGCCTGCGGCAATCCATGCAGCATAACCGCCATTCAGCAGTTTCACCCGGTCTTTCAGCCCGTAATACTCCAACACGTAAAAGGCGCGTGCTGCCAGAACGCCGCCACCCTCGTCGTAGATCACAATCGTCGTATCGTTCGTCACGCCATGGCTTGCCAACAGTGTCTCCAGCGCATCGGCGGCAGCGATCGCGTACAATTCGCTGTTCTTCAACGCCTTGACATCCAGCCATCCCGCTCCGGGTATGTGGCCTTCATCGTAGCCTTTCGCTCTGGCATCCAACAGGACAATATTCGCATCATGGCGATGGTTGTCCACCCATGCCGTATCGACGAGCAGATGCCCGTTCGGATAGTTTGATGTCTGTGTATCTGTCATATGGTTAAAACCTCCGATTTTTATAATGTCAAAACTTCAACGGCTCCGCCGTCTGCTTGGCGGTGGTGTTTCGCGTTGGAGCTGGCCCAAGTAACATGCTCTATTCTGTTGTATACCCTATCTCCGCTAAGTTGGTGCATCAACGCAACAGGTAGGCTCAGCTAAATGCCCAACTCCTCTAGTTATGATTTTCCTGCTGCCCAGCAAGTTGACCTTCACTCATTTTGAGTAAAATTGCGGGACATCTGTCCAATGAGCGCTGGAGTTTCGCGTTTGAGTTGGCTCAAGCGACGTGCTCCACTTCCGTTGTATACCCTATCTCCGCTAAACTGATCCCTGTGGGGAAAGAGCACTCATTACAGGCGCAAAGCGTCAATTGGACCAAAACCCCACCCACCATTGCTACCTGAGTTACGGTATACAAGCAACTTGCACAGACTACCTGAGTTACGGTGTACAAGCAACTTTCACAAGCTACCTGAGTTACGGTGTACAAGCAACTTTCACAAACTGCCTGAGTTAAGGTGTGCAAGCAATTTACACAGACCACCTGAGTTACGGTGTACAAGCAATTTACGCAGACTACCTGAGTTACGGTGTACAAGCACTTTGCGCTGGCTACCTGAGTTACGGTGTACAAGCAACTTGCACAAGCTACCTGAGTTACGGTGTACAAGCAACTTGCACAAGCTACCTGAGTTACGGTGTACAAGCAACTTTCACAAGCTACCTGAGTTACGGTGTACAAGTTATTTACGCAGACTACCTGAGTTACGGTGTACAAGCAATTTGCGCAGACTACCTGAGTTACGGTGTACAAGCAACTTGCACAGACCACCTGAGTTACGGTGTACAAGCAATTTACACAGACCACCTGAGTTACGGTGTACAAGCAATTTACGCAGACCGCCTGAGTTATGGTGTACAAGTAAATTGCTCACGCACCCTCCACGCACGCGGGCAGCCTAACCTTACCGTTATTATAGCAGTCTATAGTGGGCTAAAGCCAAGATTTTCACGCAACGTCTGCCCGGAGTAATCCCTCGGGAACAACCCTCTGCGCTGCAGTTCGGGCACAACCAGTTCCAGAAAGTCTTCCGCTCCGCCAAAGGCAAGCTGTGGCATAACATTGAATCCGTCGGCTGCACCATCCTTGAACCAACGTTCCATCACATCGACAACTTGCTGAGGCGTACCGGCAATATTCAGCTCGCCATTGCCGATCCAATGCTTCTCAAGCAGCTCCCGCAATGTCAGCTTTTCCTTGGCAACGATCTTCTGGACCATTTGATAGAAGGTCTGATAGGAATTGGTCTGTTTTACATGGGACAAATCAGGAAATGGCTCGTCAAGCGCATATGCCGAAAAATCAATGCCGAGCAAGTTCGAAAGTGACATGACGGCCCGCTCAATGGATCGTAACTGCCGCAGATCGCCCGCTTTGTGCTGTGCTTCCTCTTCTGTCGCGCAGACAATAACATGAAGGCCAGGCAGAACTTTTATATCGTCGGGCGAACGCCCTGCTTTGACCGCCCTGGCTTTGATATCCTGATAGTAAAGCTGCGCATCTTCGAATGTATTCTGAATAGTGAAGATCAGCTCGGCATATTCGGCTGCCAGACTTCTGCCGTCTTCCGAAGCGCCAGCCTGCACCAGCAGCGGCCTTCCCTGGGGCGGCCGCATAATATTCAATGCGCCGCGAACCGAATAATAGTTGCCTTCATGGTGGATGTCATGCACTTTGGCAGCATCGGCATACACGCCGGAAGCTTTGTCCTGCACCAGCGCATCCGCCTCCCAGCTATCCCAAAGCTTCAGCACAACCTCGGTAAATTCCCGGGCCCGCGCATAACGCTCCGCATGAGATGGCAGCTGCTGCAAGCCAAAGTTCAAGGCGGTGCGCTCTACCCCTGTTGTCACAATGTTCCATCCGGCACGGCCGCCGCTAATATGATCAAGCGAGGCAAACGTTCTCGCCACATTGTAAGGCTCACTGAAGCTTGTAGAAATGGTCGCGATCAAGCCAATCCGCTCGGTTACGGCGGCAATTGAGGATAGCAGCGTCAATGGCTCAAAACCAAGAATCGGTCCATGCTGAACGGCTTTCGCCTCCACAGACAGCCCGTCAGCGATAAACAGCGAATCGATGCGCGCTGCCTCCGCCTTTTTCGCCAGCCGCTGAAAATGCTTGATGTCATGAAACTCCTCCAACCTGGTGCTCGGGTGCCGCCAGGAACCTTTGGCGCCGGCGTTCTGCAGCACCAGGCTCAAAATCATTCTACGGTTTGATTCGCTCATCTTCATCACCTTTACATTTTGTCGTGGAGCCGACCGGCTTCCTTTCGCCCATCTGACCCGTTCTTTCCGTCAAACTAATCCACTCTCTTTGTCCATCTGACCCGTTCTTGCCGTCAAACTAAGTGGAAAATCGCTAAGCAAGGCCTGATTAATAATATAAAAAAACAGCCGGAGAAGCCGCATGAGCGATTTTTCCGGCTCTCCGGTTGAAAGGATTGAACGGGTTGAAAACAATCTATTTCGGTGAACCGCCTTTAAATACATTATACCTAGCGGAATTGTATGAAATAAACATTACCACTTTTTTACTTTAGATGCAATCATTTTTTACAATAATTTGTACAATAAAAACCTCACGTTTGGCCGCAGCAGCCAAACGTGAGGTTCATCGCCGCTTGAACTCCAAACGACAATTTTTTTATGCCCAGACAAGCGTAACCGCCGCATCGCCAGGAAGCGTACAGGTCGCATATCCTTTGCCGGTATTGATCTCCACTGTTTTCTCTTGTTCTGTCCGGTTTGATAGAATAAGCACGGTTGATCCGTCCGGATTGCGAAATGCGACGCTTTCCAATTGATCCCGGGAAGTGGTCGATCCGATCCGATGGGCGCCCGACTTCACAAATTTGCTGATATGACCCATCGTATAATAGTCCAGCTCGTATTTCACGGTATGGTTCTCCTGATTAATCTGAACCAGACCGCGACAAGTGCTGTTCGAGAGGACGGTTGGGCCATTGTGCTCGTCAAGGGCAATATTCCACCAGACGACGCTCTTTGACCAGTTGCGGGTGGTTCGAACGACATGCTTCATCTGATCGAGGAATGCGGTGCGAAACGGAGGAATCCAGCTGCCGCCGGAAGCCTCGGTGAACCAGACGCCTTTGTCCGGATACGCCTCTTGCACCCGCGACATCGCTTCGTGCTCGCCACCGTATACATGCCAGGCTACGCCGGAAACGTAGCGAGAAGCCGCCGAATCAGACAGCACAGTGAGCGGATGGAGCGGGACATCCC
Source organism: Paenibacillaceae bacterium (assembly GCA_004134985.1). Lineage (GTDB taxonomy): Bacteria > Bacillota > Bacilli > Paenibacillales > Paenibacillaceae > Paenibacillus_D. The sequence continues at coordinate 39,262 of REGQ01000036.1, read as the reverse complement.
AGTTATGGTCGTAGCACAAAATTTTAGCGGTAATGCCCGCCTGCTCAAAAGCCGGGCCCAGATGGTTGCCGATAAAGTCAGCTTCTTCAGCCGCCGAAACAAGCATACCCGGATATTCCTTCGGCTCATAGCCCGGCTCATTCTGTACGGATACCGCATAGATGGGAATGCCTGCCTCTTCATAAGCCTGTACGAATTTGACAAAATACTGTGCATACACACTGTAGCATTCTCGCCGCAGCTTGCCTTTAATCATATGGCCAGTCGTCTTCATCCAGCCCGGGGCGCTCCATGGGGAGGCCATCACTTTGATTGCCGGATTAATTCGCAGTGCATCCAATACGGCCGGAATAATATATTCCCGGTCATGGTCAATGCTGAAATGCGTCAGCTCAAAATCCTCTTCGCCATCCGGCAAATCATTGTAACTGTAAATCCGCGTAGTATAGTCGGAAGCGCCCATCACCTGACGCACAAAGCTGATGCCGATTCCCTCCACCGGATCAAACAGCCGTTTCATAACTTGCTCGCGCGCTTCATCATCAAGCACCCGATAGACCAGATATGCGGAGGCATCCGTAAAGGATGCGCCAAAGCCATCCATTTCCTGATACTTGGTCCTTCCATCCACCTGAATGCGATCCGTTACTTCCTGTACAGAAGGAAAATCCGCTATTTCAATTTCGTTCTGCCTTTGCAGTTGCTGCGATTGATCGATTGTACTCAGCCAAGCTTCCGCTAATTGACTCACTGATGCTCCCCCTTACACAATCAGACAGCACCTTTCGAGCGAACGTTACCCAAGGGCCTGAAGCCTCCAGAGTATTTACCCCGGCGGTCTTCAGGCTCCTGTTCGAACGGTCTGCCTCCCGCGAAGGCGCTGCCCGTTAGGATAGATTACAAACCTTTATCATCGGCGTATGCATTTACTTCTTTCTGCACATAATCCAGCACGTCGTCCACGCCAGCGGATTTCAGCCTTTTGCGGTAGTTTTCAATCGCCTTATCCACATCAGGCACAAGCCCCATCATAAGCGGCTGGCCAAATTGCTGGTACACTTGGTTGACTGCGGCCAATTTGGCTTTCACCGGCTGATAGTCCATCAGAATCGCGGAGAAAATGTCTGGCTTGGCAATCGCTTTAAATTCCTCAATCAACTTATCCTCTCCCGCCCAGCGGTTAGCCGACGGATGGTCATTCTTCGTATTTCTCCAGCCCCAGCTTGCGATGCCGTAAGAGGTAACTTTCGCCGGATCTTTGTCTGGCGCCGGGGAAATCAACGCGCCATTATCATCAAACACATAGTTGTGACCTTCCAGACCATACGTCATCAAGTTGTAATAAGTCGGATCATTGCGCAGTTTTTCCAGTACCATCAGGGAACGCTCCGGGTTGGCCGAGTTTTTAGGAATGGCCATCCCGTTGTTGATGCCCAGGTTTGGAACGACATAGTTATTAAAACGGCTGAACGGGAAGTAGCCCATTGTAATATCTTGATGGTTTTTCTCGATATCCGCTATAAATCCGGCTGCACCCGGCGCATTGCGCCAGTATACTGCACCTGTGCCAGTTTTGATGAAATCGCCGGACTCCTGTTTGATCGACAGCGTATTCGACGGCCAGAAGCCTTTGTCAGCCCAGGTTTTCATCCGCTTCACCCAATCTTCGAACTCTTGCGTGAACGGATACACAATTACCTCGCGCGGTGTTTCGTAGGATTTGGCAACGATTACGCCGGAGTCGCCACCGATGTTATTAAAGTCATAATAGTTGTGGAACAACGTGTTAACTTCGTTCCAGGCGCTGCCTTTAATCGGCGTCACGTTTTTGCCGGTTTTCACCGCTTCCATGTACTGCTCAATGGAGTCCAGGTCCGTAATCTCCGGAACATTCAACTCCTGTCTCCAGTCTTCCCGATACACAATGCCGTTCGGCGTATATTCCGGGTGCGTGCTTGGCACGGCATAAATCTTGCCGCCGACCGTTACATCTTTCCAGTCATGCTCGGGAACCTGTTCCCAAGTCTCTGGCGCATAAACCGGCAGCAGATCAGTCAAGTCATAGAATGCGCCCTGTTTGGAAAATTTGAAGAAATCTGCCCAGGAAGAAGCGAACAGCATATCTACCTTTTCACCAGAGGTGAGCAGCAGATTGTATTTGGTTTGCCATTCATTCCATGTTGTGAAGTTCAGCTTCACTGTCGCATTCAAATCCTTCTCCAGCATTTTGTTCCATTCTGCAACGACTTCAGGCGTATCCTTATGGGCGTCGCCTACCAGATACCAGTTAAGCTCCACCTTCTTGGAAATGTCCGGCTTCGTATCAGCCGGCGGCTTGTCGGTACCTGTATTGGTTGTGGCTCCTTCCGGTTTTTTGGCTGCTCCATTCCCATTGCCGCCGCCATTTCCGGAACCGCCTGAACAGGCAGCCAGCGTTGCCGCCAGCAATGCTACTGTCATACATAACGTCAACAGCTTGAATAAACGCGTCTTCATCGATTAACTCCCCCTGATTTCATCATATTGTTTGCAATTGGTTCCGCTTGCAATAAGCCAAGTCATGCCTTAGCCTTTGACGGCGCCAATAGTGAGACCTTTAACAAAATAACGTTGAACAAACGGGTAAAGGAAAATAATTGGTCCGGTAACGATGATGGCTACGGCCATCTTCAACGTTTCGGCCGGCGGCTTAAAGTCCGCGCCAAGGTTGACGGCAACATCCGTTTTCAATACGGCTGCACTCGCCAATATTTTGTAGAGCAGAAACTGCAGCGGATACTTCGATTCGGTTGTAATAAACACGTTGGCCGAAAACCAGTCGTTCCAATAGGAGAGTCCAAGAAACAACCCGATCGTAGCCAAGCCCGGTGTAGATAGCGGCAAGATCAACTTCATAAAAATAGTAAACTCGCCGGCGCCGTCGATTTTGGCGGATTCGGTTATCGAGTCCGGAATGGATTTCATAAAATTTTTCATAAGGATAATATTCCAGGCACTTAGAAGGGATGGAACCAGCAAAGCCAAAAAGCTGTCCTTCCAGTCCAAATAATTGACAATCAAGATGTACCATGGAATAAGTCCGCCACTGAACAAGGTGGTGAAATAGATGAAGAAGGCCAGCTTGTCACGGTACTTGAAATCTTTGCGCGAGAGCACATAGCCTGCCATCGATGTCAGGAACAAGCCAATCACTGCACCGGAGAGCGTCAGCAAAATTGTAACCTCATAGGCTTTGAAAATTTGCTGCGGATTTTGAAAAACCGACTTGTAGGCGTCGATCGAGAAATTTTGTGGAATCAGTCTGAAGCCGTCGCGGATAACGTCATTCTCAGCAGACAACGAACCGGATATAATCAGCCAGAAGGGCAGTGCGCACAGCAGAGTAAGTATCGTAATGACGACATAACCGATAATGTTGAACACGATAGTAGAGCGGTCAGCACGCATTGTGTATAGGCACCTCCATACTAAGCGTAAACGGGTTCACCGCACGGTTGTCGCCGAGCAGCAATCGTTTCGCAGGGAAATTAAGGTTGAACATGTGTCCTAGAACAGCGCATAGTCCTTTTGAACTTTGCGAACGATCCAGTTGACCGTAATGACAAGCACGAACCCGAAGAACGATTGATACAACCCGGCCGCCGTACCCATGCCCATATCAAAATTGACAGCAAGCGAGCGGTAAACATACGTATCGATAATGTCTGTCGTCTCATACAGCATGCCGTTGTTGCCGATTATTTGATAGAACAGATCGAACTGTCCTTTCAGAATACCGCCCAAACTAAGCAAGATCAGCAATATGAAAGTCGGCTTGAGCAGCGGAATCGTAATGTAGCGAATGCGCTTGAAAATGTTGGCTCCGTCAATCTTGGCCGCTTCATGATATTCATCGCTGATGCCCATAATGGCTGCCAGATAAATGACGGTGCCATATCCCAAGCCCTTCCAGACGTTGAAGAAAATAATAATGTAGATCCACGGTGTCGTATTCATGTAAAAATCGTATGGCTCCAGGCCAAGCTGGCGGAACATCGCATTGATAAAACCGGTTTCAAAATTGAAAAGGTTATATACAAACGCGCCAACCAGCACGAACGAAATGAAAAATGGCAGAAACATAATGGATTGGGTCGTTTTTTTAAACCATTTGCCAATCAGTTCACTGAGAAATACTGCACATATCAACTGCATAATATTTCCTAAAAATATAAAGGCCAAATTATAGAGCACCGTGTTTTTCGTCAATGCGTACAGCGTGCCGGACTCGAATAAAAATTGGAAGTTTTGCATACCGACAAACGGGCTGCCGAACAAACCGCCGTCAAAGCTGTAATTTGTAAATGCGTAGTATACGCCGACCATCGGGAAGTAGGCGAATGTAACGAAAAATAGGAGCGCAGGCAAAATCATGAGAAACAACACTCTGTTTTTACTTAGCTCTTTGAAGAAATCTGACATTAACCGCTCACCTCGAATCGCTTATAATGACGTTTATTCTGCCGCTGGCCATTTCATCTCAAAATGAAATCGATTTCAAATTTATCAAAAAAATAATTGGAATATCACTCTCCTTAGTCGATTCTACATCTTTTTTCAGAAAAATGAAATCGATTTCTTTTAATTAAACACCAAAAATTACGTTTCCAAAACAATTAATCTTCTTCACAACTGCAAAACTTGTTAAAATCCAAAGAAGCTAGTCACTGTTGAAATCGATTTTATTTTGAATTATAATTACCCAATAACCATTTGTCAAACAAAAAATATAGTAAGGTTGATGGATATGGATGCAAAAATAATTGACGTTGCGGCCAAGGCTGGTGTCTCGCCTGCAACGGTCTCCCGCGTGCTGAATCAGGGTAATGGCGTGACGCCCAAGACAAGGACAAAAGTTATGAAAGCCATCGATGAGCTTAATTATCATCCCAATGCCGCGGCCAAAAATTTGCGTTCACAAAAGTCGATGGCCATCGGTGTCATCGCCCAGGACATTAACAACGCTTATTTCACGGAAATTATTAAAGGTATTGAGAATATGGCCTACGCCCGGAAATATAAAGTTTTTATCTGCGATGCGGAAAACCAGGTCGAGAAGGAACGGGACTACCTTACGCTGCTGATGAACCGCACGATGGATGGCGTCATTATGATTACCCCGCAGCTGTCGGATGAAGAGATTTGCGAATTAGTAGACAAAGGATATTCGATCTCCGTCATCGGCAGAAATGTCAATCATCCGAAAGTCGCGTGCATCTACACCGACAACGTCAAGTTTTCCAGCCAGGTTGTGGAGCATCTGCTGGATTGCGGCCATCGCGATATCGTGTTTTTGAGCGGCTATCCGGAAGCGACAGACAGCTATGAGCGGCTTGAAGGCTATTTGAAAGCGCTAAAGGAGAATCATGTCCCCTTTCGTCCGGAGCTTGTGGAAAACGGCGATTTCAATGAGACGGGGGGTTATGAAGCGATGAATCGTCTGTTTGCGAAGAAGCTGACCTTCACGGCTGTGTTCGCGGCAAATGACGAGATGGCCCTTGGCGTGTACCGGTTTTGCGAAGAGCGTGGCTTCTCCATACCGGAGCGGCTGGCCGTCGTCGGCGTCGACAACAACCGGATCAGCAAATACCTCACTCCCCGGCTCAGCACGGTCAACCAGCCGAAGTATACGATGGGCGCGATTATTGTCGAAAAGCTGATCGACCAGATGAATGACAACCAGTTTGCGGACAAGCGGGTATTTACTGTTGATTCCGAGCTGCTGGTGCGCGGCTCATCCGATTTCCATATCAAGAAGAAAAAATAACGTTGCAGCGGTCCTCACAACGTACATTGCCCGATTCGCGAGATGGCAAACGTCATAACCCCTGCTATTGGCAGGGGTTATGTCACGTCATTGACGAAATGCTGCTGCGAACAAGGATACAGCAGTAAGACAGGAACGGTCGCAACGACGAGGCATCCGCCCCGCTCCAATCTCTTATTAGGCTGCTGGAAACTGACTAAGTCAGCCGATAATGGGCGAACGGTTTGCCGTCACGAAAAGGAACACTAATGTCATGAAGCTTGGCAAGGGTCGCTCCATCCAGCTTCAACTCCAGACTTGCCAGGTTGTCTGTCAGCTGTTCCTTCCTTGTCGCACCCACGATCACAGTGGATACAACCGGCTGTGCCATTAGCCAAGCCAGCGACAAGGCGCTTGTTGTGGCTCCTAATTCGTCAGCCAGCTCGCCTGCCTGGCGCGACAGTGCAATCGTATCATCTTCGAGAAACCGCTTGAAGCCGGGGTCCGTCTCTGCGCGCGAACCGGTGGGAGCATCCTGTATGGAAGTATATTTTCCGGTCAAAATTCCGCCCGCCAGCGGGAAATAGGGGATGATGCCAAGTCCCTGATCCAGACATAGCGGCACCAGTTCCCGCTCAGGTGTCCGGTCAGCCAGCGAATAGCTTGTCTGCATGGAAACATAGCGATTCAAGCCAAGCCGCTCGCTGAGCCCCACCGCTTTCATCAACTCCCAGGCATAGTAATTGGATGCTCCGATATAGCGTACTTTTCCAGAGGATACCATGTCATCGAGCGTCCGCAACGTTTCCTCCAGCGGTGTCTCAGGATCGAACGTGTGGATTTGGTACAGGTCAAGATAATCTGTCTTCAGCCGCTTCAGGCTACCTTCGAGTTCTGCCATCAGATGGCGCCGCGAGGAGCCCCGTTCATATACGCCGGGACCGCGTGGCAATCCGGCTTTGGTAGTCAGGACAACCTGCTGCCGGCGGCCCGTCAATGCCTCGCCGATAATCCTTTCCGATTCGGTTCCCGCATAAATATTGGCTGTGTCGATAAAATTGACTCCATGCTCAATCGCATAGTGGATAATTTCTGTGGATGTTCTCTCATCCGCCCGTTTCCCAAATGCATTCGTCCCCAGACCAAGCGCAGATACTTTCAATCCGCTGTTGCCGAGTCGACGATATTCCATATGAATCCACTCCTCTTCATTTTTTATCCATTCTACTCCTGCTGATCGTATTATGCCAGATCCGGAACACCAAGGGTACGCGATGGCAGCCTATCAACAAGACGCGGGGCAGCATATTAAAAGGGCGCGACGCAGAGTATTAAGAGGGCGTCGGGGCAGTGAATTAAGAGGACGCTCACAGTATATATCAACAAGGGATGGTACAGAAAATTAACAAAACGCGGGGTAGCATATCACAGGGCGCGACGCAGAGTATTAAGGGATGTTACTGTCCTGTCTAAGATTGAACTAAAGGCGTCCATAGGAGAAAATTGTTGTATTTTGTGCAATTTTTCCAGACTTAGGAGACGATTTTCATGAAATTGCTGTACTTTATGCAACAATTCTTAAGAAAATTGACTTATCGAGGTAAAATCTTGTAGTTTATACAACAATTTCACCTTTGTCGCGGTCATTCTATTGATTGTTGCAAGAAATACAATATTGTGAAGCCTCGCGCATGCCGCGGGACCGCTACGACCTGGTCGTATCGTTCCCTTATGCCCTCTTGCGATTTCAACCATTCAACTTATACAGCCACTTATAGTTATAATCAATTAAGAATATAGATTATATATATTTCAATTATAAACCGTTCATATGTTAAAACTGAAGAAAGCAAATGTAGACGGCATCCTATTCGCAAGTGAAGGTGAGGCAGTCTTGCGAGTCGGAAGTCTTCCTTTCAGCACACGCACTTTTTCCAGCTGCAACGACCGCTCTTTTTTTCAACTCGTGCCCATCATTTATTTCAGAACACCAGTTTAGAGAGGAGTTTTACTTATGAGCCAGTTTTGGCATACCGGAACCTATGATACCGACATGTCCTTTGTATCCCGCTATGGTGAGTCACTGATCGATCTGCTGCAGCCGCAGCCAGGTGAGCATATTATCGACTGGGGATGCGGCACAGGCGATTTGACCGCGATCATTGCCAACCGTGGTGCAGTAGTCACCGGCATCGATGCTTCCGCCGAAATGCTGGATACGGCACGCAGCAAACATCCAACCCTGAGCTTCCTGCTCGCGGACGGGCAAGCCTATACGGCTGAACAGCCCGCTGATGCGGTGTTCAGCAATGCTGCTTTGCACTGGTTGCTGGATACGGAAGGCGCAGCAGCCTCCATTGCCGGCAGCTTGCGTCCAGGCGGCCGATTCGTTGCCGAATTCGGCGGGCAGGGCAATATCGCATCGATTACGGCCGGCCTACAGCGCGCTTTTGCCGCCATTGGTCGTGGCGATGCATTGCAAGTGCCATGGTACTTCCCGACCATCGGACAGTATGCTTCGCTGCTGGAGCGGCACGGCCTGACCGTCAACCTCGCCCTTTGCTTTGACCGCCCTACGACGCTTGAAGTCGGAGAGAACGGCTTTAGACAGTGGATGGACACTTTTGCTAATGGAATATTAAACAGCCTCCCGCACGATGAGCGTGAAGAGGTGCTCGCGCTTATGGAACAAGACCTGAAACCATCGCTGTACAAAGAGGATCGCTGGGTGATCGATTATCGGAGAATCCGGGTCGCAGCTGTGAAACCAAGTGCGAAAGACTGAAAACATTAACAAACCGAAACAACAACGGGTCAACCAAAGTACAGTCCGCAAACGGCATACAAGACAAGGTAAGGCCTGAAGGACAGCGGCGACGTTCTCGTCGCCCGTCTTTTGCATAGCCTTTACTTTCCCAATCTGCCAGCACCCAGTCACTTTCCAACGTAATTGTCCAAATATTTTTTCATCCTGAAGTTAACTAATTCAATCCCTCTTCGTTCAATAACTTGCCGCTGAACTACCTGGAATCCCAGACATTCAAAAAAAGGTTTAGCCGTGATGCTTGCTTCCGTGCTCATCTCTGTAAGACGCAAGCTTCTTGCCGCGGTTTCCAGCGTGTTGACTAAGGCCGAAGCGATACCCTGTCTTTGAAAATTTTTATGAATGTAAAGTCGATCCAAGTGACCGGTACTCGTCATATCAGCAAAACCGACAATTTCGCTATTGTTTTCGGCAACGTATGTGATATTGCGGCACATGGATTCTGTCCAGACCTTCTGTCGAAGCATGCCTTCATCCTTAGGCGCCCAAGCGTCAAGTTGTTCCTGTGTGTAGTCCTGTTTGTTAATCGCGTGCACAGTTTCATAAAACAACAAAACAATTTGTGCAATATCGGATTCATCGAAAGTTCTTATCTTCATCATTTATCCTCGCTTCCCGCAATGTTTGCGGAACTCATCATGACCGCTTTCACTTCATTGCTTCCTCCACACCGCAGCGTATTTATTCGGATATTTGATATCCTCTTCCGTCCCAATCAACTCAAGCGCCAGCGGCCTGATCTGCTCATCCGGCTGGCTGGTCAGGTCAAATTAATCAAAGTGTAACAAGCATCGTTTTACATGCTCTTGTACCTGGAGTCAAGATGATCGATAAGGGTGTCAATTCGCATATCAGCATACCATATCCTGCAACGGTTCTGTAAGGAGCACCTATTATCCTGCCGCGCCACATGTTCTCCCCAAGCGGCACATCCTGTTCAATGCGAGGGACCGAACTTCCTTGCCGCTTCAAACCTTATTGATATTGAAAAGAAGGGCTATGACAGCAGCCTTCCGGCAGGCTGTCACAGCCCTTCTACATCCGCGCCCAGCACGGATGCATTATCTTATCGCTCTCTTACGCAATCTCTTACGCTCTCTTACTATTATCTGACCGCTCTCTTGCGTTTTCTTACTACGATCTTCCTATTCTCTTCCTGTTCGCCTTCTAATCGCTTACCGGCCCCTTATCCTTCGCTGGCTGCAGCGTGGACCACCGTCAGCACATGGGTCTCGCCAGGAGCGACTACAGCTTCCGCTACCAAATAATCGCGTCCCAGCTTGTCCTGCTCCGTTCCCGCGGGAACGGCCTGCCCATTGTGGTACACAATTTCAGGCAGCGCCGCATCTTTACGGAACTTCGCTCGCCAGCGCACCGCTTCGCCCGACAGATTGCTGAATTCCGTATGAAAATTTCCGTTATGCTTGACGGTGATCTCTCCGCCAAGCACAGGGAGATGCGCAACCTCCGCCCAGTCCAGCTCTTCTGCCAATCCGGATACGGTCGTAATGCCTGACAAGCCGTCAGCGGATATTCCCATCAGTCCGGAGATAATCGCGCCCACCGCCGCATAGGATACTTCCGGGTATTCCCGCCGCTCCAGCGCAGGATCAAGCAGCGCCTTCAGACTGCTGAATGCTTCGCGCTCTTTGCCATTGCGATAGTAAGCCTCCGGCAAATAGGACATCCCTTCCACGTTGGAAGCCCCTTGCGCCAACGTCTCCCGCAACGCAGCTTCCCGCTTCGCTTGATCTTCAACCGCGCCATAGTAGAGCGGCAAAAACTGGCCTTCGCCCCCCGCTGAGACAAACTTGCCATCCTGCCCGAGGGCGGCAAAAAATTGACCGTTCGCTTCATCCCACCAGCTCGTCTCAAACAACTGCCGCAGCGTAGCGGATTTGGCGCTGTATTCTGCATACAGCTTCTGCTGCCCCTTTACCTTGGCGATCCCCGCGTAAGCCTCATATCCAGCAATCATAATGGCGATCAAATCCGCCCCGATCCTCGGGTGTTGGCCTGCTTCGTTATACGAAGCCAGACCTCTTCTGCCGTAGGACGGTTCATATTCGGGAATGCCGTCGCCGTCCTTGTCCCATCTTTCGACAAATTTCGTCACCGACAAATCATAAAAGTTTTGAAATACCGCTTCATCCAAATAGCTGCGGTCACCCGTCCACAAATATTGGCGGTAACAAGCATCGATCACATCAAAGTTGGCAGGCAGGTTGTACCAGAAATCTTCATCACTGTCGTAATCAACCGGTGCAGGTACATTATCTCCGGTTATTTCCCAGTAGGTGCAGTAGTCTTTGCTTTCGCTAATATTTGCTGCGAATCGCCGCATCATATTGCGCGTATGTTCCTGCAACCCCAGTACGGCAGCGCCCAGACTTTGGTGCGCAATATCCCGCATACAGAATGCTTCTCTGCCCGGCAGCGCCCCCTCATACCATAGGCCCACCGGGTCGCCGCCATTATGCGCGTAGAACAGCGCCTGCTCCTTGGCCCAGGCAAATCCGCGATCCAGCTCCTGATCGCCAGATTGAAACGAAATTGTGCTTGAGGATGTTTTTTTCATCATCAGTTATCCTTTCACCGAGCCTATCGTCAGGCCGCCAATAAAGTATTTTTGCAAAAAAGGATAGACGAATAATATCGGCAAAGTGACAACAATCGTCGTCGCCGCGCGCAAAGTGAGCGGAGACAAACTATTGTATTTCTGGTAAAGCAGCTGCTGATCCATAATTTGCTGGGACGCCTCCACTTCCAGAAGCAGCCGTCGCAGATAAACCTGCAATGTGTCAAAATTGCCGCTGGAATTGTACAGGATCACATCAAACCAGGAGTTCCAGTGTCCCACCGCAGAATAGATGAAAATTGCAGCGAACACCGGCAGAGACATCGGAATGACCAGTTTAATATAGATCGTCATCTCGTTCGCGCCATCCATCCGCGCAGATTCGAACAATGCATCAGGAAGTCCGCCAATGTAAGATGCCATCAACAACATGAAATACGCGCTGATCAGCGAAGGAATCCAGTACACATTGAAGGAATCGGTCAGTCCAAGGCGAACCATGAGCAAGTAGACCGGAATCAGTCCGCCATTAAAATACATCGTCATCAGGAACAGCACGCGCATGAACTTGCGGCCGGAGAAATGCCGGATATTGACGATATAAGCGAGCAGTCCAGTGACGAACAGACTGGTCGATGTCCCGACAATGACCCGCAGCACCGACCAGCCGAACCCGGCGAGCAGCTTGTCATTTTGAAATAACAGCGTATAAGCATCCAGGGAAAACACCCTAGGAAAAATATAGATCCCGCCCCGCGCAGCATCTGCCCCGTCATTAAAGGACAGTGCCAGCAGGTTCAGAAAGGGATAAATGACGATAGCGCCAAATAGCAGCAAGGCAACGATATTTACAATATCAAACAGCCGTTGCGAAAATGGAATGGAACCTGCACTCATTGTTCATACTCCTCTTCTAGAAAATCGACGTTTGCATCAGCCGTTTCGACAGACGGTTCGCCAGCAACACCAGTGTTACGCCGATCAGACTTTTCATCAAGCCGACTGCTGTACCGTAAGAATAATTGCCCAACTGGACGCCAAAGCGGTAGACATACGTATCGATAACCTCATGATAGTCCCGGGTCGTCGGGCTGCCCAGCAGCAACTGCTGCTCGAAGCCTGCGTTAAGAATGCCCCCAAGCGCCAAAATAAACAACAATACGATCGTGGTGCGAATGCTCGGCAATGTAATATGCCAGGCAAGCCCGAACCGGCCAAGGCCATCAACCTTACCGGCCTCGTACAGTTCGCGGTCGATGCCCGCAATTGCGGACAAATAAATGATCGAGCTGAATCCGATTTCTTTCCACAGATTGGCCGAGGTAATAACAGCCCAGAAATATTTGCCTTCCCCTAGAAACAAGATCGGCTCCTTGATCATTCCAAAGCGCTGAAGCAAATCGTTCACAATGCCATCACTGCCAAGCAGTGTGAAGGCGATGCTGGCGACAACGACCCAGGAGATGAAATAAGGAATATAGGAAAGCGATTGGATCGTTTTTTTGAAAATGCTGTTCTTTACCTCATTCAGCAGCAAGGCCAGCACGATCGGCGCCGGAAATCCGATCAGCAAGTTGAGCAGGCTGATGACGACGGTGTTGCGCATAATCATCCAGAAATCCGGTTCCGTAAAAAACCGCATAAAGTTTTCAAAGCCTACCCAATTGCCGAACATCGTTTGTCCCGGAATATAATTTTGAAAAGAAATGATCAGCCCGTACATGGGAAAATAAGCAAAGACCAGCACCCAGATGATGATCGGCAGGCTGATCAGCCAAATTTGCCGCTCTCTGGAAAAGCGTCGAAAGTAAGTCATAATACGGTTTCCCTCCAGCTCCGCTTTAGTTCAACATGTCGAGTTTCTTTTTATATTCAGCGGTGCGATATTGCTCGATCTCTTCCAGCCCAAGCTTGATCGCCTTCTCCCGCAGCTCGTCGAAGTTACTAATCGCGTCTGCTTCTGTTTTGGCCATTACAATTTTGGCGAAGCCTGTTTTAATCAGCTCTTCAATCTGCTGATTTTTGATCGTCAGCGGATTGTCATTTGCAAAGGTCACTCTGCGCTCTGTATTGTCATAGATTGTATCTGCAACATTTTCGTTCATCAGTTTTTTCCATTTTTCATCTTGAATAAAGTTTTGGTCATACCATGCGGTACTCTTCTGATCATCGCTCAACAGACCTTGCGGATAAGCAAGCCAGAACGCGTTGCTGCCGTTGGCCGCTTCGATCTTTTCAAAATCCAGTTCGCCGGCAAGCAGCGTCTGCTTCTGCGTCTCATTAAATGTCCACTCTCCGCCCTCTTCATAATTCCAGAACGATTCTTCTATATTTGGAATCCCCCAGCCCATCAGGCGCGTTCCGATCGGCGACATTGTGAAATCAAGAAACTTGATAATTTCTTCTGGCGATTTCACTTTGTCAGTCAGAACGGTGTAGTTCCAGCCATGTGTATTTTTGGGCGACAAATACGCTTTTTCCGCTTCAGGGGCTTTGAATGCAATTTGTACATAACGCTTGTCTTCTTTGTAGTCAGGATCTGTCTTGAGCCATACTTCATGCCCGGCATTCCACGATTGCCACCAAGCGCCGATATGACCGGCAATTCGCTCATTGGAGAATTTAATTTTCCAGTCGTCAAACTTGTTTACGAAAGCATCCGGGTCCATAAGCCCTTCCAGTGCAAACCGGTTGTAAAACAGCGCCGCTTGCTTGCCTTCCTCTGTATTGAGCCAATGGGTCAGGTTGTGATCAGCATCTTCCTTATAACCGTCCTTCAACCCCCAAAAACCGAGCACGTGATTGACTTTGACATCTGCGTTCCAAGACAAGGCATAGGTTTTCTCGCCTTTCTCATTGGTCGGGTGTTTCTCTGTCATCTGCTTCAGCACATTGAAGTAATCGTCAGGTGTCTTGATCTCCGGAGCACCCAGCTCTTGATACCAGTCCCAGCGGATATGGGCGGTGTTGTCAGGAATCGGCAGGTACCCCCAGCCGCGTGGCAGTCCCCACAGCTTGCCGTCTTCATCCAGGTAGGAGTTGTAACGGGCGCCAAGCTCTTTTTTAATATTGGGACCGTACTCGTCAACCAATGGGGCAAGGTCGATAATTTTGCCCTGTGCCTTCCATTGCGTAATCGCGGAATCGTCCATCGAGGCGATAACTTCCGGGTAATCACCGGAAACCAACATCAGATTAAGCTTTTCCTTCGGGTCCACATCCAGTGAGGAGCGCAAAATATCAACGTTGAACTTATCCAGCAAATATTGATGGAACGCTGCCTGTTTCTTCTCTATTTTATCCGGGTTGGACTGCTCTGCCTGGAAAAAATGAATTTTGGTCGTTTTCGCCGGAACTTCCCAGCCGAATTCATTGACTTTGCCCGCAGTGGCGGCCTCCCCCGATGTGCCTCCATCAGCCGGCGTGCTGTCGTTATTGGACGTCTTGCTGCTGCATGCTGCCAGCATAAGCATCGATGCTGCGATGATGGCTATGAATAAAGTCTTACTTCTTTTCATGCCTTAATCCCCCTTGTTCGTTTAGTGGTTGCAAGATGATTGTATTCAACCGGGAGGACGATTAAAATGGTATTTTCGTAACCTGCATGTCGTTTTCATTACTGATGTTAGCGGTTTCATAATTGTTGCATATTTTTGCGGTATTCGCTCGGAGATAATCCGATCTGCCGTTTAAAGCGTTTTGTAAAATGCGGATAGTCCGGATAACCGCATCGTTGACCGACTTCATACGTCTTCAGATCGCTGTGCTGAAGCAGTTCTTTGGCATGCTCCAGCCGAATATGCGTCACATAGGCGATGAAAGACATCCCGGTTTCTTCCATAAGCATGTGATAAAAATGAGTGGAAGAAATGCCCAGCGGGGTAAGCACTTTCTCCAAATTCAGCTCGCTGTCGGAGAAGTTTTCGTTAATGTAATCCATCGCCTGCCTAATCACGCTTCGTTTGCCCCAATTACGCTTTTCCCTGATCTCATGCAATGTCTGGCCAAGCCACTCCGTGAAAGCGGCAGCGGCTCGTTCATAATATTGTTCATCATAAGGCAGCGCCCATGCAGCGGGCTGGAATTGGGGCATCAGTCTGTTCTGAATGAGAGACGCCGCATCGCGCAGCAGCGATATTCGCTCCTCCGGCGATATCTCTGCATGGGCTAGTACATGATAGAGCCCCTCCGTCTGTTCGCGCATAACCGGTTCATTCGCCATCCACAGCTCATTGCCAATCCGCTCCGCCGCCGAACTGACCGGAGCGATCAATTGGGTTTTGTTCATCGCGGTTTGGCGGGAGGCGACGAAATGCTTAAACCGCTTGTCAACCAGCTGCGTCACTTGTTCCGGACGCATCGGCTTAAGAATATAGTCGGCTACGCCATGCCGCAGCGCTTCCTGGGCATATTCGAATTCGCCGTAGCCTGACAAAATAATAATGTCCATCTCCCGCCCGACTGCACGCAGCCTTTGAATCAGTTCAATGCCATCCATTACAGGCATGCTAATATCGGTAATAATCAGATGCGGCTGCTCACGCTCTGCAAGTAAGAGCGCTTCCATCCCATCGGATGCCTCGCCGACGATGTGATAGCTTGGATTGGCGCCGATCAGTATTTTGCGCAAACTTTTCTTGCACATCACTTCATCGTCAACAAGTAAAATTCGGTATTCCATAGCATCCTCCTTATCCCCCGCTCCTGATCCCTTTAATCTCACGTATCATCACTTCATTACCCGATAACCTCAGTACAGTCACCCTCCGCCTTGATGGGCAGCAATATATCAATGCAGGTGCCGTCCTCCCCTGAAGCGGCAATAAACAGCCCGTATGGCTCCCCGAACAGCAGTCGAACTCTCGTGTGCACGTTAAGCAGTCCAATAGACATTTTGTGATCGGATGAAGGTTTGTATTCCATTAGCTCGTTCATCGGCAAATCGAACAAACGGTTGTATGTTTCCTGCAATTCCGGAGTCATCCCTCTCCCACCGTCTTCTACAGAAATAAGGAACCCGTCAGCCACTTCCATTCCGGAAATATGCACGTAATTGGGCGCTAGTTTATGCTTTTGAAAGCCATGTTTAAAACAGTTTTCCACGATCGGCTGCAGCATCGAACGTACAGACAAGGCACGCTTGCCTGCTGGCTGCCGAATCACAATGGAATAGGCGAGCGATTCATATCGTTCAGCCTGAATGGACAAGTAGGCTTCGATATGCTGCTGTTCATCCTGCAAGCTGACGATATCATGCGGATTTTGCACATTGTAACGAAACATATCGCCCAGCGAAACGATCATACGACTTATCTTATCGTTCCCTTCGACGATCGCGCTAGAGTTAATAAATTCCAATGTATTGTATAGAAAATGAGGATTAATCTGCGCCTGCATCGCATGCAGCAGCGCCTCCTGCTTCTTCAGCTCCAGCTCTTTCTCCCGCAGCTTGGATACGTGCACGATTTCCACCAGCCGCTTGATCTCCTCGACCATCTTATTGAAGCCGCGGTACAAACTGCCGATTTCGGCGCTCTTGTTCTCCGGAGCACGTACACCAAGCTCCCCAAGCTCTGCCCGTTTCATCAGACGCAGCAGCGTAAGCAAGGAATTGCTGAGCGAATACATGACTGCGCTTGCCACCACCATGACAAGAAAAAACAGCAGAAGAGATGCAATGGTAGAAATTCTGTTCACCTGTAGAAGCGACTCATTCAGTTCGGAGAGCAGCACTTCCGAGAACAGGGTAAGGCCGGTACGGTTGGAATGAAAAAAGACGACGAGCTTGTTGCCCTCATCTGTAGGCAATGTAAATGTTCCCCGGTCCTGCCCTCTCATAGCGTTCTGATATTTCAACGGTATCGTCGTTTCTGCCCCGTAACCGTTCGGATGATAGACCGTCTTCCGGTCCGAATCGGCTATCCAGATAAATCCGTTTTGCCCGATGCGCACCGTCTGGGTAATATTCATCACTTCATTCAAATTCAAATCCACAATCAGCATGCCGTTTTTGTCATCCCCGTAATTCAGGCTGTTGAATTTGACAGCCATGGCGATAAACGTCTGTCCCTCCGACGTCTGCTCCAGCCCCATAATCGCGAAGTCGCCCTTCCCTTTAATCCGGGAATGATACAGAACTGATCTTCGCTCCGCTGACATATAGCTGGAGGTCGATGCCGCTATTCCATCACGGTTAACGAGTGATATGCCGTGAATATCTTCACGGTTGGTCATCAGCGGTTTCAGCAGCCTTCGCTCCAACTGCTCTGACAACCGAAAACGCTCATAGGAATCGGACATGGTCCCGTTCAAAAACTCGGATGTAAGCTCATGCACCAGCAAAGGGTACATTAAGCGCTGGATTTCCTTAAAATACGTATCCAGATGGTCATTGACCTGATTGACCAGTTCATAGCTTGAGTCGATGGCATTTTCCTTAATTGCCTTGTACGACTTCTCATACCAGAATTGGCCAAGCAGCGGGAGAGGGACATAGAGCAGCAGCATTAAAATAAGGATTTTCTTTTGTAGTGATGCATTTTTGAATATGTGCATGCCATATGCCCCTTTGTACAGAAGAGAAATCGAATTGGCTTTAAGCCTTAATTATAGTGGATTGGTCATTAAAAATGAGCCATAATGAACGACTTGGCAAATATTGATAATGATTTTGACATGTTTGTGATGATTTCGACAACTTTGTTCCCCTGCTAGCTTGGCCGCGAAACTTACCAAAAGGTTTTTTTGATCCAAATAACGGATCTCCTGTCCGCTCCATTTATTAAATTCACTCCCCGCTTATACGTGAATTTTTTCACAATGATTATAGGTATGCTGCCGCCCAAAGCCGATAACAATCGACCCCGGACAACCGCTCACACCGGATTGTTTCCCAGAACTACAGGAAGAAGAAGTTAACGTTAATCCGAAGCATTTGAAATACAACAATATAGAGCACGGCAATAATCAAATAGCTGACAAACGTTTTCATGCGTGCCATATCAGGGTTGAACCAGGCATACACGCGCTTGTGCATCATCAGCCAAACTCCGGCAACCGCCAGCAGAATCGATACGATCATTTCAACAATATAGCCTTCGCGGAAGAAAAATTGCAGCTGATCTCCATTCCAACCCGATATAGTAATGATGCGCCAAACCTGTAGAACAAACATCGTCAGGTAAATGAACAAGGACAGCTCCATTCCCCATTTCTGCTTCTTCCATAAGCCGATGCCCGATAGAATAAACAATCCTATCGGCGGAATATACGACAACAATGCGTTCAGTTCACCGGGTGTAAATGCGGAAGGCTGAACGAATTTAGGAATAATTAAATTGATCAGCGCAATGGCTAAAATCCATATTCCCCATAACAAATGAAGAGCTGATACGCCTTTCATGACCAATTGCTGTGCCGCCGGTTTCGGGTCATCGCCATCGCCCTCGGCATTGCCATCGACATCAGCATTGGCATGGGCCTCATATCTATTTTCCATTTCCTGAATAATCGTGTCACGAGCACCGAAACGCTGAATGGCAATTTGTATGCTGTCCTCCACACTATACCCTTGTGCTTGAAGCGATTGCGCCGCTTGATTGAGACGCGACTTGACTTCCTGTTTGAACGCCTCAAGCTCGTCCGGCTGTCTGTCATATACGCTTTCCACCAAATCATCCACATAAACGTCGATCCGTTTCATCCTGTTACCGCCGCTCATCATTTCCCTCCTCCAAAAAAGTATCCATCATCAAGCGAATAAACCGCCACTCCCGCTTCTTTTGCGCCAGCCGCAGCTTGCCTTTAGACAATAAACGGTAGTATTTGCGCCGTCCGCCGATCGGCTCCTCATTTCCCCAATAGCTCTCGACCAGCCCATTGGCCTCCATCCGCTTAAGCGCTAGATAAAGTGTGCCTTCCTTTAGTTCAAAGCTCCCGCCGCTTTTTTCAAAAATTCGCTTGGTCATCTCATAGCCATATCTGTCCTGCTCAGCAAGTTGGGATAATAGAAGTGCTTCGATGTGTCCTTTTAACATCTCTTTATCGATATCCATCTGCCCCCGCCTTTCTGAATCTTGCTAATCAATGACCTGAAGATTGTAAAGTAAAAATACCACAAAGTACTCTGTAATACAATGTATCTTACTTTAATAGGGATTAGGGCAAATGCTTGTCAGACCAATCACATCCCCTCCTCACAAAAAAAAGCAGCGCACCGGAGAAACTCCTCCTCATGCCCTGCTGTTAAAATACGATTTTAGACAAGCGGTCCTTCCATCGGTTCATGCAACTCCAATTGAAAATTGGCGCTTTCGGATGATTTATTATTAATATAGATGCGGTATTCCCCATCCTCGGGAATAGTGAGCACCACGTTGCCCGTGCCAGTTCGAACCGTTTCACTATAAACGATATTGGTGGTGACGGAGATGACGCCGATTTCCAGTTCTCCTGCATCCTCGGATTCGACCTTCCACGTAATGGTCTCCCCCTCGGCCCATGCCGCCTTGCCAAAATTCGTGCTCTGATTCGCCCCTAACCAGATCGACAGAAGCTTTCCATCTGAGGATTGAATGCCACCACCCTCGTGTGCGCCAACTGTTCCTTGATTCGAAGCGGAACCTGATTGGACAGATGTGACATTGCCACTCTCCGCCGATTTTGATTGCGACTGGGGAAGCTCTTTGGCCATTTCTTGCGGTGCATGAAAAGCAAACGCAGCTCCTGCTCCAACGGTGCACACGAGCGCAATGCTCACGATGACTGCGCCAGCCTTCTTTTTCCTCGTATCCATAATTGAGAAAATACGTGCTTTCATCCCTTTTGTCCCTCCATAAAAATAGGTTGCAAGCGAAGTCTGCTGCTTGTCTTGCTGCCTGACGATGCCAATAATCGTTGCGCCATACTGCTTGCGCGCTGCAATACTTTTCCCTTGCAACACCTTTTCATCACAAGCCATCTCACACTGGACAGCAAGCGACTTGGTCATAAGATAGACAACGGGGTTAAACCAATGGATAGCCGATGCCAGCAAAGCCAGCGCTTTGAACCAAAGGTCCTTTCTTGTGAAATGAACCAGTTCATGTCTTAAAATGAATGCAAGCTCATCGGTATTGAAGCCCGAGGGCGGCAGCAGGACAGCGGGTTTGAGCAGGCCAATCAGCATCGGGGTTGTAATCCCCGGGCAGGTTTGCAGAGAGATGTGTTTGGCAATGTTCATTTCCTTCTTCACCGCTTCGAAAACTTCCGTCACTGCCGGATCGGCAACAGGCTCACTCCATCGGGTAACCATCTTCATAAAATGCCAATGTCGTCTCACCTGAGCGGTCAGCACAACTGCCATCCCCGTCAGCCATATGCCAGCTAGTACCCACCAAAATGAGTCGGGAAAGCCTTGGCTTGCATCGATTGTTGGTGCGGTTTGAACGGCTTGAGCTGCCTGGTTTGTTTCATACCCGGCCCCCATCGTCGCAATCATTTTCCACACTGCAGCAGGTTCGATGGTCGGCATAACAGGTAATTGGACGGACAAAAAGTCCAGACGCGGGCGAAAAGGAACGGCCCAGCCGATCATGATCACTACCCCAACATAGTATAGCCCTCTGGCCGAATAACGCTTGGATAAAGGCGGCATTAGCACCATATAGGCAAGAGAGATGACCGCCATTGCAAACGTGGTTCCCAATAAGGCGCTTATGAACGTTTGCATAGGATAGCGACCACCTCTCCATTTTCTACAACCGTCTATGTTTATATTCTACAATCGTCTTATATCATTGTCAACTGCCTGGAAAGACCAGCTGTGGCATCGCACGCCGCTCGCTGCGCAGGTTGGATTTGCGGGGCAGCGGGGCAGAGCAGCGTTGCGGGGCAGCGTCCGATTTCACCTTATGCTGTTGCTGCTTCACGAAAAGCTGTCAGCCGGCACTTTATAGATGATATAGCGACTACTCCACATTTTCCCGGTAATAATCAAGCGACCATCCTTATCAAAAAAGATTCCCGCACCTTCGATTGAATCATAGGTAAAGCCTCGTTGTTCCATTTCCTCGATCACTCTTTTTGTGCCATCCGCTTGATTCCCTCGAAAACCGAGCCAATAATATTCATTGTCCTGTGCCAACTGCACCAATTCACCGTCACTCTGCTCCAACTTCGTTACAACTTCTTTCTTTGAGCCGTCTGCGAAAGGAAGTTCAGGGTAATAAACTTTACTAGAGTAGATCCAGAAGCCTGACAGGACGAGCACCGCCAATGCCGAGACGAGAAAGAACAGCAGAATTTTTTTCATAAAGTGACTCCTTATCTTGGGTAATGTTCTAATTCTATCATTATTTTAACGATGATTGTAGGCTTGGGGATGCTAGGCGATGGCAACGGCTGGGGAGGACAATTTACGCGGGATGGAAAAGCCAATGAACCAGCAAATGGGATGGGCGGGCGATAAGTGCAACGCGAGGGGCGTGTGGGAGGTGTGGGATTTGTCGGATGGATGGCGTCTAGTTGCGCGGATGGGTAGTGGCGGATGGGTGGTGTCTAGTTGCGCGTATGGGTAGTGGCGGATGGGTGGTGTGTCGGGCTCGAACTAGCCCGAGTGGACACACGTTTCGTTCAATCCGTTGATTTTCAATCTCGTTTCGCGTACAATTCATCTTAAGCGCCTCCTTGATGGGTTTTAGGGCATTGACCCGTGACACCCCCATCATACGAGGTGCTCCTTTTTTTGTCCAACGCCATTTCTTAGCGTCTACAGGAATGTTTAGCGCAAGAACCACACGAACACCCACGAAATAGATAGCCCCTTAACAAAGGGGACTTAACGGTTTGTCAGTCACCGCCAGCAATCCCCCAGATGGAAGTTGCCGGATCCCCACCACCTACAATGTCCACTCACCAAAAACCACTTTTGCCACAAATAAGAAATCCTCTGTCCGCCCAAACTGTCGCACGATTACCTCGTATACACAAAGCTGGCACTAACCTATATAAGTTGAACGGATGACCGCCAGTTAGAACTTGAGGTTAAGTGCGATTGATGATCGACAAGGGCGTTGACGATTTCCTCCATAATCAGTTGATCATTGTTGCGAATATCGGCGACAGTATGATAGAACACATTACTAATCACATCAGATTTCAGCCGTTTCCATCGATCTGCAACACGGTTAAGATTTGGGCGATATGCGTGCAGGTAAACAGTAAGCGTCAGCAGCACCTCGAAGGATATTTTTATGCTGGCGATTCTATATGAAATATCATATACAATTGGTCATTTGACGGTCCTTTCAACGATTCTATATGAAATATCATATACAATTGGTCATTCGGCGATTATTTCAACGATTCTATATGAAATATCATATACAATTGGTCATTCGGCGTTCATTTCAACGATTCTATATGAAATATCATACACAATTGGTCATTTGGCGATTATTTCAACGATTCTATATGAAATATCATATACAATTGGTCATTCGGCGATTATTTCTACGATTCTATATGAAATATCATATACAATTGGTCATTTGGCGATTATTTCTACGATTCTATATGAAATATCATATACAATTGGTCACTTGGCGATTATTTCTACGATTCTATATGAAATATCATATAGACTAACAGACATACCGTATGACGAAGCTGGCTCAAGGGGCGGCCGCCCCCGAAGGGGGGACGTTCGCGAAGGGGAGACGCTCGCGGAGAAGAGACGCTCACGCTTATTTCACTGCACCGGCTGTGACACCTTCGGCAATCTGCCGCTGGAACAATATATACACGATCAGAACCGGAATAATGGACAATAACAGCCCTGCAAATAAAGGGCCCCATTCCGTACGGTACTGCATTTCAGATTGCATGACCGCGATCCCTACCGGAAGCGTATAGAACTCGGGTTTATTGATAAACACCGACCCCATAATGTATTCATTCCAAATGTTGAGCCCGTTCATGATGCCGACAGAAATCAAACCTGAGCGGGCCAGTGGCAGCATGACGGACAAAAACGTCCGCGTATAGCCTGCCCCGTCGATATAGGCGGCTTCTTCAAGCTCCTTGGGCAGCGACTTGAAAAAGCTCGCCAGCACAAAAATGCCGAAGGGAAGCGCACCTGCCGTATAGACCAAAATCAGGCCGTGTAGCTTGTTAATCAACCCCATATCATTTAATAGAAAGAACAACGGGATCAATCCCAAAATCATCGGAATCATCATCGCGGATAAGTAAATAGCATACAGCACGCTGCCGCCTCTGAAGGCAAATCTGCTGATCACATAGGCGGAAGTTGAAGCCAGGAACAGCGATAGCACTATGCTCCCCACCGTAACAATTGCAGAATTAATGAAGAAACTGTGGAATCCGTATTTCGTCCATACATAACTGAAATTAGACCATAGCAGCGGGAATTCCGGCAGCGCCCATGGCTTTTTGAGCATAAATTGCTGATTGTCCTTTAGCGAGCCCAAAAGCGTCCACAAGAGCGGATATACCACCGCCCCTGTCCACAGCAGCAGAATCACATTCATCAGCACACGGGCGACTGGATTTTGTTTGTTTATCGTCATTGCACTCATTCACCCCTCAAGCCATTTCAATCGGATCGCGCTTCAGCAACCGTTGAAGCACCACGGTCGTAAGCAGAGACAGTCCAAGAATCAACACGCCAATGGCAGCCGCATATCCCATGTGATATTGTCGGAATCCCATCTGATACAAATATGAGCCCATAACCTGGGTGGAGTTGTACGGGCCGCCTTCCGTCATAATCCAGACCAGAATAAACGAACCGTTCAGCGTCGTCATCACGATATGCAACACACTCACCTTGATTTGATTCCAAATCAGCGGCAAGGTTACCGACCAGAACTGTCGATTCTGTGATGCTCCGTCCAGCTCAGCAGCTTCATACAATTCAGCGGGGATGCTTAAAATCGCCGCAATCAAAAGTATCATGTAGAACCCGATGCCTGCCCAGATGGAGGGCCACAATAGCGACCACATCGCTGTCCCTTCTTCTCCCAGCCAAGCCGTTTGCACCCTGTCCGACTGAAATAAAGAGAGAAACGAATTGAGAAAACCCATGTTCGGATTGTAGACATACCGCCACAGCACGCCGATAACAACAACGGAAATGACATTGGGAATAAAAAAAAGCACCCGGTAGATGCTGCTTCCCACCGCTTTCAGCCGTGTGACAGCAACCGCAAAGAAGGTAGCCAGCGCTGCGATGCCGATTACTTTGCCGATTACTAGAAAATAATCATTTTTGATTGCTGTCCAAATAATTGGATCACGGAACAGTTCCTTGAAATTGCCGAGGCCGATGAAATCCATCTTTCTTGCGCCGCCTGACCAGGAAAACAGCGAAATATGAATGCCTTTGGCAATCGGGTAAAGCGTAAACAGGCAAAAAAACAAAAATGTGGGCAACAGGAACACCACGATAAACAGATTGCGTCTTGCTTGTTGCGACATCGCGCTTCCCTTCCTTTTCTCTGACGTTGAACGGGGCAGCCAATAGGTTAACGCCCCTGTAATACCCGGTGCTTTTCCCCTATTGGCTTTCCCTATTGAGTCTACCTATTGGATTTACCTATTGGCTTTCCCTATTGAATCTCCCTAATGGTTTTCCCTAGAAAATCTCCCTATTGGCTTCGGCTATTAGTTCCGCGCTTTGGCAGCCGCGTCTTCCAACTGCTTCATCCATTGCTCCGCCGTAATTTTGCCGACGGTCAGTGCAACAGTGGCGTCCTGTTTAGCCTTTTCAACATCAGCATTCAGAACAGCAACCTGGGCAACCGTAGTTGTAGCGGAATTGAAGAAACCCATAGCATCCTTTACAACTTCGCTGGCAGAAGTACCCGACAGATCAACTTTCACATTCATGAGCGCTCCGGTCAGCTCGGCCCATCGCACCGCATTTGCCTCAGTGAAGGCGTACTCGATGAAGGCTTTCGCTGCTTCCGGGTTTTTAGCGTCTTTGGCAATAGCGATTGTATTCGTATACGGAATGACGATACTGTTCTGTCCTGCGTCCTGGGCGACGGACGGAACAAAGCCAAACTCAAAACCTTCCGGAATGTCCTTCTTCATTTCGTTTTCCAGCCACAGGCCATTCGGGATAAAGCCTGCTTTATGCTGCAGCCATTGCGCCTGGGAATCGGTATGATTCAATGCAATTGCACCTTTATCAATCAAACCTTTGTCAACAAGCTCTCCGATTTGGCCTAGCGCTTTTTTAACCGCGTCGCTGGAGAAGCTGCCTTCTTCCAGATTTGCCTGGCTAACCAGAATGGAGCTGTCGCCGCCATTGGCCGCAACCATTGCGGAATCCAGCAAGCCCCCGTTAATGTAATACGGATATACGCCGGTATGAATGAGACCCGAGATGCCGGAAGCCTGTATTTGCTCGCTGACGGCAACGAACTCGTTCCAATTGGTCGGCGCGGTCCATCCGTTTTGCTCGAACAAGGCTTTATCATAGAAAAGACCCCATGATCCAAATACAAGCGGAAGCGTGAAGCTGTTGCCACCCTCATACGCTGTCGGCTGTGCAATCAAAATATCGGTCAATTTCTTGCCGTCCGTATTTGTCGCGTTGTTAACATACTCCGTAATATCAAGCAATTGATCATCTTCAATCATTTGGCGCTCATTGGAGCCCGCCCCGTCGATGAATACAACATCAGGCGGGTCCCCTTGAATCCAGCGCGGTCTCATTTGCTCATTAATGTTCGAACCTGCAGACTGCTTGATCACAAGCGCCGGGTTCGCCGCCTGGAAGCCGTCGATTACCTCTTTCCACCAGGCATCGCCGTAACCGCCAACGAAGTATTGAATTTCAAATTCCCCTGTTAATCCGCTCGCTTCCTCTTCCTTGTCGGCGTTCTTCGCCGCCGGCTCGGTGCTCGGCTTCGATATAGCCGGCGCTTCCTCATTTGTACCGCTGCTGCCGCAGGCAGCCAGCGTGAACACCATCAGCACTGCAAGTACATACCCCAATGTTTTTTTCATGCTCATCCGTAACTCTCCTTCACCATTTGATCGCCTTCAGCGGCAGGGCACAGCTGTACCGCATGCAAAAAAAGGACACAAGTTGTGTAAGCATCAACACTGCTTACATAACTCATGCCCTTGCGGTCGCACGTTATGTTTCCCTACATATTCGGCTAATCAAAGCATAGATCCAATGGTCAAAATTGTCAACAATACTTTTTTCTAACGTTTTATGAAAAAGACATCGTTTTCAATTTTAGGACTCTTTTTTAAAATTGACAGTAAACGTTATCTATTATATCATATTAAACTATAGGCGTGTTACTAGTAAATCTAGGCATGAGCCGAAAGTGCTGACTTCACCACCAGAAGTTGGCATTTTCGGTCTTTCTTTTTTTCCTTACAAATAATGCTCAGGAGGGGTAGCCTTGGCCATGGAAGGAAGGCAACGCATCGACCGCGTCGTAGGCAATAATGTTATTCTGACTACGGACCCGCAAACTTCTACCGAATTTGTGCTTTTTGGCAAAGGCATCGGTTTTGCTTCCAAGGGGGATGAGTGGATTAATGCCGCCGATCCAAGAATCGAAAAGCGTTATCGTCTCGACGAGGAACAGCCGATCAAGCAATTTCAGGAACTTGTCGAAAATATCGATTCCGAAGTGATCCTCATCTCCGAAAAAATTATTGAAAGCGTGAAAGAACACTTATGTACGCCAGTGCGGCCCAAGGTATATTTTGCACTCCCCAACCATATTCAGTTTGCGCTGTACCGACTGCGCAACGGCATGGAAATCAACAATCCATTCCTCCATGAAACCAGAATCAATTTCCCGCTGGAGTACGAAATTGCCACCAAAGCCGCATTGATGATCAGCAGCAGCTTTGGCATTACCGTTCCCGAAGACGAGGTCGGCTTTTTGGCGCTTCATGTCCATTCTTGTGTAGGTACAGCATCGGTGGGCGAACTGGTGAAGCTCAGGGGGCTGTTAAACAACATTGTTGAATTTATTGAGCATGCCCGCGGCATTCCACTGCAGCGGACAAGTCAGGACTATATAAGACTGGTTATGCACATGCGGGCTGTCGTGGAGAGGCTTATGCTTGGACGAAAGGTAATAAACCCTATCAATACAGAGCTTAAAGCCAACCATCCCGAAGCCTACAAGCTGGCTGCAGACATTGCCGCGATCATTCAAGAGGATATCCAGGCCCCCATCTCTGAAGATGAAATCGGCTACATGGCCATACATATGCACCGCTTGTTCCAGGTGCAATAGCTACGACAGGAGAGGATGAGAAAGCTGGTGTTACAGAAAAAAATGGGACGCATCCGCCGCTCTGTCCAGATCGACGCAGCAGCTCCGGTTGCGGGTCGGCTAGTTCCGCTTCAGGAGGTCGCGGATGAAACCTTCTCCCAAGGCTATCTTGGCGAAGGGTTGGCCATTGATCCGGACAGCGGCTATGCTGCATCGCCCTTCGACGGCATCGTCAGTCACATCGCCGATACGAAGCATGCCGTATTGATCAGACATGCCTCCGGCATACAAGTTCTCATTCATATCGGGGTGAATACCGTTGAATTGCAAGGCCGCGGCTTCACAGTGCTGGTCAAAACGGGTGAAGCCATTGAACAGGGCCAGCCCTTGCTGGAATTCGATCTTCCTTTTATTCGCCAAGCAGGCTATTCCCCCTTCGCCATTGTCATCGCGATCAAAGACCCGCTTATCGATGCGGTCAACTGTGAATATCGCAGCGTTCGCATGGCCGAGCCCGATGTATTCCGCATCGTTCTGAAGCAAGATCATTGAGCCAAGGAGAGATGACAGCATGCTCGCTATCCTGCACAAAATCGGAAAGTCGCTTATGCTGCCCGTTGCGGTTCTGCCGGCGGCTTCGATTCTGCTCCGATTCGGCAATATCGATTACGAACAAGATTTTCGGCTTGGAGATTTCGGCGCCTGGCTGAATCGCTATATTGCCCCGTTTCTTGATGCGGGCGGATCGGCGATCTTTGATCATCTCCCTCTTATCTTTGCCATCAGCATCGGGATTGGCATCGGCAAAGACGCCGTTGCCGCCCTGGCCGCCGTCATTGGCCATCTCGTGCTGAATTATGTGCTGGTGCAAATGCCCATTGTATTTTCCGATTGGAAGCATATGGACAGCGAACTGAACACCGGCGTGCTGGGCGGCATCTTGTCGGGACTTGTCGCTTCGTATTTTTACAAGCGATATTATCAGATCAAGCTGCCGGATTGGCTCGGTTTTTTCTCCGGCAAGCGATTTGTACCTATTGTGACCTCGGCTACGATGATTGTGATTGCGGTTGGACTTGGCATGATCTGGGGACCTGTCCAGCACACTCTTGACAGCTTCGGCAGATGGGTGATCGACCTGGGCGGCATCGGCGCCCTCATCTACACAACTACCAACCGGCTGTTGATTCCCTTCGGCCTGCATCATGTGCTCAACAACATTGCCTGGTTTCAAATTGGCACCTATGTTAATCCCGCCGGCAAAATATTTCATGGCGACCTGAATCGCTTCTTCGCAGGCGACCCGGAGGCCGGCATGTTGATGGCCGGTTTCTTTCCCATTATGATGTTTGCCTTGCCTGCAGCAGCCTTGGCGATTGTGAATACTGCCCATGCAAAAAAACGCAAAATGATTTCATCGATTTTTCTCAGCGCTGCGCTGGCATCGTTCCTGACCGGCATTACTGAGCCGCTTGAGTTTGCATTCATGTTCGCCGCGCCATTGCTGTACGTCATTCATGCGCTGCTGACCGGTCTTAGCGCTTATATTGCCGTTGAACTGGGCGTGCGCCACGGGTTCGGCTTTTCCGCCGGTTTTATCGACTATATCATTAATTACCCGCTTGCTGCGAACCCGCTGCTTATTGTGCCGCTCGGTCTTCTGTTCGCGGTTGTTTACTATTTCCTGTTCCGATTCATGATCTTAAAGCTGAATTTACTCACGCCGGGCCGCGAACCTGTGGAGGCTATAGAGGTCAAACCGGTTACCGCCAGCCAAGGCAAGCACGAACAAACAGCGGTCGCCGTAGCGGAAGCGCTTGGCGGCCCCGCCAACATCCAGAGCATCGATGCTTGCATCACCCGACTGCGCTTGTCTGTGCATGATGAAAGCCTCGTCAATGAGGAGGCGCTGAAGAAGCTCGGCGCGCTTGGGGTTATCAGGCTCGGCAAGGGCTCCATACAGGCCATATTCGGCATGGAGTCGGAAAAGCTGAAAGATCAGATCAAAATGATTTTATAGGAGTGCTTATCATGAGAAAAACGTACACCGTGATGAATCCGGCCGGCATTCATGCACGTCCAGCCCGCAAGATCGTCGATGCAGCCGCCCAGTACCCCTGTAATACGTATTTGGTCAAAAACGGGAATGCGTACAATGCAAAAAGTCTGGTTAACATGATTTCCATTGGCGCCAGGTTCGGCGATCAGATCGTCGTCATCGCAGATGGTCAGGATGCGGAGGCAGCTATGGAAGCCATCGGCGCCGTACTCACTTGCCCATCACTGAAATGAAGATGCCATTACGAATGATAGGAGCGCTATGCTATGCAGTTCCAAGGAACAGCCGCGTCTGCCGGGCTTGCATTAGGGCGGGCGCATCATATTCGGGCGGCATCATTGCCGCCGATTGCTGCAACCATTCAGCCGTCCTTCGTCCCTTCGGAGCTGGAGCGGCTTAACAAGGCGGTAATGAACGCTGCAGCCGCTTTGGAACAGCTATGTTCGAATCTGCTCGCAGCAGAACGCAGCGAAGAAGCTGAAATTATCGAACTGCAATTGTACCTGTTGCAAGATCCAGAGCTGGTTGGCAAAGCCAGAGCCCAAATTGAACGCAGTCTGTATGCCTGCGAGGCAGCAGTAGCGGAGGCGGTCACCGAAGCGGTGCAAGCGATCCTGCAATTGGATGACCCTTACTTTCAGGAGAGAACGAAGGACATTGAGGATGTCGGCCGCCGCATCATTCGGGAACTGGAAGGTGAGAACGGAGTGCAGGAAGCGGTTGGCGCGGAGAAGGCACTTATTCTGATCTGTGACGACCTGCTTCCATCCGAAGCAGTCCAGCTTGATCCGCAAATCATTGCCGGTGTAGCCGCCGCCGCGGGGGGCGCGAATTCCCACTTTGCGATCATTGCCCGCTCAATCGGTATCCCTGTCGTCATGGGCATTGGCAGGCAGCTGCTTAACATTCGTCAGGGGGAACTGCTCCTGCTGGACGGGACAAGCGGGCGGGTTACGGTAAATCCTGGCGCAAGCCTGATGGAAGACCACACGCAGCATCGCATCAGCCTGGCACACAAAGCGCATGCGCAGAGGTTGAAGTTGGACGCAGCGGCAACGGTTGACAAATTCGAGAAAGAGGCAATGGCCGAACCACTTAGAAAAGCAATACGATCCGAAACAGGCACCGCAACCGACCGTCCTCCCCTGCTGATGGCCAACATTGGTTCCGTACGGGAAGCCGAAGCAGCTCAAGCAAGCTGCGCAGACGGAATCGGGCTGTTCCGCACGGAATTTCTGTTTATGGACAGAAACGATTTCCCAACTGAAGAAGAGCAGTTCGAAACGTATCGCGCTGTTGCAGTTGCTCTTCATCCTGGGCAGCCAATTATTATCCGCACGATGGATGCTGGTGGGGACAAGCCATTGCCGTCCTTGCGCATGGCGAAAGAAGACAATCCGTTTCTTGGCAATCGCGGCATACGCATTTCACTGCAAAGACAAGAGCTGCTGCGCACACAATTGCGGGCGGTGCTGCGCGCCAGCGCCTACGGCAACGTGAAGCTGCTGTTTCCGATGATTGCTGCGCTTAGTGAATGGAGACAAGTCAAAACCATTGTTGATGAAGTCAAAATATCGCTTGTCGAGGAGAACATCTTATTTAATCCGGGGATTGAAGCGGGCATTATGATTGAGGTGCCAGCCGCAGCCATCATGGCGGACCGATTTGCTGCGGAAGTGGACTTTTTCAGTATTGGCACCAATGATCTCCTCCAATATACAATGGCTGCCAGCCGCACCTCTTCGCATAACGGCGATCTCCATGACCCGCTCCAGCCAGCCGTATTGCGGCTGATTCACGGTGTCATTCAAGCGGCCCATGCATATGGCCGTCCAGTCGCCTTATGTGGGGAGATGGCTGCCCACCCGCCGGCCATCCCCCTGCTGCTTGGGATGGGGCTGGACGAGTTCAGCGTAAGCAGCCCCGCAATTCCTGCTGTCCGGGGATTGCTGGACGAAGGGTTGAAGCGCTTTGGGGCAGCAGGTTTGCAGAACATGGCTATGGCAGCCATGAATATGGATGGCGCGGCGGAGGTTCGCCATTACATGGCGCAGCATTTTCCGGCAAGCCGGTGAACTCTTCACCGCGCACAGCTCCCAGCGCGCGGTGGGGCGATACGTGTTGGCAGTCAACCACAACATGCTGCTGAACATGCCAGCATGCAACGGCTTTGGGATGGGAGCATCCAAGCTCTAATCCCGAGAAGCGCTATCGTGACGAGCGCTGCCGACGCTAACTCCTATTCCCGAAAACCGCCATCGGAATGAATGATTTGCCCGGTAATCCACTGGGCATCATCGCTGGCGAGAAAAGCGATCAGCTTCGCCGCATCCGCTGGCTGCCCTATTCTTCCCATCGGGAATTTTGGAAGCAGCAGCTGCTTGAGATTGTCGTACATCCATCCCGAGTCTGTCGGCCCTGCTTGCGTTATACTTGTAGCCTTCTATTACAACATTGTGACAAATTTCACGTACCCCTTGCAATTTACGTTCATCCGTCATATTATAGAACTAACAAAACATTGTGAAATAAATCACAACACAAATAAGATTGTGAATTTATTCACAATAAAATACCAAGGAGGCTGACATCTATGAAAGTTATCGTGATTGGTTGTACCCATGCTGGAACCGCCGCAGTTACTCAAATGGCCAAGTTGTACCCGGAAGCGCAAATAACGGTTTACGAACGGAATGATAATATTTCTTTCCTGTCGTGCGGCATTGCTTTGCATATTGGCGGTGTTGTTGAGCATGCGGAGTCGCTCTTCTACTCGTCGCCGGATCAGCTTGCAGAGCTTGGTGTTCACACACGGATGCTTCATGATGTCATGTCGGTCGATACAAAAACAAAAACAGTTGTAGTGCGGGACATTATAAAAGATCAGATCATGACCGATACGTATGACAAGCTCGTCGTTACGACCGGATCGTGGCCGATCATTCCTAAGATGGAAGGCATGGACCTGGATAATATTCTGCTTTGCAAAAACTATGCACATGCCCAAACTATCATTGAAAGAGCGAAAAAAGCCGAGCGGATCGTCGTCGTTGGCGCCGGCTATATCGGCATCGAGCTTGTCGAAGCCTTTGAGGAGCTTGGCAAGCAAGTAACCGTCATCGATAACACACCGCGCGTGCTTTACAAGTATTTGGATGGCGAATATACCGACCTTGTTGAGGAAACAATGAAGCAACGCCACATTCACCTTGCTCTTAACCAAAGCGTCACTGCCTTCACAGGGGATAAAGGCAAAGTGAACCGTGTGATCACAACAGCAGGCGAATATGATGCAGACCTTGTTATTATGTGCATTGGTTTCCGCCCGAATACCGAATTGCTGGCGGGTCAAGTTGAAAGGCTTGGCAACGGTGCAATTATCGTTGATGAGTATATGCGTACCAGCTGCCCGGACGTATATGCAGCAGGAGACAGCTGCGCAATCCACTACAACCCGACTGGACAGCATGCTTACATTCCTCTGGCTACGAATGCAGTGCGGATGGGCACACTTGTCGCACGGAATCTAGTTAAGCCAACCGTCAGGTATTTGGGAACGCAAGGCACTTCGGGCATTAAAATTTTCGATCTGAACATCGCTTCGACAGGCTTGACCGAGCAAGCTGCACTTGATGCGGGATTGATTGTGAAAACTGTCACAATTAATGATAACTTCCGCCCAGAGTTCATGCCGACCTATGAAAAAGCGCTGTTGAAGGTTGTGTATGAGGAAGACGGCGGCCGAATTGTTGGTGCTCAAGTGCTCTCGAAAGCCGATTTGACCCAATCGATTAATACATTGTCGGTCTGTATTCAAAATCGCATGACGATGGATGAGCTGGCATTCGTGGACTTTTTCTTCCAACCTCACTACAACAAACCTTGGAACCTGCTCAATCAGGCCGGATTGCAGGCCTATACACCTCAGCACAATAATGTGGTGGCAACATAATGGAAGGCATCTGAAAACAGATCGAAACGCTCGCTTGTTGAAGCCGAATGCCAACCTGTCGAAACCAGGGCATTCGGCTTCACTGGCGATCCATTTATGGATTCGGTGGCGCGGGAACTGCTGGCTCACTGCTTCGCCCCAATCTTCTGCTTGCCGTTTCCCGATTGCCTGTAGCAGGAACATGACTCGCTGCCTTCGCCAGGCCGAAGACAGGCATATTGCTATACAAGCACTCGTATTGCCCTTCCGGAACGAGATACGATTCATGATAAATCCCAACAACACCGCTTGCCCCAACTTTTTGATTAAAATTACGCCATGCCTTTAGATGGACAGCTCCTGTTCTGGCATAGTGCTCCAACTGCTCGAATGAATTCCAATACTGCACGATCGAAACACCACGCCAAGACAAATGAAAACTCGCTTCAAGGAAACCCAAATCAGGGTTTTGGTACAACTCTTGCAACATAGGATTCATCGTCTTCACTACCGGGAGCCATTTGTGAACCGCCCATAATTTATTGATTCGCACCCCGATAATAAACACAACGAACGAGCCATCCCTATGCGCTGTATATCTTCCTGACATCACTTTGCTCATGGTTACAGCACCCCTTAACGATTTTCCAATAGTTGAAGATGGGTTTCATAGATATTCACAATATCCGAGGAATCATACAATTGCGCGGTCAAAAATGCCCCGTAAAACACCGTAAACAGCATCTGAACAGCGCGATCAAGCGTAAACTCTTTCCTAAGCTCTCCATCAGCCTTCGCTTCATTCATACTTTGTTGAAATACTTCCAACATGTTAGGGTTTATCGCCCCCAGTTCCTCCTGCCCGGGAAACAGCAGACGAACCTCAGCTTCACTCAGCTCCGGCATGCCGGGATGCATCTTCATCTCCACCAAAAAAGAGATCAAGCTCGGCATAAGACCTGACCTGCTGCTGTTCTGCTCCGCAACTTGGTTCAACAGATGCCTCACGGCCGAAAATCCGCGCAGCTGCTTTGTATGAATCTCGATGATCCGCTCGGACAACCAGATCCGCATAAAATAAACGAGCAAGTCCTCTTTCCTTTGAAAAAACTTGAAAAACGTTACCCGCGATACGTCCGCTTTCCTGCAAATATCATCGAGCATCACTTCCCGAAACATTTTATCGCCCATGAGGGACAAACACGATTCATACAAGGCTACTTTCGTTTTCGCTTTTTTGAGCTCCCTTAAGGGGATATCCCCATGGATCATTTGCACTCACCCGCAATCATAAATTAACTCATGTTAATATATTAACATGAGTTAATTTATTTTGTCGAGATAAAGTGCAGCAAAGTTAGGTCCTGTCTAAGCTTCCATTATGCACAGCAGCCCCACCATCCATCCGTCTGCAGTCGGAGAATAGCCTCATTCCGCAGCAGGTTGATTCATTTACCATAATATAACATAATAAAAATATCACACTAAACCTATAGAATGGTCAAAATGCAAATCACTGGAGGTGCCTAAATGGATGATTCTGCTCACG
Source organism: Paenibacillaceae bacterium (assembly GCA_004134985.1). Taxonomy (GTDB): domain Bacteria; phylum Bacillota; class Bacilli; order Paenibacillales; family Paenibacillaceae; genus Paenibacillus_D. Next base: position 4,277 of record REGQ01000036.1, on the reverse strand, counting down.
CTACACCTTTAAAACCCTATGCAATACTGCTCGCTATGCTGCGGCGGGCAAGGAAATATTGGCCTTCCTATCTCCTCATTAGTGTAATCGTCATGATCTTCTCTCTCGTTCCTGTTGGGTGGGCTGAGGCCATGCGCCGCTTGTTCGACGCAACCTACGCACTGGATAAGGACGGAGTAGGGATTGCCGCGTTATGGTTCGGAGGACTGTTCGCCACCGAAGTCAGCTTATCCATCCTCCAGGCCTATCTCATGCAGCGGCTGTCCAACCTCACGACACTTGATTTGCAGCGGGATGTGCTCAACAGACTTTTCTTTATGCGGATGGTCAGATATGCCAGATGGCATACTGGGGACAAGCTGCAACGACTGAATGGCTCGGCTGTCAGCGCACAGGAAGGCATCAATCAAAAAATTCCCGAGCTTGTGCAAAATATGCTTACCGTCATCTTCCTGTTCATCTACCTGACGGTGCTGTCCTGGCAGCTAATGGCAGGTGCTCTCGCCGTCGCCGTGCTGCTGCCTCTGCTGAGCAACCTGTTCGGCAAGCGAATTCGATCGCTGCAACAACAGACGAATGAAGCCAATGCGATCTCCGACTCTTCTTTGCTGGATCAACTGCAAGGCGCTGAAGTCGTTCGGAGTTTCGGACTGCGTACCGATTTCAATAAACGTTGGCGCAGTGAGGTTGATACTGCTCGCCGGCGCTGGCTGCACACGGATCTGCTGAGCACCGCATCAGGGATGTCGGTTTTTATGGGGTTTATTTTCGGCCAAATCTACATATTCAGTATGGGCGCCTGGCTGTTCAGTCAAGATAAATTGGCAATCGGGGCCATCGCCGCCTTCATCTTATCTTATGAGCGGCTTGTCTTCCCGCTTGCCCATCTCTCCAACATTTGGGTCGCTGTGCAGGATTGCATCGCGCATGCAGGGCGCGTGCTGGAGCTGGTGACGGACACGGACGAAGAGCAAGCATCGGCTCCTCCTGAGCAGCCGAATTCAATTCGCTCCAGCCTTGTCAGCGATTCCGATATTTATATGGATAACGTTTCCTTTCGTTATGGGGAGCAAATCGTGCTCCGCGGCTTCACGGCAACCTTTCGCCAAGGCGGCATGACCGCCATCGTGGGTCCAAGCGGCGGCGGCAAGAGTACGCTGCTCAAGCTGATGCTCGGCCTGCTTGAACCTGAATCCGGCGATGTCTATTATGGCGCAATCCGGCTTGACGACAACAACTGGAGTCAGTGGCGAGAGCGGACCGCGTACTTGCCGCAGGATGCCGCACTGCTGGATGCTACCGTCATGGAAAATATCCGGCTCGGCCAGCTGAATGCGACAGAAGAGCAGGTGATCGAAGCGGCGAAACTCGCCAATGCGCATGACTTTATCACAGCGCTGCCGCAAGGTTACGAAACCCGGCTCGGCGAACGGGGCTTGCGGCTCTCCGGCGGCGAGCGGCAGCGGCTTGCCCTCGCCAGAGCTTATGTGCGCAACCCGCGCATTCTATTGCTGGATGAACCGACCTCCGCCCTGGATGCAAGCAATGAAAGGCTCATGCAGGATGCATTGCAATCCATGATGGACAATCGTACGGTCATCGTTGTCGCTCATCGTCTATCCACCGTTCGGCATGCGGACTGTATCTTATATGTGGATAATGGCAATGTGCTGGAGGCTGGCACACATGAACAGCTCATAGCGCAGAACGGCAGCTATGCTGCTCTGATCCAATCCGGTGAGTGGGCGGACAGCGGCAGCGCAGCAAGTAGCGCAGATAGCGAAACATCCGGCAATAACCCACCTGACATTCAGAATGCGCTGCCCGTTAACCTAATTGAAAGGAGTACTGCAGGATGAATCCAATGCCACAATCCGAGAACTATCGCTTCTCCTCCAAGCTTAGGGAGTTGATCCCCCTGCTATGGAACCGGCTTGGCTCAGGCCGCTGGCTGCTCGTCGTTGCGCTGGTATTTTGCCTGGCGGAAACGCTATTGATGATGTATTTGCCTTGGTTAATGGAAGTTTACTTTAACCGGCTTGAAGAAGGGCGCGCAATGGATGCGCAGTGGCTCCTTCTGCGTTCTTCCTTGCTCATGCTGCTCCTCATCGGAATGGGCTTGTGGGGGCATTATCTCAAGCAGGACAAAATCAGTTCCTTGCATCGAGAAGTTACGCTTGAGCTTGCCGATCACGCGCAGCGGCTCCCGCTTGAAAATGCGCAAGCGGCGCATACTGCCGATCTGACGCAGCGCATTCGCCATGACTCGAATCAAACAACCTGGATTTTTAATACGATCTTTCAAGGCATGGGCGCACAATTCGTGATGCTGGTGCTCGCGTGCATCTATATGCTAACCCTTCATTGGCCAATCGCCATTGGTGTTATGCTGCTCATGCCCCTCGGGCTGCTAGGCAGTCATTTGCTTCGTCATCGTTTGCAAAACATCGGTCGTAAGGTTGCCGACCAGGAGGCCGTCGTGCGGCAATGTCAGCAAGATGCGCTGCAGAACAGGGAAGCGATTAAAGCATTTGGCGTCGAGGGTTGGATGGAAGAACGATTCACCGCGCAGCGAGCACAGCTCAACCGGCTCTATATGCGTCGGATGTGGTGGCAGCGGCTCGTTGACGGATTGACGAATACGCTGGCTTTGAGCATATCCTGGGGAGCGGTGCTGCTTGTTGCCTGGCTTGCCGTCGAAGGAATGCTCCAGCTCAGCTCCCTGATGGCCTTCTTCATCCTGATCTGGCGTGTCTTTAACCCCATGCTTAATCTGGGGAGAATGTGGGGAGAAATTCAAGAGAAGAAGGGCTCTGCCGATCGTGTCGCAGCGCTATGGCAAGCAGCTAAGGAACCTGCCAATCGGGCTATGGCACCCGAATCGCCTGTTGCGAATTCCCCAGCGCTGTGTTGGAACGATATCACATTCCGCTATGGCGAGGGGGACGGATTGCTAAACGCCGATCCTGCGACCGATCAACCGGCAGCACAATCCGGGCAAGGAGTCACGATGCTGGAGCAGCTTCAACTGACGATTGCTCCCGGTACCTTCACCGCCATTGTGGGACCAAGCGGCTCCGGCAAGTCAACGGTCGCCAAGCTTGGAGCCGGCCTGCTATTCCCTGCTTCGGGCACCATGGAACTGTTCGGTATTTCGCCGCTGCAAGACGCCGAATATGCGAGACGGCTCATTGCCTATGTACCGCAAAATCCCTATCTGTTCGCCGGCTCGATCCGCGACAATCTGCTGATGGTTCGCCATGACGCTGCGGAAGAAGAACTGATCGAAGCGGCCAAGGCAGCGCAGGCCCATGACTTCATTATGGCAATGCCGGGCGGCTACGACACGCGTATTAGCGAGCATGGCGGTTCCTTGAGCGGCGGACAACGGCAGCGTCTTGCGATTGCAAGAGCTATCCTTGCCGATCGCCCGATCTGGGTGCTGGACGAAGCAACCTCCGCGCTCGACCTCGATACGGAACGACGCGTCATGGACGCCGTATTGGCCCGATCCCGCAACAGCGGCCGCACACTGCTCGTGATCGCCCATCGATTGACGACAATTCAGAGTGCAGACCACATTATCGCTATGGACGCGGGCTGCATTGCCGAACAAGGCACCCATCACCAGTTGCTGTCTGAAGACGGTTTGTACCGCAAGCTGTGGAGCCAAATGCACGGCGACCATGAGAATGCATGTTAACTACAAGGTGAGCCATTGGTTTCCCCTCGGAGCTCTCCTGCTGCGTAGAAGTGTAATAACAAATAGTAAGATGAGCAGCACCCAGGTAGCGGTATATAAATCGGTGAACCTTGTCCTTTTAATCCAGGTTTCAATAATCCAACCGGATAGCGCATACTTCTGGACATATTCTTCAACTTCTTCTATTGTAAGTTCCGTCCGGTTAAGCAATGGGATATAAATATATCCAATAGCCATTGGAGGGTAGAATTCAACCCAAGGCTGACTCGTCCAACGATCAACCTTGTATAAGAAATCACCCTCCAACTCGTTTCTATCCCAGCGAAATGATCCCATGATAAAAACCACAGCCATGAGGGCTATATAAGTTGAACTAAAGATTAGAAAACTTTGGTAAGGAGTTTCCGGCCTGTATGTCGAATATATAATGAAACATAATCAGACAGGCAGGGAATTGAAGATGGAAAACAATTCAGGATTCGAAGAAATCAAACAGGCGATGAAGAAAGCGAAAGATCGTCGCATGTACGAACGCTATCAGGCGCTGTATTTGCACCTACAGGGTACCAAGGCA
>REGQ01000035.1 GCA_004134985.1 Paenibacillaceae bacterium | reverse complement strand
ATGTAATTGTCTCCTGTCCCATAGTGACATTATCTCAGAACAGTTATGGGATGACATTATCACAGAAGAACAACACACTCGAATAATAAGGGCTAGACTTTCCTTTTTCCCTTTGCTATAATATGGAATAATTTTCGGCAAAAGCGATGACCAAGAAATGCGCTGAAGCGATAGTGCCGTTCAGAGAGGAAATTCAGAGGCTGTGAAATTTCCCGGCATGATTGAGGCGTTCCCATCTTGGCAGCTGCAGTGGTGAACCTTGTTTTCATGTAATCACTGCCGGGTATAACCCCGTTATCCTATGAAGGAGCATACCTGCCTGCGCCAGCCGTCTGCCTTGTTAGCGGTTGTCTTGCGGCATCGCCTGCTCGAATTAAGGGTGGTACCACGATCACATTCGTCCCTGCGAATGTGGTCTTTTTTTATTGGACTCAAAGCTTGTAGTTCTAATCCGTTTTAAGGAGGTCAAGTGTATGCGACAATCTCAAATGTACATTCCCACTCAGCGCGAAGCACCCGGTGAAGCCGAGGCGATGAGCCACAAGTTGCTTGTTAGAGCGGGTTTTATACGTCAGAGCTCGGCGGGGGTGTATTCTTACTTGCCGCTAGGATTGCGTGTGCTGCAGCGCATATCCGCGATTATCCGTCAAGAAATGGAACAGTCCGGCGCTCAGGAAACACTAATGCCAATTATGCAGCCTGCAGAATTGTGGGAAGCTTCCGGACGATACGATGCCTACGGGCCGGAACTGATTCGTTTTCGTGATCGGCATCAAAGGGCGTTCGCCTTGGGTCCGACCCATGAGGAAATGGTAACGGCGCTCGTGATGGATGATCTGCATTCCTATCGTCAACTTCCGGTCGTGCTGTATCAGCTGCAATCCAAGTTTCGCGACGAGCGCCGCCCGCGGTTCGGCTTGCTGCGTGGCCGCGAATTTATGATGAAGGACGCCTATTCCTTCGATGCGGACTGGGAAGGATTGCAACGCACATACCAGACGATGTATGACACCTATGAACGGATTTTTATAAGATGCGGCCTGCAGGTGCGGGCGGTTGAGGCGGATGCCGGATCAATTGGCGGCGAGGGCGGAACGCATGAGTTTATGGCGCTGGCAGATATCGGAGAGGATACAATTGTAGCCTGCAGCAGCTGCCATTATGCTGCAAATCTGGAGAAGGCGGAGTCTGGCGCTCATGTGGAGCACACTGAAACTGAAGCACAATCGCAAGCACAATCGACAGCCAAACTGTCAGCGAAACCGTTACAATCGGATCAGGGCAATCAGGCCAATGCGGGGATGGAGAAGTTCGACACGCCTGATGTAAAAACGATTCAGCAACTAACTGAATTTACAGGCGTTCGTCCGGAGCAAATAATGAAGACACTTGTCTACAAGGCTGACGGGCAACTGGTGGCGGTGCTGGTTCGCGGGGATCACGAAGTCAATGAAATCAAGGTGAAGCATGCGCTTCATGTTGAAACACTGGAACTGGCGGACCATGAGACAATTGAGCGATCACTCGGCGCACCGGCAGGCTTCATCGGACCAGTAGGGTTAACCGTTCCCATTCTGATGGACTGGGCAGCGTCAGCAAGGCAGACGGTCATCGTCGGCGCAAATGAGGAAGGTCGCCATCTCCGCAATGTCGTGCCAGGACGCGACTTTATCGCCAGCCAGCACGGCGACTACCGCAATGTGACGGAAGAGGATGTCTGTCCGCGCTGCGCCGGGGCATTGACATTCCATCGCGGCATTGAAGTAGGGCAGGTGTTTAAGCTGGGGACGAAATACAGTGCCAAGCTAGGGGCGAATTTTACGGGTGCAGACGGCAAAGAGCAGCCGATGATTATGGGCTGCTATGGTATCGGTGTTTCCCGTCTGCTGGCCGCGGCGGCGGAGCAAAATCATGATCAGGCGGGTTTTGTCTGGCCGGGTTCAATAGCCCCGTTCCAGGTGCATCTTATTGTCGTGTCGGCGAAGGATTCCGAACAAAGAGCACTTGCGGAGGAAATCTATACGCAATTAACCAAGTCAGGTCTGGATGTGCTGCTTGATGATCGCGAGGAGCGGCCAGGCGTGAAGTTCAAAGATGCTGATCTGATCGGTATCCCGGTCCGGTTAACCATCGGCAGGCAGGCTGGCGAGCGGGTGGTTGAATTTCTGGAACGTTCTATATTGGAGAAGACGATACTCCCTGTGGGAGAAGCAATCAGACGTATTCAGCAAGCGTGCGGTTCAACGAGCCTGTGAGGTGCAGATGGCCAGCGCTTTCCGGTTTCCGAGCAGTATGATTTTCACCGTGCGCAGCTCCCAGCGCACGGTGGGGCGATACGTGTTGGCAGTCAACCACATGATCGGGAAGCAGTGTCCACTTGGCCGCAATCGCTCAGCAAAGCAGCCAGCCCTGCGTATTCGCGAGGCTGGCTGCTTTTGATAATTGCCAATGGTGTTATTATTTCGTGCGCTTAGCCCGGGTAGTTGGTATTGCCCCCAGCAGCTGCTTTATCTTTGCCAAGCAGGGCGCGCAGCCAAGGCATCAGGTAGTAATCGGCGCCGAATTTGCCGGCATTATTGCCTACGATAAGAATAGTGACACCGAGCAGCACCATCCAAGGGTTCGTGCTGATTGTACCGGCGAACAAGAACATAAAGTTCATCATCAGGCCGAAGAATGCGGCGGCGACGGTCAATGTGCCGAGAATAAGGCCAACACCGACGAGCAGTTCGCCAACAGGAACGAGGAAGTCGATGATTTTAATGTTCGGCAGTGCAAAGTTTTTCAGAAATGCAGTGAAAGTCGGGTACAGCGCTTCGCCGGTTGCACGGTCCATAACCGGGTTTTCCACCGCATTGTTGAGGTAACCGGCGGCTGTAAAACCGTCTTTTAATTTTCCAAAGCCCGATGTCAGCCACATCCAGCCCAAGTAGACTCTTAGAATGACCATAACCCCAGCTACATAAACATTTTCTCTAATCCATTTTCCCATTTGAAACATCCCCTATCTGAAATGGTGTGAAACATCATCCGTTAACGTTTTGTTGTGATGCTTCGCTTGCTTGTTGATCTGATTCCATCATAAGCCATTGCGGCTGTGTGCGTAATCGGGGAAACTACTGAAATTGCCGGGGGGATTTCCCTGTGAATTGTTCAGCTTCCTGACTGTTATTTCGGGGAATTCCCTTACTTACAAAGAAGCAATATTTGATTAGAATAAAGCTATATATGAATTTCGGAAACGGCAATGAAAGGAGAGCGGGTGTGATGGGGGAATGGTTGCTGGATTGGCGGATACAACAGGAAGTCGAAGCGGTGCGCATAGACGCAAACAGTGATTTTGCTGCCTTGGCACTGCCGATTCCCGGCGAGCGCCGCATGATGTGGAGATATATTGCGGGTAGCCGCGACCTTCGCATTTTGCAAATGAAGATCGTTCCAGGCGTCGGCATGGCTGGGATGGTTCTGCGTCATGGGACACCGTGGCTCGGAACTGGCGGTGAGCATGGGGGCAGAATGGATTGCCCGGTTATGATTGCAGAGAAGCTGAATACAGCGATTGCTTTCCCAATGGGTCCAGAAGGCTCTCGATCCATTGAAGGGGTGCTGCTGCTTGGCCGAAGGGAAGGCTCGTTATTTGAACGGGAACATATTAAATTGCTGTCTGAGCGGATTCTTCAAATGACAACGGTTATGGATTTCGAAAAACAAATATAAAATAATGATTTAGGGGCCGCAAGCCGACTTTTTTTGTTAGAATGGAGAGGATGGTTGAAGCGGGGAGGCTATTATGATATCGATAATTATTGTAGATGACCACGCAATGGTTCGCTCTGGCCTGCGTATGTTGCTGAGCGGCAAGGAGGATCTTGAGGTTGTCGGCGAAGCGTCTGATGGCGATGAAGGCATTCAGGAAGCGATGAGACTTCGGCCGAATGTTGTACTGATGGATTTAAGCATGCCTCATGGCAAGGATGGTCTGACTGCTGCGGAGGAATTGAACGCGGCGCTGCCGGATACGGCCATTTTGATGCTGACGATGCATGACGATGATGAGTATTTGTTCAGAGCAATTCATGTAGGCGCTTCCGGCTATGTGTTGAAGAGTGCGCCGCATGAGGAGCTGCTTGCCGCGATCCGGTCGGTGGCCAAAGGGGATGCCTATTTGTATCCTACGGCGACCAAACGTCTGATGAATGAATATATTGACCGGATGAACAGGGGAGAAGGCTCTGACATTTTCGAAACCTTGTCGGCCAGAGAGAAGGAAGTGCTCGAACTGACGGCCAAAGGATATGCAAACAAAGAGATTGCCGAGCAGCTTTTTATTAGTGTAAAGACGGTAGAGTCGCATAAGAGCAATGTAATGGAGAAGCTGGGATTGAAATCGCGTCCCGAGCTGGTGAAATATGCAGTGAAAAAGGGGCTGCTGCATTTTGACTAAAGAATGGGGAGTGAATGACTCCGAAGTGATCGGTCAGCATGTCCAATCGCTGTTGTCCGGGTTAGATGATCATATTGCAGATGAGAAATTTCGCAGCGGACTGAAGCAGTCTCTGAAACAGCTGACCGATGTGAAGCTGGCACTTGATGAGTCATCCATCATTGCCGTCACAGACCAACGGGGAAAAATTCGCTACATTAATGATAAATTCTGTGAAATATCGAAGTATGAACGTGCGGAGCTGATCGGCCGCGATCACCGCATCATCAATTCGGGCTATCATGACAAAGCGTTTATGCGGGGCCTGTGGCAGACAATTTCTTCAGGCAAAGTATGGCATGGGGAAATTAAAAACCGGGCCAAGGACGGCAGCTATTACTGGGTGAGCACAACGATTGTGCCATTTATCGGGGAACAAGGTGAGCCATACCAATTTCTTGCCATACGCCACGAAGTGACACAGTTGAAAAAGGCGGAGGAAGAACTGCAGGATATGGTCGCCAAAGTGATGCGTATCCAGGAAGAAGAGAGACGCCGGCTATCAAGAGAGCTGCATGACGGGCTTGGTCAAAGCTTGTTTTCGCTGCTCATCGAGATGGATCGGGTCATTTCCGCCAACAGCTCCAAAGAGGAAGAACTGCTGCGCATAAGGGAGCAGGTGGCGGGCATTATTGCGGATGTTCGCGGGCTGGCATGGGAGCTGCGTCCATCGGTGCTGGATGATCTTGGAGTGGTCCCGGCTATAAGAACATACATAGAAAATTATTCTTCTCATTACGGCATTCGGGTTCGCTTGACCTGCAATTTAAAGCAGCGTCTTGCGGCGTCGGCTGAGACAGCTATTTACCGGGTCATTCAGGAAGCATTAACCAATATAGCCAAATACGCTGATGTCTCCGAAGCGGAAGTGTCCATTATTGAAAGCTCGTCGGATGTTACGGTAACGATTATGGATAAGGGCAGCGGCTTTGAAACCGAAGTGCCATCCAAAGGGGTCGGGCGTTTCAGTATGGAGGAACGCGCACGCAACATTGGCGGCAGTCTGCGTCTTGATTCGGCGCCTGGTATAGGCACAACAGTAACCTTGGTAGTTCCTGGACTAAAAGGGTAGACTACAAGTGATCGCGGTTGACTTGCTCATTGCGAATCATCTGTTCCAGCTTTTCAATCAGTCGGGCATGCTCTGCCGGAGGCTTGCCCAGGCGGAGCAATGTCCGCGTTTTTTGCTTTTTGAGCACCTGCAGCATGTATAGCTTTTCTTTATAAGTAAACATTCGCTGTCGCTCCTTTCAAAAAAACAATACGTATCAATTTACGCATTTGCGTGCCTATTCGTTTCATTATTCAAACAGGGGAGCTAGTGCATCTTGTGTTATTTGGCCTCGCAATGCAGTTGTATGGTATATTATTGGCATTGCGCCAAGGCAATTTCATTCAAAATTCTCGATAGATCAGAGGAGGAACAATTGTGAGCGAGCAGCGTTTATTGATTTTGGTGGGTTCTTATAGCGAAGCAGCCGACAACGGCATACATACGTATTCACTTGATGCACAGAATGGAAAGCTTCAGAAGCTGGGAGAGCTGGCTGGACTGAAAAATCCAACATTCCTTAATGTTGATGCGTCAAATTCCAGGCTGTACAGTATTGCAGAAGGAGTTTCTGAGCAGGGCGAACGGACAGCGGAGGCTGTAGCGATTGCTTATAATGCCAACACAGGCGAGTTGCAGGAGACAAGCCGTGCATTGGGACTGACTGCTTCGGCTTGCCACGTGCTGCGCGATACGGATAACCGCTTCCTTCTATTGTCGAGCTACGGCGGCGGGAGAGTCGGCTTGGTCGGTCTGAAAGATGACGGTGAAATTGGCGAAATACGCGACATTAAGCAGCATGAAGGGCGAAGCGTCAATGTCGAGAGACAGCAAGAGCCGCATCCGCATTCAGCCGCTTTCAGTCCAGACGGCCGTTATGTATTCGTACCTGATCTGGGAATCGACCGGATACGCACCTATTCAATTGATGTTGGGCAAGGAACGTTGAAATTTCACCATGATAACGAGCTTCATCCCGGCGCAGGACCACGCCATATGGTATTCCATCCCGGCGGGCAGTTCGCCTACGTCATCAATGAATTGGATTCGACGATCACCGCTTTCAGCTATAATGCGGAAGAAGGACGGCTGAGCACAATCGAGACGGTATCGACACTTCCGGCAGATTACACAGGGGAGAGCGATTGTGCAGAAATAGCGGTATCCGAGGACGGTAAATTTTTGTATGGCTCCAATCGGGGACATGACAGTATAGCAGTGTACGGAATTGATGCGGCAACAGGCAAGCTTGCGCTTGTGCAGCATGTGTCTGTTGAAGGTGCGCATCCGAGGCACTTTGCCTTGATGCCGGGCGGTCAATTGCTGCTGGTTGCGAACCGCGATACGAATAACATTACCGTGTTTCGCGTGGAACGGGATACAGGACGACTGCAGTTCACAGGTCATTCCGAAACAGTATCCAAACCGGTCTGCATTGTATCCGCACAACTTGACAACTAATTAATCCAAGTCGCAACAAGCATTCACATCTCAATCAATAAAGCCAAATGGCCCTAAATGTCCTTATTCCAAGGACATTTGGGGTCATTTTTTTATTCGATGGTCTTAAAATCCTTTATATTGCGGTTCTTCATTTTCTAACTGTTGTACCCGTGTTTGTACTTGCTGCACGATTTGATCGGTTTGCTGTGCAGCATTTGTAAACAATGTTTTGGCTTCCTGATTTTCAGTTGCCAAAGCAAATTGCTCAAGACTTGCTTGTGCGCTTTTCAATGAAGCTACGCAGGTTTTTACTTGAGATGCAACGGTCATTTCTTTCACCTCCCCATTTTTCACAACAACTTTTATTTTGCATTTCAATCATGAAATTCATTCATCATTCCAGCAAATAGATAACAGGGGGCTTTTATTGCCACTGGTGGCAAATGATTAGCGGTGTGAGTTCATTGTTTTTAACAAATAATCTAATTGTAGATCATTTCTAGAACAAGGAGGCATACCGACTGTGCCGAACTGGCTTGAGATAGTTGTAAGAACGTTAATGGCTGTAGTCGTACTGTTTATTATGACGAAGCTGCTTGGCAAGCGACAGGTTACGCAGCTTTCCTTATTTGAGTATATAACCGGTATAACGATCGGTAACCTTGCCGGATATGTTTCATTGGATCTGGATTCCACTTGGTATCTGGGGCTTATCGCCATGCTGGTCTGGGTTTCCGTATCATTGGGGATTGAGTTTACGCAATTGAAGAGCAAGCGAGTCCGCGATTTTATTGATGGAAAAGGTACGATCTTGGTCAAGCATGGAAAAATATTGGAAGATAATTTAAAGAAAGAACGAATGACGACCGATGAGCTGATGGAGCAGCTTCGCAAAAAAAGCGTGTTTAAGCTGGCGGATGCTGAATTTGCGATTATGGAGCCGAGCGGGGATATCAATGTGTTGCTTAGCCGGGCCAATCAACCTTTAACGCCGCAGCATTTGGGCATTGAAGTAGGGCCGGAGCAGGAGCCGCAAGCCGTTATCATGGATGGAAAAATCATGGATGAGCCATTGGCAACAATTGGATATAACCGGAAGTGGCTGAATACCGAGCTTGAGAAGCTTGGAGTAGCCACGGAAAATGTCTACCTTGGGCAGGTTGATTCCTACGGGCAACTTTATGTCGATTTGTTTGACGATCAGTTGAAAGTGCCTAAGCCGCAAAAAAAAGCGGAGCTTTACGCCACTTTGAAAAAATGCGAAGCCGATTTGGAAATGTTCGGACTGAGTACTGACAATCTGAAGGCAAAAGAAATGTATGAGGCATGTGCGAAACAACTGCAAAATATCATTGCCGACGTCAAACCGCCGCTGCATCATTAAGAAAGGAGACTGCAATAATGTCTAACAACAAGAAGAAAAAACTGACTCCGGTTCAACAGGAATATCAGGAAATTGCCAAGCGCCGGGAACCGGCACGGCCGATTTTTAAAAACAGTGTGCGTGCATTTTTGTCTGGGGGAACGATCTGCTTGATTGGTCAAGGTGTACAGGAGATGTTCGTCCACTGGGCAGGCTTTGATGAGAAGAAGGCGAGCAATCCAACGGTCGCTGTAATGATTTTGCTTTCGGTCATTTTAACGAGCTTGGGGGTCTACGACAAAATTGCCCAGTGGGCCGGAGCGGGCACCGCTGTACCGGTAACCGGTTTTGCCAATACGATGACTTCCTCCGCTATTGAGCACCGCTGCGAAGGGCTGGTATTGGGTGTCGGCGGCAAAATGTTTGAGCTTGCCGGTCCTGTTATTGTTTTTGGTACTGTCGCTGCGTTTGTCGTCGGCATCGTGCATATGATCTTTGTGCCCGGCGCAGTAGGAGGACCTTGACGATGCTGACAGGACATCAAAGCTGGACTTTTGAGAATCGTCCGGTCATTATCGGTACCGCGGCCGTCGTGGGTCCTTTTGAAGGACAGGGACCGCTGGCTGAAGATTTTGACGTGATCCACGGTGATTTGCGGCTGGGGCAGGACAGCTGGGAGCAGGCAGAAAGAGTATTGCTGGAAGAAGCGGCCCAGTTGGCAATTACGCATGGCGGACTCACCAAGGAACAGATTCATTTCTATATCGGCGGTGATCTGATGAATCAAATTACGTCAACCAGCTTCGCAGCGAGAACGCTGGCGATTCCCTACATTGGCGTGTTCGGGGCTTGCTCCACTTCAATGGAGAGTCTCGCGTTGGCGGCTAATCTGGTCAATACCAATTCTGCCCGCTATGTGTTAGCCAGCGCCTGCAGTCACAATTCAACGGTGGAGAAACAATTTCGTTACCCGACCGAGTATGGCTCGCAGAAGCCGCCAACGGCGCAATTTACCGTGACAGGAGCCGGCGCAAGCGTCGTTGCCCAGAAAGGTTCGGGGCCGCGAGTGACGAAAGCGACCATGGGCAGGGTCATCGATATGGGGATTACCGATCCATTCAACATGGGCGCGGCGATGGCGCCCGCTGCAGTCGATACGATTCAGGCCCATTTGCGTGATTTTCACCTGGAGCCTGGCCACTACGATCTGATTGTTACCGGAGACCTCTCCAAAGTAGGTTATGAAATTGCCTGCGATTTATTCAAAAAACACAATATTCCAATGCAGCAGACGGAATTCAAAGACTGCGGCATGATGATCTACAATTACGATAAGCAAAATGTGCAGGCTGGCGCGAGCGGCTGCGGCTGTTCGGCGGTTGTTACGTATGGTCATTTATTGAATCGGGTGCGCAGCGGAGAATTGAAGCGGATTTTGGTCGTAGCGACAGGTGCGCTCCTGTCTCCGATTTCGTATCAGCAGGGCGAAAGTATTCCCTGCATTGCCCATGCTGTGGCGATTGAGGGCGAGGAGAGTGACACATGATTTTTTTCTGGGCATTTGTTGTTGGCGGGGCGATCTGTGTATTCGGGCAAATTTGTTTCGATTGGTTTAAGCTGACGCCCGCACACACGATGACACTGCTTGTCGTACTCGGTGCGCTTTTCGACGGATTAGGCTTATATGAGCCGCTTATTGAATTTGCAGGGGCCGGCGCTTCCGTACCTATTACCAGCTTTGGCAACGCGCTTGTGCACGGAGCGCTGCAGGAGTTGAAAACCGACGGCTGGATCGGCATCATTACCGGGATTTTTGAAGTAACCAGTGCCGGGGTATCTGCCGCGATTATTTTCGCTTTTATAGCCGCGCTGTTTGTAAAGCCCAAAGGGTAGCGATCAGGAATCAACATTGCGCATCAGCTTACTAAATTGCTGCCTTTAGTGGTATGATGGGGAAAAGGGATAACCATGTTCAGATTGGAGCTTGTGGGGAATGAAGAGGTTTAAAAAATTCTATATCGAAATTACGAGTGTATGCAACCTGGCGTGCAGCTTTTGTCCGCAAACCAAACGGCAGGCAAACTTCATTAAGCCGGACGCATTCGCGCAGCGATTGGATCAAATAAAGCCCTATACCGATTATATTTATTTTCATTTAAAGGGAGAGCCGCTGCTGCACCCCAAAATTGACCAGTTGCTCGATCTGAGCCACGAACGGGGCTTTAAGGTCAATATTACGACGAACGGTACATTGCTGCACAAAGTACGAGATAAAATATTGGAAAAGCCGGCGATCAGGCAAATGAATTTTTCGCTGCACAGCTTTGACGGTCATGAAGGTTCAACAGATAAAGAAGGCTATATTCAAAGCGTGCTTTCCTTTGCGAGGGAAGCAATCGAGCGTACGAACATGATTATTTCGCTGCGGCTCTGGAATCTGGATACAGATAATGTGACCAACGCAGAGCGTCAGCGAAATCGGGAAATGCTCGCCGCAATTGAAAAAGAATTCAATCTTGATTTTCAAATCGAAGAAAGAGTTGCTCCGGGCAGCGGATTGAAAATTGCCGATCGGGTTTATTTGAATCAGGATTACGAGTTTGATTGGCCGGATTTGAATGCAGAAGAAGATGAGGGCAAAGGCTTCTGCTACGGATTGCGGAATCAGGCTGGAATTCTGAGTGATGGAACGGTGGTGCCTTGCTGTCTGGATGGCGAAGGCATTATTAATCTGGGCAACATTAATGAGCAGCCTTTCTCGGAGATTATCGAGGGGGAGCGGGCCAACCGACTTGTTGAAGGCTTCTCCAGAAGAGTAGCCGTTGAGGAACTGTGCCGCAAATGCGGCTACCGCAAACGGTTCGGTGCCTGATCAAGGCTCGCCGCGAGTTCAATACAACAAAGAAAAAGCTTCCGACAGCCGCATTAATGCGGTTCGGAAGCTTTTTTTCGTTGGACGATTGGTTAGCTGGTCAATGCAGCTTTGCCCTGCTTCACTGTCCGATGGTGCGTAAACGATAAGTAGGCCAAACTTAGCACGGAGAACACGCCGGCAAACAACAGCAGCGCTCCTGCATTGTGCCACATCGCGGAATAATCACCGCTGGAGATAACCGCTTTGAAGCCGAACACTGAATAGCTCATCGGCAACCAGGCATGGAACGCCTGCATCCAGTCGGGAATGAGCTCAAGCGGGAACGTGCCTGCCGATGTCGTCAACTGGAAGATCAGAATGACGATGGCAATGAAACGTCCGGGCAGATCAAAGGCGCTGACCAGAAACTGCATAAGTGTCATGAAGCAAAAGCTTGTGATGAAGGAGAATAAGAAGAACAGTCCGATATGCTGCACTTCCATCCCAAGAGCGTAGATCAGCACCGCATTGACAATAGCCGCCTGCAGCAATCCGATTACTGTCATAACGAGCAATTTGCTAGTGAACCAGCTCCAGCCGCTGGATGGCTTGACGGCAGGTTCCTTAATGGTGAAAACGATCGTCAGCAGCAGGGAGCCGACAAACAGGCCAAGTGAAATAAAGTAAGGAGCGAAGCCTGTACCATAATTCGGGACTTCCTTATCGATTTGCACTTCGCTGGCAATCGGGCTGGCAAACATCTCAATCATTTTGTCATCCGGTTTGAGCGATCCGGTTGCTTCAGCAGCTTCGCCGAGTTTGCCCGAAAGCTTGCTGGAGCCTGCTGTCAACGAGGTGAGTCCATCGGTCAGTTTGTCTGCTCCGGTTGCGAGCTGGGCTGAGCCGTTTTGCACTTTTAACGCACCATTTTCAAGCTTTCCAAACCCTTCTTTCAGTTGCACCGTCCCTTTTTGCAGCGCATCCGCACCCGTGACGAGCCTGCTGCTGCCGCTTGAGGCTTCGGTCAGTCCGGATTGAAGCTTGGTTATCCCTTGCGTCAGCTTGCCTGTGCCACCGCTCAGCGCTTCCGATCCGGCGGCGAGCTGCTGCTGTCCTTCGGCAGCCGATTGCGCCCCGGCGGCAAGCGTCTTGCTTGCGGCGACAAGCTGCTGGAACGTAGGGTCCTCGGCCAGGCTCGGCACCGCCGCTGCATAATTATCCAGGGACTCGCTCAGCTTGCTCGCCCCGGCTTGCAGGGCGGCAGCGCCTTGTTCCGATTTTTTCAAGCCTGCGGCGAGCTGTTTGGCTGCCGCATCGGCATCAGCGGCTCCGCCGTTCAGTTGCTGCCCTGCCTGGACAAGCTTCCCAAGTCCAGAGGAGAGCGACTGACTGCCGTCATGGAGCGAAGCGGCGCCAGTCCGCAGCTTATCGCTTCCCCCTGACAATTGGTGCACCCCATCTTGCAATGAAGTGGCGCCTTCCGTCAGTTTGTGAAGCTGCGCGGCAATTTGCTCGGCGCCATCCTTGGCGGATAGGGAGCCGTCGGCAATTTCCAGGGCGCCGCCGCTTGCTGTCTCCAGTCCTCCGGCTAGTTCAGAAAATTGGTCGAACACCGTCCGGGCATAGGTTTTAGTCACTTCGCTGCTGAGCTCTTGTTTCATTTGCTTGACTGCTGTATCCCCGATTTGTCCAGCAAGGAAATTGAGACTTTCATTCGGCAAATAACGAAGTACGGCCGGATGCGGCGTATCTGAAGTCAGCGTGGTTGTTTGAGCTGAGAAATCTTCCGGAATTTCAATCGCCATATAATATTTGTTGCTTCGAAGACCATCTTCGGCTGTTGCTTTGTTGACAAAGTGCCATTGGAAGGTCGTATTTTCTTTAAGCTTGTCAGTGAATTGTCCGCCAACATCAATCTGTTTTCCATTGTATTCTACCCCGCGGTCAGCATTGACGATGGCTACAGGCAGTTCATTCATTTTCTCATAGGGGTCCCAGAACGCCCCCAAAAACAATCCGCTATAAAGCACAGGAACCATTAATATTGCAGTGAGCTGCACCAGCAGCTTTTTGTTGCGAAAGATTGCACTCACTTCATTGCCGAATTGTCGAATTGCCCGCATTGCCAATCACTCCTTGATTCTCTCATGAATTAAGAACTATTTTAGTCAAATAGTCATTTTTATCAAAAATAAAAACTGTCCCCGTTTTGTTCAAACGGCAACAGCTTCGTATTATCCGCTGTTTTGAGGCCGACTTGCGACTTGCTTAGGATAAAGCTTTCTTGAACAAATCTGTGAAATAGCGCGCGATTTGTTCTTCAGACAGTGCAGGATGCGTCTTGCTCCATTCCACCGTCAAGGCGAGATATAGTCGAAACATCGTATAGCCCGTCAATTCGGGATTGTCGGTATGAATGTCCCCTTGTGCGACACCATATTCGACCTCTTTTACGATGAAGGCGACAATATCGGTTTCGATTTGCTGCAGCCCTTGCTTAACCAGCGGCGTACCGATTTCGCGGACATCCTGGGTCAGTTTAATGAACAGCTCATGCTGCTCCCGATGTTGAAGAATACCGTAAATCACCGTCGTCAGATTATCAAAAAACGGTTTGCTGCGATCGATCGAATCAGCGGAGATCTCCCGCAACTCCTGTTTGATCTGCTGAATGATTTCTGCAAAAAGATCATCCTTGGTAGCAAAGAAGGTGTAGATCGTGCCTTTACCAACTCCCGCAAGTTTGGCTACCAAATCCATCGTGGTTGCTTTATAGCCAA
This sequence comes from Paenibacillaceae bacterium, assembly GCA_004134985.1. Lineage (GTDB taxonomy): Bacteria > Bacillota > Bacilli > Paenibacillales > Paenibacillaceae > Paenibacillus_D. Next base: position 44,515 of record REGQ01000035.1, on the reverse strand, counting down.
ACATCGAAAAAGATTTCTGAAACGCCTCGATAATTTGACGCTTCCGGTCGGTGGCTTTACGTTCGTTTTGCATTATTGGCAACCTCCTTTCATTGGAGTTGACTACAATAACCATGTTATTGGAAATGACCGAAATACATTAGTATTAGGAATAAACAAACACATGATCATTGAAAATGACCGAATAACCTTAGTATTGGGGAATAGTCGAATACATGATCATTAAAAATGACTAAAATAACATTTTGGTCAAATAGTATTGAAGTCATCTTATCATGCTAATTTTCAAAAAGCAAGCATGAGTTTACGAGATAAAATGTCGCGGAGTAGCGTTTGAGATGGGAGCAAAGTGGGGTGCCGCAAGTCGCGTGGTCAAGTGGGCATGGTGGAATGTTGGGCGTGGCTAGTTTAAGGGGGGGAGCATGGTGAGATATTGGGAGTGGCGAGTTTAAGGGGTGGAGCATGGTGGATATTGGGAGTGGCGAGTTTAGGTGGGAGTATGTTAGGATGCCGCGGGTTGGGGGCAGAAATTTCAAACTGCTGCGCGGCAGTTGCGGGCTGTTGATTAAGTTGAGAGGACACACGTTCCGCTATTCGCGCAAAAAAGAGCAAAAAGTAACTTTGGCGGCCACCAGATCCGCTATTCATGTGAAAAGTGGGTTTTTCGGAGGGTTTTTATACCAATAGCGGAACGTCTGTCCGCATAAATCTGGTTTTGGGTGTTTTTTGGGCCAATAGCGGAACGTGTGGCCGCCAAATTCTCACAGGTTGGGTTTTAGTCCAAGCAAAGGGTAGTCTCCCTTGATTGGAGCGCCAATAGCATCGATTAAACTCCATAGTTGGCTCGTGCCGCGCATCACGCATGATGGAAGCCGCGGATGACCCCACCACTTGAGGGCATCCGCCCTAACGAGCAGGGCATCCGCCCGATGGGCAGGCCCCCCGCCCTAACAAGCGGGGCATCCGCCCCACGGGCAGGGCATCCGCCGCACGAGCAGCGCAGCAAACTGGGCATGCCGCTGCCGTGCCAGCCCGGGGCTCCCCGCGCCAGACGCAGCTTTTTCCGACCTTGCTCGCCAGCTTTTACTGCCATCCCATATCGGCTATAATGAAGGAAACGCTAGGCCAGCTTTAATAAGGCCGTTTGTTTGATGAATGGAGGGATTGAGATGACAAAGGATCTGGAGCTAAGCAAGGATCAAATAGAAGTGGCGACTTTTGCTGGAGGGTGTTTCTGGTGTATGGTATCGCCGTTCGAGGAACAGCCGGGCATCATTAGTGTTGTTTCCGGTTATACAGGCGGAACGAAGCCGAATCCAACCTATGAGGAGGTATGCTCCGAAACAACGGGCCATGCCGAAGCAGTACAAATTACGTTCGATCCGTCTATCTATTCCTATGATAAGCTGCTGGACCTGTTCTGGCAGCAAATTGATCCAACCGATCCGGGCGGGCAGTTTCATGATCGCGGCGGCTCATACCGCACTGCCATTTTCACCCATAGTGAGGAGCAGCATCAGAAGGCGGAGGCGTCCAAACAGGCGCTTGCAGCCAGCGGTAGGTTTGATAAGCCGATTGTGACGGAAATCGTTCCGGCTACGACATTCTACCCGGCGGAGGACTATCATCAGCAATATTACAAAACGCATCCGATTCGCTATAAAATGTACCGCAGAGGCTCGGGGCGTGACGCTTTTATCCAGAAACACTGGCAGGAGAGCGTAAGCAGCAAGCAGCAGGCGATCAGCAAGCTGACGCCAATTCAATATGAGGTAACCCAGAACAATGGAACAGAACGACCGTTTCAAAACGAGTTTTGGGATCATAAAGGTGAAGGGATCTACGTTGATATCGTATCAGGTGAACCGCTGTTCAGCTCATTGGATAAATTTGATTCCGGCTGCGGATGGCCGAGTTTTACACATCCGCTGGAGGAGCGCCAGGTTATTGAAAAAAGTGACACGAGCCACTTCATGATTCGTACGGAAGTACGCAGCCTTGAAGGGGATTCGCATTTGGGTCATGTGTTCAATGACGGGCCTGCTCCAAATGGCCTTCGCTATTGCATCAACTCTGCCGCGCTGCGGTTTGTTCCGAAGGAAGAGCTGGAGCAGGAAGGCTATGGGGATTACAATCATCTGTTTGAATCTTAAAAGGCACTTGGATGATTAAGGCAACCCTATATGCGGAGTGTGATAAATCTGACGCGTTCAGAGACGTTCAAAAAAACGATGATACGCGGTCTAGTCCTGCTTATGACATGCTGACGAAGGCCAGTCTCTACTTTTTTAGAGGACTGGCCTTCGTTTTCTTTGAATGACAAAGTGGGAATTTTTAAGTTGGCACGACCGCCCCATTGAGCAGGCGCAGCTGCTTGTGACCGGCCATTAATTGAGGTCATTAACCGTCCAATACACTTCGTCGACCTTCCATAAGCCATTGTCAGAGACGATGACGGCCGAGTGGATGACCGAAACACGTTTGCCTCCAGGCAAGGTTTGGACGGTATCCTGATATACGTAGATTTTGTCATCGGCATAGCGAAGCGACAGCTCATCATCAGCAAATTCAGGGAAGGGCCCCTTATAACTCAGCCCGTTGGCGCTGACGAGACGATGGAGCAGGCGCTCCGTTAGAAACGGCGCGAATTGGGAACGGATTTCCGATGTCTTCGCATCTTTCAGTGCAGTTGTCTTCTGCAGCAGCGATCTCGCTTTCTCGTCGCTTAGCGGATGAGGAATCTTAATAAAAACGTAAGTGCCCTCCTTTTCCAGGCTGGCAGTACGCGTTGATTTATCCCAGGAGACGACGCCGCCGAGCAAATCGGCAAAAAAACGTAAAGGAACCAGTGTGATTCCCTTGTTGACCACAGCAGGCACATCAACCTCAACCGTCGTTCCATCCACCTCAACATTTTTGGAGCCGATCTTAAGAACAATTTCCTTATCTTTATGGTTGATCGTTACTGTTTTTTGTTTTTGATCCCACTTCACTTCTGCTCCCCACGTTTCACTTATGACACGCAAGGGGACAAGCACTCTCCCGTTCGATATTTGGCCGCTGTCCCTGACGGTTGTATTCGCGGATGCGCCGGGTACGAAGCTGAGACAAACGATCAGCAGTACGAGCGGCAAGGCAATCCAGTGTTTTTTCATCAGCAGTTCACCTCTCATTGTACTAAACATGTCTCATATAAGACGTTGCTAACCTGTAAAATGTTTCTGTTACCCATTTAATGGGAGGAAGTTGCACCCTTCCCGCGTCGTCTCAGCCAGCGGGGCGCCCACCAATTCCACGCGCCGAACAACTTCATCATCGATGGGACGAGCACCATCCGCACGATCGTGGCATCGATCAAAATTGCAAGCGCGATCCCTACACCAAGCTGCTTGACTGGCATAACGCCGGTAAAAGCGAAAGCGCCGGTAATGACGATCATGATTGCTGCGGCAGACGTAATAATTTTGCTTGTTAAAGCCAAGCCCTCCAATGTTGCCTGATCATTGTCTCCTGTTGTGTGATATATTTCCTGAATGCGCGAAATCAGAAATACCTCATAATCGGTACTTAGGCCGAACACAATGCTGAAAATAAAGATAGGGATAAACAACGCAATATTGGACGGTTCCATGCCAAACAGACCATTTTGAAAAATCCAGACGATAATCCCGAATGTGGCGCACAGACTGAGTGCATTCATAATGATCGCCTTGAGCGGAATGAGCACAGAACGGAATGCCAGAAGCAAGATCAAATAAGTTGCCCCAAGAATAAGGGCCAGGCAATAACCGACCTTGGCTTCAATCTCATCGAATATTTCCTGATTGAACTTAGGATAACCGCCGATGAGGAGCTTGACCCCTTCATTCTCGCCGTCCCAGCTTCTGACCCAATCCCGCGCTTGCCGGTCATAAGGGCTGACATCAAGCCGCACTTTCAGCAGTGTCATATTGTCGCTTGTCAATCGCTCGATAACAGGCGCCAGCGCAGCGGCTGCCGTTGGGTCGGCAAGAGCGGCGGCAATTTCTTCTGCTCCCAGTCCGCCTGTAAGCGAGAAGGGCGACTCCACATTGCCAACCAGCGGATCGGCTGCGAGCCTGTCCGCAAGTTTGTGAAGTGCGGCAAGGGAAGCCGGTTCGACAGCCGCCGCTTCCGTTTCGGCAATCATGACGAGACTGGCGGTATGCTGCCCGAGAAACGTCCGCTCGTATTTCTCAAAAGCTATGCGTGATTCATAATTGGCAGGCAAGGAATCGGTTCCCGGCACCCGCAGCACCATATCGCGAATCGGAATCATACTGGCCAACAAAATAATCAATGCCAGGGCAGCCATCACAATCGGCCGTTTCATGACGAGGCCTGCAAACCGCAGCCATATGCTGCCGCGCTCCGGCTTTTCTTTCAAAATCATAAGCGAGTTGACGCGGTGCCCAAGCAGCGACAGCAGCGCAGGCAGCAGCGTTAATGCTGAGAGAATGGAGAACAGGACGACGGTCATGCCGCCAAGCGCGATCACTTTGAATATATCGACCTGAATAAACAGCATTGCCGCCAGGCCGATAAATACGCACAAGCCGGAGAAAATAATCGATTCACCAGCTGTCATCACTGAAATTCGCACTGCCTCCTGGACATTATGCCGTTTCAATTCCTGTCTGAAGCGGTTGACGAACAGCAGCGCAAAATCAATCCCGAGCGCCAGCCCGAGCATCACGACGACATTCAGCAGAAACACTGACAGGTTCATCTGCAGTCCGAAGAAGTAAAGCACACCCATCGTACTGGCAACGCTGATCAGTCCGATAACAAGCGGCAACCCGGCCGCAACAAGACCGCCGAAGGCGAGCAGCAGCACGACGAGCGCCACCGGCAGACCGAGCATCTCTGCCCTTGTCAGATCTTCCTGACTGGCTGTATTCAGATCCTGTTCGATGACCGGAGAGCCGGTTAGCATAATGGAACCGGACTTTTTCAATTCCGCCAGTTCCAATTGAATGATGTCGATATTTGCCCCCATATCCCCGGCTTCCAGGTCAAACCCAAGCGATACGTAGGCTAAGCCGTCCTTGTACAAAGCCGGATCTTGCAGTGCGCCGTTTGCTTTATAAGGCGCCGTCACTCCCTGCAAACTTTCAAGACCGATGGCTTGCATCCGTTCGACACTTTGGGTGATGAATGCTTGAAACTGTTCTTCACTTTTATTTGTATCCTGCTCAAAGAGCAGAAGAAGCGTAGATTTGTTAACCCCGAATCGGTCGTGCAGCAGTTGGTTCACATCGGCATAGGTACCCTTCATGACAAAGCCGTTGCCCTTCAGAACAGAAGGGAGCTGCAGAGCGAAAACGGACAAGGCCAGCACAATCGCCAACCATATGGCAACAATGCTTTTCCGATAGCGATACCCTATTTCTCCAAGATTACTCATCCCGCGCAACATTCTGAATCCCCTCTCAACCTGTCCGAACCGTCATTTTCCAGTTCTGTCCTCCGATTATACCCGATTGGCGTTTTCATTGCGACATTAGCAATTTAAGAAGAAAACTGCAAATTCAGTCTATTCAGTGGACGAAGAGAGATGTACAATGGAGAATAAAGCGCTTTACAGGAATGGGAAAATAGGGATTTTTCGGAGGAGGGGATTTGCTGTGCAATTTATTACCAAACTTCGCTGGTTTTTTCGCGAGCGATGGCTTTTCTATGTTCTAACCGTACTGTTGATGGCCGGGACAAGTTACTTAAACAGTGTAGCGCCTCTTCTGATCGGGAATACAATTGATCGCATTCAGAGCGGATCCCTAACGAAGGAAGGGCTTGGCCAAACCGTCGGACTGCTCTTTGGCATTGCCATTCTAATGTACATATTGGTCTACATATGGAATAATCTGTTGTTTGGCAGCTCCGTATTGCTGGATAAATTGCTGCGGGAGCGATTGTTCCAGCATTGGACGCGCATGACGCCCTCGTTCTTTCAGCGCAACCGCTCAGGAGAGCTGATGGCACTGGCTTCCAATGATATTCAGGCGGTGAGCAATACCGCAGGGTTCGGTGTGCTGACCATTGTGAACACGGTCGTAATTACAACAATAGTTGTCGTATCGATGATTGTGTTTGTCAGCTTCAAGCTGATGGTGGCGGCGCTGCTGCCGTTGCCGCTGCTCGCTCTGGCGATCAACCGGCTCGGCAAGGCGATGAGGAATCGGTTTCTCGTCGCGCAAGAGTCATTCGGCAGGATGAATGATCATGTTTTGGAATCGATTTCGGGAATGCGCGTGCTGCGTTCTTATGTACAGGAAGAGAAGGATATTGAGGCGTTTGAACGGGTGACGACCGATGTCATGGATAAAAACATCAAAGTGGCCTACGTTAATGCCTTGTTCCAGCCTGCAATTTCTTCCATAGTAGGCATCAGTTTTGCCATCGGGATCGGATATGGCTCCTATTTGGTGTTTCGCAACGAAATTTCGCTTGGCGAGCTGGTGACCTTCAATATTTATTTGGGGCTGCTTATTTGGCCGATGATCGCTTTTGGTGAATTCATTAACATTTTGCAGCGGGGCAATGCATCCGTTAACCGAATCGAAAGCAATCTTGAGCAGCAGGCGGATTTGGTCGAGCCGGCAAATCCGGTTAACGTGCCGCTGCCTGAAGTGATCGCTTTTCGCGATTTGACCTTCCGTTACCCGACCGCTCACGCTGCGAGCCTGCAGCACATTACACTGACGATCGAGCGGGGCGAAACGATTGGCATTGTCGGACGGACAGGCAGCGGCAAGAGTACGCTGTTAAAGCAGCTGTTGCGACAATACCCGCTTGGATCAGGGGAACTGCTGGTCAGCCATACTCCCATTGAGCAGATTTCGCTGGGCAAGTTGAAAGGCTGGATCGGTTATGTACCGCAGGAGCACCAACTGCTCTCACGTACCATTCGTGACAATATTGCACTTGGCCGGCCGGAAGCTAATGACGATGAGGTGGCGCAGGCGATTGAAATGGCATCACTGGATAAGGATTTGGCGCAAATGAAAGAGGGCTTGCAGACGATGGTTGGAGAAAATGGCGTCATGCTCTCCGGCGGGCAGAAGCAGCGGATCAGCATTGCCCGGGCACTTCTTGTAGATCCCGAAATATTGATACTGGACGACGCGTTGTCCGCTGTGGACGCGCGCACAGAACATGCGATCTTGCAGCAAATCCGCAGCAACCGCGAAGGCAGAACGACACTGATTGCGACCCATCGGTTGACCGCCGTTACACATGCCCATCGCATTATCGTACTTGACGGAGGTCAAATTATTGAAGAGGGCACCCATGAGCAACTGATGGCTCAGGAGGGCTGGTATCAGGAACAATTCGACAGGCAGAAGCTGGAGCAGAGCTTGCTTGCTCTAGAGAAGGAGGGGACTTGATATGAGCAGTCCAAAGAAACCCTCAGTAGCAAGGCGGCTTGTCGATTATATGCTGCTGTTCAAGCGGCGAATTATTATCGCCCTGCTCGTCCTCATTGTAGCGACGGCTGCCCAATTGGCTGGGCCGATCATTGCCAAAACCATTATCGACAATCACATTCTGGCGATTAAATTTGACTGGGCTGAGCTTGATCCAGAGCAGGTGGAAGCGGGCCAGCGCGCTGTGCAATATCGTGACAAGCTGTTCGTACGCAGCGACTGGCTGGCGGCGGAAGGGGATGCGGACGCAGTTTCGCCTAATTCTGAAGCTTCTGATGTTGATGGAGCCTCAACTGCAGCAACTGAGAAACCTGCTGCCAACGATCCAGCCGCTGAATCGACAGAAATCGCTGCTCAAGGGCACAAGGCGTCGATCTCTCAAGAAGGGACTCGCTTCTCGCTCACAAGTGACACCTATGGTACGGTGTCCCTTACTGCCGGGGAAGTATGGAACTTCTATCAGTATGACATCGAGCCGGTTTTCTGGCTGATTGGTTTAATTATTTTGCTGGCGCTGGCGGCCAGCGGTCTCAACTTCGTGCAGAGCTACATGCTGCAGACCGCCGCGCAGCATATTGTCCAGCGCATTCGAATGGATATTTTCCGTAAGATGCACCGTATTCCGATCCGTTATTTTGACAATACTCCAGTAGGACAAGTAGTGTCGCGGATCGCCAACGATACGGAGAATATTAAAGAGCTTTATGTCAGCTTTATGGCTACCTTTGCTGTTAGCGGCTTGAATATTATCGGTGTATTCGCAGCGTTGCTCTATCTGGATTGGCGGATGGCCGTCATCTGCGCGCTGCTGCTGCCCATTTATACTGGCATCATCTTGCTTCATCTCAAATATTCCCGCAAGTATGTCGCCATCATTCGCGCCCGTTTGGCCGAAATGAATGCGATGCTTAATGAGACGATTCAGGTCATGCCGATCGTGCAGGCGTTTCGGCGGGAGCAGACGATTCGTTCCGAGTTTGAAGAGCTGAATGACGACAGGTATCGGAGCCAAGTGATGCAATTCCGGATATTTGCCCTTTCGGGACGTAATGCCGTTTACTTCGTTGGACGGATTTTTACGGCGATGATCATTTGGTATTTTGGCAGCCAATCGCTTACTGCGGCCATTTCATTCGGGGTATTCTATGCTTTTGTGGACTATCTCGGCAGGATATTTGAGCCGATCATCGGCATCTTCGATCAGATGATGAATGCACAGCGCGCTGTTGTGTCGTCAGAGCGGGCATTCGAATTGATCGATCAGGAAGGCGAGCCTTTCAGCGAGGCGGGGAATGTGCCAAGGCCGCAAGGGCAGGTAAGTTTCGAAAGTGTGACATTCAGTTACAAGCAGGGCACTCCAGTGCTGCGCGGCATCTCATTCGAAGCCACTCGCGGCGAAACGATAGCGCTGGTCGGCCATACCGGTTCAGGCAAAAGCTCGATCATGAATCTGCTGCTTGGATTTTACCAGCCGGACTCTGGCACAATTTGCATCGACGGTCAGGATATCGCCGGGATGACAAAGCAGGAGCTCCGTCGTCATATGGGAATCGTGCTGCAGGACCCGTTTCTCTTCACTGGGGATATCCGCTTTAATGTCGGGCTGCACAATCCGGAAATAGATGAAGAGAAGGCGTGGGCTGCACTTAGGGAGGTCGGGGCAGAGGAACTTGTCCGCAAACTGCCGGGCGGCTTGCAGGAAGCGGTTGTGGAGCGGGGGAGCACGTTGTCAGCTGGACAACGGCAGCTCATTTCCTTTGCTCGCGCGCTTGCCTATGATCCCGCGATCCTCATTCTGGACGAAGCGACCTCCAGCATCGACAGTGAGACGGAAGCTTTAATTCAGAATGCGCTTGACGTGCTGCGTCATGGCCGGACGACGTTTATCATTGCGCATCGGTTGTCGACGATTAAGGAAGCTGATCGCATTATGGTGCTTCATCGCGGTGAAATCGCCGAGCGCGGCACGCATGAGGAACTGATGGCGATGCAAGGACGTTATTACCGGATGTACCAGTTGCAGAGCAGCGAATCAGCGGCGGGATAGCACGGTGCAGCAGGTACCCATTATTATATGAAGCACAGTTGGTCAAGGCCGCCCTAAGGGCGGCCTTATTTAACAGATAAGAAAGCATAACAATTACTTCCTTATTTCGGATTGTTATTGATAGGAGGAAATAATGAGCGAGTATATTGAGATTCGAGGAGCTCGGATTCATAATTTGAAAAATATTGATGTCCGGATACCCCGAGGCAAATTGACCGTTATTACCGGAGTATCAGGAAGCGGCAAGTCCAGTCTGGCTTTCGATACGTTGTACGAGGAGGGAAAACGGCGTTATTTGATGTTATCCGGTTCGCAGTTTATGGTGGATGTAGAGCCCGTATTTGATCAAATAACCGGACTGTCCCCTACAGTTGCCGTGGAGCAGCGAATTACACGGCAATCTAATCCACGAAGCACAGTAGGGACTCGTACAAAAATCAGTAACATGCTTACCATGTTATTTGCTGCCTATGGCAAGAGGGATCCGGAACACGATGATGGGCTTCCTTTAACGATGGACATGTTTCAGCGGAATTCACCAAAGGGCATGTGCGTGAAGTGCCTGGGAAACGGCCACGTACATATAATAAATGAATCGCTCCTATTTTCGGATAGTAACACGCCGATCAAAGATTTGCTCATCGACGGAATATTATATCGCGGCAAGAGCAAACAGAAGCTGGATGAATTTTGTTACTATTATGGTTTATCGGTCGGACAACCCCTTCATACATTAAGCGGAGAGCAACTGATGGCTTTAAAGTACGGAGACAACGGCAAGACCAAATTCCATGGCATCATTCCATTGCTTCTAAACGGATCCAAACGAGGAGAGCTTAGCGGCAGACAAAATTATCTGCTACAGGAAGCTTATTTTATGAAACAAATATGCCCCAAATGTAACGGAACCGGCTTAGGCGAGCAAGCCATGTACACGACGATTGCAGATAGAACCATAACCGATTTGGAGAAGATGTACATCCACGATCTGAATGGGTTCCTGCGACTCGAAAAAGACGCATTTGCAGCCAGTCCCCTCATCCATGAAATCCTCTTGAAATTGGACTGTATGGTGGATGTAGGTCTTCACCATCTTTCATTGTCACGACCAGTCCCCACCTTATCGGGCGGAGAAATTCAAAGGCTATTTCTTGCCACCTTCGTTATAGCCGAAATGGATTCGATCATCTTTATATTCGATGAGCCGACCATCGGACTTCATGAAGTCGAGAAAACAAAGCTCATTGGAATTATCCAAAATCTTGTCAAGCGCGGAAATACGGTCATTGCAGTCGAGCATGATGAGAATTTTATGAGGGCCGCCGATTATATTGTCGATATCGGACCTGATGCAGGGATTTATGGTGGTCAACGTATTTTCCAAGGCACATTCGAGTCCTTTGTGTCTTGTAAAACTTCGAGAACAGCGCCATATTTGACATCCGCAAAGCAGTTGACGGTGAAAAGCAATAACAAACCGGTCGATATCACCAAAATGCTGACTATTGAACACGCACGCCTGCATAATTTGCGTAATGTGGCCGTAAGCATCCCTCTCGGCTTAATGGTCGGCATCGCGGGCGTCTCCGGAAGCGGTAAATCCAGCTTGATTGCTGGCACTTTAGTACCGAAACTAAAGGAGTTTCTAGGAGGTAAACATGCCGCCGATGAGGATGAAATGAACGGTCGGCCTCCATCACGATCAGATGCGTGCCTCAGCGGAGCTTCTCTTATTAAAAGATGTTTAGTTGTTGATCAGAAGCCGATTGGAAGAAGCCGTACATCTTGTCCGGCAACCTTTACGGGCATATATGACCGAATCCGAAGTATGTATGCAAGTACAGAACAGGCAGTTGATTTAGGATACGCGCCAGGTCTATTTTCAGTTAATTCCGAGGGCGGGTGCAGAGAATGCAAGGGAGATGGCATCATTCAATATCATGTCGGCTTCGGTAATTACATTGATTTGCATTGTGATTCCTGTGGTGGGACCGGCTTCGTTGAAGAAGCAATGCAAATTGTAATAGAAGGCAAAAATATTCGGCAGGTCCTTGAGATGAGTGTTTCAGAAGCGCAAGTGTTTTTTGGGGATAAGCAAAAGCAATCCTATGATAAAATCATTCATCACACTCTTCAGACGCTGGAACGCGTTGGGCTGGGATACATAACACTTGGACAAAAAACACCCACCATATCAGGAGGGGAATCCCAACGCATTAAACTTGCCAAAGAGCTTAGCAAGCAAGGAGGCAAAGATTGCTTATATGTAATGGATGAGCCTACGACAGGACTATCTTTTACGGACACGGAGAGGCTCATCAAGTTAATGCTTGAACTGACGGACGCCGGGAATACAGTCCTTGTAACCGAACACGATCCTGCTGTTTTAAGCTACTGCGATTACATTATCGAAATGGGCCCCGGAGGCGGTACAGAAGGCGGCTCGGTTATTGCCGAAGGCACCCCTGCCGAGCTGAAGCAAAACAATAAATCCATTATAGGCAGGTATTTAAAATGAGCTTTCAGTGGCAATACGGAGCCCCTCAAGCAGAAGGGTTAAATGCTAATCTGTTAGCCAGCCTTGATGACTACCTTAGAGTCAAGAGGTATCGGCTCGTGAATAGTGTTCTTGTTGTGAAAAACGGCTGCCTCGTATATGAAAGATATTTTAATAAGTTTACGGAAGATAGTAAAAATCCGATGAAGTCCATCTGGAAAAGCATTCTCGCGATCCTTACGGGAATCTGCCTGGAAAAAGGATGGATAGAGAGTCTGGATGAGCCGATTGCTAATTATTTGCCTGAATTTCGGCAAGGCATTCATCCTTACCACCATATCATATCGATTCGTCACCTTCTTACAATGTCTTCAGGCATTTATTGGAATGGAGGCGTTCATTATCATTGTCCGATGGTTGCGCAAATGATGAGAACGCGCGATTGGATCGCCCACCTGGCAGACACTGCGGTTTCAGACTATCCCGGTACCCGACATTTATACAAAGAATGGGATGTTCTGTTGTTGTCAGCTGTAATCGGGAAAGCATATGGTAAACCCTCATTTGATTTGTGCGAAAAGTTTTTATTTGCCCCGTTGAGCATTTCAAGCGGCAGATGGGCTGAAAGTCCTTGCGGAGTATCTTATACCGTAATGAAAGGAGAGGAGCAGTCCGATTTAACTGCGCGCGATTTAGCAAAACTGGGACTGCTTGTCCTAGATAATGGTGTGGTGGGAGATGAGCGTATTGTCTCCGAAGCTTACTTGAAAGAAATGGTCACACCGGGCACAGCCAATGAATCCTACGGTTACTTATGGTGGATTTTTAAAGACAGTTACGGCTGCAGAGGATTTGGAGGACAAGAAATTAATGTGCTGCCATATGCTAACATGGTTACGGTCATTCAGGCTACGCCTACTCCATCGAATAAAGCATATGGGGATATTCATGAAGAGATTTTGAAAAAATCGATTATAGGGATTCCACACTAGAAGATATAAGCCAACATTTCAAGCACTTTCAATAAAACTAGACAATGAATTGGTTGCGGAGGACAGCCAATAGTAGCCTATTCCCTAGCAACAAGTTTCTGCGAACGGACAAAAAAATATTTTTCGGTCAAGGGAACCTTTTACTTGCTTAATCGTCTACTTTCCGAGGTGAAGGGTGTGCAGTTCGAATATTTGAAGGCAGTGACAGGCGGGTTGGACAAAAATGCGGTGTTGGAGGACTTGATGTCCGCCCACGGCAAAGATGTGTGGAACTTTGCCTTTTTTCTCACGAAGAGCAGCGTAATTGCTGATGATATAACCCAGGATGTGTTCGTTAAAGTTTTTGAGAAAATGTATACCTATCGGGGGCAATCATCTGTCAAAACATGGCTGCTTGCCATTACCCGCAATACGGCAATGGACGCTATGCGTTCTGCCTGGATACGCCGCGTCACGACACTGCCCTCCTGGTTTCAAGGCAAGACACATCCGTCTGCGGAACAGGAAGTACTGTCCCAAATTGTGACAGAACAGGTGTGGTCAGATGTACTGTCCCTGCCTCGCAAACTCCGCGAGATACTGCTGCTGCATATTCATCATGGACTGCCCATTAAAGAAGTTTCCGCGTTGTTGGAAATATCCGAGGGCACAGTGAAGTCGAGGCTACATCGCGCCCGCGCTGCGATGAATCGAAAGCTGGATCAGGACGATGACGGGGAGGGACCAGTGTGACAAAACATGGGGATGACTGGGAGAAAAGGTTGCATGGAGAGCCGCTGCGCAGCGGGGGGTTCAGTCCTGAGCTGAAAAATAAAGTAAGGGAGCGTATCCGAATGAAGGCGGCAAGATATAAACTGACAACCAGGTTGGTATCTAGCGTGCTTGCCGCAGCGATTTTGTGCAGCGGTTGGCTGCTGCGCGGGGAAATCAAGCTGTTGTTCATTAATGATGAGCCTGTCATTGCCAAAGCGGTTATTGACCGCTCATTGGATGAGCAAGGCGACATCGTGTTGAAAGTCCAGAAGTTTACCACGGACAATTTCATGACCAATGTCGGAAAAGCATTCATCGCCCGGCATCCCGGTGTGGAGTTAAATATTGTGGAGCCATCCGGCAAGGTGCAGGCTGGTGTATTCCGCATGCCAACGTATGAAGACTATGTCATGTGGCTGGAACAGGAACAGCCGGACGTCGTTATCGTTCCCTACCATTACTATGTGCCGCTTGCACAGGGAGGCTATTTGCAGCCGCTCGATACTCAAATTAATCAAGATAAATCGGTGCTTAACCATTATCACAAGCCTGTGCTCGATGTCATGCGAGCGGCGGCCGATGGCGCCGTGTACGGACTGGCGACGGAATTCAGCACACAAGCGCTGTATATAAACAAAAAACTGTTCGAGCAGTATCAGATTCCTCTGCCGACCGATGGAATGAGCTGGGAAGAGGTTTTGCAAACCGCCCAAAAGTTCGCCGGATTGGAAGGAGATGTAACAGGACTTGCTTTTAGTGATCCGGCAAGTCCGTACTCACTGGTGCAATCGATGGCGAAAACGCAGGGACTGCGCTCGTTCAGCGAAGACGGCAGCAGCATTACGGTTGATTCTCCTTCATGGCGACAGTTATGGGAAGACGTCATTATAGGCATCCAGGACGGATGGATCAACTATAGCGGTCCCGGCAATCAGGAGCAAAGCAGCAGCCAGGGCGGTGATGGTCGGGAACAGCTGATTTTGCAAGACCCGTTCGCGATGGGGCATGTTGCCATGCGGCTGGATAGCGGCGAGTACCGAGGCAGGCTGAATTACGGCGCTGCGCAACATGATCTTGAGCTCGAATGGATGACTGTAACTGAGCCGGTTGATCCCGCTCATCCGGATCGCTCGTCCGAGTATGAGTTGAAATCCATCTATGCCGTTCGCAATGGAACGCTGCATCCGGAGGCTGCATGGGAAGTAGTGAGGCTGGCAGTAAGGCCGCAAACGACCAGTTGGGAGCGCAGCAGTACGATGTATGCTCCGCTGTCTGTACAGACGACAACTATTTCATTGAATGAAGGGCATAATGCAGCGTTTTACAGGCTTTCTCCTGACCCGGGGAAATTGACAGCCGAGAACAACCAGTCGGTCAGTGCAGAGCAGTTGAGCAGAACAGCATCCATTCGAAATGCGGAAATAGCGCAGGGCAACTTGATCATGAAATCCGTGCTGCAAGGCGAGCGGTCGCTTGAAGAAGGGCTTGCCATGCTGCAAGGCGAACTGGAGCTGGCTGCAGAGAGGGGCGAAGTTGAGCAATGAAACGAAAGGCCCTCGCCATTTTATTAAATGTTAGTCTCTTGTGCGTTATACTTGCCGGATGTGCGCAGCCGAAGAAAGCGGAGTCGCTGCCTGTACTGAAAATATTTTCGCAGCCGGAATCGTTCGATTTTTTTTACAGAGATTTGTTTGAAGCGGCATTTCCTGAACTTCCGATCGAAGTGGTATTTACGGAAAATAAAAACTACTTCACAGAGGATAATCCTAATGAAGTGCTGAAGAAAGCGATTGAGCAAACATCGCCGGATCTTATTTTTTTTACAGGGGAACCGCTTTACAGGGAGCTGGCGGAAGAGGGGAAACTTGTCGATCTGTCTATTTGGCTAAACAAGCGAGACGGCCTGTCGACGGAAGCGATGCATCCCGGCATACTGGAGCGCTTGCGCAGCAATGAAGCGGGGCAGCTATACGGCTTGGCGCCGGTATTTGCCTCATCGCTGCTATATTACAATCAGGATATATTCGACAGCTTCGGTATCGATCCGCCTGGGGACCAGATGAGCTGGGAGGAGCTTCTGCAGCTTGCCATGCGCTTCAAATCCGCTCAGGCCGCAGAAGAAGGAATCGTTGGCTTTCATCAAAGGAACATCCGGCAGCCGCTTGATTTAATTAATCATATCGCGGAAACGGAAGAGATTAGCGCGTTTGATATTCGTCAGTCAACAATGACACTGGACACGCCTCGTTGGCGCGAGGTGCTGGAATCTGTCGTAGCAGCTTTTCAGCGCGAGGCGTTTTGGGTTCAGATGGCTCCGGTAGATGAGTTGGAAGAAAACTTGTATATGGGCCCGGAAGGAATTTCGACGGCCGACTTATTCGGGCAAGGGAAAGCGGCGATGACGATTGCCAGCTACGGCGCCTATAAGAAAGCCAAGTTCCGCACGCTGACGCATGCATCTCCGGTAAATTCCTCCGACAGAAACCGAAGCAACATGCTGATTGGTATGTTCCCGATCCTCAGTATCGCGGCCAATTCGCAGCATGCCGCTCAGGCTCGGGAAGTGATGCAATATTTGAACGGGGATCACGCCGCCAAAGTCGCGGCAGCGATGCCAGAAGAGCAGACCTTCTATCCAATCGCAAACAACAAGATCTATGCTGCGTACAAGAAGGACCCTATCGTCAATAAGCTGTTTGAGCTAATGCCTGCCAAGGCTCCTGCCAATTACAGCAAAGGACTTGGTTGGGACTTCTATCAGCCATATAACGATTTGATGAATCGGGAAATTACCAAAGTGATTGCCAATGAGCAGACACTGGATGAAGCATTGACAACCATCGAGAGCGAAGGGAATCTATTGCTGAAGCAGTTCGGTGACTGAAGCTTGCCTTCTCTGACAATGCCTCAAGTATGAAAGCCAAGCCAAGCTGCGCAAGAAAGCAGCTTGGCTTGTGAGGTTTGGAAGGTTAACAAGGTTAAGAATCATGAATCACGCGCTGCCGTTAAATTGTCCACTGGTCGTTGATGATGCCGACAAGCAGCCAACGCTCATCCAGTTGCTCGAATACGAGCCTCAAGCTTTGCCAGTCCAGACCGCCGTAGTCAGGATTGATGGCCTCAATGTGATATTCGACGATGATGGAACCCGGATAAGCAAGCGCCGCGTTGTTAATCATATTTCCTGAAAATAAAGGTTCATTGTAGCTGATTTCGGCATTGTCGATAAAATTGTGGGGATAAATGAATTGCTCATAATATTCGCTGAATGACAATTCAATGGGCTCTCCGCTGCCATCATATAAGCCCCATACATAGTTATGAGCGGCATCGAACGCTTTTTCCAACATGGCCGGAGTCAGGCGAACCTGATGCAGCATATCGACATGGGTGTAAGGGGTAAAGCGCACCCCTTTGCTGGGATGGACATAAGAAGCCAACGTCTTCATATCTTTGTCTGCCAAGGCGGACAGCACCGCATCAGCCTGCTCTCCCAAAGCTTGTCGGGCTTCATCCGGGGTTAAGGTGGGCCGCTGGTGTTTGGCTGTGGTGATGTGAACGATTCGGGTGCTTGCATCCCAGACGATCGAACCGCCCAGGCCTTCTGCGATGTACCGTACAGGAATAAATACGCGTCCGTGCACAACTTCCGCCCGGGTATCCATTGCGATCTCCTCGTCATTCACCCGCATATTGGCTTGGCCTGCAGTCATGACAACCACTCGTTCCCCTTGCGCAATGGTGGCGGTCTTGGTCTCGTTGTCCCAGTGAACATCGGAAGCTGACACTCCCATAGCTTTGGCAAAGAACGAGACGGGCACTAGCGTACGGCGGTCATGATTAATAAAAGGAGCGGGTTCGTCGTCAGGCGCGGTGTACAGCGCCCCGTCAATTGCGAAATTCAAGGTTTCTTCTTCCTGGCCTTCAGCGGCGGCTGATGCTGCGGAATAGAGGGGGATAAGGAGCAATGCAGCAAGTATGACAAAAAATGGAGCGTGTTTAGACATTATAATACCTCCCTGATCAGGTTCAAACAAACGGCCTTATACCACGTTATCCGTCTGTTTGTGGATTTATGCGTATAAACCGCTTTAAACGGTGCAGAAGCTCCTGAAACACCGAATATGGCGCAATTCTGCCTTCCCCCGACATTGTCAACTTCAGCAAATTGGATTAACATCAATATAACGGGAATTCTATCGGGCTCGTAATATACAAGCAGGGATGTGAAGCTCTTGGGCGGAATAAAACTGCTGCTGGATCATTTGAAACGATACGCCTGGTTTTATGCAGGCGCTTTCGTGCTGCTTGCTTCGGCGAATGTCATCTATGCCTTTTTTCCGCGAGTGCTGGGGCAGTTCACCGATGGTTTGCAGGACGAAGGGTTGTCAAAGGATCTGATTGCAGCCTACAGTTTGACGCTGATTGCGATAGGCATCGGCTATGGGGTTTTGTTCGGAATAGGGCAATATCTGAATCATCGCTTGGGCAGACAGTTTGAGTTTAATTCCAGACAGAAGCTGTTCCGCCATTTCACGCGGCTCAGCGAGCATTATTATTCGAAGAACGGCATTGGCAAGCTGCTCAGCTATGTCATGAACGATGTAACGTCAGTACGGGAATCGATCGCCAACGGTGCGAACCAACTGACGAACGCTTCGGTGCTGCTTGTGTCGGTCATCGTCATCATGTCGTTCAGCAGCATTCCGCTTCATCTGATTGGAGTCAGTGTGCTGCCGCTGCTCGTCATTCCGTTTCTTGTCGTATACTTCGGTCCGCGCATTCGTGAACGCTCGAAGAATGTTCAGGAGTCACTGGCCGATATGACGGAATCTGCTGAGGAGCAGTTTGGCGGAATCCGTGTAACGAAGACGTTTGGCGTGGAGGATATTGCAGAACAGCGCTTTGGAAAAACAGTCGATCGCATCCAGAACAACCAGCTTGCTCTCGTGCGAATGACGGCGATGTTCCAGGCGATGCTGCCGTTTGCCGGGGCATTGTCGCTCGTTGTGGCCATTTCTTATGGAGGTCTGCTGACTACCCAGGGCAAGCTGTCGCTGGGGGATTTCGTTGCGTTGACGCTCTACCTGCGGATGATTATGAATCCGCTGCAGCAGATCGGCAATGTAATCAATACGATGCAGCGTTCCCGCGCTTCGCTTGACCGGCTCAACAAGCTGCTGGCCGAGCAGCCGGATATTCAGGAAGCCGAGCAGGCTAAGCAGTTGGAAGCGGGGACGGGGGATATTGACATCCGGCGATTGTCATTTGCCTATCCGGATGCTGGCGGCGCCTCGCTTGCCAAGCTGAATATTGCCATTCCAAGCGGCAAGACGCTCGGCATCGTCGGCAAGACAGGCAGCGGCAAAACAACGCTCGTTAAGCTGCTGCTCCGTATTTATGATCCGCCCCGCGGAACTATCTATATTGGGGGGACGGATATTTGCGATTTGACGCTGGAGAGCCTTCGGTCGCAAATCGCTTATGTGCCGCAGGACGGCTTCCTGTTCAGCACGACCATCCGCGACAACATCGCCTTTTACAACCGCAAGGCGGGCAATGCGAGTGTGGAACAGGCGGCGAAGCTCGCCGAAGTATATGACAACGTAGCGAGTTTGTCGAAGCAGTTTGATACCAAGCTCGGGGAACGCGGGTTGACGCTGTCCGGCGGGCAGCGGCAGCGGACTAGTCTGGCCAGGGGGCTGATCAAGGACGCGCCGATCCTTATTCTTGATGACAGTGTCAGCGCCGTTGACGCCATGACCGAAACGAATATTTTGACCAATCTGCGGAAGGTTCGTGCGGGCAAAACAACGATTGTCATCGCCCACCGGATCAGCGCTGTCAAACATGCTGACGAAATTATTGTGCTGGATGAAGGACGGATTGTCGAGCGGGGCACTCATCAGGAATTGCTGGAAAGCAGAGGGTACTATACTTCGCTTTACGAAATTCAGGAGGAGGGGGTGTCTCATGGCTAAAGCAAATCGTGGAAATGCGGAGCAAACAGGGGGCAACCCGCCTGAACGGCCGTCTGCTGCAAAGGCTGAAACGGGCGATCAGGGTGCGGCACCGCCGGCCAAAGGCGCCTTCCGGGCAATGCTGGCTTATGCCAAGCCGCATAAACTGTTGTTCTTGGCGGCTTTTGGATGTGCGCTGCTTGCGATCTCCGCCGACCTGATTCAGCCGCTGCTTGTAAAAATTGTCATTGACGATCATCTGCTGGCGGACAGCGGCGGTATCGGCAAAATTCTAATGATCGGCGGCATCTATTTGCTGCTTGCGGTCGTGAGCATGATCTTCTCCTACTACCAGGCAAGTCTGCTGCAGAAAGCCGGGCAAGGGGTTGTCGCCGCACTTCGCAAAGATTTGTTCCGCCACATTACGAAGCAGTCGATGTCGTTTTTTGACAGGCATGCGATCGGCAGTCTTGTCACGAATGAATCGAGCGATACGGAAACGATCAACCAGTTTTTTACTCAAGTGCTGCTCAGTCTCGTGCGCGATGGCTTGTCGCTGCTGATGATTATCGGATTTATGTTTTTCCTGGATGCGCAGCTGGCGCTTTACTGTCTGATATTGCTGCCCATCATTGCAGTTATTGCTGCGGCGTTTCGCACCATGCTGCGCGACCGCTACCGTCAGGCGCGGGCGCAGCTTTCGCGGCTGATCGGCTTTCTTGCTGAAAATCTGGCCGGCATGAGCCTGATTCAGACCTTTCATCAAGAAAAGGAACAGGTGCGTCAGTTCAGCGAGCATAACAATCGGTATTTGCGCGATAGTTTGCGCGAGGTGAAGGGAACGGTTATTTTTAACCGGTCGTTTGATATTCTCGGCAACGTGACGGTTGCGGTGATTGTGTGGCTGGGCGGCATGGCAGTATTTCAGAAACAGCTGGAATTCGGTGTGTTGTATGCCTTCATCAGTTATATTCGCCAGTTTTTCCAGCCGATCAACCAGATTACGCAACAATGGAATACGCTGCAATCGACGCTCGTATCGGTAGAACGGCTGTGGCGCATATTTTCGGTGGAGCCGGAGATTAAAGACCCTGCGCCTGCTGAAGCCCGCCAGGTTGGGGTAGCCTCGGTCAAGGGACGCATTGACTTCAATCACATCCGCTTTGCCTATACGGAGGAGCGCGACGTTCTGCATGATCTGGACTTGCATATTCAGGCAGGAGAGTTCGTCGGAATCGTCGGGACGACGGGGGCAGGCAAGAGCTCACTCGTCAACCTGCTTACCCGGTTCTACGATGTGAAACGCGGCAGTGTTGAAATTGACAAAACGGATATTCGCAGACTGCCGCTGGACTCGCTTCACCGGATCGTCGGGCTGGTGCAGCAGGAGCCGTATCTCTATTCAGGCTCCATCGTCGACAATGTCCGGCTGTTCGACGAGCGAATCTCACGCGATCAGGTCATAGAAGCTTGCCGCACAGTCGGTGCGGAGCCGATGATCAATCGTTTGAAGCAAGGATACGACAGCCGGTTGTCTGAGCGGGGCAGCGGTCTGTCAGCTGGCGAGCGGCAGCTCATCTCGTTCGCGCGTATTTTGGTGCATCAGCCCAAAATACTCATTCTGGACGAAGCGACAGCACATCTCGATTCCCATACGGAACGGCTGATCCAGCATGCGCTTAATGTGGTCGCTGAAGGACGGACGACGCTGGTCATTGCCCATCGGTTGTCCACAGTGAAGCATGCTGACCGGATCATCGTCATGCGAAGCGGCAAGATTGAAGAGGAAGGCCCGCACCAGGCATTGCTTGCGTTGGGGGGCTACTATGCGGAATTGTATCATCATGCAATGCATGGCAAAGGGCTTGGAGAAGCGAACTAACTCCAGGATCAAAATTAAGAAGGTTAGTGTGCGTGTCAGGCGTCCAGTCCCTGCTGAAAGTTATGCAGGTCTGGGCGTTTTTTGTCTGTGAGCTATCAGGTTCGCAAAAGAAGTATTGCTGACCTAAGCTCCTGGCCGATTCAAAGTCTACGCTCTTATATTGAAAGCAGGGTTGTTCACTATGGTTTTAGTTTTATATCCGATAAGAATAATAAGGAAACTAGCAAATATATAAATATACCATAGATGATTAAATAAACACAAGAAAAATATTGTGTTTTTTTAAAAAATATAGTATTCTAGATTTGTTGAAGAAATTGACAATTTAAAAGTGGAGAGGATGATCACAATGAACAACATGATGCCAATGATGATGATGAACATGTGTATGGAAGAAATGATGTGCAAAATGAAATGTATGAAGATGATGATGGATTCCATGAAAGAAATGGACATGATGATGGAGATGGACATGATGATGTCCAAAATGCAGGAATGCGATGAAATGATGACGATGATGATGGAAATGATGCGAGAAATGAAACAAACGACCGTCTAGAGGTCGCTGCGCAAATGTTTTGCAGTTTTGCAATGATTAAATAATCATAAGGTTTGCCGGTTTAAACAAAACGGCCATTTTGTTTAAACGTACATTTGTGGCAGAGCAGTCCTCTGCATGCCAAACTCCAATATAGTTGATCCCCGCTAGTGAGTTCTCCGCAATTAAACGACGATACATACGGATTTATGTTTTTTAACTGTTTATTATAACGTTCTCAATTGCTGCGATACCCTCACCCGTTCAATTTTTAGCCCCCACAATTTCTCCTGTAATTGCAAGCTTTCCGCCTCATTGCCAAGTTCCCGAATTTGTTGATAAAGTTCCAGCACACGATGATTAAGTTGATCAAACCGCTGCCATAATTGAAATTGCAATTTATATTGAGCCTGCTCTTGCAGATGGGTCTCACTATTTTTTAATGCTGCGATAATTTCATTCTGCCATGCTGTATCCCCGATTTGTTTGGCATAATTCAAAAGATCCAGGTGATCATTCACCCACGTTTGTTTAATTGTATTTGTCCGCATGATACCTACACTCCTTATCCTCAGCCTATATACCTAGTATTATACTCGGATTTATTGGGAAATCAATAGGCAAAAACATTTTTATGAAAAAATGTTTTAGTGTATTTGATGCACTAGCCTCCAGACTACTGCGGAGTGGCTGAAATTCAACGGGATGAGGTTACATTCCCATTGCCTTATAGGTGCCGAGCGATGATATTCGTGTAAGCTGCAGAGCCATATGCCTAGGGGTGTAAATCATCTCCTGTTCAATCCATTTCGTGATGATCCCCATAATCGAACCAGATAAGTAGTCGAGCAAAATATCAAGCGGAACGTGCAGTTTCTTTTCCATATGGATAGCGATAATCCTCTTATAGCACAGATCGCGCACCACTTCGGTCATTTTGTCCCGGAAGCCGCCCTTTTCTGTCTGAAGCAGCATCACTTTATAGAATGATTCATTAGCGGCAATGTGCTCGAATAAGGCGGTAAAAAACAGGTCAGCGGTTTCAAAGTCATGCTGCTCCTGAAAAACAGGAGTCATGCTTGCGAGGCAATCCAGCTTTTCCTTCATCACTTTGTCGCGCAAATCATACTTGTCTTGATAGTGCGTGTAAAAGGTGGAGCGGTTCACATTGGCTCTAACCGTAATGTCCTTCACAATGATTTCCGAAAAATCCTTTTCTGAAATGAGTGTTAAAAAGGCGCCAGTAATCGCGTCATTGGTTTTCAGAATCCGGCGATCTTGCATGTTTTTGAATGGTGAATCACTCATTGGACCATCTTCCTTCCTTCATCAGTAAATTTGGTTTAGAGACGAGAGTGCCATTGGCGTGCGTGAGATTATTAGGGACGAGTGTGGCGTGTTTGAGATGGTTTGGGACGTTCGCGGAGTGTTTGCGCAGATGAAGCGGCCACACGTTCCGCTATTTGCCCCAAAACAGCCAAAATACAATTTTCACGGCCACACGTTCCGCTATGGGTACAAAAAACCGCCTAAAACCCCTGTTTTCAAGTAAATAACGGATCTGGTGTCCGCCAAATTGTCGATATCCCATGTTTCGAACGAAATAACGGATCTGGTGTCCGCGAAAGCGATGATATGGCCTCTGCGAGTGAAATAATCGCCTGGTTTCGTGCCAAAGCGTGGTATCGCTATGTTTCCAACCAAAATAACCGCTTGGTGTCCGCGAAAGCGCCGCCTGCACTTGTAGCTGTTTTTATGTTTTTGCACGTTAGCAGACAAAATTCATCTTTTTATCTGTTAACCGACATAAACGAATAAACCGTCTATTAAATTCTGACTGAACAATAGAGTCGCCATGCAGGTAATTCGGTATGTTGTGCGATATAGCTATCGAGGATACCGATGATCGGAAGAGTTACAGTGCCGCGCGATCTGGATACCGATGATCGGAAGAGTCACAGTGCCGCGCGATATGGATACCGATGATCGGAAGGGTCACAGTGCCGCACGATCTTGGTAGCGATGATTGGAAAAGTCACAGTGCCGCACGACCTCGATGATCCGTCAGGAGCCTTCAAGGTACCCAGGTGATACGCCCAAGAGCCTCTAATAGATACTTTTTCTGTAAGCGTAGATTAATCAAAACATAACCGACAAAATGGCCAAATGAATTGGATAATAGTCAAAATTCCCTTTTTTGTTTGTTGTGAGGAGAGGATTACTAGCTATAATAATAAATAAATCATACTTAATCAATTGGAATTGTTAAATTTATTTTTGCTATGTTGGCGAGGGGGAGTGCAAACTTTGCGAGGAGAACGATTTATTAAAAGCTTGAATGACGGCCGAACGGTGTGGTACGAAGGTGCACGCCTGGAGCAGCTGTCGATTCATCCGGCTTTTAAAGGCACGCTTGATACGATCAGGCAGTTGTTCAATATGATTGACGAGCCTGCGACAAGAGATATTGTAGGTTATCAGGTACCAGGCAAGCCGCATTATGCGCATCGTTCGTTTTTGGTGCCTTACAGCAAAGAGGATCTTGCCAAGCGAAGCGCCTCTTTCGCGCACTGGTCGCAATCGACCCACGGCATGATGAGCCGGCTGTCCGATTACGCGCGTTCGGTCGTTACCGGTTGGTATGCGGCACGGAAGCAGCTTGGTCAGCTCGATCCCCATTTTGAAACAAAGATTTCGGCGTACTATGAGCAGGCGAGAGACAATGATCTGTTTTTGACAACAGCGATTATCGATCCGCAAATCGATCGGTCCAGCGGGCTGGAAGACGGCCGAATTGCCGAGCGTTTCCTGCATGTCGTGCGCCAAACGAGCGATGGAATTGTCGTGCGCGGAGCGAAGATGATCGCCACAGGCGCTCCATATACGCATGACTTCATTATTTCGTCGTTTCTCAAGTTTGAACAAAAGGACCGTGAGCATGCTCATGTGCTGATCGTGCCCGCCAATTCGCCGGGATTGCATATCGTCTGCAGAGAGTCTTTTGCCGATACACGCGAGCAAAATCATATATTAAGCTCCAGATATGATGAGATGGATGCGGTGCTGTTTTTCGACGATGTGCTGATTCCGTGGGAGCGCGTGCTGCTCTATGGGGACTCGCAGAAGGTGCTGGCGCTGCGCAACAATCCGACAGCCAATGCGCTGGCTTTTCATCAAAATATCGTGCGTTATGTAGCCAAACTGGAGTTTGTGACTGGCGTCACCCTCTCAATTGCCGAATCTATCGGGGTCAATGGTTATCTCCACATACAGGAGAAGCTGGGGGAATTGCTCACTCAGATTGATGTCATGAAGGCGCTGGTGATTGCTTCCGAAACGGAAGCCCGGCCGGACGACAATGGTGTGTTCGTGCCCAAACTGCAATATATTGATACAGCGCGTGCAATCGGTACGAAGTTTTACCCTCGGGCATTGGAAATTTTACAACAGGTAGGGGGCGGCGGTTTTGTTCAGACGCCCTCGGGCATGGAGGACTTCTACGGGCCAATCTCCAAAATGATGCATTTGTATTTTGAGGGGGCGAATGTCAGCGCGGAGAAAAAGGTGCAGTTATTCAAGCTCGCCTGGGATTTAATCGGCAGTCCGCTCGGCTCGCGGCATGAGCTTTATGAACGATTTTATGCCGGTGATCCGGTGCGCGCCTATGCGAACAAGTACGCGGCAGAAGACAAGAACAGCCTGACAGCGCCAATCTGGAAGCTGCTGCAGGAGAGCAGCAAACGCGGTACGACATTGGTATAACGGCGATTCACGAGAAGGCTGAAACATGCAACAGCAGCACATTAAAGACGTTTAGTGGGAAGGATGGGGAAGCGATGGAATTATTCTGGTTTATACCTACACATGGGGATGGACGCTATTTGGGCACACAGCAGGGGGCGCGGGCCGTTAGTTACGCCTATTGCAAGCAGATTGCTCAAGCTGCGGATGAATTGGGTTATGGAGGGGTGCTGCTTCCCACGGGAAAATCCTGTGAAGACGCCTGGATTGTTGCCTCTACACTCGTACCGGCGACGGAAAACCTCAAATTTCTGGTTGCGGTTCGTCCGGGGTTGATGTCCCCGACACTGGCGGCCCGGATGTCGGCAACACTTGACCGTTTCTCAAACGGGCGGCTGCTGATTAATGTCGTGGCAGGCGGCGATCCGGTGGAGCTTGCTGGCGATGGCGTATTTCTGAACCATGATGAGCGCTATGCTCTGACAGATGAATTTCTGGAGGTGTGGCGCAAGCAACTGCAAGGGGAGGAAGTCAGCTATGAAGGCGGGCATCTGCATGTGGAGGGCGGCAAGGTGCTGTACCCCCCGGCTCAGAAGCCCTATCCTCCACTGTACTTTGGCGGTTCCTCCGAAGCGGCGATGGAGGTGGCGGCCGAACATGTTGATGTGTATTTGACTTGGGGCGAACCGCCGGAACAGGTGAAAAATAAAATTGAGACGATGCGCCAACTGGCTGCACAGCGCGGGCGCACATTAAGGTTTGGCATCCGACTGCATGTTATTGTGCGCGAGACAGAGGAGGAGGCATGGCAGGCTGCCGATGCGCTGATTGCGCATCTTGACGAGGCGACGGTGAAGTCGGCACAGCAAATTTTTGCGCGGATGGATTCGGAGGGACAACGCCGGATGTCCGAGCTTCATCAAGGGGATCGGAGCCAATTGGAGATCAGCCCCAACCTGTGGGCAGGCATCGGCCTCGTAAGAGGCGGAGCCGGCACTGCGCTGGTGGGCAGCCCGGACAATGTGGCAGCACGAATCAAGGAATACGGTGAGCTCGGAATTGAAACCTTTATTTTGTCCGGCTATCCGCATCTGGAAGAGGCCTACCGCACAGCAGAGCTGCTGTTCCCGCTGCTTCCGCTGCAGAAGCGCAGCGGACTGGAGGGCAATCCGTCGTTTGTCAGCCCGTTTGGCGAGATGATTGCCAATAATGTTGTTCCCGGAAAGGAGCAGCCGGCATGAGTATTTCGTTTGGCTACTGGGCTCCACTGGAGAAAAACGGACTGGTAGCGACGAGGCTGCCGGGGCGTACCGGCTGTTCTTTCGAGGACAATGTTCGTTATGCCGAAATTGCAGAGCGGACAGGATTCGACCACTTGCTGCTCCCGACAAGATTCGTTGCCAGCAGCGATTCCGGCGAACAGTGGGAGGCGCTGACAATCGCTTCGGCACTCGCCGTACGGACTCGCAAGATTCAGCTTATCGCTGCCGTCGCTTCCGGTTTGTGGCCGCCGGCTGTCGTTGCGAAAATTTTAACGACGATAGATTATTTGAGCGGCGGGCGGGCAGCCATCAATGTCGTTAGCGGATGGCTGAAGGATGAGTACATTGCCCTTGGGGAGCATTGGCTTGACCATGATGAGCGCTATCGCCGCTCGGAGGAATTTATCCGCGTATTGCGGGCGCTCTGGACGGAGGACAAGGCGACGTTTAGAGGGGACTTCTACCGTCTGAACGAAGCCGAGATGCAGCCGAAGCCGCTGCAGCAGCCGGGGCCAACGATTTTTCAAGGGGGCAATTCAAAGGCGGCGAAGCAAATGGCTGGCAAAGTATCGGATTATTATTTCATGAACGGCAATACGCTTGTCGGACTTGAACAGCAGATCAGAGAAGTAGCCGCTTATGCCGAGGAGCACAGGCGTAAGGTGCGCTTCGGCGTCAATGCCTTCGTTATCGTGCGGGAAACCGAGCAGGAGGCGCGGGACGTCCTCCGCAACATCATTGAACAGGCGGATACTGCAACCGTCGAGGCGTTTCAGCGCCAGGTCAGGCATGCAGGCTCCGCCACAGCGGAAGGAGAGGGCATGTGGGCCGATTCCAGCTTCGAGGATTTGATCCAGTTTAATGACGGTTTCAAGACCGGTCTGATTGGTACGCCGGATCAGGTTGCCGGGAAAATTATTGATTTGCAGGAAATCGGCATTGATCTGGTGCTGACCGGGTTTCTTCATTATGATGAGGAACTGGCGCAGTTTGGCGAACAAGTCATCAGTCGAGTCCGGGCACTTGAGGCGGAGCGGTTGGGAAAACACAGCGTACAGACAGCCTCGGCAGGCAAGTAAGCGCGAAAGCAAGCAAAAGAGCAGCACATGAACGCCATTAAAACAAAAGACATTTTTAGGAGCAAGGAATCAAGAGGAGGAGCGGACGATGGCAACGGCACAACACATTAACACCATTAACTATGACGAAATTAGAGCGCAAATCAGAGAGACGGTTCAGGCTGTCATTGCGCCCAATGCGGAGCGGACAGATCGGGAAGGCGTATTTCCGCGCAGCAACTTGCAGGCTTTGGCTGATGCAGGATGGAACAGTCTGCTCATACCGCAGCAGTATGATGGTTTGGGTCTGGATTATAAGGCGTTCTCTATCGCTGCGGAAGAGATCGGGCGGGGCTGCCCGTCGACATCGCTCATCTATGTCATGCATGTGGGCGCCGCGCAGACAATTGTGTACTACGGAACGGAGGAGCAGAAAGAGAGATGGCTAAGGCCGGTGAGAACAGGGGCGCTAGGCACGCATTCAATGAGTGAGAAGGCGACTGGCGGTCACACCTGGTTCAACCTGAGCGAGGCGAAGCGGGATGGAACGGACTACATTCTGGATTTGGAAAAATCATTTACGACGAGCGGTGGCGAAGCAAGCTTTTATATTTTGCAAACCCGTACACCTGGAGCTGCAGAGCCGCAGCAGTTGAGCTATTTTATTGTGGATGGCGAGCAGCCTGGCATTACGGCCGGGGCATGGGAAGCGCTCGGGGTAAGGGGCAATCAGAGCGGGCCGCTCAAGCTCAACAATGTTCGTGTGCCTCAGAACGATATCCTGTGGGAAGAAAATAAAGCAGTAGAAATTGCGCTCAACGGCGTGGACCCGCTCTATCTGCTCGGCATCGGCAGCGCCTGGATTGGAGTGGCGCAAGAGGCGCTGCGGCTTGCCACAGCCCATGTCAAGCGCACGGTGCACCGCGACTTCAACCGCAGTCTGGCAGACTATCAGGTCATTCGCCAGCAGCTTGCCAAAGCGCAAATTCAAGTCAGCAGCCTGCGACCTTGGCAGCTTGCGCTTGCCGATAAGTTTAATCGCTATGAGGCGGAGGGGCGGCCCCTCGGCGAGCTGTGGTATGAAGGGACCGAGTTTAAAATTCATGCGACAGAGGCAGCTAATCAGGTAGCAAACATAGCGCTTGATGTGACCGGAGGCTACGGATATAAAAAGGGACCCATCGAGCGCATTTACCGGGATGTACGCGCCGGGCTCGTGTTGACACCTTCCAACAACCTCGCCCGCGAATTGGTCGGCAAACACTTGGTTGACTTGCCTACCGAACTGTTTACTACGGGTGGAGACTAGGAAAGGAGCAGACAATCATGACAGTCGAATCAGGAAAGAAGCTGGACACACAGTACTATTTAGACAAGGCTGAGGAGCTGGCGGACATATTCCGCGAAGATGCCCGGCAGCGTGACAAGCTGGGCGGTACCCCGAAGGAACAGCGCGATTTGATCCGTCGCAGCGGGCTGCTGAAGCTGCTTATACCTGAGCAATTCGGCGGGGCTGGCCAGCCGTGGTCAGTTGTACTGCATGTGGTTCGTATTTTGGCAGCGGCCGATTCTTCCCTCGCTCATGTATACGGCTACCACTTTCTGTGCCTTGTCGCACCCCACCTTGGGGGAAATGCCCGGCAAACGGCCCATTACTATACGGAAACAGCCAAGCACAATTATTTTTGGGGCAACTCTTCCAATCCATTGGAGAAAAGCATCATCGGCCGCAGGGAAGACGACCGTGTTATTGTCAGCGGCTCCAAATCATTCAGTTCCGGTTCTCCTGATTCCGATTTGCTTGCTATCTCATGGAATGACAGCGAAACAGGCGAGTATTATGAGGGGATAATTCCGACTTCTCGTCCCGGTGTAGAAGTGATTGACGATTGGGACGGGATGGGGCAACGGCAGACCGGCAGCGGGACGGTGCGGTTTCATGATGTTGTTTTGGAAGCGTCGGAAATTATTGAGACACCGTATGGACGGCAATCGGCATTTTCAACCTTTGTCCCCATTTTGTCGCAAAGCATTCTGATGAACATCTTTGTTGGCATTGCTAATGGGGCGCTGCTGGAGGCAAAGCAATATACGGCAAGCCGCACTCGCCCCTGGTACACCTCAGGTGTTGAACGGGCTGTAGACGAGCCAGGAAATCAGCGCCAGTATGGTGAGCTTTGGGTTCAGTACCAGGCTGCGTTGGGGCTGGCTGAGAAGGCTGCGCTCCGTCTGGATGCAGCCTGGGCATCAGGGGAATCGCTGGCAGAGAAGGACCGGGGAGAACTGGCTGTGCTGGTAGCTGGCGCTAATGTGTTCGCCGGACAGGCCGCGGTGGAGATCAGCTCACGTATTTTTGATGTAATGGGCGCGCGTGCCACGGCGGGTCACTACGGCTATGATCGCTTTTGGCGCAATGCGCGCACCCATACGCTTCACAATCCGGCAGAGTTCAAATTGCGCAGCGTTGGCGACTGGTTTTTAAGCGGGCGGCTTCCGGAGCCCGGATTTTATTCGTGAAAGCGGATCGGCAGGGTACGGCCTTATAGCTGTTTACAGCCCACAGCGTCCCGAAATGGGGCAACTGGAACGGCGCGGCTATGGCAAGCACACTCATCATGTGAAGGGAGGCATGGCAATGATCCAACTGCAGCACATCAATAAAACCTATCCTGCTGCCAATGGTCCTGTGCAGGTGATTGATTCGGTGTCCTTGCAAGTGCAGCATGGTGAAATTTACGGGATTATCGGCTTTAGCGGGGCAGGCAAATCGACTTTGCTGCGCAGCATTAATTTGTTGGAGAGACCGGACAGCGGCGCCGTGTTGATCAATGGTGAAAATATAATGCTCTTATCGCGCAAAGCATTGCTGAAGCGCAGAATGTCGATGGGGATGATTTTTCAGCATTTTAATTTAATCGGCAATCGCACAGTATACGAAAATGTTTCTTTCCCGTTGGAAATTGCCGGTGTCCCCAGAGCCGAGCGCAAGCGGCTTATCCTTGAGAGTCTCGAGGTGGTCGGACTGCTTGAGAAGGCGGGCGATTATCCAGCCAAGCTTAGCGGAGGACAGAAACAGCGTGTTGCGATTGCGCGCACGATGGCCCAGCGTCCGCAAATTTTATTATGCGATGAGCCGACTTCGGCGCTTGATCCGCACACAACGGAAAGTATTCTCGCTTTTCTTAAGCAGCTTAATGAAACGCGCGGGATTACAATCGTCATTGTTACCCATGAGATGGAGGTCATCAAATCAATTTGCAGCCGGGTGTCTGTCATGGAGCAGGGAAAGCTGGTGGAAACCATCAATCTGTCTGATCCGCGACCAGTGCCGCAAACCCAAATTGCCAATTATTTATTGTACGGTGATCGTGCCCGAGTATCAGGGGAGGTACTGGGCTATGTTTGAAAATATCGTGCAGTTGCTTCCCGAAATACGCAAAGCGCTTGGCGAAACCTTCTATATGATGTTCTTCACCCTTGGCATCGCCGCCTTACTCGGCATACCGCTCGGGACACTGCTCTATCTTATTCGTCCAGGCTCGGTAATCAAAGCGCCGATTTTGTATCGGCTGCTGGATATGTTCGTCAATCTTGTCCGGTCATTTCCGTTTCTGATTTTAATGATCGCCATTATTCCGTTCACGCGGATGCTGGTGGGCACCGCCATCGGCACGACCGCCGTGATCGTTCCGCTGGCGATCAGCGCCATCCCGGATTTTGCCCGGCTGGTCGAGCAGACGCTGCTGGAGGTCAATCGTGGTGTCATTGAAGCGGCTGAATCGATGGGAGCGAGCACGCGGCAAATTATTTGGAAAGTGCTGTACCGCGAAGCGCGGTCAGGGATCGTTAACACAGCGACCATTATCAGTATCAGTTTCCTTTCCTATTCGACAGTAGCGGGTCTGGTTGGAGGCGGCGGGATCGGGGATTTTGCCATCCGGTACGGCTATTACCGCTACCAGTTGGATGTGATGGCTTTTACGGTGCTGCTTATTATCGTTATGGTTCAACTTATTCAAACAGTGGGCAATTACGCCGTGCGAAAGCTGGATAAGCGAAATTAATTACAAACGAATCGGGGAGAACATGAATGATGACAAACCGGAATATAACACGTAACACAAACCGAAAAAAAATGCCCGCTCTCTTGCTGCTTGTCGTTATAATGCTGGTTAGCGCCTGCTCTTCGCCAGG
Source organism: Paenibacillaceae bacterium (assembly GCA_004134985.1). Lineage (GTDB taxonomy): Bacteria > Bacillota > Bacilli > Paenibacillales > Paenibacillaceae > Paenibacillus_D. The sequence continues at coordinate 12,146 of REGQ01000035.1, read as the reverse complement.
CAAAGGGAAAGATGGCGAGGACGGAAAAACGATCAAGTTTGCCGCAGCGAACATCAAGCTGTATGAGGATACGACCAAACTGCTGGCAGCGGAAGTCGAGAAGCTTGGCTATAAGCTGGAGTACACGTTTATCTCGGATAATACACAGTTGAATGAGGCTGTGGAGAGCGGCGAGGTGTTTGCTAATTATCATCAGCATATCGCATTTCTTGAAGAATTCAATGAATTGCATAAAACGCACCTGGTTCCTGCCTTCAATGCGTTTACAGATCGCAGCGGCCTGTTTTCGAAAAAATATAACAGCTTGAATGAGCTGCCGGACGGGGCGACCTTCAGCATCCCTGTCGATCCTTTCAACAACTACCGCACCTTCATCATGCTGCAGGATGCCGGACTGATCAAGCTCAAAGATGGTGTGGAGCCTGTTAAGGTCACTGTGCGCGATATTGTTGATAACCCGCATCAGTTTAAATTCAAGGAAGTGGATTACACGATGCTGACCCGTGCGCTCGATGATGTGGATGCCGGATTTCTGTATGCAACGTTGGCAGCCGAGGTGGGCCTTGACTACAATGACCAAGCGCTAGTGAAGGAGAGGGAGGCGTTCCAGTCGCCAGATGTTATTACGGTACTTGAGCAAAATAAAGACGATGAAAAGACGAAGATTTTGCAGCAGGCGTATCAGTCAGAGGTAATCAAACAGGCCTTCAAAGACGCGTACGGCGGGAAAGATGTACTGATTCCCGGATGGTAAAATTCATCTGTTTGAAGCGTCGGCCTACTATTATAATAGCGGTACGGCGCGCTTTCAACGACCCAAATGAAGGAGACGGCTTACCGGAAAAATTTGAAATTGATGGAAAAATAAATTTGAAAAAATATCAAAATATTTGAAATTCCATTTGCATTCTATAAATGCGTATGTTATGATGATCACAGTTGTTAAATGCGCTACCGATTCGCATATTGAAAAGGGTGTCATTTGTACGATGGAACCTTTTTCAATATGTGAATTTTTGTTTAGAGCAAAATTAACATGTTAAATTTAATTTTGGAGGTAATACAACATGCAACAAGGTACAGTTAAATGGTTCAACGCTGAGAAAGGCTTTGGCTTCATCGAAGTTGAAGGCGGAAGCGATGTATTTGTACACTTCTCCGCAATCACTGGCGAAGGCTTCAAAACACTTGACGAAGGTCAACGTGTAGAGTTCAACGTTGTTCAAGGCAACCGCGGACCACAAGCAGAAAACGTAGTTAAACTGTAAGGTTTAACCTTTGGAAAATGCTCTTACCAATCGGTAAGAGCATTTTTTTGCGCAATTTGCGAGGGCGCTTAGTAATTCAACACACGGATTGCAGTGTCGGTCGTATGTGTGGAGCAAGAAGTTCCAATACTGATTGTTGTGCCTGACGTATGTGCGGCGCGCTCCGGCAGCCTTAAGGTTTTGCATGTCGCGAACAGAGCATCACTAGCGTTGCATAAACCCTGACAAATGAGTGTAACCCCAATTATAGCTAATGTCCCCCTATGGGTTTGCAAAGCCTCAATTAGCGGTTGACGAATGCGAGCGAGCGGGGGATCTTGCGCTAACGCTTGCCACAACGCTTAAATGGCCTCAAATGACCCATTTTCAAATCTAACGCTTCCCACAGTGCTTATTCACCCTACAGACGACTAAAATCATGCGATTTTCTAGAAATAGCGTGGCTCAGTTTCGTTACAACATTTATGGGGCTGAATTTCCCTAAATAGCGCCGCTCATCAGCGTTAGAATTCCACATGGTCTCTTTTGCTTTGTTTGCGGATCAAGGCAACCACCGTAGATGGAGCCATTCTATCTTAGCTGTTTTTTTGTGTTTTAGCTTATATGCCATGTTAGTTACAGAGCATCCGATATTTGATTCAAAAAAAGGCATTTGACGGTTTTGCGGACAGCAGGTCCGCTAAATGCGCCAAATGCCTTTTTTTCCTGCAAATATGAGGCAATAATTGAAGAGCTACTTCTCGCTGCGCAGCACGGTAATTTCGACGCGGCGGTTTTTCTGACGATTGGCATTGGAGTCGTTATCTGCGACCGGACGGGTATCGCCGTATCCCGCAATTTCAAAAATATCGGGCGGGAGTTCCGCCGTGTCAATAAAATAACGAAGCACGGACAGCGAACGGGCTGCCGATAACCCCCAATTATCCTGAAAGGCACCGCCGGCCTGAATTGGCAGGTTATCTGTATGCCCTTCAATGCTAATCAGCGTATCAAGCTGCGTGAACAGGCTGGCCAGCTTGTCCAGCACAGGCCGGGATTCCGGCTTCAGATCGGCCTTGCCCAGATCAAACAGAAAAATATCGCTTAATCGGATCGCAATTCCTTTTGGGGTATCCGATACAAAAATTTGATCTTCCAAATGATTTTCAACTACGTAGGCCTGGATGATCGAGAGCAGATCCTGCAGTTCCTTTTCTCTGGCGCGCTGCAGCGCCTCCTCCAGCGTCTGCTTATTGCTTTCGCTGTCCAATACTGGAACGCTGGTGTCCGCCCCCAGCTCCCCTTGCTCAGGAAACTTGGAGCGATCAAGCGCGCCAAGCATGCCGGAACCTTGCTCGATCATGGAATCCGACTTGCGGTATTCAAACTGCATGGACTGGGCGAACGCTTCGTACTTTTTAATGTCTAGCTGGCTCATGGCATAAAGAATGACGAAAAAAATCATCAGCAGTGTAATCAGATCCGCGTAGGTGATCAGCCATCGCTCGTGATTGGGGGGCACGCTCTCACGTCTACGTCTGCGCCGCATCGTTGCTCACCCTTTCGCCTCCAGGCTTGCCTACGAACATAAAGGATTGCAGTTTCTTCTGAATTAATGTCGGGTTTTCACCTGCCTGAACGGACAGAATGCCCTCCAGCATCATCTCCATCAGACGAATGCGCTCATTGCAGCGGGCTTTAATTTTGGAGGCAATCGGCAAATAAAGCAGATTGGCGCTTACGACACCGTATAGCGTGGCGGTAAAAGCCACGGCAATAGACGGACCAAGCGCTCCGGGATCGGACAGGTTGCTAAGCACGTGGACAAGGCCCATAACCGTACCGATAATACCCATCGTAGGGGCATAGCTGCCGGCAGCCTCGAAAATTTTGGCCTGATCCTCATGCATTCGCTCAACAGCGTCAATTTCCAGTTCCAAAATTTGTTTGGTCAGCTCGGGATCCGTGCCGTCGACAACCATCATCAGGCCAGAGCGCAAATAGGCATTGTTATGCTGATTGGCCACATTCTCAAGCGCAAGCACGCCTTCCCGCCGCGCGGTCGTAGCCATCGCAGAGATTTCTGCTATTAATTTGTCTGGATCATCTTGATCGCTCGTAAAGGCATATTTCAAAGCTGTCGGCACGGTTTTAAGTTTTTTTAAAGGAAAGCTTATGACGACAGCCGCCGCCGTACCACCAAAAACGATAAGCAGTGATGTTACCTCAAATAACCCTTCAAGATGTCCCCCATCAAGCAAATAGCCGCCGATCAGGGCGATCAACCCCGCGATAATACCTATAACCGTTGTTAAATCCATCTTCCGCTTTCACACTCCGTCTTTTCTTAAAATAAAAACGTGGTCAGTTAAGCACGTTAAATCTGTTTAGGCGGAGAATAAAAACCCAACAATCCCCGATTGCAACATGTTCTTGAAAACAGTATAATGTACGGGAACACATATTCTTATCAACACGTCCTGTCTATTTTATCGGGTAAAGTGGGTATAAAATTGATAGGCCTTTATTCATAAATATGTTTTGCTTGATGCCACACAAGGGAAGGGATGGGTTGCTCATGGCGACAAAATTGTTCGAGCTGCAGTCTGAATACTCACCTCAGGGCGATCAGCCGGAGGCGATTCGCCAACTGGTAGCAGGGACACTTCAAGGGAAGAAGCATCAGACATTGCTGGGCGCGACGGGTACAGGGAAGACCTACACGATTGCCAACACGATTGCACAACTGCAGCGGCCTACGTTGGTCATTGCCCACAATAAAACGCTGGCTGCCCAGCTATGCAGCGAGTTCAAGGAGTTTTTCCCCAATAACTCAGTAGCTTATTTTGTCAGTTACTATGATTACTATCAGCCTGAGGCCTACATTCCATCGTCAGATACTTACATTGAGAAGGATTCGAGCATTAATGATGAAATTGACAAGCTCCGTCACTCGGCCACGAGTTCGTTGTTTGAGCGGCGCGATGTCATCATCGTAGCGAGTGTTTCCTGCATTTACGGCCTTGGATCGCCGCTCGAGTATGGAAGTTTGGTGCTGTCGCTGCGGGTGGGCATGGAGAAGTCGCGCAACGAGATTTTGCATAAGCTTGTAGACATCCAGTACAAACGCAATGATCTCAATTTTGTGCGGGGGACATTTCGTGTGCGCGGCGATGTCATTGAGATTTTTCCCGTAGCCAACAATGAGCGGGCGATGCGCGTTGAAATGTTCGGCGACGAGATTGAACGGATTACGGAAATAGATGTATTGACCGGCGAAGTTGTCGGTACGCGCGACCATGTTGCGATCTTCCCGGCATCTCACTTTGTGACGCAAGAAGAAACAATGAAGCGTGCGCTCGTCGATATTGAGCAGGAGCTGGAGGAACGGCTTGCCGAACTGCGCGCAGATAACAAGCTGCTGGAGGCGCAGCGGCTTGAGCAGCGCACCCGCTATGACATCGAAATGATGCAGGAGATGGGCTTCTGCTCCGGCATTGAAAACTACTCCGGACCGCTTACATTCCGTGAGCGCGGGGCGACGCCTTATACGCTGATGGATTACTTCCCGGATGACATGCTGGTGGTCATTGACGAGTCGCATGTCACCCTGCCGCAAATTCGCGCGATGTACAACGGGGACAGGGCGCGCAAGGAAGTGCTGGTTAATCACGGCTTTAGGCTGCCTTCGGCAATGGACAACCGTCCGCTGCGATTTGAAGAGTTTGAGTCCAAAGTGACCCAGACGATCTATGTTTCGGCAACACCCGGTCCTTACGAACTGGAGTACACTCCGGAGATGGTCCAGCAAATCATCCGTCCTACCGGGCTCGTCGATCCTGTCATCGAGCTGCGGCCAACCAAAGGCCAGATCGATGATCTGCTTGGCGAGATCAGAGACCGGATTGCGAAGGATGAACGGGTGCTCGTTACGACGTTGACCAAGAAAATGTCGGAAGATCTGACCGACTATTTGAAGGAAGTGGGCATCAAGGTGCGCTACCTTCACTCTGACATCAAGACGCTGGAGCGGATGGCGATTTTGCGCGATTTGAGGATGGGGACATTCCACGTTCTCATCGGCATCAACTTGCTGAGGGAAGGACTGGATCTGCCGGAAGTTACCTTGGTTGCGATTTTGGATGCGGACAAGGAAGGCTTCCTGAGGTCGGAGCGTTCGCTCATCCAGACGATTGGCCGTGCTGCCCGCAACAGTGAAGGGCGCGTTATTATGTACGGAGACAAGGTGACCGATTCGATGGATCGCGCCATGCAGGAAACACAGCGGCGCCGCACGATCCAACTCGCGCATAACGAAGAGCATGGCATTACCCCTCAGACAATACGCAAAAGAATTCATAGCGTGATTGAAGCGACCAAAGTCGCCGAGCAAAAGGCGGATTATTTGACCGGCGGGGAACTTGGCAAATTGTCGAAGAAGGAACGTCAGAAAGTGATCGCCCGATTGGAAGCGGATATGAAGGACGCAGCCAAAAACTTGCAGTTTGAAAGAGCGGCTGAGCTGCGGGATGCGCTGCTGGAACTGAAGGCGGAGGATTGAGTCCGCCAGTGGCAACCATCAATAGTCAGCTGACCGGCATTCGGAACAGGAACAGGGAGGGAATTAGGTTTGGCTCATGAACATATTGTTATCAAAGGCGCGCGAGCGCATAATTTAAAAAATATTGATGTGACCATCCCCAGGGACAAGTTTGTTGTGCTTACTGGTTTGAGCGGCTCGGGCAAGTCTTCGCTTGCGTTCGATACGATCTATGCGGAGGGACAGCGTCGCTATGTCGAGTCGTTGTCTGCGTATGCAAGACAATTTCTTGGCCAGATGGAGAAGCCGGATGTGGATTCCATTGACGGGTTGTCCCCGGCGATTTCCATCGACCAGAAAACGACGAGCCGGAATCCCCGCTCAACAGTCGGGACGGTTACGGAAATCTACGACTACTTGCGGCTGTTATATGCGCGCATCGGTAAACCTCACTGTCCGCAGCACGGCATTGAAATCTCGTCGCAGACAGTCGAGCAGATGGTTGATCGGATTATGGAGTATCCGGAGCGAACCAGACTGCAAATTCTTGCGCCGCTCATTAACGGTCGCAAGGGCGAGCATACCAAGCTGCTGGCCGATATCCAGAAGCAGGGGTTTGTCCGTGTACGGGTTAACGGGGAACTGCGCGACCTGAGCGAAAAAATCGAGCTGGAGAAAAACAAAAAGCACACGATTGAAGTTGTCGTTGACCGGATTGTCGTTAAGGAAGATGTTCACTCGCGGCTGGCCGATTCATTGGAGCTGGCGCTGAAGTTAACTGATGGGCAGGTACTGGTTGATGTGCTGGATAAAGAGGAGCTGTTGTTCAGTTCCAAGCTCGCTTGTCCGGAGTGCGGTTTTAGTGTGGATGAATTGGCGCCGCGCATGTTTTCCTTCAACAGCCCTTATGGCGCATGCCCGGATTGTGACGGGCTCGGCGTCAAAATGATTGTCGACCCCGATCTGCTCGTTCCAGACGGCAGCAAGTCGATTGATCAAGGGGCATTTGAAGCGTGGGCGGGCAGCACCTCCAACTATTACCCGCAATTTCTGAACGCGGTGTGCAAGCATTATGATATTCCTAAAAATGTGCCCGTCAGCGAACTGTCTGCAGAGCACCTGAAAAAACTGTTGTACGGAACCGGTGCGGAACGCGTCAAGTTTCGATATGAGAATGATTTCGGACAATCCAAGGAAGCCTATGTGCACTTTGAAGGGATTGTCAATAATCTGGAGCGTCGCTATCGCGATACCGGCTCTGACGGCATCAGGGAACATATTGAGGGCTATATGAGCGCCAAGCCATGCGAAAGCTGCAAAGGCGCACGTCTGCGTCCTGAAATTCTGGCGGTTACGATTGGCAGTCAGAATATCTCTCATGTGACTTCGCTTTCGATCGGCAATGCATCGGAGTTTTTTGCATCGCTGGAGCTGAGTGAAAAAGAACAGACGATTGCTCATTTGATTCTCAAAGAAATCGATAGCCGACTCGGCTTTCTCGTTAATGTCGGGCTTGCCTATTTGTCCTTAAGCAGGGCAGCGGGTACCTTGTCGGGAGGAGAGGCGCAGCGGATTCGTCTGGCGACGCAGATCGGCTCCAGCTTGATGGGGGTACTTTATATTTTGGATGAGCCGAGCATCGGCTTGCATCAGCGCGACAATGACAGATTGATCAAGACATTGGAACATATGCGTGACCTCGGCAATACGCTCATTGTAGTAGAGCATGATGAAGACACGATGCTGGCTGCAGACTATATTATCGATATTGGTCCGGGAGCGGGCATCCACGGCGGTCAAGTGATTGCCGAAGGAACGCCGCAGGAAGTTATGGACAACCCAGGTTCTTTGACAGGACAATATTTGAGCGGGCGCAAGTTTATTCCGGTGCCTGAGAAGCGACGGGCAACAAATGGCAAATGGCTGGAAATTCGCGGGGCGAAGGAAAATAACTTGCGAAGTGTCAACGCAAAAATTCCCATTGGCGTTTTCACTGCTGTAACCGGCGTATCCGGATCAGGCAAATCAACGCTGGTGAACGAAGTGCTGTACAAGACGCTGGCTCGTGATTTGAACAAAGCCAAAACTCGTCCAGGCGCGTATAAGGAAATGCGTGGTCTGGAGCATTTGGAGAAAGTTGTGGATATCGACCAATCGCCAATTGGCCGGACACCGCGTTCGAATCCGGCGACTTATACCGGCGTGTTCGATGACATTCGTGACGTGTATGCTTCGACCAATGAATCGAAAGTTCGCGGCTACAAAAAGGGACGCTTCAGCTTCAATGTGAAGGGCGGTCGTTGTGAAGCATGCCGCGGGGACGGCATTATCAAAATCGAAATGCACTTCCTGCCTGATGTTTATGTACCGTGCGAAATTTGCAAAGGGAGACGGTATAACCGTGAAACACTGGAAGTGAAATACCGGGGACAAACGATTGCCGAAGTGCTGGAGATGACGATTGAGGACGGGGTGGAGTTTTTCAAAAACATCCCGCGTATTCATCGCAAGCTGCAGACACTGCTTGATGTCGGGCTTGGCTATATGAAACTTGGACAACCGGCCACAACGCTGTCCGGCGGCGAAGCCCAGCGCGTCAAGCTGGCCTCCGAGCTTTATCGCCGGAGTACGGGCAAGACGCTCTATATACTGGACGAGCCGACAACGGGTCTGCATGTGGATGATATTGACCGTCTATTGGTGGTATTGCACCGTCTAGTTGATGCCGGAGAAACGGTACTGGTCATTGAGCATAATCTGGATGTTATCAAAACAGCGGATTATCTGATTGATTTGGGTCCGGAGGGAGGCAGCGGCGGGGGTACGATTATTGCAACGGGCACTCCCGAACAGGTCATTCGCGCGGACAAATCCTATACTGGCCGATACTTGCAGCCGATTCTGGAGCGGGATCGCAAACGTACGGAGGAGCAGCGTCTCGCCCGGGATGGCGTAGCGGCGGCTTTGGAGCAATAAACGCGGTATAAATGCTGGAAGGGCAGGGTATTTTATAGCTACGGGGCAGTCTCGTTTGTTCAATTGTTTAGCAAGTGTGATGAATTGCACAACGGTGCTTCCCCTCCGCCTTTTGGATGGGAAGCTGTGTGCGTCAAGTTAAAAACGTGACAAACTTGTTACACTTCCCGTTATGCACTTGCATCGAACGCCGCTACAGGCTAACATAGAATAAAATAGGTTGACTGTGTAGATAAAAGGAGGGCCCTTATGTTTTTGGCAGAGGAAGCAGCAGCGATTGGCACATTCAATGGATTTGACATTTTCATGTTAGTGTTTACAGTTCTTATTTTTATCGGGCTGGTACGGTTGCTGATGGTTCGCCCCCGTAAAAACTATTTCGCGATCGGATTTGCAGGTGTTTCACTGGTTCTGTTTTTGGCAATTGACTATATTATGATTGTTAAAATCTGGTTTAGCTAACAGCCCAAAAAAGGCATCTTCTGAGTTCAACTCGGAAGATGCCTTTTTTCACTTTTGAGCACTATATGGCCCACGCCGGTACGTCCGCAGTATCCGCAGCCAATACTGCCGCAGTGAATCCGTATGCGGATCAGAATCGGCATCAAAAAAGGGAGGCGCAAGCCTCCCTTTCATTCGATCATTGCTATGCGATGCTTATACCCACCACATTTCGCCGAGTGGTTCGCGAATCATGACCTGTTTCAAATTGGCGACAGCTTTTGTGAAGCCTTCTTCAATGGACATCAAGCCATCCTCATGCTCAATGCTGACAACATAATCATAGCCAACAAGGCGCAGCGCGCTCAAAATGTCAGCCCATGTTTTCAAATCATGGCCGAAGCCGACTGTGCGGAACTGCCATGCCCGATCCAGCATCAGCGTGTAGGATTGCATGTCAGTAACGCCATGGCGATGAACATTGACAGGATCGATAGATGTGTCTTTTGCATGGAAATGGTGGATCGCATTGGCACGTCCCAAAATTTGAACGGCCTGTACCGGATCAATTCCCTGCCACCACATGTGGCTAGGATCAAGGTTAGCACCGATTGCATCCCCAGCCGCTTCACGCAGACGGAGCAGTGTAGCTGGTGTATGAACCGAAAATCCGCCATGCAGCTCGAGGCCGATTTTTACATTGTTTTCATCCGCCAGTTTGGCGATTTCTGTCCAGTAAGGGATAACTTTGTTTTCCCACTGCCAGTCCAAAATTTCTTGGAAGTCATTTGGCCAAGGCGCGACAGGCCAGTTTGGATATTTGGCATCCTCATGGTCGCCAGGACAGCCGGAGAATGTATTTACGACAGAAACGCCAAGCTTGCCGGCGAGTTTGATCGTACTGCGAATCGACGCATCATCTTTTTCCGAAATGGCCTTTTGCGGGTGAAGCGGGTTGCCGTGGCAGCTAAGCGCACTGATGATCAGACCGCGTGATTCCACAGCTTCTTTAAATGCTTTCAGTTTATTTTCATCGGCCAGCAGTTCATCCGGATCGCAATGGGAGTTGCCAGGGTAACCGCCCGTTCCAATTTCAATTGCATCCAGTCCTTGCGCAGCAATATAATCGAGAGTTTCCTCAAGTGATTTTTGAGCAAAAAGTACAGAGAACACACCAAGTTTCATATTAATACCTCCTGTTTTTCTTCATTATATCATGACGATCTCAGTGGTGAAACAGCCCGGCCCCGGAATACCAAGATTACATATAAAGAGAGCAAAAAACAGGCTGCAAAGCTTCTTCTGATAAGGTTATTTGCGATGACGCTGCTTGGTCATTCGAATGAACAAAATAAAGGTTACAGCCAGCATGGCGATAAACCCGATATTGCTGGCTGCTTCTGGAGAAGCGCCTAACAGTATGCTAAGGTTCGCAGCCAGGTTATTGACAAGGAAGGCGGTCACAAGAATCAGTATCGGACGGATAAAGTTATACTTACGCATTGGTTGACACCCCTTATGTCAGATTGATTTAAGTTTCACAGGCGATGGTAAGCCAGGCGTTTAATTCTTGTCCAGCTTCAATAATCGGCAGTTCTGTTTTGTTGTTTAACTCATTGGTTTTCGCCATCCATGGCTCGACGCAGACAAATGGCTTGCCTTCTACGGACCACAACACAACATATTTAAAAATGTCGCTGTAGTTCATCGTTACCGTACAGGAATCGGACACAGGAAAAGTGATGGAAGGTTGTTTGGCATCCAGCAGCGCAACAGATTCAACGAGTCCGTTCAAATCGATGGCTCCTTCGATTGCTTTAACTTTCTCATCATTATAGTCGTAATAATCGGTTGCATCGGTTGCATAGACAAGTGACTTGCTGTCGGCATTAAAATACGGATGGAAGCCGGCATAGACCGGCATCGCTTCATCAGAGCGGTTGCAATACCGCTGATCAATACGCAGCTTGCCGTCTTGCAGCACATACGTAAATACCAATTCAAATTCAAAAGGATAGGAAGCGAGTGTTGTATCGTCGGAACGAAGGCGAAGCTCTAGCGAAGCTTGTCCGTCTGTCGAGGTGGCGGTGACTTCCCAAGCGGCGGTACGGGCAACGCCATGGTTTTTCATTGTATACGTCTGCCCGTTCCATTCATACTGCGTATCGTTCAACTGCCCGCAAATCGGGAACAAAATCGGATTTCCACCCCGGATATTGGCATCCGGATTAAGGAAAGTATCCCTGTCGAGATAAAATAAGGACTGGCCGTTCAAAGTCAACTCCGTAGCTATCGCGCCCCGCTCAGGGCAAATACGAACAAAAGAGCTGCTGCTCTCCTCCACCAGCTCGTAAATGGTATAAGTATCTTCCAGTACATTTATTTTGAAATTGGACATGATGAGACTAGCCCCCCTGTTAAATGTTTCTATTTACTCGCGAAACGAACGCGTCACTGTCCCAAAGGCCGGTGAATCCGTTTACGCTTGAAATATAAGATGGTATTGGCCAAGCCCAACCAGGCTTCTATTTCTTCGCGAAACGAACGCATCACTGTCCCAAAGGCTGGTGAATCCGTTTACGCTTGAAATATAAGATGGTATTGGCTAAGCCCAACCAGGCTTCTATTTCTTCGCGAAACGAATGCGTCACTGTCCCAAAGGCCAATGAATCCGTTTACGCTTGAAGCATACCATATTTTACGCGGTTTTGCCGCAATTCCTTGAAATCGTTGCATGGAAAATCATTAGAATGATCATCCAGCGATGATTTCAACAATTCTATATGAAAAATCATACAGAATGGATCAACCGGCGATGATTTCAACGATTCTGTATGAAAAATCATATAGAAATGGATCATCCGACGATGATTTCAACGATTCTATATGAAAAATCATATAGAATGGATCAATCGGCGATGATTTCAACAATTCTGTATGAA